>JANRIE010000016.1:0-6354 GCA_033765285.1 Hyphomicrobiaceae bacterium | reverse complement strand
CGTCACCACCTCGCAGCCCTCGCCCGCCAGCCGCCGCACGATGGCGCTGCCGACCATGCCGCGATGCCCCGCCACGAACACGCGCTTGCCGGCAAGGGCGTAGGGGCGCACGTCGGAAGGATTGCTGACGCTCATGACAAGAAGATCCGTAGCGGATGAAGCGTGCCGCTGTCCACACCGCGCCGATCCACGTCTACGCCGCTGAAGGTTGCCGGGCTTCGGCACATGCTTGCCAGTAGTCCCCTGCGATCAGGAAATTTCAATGGCCAACCCGCTCAGACCTCCCGCAGGCCGACCAGATTCCTCCGGCCTCTGGAGAGATGCAATTCACGTTTCTATCGCAAATGCTGCGGATGCAAGCAGATTCAATTCTCCTGCCCCGCCTCCCGTCCTCAGATCGCGCCCGAGTTGATCTGTCGTGGGAGGGCGGCCTCCTTGCAGGGCGGGGCAACGTTGCGGGCGCGTCTCCGGCTTTCGAGGTACGCAACCGCTGCAAAGCCGATGCCCACCCCGAACCAGATCGAGCCGAGCCGAAGCGCGATCGAGCCGAGCACCGAATTGGCAGTCTCAGCGCCATATCCCGTCAACAGCACCACCGTTGCAGCCTCGGTTGTACCGACGCCCCCGGGGATCATGGAGGCCGCGCCAAGCAGCATCGCCGCAGCCGGGATCGACACCAGCAGCACGGCCCCGACATCGATCCCCAGCTTGCCGAGCGCCAGGCTGAAACCGTAGCACTGCGCCAGCCACGCAGCAGCCCCCAGCATGAGACCGACGGACAGGTTGCGGATGTTCGCGAAGGCGGAGATCTGCTCGACACCAAGCAGCACGATGCGCACAAGCTGGGACGCCCTGCGGAGGCCGAGCCTGCGCATGACCGCCACGATATTGCGGCCGCTCCTCCGCCACCTGATGGCGGAGGCCACAGCCGCTCCCACAGCCCCCACGAAGCCCACCGCCACCGCGAAACCGGATGCCTCGGCAAACGCCGGGACGGAGATCGCGAGCAAGACCAGAAGGTCGAGGAAGCGCTCCAAAACAAAGCACGCGATCACCGTGGGCGCCGGCACGCCCCACGCGGCGTAGTAGCGGACACGCAGCAGCTCGCCGGCCTTGCCGGGCGATGCCGTGAACGCGAAACCCGCGATGTACGCGACTGCCCCCCCGGCAAAGGGCACCTGGAATCCCTGTTGATTGAGAAAATAGTGCCAGCGCAGATAGCGAAGGACATACGCAACCAGCGAGAATACGACGACGTATGGCAGGGCCATGGCCAGCATCGGCAGCGCGTCAAACACATGCCGCCGCGCGTCTACCGCGATGAGCGCTGCGATATAGGCAAGGCCGACAGCGAAGAGAATGACGACCGGATTGCGAAGATGCCGCATGAAATCGTCGTTTTCCGAGACCGCCCGTACTGAAGAAAGTCCCGGTCCGATTGTGCCTCCGGCCGACGGTTGTCGCCCGACGCGGACAGTACCCGCCGCCCCGGCGAGAGGCAAGTCTTGGCGTCTCGGCTTGGCCTTGCGCCGATCCGCCACGGCGATCTCGGGACTGGCAGACGCCGCAGCACATCCGCCACATGGCCGGCGCCGACGTCCACCGCACGATACCCGTCGCATTGGATTCTCGCTCCGCCCGGTGCTAGAGATCCCAGGCCCGACAGCAACAGCCGGACCTCGCCGAGCGCACCGGCCGCATGTCTCGCAGGAGGCGGCTCAGCTCGCCGCCCCACGTTTTGCCTGGCTGCGCCAGCTCTGGACGCCCGATGCGCGACCCTCCGAGACAACCTGATGGCCACGCAGAGATCGGGAAACGGCCCGGCGCCCCTTCCATCGAGGGGACGGCATCGATCGCATTCGGCACAACCTGGAGATGGAAGGATCTGAAGCGGAAAAAAATATGGATGTACGAGCAATATCCGCCCCGCAGGCTATTCGTGCCGCCCGAGTACCACCGAGCCCGGGCAGATGATGTCGACCTCGCCTTTGCCATCGTGACCCCGTCCTACGAGCAGCGTGAGTTTCTCGAAGAGGCCATCGCCAGCGTCCGGAACCAGAGCTATCCCCGCATCCACTACACAGTGCAGGATGGCGCCTCCTCCGACGGATCAGTGGAGCTCCTGGCAAGCTATGGCGACCACCTCGACTGGCGCAGCGAGCCGGATCAAGGCCAAGCCGATGCGATCAATCGCGGGTTTCGGCGCGTCTCCGGCGAGATCATGGCTTGGTTGAACAGCGATGACGTCTTGGCACCGGGCGCCATCCCATACGTGGCGCGGTTCTTCGCACGCAATCCCGATGTCGATATCGTCTACGGCCACCGGATTTACATCGACACGGTGGGCCGCGAGGTTGGCCGCTGCATTCTGCCCCGCCATGACGGCGAGGCCCTGCGATGGGCGGACTACGTGCCGCAGGAGACGCTCTTCTGGCGTCGGCGTGTGTGGGACGCCATAGGCCCGCTCGACACGTCCTTCCGGTATGCTCTGGACTACGATTTCATCCTTCGCGCACTTCGAGCGGGCTTCACGTTCGCGCGCCTGCCCCGGTTCCTCGGAATGTTCCGCGTCCACCCCGCGCAGAAGACGGCAACCATGCAGCAACTCGGCAACAGCGAGACGGCCCGGCTGCATCTGGACCACTTGGGATACGCGCCGACAGCCGCAGAGATCCGCAGGCGCATCAAGCCCTATCTCAAGCGCCACATGTGGCTAGACATCTTCTATCGCCTTGGCTTCGTGCGCTTCTGACGCCGCCCGCCAGCCCGGGGCGTTCTCCCGCCTTGGACCGAACGGGCGGTTGTCAGCCTGACGATTTCACCAGCACTGTCAGATTTCGAAGCAAGAAGTTCGCCTTGCGCGGATCGGCTGACCCGATCGGCTTGGGCTCGGCACTGGTCCGAAACGTGACCTTGCGGATCGAGGCCGGCGGCATGGACAGCGCAATGACTTTGCTGACCCCGCGCGTATCGAGCCTGAACTCGTGGACCTCCTCACCGCCCTCCATGCTCGAGACGACCACGACGACGTCCTGGCTCTGCTCCGATCCGATCCAGAAGGCGATCTCGGCGCGGTCTGCCTCGGGGGAGATACCACGGGGCGCCAGAGCGATCCGCGCTTCCCCTGCAACCCAGAGCCACCAACCAGTCTTGTCCGATTCGACTTGGTTTATGCCGTCGACGCGAGTGACACGAACCTCGCCGAGATCTTCGACCCCTTGTCGTATGCGCGCTTGCCCCACCACCGTACCGCCCTTCTCGGTCGAGAGAGAGCTGTGCTCGATCAGGCAGTCCCCGTTGGCGATCTGCTCGGCCTGCCGCCCCTGGGGCAGCCAACCGATCACGTAGCCGTCGCCGGTCCAGTCCGCCTTCAATCGCCTGTCCCAGAGATAGAGCGCAAGCATCTGGCGAAACTTGTGGTCCTGGCCGGAGAGGTCCAGATAGATGGATGTCGCGTCCCGACAGACGTCCAGGGCAGCGTCTCGGATGGACCGCAGCCGCGACGACAAATCGGTCTCGCCGACATAGTAGGATTTCAGGCTCAAGGTCCGGTTGTGCCCTGTCAGCACGCCCCCGCAGAGCCACACGGCGCCGAGCAAGGCCATGACGTTGCCGGCAGCCCCGAAGCGGGCCAGCACCGGAAGTGCCCCCAGGAGCACAACGGCGGTCACGAACACATAGGACCAATCCGTGAGCTTGAACTGGCTCCAGCTCTGCCCCACGCCCACTGGGAACGGATTGTGGGCCGCATAGCGAAGATAGAGAACCCCCGCAGCGCACAGAACGAGCATCATGACGGCTGGCAGCACCATCACCGCCTCGCCGGAGCGTAGAACCCGGCGACTGCCGGCTAGCGCCACGGCAAGAACCAGCGCGCAGGCCAGCAGCGACCCTGCAGCGCCGAAGCCGAACCTGCCGCCGAGGGTCCACTGTGCGACGTCCCAACCGCCGCCGTGAAGCCCCATGGCATGGGCAAGATACCCGACGAGGTGCCAATCGATGGGACTTCCCACCACCGCGACGGACTGCACCTTCAACGCCTGCACGGTGCGCACCAGCTCGACATTGAGGAACACTGCCCCAAGAGCAATCACGACAAGACCGTAGCTGACGAAGGCGGAGACGGCGCGCGTCCGAGCGAGTTGGACCAGCGACGCCATTCCCGCGCTGGCAGTCACGAATGGGGCAAGCTCCGAATAGCTGAAAATGCTGGCCGCAAGGAGCAGGGCGATAGGGATCGCGCGACCGCCGATCGCGCGCAGCGACAGCTTACCCGTGCCGATCTCCGACAGCTGTATGCCATATGCAAAGAGGCATGCGGCGCCGAACAGAATGCCATAGCCCTGCGGCATGAACCCATAGTGGGCTGCAAAGCTGACACCGCCGAGACTGTTGCCGATCATGGTCAGTCCCGCGAGCCGCTGCCACAACGTCATTCCACGCAATGCAGAGGCCACCGGCAGACCGACAGCAAGTGCGGTGCCCCCCGTCGAGGCGCCCACCAGCGCTGGATATACGTCGAAGGCCCACTTCATGTTCAGAACGGACTGGAACAGTCCCAGCAGGTAGGGCCCCCCCATTCTGAAGCCGTGCACCTGATACAGGGCGACTTGCGTTGAAGCGGGTGTCATATCCTGCGCAGTGACCATCCTGTTGAAGGGATGGTTCTGGAGCCAATCCCCCAACGCCAGATAGGTGAAGGTGTCATTGTGGGGAGCGAGCGCGCCGGAGAACCAGAGCGAGGTGAGAAGCGTCGCAGATGCAGCGACCCCGAACGCCCCAACCGTGGCCGCGTGCAGCAGAGCGCCGCGCTGGTCCTTCTCCAGGACCGCTGCAAGGATCGCCAGGAGCACCATCAGAAGGATGAAGAGGGGGGTGTCCCCGAACGCGACGTAGCGCCCCCACACGGCGATGAAGATCAGCACCAGCGCGAGACCGAAAGCGGGCGACAGATAGAACCGGACGTCGTCCTGCGCGGCCTTGGAGAAGAGGCGGGCGACTGGGCGCCCCACCAGCGTCGCGTAGCCAAGAATGAGAAAGATTGAGACGACAGTCGTCCAGAAGATGCTCGGACCCAGTGACATGTGGCGCTCGTCCTCAATCACGCCGCGTCGGTCGACACGCAGCGCGGCCACGTACGATCCGCAGGCGCCACTCGCAAGTCAGCGCATGCATTTTGCTGGGCATAACCGCGTAAGCTTCAAGCGGCCGTCTGGCCCAGAGATTGCCCCTGGCCTGAGGGACTGCGACTGCCGACGTGGAAGGCCCGTCGGCTGCCATTGCAGTCGCATGAGCCAAACTCATGCCCTCCCTCTGTCGCTGAGCAGCGCCGTCAGCCACGCGACCGAATCCCTGACCGACCCGACACGATCCATCTGCGGAACCGGACGATCCGGCTGCGCCTCGGCGGTGCCCACGAGCAGTATTCGGCCGACGCCCGCCCGTGCCCCCGCTTCCACGTCGCTGGCGCGATCGCCCACCAGGAAGGATCGCCCGAGGTCGATCCCATGGTCGTAGGCGGCGGCGAAAAGCATGCCGGGCTCGGGCTTGCGCCAGCCGATGTGGCTTGCGTCGAGAAGTGGATTGGGGAAATCCGGGTGGGTGGGACAGTGATACGTCGCCGCGGTCGGGCAACCCTCGGCCTGAAAGCGCGCTTCCATCCACCGCGTGAGCCGGTCAAAATCGGCCCTCGAGTACTTGCCGCGCGCAATGCCCCCCTGGTTGGTGATGATGAAGATCTCCAGCCCGTGGCTCCGCGCGACCCGGCCGAGATCGAACACGCCGTCGATGAACTCTATGTCCTCGATGCGCCAAACGTGGTTCTTGTCGACGTTCACGATGCCGTCGCGGTCGAGAAACAGAGCCTGTCGCATACCATGGATTCTCGTTGCGCCGACACATCAGCCCCGCGCCTGCGCGCCGGTAGGCCATCCCTGACCGCGCTTCTGCCGCCCGGTGCTCGGTGAGTGCTGCCGACGCACGGAGCCTAGCACGGCACAATTGGCCACGGCACCGACGCGCCGAGGTTATGCCCGCATTTGCCGGGAGACACTTTCCCGGTCACGCCCGACGCTATCGCAGAACGCGAATAGGCGCTGCGACACAACTTCAATGCCGAAGGAGGCAACAACGTACGCGCGTCCGTTTTTGGCCAACCGTGCGCGGGTCTCTCCGTCGTCGATCAATGTCGACATGGCATCGCCCAGCGCGGCCGCCGTCACCTCAGGCAGCATCACCGCATGCCCGCCGCTCACCTCCGCCAGGCCGCCGCTGCCCGAGCTGATCACGGCGCAGCCGCCCGCGTGCGCCTCCAGCGCCGTCCGTCCGAACGGCTCCCGCCACACCGATGGCACC
>JANRIE010000045.1:0-342437 GCA_033765285.1 Hyphomicrobiaceae bacterium | reverse complement strand
ATGCCCAGCTTGGATTTTTAGCCATGGGGCTGACCATGGGGCAGCTTTTATGTGTGCCGATGGCGGTGCTGGGCATAGTGCTCTGGGTGCGAAGCCGGAGGGTGTCATGAGTTTAGAGGCGATCATCAAACACACCATTCGTGAGCGCGGGGCGATGACGATTGCTGAATATATGTCGTTGTGCCTGTCGCACCCGGTCTATGGCTATTACATCAAGCAAGACCCGTTTGGTGTCAGCGGTGACTTTATGACTGCGCCCGAAATCTCGCAAACGTTCGGGGAGCTGGTGGGGCTGTGGTGCGCTGATGTCTGGTCGCAGATGGGCGAAGGGGCGGTGGCGCTGGTGGAGCTGGGCGCGGGTCGCGGCACGCTGATGGCCGATGCGCTGCGGGCGACGCGGCGGGTCCCCGGGTTCTTGGAGGCGGCCGCCGTGAGCTTGATCGAGGTCGGCGCGCCGCTGATCGCCGATCAGAAGGAGACCTTGGCGGCTTGGGCTGAGATGATCGCCTGGCGCACGAGGCTCGCCGATGTTCCGCCGGCACCGACCATCGTGATCGGCAACGAGATCCTGGACGTGTGTCCCGTGCAGCAGCTCGAGATTGCCGGCGGTGAGGCGCTGCCGCGCGGCGTTGGGCTGGCGGGCGACCGCTTGGACTATACGCGCCTGCCGTCAGCCGGCCAGACCGGCGTCGGCTCGCGGCTGCCGGCCCATGCGACGCTGCGGGATGGTGACATCTGCGAGGTCCAGGATTGGCCGGCCCTCGACGTGTGGCCGCGCGACCGGTCGTTGCCGTGGTCGGCCCTGTTCATCGACTACGGCCACTTCGATCCGAGCCGCGCCGACGGCGAGGTCGTTGCCGGTGACACGTTGCAGGCTGTCCGCAACCACAGCTACGAGCATCCCTTGACCTCCCCGGGCGAAGCCGATTTGACCTGTCACGTCGACTTCGACGGCTTGCGGTCCCACATCCGCGCCGAGGCACCGGCTGGCCGGTCGCTGCTCGCCGTCGACGGCCCCGTCACGCAAGGCGAATTCCTCGGCCGGCTGGGCATCATGGAGCGGGCCTCCCGCCTGATGAGCGCCAATCCGGACAAGGCGCACGCGATCGAGGCCGGTGTGGCCCGCCTCATGGCGGTCCCCGGCATGGGCGACCGCTTCAAGGCGATCGGCATCCGCACAGTCGACCTGCCGCCGCTGCCTGGCTTTTGATCGGGCCTGACTTGCTCCATATAGTTCAGCGGAGACGGGGGCGTACGGGGGCGTCCCCTGCGGCGGGGCGGAGGGTGGCAACCCTGCGCGCGCAGCGAACGCTCCCGCCCGACCATCGCCGGAGCCGCCCCATGCCGCGCCCCCTCATCGCACCCAACCTCGATGGCCTTGCCGGCATCCGCCACGGCTTTTTCACGCGCGAGGGGGGCGTGTCGACGGGCATCTATGCCGGCCTCAACTGCGGGCTCGGCTCGAAGGACGAGCGCGCCGCGGTGCTGGAAAATCGCGCCCGCGTCGCCCGGCATCTCGGCGCTGGCGAGCCAGTGGTGCTGACGGCCTATCAAGTGCACGGTGCGGAGGCCGTCGTCGCGGAGGCCCCCTTCAGCGCCGAACTCCCGAAGGCCGACGCTATCGTTACGCGGACGCCCGGGCTTGCCATTGCGGTTCTGACAGCCGACTGCGCGCCCGTGCTGTTTGCCGACGCCAGCGCCAAAGTCGTCGCGGCGGCGCACGCCGGCTGGCGCGGCGCGGTGGCCGGCATCCTCGAGGCGGCGGTGTCGCGCATGGAGGAGCTGGGTGCGCGGCGGGAGCAGATCCACGCCGCGGTCGGCCCGACGATCAGCCAGCCGGCTTATGAGGTCGGCGAGGACTTCGAGGCCGACCTCCTGAGCCTCGACCCGGGCAATGCTGTGTACTTCATGCGCCCCGCGCCGGGCGCGCGGCCGCATTTCGACCTTCCAGCCTATGTCGCGCGCCGATTGCGGGGCCTTGGTCTCGCCACCATCCATGGTCTCGATACGTGCACAAGTAAGGACGAATCGAAATTCTTCAGCTTCAGGCGGACAACTCGGTTGCAGCAGTCAGATTACGGTCGCCAAATCTCCGCCATTGTCGTGTCTTAACTGCACAATCCACAGTTGGTCTCGTGCGTAACCCAGTAATGTCTGACCTTTGAAGGAGGCGGTGTCCCTCCAGGGCTGGACGATCGGGCGTGATCCGGTTTAGATGGCTCAGGAATGGGTACCGGATTGAACAGCTTAGAAGGCCGCAGGGTTAGTACGCCGGCCGCCGGATGATCGGACGATCATTAAAGGGGGACGTCGTCGTGAAGACGCAACGAGTTGCCACGGCGTGGCGCAGGGACGGCACTTCCGTGCTCGCCTCGAGGGCGTTAGGGCTCGCCTCGATCGTGATGGCGCTCGCCGTATCGGCGTGCGGCACAGCCACCACTTCGCTGTTTCCGGACGCGGCCGCTCCGTCGCTCGCGGCGGCCGATCCGCTCGTGGCCGGGCAGCAGCAGACCAAGATCAGCATCGCTCCGGTCATCGGCGCGCCGGAGGCGGTGGCAAAGGACTTCCAGGCCCAGCTCACCGCGGCGCTCGCTCGTCGCCAGATCGCGGTTGTCGATGGGACCGGCGCACGCTTCACGCTGCGCGGATACATCGTGTCGGCGGCCGAAAAGTCGGGCACCAAAGTCTCCTACATCTGGGATGTGACCGACCCGTCGGGTGCGCGCGTGAACCGTATCACCGGTGAAGAGATCGCCGCGGCCGGCACCGGGCGCGATCCATGGGCGGCGGTGTCCCCGCAGATCATCGCGGCCATCGCCGAGAAGACTGCCGGCTCTCTGGCGACATGGCTGCCGACGCAGACCACGCCTGCGGCGGGGCCGGCTGTTGCCGGCGGTGGTGCGGCAGCCGTTTCACCCGTAGCCTCGGCCGGCGGAACCACCGGCACCGCCGCCCAGGCGGCAACGGCCGTCAACACCCAGACGACCGGGAGCATCAACCGACCAGGCCAGGTCACGGCGGTTGTGGCGGGCGTCACCGGCGCACCTGGCGACGGTAGTGTCTCGCTAGCAGGGGCCTTGCAGAAAGAACTGACGCGCAACGGCATGCAACTCGCCGCCGCCTCTCCGCAGAGCTACCGAATCAACGGTCGGGTCAAGGTCGGTGCCGGCGCGAACGGCAAGCAGCCGATCCAGATCGACTGGGACGTCAAGGACCCGCAAGGCAAGAACCTCGGCACCGTGTCGCAAAAGAACGAGATTCCTGAGGGTTCGCTCAACGGCGCGTGGGGCAAGACGGCAGATGCTGCTGCCGCCGCTGCCGCCCAGGGTATCCTGAAGCTTATTCCGAATGCGACGGCGACGACAGCCGCGGCCGCCCCAGCCAGAACGTCGACGAACTGATGACCGCCGCGGGGTGAGCTGCGGCTCTGCTCCGCCGCGATCGGATCACTGCGAAGGCTCGGCATGGATTGCCGGGCCTTTGTCGTGTCCGCGCCGATACGTCTTACTGATGCGGCGGCGGACCGGCAGGGCCACGTGCTGCCGTCGGCCCCTCCGAAGGACCGGTCGGCCGCTGCCACAAAATCGTGGCGGGATAGTATTTTTTGACGAACTATTGCAGTGCGATATTTACATTGGGCTCCAGGCGTTGCTAGTCAGCGCGTCACAGACCTGTCGTGGAGGGGTGCCATGTCCTTCGATGCCCGTGCGCGGGGTGAGTCCAGTCAGCCGCCACTGAAGCTCGTCTCCGGCAATTCCAACAGGGTGCTGTCGGAAGGCATCGCGGACTATCTCCAGGTGCCGCTGGCGAAGGCGCAGGTGAAGCGGTTTGCCGACCTGGAGATCTTCGTCGAGATCCAGGAGAACGTGCGCGGCCAGGACTGCTTCGTATTGCAGTCGACGTCGTTTCCCGCCAACGACAACCTGATGGAACTGCTGATCCTGATCGACACGCTGCGGCGGGCGTCGGCGCGGCGGATCACGGCGGTGATCCCCTACTACGGCTATGCCCGCCAGGACCGGAAGCCTGGACCGCGCACGCCGATCTCGGCGCGTCTCGTCGCCAACCTGATCGAGCGCGCGGGCGCCGATCGTGTTCTCACACTCGACCTGCACGCCGGCCAGATCCAGGGCTTCTTCGACATCCCGACCGACAACCTGTTCGCCGCCCCGGTGATGGTCGAGGACATCATCAAGCGCTACGACCTGACCAACCTCGTCGTGGTCTCGCCCGACGTCGGCGGCGTGGTGCGCGCCCGGGCGCTCGCCAAGCGCATCAACGTGCCGATCGCCATCTGCGACAAGCGGCGCGAGCGGGCCGGCGAGTCCGAGGTCATGAACGTGATCGGCGACGTCTCCGGCAAGCGCTGCATCCTGATCGACGACATCGTCGACTCGGGCGGTACGCTGTGCAACGCGGCCGACGCGTTGAAGAAGAACGGCGCGATCGAGGTGATGGCCTACATCACCCATGGCGTCCTGTCGGGAGGCGCGGTGAGCCGCATCAAGAAGTCGTCGCTGACGTCGCTGGTCATCACCGATTCCATTCTGCCGACGGAAGCGATCAAGGCAGCCAGCAACATCCGGGTGCTTTCAATCGCGCCGCTGCTGGGGGAGGCCATCCTGCGCACCTCGCGCGAGGAGAGTGTGTCGAGCCTGTTCTACTCGGCCCCTGTGCTGGAAGGGTAGTCGGCTGACTGCAGGCGGTCGCCACAATCGCGCCCAGGAGCGAGGCAATGCTCTAACCTCCGACGCCGTACACACGTGAGTTCAATCCAGGCTGCGTCTGCCGATATCGCGGTGGGCCGCCCCCACAACCGCCCGTTGCCAAGCTCCCGCCCCGTCGCTATAAGACGCGCTCTCACCTGAAACGTGAGCTCCCGCCGGCACCCTTGGAGGCCGGACGGGCAGGCACGGCCCCGCCTGGGGCCTTTTCGCATTGGAGACACTCAATGTCAGCTCAGACCATCGAGCTTCAGGCCGCGGTGCGTCCGCGTGTCGGCAAGGGGGCCGCACGCTATGTCCGCCGCGAGGGCCGCGTGCCCGCCGTCATCTATGGTGACAGTAAAGAGCCTGAAGCGATCTCGCTCGACTACAACGACGTCTGGAAGCAGTATCTCAAGGGGCATTTCACCTCGACGGTGTTCCGCCTCAAGATCGAGAACGGCGAGCGTCTCGTCATTGCCCGTGACGTGCAACTCGACCCGGTCCGTGACATTCCCCTTCACGTCGACTTTCTGAGGATCGGCTCGGACGGCCTGATCCGCGTGTTCGTGCCAGTGAAGTTCGTCAACGAACTCCTCTCGCCCGGCCTCAAGCGCGGTGGCGTCTTGAACGTCGTTCGCCACGACGTCGAGGTGTGGTGCCCCTACGACAAAATCCCGCAAGCTTTCGTCATCGACCTCGACGGCGTGATGATCGGGCACTCGATCCACGCCTCAGCGATCACGATGCCAGAAGGCGCGACACTGACGATCACCAACCGCGATTTCACCATTGCGACGGTCGCAGGCCGCGTGAAGGACGAGGAACCGGCCGAGGGTGCAGCGGCAGCGACGGCTGCCGCCGCGCCGGCTGCCAAGGGTGCCCCTGCTGCCAAGGGCGCGCCGGCGGCCAAGGCCGGTGCGCCGGCCGCCAAGGCCGCAGCCCCTGCTGCCAAGGCCCCGGCCAAGAAGAAGTGACGAGACGAGAGGGGTCCGGCGCAGGCTCTGGCCGGGCTCCTCTCTTTTCCTCTGATCTGGACGACTGTGATGAAACTGCTCGTTGGCCTCGGCAATCCTGGCGGCAAGTACGAGAAGAACCGCCACAACGTCGGCTTCATGGCCCTCGACCGCATCGCGGATACCTATCGCTGTCCTGCTTTTCGCCGCCGCTTCCAGGGCGTTACGAGCGAGGGAGAGATCGCCGGCGAACGCGTGGTGCTGCTGAAGCCCGAGACCTACATGAACGAAAGCGGCCGGGCCGTGGGCGAGGCAGCGCGATTCCTCAAGATCCCGCTTGCCGACATCATCGTCCTCTATGACGAGATCGACCTTGCGCCCGGCAAGCTGAAGGTCAAGACCGGCGGCGGCAACGCTGGTCACAACGGCCTGCGCTCGATCACGCAACACGTCGGCAACGACTACCGCCGTGTCCGCATCGGCGTCGGCCATCCCGGCGTGAAGGACCTCGTCGCCGGCTATGTGCTGCACGACTTCGCCAAGGCGGAGGTCGAGGGCTGGCTCGACCCTCTGCTCGCAGCCATCGCCAAACATGCCGGCCTGATGGTCAAGGGCGACGAAGCCCGGTTTCTGTCGGCCGTGGGCCACGAGATTGGTGCCGAGCCTGACAAGCCTGCCAGGATCGAAAAGCCCTCAACGGAGGTGCCACGCCCATCCCGGCCCTCCGGCGGCCACCCCTCTGGCAACCGCTCGGCCAAGCGCCAGTCGGCCATTGCCGAGAACCTCGCCAGGTGGATGAAGGCGCGGGAGGATAAGTCCGAAGGAGATTGATCCCCCCTTGGCCAGGCAGCGGCCTGCCGGGATTGCCACGCCTTCCGGCTCAGTGTAGCCCTCGGCGACGAGACGGACCCAAGTCAACGGAAACGGACAGCGCATCATGGGCTTCAAGTGCGGCATCGTCGGCCTGCCCAACGTCGGCAAGTCGACCCTCTTCAATGCGTTGACCCAGACGGCGGCGGCCGAGGCAGCGAACTATCCGTTCTGCACGATCGAGCCCAACGTCGGCGAGGTCGGCGTCCCCGATGAGCGCCTCGACAAACTGGCCGCCATCGCCGCCTCCAAGCAGATCATTCCGACCCGTCTCACCTTCGTCGATATCGCCGGCCTCGTGCGGGGCGCTTCCAAGGGCGAGGGCCTCGGCAACCAGTTCCTCAGCCACATTCGCGAGGTCGATGCCATCGCCTACGTGCTGCGCTGCTTCGAGGACGGCGACATCACGCACGTCGAGGGCCGTATCGACCCGCTTTCGGATGCCGAGACGGTCGAGACCGAACTCATGCTGGCCGACCTCGACAGCCTGGAGAAGCGCCGCACGGCCATCGAAAAGAAGGCGAAGGGCGGCGACAAGGACGCCAAGACCACGCTCTCGGTCATCGACAAGGCGCTGGTCCACCTGCGCGACGGCCGGCCTGCGCGCCTTACGCAAGTCGACGAGGGCGACGAGCGCCGGGCCTTCGAGATGCTGCAACTGCTGACCTCGAAGCCCGTCCTCTACGTCTGCAACGTCGACGAAGCCTCGGCCAAGGACGGCAATGCCTTCTCCGCCAAAGTGTTCGCCAGGGCCGCAAGCGAGGGCGCACAGTGCGTCGTGATCTCCGCCAAGATCGAGAGCGAACTCTCGGGCCTAGACGCCGATGAGCGCGCAGCTTTCCTCGCCGACCTGGGACTCGAGGAGCCGGGGCTCAATCGCCTCATTCGCGCTGGCTACAAGCTCTTGGACCTGCGCACCTATTTCACTGTGGGCCCAAAGGAGGCGCGCGCCTGGACGATCACGTCGGGCACCAAGGCCCCACAGGCGGCCGGCGTCATCCACACCGACTTCGAGAAGGGCTTCATCCGCGCCGAGACGATCGCCTACGCCGACTATGTGGCGCTGAACGGCGAAGTCGGCTGCAAGGAAGCTGGCAAGATGCGGCTCGAAGGCAAGGAGTACGTCGTCCTCGACGGCGACGTCATGCACTTCCGGTTTGCGAATTGAGGGGTGCTTTCCAAAGCCTGCCTTGAACTCCCGTCCTGAGATTCCAGAGCTGAGTATTGGCCCCCGGATTGGCGACAGTTTGCAGGTCGTTGACTCAATCCAACAATTGTTGAAATATTGAATTCATGGAGCATGAAGCTGCCACTGCGGCACTCGCCGCGCTCGCGCACACCCATCGCCTCGCGGTGTTCCGCAGGCTCGTGCAGGCCGGACCTTCGGGCGAGGCGGCGGGGGACATCGCGCGCGCGCTGGGCATCGGGGCGACCGCACTCTCCTTCCATTTGAAGGAGCTCGACCGCGCCGGTCTCGTCCGCTCGTGGCGCGACGGCCGCTTCATTCGCTACAGCGCCGATATCGAAGGCATGCGCCAGTTGCTCGATTTCCTCACGCAGGATTGCTGCAACGGCCATCCCGAGATCTGTGGCGGGCTTGCGAAAGTTCTGGACGCCGCGTCGTGCGGCCCGGCCCCACGGCCGGCAGTCTTGAAATCACGGGGGAAACGATGATCGACAAACCCATCCGCGTGCTGTTTTTGTGCACGCACAATTCGGCCCGCTCGGTGCTGTCGGAGGCCATTCTGGCCAAACTCGGGGCCGGGGTGTTCGAAGCCTACAGCGCCGGATCGACGCCGCGCGGCACGGTCAATCCCTTGGCGCTGCAAACGCTCAGGGAAAATGGCCACGACGTCTCGGGGCTCGCCTCCAAGTCATGGGACGTGTTTGCCGCCCCTGGTGCGCCGACGCTCGATTTCATGTTCACGCTGTGTGATGACGCCGCCGCCGAGACGTGTCCGGTGTGGCCGGGCCATCCCGCCAGCGACCACTGGGGGATGCCGGACCCTTCGCGCGTGGCAGGCGGCGAGGCGGCGCAACGGCAGGCCTTCGCGGAAGCCTATCGCCGTCTCACGGTGGAGATCGGCCGGTTCGTCACAACTGCGCGAGGCTGTCAGACGGTCGAAGAGTTTCGGGGTAAGATACCGGTGCTGTCGACCGACATTCGCGCGGGGCTTTCGGCCCCCTACCGCACGGGAGCTTGACCCATGGCGATTGCCGCCTCTCCCTCCCAGCGTCTCCTGTCCGAGACGTTGGGCACCGCGCTGCTTCTGGCGACAGTCGTCGGCTCCGGCATCATGGCCGAGCGGCTGGCGGGCGGGAACATCGCCATTGCTTTGCTCGGCAATACGCTGCCGACGGGGGCGATCCTGTATGTGCTGATCACCATGCTGGGGCCCATCTCGGGGGCCCACTTCAATCCGGCCGTCACGATGGTCTTCGCGCTGCGCCGGGAGATCGAACCCGGCGAGGCTGCAGGGTTTCTTGCAGCACAGGTGATCGGCGGGCTGATCGGCGTCTTCGCCGCGCATCTGATGTTCGAGGAGAGCCTGCTGCAGGTGTCGCAGAAGGTCCGCACGGGCCCGGCGCAATGGTTTTCGGAGGCGGTCGCCACATTTGGACTGGTGACGACGATCCTGCTGACGCTGCGCGCCCGCCCCGAGGCGATCCCCACGGCGGTCGGGCTCTACATCACGGCGGCCTACTGGTTCACCGCCTCGACCTCGTTCGCAAACCCAGCCGTCACCATTGCACGGTCGTTCAGCGATACCTTTGCCGGCATCGCGCCGCTGGACGCGCCCGCGTTCATCGCGGCGCAAATCGCCGGTGCGCTGGTGGCGATGAACGTGTGCACGCGGCTTGTTGGCCGTGTCCATGACGCAAAGGCGCAGCCAGCCGAGTGAGACGCGGCCGATGGACGCAAAAATCCGGGGGAGGCGCGCGAAAACCAGGAGGTCCAAGACCATGAAACCTGTCGTCAACTTGGATGAGATCGTCGACTTCGACGATGTGGAAGACAACGGCTTCTACACATCCAAGCGCGCGCTGTTCAGCGCGAAGATCGGCGCGCGCCAGCTCGGCTACAATCTGACGGTGCTGCCACCGGGCAAGGCGCAATGCCCTTTCCACGTGCACCACGGCGAGGAGGAGATGTTTCTCATCCTCGACGGCGAAGGTGAGTTGAGGTTTGGCCGGCACCGCTACCCCCTCCGCAAGCACGACGTCGTTGCCTGCCCAACGGGCGGCCCCGAGGTGGCCCATCAGATCATCAATACAGGCACGGCCGACCTGACCTACCTGGCGGTGTCGACGCTCGTCGGCATCGAGGTCTGCGAATACCCCGACTCCGGCAAGGTGTCGGTCCTGTCGGCGAGCGGGGATGGGATGCGCAAAATGTTCCGCGCCGAGTCGACGGTCGATTACTACGATCGCGAGAAGACCTGAGCCCGATCTGGCTACACGAGACCTGAAATCACGGGGCGCGCTGGCAATCCGCCGGTCGCGCGCCTACGTGTAAGGGTGAGGCCTGCGCAGACAACGGGAGACGCCCGCCATGATCGAACTCGATACCCTCGAAGGCCGCATCATCGCCGCCGCTCTGCGGCTGGCTGCCGAGCGGCCGTGGCGAGAGGTCGGCGTGCGCGACATCGCCGAAGCGGCCGGAACGGACCTCGCCGAGGTGCGCAAATCATTCGCCAGCAAGGCCGACATCATCGTGGCGTTCATGCGCCGCATCGACGATGAGGTTCTGAAAAAGGCGGTCGTTCCCCAGTCCGGTCAGAGTAAGCGTGACCAGTTGTTCGAGGTCATCATGTCGCGCTTCGATGCTCTGGCCCCTTACCGGGCGGCGCTACGCTCGATCATGGCCGATCAGGCGGCCGATCTTTCCCTGATGCGGCCGGCGCTGGCCTCGCAGGCCTGGATGCTGGAAGCCGCCGGAATTCGCGCCGACGGACCGGACGGCGCAGTGCGCGTCGCCGGGCTTGCCTCGGTATACGTCTCCGTGCTGCGCACGTTTCTCGACGACGAGGACCCGGGACTGGCGCGCACGATGGCCGTTCTCGACCGCCGTCTCAGAAGTGGCGAGCGGACCATGGGGATGGTGGACGGTGCGTTCGACACCGTCCGGCGCATGAAAGAGATGGTGCGCGGATTTGGCCGGCGCGCTGCGTCACGCGGCGATGAGGCACCGTCAGCTCCCGAGACGCCCACGGGTGTATGACGGGGTCCTGCACGTCCGACGTCAACTGAATTCCATGATGATTTCATCGACGGCGAGGCTGTCGCCGGGTTTGGCGTTGAGTTTGACGACCTTTGCGTCGCGCTCGGCGCGCAGCACGTTCTCCATTTTCATCGCTTCCACGACGGCGAGCGGGTCCCCGGCCTTGACCTCGTCGCCCACCACGACGTTGATCGCTTTCACCAGGCCCGGCATCGGGCAGAGTAACAGGCGCGAGGTGTCGGCGGCCACTTTCTCCGGCATCAATGCCGCGAGCGCCGCCTCGCGCTGCGTGAACACCCTGGCGGGAACGCGCACGCCTCGGTAGGCGAGGTCATACCCGTTCATGATGGGGCGCACCTGCACGCAGACGTCCCGATCACGCACCTTCCCCGACCAGATCGGATCGCCGGGCCACCACGTCGAGGCAAGATCGAAGACATCGGTCTCGGTTCCATCGGGATCGACCAGTCGCACGGTGACCGGGCCGGACAAGGGGCCCTCCACAACCACGGCCTGGCTGACACCGCCGAGCATGACGACCCGGGCATGCGCGAACTTGACGGGGGTGCCGTCCATTTGGTGCGTAATCTGCCGACGGCGCGCATTGTTCGTATGGTCGATGGCGGCCGCGACGGCGGCGAGTACTTTGAGCGCTTCGCCTTCTGCGGCGGTCGGCTTGAAGCCGTCTGGATATTCTTCCGCTATGAACCCGGTCGACAGGTTGCCCGAGCGCCAGCGCGGGTGCTGCATCAGCGCTGTCAGGAAAGGAATGTTGTGCTGGATGCCGTCGATGTAGAACGCATCCAGCGCTTCGGCCTGAAGCTCGATGGCTTCCAGCCGCGTCGGCGCGTGCGTGACGAGCTTGGCGATCATCGGATCGTAGTACATCGAGATCTCGCCCCCCTCGTAGACGCCGGTATCGTTGCGGACGGTCAGTCCGTCGGCGGAGCCTTCGCGCGGCGGCCGGTACTTCACGAGGCGACCGATCGACGGCAGGAAGCTGCGGAACGGATCCTCGGCGTAGATGCGGCTTTCCACGGCCCAGCCGTTCAGCTTCACGTCGGCCTGCTTGAGCGCGAGCTTCTCGCCGGCCGCGACGCGGATCATCTGCTCGACGAGGTCGACGCCCGTGATCATTTCGGTGACCGGGTGCTCGACCTGAAGGCGCGTGTTCATCTCGAGAAAAAAGAAGCTTCGGTCCTGGCCGGCGACGAATTCCACGGTACCGGCAGAATCGTAGGCGACCGCGCGGGCGAGGGCAACGGCCTGCTCGCCCATGGCCTTGCGGGTCGCGGCGTCGAGCAGCGGCGAGGGGGCTTCCTCGATCACTTTCTGGTTGCGGCGCTGGATCGAGCATTCGCGCTCGCCCAGATAAATGACGTTGCCATGCTTGTCGCCCAGCACCTGGATTTCGATGTGGCGCGGATTGACGATGAACTTCTCGATGAAGCAGCGGTCATCGCCGAACGAAGAGCGGGCCTCGGAGCGGGCGAGTTCGAAGCCCTCCGCGCACTCTTTGGCATTCCAGGCGATCCGCATGCCCTTGCCGCCACCGCCGGCCGACGCCTTGATCATGACCGGATAGCCGATCTCGGCGGCGATCTTGACTGCTTCCTTGGCGTCGCCGATTTCGCCGAGATAGCCCGGCACCGTCGAGACGTTGGCCTTTGCGGCGGCCTTCTTGCTTTCGATCTTGTCGCCCATGGCGGCGATCGCGCCGGGATTGGGGCCGATGAACACGATTCCGTTGGCGGCCAGTGCCTTGGCGAACGCCTCGCGTTCGGACAGGAACCCGTAGCCGGGATGCACGGCCTCTGCCCCGGATTGCTTGCAGGCTGCGATGATCTTGTCGATGACGAGATAGGACTGGGCAGCCACCGCCGGTCCGATATGGATGGCTTCATCGGCCATCTCCACATGCAGGGCGTGCTGGTCGGCGTCGGAATAGACGGCGACCGTGGTGATCCCCATGCGGCGGGCGGTCTTGATGACCCGGCAGGCGATTTCGCCGCGGTTGGCAATGAGGATCTTCTTGAACATGGCCGCAGTTTGCCTCGTCGGTATGGGGGGCGTGAGCTGGGGGAGAAAGATCGGACCTCGCTTTCTAGCGAGAGACGTGGCCGAGGTAAACCGGCGCGCGCGGTGGCAAAAGTCCAATCGTTCAGGCGCGCGCCACGATCCGCTGGCGTACGAGGTCGACGGCACCCCTCAGTTCGAACAGCTTGTCGGAATAGTGCAGCGGCACCGGGATCGTGCTGACCGCCTCCTCGATGCGACCAATGGCGGCCACCAGGTCCTCGCCGGCCGGCTGCCCCGCCGCAGTCGCCAGCTTCTGCTCGACCTCCTTCAATTTCGCATACCAGTAGAGGATGCGGCGGCGAATGCGCCAGTCGTAGAGCCAGGGCAGGATGCGAAAGAGTGGGATCAGGATCGTGGCGATCGGCACGATCATCACGAACGTGCGCTCGACGAAGTTGGCCAGCCAGAACGGCAGGTAGCGCTGCAAAATGCCAGGGCCGCGCTCATAGTAGCGCTAGGCCTCGTCGGCCACGGGGAACTCAGGATCGTGCGCCTTGGGGAATTCTTCGGCGCGCTGGAACATGCCCCCGCCGCCGTGCACCTCGCGCGCCGCGGCCGCCATCAACTCGAGGATGGCGGGATGGGTGTCGTCACGGGCGACGAGGGCGGCTTTTGCCGCCAGCAGGGTCACGTCCTCGGGCGGCAGCCCGCCGACCAGATCGACGATGCCAGCCGGCAGCGTGACCGGCAGCAGGTAGGGCAGCAGCCGGCTGTAGGCCTCTGCCTGGGCGAAGCTCAGCAGCCGCACCCCCTCCGCCCGCATCAGCGTGTCGACCAGCGGCGACTGCGCGGCCAGCGCAAGAAACACAGCGTCGACCTCACCCGCCACGAGGGCATCGGCGGCCACCTTGCCGCCCTTCGCGACCAGCGTCGCGTTGCTCGCGTCGATGCTGTTGAGCTTGAGCAGCGTTTCAGCCAGCACGCGGGTGCCGCTGCCGGGCATGCCGACCGCGATCCGCTTGCCGGCCAACCGTGCCAGGCGGTCGATCGGGTCGCCGCGGTAAAACACCCACATCGGCTCGAGGAAAACGCGACCGAGGGAGACCAGGCCCGGGGCGCTGCGCTGGTCGGCGATCCCGCCCTGCAGCAGGGCAATCTTGAAGCCGGATGACGCATCGTCGAGACGGGCGAGGTTCTCGACCGATCCCGCCGAACTCGCGATCTCCAGCGTGATCCCCGAGCGGGCGAGGATGGTCCGGTAGCGCTCGGCGAATGCATAGTAGGCACCCGCCGCATTGCCCGCCGACAGCTTCACTGTTTTTGGCGGGGCCGGCTCGACGAACTGGAACGCGAGCCAGAAGGCGGCCGCGACCAGGATCACCGCGGGTCCGACGATGAGCATGAACTCGCGCACTTGCGAGCGGCTGGCGTTGCGTTCCATGGCAGTATCCCGAATAGGCTGGAGGCGTGAGGGACGGTCCGCTGCGGCGCGTCAGCAGGCGTCGAGATACCGGTGCAGGCGGCCGGCTGCGTCTTCGAGGGTGAATGACCCGTCAGGTTCCGGCCCCTCGATGCGCGCGGCGCCGACAGGCACTTTGCCGAAGGCACCGGGGATGTCCAGCACGTAGGTCGGCATGGCAAGCCCCGACAGCCGCTGCCTCAGCGCGGCGACGATGGCCTGCCCACGCGCCAGCGGCACGCGGAAATGCTCTGTGCCCGGCGCAAGGTCCGGGTGGTGCAGGTAGTAGGGCTTGATCCTGAGTTCGACGAACCCGCGCATCAGGGCATCCAGGGTGTCGGGATCATCGTTGACACCTTTGAGCAGGACCGTCTGGCTGACCAGCGCGACGCCAGCGTCGATGAGCCGGGCGACGGCTGTCCGTGCGTCAGGCGTCAACTCGCGTGGATGATTGGCATGCACGGCCACGTAGACCGTCTGCCGGGCCGAGGCCAGCGCAGCGCACAGTTCGCCCGTGACCGTCTGCGGCGTGACGACGGGCACGCGGGTGTGCCAGCGAATGACCTTGACGTGGTCGATCCGCGCGAGCCGCGTTGCCAGTTCCGCGATGCGGCGTGGCGAGAGGATCAGCGGGTCGCCTCCCGTGACGATGACTTCCCAGATCTGCGGGTGCCCGGCGATATACGCCACAGCGGCGGCAAGTTGCGCTTCGTCGAGGGTCTGGCCGGTGCCAGGCCCGACCATCTCGCGCCGGAAGCAGAACCGGCAGTATACCGGGCAGACACCCACGGCCTTCAGCAGCACCCGATCGGGATAGCGGTGCACGATGCCGTGCACGGGCGACTTGTCCTGATCGCCGATGGGGTCGTCGCGTTCGGCGGGGTGACGGTTCAATTCGTGCACCGACGGCAGGAATTGCCGGGCGATCGGATCATCGGAGACATCACGGTCGATCAGGGCGGCGATGCCCGGACTGACGCCCACGGCATAGCGGGCTGCGACCGGCTCCAGCTCGGCCCTGGCCTGCGTCGGGATCAGGCCGGCCTCGACCAGATCCGCGAGACTTCGCAGCGTGGTGGTCACCGGCTCGGCCGGTCCGTCGATCGGTATGGCGGTCTCGGGGCTCATGCGGGTTGTGGTGTCCAGCGCACGTGGTCGATGTGGGAGGCTCCCGTCGCCAGCATGACGAGACGGTCGAACCCGATGGCGCAGCCGGCGGCATTTGGCATGCTGCCGACGGCAGCAATAAAGTCGTCGTCGATGGGATAAGCCTCGCCGTACACCGTGCGCCGCTCGGCCATCTGCGCGTCGAGGCGCACGCGTTGCTCGCGCCCGCTGACGAGCTCGCAACAACCGTTCGCCAGTTCCACGCCACAGGCATAGACCTCGAAGCGCAGGGCGAGCCTGGGATGCAGCGGATCGGCACAGGCGAACGCCGATTGCGAAACTGGATAATGCGTTAGGACGACGATCTCACCATTGCAGAGGTTTGGCTCCAGCACCGTGACGAGCTTGCTGAACAAGCTCGACCAGGTGTCGTCTGCCCCGACCCGCAAGCCGGCGGCGCGGGAAATGTCGCGCATGGCAGCGTCGTTGCCACGCCGGATGGCTGCCTGCACCGTCTCGATGTCGAGGGAAAGGATACTGGCCAGCGCCACGTCGACGCGCATCAGCCGCACGCGGTCGACTGCGGCCTCACGGTCACGATAGCGAAGTGTCTGGGTGCCCGCTGCCTCGGCCGCCGTCGTGATCAGTGATAGGGCATCGCCGATCATCACCTCGAAGTCGGCCTCGTCACCGGTCTTCTCCGGTTCCTCGTCCGCGCCGGCCTGCGGAAATCCCTCGAGCCCCGCCCGGTACCATTCGAGCATGGTGAATTGCGGCGCGTGTAGCGGCCCGCGCTCGCGGTTGCGGAAGCTGGGTGCGAACTGGAATATGCGCGGCTCCCCTGCGGCGATGAGCTTCTTCATGGCCAACTCGGGGCTGGTTGGCAGGTACAACGCGTGACGCGCCAAGTCGGGCCCGATCCATTCGGTCGCGAACGCGTGGAGATGGGTTTCGTTGCCCGGCGATGGTTGCAGGCAATCCGTCTCGACTTCGATGAAGTTGTCTGCGCAGAGCGCCTGGCGAATGGCGCGCTGGATGCGCATACGCGCCATCAGGAATGGTCGGCGGTCGGCGTGGCGGTCTGGTCTCCACCAAGGCGAAGAAGGGCTCAACAGGTGGGCTCCAGTGGGCTTGCGCGTCGAATTTGCGATGTGCAAGGCCCCGCGAGTGCCTCGCCACTTGGCCAAACGGCCGCAAAAGGCTAGAACGCGCCATCCGAAAGGGATTGGACGAGAGGTCGAAGGGCGGTGCCGGCGCGAGACGGGCCCGGCATGCCTCGCCCCGTTATTGGAGAAGGCATCCGTGGTCAAGATCATCGCAAGCTCGGTGCGCAAAGGCAATGTGCTCGACGTCGACGGCAAACTCGCCGTCGTCATGAGTGCTGAGAACATCCATCCGGGCAAAGGCACGCCGGTCACGCATCTGGAGATGCGCCGGATCGCCGACGGCGTGAAGATCGTCGAGCGCTACCGCACCACCGATCAGGTCGAGCGCGCCTTCGTCGAGGAGGTCGACTACAATTATCTGTTCCAGGACGACTCCGGGTTCACGTTCATGCATCCCGAGACGTTCGACCAGATCATGGTCTCCAACGATGTCGTCGGCGATTACGCGACCTGGCTGCAGGAGGGAATGGCCTGCAAGCTCTCCCTTTACGACGGCACGGCCATCGCCATTGATCTGCCCCAGCGCGTCACGCTGGAGATCGTCGAGGCCGATCCGGTGGTCAAGGGCCAGACCGCATCCTCCTCCTACAAGCCGGCGATCCTGTCCAACGGTGCCCGCATCATGGTGCCACCCCACATCGGCACGGGAACGCGCGTCATCGTCATGACGGCCACCGGCGAGTACGTCGAGCGCGCCAAGGACTGAATTTTCATAGATACGGCGGCTGGCAGCGATGGTGCCGGCCGCTGTGGCCGCGCAATCGGGAGACTGTCGCCCGGCGGGACGCCGTAACGCGCAAAAACTGGCTATTTTCAAGAATTCGAATTTGCTGATATCCTTTCCCCAGGCTGGCAGGGATGCGGTTGCAGTCCCTCGGTCGATCGCCCGATGGCCAGCGTACGGTGCAGCCGTCGCGAACCCGGCGATGACGCCGCAAAGAAACGAGCAAGGGGAGGACAAGCATGTCGGATACAAACGCGAAGAGAATGTCGCTGATCGTCACCAAGGGCACGCTCGACTGGGCGTATCCTCCGTTCATCCTGGCCACGACAGCAGCGGCGATGGGTGTTCAGGTGTCGATGTTCTTCACGTTCTACGGGCTGGCCCTGCTGAAGAAAGATCTCGATCTGGAAATCTCGCCACTCGGCAAGCCCGACATGGCGATGCCCATGATGGGCATGCACGTCAAAATGCCCAACATCGTGGCGATGCTGCCTGGCGTGAATGCCGCCTCCACGATGATGATGAAGAACCTGATCGCAAAGAAGGGCGTCGCCTCCATCCCGCAGTTGCGCGAAGCCGCGATCGAATCCGAGATCGAGATGATCGCCTGCCAGATGACCCTCGACCTGTTCGAGTACAAGCAGTCCGATATCATTCCGGGCGTCAAGTTCGCCGGGGCCGCGACCTACATGGAAAATGCCCTGAAGTCGGATATCAACCTCTACATTTGACGGCGGGCAGCCCACCCCCGTTGCAGAGCCCTGGCGCATGTCGATGCGCCAGGTCAACGTCGGCCATAAACTATACATTAAAAATCATCATTAGGCGAACTTACGCCTTTTGGGCGACTGCACGATATTGTGGCACTCCGAACACAGAATAGTCACATCGGCCCCTGCCGACCGTTCGCGAGGTTGCAATATATCGCGCGTGCTGCGCCTCATATTGCAGGTCACGAATGTCTTCATGTTCACCGGCAGCACGACGGCTTGCACCAGCCATTGGTTCGTGAGGTCAACGTCGAGCCAACGAGACGACAGGGGGTTCTATGAAATCGGCAGGTCTGTCAATTGCAGCCGTCACCGCCGCCGCGATCGCCGCCGGGACGCTGCCCGCTGCTGCAACCGACGGCTACTTCCAGAACGGCTATGGTGCCCGGCAGAAGGCGCTCGCCGGTGCCGGTGTCGCCGATGGCAAAGACGCCACCTCGGCCTCGCTCAATCCGGCCGGCCTCATCCATGCGGAAGATCAGCTCAACATCGCTGTTTCGGTCTTCAGTCCGCGCCGCTCGTTCGAAGCAACAGGCTCCTTGTTGTTCCCCGAAGGCGAGACCGAGAGCGGCACGGATTACTTCGCAATCCCCAATCTCGCTTACTCGACCCGCGCTTACGCGAACCCGCTGTTCGACGTCGTCGGCCTCACGGTCTATGGCAACGGCGGCCTCAATACGGATTACAAGGATGGTGCGAACGCGAAGTGCGGCAATCCAGCCCTTCCGTTCTTCGGTCTCAATCCGCCGACGGGAACGGGTCCCCTTTGTGACGGAGAGTTCGGGGTCAACTTGCAGCAGATGCTGATCTCTGTCGCGTTCGCCAAGGAAATCATGCCGGGGCTTTCGGTCGGCGTGGCGCCGATCCTCGTGCAGCAGAAGATCGAAGTCGAGGGCCTGGATTTGTTCGCCGGGCTGTCCAATACGGGCGCTGCCTCGGGCAACGGCAATAACTCGGCCTGGGGCGGAGGTGTGCGCTACGGCGTGGAATGGGCACCGATGTCCACCGTCCGGCTCGGCGTCGCGGGCAACACGCGGCTCTGGACCGAACCGTTCAGCGAGTACAAGGGTCTGTTCGCCGAAAACGGCGATTTCGATATTCCCGCCAGCATTCAGGCCGGCATCGCCGTCGATGTCACGCGCCAGCTCACGCTGATGGTGGACTACAAGCACATCTGGTATGGGTCGGTCGATTCGATTGCCAATCCCCAATCCGGGCTACTCACGTGCTTTGGGCAGGGTGGCACACGGTTTGGTGCCAATCCGAACTGCCTGGGTGGCGAGAACGGTCCCGGGTTCGGCTGGAAGGATATCGACGTGATCAAGGTCGGTGCCGAGTATCGGGCAACCGAGGCCTTGACGCTGCGCGCCGGCTATTCCTGGACGCAGGGCCCGATCGAAGAAAGCGATGTCTTTTTCAACACGCTGGCTCCAGCGACACCGACCCATCACATCACCGGCGGCTTGAAGTACGACATCGACCAGAACTACTCCGTCGAACTGGCGGGCATGTACGCCCCCAACCAGTCGATCGAAGGCGTCGATCCGCTGGTGCAGGCGTTCGGTGGCCGCAGCAGCGTCGAGATCGAGATGTATCAGTTCGAGGTCACAGGCGGTCTCGTCTATCGCTGGGGCGCACCGGCGGCACCTTTGAAATAGGCCCGGCGGGCCGGTACCGGCGGACGCACGACAGTCCCAATCGTTATGGGGGAGAAAGGGCGGTGATGCTTCAAGAGCATCCCGCCTTTTCGCATGTCTGGGCAGGGTCGAACGGGCTGGCGACACCGCCACCACAGTTCAGTCGGGGCCTACGGAGCGGCCGGCCATGACACTCGCCCACCCCGGTGTCTGCCGAGAGGCTTCAGCAGCAGCCGGCCATGCTGGTCCCGCGTGCACCCTCCGGCCGCGTGGCATCCCCCGACAACGGATTGTTCGTGCCGCACCCGGGGAAGATGCCGAAGTGCGTCGAGAAATGGCCGATGAACTCGAAATAGGGCTGAAAGCGCGACTGCGCCAGCATGTGCCAGGTATTGCCACACACCGGGAAGATGCGACCCTTCTCGATGTAGTGGTGGCCATCGAGGGAGAAGGCCGACTCGTGGCTGGGAATGCCGCCCTTGTAGATGACCGCCTGGCCGTAGTCCTCGCAGGCAGGCTCGAGTGTAGCGATGTTGAACAGGCGGTAAGTCGCCGAGTAGAAGCGGGCTTCCCCGAGCTTCTGACGCAGGCCAGCATCCTCCACGGCGAGCGGGCGTGAGGTAACGAGCCGCGGATCGCCAAAACCGGCCGCCTTGGCGAGCGCCAGAAAGTCGTTCCAGTAGAGTGCCCCGCCGAGGCACTCGCCCAGCAGGACGGGATCGGTCTTGACCGCATCCGGCAGGCGCCGGTCCGCATAGACGTCGGCGAAGTAAAGTTCGCCGCCCGGCTTCAGCAGCGAGCGGGCCCCGCGCAGGACGGCCGCTTTGTCAGGCGACAGATTGATCACGCAGTTGGACACGACGATATCGAAGCTGGCCGGCTCCAGGCCGAGTTGATCGAGGCTCTCGATATAGCCATCCACGAAGGCGACGTTGCCGGTCGCGTAGCCGAACCGGTTGCGGTGCCACTCCAGATGCGCCCGCGCCGTACCGATCTGCTCGGGCGTCATGTCGACGCCCGTCACGTGGCCGCGCTCACCGACGAGTTGCGCCAGGACATAGACGTCGCGACCGGCCCCGCAGCCGAGGTCGAGAATGCGGGCACCCTCCAGCGCTTCCGGCAGGACCAATCCGCAACCGTAGTACTTGGCCTTCACCTCGTCGTGCACATTGACCAGCGCCTTCCGCAGAAAATCCGGCATGTCGCCGGGCGTACAGCAGGCGGACGTCTTGAGGTCGGCCGATGACGCCAGGACTTGGCCATAGTAGGCGCGCACGGCTTCGATGATCATGAGGACAGGACACTCCGACGTCGGTGGGTTGGCGGTGCGTCGAGCTATGCGAGGCCGATGACGCCAGGCAACACACAGCTCTGTGACGCGGGCGTGATGGTGGACACACGTACCGCGTGTTCCGTGTGGGCCTCAGCCGTGCCGCGATTTTATCTCGTAGATTGCCATGATCTTGCAGCCACGGTGCGGGCCATCGACGACGAACGTCCATTGGCCGCCTGTGTAGGTGTCGCAGATCTTGACGCCCTTGACGAGGATCCAGTGGCCTTCCTTGCCGCGATGAATGGCCAACAAGTAGTGCCGCCAGGCGTTGCGCGGCTTCTGCATCCATTGCCAAAGGGTGGGCCGGGCCTTTTTCTCGAGAGACCAGAATTCAGCAGCCAGCGTCATCTCGTAGCCGAGCGCGTAGGCTGCGGCCGCAACGTCGAGGGCATCGGTTCCAACGATCTTGGTGTCGGGGGGGACGCATCGGTAGCGATTGACCTCCTCCTCGACGCGACTGATCGGATAGCCCGTCAGCGCCGACAGGATGTACGGTCCGCAATAGGCCAGCCGGCCGGTGTCGTTCTTGACCGGTTGCAACGAGGATGTGGTGCGGCCGGAAGATGGGGGGCTCATGACAGGCACACCAGACGAGCGCTGCGACGCGATGAACGGCTGGACGCCATGGGGACCTGGCCGGAAACGCAGTGTGGGAGCAAATGCGTTACCAGAGAGTTAATCTGCGTACCATCCCAGGAAAAGACCTGTCTGGAGACCTCGACGATGAATGTTTCATTCCTTCAGGAGTTGCTCAACACCGTCGCCGAGCAGGGGCGGGCATTGCTGCCGAAGGCGCTGTTCGGAGAAGAGCCGGAGCGCGGCATGCAGGTGCTGGTCGACGCGCTCGTCTCCGGTCGCGGCGAGGCGTCCGGCGTCGCCATCGCTCGCCAGATCCTCAACCATTACCGCCTGCTGGCTGCCGATGAGCGCCGCGCCTTCTTCCGCTATCTGGCCGCCCGCCTGCGGCCCGACCCCGACAGCGTCGCGGAGGCAGCCGAGGCTTACGTCGCCGATCCCGGCGAGCCGATGCTGCTGAAGCTCCAGCGGGCGGTCGAAAGCCCGCGGCAGGAGTTTTTTCGTCGGCTGAACCTGGCACCTGGTGCCACCGCCGAGATCGTCGCCATGCGCCGCGATCTTCTGCGCATGCAGCATGACGACCCCGGGTTGATGGCGGTGGACGTCGACCTGCGCCACCTGTTTGCGTCCTGGTTCAACCGCGGGTTTCTCGTGCTGCGGCGCATCGACTGGCAGACGCCGGCGGCAATCCTGGAGAAGATCATCGAATACGAAGCGGTCCACGAGATCGACGGCTGGGAGGACCTGCGCCGCCGTCTCGACCCGGTCGATCGGCGCTGCTTCGCGTTTTTCCATCCGTCGCTGATCGACGAGCCGCTGATTTTCGTCGAGGTGGCGCTGGCCGACCGGATGCCGCAAGCCATCGAGCCGGTCCTGTCAGAAGAGCGCAAGACAGCCCCCGCGACACTGCCGACGACAGCCGTTTTCTATTCGATCTCCAACTGCCAGGAGGGCCTGAAGGGCATTTCTTTCGGAAGCTTTCTGATCAAGCAGGTCGTCGAGGAGCTCGCCCGCGAGGTGCCCAGCCTCAAAACCTTTGTCACGCTCTCGCCGGTGCCGACCTTTGCCCGCTGGCTGGACCGCGTCCGGGCCGACGACAGCGACAGCATTTTGCTGCCCGCCGATCGTGAAGCACTGAAGGCTTTGCGCAATCCCGAGTGGCACGAGCGGCCAGACATGAGTGACGCGCTGAAGGCCACGCTGTTGCCCCTCGCGGCCGCTTATTTCATGCGGGCCCGTTCGGCCGACAACCGTCCCGTCGACCCTGTTGCCCGGTTCCACCTGGGCAATGGTGCGCGACTTGAAAGCATCAACTGGCAGGGGGATCTGTCCGAGAAGGGCCTGCGCGAGGCCCACGGCCTGATGGTCAACTATCGCTATGAGTTGAAGGACATCGAGAAAAACCACGAGGCTTACGCCAATGACGGGCAGGTGATCGTCTCGCGGACGGTCAAAGGTCTGTTGCGCGCCAATCCGAAATCCAAGTCGACTGCCGAGGGCGGGACCGTGCTCATGCTCCCGGGCACGGCGGCGGCTGCCCCCGTCGAGGAGCCTGGCGAGGAAAAAAAGCCGCGGGAGCCCAAGAAGGCGGGCGGCTGATCGTCGGCCCGATGCGTGCCGCGCATCCCACTTGTCACCGCACGGGCAGCATGCACTATGAGCCGCAAACAGCCCTCCTTGGCTCCGCGCGGCGGGGCCGCCGGGTCAGGGCAACCAGCCGAACGCTGGCAACCTGCCGGACGCGGCGAGAGTGCGGCGCGATTGATGCAAGGTGGAGTGGCAACGCATGCGCTACGATGATCAGGATCGCCGCAGCTCGAATGTCGAGGACAGGCGCGGCCAGCGCGGCGGCTTTCGTCTGCCGGGTGGATTGGGTGGCGGGCGCGGCATCCAGATCCCGATCGGCGGCCGCGGCGGCATGAGCCTCACGTCCCTGCTGATCATCGGCGTCATCATGCTGTTGTTCGGGATCAACCCGCTCGAGATCCTGACCGGCGGTGGACGCGGGGCGTTCCCCGATGTGTCGCAGTTGCCGCAGTCCGGTGAGCCGGCCGGGCGAACGTCGGGCCGCTCTCCCCTCGACATTCCGGGCTTGCCCGGGGGCCGTGAACCGTCGGCGGGTGGCGGCGTGCCGACCAACGACGAGATGGGGGTCTTCATTTCCAAGGTGCTGGCCGACACCGAGGATGTGTGGAATCGCGTCTTCGAGAGCTTCAACAAGGATTATCGCGAGCCCAAGCTCGTGCTGTTTTCGGGTTCGACATCGACCGCCTGCGGCGTGGGCCAGTCGGCGATGGGACCGTTTTACTGCCCCCTCGACCAGAAGATCTACGTCGACCTCGTCTTCTATGAGCAGTTGAAACGCCAGTTCAAAGCCCCTGGCGACTTCGCCCAGGCCTATGTCATTGCCCATGAGGTCGGCCACCATGTGCAGACGCTGCTTGGGATCGCCGAGCGGGTGCAGCAGTTGAAAAGCCGTGCCAGCGAGCGGGAGGCCAATGCAATCCAGGTGCGCATGGAGTTGCAGGCCGATTGTCTTGCCGGGGTTTGGGCCAACCTCAATCACCAGTTGAAGAACCGACTGGAGCAAGGCGACATCGAGGAAGGTCTCAACGCCGCCAGCCAGATCGGCGACGACATGATCCAGAAGCGCCAGCAGGGCTATGTCGTACCCGACGCCTTCACCCATGGTTCGGCGGAACAGCGCACCCGCTGGTTCACCACCGGTTTCAAGCAGGGCAAGATGCAGGCCTGCGATACATTCAACGTGTCGTCCGCCGAATTGTGAGAGCGAGGGCGCACGTCCCATGGCCCGTCCGCAATCGGGATGACGGCTCAGGCGGCCGATCGAAGTCCGGCGACGGTGGTGGCGAGGCGCGCGTCCATCTCGACCCCTTCGCTGGCGAGGAACGCAAGGAGGGCTGACTCGTTGGCGGTCAGCTTGCCCTTTGTGCCGAACCGTTCGGCGAGCCATTGCGCATCGTCTTCGCCGGCCATCTCCTCGTCGGTGACAAGGGCGATCCGGTGGCGCTCGAGCTGCGCGATCGCCCGCTCTTCCCGCGACTGGTGGATATAGGCCGGCAGTACGCCGGTCAGTCCGATCCTCGTGATCGTCTCGACGATCTCCAGCGGGGACAGCGTGCCGCGCTCTTCGAGCCAAGCCTCGCTGCTGAGGGCTTCCTCGCGCGTGGGCACCCGGTAGCCAGACACCGACATCATCAGGTTGGCAATGGCCTTGACGAACAACTCCGTCCACGCCTCGTTGGTTGGTTCATCGGTGAGGATGTCATTGATGGCGAAGAGCACCTCGGCCTCCGCCCTGGTCACCGCGATGGCATCGTCGCCACCGCCGGCATAGATGATCCGGCGCACAAGTTCGACGTCGGCATCGGTGATCATGCCAGGCGCGGTGTCGCCCATCGCTCTGAGTGGGCCGTCGCCTGTGAGCACGGCCCGGTGCACCTGTGCGAGGCAAAATGCGACGAGCGACGGCGGGGCCCAGCGGGCCTCCTCCAGGATCGTGATCAGGAGATCGAGATCGGACCGCCGGGCGATGCGACCGTCAAAAGCCATCGCCGACATGAGCCAGTCGGCGTTGCCACGGGTGACATAACCCGAAGGTGACGCCTGATGGACCACGAACGCGGTGATGGCGTCGCTGTAGAAGTCGGGCCAGGACGCGTCCTGGACGGGACAGCTCGCGTTGAGAGCGACCAGCAGTGCGGCTGTTTCGGCGGTCAGGCCGCCGTTGCCGTTGATTTCAGCCTTGAACCGGGCGACGTCGGCTTGTCGGATGCTGCCGCGCAGCCTGATGTCCTCGAACGGCACGTCTTTCACAGCTTGCATGAACCTGTCCCCTGACCTCGCCATCGCGCTCGCAGAGTAAACAATTGCTATGCTTACCAATTGGCTAACGGACGGGAGGCCTGGCCGTGGTCGTGCTGGAAGGCCGCACGCACGGCTGCGCGAAAATACTTGAAGAGCACGGGCCGCCAGCGCATGTTGCCGCGCCGGACGGGGATCGCGGCGAGGGTTCAGGCAAGCCGGCAGGTCTGATGAGCGCGGCAACATGGCAAGATGAGTTCGCCGAGGCGCAAGCTTCGCGCCGCGTCAACGTCGTATGCATGAAGTGGGGCGACCGTTACGGTCCGAGCTTCGTCGACCGGCTATACGGCATGGTGTCGCGCAACACGACGTGGTCTGTCCGCTTCGTCTGCTTCACCGATAACCCCGCAGGCATCAGGGCGGAGGTCGAGTGCCAGCCGCTTCCCGAGGTTACGTTCGACAAGCGGCTTGGCAAGTACTGGCCAAAGCTCGGACTGATGGCCGAAGGTCTGGGTGGACTATCGGGCATGACGCTGTTCCTTGATTTGGACCTCGTCATCATCGGTCCGATCGACGAATTGTTCACGCACCCTGGCCGGTTCTTGATCATTCGTGAATGGAAAGACCCGCATCTGGGCTATGGGAACAGCTCGGTCGTGCGCTACTTCGTCGGCAGGGAGGCGAACGTACTGACACGGTTCTATGCAACGCCGCCCGAGCAGATCATCGGGACGTATGCGTCGAAGGAGCAGAACTTCCTGACGAAAGCTGTGGATGAGGTCTCGTTCTGGCCACCCGAGTGGTGTGTACCGTTTCCACTGGCGTGCCTCCCGCGCAACAGGATCGTCCGGTTCTTCTCGACGCCTCGTAAGCCTGTCACAGGAAAGATCTTGGTATTCTACGGCTCCATCACGCCCGACAGCGCGCAGCGCGGAGAGCATGAGGCGCGCAAGCGCGTCGGCACCGGTTTGGGCTTCAGGCCGACGCGGCGGCGGTTCAGGCCAGCCGGTTGGATCAAGGACTACTGGCGCGAATGATATCAACGACTTACCCACGCAACAGGCTGGACTCCGTGACGGCGATGCAGGCCCAGGAAATGCCGGAGGCACTGCCAGCCGAAGTCACGTGGCTCGATGGCGGTCAGCGGTACGTTGTGTGTGCGTTTTACACGCCGAACTATGTCGAGCAGGTGAGCCGTCTCAAGGCATCGCTCGAGTCCCTGGGGATCAACCACCACCTGCGCCGCTACGAGCGACGCAGCACATGGGAAGCCACGACGCGCTTGAAACCCGGCTTCGTCGCCGATTGCCTCGCGCGTTTCGCCGGCCAGGATGTGCTTTACGTCGATGCGGACGCTGTTCTTCACCAGCAGCCGCTGTTTTTCGATGACGTCGTGACGGACGTCGCGCTTTTGTTTGCGCCGGTCATGCGTGACCGCAAGCGCAGCCTCAGCATCGCGGCGGGAACCCTCTACATCCGCAATACGCCGGGCGGCCGGCGCTTTGCCGAAACGTGGGCCCGTCAGGACAACAAGTCCGGACCGCTGACGCTCGACGAAGACATGATCTACATGGCCTTCCCCGAACTGGAGGGCGTGACGTTCACGGCGCTGCCGCGCGCCTACTCCAAGATTTTCGACAGCGACGGCCCCGTTCCCGTCATCGAGCATTTTCAGGCGAGCCGTCGGCAATTCAAGCTAGGCAAGCTGTTGCGCAAGAGCCGGCGGGCCATCATCATCGCGGTCGTTGTCCTGGCGATGATCGCCGCCACCATGGTCGTTGTTCGCGCACTACCGTAACGCGCCAGCCCTGACGGACGTGGTCTGGCGGTGCCAGGATACCTGAAACCCCATCTCTGATGATCGGCCCCCAACGGCACCTGGTACTGTTGCCGGCCACCGTGTCCGCGGCCGTTAGGCGGCGCACTGGCACAGACGACAGGGCACACGCAAACTGGGGACGCCGCCGGATCGCCTTCGACATTAGCCGTGCCGAAGCTGGACTTTGGCGATATATGACTAAGTCTGTTTGCGCCGTGCGATCTTGCGGTGCTCGAGTGGGCGGTGGGGAGGAGACAGCGTTGGGCGAGCGGCGCGTACCCACGCGGCGGGAGCGGCAGGGGCCCATCCGGCATGTTGCCGTGATGGTCTGCACACGCGATCGGCCTGCCGAGCTGGCCCAGTGCATGGCCTCGCTGGCCAAAGTCGATATGCCCGAAGGCGTGGGGCTGACGATCTGCGTTGCCGACAACAACGAGATCGCGATCGACGGTCAGGTCGACGATCTCGCCAGGGCCAGCGGCCTGCAACATCTGTACGGACACGAGCCGCAGCGCGGGTATGCGAGCGTGCGCAACATGGCTCTGTCGCTGGCACTGCAATCCCCCGCCGAACTCGGTATCTTCATCGACGACGACAGCATCGCCACCCCGCGGCTCGTCATCGAGCATATCAACGCGATCAAGCGCTATGCGGCCGATGTCGTCGTCGGCCGCATCGAGGGCATCTCGATGCCCTCGACCGAGGGCGAGCGGATGTCGAAGGCGGGCACGGGCAACGTCGCAATGCGGCGCTGGATTTACGACCTCGAGACCGGGGCTGGCCTCGCCTTCGACGAGCGGCTCAATCTGTTGGGCTTTGAAGACTTCGAATTCTTTCGCGAGGTCACTGGCCTCGGCGGCGTTATCTACAGGTCGATGCAGCCGGTCACGATCACGCTGCTGCCACCGCACACGCCGGGGCCCGAGCCTGTCCAGTGTCCTCAGTTGAGCCGCGATCTGCTGGTGTTCGCCGCCATGGAAGGACGCAACGAGATCGTCGTGACCCGCCTGCGGCATGGTCTGACGCGCGCTATGCAGCGGGTCTTGTCGCGGCACACCAGCATCCTGATGCAGGGTATCGGGGCCTATCTGGCCGGGCTGCTGCTGACGCCATTCAACGGCCGGCGTGGCAAGCACCGCCGCCAGTGGGGGCGCATCAAGGTCGCGCGCTTCCTGGGGGCTGCCGGCGGGCTGTACCGGCCTGGATACGACCGGGTCGAGGCCAAGCGAGGTCGCTTGATCGAGCTGCCGGAGACGGGACCGGGCGGCCTGCGGCCGGTGCCCGAACGCGCCACCGCGGATCGCTCCGCGCAGGCATGATCCGCTGACATCATCTCTACACTCGTCCGTCGCGGGCCTACGAACAAACTCGGCGGGGCCGGCTTCAAACGAGCCCGCCCCGCCGTCTCCCTCCCGTAGTCCAGCCGATGCGGGAGCAGCACCAGCCGGTGCAGCACGCGGAACGGCGCGCGGCAACCCTGAACAGGCTCGGCGCGGCATGGCGTGTCACGCTGGCAGCTGCGGCCTGTTGGTTTCGTTTCGTCGAAGACACGTGCCATTATCCTGGTGCACGCAGCCTGAGCGCGCGCTGAACCACGTCTTCATCTGGCGTTCAGGTCATGTGTGCTTGCGCGATGTGAGGCCGTGCAACCAGCATCGCGTCGCTGGGTGCCCTTGCCCCTACGATAAGACCCGTTGATGCAGGCCCGGAAAATCAGCCTGGAGTGATACCGGTGGTGGCCATGCCCTGCCGTCGACAGCGCGACGGACCTGCCGGCTCAATCCTCCATTTTCAGAGCGGCGATGAAGGCTTCCTGCGGGATCTCCACCTTGCCGAACTGGCGCATCTTCTTTTTGCCGGCCTTCTGCTTGTCGAGCAGCTTGCGCTTGCGCGTGATGTCGCCGCCATAGCATTTGGCCAGGACGTCCTTGCGTAGCGCCTTGATCGTCTCGCGGGCGATGATCCGGCCACCGATGGCCGCCTGAACCGGGATCTGGAACATGTGCGGCGGGATCAGTTCTTTCAGCTTCTCACACATGACGCGGCCACGGCCTTCGGCGCGGGTGCGATGCACGATCATCGACAACGCGTCGACCGGCTCGGCATTCACGAGGATCGACATTTTGACGAGATCGCCCTCCTCGTAGCCGCTGATCTGGTAGTCGAAAGAGGCATAGCCCTTCGATACGGACTTCAGGCGATCGTAGAAATCGAACACCACCTCGTTCAGCGGCAATTCGTAGACGAGCATGGCGCGCGATCCGGCGTAAGTCAGGTTCTTCTGCCGGCCACGCCGATCCTGGCAGAGCTTCAACACAGAGCCCAGATAATCGTCCGGCACCATGATCGTGGCCGAAATCCACGGTTCTGAGATGTGGTCGATGTAGGTCGGATCCGGCATATCGGCCGGATTGTGCATTTCTTTCACGCTGCCGTCGTTCATATGCAACTGGTAGACTACCGACGGTGCCGTGGCGATGAGATCGAGGTTGAACTCGCGCTCCAGGCGCTCGGTGATGATCTCCAGGTGCAGCAGTCCGAGAAATCCGCACCGGAAGCCGAACCCCAGCGCCGCGCTGCTCTCCATTTCGAAAGTGAAGCTCGCGTCGTTGAGGCGCAACCGTCCAACGGCCTCACGAAGGTCCTCGAACTCGGCGGCATCGACCGGAAACAGTCCGCAGAAGACAACGGGCTGCGCCGGCTTGAAGCCCGCAAGGGCCTCGGCGCAGGGCTTCTTCTCGTCGGTGATCGTGTCGCCGACGCGCGTCTCGGCAACTTCCTTGATGGCACCGGTAAAGAAGCCGATTTCGCCTGGGCCCAATTCGTCGAGCATTTCCTGCTTCGGCCGGAATATGCCGACCCGCTCGACCGGGTGCACCGCGCCCGTCGACATCAGCTTCACCTTCTGGCCGCGCTTCATCACGCCTTCGACCACGCGCACCAGCACGACGACACCCAGATAGGGGTCATACCAGCTATCGACCAGCATGGCTTTCAACGGCTTGTCGCGATCGCCCTTGGGCGGCGGCAGGCGCTCCACGACCGCCTCGAGCACGGCCCTGATGTTGAGCCCGGTCTTGGCCGAGATCGGAATGGCATTCGAAGCGTCGAGCCCGATGACGTCCTCGATCTGCTGCTTGACGCGGTCCACGTCGGCAGCCGGCAGATCGACCTTGTTGAGGACCGGCAGAATTTCAAGTTCGTTGTCGAGCGCCGTGTAGACGTTGGCGAGTGTCTGCGCCTCGACGCCTTGGGACGCATCGACGACCAGGATCGCACCCTCGCAAGCCGCCAGCGACCGCGACACTTCATAGGCGAAATCGACGTGGCCGGGCGTGTCCATCAGGTTGAGCTGATAGGTCTTGCCGTCGGTGTGTTTGTAATCGAGACGGACGGTCTGCGCCTTGATCGTGATTCCGCGTTCGCGCTCGATGTCCATCGAGTCGAGGATCTGGTCCTTCATCTCCCGTTCGCTGATGCCGCCGGTGATCTGGATCAGCCGGTCCGACAGCGTCGACTTGCCATGGTCGATGTGCGCGATGATGGAGAAATTGCGAATGAGATTGGTTTCGGTCATGGCAGCGTCCTTAGCACCCGCCCATGCGGTGCGGAAGAGGATTGCTGAAGCTGCCGGAGCGCGGCGGTCAGGCGCGATGCGTCATCGCGAGGGGTTGAGCGGTGAGCGGTCCCGGCGAGCCTGGATTTTTGCTTGCCCACGGCGGCCGGCAGCCTGCGCGCGCGGGTCCGCGCCGCTGGGTGACGCGAAGTTGTTCGGGCCTGACAGGCGAACCTGGCATAAAGAAACAGCGCGCGGGCATCGCGAGGCGGACTTGACGCGCCTCTTCGTCGCAGGTTTGCTGCGAACGGGCAACGATTGGTCACGCCGAGCGTTTCTCAGCAAAAGAGGGGGCCGGCCTCCGTATTCAACCGGCCGAAATGTCGATCAACCGAGGAGACGACTGCCATGGCCCCCCGCGACTTCCAGAATCCCGCCATGACCAAGGAGGCCCGCGAGGCGATCTCTTCAGCATTCGATGCCTTGTCGAAATGGCGCGACGACATGGCGTCGGCAAACGAGCAGTACTCGAAGACGTTCTTCGATCAGATGGCCCAGGCGACCCGCTCCATGGGCTGGCCTGATCATGTCATCGAGGCGACCCGCACCCAGTTGAACCAGGCCTCGAAGATGCAGCTTCAAATGATGGACCAGCTCATGGAGACCTGGGAGACTCAGCTCAAGTCACCCTCGGCTGGCTTGACCTCGCCGCAGGAATTCATGGAACAACTGCAGAAGATGCAGCCACCCGGGATGGCGGGGATGCCTGGCATGTCGGGCTTTCCCGGCATGGGCAGCATGCCCGGAATGGGCGCTGGCGGCATGCCCGGCATGGCCATGGCCCCGTTTCAGATCTGGATGCAGGCCGCGGAAGCTTGGCAGAAAAACATGGCGTCGGCGATGTCGATGTGGACGGGCGACGGTAAATCCGGCGGCAAGAAGTAACGTCGCTGGTTTCGACTGACGTCCTGCTCGGTCAAGCGCGGGCCAGTCAAGCGCGGGCCAGTCAAGCACGGGCCAGTCAAGCAAGGGCCGGTCGCCGGGGGCATCCTGGCGATCGGCCCTCACGCCGTATCACCAAGTCGTGATCGTGCGGTCCCGACCCACCCCCGCCCCGCTGCAGCGCGGACCCTCGTCAGGGCATGGGTGCCGTGCTGTCGCCATAACTGTCTCGCACCAGACGTGGTAGCCGCAATTGGCCGACACGTGACGCCGTGGCATGACCACGCCCACGGCGAACGGCGCATCGCGATAGGCCGCAGACAGAGCATATGAGCAAGGGGAGGACTGGCATGCCGGTAGTTTGCACGCGCGTCGGGTTGGCGCTTGGTGTGGCTTGTCTGACCCTCCTCAGTGCGCCGGCTTCCGCTGCCGAACCAAATTGCACCAACACGGCGCGCTTCTCGGACTGGATGGCTGATTTCCGCCGCGAAGCAATGGCCGCGGGGATCTCTCCTCGAACGATCTCGCGCGCCCTCGACGGGATCGCGCTGGACGAGAAGGTGATCTCGCGCGACCGCAAGCAGGGGTTCTTCGCTCAGAGCTTCGGCACCTTCTCCAAGAGGTTGGCCACCGATCACCGCGTCCAGGCCAGCCGCAAGAAGATCGAAGCGAATGCAACGCACTTCTCCCGGGCCCTCGCGCAGTACGGCGTGCCCGCCGAGGTCATCACCGGCCTGTGGGCTCTGGAAAGCGACTTCGGCAGGGGCATGGGCAACTTTCCCGTCTTGCCGGCACTGGCGACGCTCGCCTACGACTGCCGTCGAGGCGAGTTGTTCCGCGGCGAGCTTCTCGCGGCCCTGAAAATCATCGAACGGGGTGATCTGGATCCTGAAGAGATGGTCGGCTCGTGGGCGGGCGAACTCGGACAGACGCAGTTTCTGCCCAAGCACTACCTCGAGCATGCCGTCGACTACGACGGCAACGGCCGGATCAACCTGTTCAGTTCGGACGCCGACGTCATCGGGTCCACTGCCGCGTTTCTGAAGCACCTGGGCTGGCGTGCCAGCGAGCCGTGGCTGGAGGAAGTGGTGCTCACCCGGGACCTCGACTGGCAGGAGGCCGATCTTACGATCAAGCATCCGCGGCAGACGTGGGCGGGCTGGGGTGTCAAGGCGGCTGACGGGGGCCCGCTGCAATCCGACTCACTGCCGGCGTCCCTGCTGCTGCCGATGGGCCGGCTCGGCCCAGCCTTCCTCGCTTATCAGAACTTCGACATTTATCTTCAGTGGAACCAGTCGCTCAACTATGCAACGACGGCCGCCTGGCTCGCCACGCGTATCGGCGGGGCAGGCCCCATGCAGGGTCGCGAGCGCGACATCCCGTTCCTCTCGCTCGACGACGCCAAGGCGTTGCAGCAGATCCTGACGCGGCGCGGCTACGACGTCGGCAAGATCGACGGCGTGATCGGGGCGAAAACACGCTCTGCCATCAAGGCGATGCAGATCAAGTATGGCCTGCCGGCCGACAGCTATCCGACACCGGAGCTGCTCGAAAAGCTGCGCGGGTGAGCCGTCGCTGCGAGAGGGACGCGCAACCCGGCACTACGAACTTTGCCGGGATGCGCTGAAACGACTGTCTGGCCAGGAGCCTCAGTCCTGCTCGTCCTGGCCGCCCTTGCGCGCGTGACGGCGATCCTCGCCGTCGAGCCCGGCAGTGTCGGCATCGAATATCAGGCGCTCGGGTGCTGCCAGACACACGAAGCGCTTGCCGCGGGCCCGCCCGATGAGCGTGAGCCCGGACGTGCGCGCCAGTTCGACACCCCACGCCGTGAACCCTGAGCGCGACACCAGAATGGGCACCCCCATCTTGACGCACTTGATGACCATCTCCGAGGTCAGCCGGCCGGTGGTGTAGAAAATCTTGTCGCCCGGGGGGATGCCCTTCAGAAACATGTAGCCGGCGATCTTGTCGATGGCGTTGTGGCGGCCGACGTCCTCCATGTAGACCAGCGGGCGGTCCTCCTGGCACAGGACGCATCCGTGAATGGCACCTGCCTTCAAGTAGAGACTTGGCTCGGTGTTGATCTTCCTGGCCAGACGGTAGAGCCAGCTCGTCTTGATCCGCGCGTCCGTGGCCAGTGTGATCCCAGCCAACTCGTCCATGAGATCGCCGAACACGGTCCCCTGCGCGCAACCCGACGTCTGCACTTTCTTTTTCAGCTTCTCCTCGTAATCGGTCTGTCGCGCGGTGCGCACGACGATCGTCTCGATGTCGGCATCGTGGTCGATCGCAGTGATGGTGTCGTCCGGCTTGAGCATGCCCTGGTTCAGAAGAAAACCGACGGCGAGCAGGTCGGGATGATCGCCGATCGTCATCATGGTGACGATCTCGCGCGCGTTGAGGAAAAGCGTCAGCGGGCGTTCGGTGACGACGTCGGTGATGATGGTGTTGCCGTCGTGGTCGATGCCGGTGATGGCCTTCGACAGGCGGGGATCGTCTGGCGTCGGGCGGACGGTGAACTCCTGCAAGGCCTGATCCTTTCCTGGTGCATGCGAACGCATCGAAGGTGTAAGTCTGTGCGAGTGTGCGCACAACGGGCGCGTCGAGCGTACGTGAAGTCACCGACGCCGTGCGGTGCCATATGAACCACGCGAGCAGGACGTGTCGCATTTGGTACCCGTGACATCGCCGGGGCCGTCTGACAGTATCCGGCGCTTGCAAATCCCGATCGGTGGTCGCGTCGGTAGCAAGGCGCACCCATCTCCAACATGCCTCGAGGAGTGAAGCCGTCCATGGCGCTGTCGAAAGACCAGATTCTAAGTGAGCTCAAGCGTGTCAAGGGCCCGAGCCTCGAAGGCAATATCGTCGATCTCGGCCTCGTGTCGGAAATTCTCATCAAGGACGGGCGCGTTTATTTCTCCATCACGGTTCCACACAGTCAGGCCAGCGACCTGGAGCCGCTGCGCAAGGCCGCCGAGCAGGTGGTGAGCAAGATCGAGGGCGTCGCCGGCGTGACGGCCGTTCTCACCGCCGATGCGCGTCCGGGGATGGCACCGCCGCCGCCGGCGGCCATGCCGCAGCCGGCGCCTGCTCACGTCCACGAGCACCCGCGCGTCGCCGAGGCGCGAGCCCGTGGCGCGGCCGGCGATGGCCCCGCGCGGGCCCCCGCGGCCGCTGCAGGGCCCAAGGCGTCAGGCGCAGTCAAGGCGGCCGGTGTGCCCGGCGTGAAGCACCTGATTGCGGTGGCCTCGGGCAAAGGTGGCGTTGGAAAGTCGACGACGGCGGTCAACTTAGCGCTGGGCTTCCAGGCCATCGGCCTGAAGGCTGGGATTCTCGATGCCGATATCTATGGCCCCTCGCAGCCGCGCCTTCTCGGACTGACCGGCCGTCCGACGGTGACCGAAGGCAACGCGCTGAGACCCATGGAGGGCTATGGCCTGAAGGTCATGTCCATGGGTTTCATGGTCGACGAGGGCACGCCTATCATCTGGCGCGGCCCCATGATCGTGCAGGCCCTCAACCAGATGCTGCGGGAGGTTGCCTGGGGCGATCTCGACGTGCTCGTCATCGACATGCCGCCAGGAACCGGCGATGTGCAGCTCACCATGGCCCAGCAGGTCCCGCTGTCAGGTGCCATCATCGTCTCGACGCCCCAGGACCTGGCGCTCATCGACGCGCGCAAGGGCCTCAACATGTTCCGTAAAACGGACGTGCCGATCCTCGGCATCATCGAGAATATGTCGACTTTCATCTGTCCCAAGTGCGGCGAGGAGAGCCACATTTTCGGTCATGGTGGCGCCGAGGCGGAGGCTGAAAAACTCGGCATTCCGTTCCTTGGCGGCATTCCCCTGCACATGGACATCCGCAAACTCTCCGATGCCGGCCGCCCGGTGACGGCCACCGCGCCGGATAGCGTCCACGCCGGCATCTACCGCGAACTCGCCGCCAAGGCATGGGCCGAGATCGAAGGGGCGCAAGGCCAGCGCACCAAACCGCCCCAGCTCCACGTCTCGGCCGACGGCAAGACACTGTCGGTCGCCTTCGAGGGCGGTGCGACCTATGAACTCCCCGCCGAGATGCTGCGCGTCATGAGCCCATCGGCGGAAGTGCAGGGCCACTCGCCCGATCAGCGCGTCACGGTGGCGGGCAAGCGCAACGTGCAAGTCGCCAAGTTGGAACCGGTCGGCACCTACGCGGTGAAGATCGGCTTCGACGACGGCCACTCGACCGGTCTGTTCACCTGGAGCTACTTGGCCGAACTGGGCCGCGAGAAGGACGCCCGCTGGGCGTGGTATCTCGCCGAACTCGATGAGAAGGGGTTGAGCCGCGGGTGAGGCCCGCAGCTGCCCCTTCGGCTCATGTGCGCCAGGGGTGCGCGGGCAGGTCGCAGACGCCAATGATCTTGACGCCCGCGTCGGCGACCTTGCGATCGTTCTCGACCGACGAGCCCGACACGCCGATGGCCCCGATCATCACGCCCTCCGCGTCGACGATCGGCAGCCCGCCCGGAAAAGTGATCAGGCCGTCGTTCGAATGCTCGATGCCATAAAGGGGGCCGCCAGGCTGCGACAGCGCGCCGATCTCGTTGGTCGGCATGCCGAAGAACAGCGCCGTGCGCGCCTTCTTGACGGCAATGTCGATGGAGCCGACCCAGGCGTCGTCCATGCGCAAGAACGCCTTCAGGTTACCGCCGGAATCGACGACGGCGATACACATTTTGGTGTCGGTTTTCTGGGCGGCTTTGCGGGCGGCCGCGATGACTTTCTGGGCGTCGTCGATCGTGATGTGCATGGCATGATCCTGTTCTGGCGCGGGGCGCGATGGGCCCCGCACATCCGACTGTGTTGTGACCGCGTTCTCACCTATGAGCAAGCACACGGAGCAACAAGCGCATGAGCACCCGTTCGCAGACGAAGCGCGCCGCGTGGCCCATCCTCCTCCGCACGCTCGCCGTCATGACACTGCTGGGCCTGACGGGTCATTGGGCACACGCAGAAAACCCGAACGCGGCGGCTTGGCAATCCGTTCGCGCCGGCGAGGCTTTTGTCATGATCCGCCATGCGCTGGCCCCGGGGACGGGTGATCCGCCTCAGTTCCGCATCGGCGACTGCGCGACGCAGCGCAATCTGTCTGATGAGGGACGCGCGCAAGCCCGCCGCATCGGCCTGCGACTGAAAGAGAATGGCATTTCCGCCGCGCGCGTCATGACCAGCCTCTGGTGCCGGTGCCGTGAAACCGCCGAGCTTCTCGGACTGGGGCGGGTCGAAGAGCTGCCGCCGTTGAACTCGTTCTTTGAAAACCGGCAGGACGGGCCGGCCCAGACACGCGACTTGGAGGCGTGGCTGGCCACCCAGGACGGGAACCGCCAGCCGATCGTGCTGGTCACCCATCAGGTCAACATAACGGCCTTGACCGGTATCGTGCCCCGCTCCGGCGGCATTGTCATTGCGCGCCGCGAGCCGACAGGCCGGATCGTCGTGCTCGCGGAGTTGTGACGGGCCTTCGTCGGCGCTGGGCACAGGGCTATCTGGGTGTGCGATTCCGTGACAATTTGACGACGAGTCATTTGCAGGATGATGTCTGCAGGACCCATCTTATTGTGTGAGTTGAAGTATGCGACTCTAAATGTGATTTGTAAGACGTACGATATATCCAGATCGACGATGTAGAATTGCAGTAATTAACTGCGATGCCTCCACATTGTTGAGAATTGTCGCAGATTGCGATAGTAATTCTTTGTCGTTCCGACACATCTCAAACGGAGATCTCCACAATGAATAAGACGATCATTGCTTTCATCCTCGCACTTTCGCTGGCAACTCCCGCCAGCGCCGGCGGCCTGCTCGGTAAGGTCAAGGCCGACCTGAAGGTCAATGTCGACGCGAAGGCCAAGGTTCTCGGCCTCGTCAAGGCGGATGTCGATGTCGACGTGAAGGCAGACGTGAAGCTGAAGACGAAGAAGCTCCTCAAGGGTCTTCTCGGTGGTGGCGGTCACGGCTGCGGCTGCTATTGAGCACTGCGGGGAAGGGGAATTATCCCCTTCCCTACTTGATTGGGCACTACTTCAGAAGGTCGAATTTCTGATTGACGCCGAATTGCACTGAAAACCCTTCTACGGGCTGGCCGCCATCGGCGATGCGCTGCTGTCGCCAATCGGCCCGCGCGCTGAGCGCAAATGCGCTGGACAGTTGCTTCTCGACCTCCAGGCCAAAGGTTTTGCCAAGAACCAGAATATCAATGCCCTCATACAGGGTCCGCAGTTGCCGGCCGTAAACGGCAACCGACCAGCCGCCGTCCAGCCCTGCGGCGAGGCTGGCCCCCCTCGACCGTTCGATCTGGTAGACTGACAGGGGGAACGTGGTCTGCTCCACGGTACGGGTGATCGAGGTCTCCAGCGCCAGGCGGCGCACGACCCCCGTCCACTGGGGTGACGTCACGACAGCCTTGGCTGAGTACAGCGTTGCGGCGATGTCGTCATAGTCGTCCTCGTGAAACCGGATGCGAGTCGGCGAAACCGAGCCCTCGACACTGACGCGGTCCAATGCCACGGACCCGAAGATGTTCAGCCGCGACAGATCATGAGCCCTGTCGAAGCCGATGAGGTCGGCCTCGTTTGCGAAAAGCACGCGGGAGGCTTCGGTCGAGATGCCAATTTCGCCAGGTCCCAGGGTCAGGATTGCGCTCGGCAAAAGGCTCGCGGAGCGATAGACCTCGGGTTCCTCGAGAAATTCGCCGCCGAGCAAGGCGTTCTGCTCATTGAGCGCAAAGTCCTTCAGGTCAGTGCGAAGGCCGAGGCGTCCCCAGGCGAACGCATAACTGCTGCGGTTGCGCAGCAGAATGAGATCACTTTCCTGTGAAAAAGAGCGGGTTCTCTCGTATTGTGTCGTCTGACGGGTCGAAGCCTTATCACTGAGTTTCGCCTCGTAGTCGAGTTCAGCGTTCACCACACGAGTTTCTGTGATGTCGCGCGCGTCGTAAGCGACCCCGATAGCCGTCAGCTTCGCCGACAGGGCATCCGACTGCGAGCTGTTGACGTACGACACGAAACCATCGGCAGAGCCGAAGAACGAACGGACCGTCGTCGGGATTTCGTCGAGGGGATTGCTGTCATATCCCAATTTCAAGCCCAAGCCGGCGCTGGCACGCGATTGCCGCCCAGGCTGCTCGGCGTGTCCTGGCAGGCCCGCGACCAGAAGAAGGAGCATGGCGACGAAAAGGCGTTTCATGCAGTCCCCCATTGAATTCCTGGGGCACTATTGAATGAGAGCCGTTAAGTATAGCTGAATAGCGTGTCGGAATGAAACAAAGGCATAAAAGCAAATGGATTATCAAAGAGGGGTCATTCGAACGATATCGGTCGTGCACTGTTCGATATTTCTTGCGGCTTCATGTTTCGGTGTGCCTCGTACACCCCCTGGTGTCCTGGTGTCGGGACGCGCGCGGCACCACATTGCCGGCAGCGCGTGCGTGGGCTAACGAGGGGGCATGGCAAAGAAAAAGCAGCTCGACGGCCGCGGCGCGGATAGCCTCGAGGCCAGCGTCAGTCCGGTTCCCGACCCGCACCGCACCATCCACGTGCGCGGCGCGCGCGAGCACAACCTGAAGAACGTCGACCTCGTGATCCCGCGCGATGCCCTGGTCGTGTTCACCGGGTTGTCGGGCTCGGGCAAGTCGTCGCTCGCCTTCGATACGATCTACGCCGAGGGCCAGCGCCGCTACGTCGAGAGCCTCAGCGCCTACGCGCGCCAGTTCTTGCAGATGATGCAGAAACCCGACGTCGATCATATCGACGGGCTCTCGCCAGCCATTTCCATCGAGCAGAAGACGACCAGCAAGAACCCGCGCTCGACCGTGGGTACGGTCACGGAAATTTACGACTATCTGCGCCTGCTGTTCGCCCGCGTCGGCGTACCGCATTCGCCGGCGACAGGTTTGCCGATCGAGAGCCAGACCGTCAGCCAGATGGTCGACCGCGTGCTGGCTTTGCCCGAGGGGACGCGGCTCTATCTGCTGGCCCCGATGGTGCGCGGCCGCAAGGGCGAGTTCAAGAAGGACCTGGCCGAGCTGATGAAGAAGGGCTTCCAGCGCGTCAAGATCAACGGGGCCTTCCACGAGATCCCCGACGCGCCCGCCCTCGACAAGAAATTCAAGTACGACATCGACGTGGTCGTCGACCGTATCGTGGTGAAGGGCGACATCGCCTCGCGACTGGCGGATTCCTTCGAGCAGGCCTTGGCGCTCGCCGATGGTATCGCGATCGCTGAGTTCGCGGATAAGCCGTTGGTTGCGCCCGGCGACTCCCCTCCGGGGAGCCGGCCGCCGGGCGCGGGCGTGCTCCAAAACAAAAACGAAACCCACGAGCGCATCGTGTTCTCGGCGCGCTTTGCCTGTCCGGTGTCGGGCTTCACCATCGAGGAGATCGAGCCCAGGTTGTTCTCGTTCAACGCGCCGGCGGGGGCCTGCCCGAAGTGCGATGGGCTGGGCTCGGAACTCCAGTTCGAGGCCGATCTGGTCGTGCCCGACGGCACCCTGTCGCTGGCGGAGGGGGCCGTCTATCCCTGGTCCAAGACCGGTGCGACCTCGCCCTACTACGAGCAAACGCTGCGGGCGCTCGCCAAGCACTTCGGCGTTTCGATGAACATGGCCTGGGAGCGGCTACCCAAGCACGTGCAACTCGCCATTCTGTTCGGGACAGGCGACGAGGACGTCGAGTTCGTCTACGAGGACGGGCTCAGGAAATACCGCAACGCCAAGCCGTTCGAGGGCGTCATCGGCAACATCGAGCGGCGCTGGAAGGAGACCGACAGCGACTGGGTGCGCGAGGAGCTGTCGCGCTATCAGGGGGCGCACCCGTGCGAAGCCTGCGGCGGCTACCGCCTCAAGCCGCAGGCGCTCGCCGTCAAGATCGCCGGTCTCCATATCGGCGAGGTGGGCGAGAAGTCGATCCGCAACGCCGACCGCTGGTTCGCCGAATTGCCGGAGAGACTGAGCGCCAAGCAGAACGAGATCGCCGGCCGTATCCTCAAGGAGATCACCGAGCGGCTGCGGTTCCTCAACGATGTCGGCCTCGAGTATCTGACTTTGTCGCGCAACTCCGGAACGTTGTCGGGCGGCGAGAGCCAGCGCATCCGATTGGCTAGTCAGATCGGCTCGGGCCTGACGGGCGTGCTGTATGTTCTGGATGAGCCCTCCATCGGGCTGCACCAACGCGACAACGACCGCTTGCTCGGCACGCTGAAACACCTGCGCGACCTGGGCAACACCGTGCTGGTGGTCGAGCATGACGAGGACGCCATTCTGACCGCCGACTACGTGGTCGATATCGGGCCCGGGGCCGGCGTGCACGGCGGCGAGATCGTTGCCCAAGGCACACCCGGGCAGATCAAGGCCAACGCGGCCAGTCTGACGGGCAAGTACCTGACCGGCGAGATGGGCATCCGCGTGCCGACGAACCGCCGCAAGCCGAAGGACGGCCGGGCGCTCACCATCGTCGGCGCGCGCGAGAACAACCTGAAAAACGTCACCGCCGAGATCCCGCTCGGGCTCATGACCTGCATCTCAGGCGTTTCTGGAGGTGGCAAGTCCACGCTGCTGATCGACACGCTGTTCAAGGCGGTCGCCCGCAAGCTCAACGGCGCGCGTGAGCATCCCGGTGCCCACGACAAGATCCTGGGGCTCGAGCACCTCGACAAGGTCATCGACATCGACCAGTCGCCGATCGGGCGCACGCCCCGTTCCAACCCGGCGACCTACACCGGGGCCTTCACGCCGATCCGCGACTGGTTTGCCGGCCTGCCCGAGGCCAAGGCCCGCGGCTATCAGCCGGGCCGCTTTTCCTTCAACGTCAAGGGCGGGCGCTGCGAGGCCTGCCAGGGCGACGGCGTCATCAAGATCGAGATGCACTTCCTGCCCGATGTCTACGTCACGTGCGATCAGTGCAAGGGGCAGCGCTACAACCGCGAGACGCTCGCCGTGCGCTTCCGCGACAAGTCGATCGCCGACGTGCTCGACATGACCGTGGAGGAGGGGGCGGAGTTTTTCCGGGCGGTACCGGCGATCCGCGACAAGCTGGAGACGCTCGCCCGCGTCGGGCTCTCGTATGTGAAGATCGGCCAGCAGGCGACGACGCTGTCGGGCGGCGAGGCGCAGCGCATCAAGCTCGCCAAGGAACTGTCCAAACGCGCCACGGGCCGAACACTGTACATCCTCGACGAGCCGACCACCGGCCTGCATTTCCACGACGTGGCCAAGCTCTTGGAGGTGCTGCACGAGTTGGTCGAGGCCGGCAACACGGTCGTGATCATCGAGCACAACCTGGAGGTCATCAAGACCGCCGACTGGCTGATCGACATGGGTCCCGAGGGCGGCGACGGCGGCGGTCGAGTCGTGGTCGCCGGCACGCCCGAGGACGTGGCCGCCTGCGCCGAAAGCTACACCGGCGGGTACCTGCGGGAGCTTCTGAAGCGCCGGCCACCGGGGTCGATTGCGTCACCGGCAGCGGCTGCCGCGAAGCCCAAGCGCGGCGGGAAGGGCGCGGCAGGATAGGGGTGCGCGCAACTCGGCTCACGCCGATACGAGGCGCTGTCCGCGCTCCCCGACCAGGGCCGGCGGCCCTGAACCGCATACTGGGATTTCCTGAAGGCAGGGTTTCCAAAGGCCTCAGGCCTTTGGCGGAGGTTTGGAGGCAGAGCCTCCAAAGAGCTTCGATGGACGAGGCTGCATCATCAGGCTCGTGTGTTCCATCCCCCTACAGTCAGATCCTGGGCGAGCAGCCCTGCTCGCGCAGCGAACGTTCCGGTCGCCGCGAGGCCCATCGCGCCCGCGCGCCGGCACGCGACGGCCACATCGCGGCTACGTCGCGATCGGCGCAGGTGCGGGACTTTGCTCCAGCTCGGCGGCCTCGGCGTCGGTGAAAGTGCGAGAGCGGGTCAGGAAGCGAACGCCTTCCGGGGCCTCGAGGGAGAACCCGGACCCGCGCCCCGGCACCACGTCGATGATGAGATGGGTGTGCTGCCAGTATTGGAACTGTGACAGGCTCATGTAGAACGGCTGCCCGCCGATCTCGCCGAGCTTTACGTCCTGGCCACCGATGCGGAATTCCGCGCGCGGGTAGCACATCGGAGCCGAGCCGTCGCAGCAGCCGCCAGATTGATGGAACAGAAGCGGGCCGTTGCGCGCCTCGAGCAGGCCGATGAGATCGAGAGCAATCGGTGTGGCGCTGACACGTTCGACCATGGCGGGGCTCCATGTTGATACCAAGTGAGCGAAATCCAGACGTAGTGCTCCCAGAAATCTGCGCCGTCCGGCCTCCCGGCCCGCGACCCGGGTTCCTCGGAACGAGCCTCGGAAGGCGCAGAAAAAGTGAGCAATGCCGTCCGGCCGATCGGGTCGTAGCTCACGCCAGGGTTTTTCCCGACGGTCTGAGAAAATGGCTGCGGCAAGCCAAGTCGCACCGCCGCAGCCTGAGTTTCCGGACGCCTATTGGAGGTCCCAATGCTCAAAAAGGGATCGGACGGCATCCGGGTTCGGTTCCAGGGAGTCCCATGCGCGCATTCTTCGACCGACCTTTCGGTCGCGGGCACCGTCCGGGCTGCCGGCCCGCGAGCCGGGATCGTTGGGACGAGTTTCCGAAGGCGCGAGGGAAGACGGCCGCCTCAAAAGAAGCCGAGCGCCTTCGGGCTATAGCTGACCAGCATGTTCTTGGTCTGCTGATAGTGGTCGAGCATCATTTTATGGTTCTCGCGCCCGATGCCCGACTGCTTGTAGCCACCGAACGCGGCGTGCGCGGGATAGAGGTGGTAGCAGTTGGTCCACACGCGACCGGCCTGGATGGCGCGGCCAAAGCGATAGGCCCGCGTGCCGTTGCGGCTCCACACACCCGCACCCAGGCCGTACAGCGTGTCGTTGGCGATCGCCAGGGCCTCCTCGTCGTCCTTGAACGTGGTGACGGCGAGCACGGGTCCGAATATTTCCTCCTGGAAGACGCGCATTTTGTTGTGACCCTCGAGGATCGTCGGCTGCACGTAGTAGCCTCCCGATAATTCACCGTCGAAGACGTTGCGCGAACCGCCCGCGAGTACGGCTGCCCCCTCCTGGCGTCCGATGTCGATGTAGGACAGGATCTTTTCCAACTGGTCGTTGGAGGCTTGGGCCCCGATCATCGTCGCGGGGTCGAGCGGGTTGCCGGCGCGGATGGCTTCGACCCGCTTGATGGCCCGCTCCATGAATCGCTCGTAGATCGACTCGTGCACGAGCGCGCGTGACGGGCAGGTGCAGACTTCGCCTTGATTGAGCGCGAACATCGCGAAGCCTTCGAGGGCCTTGTCGAAGAACGCGTCGTCGGCGTCCGCCACGTCGGCGAAAAAGATGTTGGGTGACTTGCCGCCCAGCTCCAGCGTCACGGGAATGATGTTCTCGGTCGCGTACTGCATGATGAGGCGGCCGGTCGTCGTCTCGCCGGTGAAGGCGATCTTGGCGATGAGCCTGTTCTGGGCGAGCGGCTTGCCGGCCTCGACCCCGAAACCGTTGACGACGTTGAGGACGCCGGGCGGCAGCAGATCACCGATCAGGTCCATCAGCGCCATGATGCTCATCGGCGTCTGTTCGGCGGGCTTCAGGACGATGCAATTGCCGGCGGCGAGTGCCGGGGCGAGCTTCCAGACGGCCATCAGGATCGGGAAGTTCCACGGAATGATCTGGCCGACGACGCCGAGGGGCTCGTGGAAGTGGTAGGCGACCGTATCGTGGTCGATCTCGGATATGGAGCCTTCCTGAGCTCGCAGGCAGCCGGCGAAATAGCGAAAATGGTCGATGGCGAGCGGCAGGTCGGCGGCCATCGTCTCGCGGATGGGCTTGCCGTTGTCGAGCGTCTCGATCGTCGCCAGCAGCTTGAGGTTCGTCTCCATGCGGTCGGCGATCTTCAGTAGGAGAGAGGACCGCTCGGCCGGCGACGTCCGGCCCCAGCCGTCCTTGGCCTTGTGCGCCGCGTCCAGCGCCAGCTCGATGTCTTCCGCCGTGGAGCGGGCAACCTCGCAGATCGCCTTTCCAGTGACCGGTGTGGGGTTGGTGAAGTACTGGCCGCGGACGGGCGCAACCCACGTGCCGCCGATGAAGTTGTCGTAGCGCGAACGCAGGCGAACCTGGTCCTTCAGCTCAGCAAGTGTCTTCTCGATCATGCCGTTCTCCTCCCAGAGTGGAGCCCTGCCACCGGTGCCGCCGGCGAGCACGTTGACGAGCCGGTTGAAAAGGCGCGGACGGCCCATGCGTCTAGGGCAATTGACCGGGCCGCGAGAGACGGCGCGGGGTGGCCAACGCCCGATGATGCGACCCTGCCGACCTCATGCTATATCCGGATGAACATAGCACAGCGATATTCGTAGGAATATAGCTCGTGGCGATATTGCCAAATGGTGCAAGCTGGTGGCTGGCGTGTCGGCAAGTCGTGGTAGAGTTCTGGACTGACGAAAGCGCAGTCGGCCGACGCGTACCCGCGCACGGCCACAGACGGATTGAAGCGGCATGAGCGCATCGACACCCTCAATGAGGCAGTCCGGTCCAGCCGGCGCGCGCGGCTCTGAGGAGCCCACCGGCCAGGTCGAGCCCGCGCCGCTCGATGGCAGCCGGCCCAGCCTCAAACTGCAGATCGACTTGCCGGGTGGCTGCCGCATCGGGCCCGGTAAGATCCGCCTGCTGACACTGATCGAAACCGAGGGTTCGCTGTCCAAGGCGGCCGAGACGATGGGCGTCTCCTACCGCCGGGCCTGGCTGTTCGTACAGCAGATCAACGCCGCGTTCCGCGAGCCGGCAGTCGCCACGCCCCAGCATGGCCACGGTGGTGCCGCGGCGCGTCTGACGCCTTTCGGCCGTGAACTCATCGCGCGGTACACGGGGCTGGCCCAACTCGCCGAGCTCCAGGGGGCCGGCGTGATCGACTGGCTCGAGGCCCACGAAAAGTCGCAGTGAGCCCATCGGAACACTGCGCCGCCGTCAGGGATCTTCGACGCAACCCGTTGCAACGAGGATGGCCGCGATGAGTTCTTCCAGGTCTTCGGCGATGAAATCGGCACCCAGGCTGCGGGCGCTATCGGGTCCGTAGCCGCCGGTCACCAGCACGCACGGTATCCCCGCGCTGCGGGCGGCACCCAAGTCGGCCTTGCTGTCACCGACCATCACGGCGTTACCCAATCGGCCTCCGGCCAGTTCGACGGCGAGTGCAAGCGGTTCGGCTGCGGGCTTCTTCGGTCGGTCGGGCACATGCCCTATGATCGCGTCGAAGGCCGGCGTCAGACCGAGCGTATCCATCATGGCCAGCGCGATGGGCTCGACCTTGTTGGTGCAGACCGCGAGGCGGGCCCCGCTTCGGCCAAGGGTACGGGCGGCAGTCGCCACGAACTCCCGTGGGTGGGAGTTGGCGGAGGGAGCGGCCGCATAGCGCTCGCGGAAAGCAGTCGACAGCGCATGATGCTCGGCATCGTCCAGGCTCAGGGCGCTCGCAGCGACGGCCTTGTCGAACAGGGCCGACAGCCCATCTCCGACCATGCGCTCGACGTCGCGCAGGCTGAACTGCGCGCCGTGACTAGCCAGCGTGGTGTTGAGGGCGAGCGCGATATCGGGCGAACTGTGGACGAGACAGCCGTCGAGGTCGAACACGATGGTCGGTGCGATGCTCCGGATGGAGAGGACGATATCCTGCGGCAAGTCCATGTCGTCGGCTCCGATCGGTGTTTGTTCAGGCATAGGGGCGCACGGCCTTGCGGATCGCGGCAATGTTCTCGGCGTAAGCCTGCGGCGTGCCGCCTTTGAAGACGGCCGAACCCGCCACGAGCGCGTCGGCACCAGCAGCGGTCACGGCACCCGCCGTCTCGGCCGAGACGCCACCGTCGACTTCCAGCCGGATATCGCGGCCGCCGATCATTTTGCGTAGCCGGGCGATCTTTTCGGTCATGGCGGGGATGAATGCCTGGCCGCCAAATCCGGGGTTGACCGTCATGACGAGGATCAGGTCCAGCCGGTCGAGCACGAACTCGATGGCGCTCTCCGGCGTCGACGGGTTCAGCGAGACGCCCGCCTTCTTGCCGAGAGCGCGGATCGCCTGCAGCGAGCGGTCGAGATGAGGCCCGGCCTCGGCATGCACCGTGATGATGTCGGAGCCCGCCTTCGCGAACGCCTCGAGATACGGATCGGCGGGCGCGATCATCAGGTGCACGTCGAGCACCTTCTTGGTGTGCGGGCGAATACATTCGACGAGGCGCGGCCCGAACGTGATGTTGGGCACGAAGTGGCCGTCCATCACATCGACGTGGACCCAGTCGCAGCCGGCCGCATCGATGGCGCGTACCTCCTCGCCGAAGCGGGCAAAGTCAGCCGACAGGATGGATGGGGCGATGACGACGGTGCTGCTCATGTTGTGGCCTCTGGGTGTGGGAGCCGATGCAGGTGGGGTCCTGAGACGGCCTGCATAGTCTCGCAAAAAGGGTGTGGCCAGCCCCGGCCCGTGAGGAGACGGGACGGCGGGCCGGGGCGTGCCACACCGCGCGACCTTGCGGTCGCGTGCGGCGGTCGTGAGCCGGGAACGGCGATCAACTCGGATCGCTCGGGCGCGGCGGCCCGGCCTCGAGCCCGCCCGAGAAAACGCGGCTGGCTCGAATATCCTCGGCTTCTATGGTCATCAGGTCATCGACGGTCACTTTCTGGCCGGAGCCGAACAGGCGGTTGGCCTGTCGCAGTCGAGCCCGATCGAGGGCGTTGCGGATCGAGCGGGCATTGGCGAAATGCCGCTGTTGGCGGCGCGCCTCGATATATGTGGCCAAGGCCTGCCGGGCTGGCTCGCTCAATCGGTAGTTCTGCGTCTTGAGCATGAGGTCGGAAATATGCAGCAACTCGTCGTTGCTGTAGTCCGGGAAGTCGAGGTGATGGGCCACACGCGACCGGAAGCCGGGGTTGCTGTGGAAGAACTGGTCCATGCGGTCCTTGTAGCCGGCCAGGATCACCACCAGATCGTCGCGGTTATTCTCCATGACCTGGAGCAGGATCTCGATGGATTCCTGGCCATAGTCGCGCTCGTTGTCGGGTTTGTAGAGGTAGTAGGCCTCGTCGATGAACAACACACCGCCCATGGCCTTCTTGATCACCTCGCGCGTCTTCGGTGCCGTGTGGCCGATGTACTGCCCGACGAGATCGTCGCGCGTCACCGACACCAGATGGCCTTCCCGGATGTAGCCAAGCCGATGGAGAATCTCGGCCATGCGCAGTGCCACGGTGGTTTTTCCGGTGCCGGGATTGCCGGTAAAACTCATGTGCAGGGTCGGCGAGAAGGAGGACATGTTGAGCTTCTTGCGCACGCGGTCGACCAGCAGCAGCGCGGCCGTTTCGCGGATCCGGGTCTTGACCGGCTTCAAGCCGATCAGTTCCCTGTCGAGCTTATCCAGAACTTCCTGGATATTCGACGCGCGCAGTTCCTCGCCAAGGTCCACTGTTTCAGGTGCAGCGCTGGTCGTCATAATGAGATCACTCCATCGAGCTCGCGATGCGTCGTGTGGTTTGCGTCGGGTCGGGCGAGAATGATCTGCCCCCACTCTACTCATTGTTGTCGAAGGGTGCTTCGAAGCTTTCGTTCTCACGAATGTCGGTCGCGGTGGTTTTCGGTCGCGCACGACCGGATTGCGTCGTCCATCCATTACGCCCGTTATCGCGGTGCTCAGTCTCCGTCTTCATTCTCCTGCGCCAACTGCGACTTCAAAGAATAGGCGTCAATGTCGAAGTCGGTGCCGTCCGAGACCGCTGCGAGGACGAGTGGCAAAACGCGCGCCCGTTCCTCTTCGGTCTCGAAGGTCGAGAAACCAGACACGATGGCCTCGGCGAACATTTTCTCCACTAGCCGCTTCGCTCGCATGTTGTGCGGCTCGATGTCGGGATTGGCACCGGGAGGGATGTTGTCACCGATCCAAGTTTCGACCCACCTCAAGAAGCGATTACTCATGACGACCTCCTATCCAATGTCGCACCAGGGTAATGCCGCCTTGCCCACCGCAGCTCCGGAGTACGCAGCGTCAGGCGAAGTCCTCCCCTTCGTCCCCGCCGGCATAGTTCGGATTGAGCTGCTCGTCGTGACGCGCAATGGCTTGGCCAAGATCCGTGAAGGCATTGTGCAGCATCATGACGTGCGCCTCGCCGGAACTCGCATGACGAGCGTCCAGCCCGTCCTGTAACGCCGCCAGCCGTTCCAGCAGCTGTCCACCTGCATCGATGGGGCGGGTAGCCCACCCGACCATGTCGGCAAGACGCTGTGCTTCGCGTGCCAGCTCTTCGCAGTGTCCTATCGTGCCGCCGGACTGCGCCACCTGGTCCACGGCCTGCATCAGTTCGGAGAGTGTCACTCGTCCTCCCGCGATTGAGTTTCCGGAGAATTCGCGTTTGTCAGACGTTCCGAACTCCTCCAACCGGTCGATCTCTCGACTGGCCTGAACGATCATGGAATTCGCCACGTTCTCGAAGCTTTCATCAGTCTGAAGCCGAGGGGAGCCCGAGCGGCGCGATATGTCGCGCCACTCGGGCCGGCATCGAAGCTACTCCGATCAGTAGCGCTCGCTCTCGGGTTTGTCGGTCGCATAGGAGTGCACGGTATAGCGGATGTTGCGTCCGTCCACTTCCTGCCGCACCAGACCAAAGCCAGGTTCTACCTTCGGCCGGTTGACCAGGTAGGACATTTTGGGCGACTCGACGCCGCGCGTGCTGTCGAAGGCCGTCACCCGGATATATTGGTTGGGAAACGTCTTCCTGCAGTTGTTGATCTCCATCAGAATCCCTGCGGGATCCTTTAGGTCGAACATCGGGTTGCCGAACATCTCCCAGTACGTGTTACGCGGGTGGGGATCGTCGGTGTACTCGATGCCGATCGCCCATCCGTTGTTCAGCGCGTACTTGATCTGCGCCGAGATCTGCCCGTCCGTCAGATCCGGCAGGAACGAGAACTGCCCCTGCGTCAGGCGACTGCCTGGGTTAGTCATCATGGCTGTTGTCTCCCATGTCGATGGTTAGGTGCGATTAGCGCGAAGCGGTGGTGGACGGCACGAAGTCGGCCGTATCGGTCGACTCGTAGTTGAAGGTGATGTCCTTCCACGTATCCAGCGCCTGCTTCAGCGGGGTGCACCACTTGGCGGCGGCCTGCAGGATCTCCGGACCCTCCTTGAGGTAGTTGCGGCCTTCGTTGCGGGCCATGATCATCGCCTCGAGGGCAACGCGGTTGGCGGTTGCGCCAGCCTGGATGCCTTGTGGATGGCCGATGGTGCCGCCGCCGAACTGCAGCACGACGTCCTCCCCGAGGTAGTGGATCAGTTGGTGCATCTGGCCGGCGTGAATGCCGCCCGAAGCCACTGGCATGACCTTGTTCAACGATGCCCAATCCTGCTCGAAGAACAGTCCATGCTCCAAGCTGACCGGCGTCCGCGTCTCGAGCAGCGTGTCGTAGAAGCCCTTGATCATGAGCGGGTCGCCCTCGAGCTTGCCCACCACGGTGCCGGCATGGATGTGGTCGACACCGGCCATGCGCATCCACTTGCAGATGACACGGAAATTCATGCCGTGGTTCTTCTGGCGCGAATAGGTCGAGTTGCCGGCACGGTGCAAGTGCAGGATCATGTCGTTCTTGCGCGCCCACTTGGCCATCGTCTGAATGGCCGTGTAGCCGATGACCAGGTCGATCATGATGATGACCGAGCCGAGCTGCTTGGCGAACTCGGCGCGCTCGATCATTTCGTCCATGGTGGCGGCAGTGACGTTCAGGTAATGACCTTTCACCTCGCCGGTTGCAGCCGAAGCCTTGTTGACGGCTTCCATGCAGTAGAGGAAGCGGTCACGCCAGTGCATGAACGGTTGCGAGTTGATGTTCTCGTCGTCTTTGACGAAGTCGAGACCGCCCTTGAGAGCCTCGTAGACCACGCGACCGTAGTTGCGGCCGGACAGCCCCAGCTTCGGCTTAGTGGTCGCACCGAGCAGCGGACGGCCGAACTTGTCCAGACGCTCGCGCTCGACGACGACGCCGGTTGCCGGACCCTGGAAGGTCTTGAGGTAGGCGAACGGGATGCGCATGTCCTCGAGGCGCAGCGCTTTGACGGCCTTGAAGCCGAACACGTTGCCGATGATCGAGGCGGTCATGTTGGCGATCGAGCCCGGCTCGAACAGATCGATGTCATAGGCGATATAGGCGAAATACTGCGCCTCGGTCGAGGTGCCGGGGCCGGTGTTCGGCACGAGTTCGCTCTTGTAGGCCTTGGCGCGATAGAGCTCGCAAGCGGTCAGTCGATCGGTCCAGACCACGGTCCACGTCGCCGTGGAGGACTCGCCCGCCACAGCAGCCGCGGCCTCTTCGTGATCGACGCCAGGCTGCGGCGTGATGCGGAAGAGGGCGATGACGTCCGTGTCTTTCGGAACATAGTCAGGCTGCCAGTAGCCCATCTTCTTGTAAGGAATGACGCCCGCCTGGTACCGTTCCTTGCCTTTGATCTGCATATCCATTGGATGCTCCTTGGGGTTGACTTCACAATTGAGCTTGCCTGCAGGAAGAATGGCCCCTGCCAGCAGGTTGCGCGGGCAAAGCCCAGTCGTTCGGCGCCGCCGGGCGACGCCCTCCTAAAGCCGCGAGCGTGACGCGGTCTCACGCCGCCCTGGCGACGCGCGACGTCGGATCGAGCGCGCCCTTGGCGTAGAGTTTGGCCATCTCACTCATCGGGATGACCTTGATCTTGGCGGCGTTGCCAGCGGTACCGAAGGCCTCGAAGCGGGCCCGGCAGACCTGCGCCATTGCATCCATCGCGGGCTTGAGGAACTTGCGCGGGTCGAACTCATCCCGCTTCGAGTGGGCCACGCGGCGGAACTCGGCGGTGGCGGCAAGCCGGAGGTCGGTGTCGATGTTGACCTTGCGCACGCCGTGCTTGATCCCGCGGACGATGTCCTCGACAGGCACGCCGTAGGTCTCCTTCATCTGCCCGCCGTTGTCGTTGAAGACCTTCTGCCATTCCTCGGGCACGGAAGAGGAGCCGTGCATGACGATGTGCGTGTTCGGCAGGCGGGCGTGGATTTTCTCGATGACGTCCATGGCGAGGACTTCACCGGTGGGCTTGCGTGTGAACTTGTAGGCCCCATGGCTCGTGCCGATGGCCACTGCGAGCGCGTCGACTTTGGTCTCGGCGACGAAGCGGGCAGCCTCTTCCGGGTCGGTCAGCAGCATCGACCGGTCGAGCGCGCCCTCGAAGCCATGGCCGTCCTCGGCCTCGCCGTGACCAGTCTCCAGCGAGCCGAGGCAACCGAGTTCGCCCTCGACGGACGCGCCGATCATGTGGGCGAGGTCGGCGACCTGTCGGGTGATGGCGACGTTGTAGGCGTAGTCCCCGGGGGTTTTCGCATCCTCTTTCAGCGAGCCGTCCATCATGACGGAGGTGAAGCCGTTCTGCAGCGCCGAAAGGCAGGTGGCGATGGTGTTGCCGTGATCCTGATGGATGCAGATCGGGATCTGCGGGTACATCATTTCGAGCGCCTCCATCATTTTCGCCAGCATGATGTCGTTGGCGTACGTCCGCGCCCCGCGGGAGGCCTGGATAATGACGGGCGCATCGGTCGCCTTGGCCGCCTCGAGGATGGCGAGGCCTTGCTCCATGTTGTTGATGTTGAAGGCGGGCACGCCGTAGCCATGCTCGGCAGCGTGGTCCAGAAGCTGTCTCAGAGTGATGCGGGCCATATCAGGCGTCCTCCAGCGTGCGGTTTGTGAGGGCAGCGACGCCCGGCAGGTTCTTCCCCTCGAGCCATTCGAGGAAAGCGCCACCTGCGGTCGAGACGTAGCTGAAGTCCTGCGCCACGCCGGCCGCGTTGAGTGCGGCGACCGTGTCGCCTCCTCCGGCCACGACGAGGGTGCGGCCGGATTTCGCCAGCATCGCCGCCGTGCGGGCACTTGCATTGGTGGCGGCATCGAAGGGGGGAATCTCGAAGGCACCGAGGGGGCCGTTCCAGACGATCGTCCGGGCAAGTGCGAAGCGACGCCCGAAATCAGCGACGGACGCCGGCCCCGCGTCCAGGATCATGGCATCGGCGGGACAGGCATCGGCACCGACCGTTTCGTTGGCGGCACCCGCCTTGAACTCACGGGCGACCACGATGTCGGTCGGCAGGACGATTGCGCAGCCCGTCTGTTCCGCCTCCGCCATGATGCGACGGGCGGTGTCCAGGAGGTCGTGCTCGCAGAGCGACCGGCCGACGCCGATGCCCTGCGCGGCCAGGAACGTATTGGCCATGCCGCCGCCGATGATCAGTTGGTCGACCTTGGCGATGAGATTGCCGAGCAGGTCGAGCTTGGTCGAGATCTTCGCTCCCCCGACCACGGCGATGACCGGACGCACCGGCTGAGCCAGAGCCTTCTCCAGGGCCTCCAGTTCCGCCTGCATGAGACGACCCGCGACAGCCGGCAGCAGGCGGGCGATGCCTGCGGTGGAGGCATGCGCCCGATGCGCCACTGAGAAGGCATCGTTGACGTAGATGTCGCCCAGGGCCGCGAGCGCCTGGCACAAGGCCGGATCGTTCTTTTCCTCGCCGGCATGGAAGCGGATGTTCTCCAGCAGCAACGCCTGGCCGGGCTGAAGCGAACGGGCGAGTTGCGCGTCGGTCCACTCCGGATTGGCCCCGGCGAACACGACCGGCGACCCGAGCGCGTTGGCCAGAGGTTCGGCCAGCGGGGCCAGCGACTGGCTGGCATCGTACTGGCCCTTGGGGCGCCCCATGTGGGCAACGAGGATCGGCATGCCACCCTTGGCGATGATCTCGCACACGGTCGGCACGATGGTGCGGATGCGTGTGTCGTCAGTAACGCGGCCATCCTTGATGGGGACGTTGATGTCGACCCGAACCAGCACGCGCTTGCCGTTGAGGTCGATGTCGTCGAGTGTCAGAAATCCGCTCATGCCGTCGTCCTCCCCGTCAGACTTTGAGAGCAGCGCGCGCGGCGTCCGCGACAGCGTCTGCCGTGATCCCGAAGTGGCGGTATAGGTCGCCGGCCGGGGCCGATGCGCCAAACCCCGCCATGCCGATGAAGGTGCCCGTCTCGCCGATCCACCGGTCCCAGCCGAAGCGGGCGGCCGCCTCGATTCCTATGCGCGGGGCATGTCCCAGAACGGCGTCGCGATAGGCTGCGGGTCGGGCCTCGAACAGCTCCCAGCAGGGCATCGAAACGACGGCCGCTTTGATACCCTCGGCGGCGAGCATGGCAGCGGCGCTGACGGCGATTTCGACCTCCGAGCCGGTGGCCAGCAGCGTAACGTCGCGAGCATCCGATGGCTCGGCCAGGACATAGGCCCCAAGCGCCGATAGATTCTCCCCGGCATGGGTCGTGCGCAGCGTCGGTAGCGCCTGCCGCGACAGCGACAGCACCGAGGGCGTGCCTTGGGTCTCCACCGCGATCTGCCAGCATTCCGCGACCTCGACGGCATCCGCCGGGCGCATCACCAACATGTTGGGCGTGGCCCGCAGCATGGCCAGATGTTCGACCGGCTGATGCGTCGGGCCGTCCTCGCCGAGCCCGATGCTGTCGTGGGTCATGACGTAGACGACGCGGACCCCCATCAGCGCCGATAGCCGCATGGCCCCGCGCGCATAATCGGAGAACACCATGAAGGTGCCGCCGTAAGGGATGAAGCCGCCGTGCAGAGCAATCCCGTTCATGGCCGCCGCCATGCCATGCTCGCGCACGCCGTAGTGCAGGTAGCGGCCGGAGACGTCCGTCGGCGTGATCGAGCCCTGGCCCTTCGTGATGGTGTAGTTGGAGTGCGTCAGGTCAGCCGAGCCGCCGAGCGTCAGGGTGGTTGCCGCGTTGATGATCCCCAGCACCATTTCTGACGACTTGCGGGTGGCAACCTTGGGCGCGCTGAACGCCAGTTCCTTGCGGTAGGCCTCCATCGTGGCGGCGAAATCCCCTGGCAGCCGACAGGTGATCCGGGCGTCGAATTCTGCCTTGCGTCCGGAGGCAGCAAGCCGCCGCGCCCAGTCCTCCCGGGCGCTGGCCCCACGCAGGCCGACCCGACGCCACTCGGCGAGAATCGGCGCGGGGATGACGAACGGCTCGTGCGGCCAGCCGAGCTTGGCGCGGGCACCTGCGATCTCCTCGGCTCCCAGGGCCTCGCCGTGTGCCTTCGCCGTCCCAGCCCTGGTCGGCGCGCCATAACCGATGACCGTCTTGCAGGCGATCATGGACGGCCGATCGCTAACGGCGCGCGCCGCGGCAATCGCGGCCTCGATGGCAGCCGGGTCATGACCGTCGATGGCCTGGACGTGCCATCCCGACGCGGCAAACCGCGCCATCTGATCGGTCGAGGTCGACATCGAGGTAGGGCCGTCGATGGAGATCTCGTTGTCGTCCCACAGGACGATGAGCCGGCCGAGCTTCAGGTGGCCGGCCAGGTCAATGGCCTCGTGGCTGATCCCCTCCATCAGGCAGCCATCGCCGGCGATGACGTAAGTGTGGTGGTCGACGAGTGCGCTGCCATAGCGCTGCGCGAGCAGCTTTTCGGCAATGGCCATTCCAACCGCCGTGGCGATGCCCTGCCCGAGAGGGCCGGTCGTCGTCTCGATGCCCTCGGCATGCCCATACTCAGGATGACCCGCCGTCCGCGCGCCAAGCTGTCGGAAGCGCTTGATCTCCTCGATCGGCATGTCGCGATAGCCGATGAGATGGTGCAGCGCGTACTGCAGCATCGAGCCATGCCCAGCCGAAAGAACGAACCGGTCTCGATCGGGCCAGTCGGGCGCGGTGGGGTCGATCCGCATGAAGCGCGTGAACAGGACCGTAGCCACGTCAGCCATGCCCATCGGCATCCCGGGATGTCCCGACTTGGCGGCCTCGACGGCATCCATGGCGAGCGCGCGGATCGCGTTGGCCAGGTCTGTGGCGGCGACCGGCGGGGCGGCGGTGGTGTCCGTGACGTGCGTGGTCATTGGAATGTCCCCCCTCGGGATCAAAGGCCGCGGCGCTTCTGTTCGACGAGTTTCATGATCATCGGCGTCAGAATGAGCTGCATGGCCAGATCGAGCTTGCCGCCGGGAATGACGATGGAATTGGCGCGCGACATGAAGCTGTTTTGCAGCATCGAAGTGAGATAGGGAAAATTGATGCCGCTGGGGTTTTTGAACCGGATGACCACCATGGATTCGTCGGGAGTGGGAATCCAGCGGGCGACGAACGGATTGGACGTGTCGACGGTCGGCACCCGCTGAAAGTTGATGTCCGTTTCAGTGAATTGCGGGCAGATATAATTCGCGTAATCCGGCATCCGCCGCAGGATGGTGTCCGTCACGGCCTCCGTCGAATAGCCGCGGGCGGCCTTGTCGCGGTGAATTTTCTGGATCCACTCCAGATTGATAACTGGCACGACGCCGATTTTCAGATCGGCATACCGCGCGATGTTGATGTCCTTGGTGACGACGGCACCGTGCAGCCCCTCGTAGAACAGAAGGTCGGTCTTTTCCGGCAAGTCCTTCCACGGCGTGAATGTGCCGGGTGGCGAGCCCAGTTCCTCAGCCTCGCTGTCATCGTGCACGTAATGGCGGGTTTTGCCGCATCCGCTTTCGCCGTAATTTTTGAAGACGGCTTCGAGTTCCGCGAGCAGATTGGCTTCTGGACCAAAATGGGAGAAATGATTGTTTCCAGCTTCGGCCGCCTTGGCGATGGCCTTGCGCATGTCCATGCGATCATAGCGGTGAAAGGCGTCGCCCTCGATCATCGCGGCGGTGACGCCCTCGCGGCGGAAAATCTGCATGAAGGTGTGCTTGACCGTCGAGGTGCCGGCCCCCGACGAGCCAGTGACCGAGATGATGGGGTGAATGCGCGACATGCAGCGTCAGTCCTTCGCAGAGCCAGGAACGTGCGGGTGGTGGCGGCCAGGGGCAGCCTCAGGTTTTCAAGAGGCCGCGCCGGCCGAACAGCGGGGAGCGTTCATACAGGCTGCTGGCCTCGGCCTTGTACCTGGCGATGCGGTCGACCTCGCCGGCCGACCCGAAGATGAGCGGGGCGCGGTCGTGAATGGCGGCCGGCACCAGGTCCAGGATGCGTGTCGAGCCGTCGATCGCCCGGCCGCCGGCTTGCTCGATCAGGAACGCAATGGGGCTTGCTTCGTAAATCAGTCTCAGGCGACCACGGCCGTAGCCCTTCCGGGCGTCGCGCGGGTAGAGGAACACGCCGCCACGCACCAGGATGCGGTGAGCCTCGGCGACGAGCGAGGCGATCCAACGCATGTTGAAATCGACCCCGCGCGGACCGTCCGTTCCGGCGATGCAGTCGTCGACGTAAGCGCGGGTTGCCTCGCTCCAGTGGCGATAGTTGGAGGCATTGATCGCGTACTCGCGGCTTTCGAGCGCAATGGTGATGGCACTGCCCGACTGCACGAATGCCTGCGTTTCTGGATCGAGGGTGAAAATGAGTGACCCCTCGCCGACCGTCAGCGCCATCGCGACATTCGGACCGTAGATCACGTAGCCGGCGGCGAGTTGCGTCCGCCCGGGCTGGAGAAAGGCCTTGGCGGCATCCCCGGCAGCGGCGGTCGGCACCGGGATGACCGAGAAAATCGTGCCGATCGAGACATTCGTGTCGATGTTGGAGGAGCCGTCGAGCGGATCGACAGCGACAGCGACGCGCGCCCTGGCATCCAGCACGAGGACGTCGTCGAGTTCCTCGGAGGCGATGGCCGCGACGCCGGCCTCCGTCAGTGCGGCGACCACTGCAGTGTTGGCGGTCACGTCGAGTGCCTTCTGCGCGTCGCCGCTGGCGCTGCCGCCGGTTGCCGCTCCAAGGTGCCCCGCAAGCGGCCCGCGCCGGATGATCGCGGCGATCTGGGTCGCGGCCTTCGCGATGCCGAGGACGGCCTTGGCGGCCGCGAGGCGGTCAGCGTCCATTCCGCTCCACTGCGACAGATAGCCCTCGAGCGTGGGTGCACAGGTCACGTTTGGCTTCTCCTCGCGTGGCGTTTCCGACTTCCTGGTCTGGGGTCTTGTCGGTGGCCTCGAGGTTGCCCAAGCGAGCCGTGTCCGCTACCCGTTGGGGTGGGAGATTGACTAATATATTCGAATATTAGAAATTAAATGTCCTGAGATGCAGAGTAAGTTTTACTAACGGTTTTGCGATGCGCGCCCCAACGACCAAACAGCTTCGGATCGTGCTGGAAATTGCGCGAACCGGCAAAATAAGCTCCGCCGCCAACGCATTGAGCGTGACGGGGCCGGCTGTCACTCTGCAATTGCAGCAGCTCGAGGCGATCATCGGCATGCCTCTGTTCGAGCGGGGAGCGGGGCGAATGCGGCCCACCGCCGCAGGCGAGGTCGTCGCCGATTGTGCGCGCGTCGTCGAAGACCGGCTGAAGGCGTGTGTCGAGACGCTTGAGGAGTTCAAGGGGCTGCGGGCCGGCCGAGTTTCCGTCGGGGTGGTCAGCACAGCCAAGTATTTCGCACCCGCCGCGCTGGGTGCCTTCAAGCGCACGATGCCAAGGCTCGATTTGCGGCTGATCGTCGTCAATCGCGGCGACGTGTTGAAGGCGCTGGCCAGTTTCGGGGTCGATCTGGCCATCATGGGGCGTCCGCCCGAGGACATTCCAGTCGAGAGCGTGGTCCTCGGTGATCACCCACACGTCATTATCGCGGCCGCCCAGCATCCCCTGGCGGGCCGGCGCAAGATGGGCATCGACAGCCTCGCCGGGGAGACGCTTCTTTTGCGCGAGCCGGGGTCCGGCACGCGGATCCTGACCGAGCGGGTGTTCGGCGACGCCGCCAACCTCAAGACCGCCATCGAGATCGGTTCGAACGAGACGATCAAGCAGGCGGTCATGGCCGGTCTGGGCATCGCGCTCATTTCCGGCCACACGATTGCAGCCGAGCTGGAACTCGAGCGGTTGGCGATCCTCGATATCGTCGGATTGCCGATCGTGCGCCAGTGGCACGTCGTTCGTCACCGCGACAAGCGGCTTTTGCCAGCCGCCGATGCGCTATGGCGTTTTCTCGAACGCGAGGGCAGGTCGTTCCTGCCCGAGGTCGGCAAATCGGTGAAGCCACGCCGGAAATAAAACGGCACCGGAGCGGAACCCCGGTGTCAGAACCGGAACACGAGTGCAGCGCATCTGACGTTTGGTACCCGCTCGCAGCAGGGCCTCGAACCAAACGTCAGATGCATAAGCTGCACTAGACTCAAATGGTTGCTCGTGTTCCTCATGGTTCTGACATTTGCTCTCAATCGTGCTGCGACGGGAGGCAAATGTCAGAACCGGAACACGAGTGCGCGGCTGCTGCTCAGAACCGGATCTTCACCCCGCCATAGCCCGTGATGGGCTGCGCCGGCACGATCGAGCGCGGGTTGTTGAAGGCGAAGCCGTCGATGCCAACCGGCTCGGTCGGTGTCTCACCGTTCTCGAACAGCGTGCCGAACAGGCCATAGCGGCGGTCGAAGACGTTGTTGACGAACCCGAAAATCTGCACGTTCTCGGTAACGTCGTAGCTCGTCTTGAAGTCGACGCGGGCATAGCCGCCGACTTTCGGCAGGACGTTGATCTCATCGCCGAGGTGATACTGTCCGGACGACGCGATGACATCGCCGCCGATCATCCACTGCGGTGTTACCATGTATTCGGCACCCGCCTTGATGCGGTGCTCGGGAACGTTGGTCAGCCGGTCCCCGGGCTGGACGTTGATGCAGGTCACTTCGGGGTCCGCCGAGCAGGGTTGCCCCAGCGGGTGGGCAGGCGATTGCAGCTCGATGGCGTCCTCGTAGGTCGCATGCACATAGCTGTAGCCGGCGTAGAGGTTCCACACGCTGTCCTGGTAGCTGACTTTCGTCTCGACGCCCTGGCGCAAGGTGTCGCCTGCATTGAAGAAGAAGCCGCGGCCCGTGACGTTGGAGGAGACGAACAGGATGTCGTCCTCGTTCTGCGTTCGGAAGTAGCCGGCACCCCACATCATGCGACCGGCCCCAACACCCATGCCGCCGCGCAAACCAGCCTCGACGGTTCGGCTCACGACCTGCTCCAGCGGCGGATCGTCTGTGAGGAAGCTCTCGATGGGGCAGGGATTGTCAGGATTGGCGCAGGCGAGTTCCGCCGGCGTCGGCGCGCGGTTGGCTTCAGAGTACCCGCTGTAGACGCTCAAACCCTCCATGAACCGGTACGTGGCACCCACATTCGGGTTGAACCGCTCGAACGTGTGGCTCGAGGTGATCCCGTCGAATTCTCCCGTCAGGTCGACGAGATCGACGCTGGCGTGATTGTAGCGGCCGCCGACGGTGACGGCGAGCGCGTCGGTCACATCGAAGGTGTTGGTGAAATAGATGCCCGCATATTCGGTGTCGACGTCGACATCGCGGCCGGTGAAATCATCGGGTTCGGCGATGATGATGCCCGAACCGTCGACGACGAAGCGGTCACCCAGAGCACCGATCTCGGAGGCCGTCTTGTAGCGAACGTTGCCGCGGTCATAGCTGACGCCGGCAATGAAGCTGTTGGGCCGGCCGAACACTTCCATTTTCTCGTTGGCCTGCAGCCCGACACCCCAGCTCTCGGCCTGTTGGGTGATGCGGTCGATCACGCCGAATGGCTCCTCGCCGACCGCGTCGCCCGAAATAGGATTGCCGTTGGCGTCACGCAGTTGGGCGATCGTGCCGTCCTCGATCTCTTCCGAGCAGATGGCATCGCCGTCGAAGTCGGGTTCCAGCCCTGCGCCGGGGTTCTCGGCGCGAACTTCGTCGCACTCCTCGCCTTCCAGGCCATTGCCGTCGATGACGTTGGAATTGTACCGCCGGTAATAGGTGAGACCGGACAAGGTCAGGGTGTCATTGACCTTCACTTTGGCGTTGAGCGAAGGCATCAGCACTTCCAGTTCGGTGATCTGCGGCGACGTGAACGTGCGCGACCACTCGACATTCAGCAAGTCCTCTGGCGTCGCCGCCGTCACGCCCGCCGAACTCTTGGCCCAGGTCAGGTTGGCGTGCACCTCGACCTGCGAACCCTTGGCACCCAGATCGACGTACATGCGGTCGACGTCGACGGGGGAGAAGTCGCGCCAGCCGTCCTCGTCGATGTGCTGCCCGGCGAAATAGATCGCGTAGTTGCCCGATTGCAGGCCAACCTGGGTGCCGATCTCCTTATAGCCGTTGCCGCCGAACGTCCCGTCGATCTCGACGCCTTGGAAGCTGAAGCCATCCTTCAGGTTGATCGAGGCCGCCCCACCCAGGGCATTCAACCCGAACACGGGGTTGCCGCTGACGATGGTGATGTCGCTGATCGCGTTGGACGGGATCAGGTCCCAGTTCACGACATCGCCGAACACCTCGTTGATGCGGATGCCGTTCTGGTAAACCGCCAGGCCCTGCGCGAAGCCGTTGATGGAGCCTGCACCGAAGCCGCGATAATCGAGCTGCGAGCGGACATTGGAGCCGCCCGCGTCGATCAGCAGCACGCCGGGCACGGACTTCGAGAGCACGTCCTGGATGTCGGAGCGGGTGTTGTTCTCGATCGTCTTCGCATCGACGACCGTGACGCCGCCGGGGACCTTCTCGATGGCGATGCTGTCGCCGCCCAGTGGCGCGGCGGGAACGTCGATCGCCTCGAGCGCAGTCTGTGCCGAAGCCACCTGCGGGAGCATGGCCAGCACGCTCACAGACAGCAAAAGGTGCCACGTTTTCATCATGATGCCCCGTCGTTCCCCGCCCGAGTCTCTGCCCAGTAACGATCTTTGATGGTGGTGGGGGGCACTATGAACCGTGCCGAACCCAGCACCCGAGACGATCTGGTATGACGAGGATTACCGGATGAAACGGAACTCGGAAGACAAAATATGTAGGAGACTCGGGAACTTTTCCCGAAGAATGACAACTCTCCGACCGCGATGTGTCGAAGCGGCAACATAGCGCCGAAAGCTGATCAGGCGGCGTTGTCGCGCGCCAGCTCGCGCAGCCGAGCGACGGTCGCCGCGTCGCGCAGGATGTAGCGCAACAGCGAGGGCAGCAGGGTCCAGTTCACCGGTTTCGTCTGGAACGAGTTCGCTCCGAGCCGGTAAGCCTCCTCGATGGCCGAGATGTCACGGCGCGACGTGACCACCATGACGGGCAGATGGCGGTGGCGCTTGTGGCTGCGGATCATGCCCAGCAGCCGAAGACCGTCGACGCGCGGCATGGAGAGATCGACCAGGGCGATGTCGAAATCCATCCGTTCCAGCATGCCATAGGCATTGGCCCCGTCCTTGGCGGTCGCCGTGTCATAGCCGGCAGCCGCTAGGCATCCACTCGCCAGTGGTGCGAACAGGGGGTCGTCGTCGACGACGAGAACCCGGGTGGGTCGGGACGCTTGAGTGGTGCCATCGTGCATGGCGATCATCCTTACTTGGCGAGTGCGATGGGCTGCCCGGTGCCGCGGATACCATCCGGGACGGGCACGTCGGTTTCGTCGTAGTTGGTGTTGAGGACGAGGTGGGGGCCATTGTTGAGTTTCAACTGGCGGACGACGATGGCCGTATAGGCCGATGCCGTGCCGACCGAGGAAGCTCCGTCGATCAGCAGCATATTGTTGGGCAGATAGATCGTTCCCACGAGCGTCTGGGCGTTTTTGCTCAGAATTCGGTGCCCGACCGCCTCGGACTGGGAGCGGGACGCAAAGAACAGCAAGCCGGCCAGTTCGCCCGATGTCGAGGCCGACAACGAGATGCTCGTTCCGGCCTCAGTGTTCAGAACGGCCGCTTCTCCAGACAGGAAGAAGGAAACGCCGTCGCCTTCCATGGATGCCGACTTCATCAAGGCCAGCGGTCCGTCCTTGATCACATAAGTGCCTGGCATCAGCGTCACGCGCGCCGATCCGCGGATCGTCAGCCCGCCGCAGTACACGCCGGGATCGAGCGTCGTGTCGTTGTCGACGATTTTGCCGGTATAGTCGCACGCACCGATGATCGGCTCGGCCCGGCCGGCGAGTGGGTCGCTGAATTGCGGACAGTCTGTCAGTGGGGCCGGGGAGACCTGGCCGGTGACATCGGCCCCCCCTGCCGAGCACACTGTTTCGGCCGACAGCACCGACTTCGACCGCACCGCGAGGCCGGACGGTGACCTTGAGTTGGAGAATACCGCGCAATCGCCACCGGTGATCCGTGACCCGGTCAGCATCCAAAGGGCGAACGCGTTCAATTCCTCGAGTGCCAGCACACAGATGTTCGGCTTGCCGACGACGCGGGCAATCGCGCGGGCCTGCACCGTGAGAGTGCCAAAGCCGAACGTCTCTCCGAAGGCGCTTTCGAAGGTGCCGGTCGCCAGGACGTCGACTTCGAGCGGGGTATCGCGCACGATCGTCTCGACCGTTGGCAGCCCGATGTCCTTGAGGCGTTCACGGGCTTCAAGGCGAGCATAAACCGCGCTCTGGGCGACCGAGCCGAGACTGTCCCGACCGACGTTCGTGATGGTGATTTCCTTGGCGGCGGCCAGGGCTGCCGCATCGACCGCCGATTGCAGCACCTGCTCATGGCGCAGCAGCCGGGCCCGGTCGACGGCACCGCCGATCACCGTCAGCAGGACGGGGATCAGTAGCGCAAATTTCACCACGAGCGAACCATCGCGCTCGTGCGCGAAGCGCCCCGCGAGGCGAGCAGAAAAGCCGCGATATGGAAACACACACATCATGGCACCAGGATACGCGATGAACTGTTAAGGGATGCGTATCACCCATACGCCGCGACAGCGTGCGGCAGCCGTGCGGCAATCGCAATCAATTGACGCGGTGCCGACGGCTGTATGATTGCTCTGGGTAAAGCGCTATTCCGCCCGTGTTTCGAATTGGTGCGAAAACAATGTGTTTCAACGCTTACGTGTGGAGTGCTGGCATTTTCGCGCTTTGCAATGATGCGCGCCTACCCTGGGTCAGCGAATCTGAGGTTTCGGCTCTCTTTGTGGCCTGGTTCTCAGCCAAACGACGCTTGCCCCAGCCAAAATCAAATCATGGAACTGCCAGTGTTCCTTGTGGGTCCGCCAGACTGTCGCGCAGCACGCCACGGCGGGAGGCCAACATGCTGGCTGCACCACTGGCCAGCGCCATGCGTGCGGCCGTCAATTCCTCGATGACCACGCTGCGGCCGGCGGCCCGTGCAGTCGCCTCGAGGGCCCGCGCAAGCTTTGGCTCCAGTTCGTCGACGAGCCGGGCGAACGCGGCTTCCAGGGCCGCAATGCGCGCCCCCGCACGGTCCGCATCCGCGCTCATGTGCAGCAAGTGGCGCATATGGGCCTCGAACATCGACCAGTTCAGCGGCTTTGTCAGGTAAGAGCTGGCCCCAGCCGCGATGGCGTCCTGCATGGCTTTTGTGTTTTCACGGGACGTGCAGACGACGATGGGAATGTGCTTCGTGCGCGGGTGCGACCGCAGGCACTGGATCAGCGTCATGCCGTCGATGCCGGGCATCTCCAGGTCGACGACCGCCAGCGCAAAATCGTTGGTGGCGGCGGCCTGCCAGGCGTCCATGCCGCTTTCGGCCTCCACGACGCGCGTGCCCATCGTGCGCAATCGGGCCGTGACCAGTGATCGGAAAATCGGGTCGTCATCGGCGGCTAGGATGGGCCTGGTCAGGGAGATCGAGGCGTTCTCGGTAATCATGGAGGTCCGTTTTCATTCAGATTTGAGAAACTTTATCGACCGACTTAACCGGGGTTTCAGGGAAACACATCAATCTTCACAGTCGGTTTACGGCGGCGAACCCGGACCGGTCGCGAACGGGGGCGTTCGAGCCGGAGCAGATGGGTTGTCAGAGCAGATCGGGGAAAAATGGGATTGCGCTGGCTCTTGACGTCGCTCCGCAACAAGCTTGCGGTCATCACGCTTCTGGCGGTCATCGCTGCTGTGCTGATGGCCTCTCTGATGTCGGCCTGGCGGGAAGCCGATCGCCGGATCGTCGCGGCGCATGCCGAGTACAGCGGCATCGCGGCCGCGTTGGCAGCCACCGTCGCCGAGCCGATGGCGGATGGCGATCGCCGCCGCGTCGCCAACGCCTTGAAGGGCATCAGCGCGCTGGAGCAGGTGGTCTACGTCGGCGTCGAGGATTTGCACGGGCGGTCCGTGTTCAACTTCGGGACCGGGGTCATCGTGCGGCGGGCCGATCCGCCGGCTGCCGGTGGCGGGATGGCGCAACTCTTCACGTTGTCGACGACGCCTGTCACGGCCGCAGTCATGAACGGGGGCCAGCGCATCGGCACGCTGACGCTGATCGCCGATCTCTCGGCGATCTCCACCGCGCTGATCGAGAGCCTTGGCGCGGCCTTCCTGGCCGGGCTCGCATCGGCGGCCGTCGGCATGCTCGCGGTCATGCGCACGCAGACCGCGGTGACGGAGCCGCTGATCGAGTTGACCCGCGCGATGCAACACGTCCGCGACACGCAGGACTTCGCGGGCCATGTGCGCAAGAACTCAGACGACGAGGCCGGCCAACTCGTCGAGGCCTTCAACGATATGATGCGGCAGATATCGTCGCGCGATCTGGCACTCGCCCGCCACCGCGCCGAACTCGAGGATCGCATCGCCGAGCGAACCTCGGATCTCGTCGCTGCGCGAGAGACCGCCGATCGGGCAAATGCCGCCAAGTCCGACTTCCTCGCCACCATGAGCCACGAGATCCGCACGCCCATGAACGGCATGCTGGTCATGGCCGAGTTGCTCAGCACCGAGCCCTTGGGCACTCAGGCCGCGCGGCGCTGTGACGTCATCGTGAGCTCGGGCCGGCTGCTACTGTCGATCATCAACGACATCCTCGACTTTTCCAAGATCGAGGCGGGTCATCTCGAACTCGAGGCGGTCCCCGTCGAACCGGCCGCCATCGTCGATGATGTCGTCGTGCTGTTCGCCGAGAAGGCGCGCGGCGCTGGATTGACACTGACGGCCGAAGTTGCGCCCGATGTGCCCGGGATTGTCGTCGGTGACCCCGTGCGCCTCACGCAGGTCCTGACCAATCTCGTCAGCAATGCACTGAAGTTCACCGACACAGGCGGCGTGAACGTCACGGTCGAGCGGACGGGCACCACGCCCGACGGCCTGGCGGTTTTGCGGTATTGCGTGACCGATAGCGGGATCGGCATCCCCGAAGGCAAGCTCGCCAGCATCTTCGAAGCGTTTACGCAGGCCGAGACCTCGACGACGCGGCGTTTCGGCGGCACCGGCATCGGGTTGACCATCTGCCGTCGTCTGGTCACGGCGATGGGCGGCACCATCAGTGCCACGAGCGCTCCCGGTCGCGGTTCGAAATTTACCTTCGTCGTTCCCGTCGCGATCGTCGCGGAAGCAAAGCCCGCGCAGGTCGGTCAGCGAGGCACCAAAAAAGCAGCGCCGCCGCGCGCTTCGTTCGCTGGGGCGCGCGTATTGGCGGCCGATGACAGTGCGCTCAATCGCGAAGTCCTGACCGAAACCCTCGCCCGTCTCGGGGCCGCCGTGACCAGTGTCGCAGACGGCCGTGCCGCCGTCGACGCGCTGGAACACGACACCTTCGATCTCGTGCTGATGGACGGCAGCATGCCCGTGCTCGATGGCTTTGCAGCAGCCCGCGAGATTCGCGCGCGTGAAGCTGCGACGGGCCGGCCGGCGGTTCCCATCGTCGCGCTCACGGCGCATGTCATCGGACCGATGGCGGAGGCCTGGCGGGATGCGGGCATGCAGGGGCGTATCGCCAAGCCCTTCACGCTTGCGGCCATCGAGGACTGCCTCGCGACATGGATCGGCGACCGGCGCGCGGACGTGTGCGAGCCGGTGGCTGGTCCTCCCGCGGTCCACCCGTCCGGCTCAGGCGAAGCGTTGGCCGTCGCGCCTCTCCTCGATCCGGCAGTCCTCAAACAGATCGAGGACATGGCCGCCCCTGGCGACGATTTGGCCGGCCGCATCATCGGGCTCTATGCCGAGCATGCACCGCGCCTGCTCGACACGTTGATGCGGCACGAGGGCAACGGCTCTCTGGAAGACGTCGCCATGGCCGCGCACGCGCTGAAGTCGCTGTGCCGGAACATTGGGGCCATCCGCGCCGGCGATACCTGCGATGCCATCGAGGAAGCCGCCCGGGCCGGCGATCGGGACGCCATGCGCTTTGCCGCGTCCCTACCCGATACGATGGAGCGGACGTTGCGAGAACTCGGGGCCGAACGGCCGGCAATGGCAGCGGAGTAGGGCAGCAGTTCCCCGGATACTGCGCGCGGCATGCTCTCGGAATGAGTGTCGCCACGCGCAATCGTGACCTACGCGCGCCGCGGCATGCTCTCGGAACGAGTGTCGCCACGCGCAATCGTGACCTACGCGCGCCGCGGCCGGCGCTCGGAACGAGTGTCGCCGAGCGCAATCGTGACCTGCGCGCGGCGGCCGGCGCTCGGAACGAGTATCGCCGAGCGCAATCAAAGAGCCTTCACCGCGGCAGGACAGTCGCACCCATCAGGTGCTGGTCGATCGCGGCCGCCGCCTGCCGGCCCTCACGGATCGCCCAGACGACCAGAGACTGACCACGGCGGACGTCACCGGCAACGAACACCGGGGCGTCGCCCTTGAGCTTGTAGGCCATGTCGTCGGCGTCGAGGCCCTTGAAGCGGCCACGCGTGACGGGAGCTGCCCCGATCTCGGAAACGAGACCCTCCTCGACCGGACCTGCAAACCCCATCGCCAGCAGGACGAGGTCCGCATCCAGCGTGCCCTCCGAACCCGGGACCGGCTGCATGCGCTCGTCGACCTTCACGTAATGCAGCTTCTTCACGGCACCGCTGTCGCCCGAGAAACCCGTCGTGGAGATTTGGTAGATGGTCTCGGCACCCTCCGCCTGGCTCGTCGAGACGCGCAACTTCATCGGCCAGTGCGGCCAGTTCGTCGCCTTGTTCTCCTTGACGGGAGGCTTGCCCATGATTTCGAGCTGAGTGACGGAGGCCGCGCCCTGGCGGAACGAGGTCCCGATGCAATCCGACCCGGTGTCGCCGCCGCCGATGACGATGACGTGCTTGCCCTTGGCCGAAATCTGACGCGCCGTATTGGGAATGGCTTCGCCCGCGATGCGCCGGTTCTGCTGCGGCAGAAACTCCATCGCGTAGTGGATGCCGTCGAGATCACGACCCGGCGCACCGGCAAAAAAGTCGAACGGCTTTTCCGAACCGATGGCGATCAGAACCGCATCGTGGGCCGCCAGCAGTTCGGCCACCGGCCGGTCACTGCCGATCGTGACGTTGCAGTGGAATGTGACGCCCTCGGCCTCCATCTGGCGAACGCGGCGCGCGATGACGTCTTTCTCCATCTTGAAGTCGGGGATGCCATAGACCATCAGGCCGCCGGGACGCGCGCTCTTTTCGAAGACGTGGACATCGTGGCCGACGCGGGCCAACTGCTGGGCGGCAGCCATGCCGGCTGGACCGGAGCCGACGATGGCGACCCGCTTGCCGGTCTTTGTCTCTGGTGGTTGCGGCTTCACCCAGCCTTCGGCGATGGCCCGGTCGGCAATGGCGCATTCGATGGACTTGATGGTCACCGGGCTGTCGTCGATGTTGAGCGTACAGGCCGCCTCGCAGGGCGCAGGGCAGACGCGGCCCGTCACCTCGGGGAAGTTGTTGGTCGAGTGGAGATTGCGGGCGGCCTCTTTCCAGTCGCCGTTGTAGACGAGATCGTTCCAGTCGGGGATCTGATTGTTGACGGGGCAGCCGTTGTGACAAAACGGGATGCCACAATCCATGCAGCGGGCGGCCTGGATTTTGGTGTCGGCCTCCGTCGGCGGGACGACGAATTCCTTGTAGTGCTTCACGCGCTCGTCGACCGGCGCATAGGTGCGCTCGGCGCGGTCGAACTCGAGAAATCCTGTCGGCTTGCCCATGGTGTCACTCGTCCCGTCTGAATCTTAATCCAATTCGCGCTGGCGGATACGGCCGGGCGATATGATTGTCACGTTTCCGATCAAGCGATCACCCAGCTCGATGATCGTACTTGCCAAGCGGTCCATCTCTGGTTCGAAGCGTGTTCGCGCTTGGTAGCCTCTCAAAACCACTATGCCGAGCGTCCGCTTGAGGTCGCGAAAAATGTGCGTTCCAAAGCCGACATCTGCTGTCAGTACGATCCGATCGGTCGAATTTGCCAAATCGATCAGATCGTGGTCGCTGGCCGAAGGACACAAGTCGGTTGCCCAGGCGACTTCCGCGCCCAACGCATCCAACTTGACAGCCAGGATGGCCGGAAAGCATTCGTCGATCAGCAGCCTCATTCTGCAGCATCTTCAACCGAGTATTTCTCCGCTATCACGTCTGCCGCAAAGGCTTGGGCGGCTTGGATGTCCTCGAGAGTGAGTCGCGGATACTGCTTCACGAGCTGCTCAGGTGCCTCACCCGCACCGAGCCAATGCAACAAGGTCGCGACCGGGATACGGGTGCCGGCGATGCATGGCGTGCCAGCCATGACATCCGGATTGATCGAAATGCGCTGATGCTCCATTGCGCTCATACACTTTTCTCAGCTTCCGGTAGGCACTCGTCGACCAGCAGCATGGCAACTACTCCGCAGCCGGCAATATGCTCTCGTCCCGCAGGTAGTCGGCAGCGAACGTCTGGGCGGCAAGGATATCCTCTCGCGACAGCTTGTACTCCGCCATGAGTTCCTCGACCGACACACCCTTTCCGAGCCGGCGCAGGAGGACCTCGACGGTCACGCGCATGCCTTTGATGACGGGCTTGCCCATCATCACGTTCGGATTGCAGCTGATGCGATCGTGGGGCATCGCACGCCTCCCATCCTGGCTCGGCCTCAGACCTAGGCCTTTGCACCCTTCCCGCCGCCGACCCCGATTTCGAGAACGGAAAGCCCCGTCGTGTCGGCCGCCTGCGCCTTGGCGAGGTCCTGCAGCGCGCGGCGATACTCAACCGGCATCACCTTCTTGAACTTCGGCAGGTAGGTCGGCCAGTCGGCCAGGATAGCCTTGGCCTTGGCCGAGTTCGTGTAGTGAGCATGCCGGCTGATGAGTTGGTAAAGCCGCTCGACATCCTGGTTCAGCATGTCCGTCATCACGTCGACGAGGCCGTGGCTGGCGAGATCGCCCTTCTGGCCCATGATCTTTTGCATCATCGCCTCTTCGGCCGCGACCGGCTCCAGATCGACCATGGCCATATTGCATTTGCCCTCGAAGTCGCCCGCTTCGTCCAGAACGTAGGCGATGCCGCCCGACATGCCGGCCGCGAAGTTGCGCCCTGTGGGGCCGAGCACGACGACGACACCACCGGTCATGTACTCGCAGCCATGGTCTCCAGTGCCCTCGACGACGGCGCTCGCCCCGGAGTTGCGGACGGCGAAACGCTCACCGGCGATGCCGCGGAAATAGCACTCGCCCGTGATGGCCCCGTACAGCACCGTATTGCCGACGATCATCGACTGCTCCGGCACGATCCCGGAAGAGGGGTCCGGCCGTACGATCAGCTTGCCCCCCGACAGTCCTTTGCCGACGTAGTCGTTGCCCTCGCCCACAAGATCGAGCGTCACGCCGTTCATGACCCAGGCCCCGAAGCTCTGGCCCGCCGTTCCGTTGAACGTGAACCAGATCGTGTCCTCGGGCAGTCCCGCGTGGCCGTAGCGCTGGGCGATCGCACCAGACAGCATGGTGCCCACCGTGCGGTCGATGTTCTTGATCGACAACTCGTGCTTGACCCGCTTGCCGTCTTCGATCGCTGGCCGCGCCAGTTCGATCAGCCGGTTGTCCAGCACCTTGCCCAGCCCATGGTCCTGGGATTCGCAATGGTGGATCGCCACGCCCGCGGGCGGGGACGGCTTGTGGAACAGCCTGGAGAAGTCGAGACCCTTGGCCTTCCAGTGCGCAATCGCCCGCTCCTTGTCGAGCATGTCGGACTGCCCGACCATCTCCGCCAGCGTGCGGAAGCCCATCGCCGCCATCAGTTCGCGCACTTCCTCGGCGACAAAGAAGAAGAAGTTGATGACGTGCTCGGGCTGGCCTGTGAACCGCGCCCGCAGGACGGGGTCCTGGGTGGCCACGCCCACCGGGCAGGTGTTCAGATGACACTTGCGCATCATGATACAGCCAGCCGCGATGAGCGGGGCGGTGGCGAAGCCGAACTCGTCGGCCCCCAGCAACGCGCCGACGACGACATCCCGGCCCGACCGCAGCCCGCCGTCGACCTGCACCGCAACGCGTCCGCGCAGGCGATTGCCGACCAGCGTCTGGTGCGTCTCGGCCAACCCGATTTCCCACGGCGAGCCGGCGTGCTTGATCGAGGTCAGCGGCGAGGCACCGGTGCCGCCCTCGAAGCCGGAGATCGTGATGTGATCGGCGCGCGCCTTGGCGACGCCGGCCGCAACCGTGCCGACCCCGACCTCCGAGACGAGCTTGACCGAGATTGCCGCTTTCGGATTTGTATTCTTGAGGTCGAAGATGAGCTGAGCCAGATCCTCGATCGAGTAGATGTCATGATGCGGGGGCGGCGAAATGAGACCCACGCCCGGTGTGGAGTGGCGCACTTTCGCGATCGTCGCGTCGACCTTGTGTCCCGGCAACTGCCCGCCTTCGCCGGGCTTTGCCCCCTGGGCCATCTTGATCTGGATCATGTCGGCGTTGACGAGATACTCCGTCGTCACGCCGAAGCGGCCGGAGGCCACCTGCTTGATGGCCGAGCGCATGCTGTCGCCGTTGGGAAGCGGCTTGAAGCGGTCGGCTTCCTCGCCGCCTTCGCCCGTGTTCGACTTGCCACCGATGCGGTTCATGGCGATGGCCAGCGTCGTGTGCGCTTCTCGCGAGATGGACCCGAAGCTCATGGCGCCGGTGGCGAAACGCTTGACGATATCCTTGGCCGGCTCGACCTCGTCGATCGGAACCGGCTGGCGGCCTGCCTCCTCCGCCGACTTGATCCGGAACATCCCGCGCATGGTCATCAGGTCAGCCGACTGATCGTTGATCTGGCGGGCATACGCGCGGTATTTGTCGGGCAGGTTCCCGCGCACGGCGTGCTGGAGGTCGGCGACGACGCTCGGACGCCAGACGTGGGCCTCCCCGCGGATCCGGTAGGCATACTCACCACCGACATCGAGCGCGCCGGCAAGCACCGGGACATTGCCGAAGGCGGCCTTGTGACGGTCGGCCGTCTCGATGGCGATCTCCTTCAGGCCCACGCCCTCGACCTGGGTGTGGGTTCCGGTGAAGTACTTTTTGACGAAGCTCGTGCGCAGGCCGACGGCGTCGAAAATCTGGGCACCGCAATACGACTGGTAGGTCGAGATGCCCATCTTGGCCATGACCTTGAGGATCGCCTTGCCGATGGCCTTGATGTAGCGCTTCTTGACCTCCTCGCTGGTCAGCCCCTCGTCGAGGTCCGGCAGCATGGCGTCCAGGGTCTCGAACGCCAGATAAGGGTTGATGGCCTCGGCACCGTACCCGGCCAGCGTGCAGAACTGATGCACCTCGTGCGCTTCACCGGTCTCGACCACGAGACCGACTCGCGTCCTCAAGCCCTGCTTGATGAGGTGGTGGTGAACGGCCGAGGTGGCCAGCAGCGACGGCACAGGGATGCGACCTGACCCCGTCGCCCGATCCGACAGGATGATGATGTTGTAATCCCCGGACCGCACGGCCTCTTCGGCTTCCGCGCAGGCGCAGTCCACAGCCGGTCCCATGCCCGCGGCCCCTTGTGAGGCGGGGAATGTGATGTCGATGGTGATCGAGGAGAAGTTGTTGTCCTTCACCTCGCCGATGGACCGGATGCGCTCCAAATCCTCGTTGGTCAGGATCGGCTGGTAGACCTCGAGACGCTTCTGGCGCGACGTCCCCTCGAGATCGAGGATGTTGGGGCGCGGGCCGATGAACGACACGAGGCTCATGACGAGTTCCTCGCGGATCGAATCGATCGGCGGGTTCGTCACCTGCGCGAAGTTCTGTTTGAAGTAGGTGTGCAGCAGCTTCGATTTCGACGACAGGGCCGAGATCGGCGTGTCCGTGCCCATGGAGCCGACGGCCTCCTGGCCGGTTGCAGCCATCGGGCTCATCAGAAACTTCAGCGATTCCTGCGTGTAGCCGAAGGCCTGTTGGAGGTCGAGCAACTCCACCTTGGTGCGCTTGCCAACCCCCTTCGCGCGTTCGGGCAGCGGCAGGTCCGAGACCATGATCTGCGTCGACTTCAGCCAAGTCTCGTACGGGTGGCTGGCGGCGATTTCCGCCTTGAGGTCGTCGTCGGAGACGATGCAACCCTTCTCCAGGTCGATGAGCAGCATTTTGCCGGGCTGCAAGCGCCACTTCTTGACGATGTCCTTTTCGGCGACGGGCAGCACGCCCGACTCCGAGGACATGATGACGATGTTGTCCTTGGTGACCAGATAGCGGGCGGGCCGCAATCCGTTACGGTCCAGCGTCGCGCCGATCTGGCGCCCGTCGGTAAAGGCCATGGCGGCGGGCCCGTCCCACGGCTCCATCAGCGCGGCATGGTATTCGTAGAAAGCGCGCCGCTTGGCGTCCATTTGCGGGTTGCCGGCCCACGCCTCGGGGATCAGCATCATGGCCGCATGGGTCAGCGAGTAGCCGCCCAGGACGAGGAATTCGAGCGCGTTGTCGAAGCACGCCGTATCGGACTGGCCTTCATAGGAGATAGGCCACAGCTTTGCGATATCGCTGCCGAACAGTGGCGACGACACCGAGGCCTGTCGGGCCGCCATCCAGTTCACGTTGCCGCGCAGCGTGTTGATCTCGCCGTTATGGGCGACGAGGCGGTAGGGATGGGCGAGCTTCCAGCTCGGGAACGTGTTGGTCGAGAACCGTTGGTGCACGAGGGCAAGGGCGCTCGTGAAGCGCGGGTCGCTCAGGTCCTTGTAGTAGGCCTTGACCTGGTACGACAGGAACATGCCCTTGTAGACGAGCGTACGCGTGGACAGCGACACCGTGTAGTGGCCGATGTCGCGGCCCTTGTAGGCGTCGTTGACCGCATTCGAAACGCGCTTGCGGGCGATGTAGAGCTTCCGCTCCAATGCGTCCTGGTCGCCGGTAAAGCTGCCGCGGCCGACGAATACCTGACTGTGGCAGGGCTCGGTCTCCAGGACCAGCTTCGACAGCGTCGAGTTGTCGACCGGCACCTTACGCCAGCCGAGGAGCGACAGCCCCTCTTCCTTGAGGATGCGCGCCCACACGGTCTTGCAGTGCTTGATCAGCCGCTCGTCACGCGGCATGAACACATGGCCGACCGCGTAGTTTCCGGGCTGCGGCAGCGAGAAGCCGGCAATCTGGCATTCCTGGGCAAGGAACGCGTGCGGGATCTGCACCAGAATGCCGGCCCCGTCGCCGGCCAGAGGATCGGCACCGACGGCTCCCCGGTGCTCCAGGTTCTCCAGGATTTGCAAGGCATCCTGCACGATCCGATGGGATTTTTTGCCCTTCATGTCGGCAATGAAGCCAACGCCGCATGCATCGAACTCCCGGGCCGGATCAAACAGCCCCTCTGCCTTCGGGCGGGTTTGTCCAGCGGTCACGGCTGCAAGAACCGGCTTCGGGGTCGTCGTATCCATATCCTGCCCTTGTCTGTCGGATGGCGGGGGTATCGTAGGATGGGTGGCCGATGCGCGCCAGCGTGTCTCTGGGCCCGAGCCTGCGCGCTAAATCGTGAACGTGCCGAGGGTGGCGAGTAGACCAGAGGTCAGTGCAAACTCAGTCGACCGAGCGCCGGCATTTTCGCCGACGCGTGTGCGGTGCCGCATCGGCATGGTGCGGCGACCGTGTTGTGGGCGAGCCCGCCACCACGCTCCGCTTTCCTCGCTCTGTCGCTTCGTCCGACACGGTAACTGTCCCAGCATCAGGTCGCACGCAGGATAACTCCTGCACAAAGGACAGGACTGCTGACCTTTTACCGGCAAATGTTGCAGATTTCCAAAGGCTGCACAAGGCCAAATCCGCGGCCGACCCGACGATCGAACACCGGTGGCGCGGCGTGCCCGGCCCTGTCGCTGACGCAAAAAAAACAGCCGCCGAAGGGTCGGCGGCTGTCGCAAGGCTAGGCCGGTAACGTGCCCCGTCCTGGCGTTCGGTCGACGGGAGTGACGCCCGGGCGGGTCTCGCGTGGGTAGTCGACGCGGTGGCAGCGCGGCCTCAACCGGCTGCTTCGATCTGCTTCAATCCGCCGCCGATGGCCACGGTCCGCGGCTTCATCCGCTCGGGCAGATTGCGCGCGAGGTCGATGTGCAGCATGCCGTCCTTGAGGTCGGCCCCGATCACTTCTACGAAATCGGCGAGTTGGAACCGCCGCTCGAACGACCGTGTGGCGATGCCGCGGTGCAGGAATTCCCGCTGCTTGTCGTCGGCCGCCTTTTGGCCACGCACCGTGAGGGAAGCTTCCTTGATCTCGACGTTGAGTTCATCGCGGGTAAAGCCCGCCACCGCCATCGAGATGCGGTACTCGGTCTCGGCCGTCCGCTCGATGTTGTAGGGTGGGTACCCGGTATCCTCGAAACCGCCAGCCTGGTCGAGCAGTTGCACGAGGCGGTCGAAGCCGACGGTCGACCGGTAAAGGGGCGCAAAATCAGTGTGTCGCATGACATATCCTCCAGAAGAAGCGACATGTAGGGCAGGCCCACCCTGACGTGTGTCGGGGAGTTGGACCCAATCGTTGCGGACCCGATGAGTGGCGTCCGCTCCGATGATTTGGGAAGCCGCATCGCGGCTGTCAAGCATACCGCCCGAGGTGCGAGGCCCCGTCACGGCAGGACCCTTGCATCGTACTGGAAACGCGCGCTAAATCAGGTGCCTGTATCCGTGTGGCGGCTCTGATGTGGCGCTACGAGGTGCAGGCTGCGCCCACGCTGTGCGCGGCGTGCGATGCAACCACCGTCCCGGTCGCGCTGGCAGGAGTACCCTCATCATGCGCCGTGCTGTCCCACTGCTGATCGCAGTCGCTGTCGTGGTTGCCGGGGCATCCGGGCTGGGCTGGTCGTCGGCAGGGCATGCAGCCGATCTCGATGACGGCTACCCGGCCCCTCGGGCATCCGGAGCCGATGATCCGCGCTATCGCGATATGTACGAGGTCCCGCCGCCACGAGAACTGGCGGAGCCGAACGTCGAGGTCGAGCGCTCCGATCGTGATCGTTGGGAGCAACCGGCACCACGGCGACATGCGCGCCGGTACATCGCGCGCCACGACGAAGCCTGTCTCGACAGCGGAGGTGTGCGCCGGCTGCTGCGCTCCGATGGCTGGCATGATTTCGACGACGTCGAGTTCGAGGGCCGCTATCTTCATATGGAAGCCGAGCGGCGGGCCAGCGGACGCGAGTTCGATCTCACGGTGGACGCCTGCACGGGCGAAATCATCTCCGCAGTGCCGCACGATACGCGCCGACAGATCACGCGAACCTACGACGGCTCGGCTTATGGCCACCGGGCCTCTGGGGGTCCACACCCGCCGCGGGATGACCGCTGGGGGAGCCGCTATGACGATCGAGACGAACTGCCGCCACGCTACGGTCGCTACGTCCCGCGCGACTGACCCCTCCGCTCGAAGCAACCTGGTATTTCGGCTCCGACACTGGGTACTCTTCGCAGCATCCGATCGACCAAGTGGCGGAGCCACGAGGAACACTAGTAACACGTTGAGTCTACTGTAGCTTATGCATCTGACGTTTGGTTCGAGGCCTCACTCCGAGTGGGGACTGAACGTCAGATTCGCTGCGCTACTGCGCCGCCCCTGCTCGGGGCGGGCACAGCGGCCTCACGCGGCAAGTTCGCTGACCCCCAGATAGGCGTCGAAAGCGGCCCAGAACCGCTGGCGGAATACGTCCCGCTCCTGGAGGATCTCGTGGCGGGCGCCGGGGATCAGGATGTGGCTGCCCACTTTGAGCCGAACGCCGAATTCCTCGATGGCTCGGGTCGAGACGATCTTGTCGTCGCCGGCTGCAAACAACATGATGGGCACCCGGACGGTTTCCGGGTAGTCGGGCGCACCCAGCCGTCGGCAGGAGCGATACGCGGCCCGCAGCCAGCCGATCGTGGGCGACCCGATGCCAAGCTCGGGGGCAACGTCCAGGATCGCTTTGTTGCGAGACCAGCGCTCCTTGTCCGAGGTCAGCGTGTTGTCCTCGAATTTGGCGGCCTCCTCGGGCCGATCGGTCCCACCCTGCACATAGGCAATGGCAAATCCGCTGAGGCCCGCCACCTCGGCATAGGCCTGCACGACCCATTGCGGGTAGCCGATTTTTTCGTCGTCCAGCGCGATCATCGGTGCCGACAGCACGATCCGCTCGAACCACGAGCTGGGCTCGACCGCATGCCGCAGCAGGATGTGACCGCCCATCGAATGTGCCAGCGCGATATAGGGTGGCGGGCAGTCGGGAAGCACGACATCCTTCATGAACCGCGTGATATCCCGGTCGTATTCGGCAAAGTCGATCACATGCCCTTTGCGCGGGTTGTCCAGCAGGCGCGCCGACGCCCCTTGCCCGCGCCAGTCGAACGTCGCGACGGCAAAGCCCCGCCGGCGCAGGTCGGCGATCGTTTCGAAGTATTTTTCGATGAATTCTCCGCGGCCGTGGAACAGGCAGATCGTTCCGCGTCGCGGCCCTTGCGTGGCAGACCAGCGCGCAAACCGGAGCTTCGCCCCGTCATGGGCGGTAAAGGCACCGACGCTGGGGCCGCTCGGCACCGGGTTCTTGGCCAGAAATCGCAGGTCTGTCGAAAAGCTCACGGCTCTCGCCTTTCTCAATCTCGGGTGCCGCACGCGCGCGATGAATGCCCAGGCCAATCAGTCGCGCAACATGGCCAGGGCTTCGGCGTGCAGATGCCGGTCGCCAGCCGCGACGATGCGGCCACCATTGCCCGCAGGCCCGCCATCCCACGTCGTGATGACGCCGCCGGCGCCCTCGATGATCGGCACGAGAGCGGCTATGTCGTAGGCGTTGAGCCCCGCTTCGACGACGAGATCGGTATGTCCGGCTGCCAGCATGGCGTAGGCATAGCAGTCCCCGCCGTAGCGGGTCATCCGGACCACATCCCGCACGCGGGCAAAGGCATTGCTTTCGTGCCCTGGTGCAAACAGTCCTGGATCGGTTGTGGCCAGCACGGCGTCCCGCAGCGACCCGCACGACCTGGTTGCCAGCTTCGAGGTGCGCCCATCCGGCCCCTTGAGATGAGCCGTCCGGCCGTCGCCGGTGAACCGCTCGCGCGTGTACGGCTGGTCCATCAGGCCAACCAGCGGCCCTGATGCGTCGGCGGCCGCAATGAGCGTACCCCACAGCGGCCAGCCCATGATGAACGCGCGCGTCCCGTCGACCGGGTCGATGATCCAGGTAATGGGCGGTGGCACCGTGGCCACGTCAGGCTGCTCGTGCGTGCTGCCATGCTCTTCGCCGACGATGGCGTGATCGGGATAGCGCTCGGCAATCAGCCGTCGCATCTGATCCTCCGCGTCACGGTCGGCGGCCGTGACGGGATCGAATGTGCCCTGGGCACCCTTGTTGTCGACCGGCGCGTGGGAGCGAAAATGCCGCAAGGTCAGGGGACGGGCTGCGTCAGCCAGCTCATGCATGAAGTCGAGGAGACCGGCACGCTCAGGCGCTGGAGGCGGGGGTGTCGGCTGGCTTGAGGCACCTGTCACGAAAGCGCTCGTCTATCCGCTGCTGAGGTCACTGGGTTACGTCGCATCTTGCGCGCGTTACCCCTCGCATTGCGCGGGCCTTGGCCGCGCGTGCACGACAGCATATCGCAACGGACCCACCAGCGTCAGTTGGCACACCTGTTGGGATTTGTCGAAGCGGATGAGCGAAAGCCATTTCACAGTGTAGTTGCGAATATGCAACGATCCACAGGCAGCGGCGATCCGGCAAGAATGGTCAATTGCGACAGTTGTCGAATACACGGATAACTAAGGAGCGTCTTGTTTGTTTTCTCCTTGCAAGCCGCAGCCCACTTTGGGCGTTTCCTCCCTAGACTTGGGCCGTTCTTCGTGGAGCGGCCCCTTTTCCGCGAACACAGTCATTGTCGCCGCTGGCGAGGCTCGGCCTCAGCCGGCCCATCGGCGCTACAACGATCATCGCCCACGCATCTGCCGACCTGACAGGGATGCGAAATGGTGCATTCAAGGGGCGTGACCTCCGCCCAGCGGTTGGCTGCATTGCAAATTTTGCAGTTGCAGATTGTGCGCTGCAACGCTAATTATTGCATCGCGACATCGACAAGCCTCGCTTGTTCGTCGCAGCCCTCCTTGGGCGTTTCCTCCCTAGACTTGGGCCATTCGCCTCGCGGATGGCCCCTTTTCTTTTCTAGGTTGGAGTGTGCCCCACAGCGGCCTGACAATGGGTTAAGGGCAAGGCGCCCGGCGTTGGTCATCGGTCGCCCCACGCGGCCGCTACCTATTCAGCAGCGGCGCGTTGGTCGAGCAACCTGGGTACGCCCAAGAGCATCTCCCCGATAACCTCTGCAATGTCGACCTGCAGCGCAGTCGCGCGGGGCAGCGGTTCCAGGCTGGCCTCGTCCAGGTAGAGGCCGCGATTGATCTCGATCTGCAGGGCATGCACACCCCGAGTCGGCTTGCCGTAATTCTCGGTGATGAAGCCGCCGGCATAAGGGCGGTTGATCCGGACATCATAGCCCCGCACCTGGAAGGCCTCGCGCAGAAACCCGGTGACGAGCCCGCTGCACGATGTACCGAAGCGATCGCCCAGCACGATGTCGGGACGGCCCCGGCCCTGTGGCTGTAGGGTCATCGAGGGCATGGAATGGCAATCAATCAGCACCGCGTAGCCGAATTCGAGCCGGGTCGCCTCGATCAGGCCCGCGAGCGCGGCGTGAAACGGCACATAGAGTTCTTCGATGCGGGCAAGACCGACGTCGAGCGGCAATTTATCTGGATAGATCTCCTCGCCATCCGACACGATGCGGGCAATCGTGCCCAGCCCGCCGACCACGCGTGTCGAGTGGGCGTTCGCGAAGGCCGGCAGCGGGTCTGCAAACAGGCTGGGATCGAGTTCGTAAGGCTCGCGGTTGACGTCGAGGTAGGCGCGCGGGAAATGCGCTGCCAGCAGCGGCGCGCCACAGGCCACGGCCGGCGCAAACAGCAGTTCCACGTAGCAGTCCTCCGACTTGCGCAATGTCAGCGCGTCGAGCTTGGACTGCATCAGGAAGTGTCGCGGGTACGTGCGTCCTGAATGGGGCGAGCAGAACACGAAGGGGCTTGAATGCCGGTCTGGTGCCCAGATCGAAAATGGCGGATCGAGTTCGGTCCGGATTGCGGCGCGTTCGACTGCTGGCATCGAGGAGCAATCCTGGACGGCGTTTGAAAGGGAGCGTGCGGGCGGGCATCGCCCGGGACGGCCTGCGAAAGCCCACCGCAGACTTTGCCGACGATCGCACGCGCTGTCCATCATATGCTGAGCCATCGAGTGGTGCGGCAACCGTCCGATGGAGCGATGAGGTCTCAACCATAACTTTACCAAACTGGCGTCAAGGTTCTCTGGCAGAACGTATGCTCCGCGACAGGATCCCGCGTGGGTCGGCCAAAGCCGATCTGCGGTCGTGGGGCGCCGAGACGACAGCAGGCTGGCGGGGGCGCTGGACCTGTGGGGCAAAACGAGTTTCAGTCACGAAGGCCAGTCCATGAGCTTGCAGCCATCGCGCCGTCCCATGACACGCATTCTTCTCGCCGAAGACGATCACTCGATGCGCGGCTTCCTCGAGCGGGCCTTGGACAGGGCCGGCTTCGACGTGGTCGCCTTCGATAACGGAGCCGACGCCTACGAGCGGCTGAAGCAGGAACCGTTCTCGCTGCTGCTGACCGATATCGTGATGCCGCGCATGGACGGGATCGAGCTTGCGCGCCGCGCCGCTGACCTCGACCCCGACCTCAAGATCATGTTCATCACGGGGTTTGCAGCCGTCACTCTGAACAATGCGGAGAGTGCACCGAAGGATGCGCGCGTGCTCTCCAAACCCTTCCACCTGAAGGACCTCGTCGCCGAAGTCGAGCGCCTGCTCGGCTTGTGACCGGGCCCGCTTCCGGCCGTTGAAAGGCGTCTTGCGTGCCGCCGTCACTCTGGTTATACACGGCGTCTCTCTGGCCAGGGTCGGCCAGCGGGCACTTAGCTCAGCGGTAGAGCACTACCTTGACATGGTAGGGGTCAGAGGTTCGAACCCTCTAGTGCCCACCATTTTGTCCCGCACTCTCGACGTCAGGCAATCCGTCGACTGGCGCAGACTTGGTGCATGTGGCGCGTTTGCAAGCTGGCCATGTGCCGCCGTCACGTCCGAGACATCAGCGACGGGTTGACTTGGCGGCGGTGCGTCTCTAGGCTCGCAACTTCTCCAATTCGGGGCGCAGTCAACGCCATCTTGATGTGATCGCCGCCTCTGGTCGCGGTCCTGGATCGGCGCTTGCAGCTTCTTCCTTCCATCCCGATCGACCCTGTCGATCATGTCCACGCACTGGTGCTGTCATGAAGGTCCGCAATTCTCTGAAGTCGCTTCGCGCCCGTCATCGCGACAACCGCCTCGTGCGCCGCAAGGGCAAGCTGTACGTGATCAACAAGACGCAGCGCCGCTACAAGGCGCGCCAGGGCTGATCACCCGACGTGAGTTCGGCGCTGCGCAACACTGGCTTTGACAGTCGCCCCCCGTACCCGATACGCTCACGGCATGAACAGAATTGACATGCGCACTGCGCGAACCGCGACGCTGGCTCTTGTTGGCGTCGCGCTTTTGCTTGGCTCCAGCCTGCCGGCATCAGCCCAGTATCCTGACCCGCCGCAGCCCGAGGGGCCGGTCGAACCAACGGTGCCCAAGCCGGCCGACCCGAAGGCCACAGAGCCGCCGGCGCAAAGTCCGGGCGCGAATGCCAGGATTCGATCTGGGGCGAGCGACGAGCCTTACCATAAGCAGGTCCAGCAAGGGCTGCCGCAAACGCCGGCCAAGCGGGCGCAGGCGCTGGGCAACCTGTATGCGCTGTTGGCCACGGCACCCGACCAGGCGACCGCCACCGAGATTGCCACCACGATCGAAGGACTGTGGCGGCTCTCCTATTCCGACACGGTGGCCGTTCTCCTGGATCGCGCCGCGCAGGTGCAGTCCGAGAACCGGACCGAACTGGCCATCAAGCTCCTCGACGCGGTCGTCGAACTCGCACCGGATTTCGCCGATGGCTGGTATCGCCGCGCCATCCTCCACTATGGCCAGAACGATTTCGCCCGCGCCCTCGGCGATCTCCGGCGGGCGCTGGCACTGGAGCCAAACCATTTCCGCGCCATGGAAGGCCTGGCCCAGGTCCTGCGCGAGGCCGGCCAGAAGAAGGGCGCGCTCGAGGCCTACCGACAGGTGATGGGGGTACACCCCTTCATCCAGGGCGGCGAAGAGACCCTGCGGGAGTTGGAGCGTGAGGTCGAAGGCCAGGGCATCTGAAAAAGCGGCGTCCTCGCCACATGCCGGGAAGTCGGAGCCGTTGGGTTGCAATGCCGGCAGGGCCGTGCGGCGTCAGCCTTGCCGATCATCGGAGTCGGCTCGCGGCTTGGCCTGCACCGGTGCAGGCCCCAGCGCTGATCCCGCCGGCTTAAGCCCGCTATCCCGAAACCGGTTCGTGATCGGGTAGCGACGGTCGCGGCCAAAGTTGCGGGCCGAGATTTTAACGCCTGGAGCGGCCTGGCGGCGCTTGTACTCCGACACGTACAGCAGGCGCTCGATGCGAGTGACCGTCGCCGCGTCGAAGCCATCCGCCACGATCTCCGCCACCGAGGCCTCGGCCTCGACAAGCCGCATCAGGATCGCGTCGAGGATGTCGTAGGGCGGCAAGCTGTCCTGGTCGGTCTGGTTTTCGCGCAGTTCAGCCGTCGGGGCCTTGTCGATGATGGACGGCGGAATGACCGCGCCGGCGGCTCCGTGCGCCCACTGCGGACGGTGGGCGTTGCGCCAGCGCGAAAGCCGGTACACCTCGGTTTTGTAAAGGTCTTTGATGGGATTGAAGCCGCCGTTCATGTCGCCGTAGAGGGTGGCATAGCCGACCGACATCTCCGACTTGTTTCCGGTCGTGAGCACCATGCCGCCGAGTTTGTTGGAGAGCGCCATCAGCGTTGTGCCGCGGATCCGCGATTGCAGGTTTTCTTCCGTGAGGTCGGTCCCGAAGCCGGCAAACAGCGGGGCCAGCCCCTGCTCCATCGCTGCGACGGCCGGACCGATAGGCAGCACGTCGTAACGAACGCCGAGCGCCTCGGCGCAGGCTTTGGCGTCGGTCAGGCTGGCTTGGGAGGTATATCGGTACGGCAGCATGACACAGTGAACGCGGTGCGGCCCGAGGGCGTCTGTGGCCATGGCGGCGACGAGTGCCGAATCGATCCCACCCGATAGCCCCATGACAACCGAAGGAAAGCCGTTCTTGTCGACATAGTCGCGAAGCCCCAGCATGCAGGCTTGGTATGAGGCGGCTTCCGGGCTTTCCTCACCGGCACACGGCCCCTTCGCGCACACCCAGCCGGCGGGCCCCTTCTCCCAGTCCGTGACGAGCACGCCCTCGCGCCACGCCGGCATCTGCACCGCCAGCGAACGGTCGGCATTCAGCACGAACGAGCCTCCATCGAAAACGAGTTCATCCTGGCCGCCGACCTGATTGACATAGGCGAGTGGCAGGCCCGTCTCGGTCACGCGCGCGACGACGATGTTGAGGCGGACGTCCGGTTTCTTCCAGTCGAACGGCGATCCGTTGGGAACGAGAAGCAACTCGGCACCGCACTCGGCGAGGCACTCGCACACCTCGTCCTTCCAGATGTCCTCGCAAATCGGCACGCCGATCCGCACGCCACGAAAATTCACCGGACCCGGCAAAGGCCCGGGTTCGAACACGCGCTTTTCGTCGAACACCCCATAGTTCGGCAGGTCGACTTTGGTGCGCACAGCGGCGATCTGGCCTTGGTCGATCAGCACGACAGCGTTGAAGGCCCGGCCCTCCTCCTCCCACACCGTGCCGATGAGAACGCCAGGACCATCCGCCTCGATGCGTCCGATGAGGTCGTCGATCGCCTGCCGGCAGGCGGCGCGAAAGGCGGGCTTGAGAACAAGGTCCTCTGGCGGGTAGCCACACAAGAACAACTCGGGAAAGACCACGAGGTCGGCATCGAACGCTCGGGCAGCGGCATAGGCTTTGACCGCGCGCGTCACGTTGCCGGAAATGTCGCCGACAGTCGGATTGATCTGGGCCAAAGCGATTTTGAGGCGGGTCGGGGCTGTTGTCATGCTGACGACAATAGAGCCTGATCGTCGTCTATGGAAGCATCGTCGTTTCCACAGAAGACGTGAATCGGCCTCTTGAACAAAGGCTTAGGGTGGGCGTCCAAGGCCAGACGGCCATCACGATCGAACTCGGTCCGACGGCGCGCCCCGGCGGCCGGCAACACCGACGTCGCCGGGATGCGGAGGGCCCAAGCGGTTCGCTCGGCCCATCCGCATGTTTGGGACGTGTGCACGGCCAGGCCCGGACCCAAACGTCGGAGCCTGAACGCGTGATGATGTGCGGTGGTCCGGTCGGCCGACCCAACCGTCGAACGTCAGACGATGTCGCTGGCGTCCAGGTCGACGACGCCGAGAACGAGGATGCGGTTGGCAGTGGTGATGCCGTAGTCTACCGCCGACCCACTCACCAGCACGCCGTTGAACGTGAACTGGATGTTATCGAAAATCTGGAAATTGCCGACGGCGTCGATCTTGTCGAAGCCACGCTGGAAATCGGTGATGACGTCGAACGTGCCGAACACCAGAGGCGACGACTGATCGTTGAAGATGAACCTGTCGGCACCAGACCCGCCAGCCAGCACGTCGGCACCCGAGCCACCATTGATGATGTCGGAGCCCTCGCCGCCAGAGATGTTGTCGCGGCCAGCGCCGCCCGCCAGGTAGTCGTTGCCGCTCTCGCCAAGGATGGTGTCGTTGCCCGAGCCGCCGTCGATGCGGTCATTGCCGAACCCACCGCGAAGGTTGTCGTTGCCGGCCTCGCCGAACAGGCGGTCGTTTCCGTTGTCACCGAGCAGCCGGTCGTTGCCCACGCCACCGCGGAGAAGATCGTTGCCCGTACCGCCGAACACGCGGTCGTTGCCGCTGTCGCCGAAGATCGTGTCGTTGCCGGTGTCGCCATACAGGACATCGACGCCAGTGCTTCCGCGCAGGTAATCGTCGCCGCTGCCGCCGCGCACCGTATCGTTGCCGCTGTTGCCGAACAGGCGGTCCCGACCGCTGTCACCAAATATGGTGTCGTTGCCCGTGCCACCGAAGACGGTATCGTTGCCCGAGCCGGCGCGGATATTGTCGTTGCCCGTTCCGCCGTCGATGAAGTCGATGCCGCCGAGCCCGTTCAGGATGTCGGCATTGCCGAGCCCAAAGATGCGATCATTGAGTGCCGTGCCGTTCAACAGATCACTGCGGGACGTGCCGCGGAATACCGCCATATCATAATCCTTTTCGCTTCAGCGCTTGCCCAGGTCCGCGCATGCATGCGTCCGCTAACGTCGCACGCCAGAATAAGACGTAGGCAGAGCACTCATCCGACTGGTCGGACGGTACATCCAGAAGCCGTTGAACTCACTGCAATTTGCTTGGTCTGGTGAATTCACCATATCCGTAGAGAAACGAAGCGGTCCGGTGGCTGTTGCCACCCGCCATTGCGCCGAGGCATGCCGCCGGACCACGGGCACTCGGCAACCGCGGTGTGCGCTCCGGCATGCAACCCGCAGCACAAGCCCATCCGCGCAGTTCGCGCTTGGCCGAGATGTCCGGCGCGGGCCCGATGCCACCGCGCCAGACAAGATGCGTGCTGTCAGGCGGTCGCTACTGACGAGAACGGCGCAGCCGCCCGGTCCTGCGTCATACGCTCGGCAACCAGGAAGGCGAGTTCCAGGGCCTGATGCGCATTCAGGCGCGGATCGCAGTGCGTATGATAGCGATCCTGGAGGTTGACCTCCGAAATCGCCGCCGTCCCGCCCGTGCACTCGGTCACGTTGTCACCGGTCATCTCGACGTGGAGCCCGCCGGGGAACGTACCTTCGGCCTTGTGCACGTCGAAGAACGCCGCGACCTCCTTCAAGATGCGGTCGAACGGCCGCGTCTTGTAGCCGGTCGAGGCACTGATCGTGTTTCCGTGCATCGGATCGCAGGCCCAGACGACCGTGCGGCCCTCACGCTCGATGGCGCGGATCAAGCCCGGCAAGTGCTTGTCCACCTGGTCGAAGCCAAACCTGCAGATCAGCGTCAGGCGGCCCGGCTCGTCCTCGGGATTGAGGATGTCGACGAGGCGCAAGAGCCCGTCGGCGTCGATCGTCGGGCCGCATTTCAGGCCGATCGGATTCTTGATGCCGCGCATGTATTCGACATGGGCGTGATCGGGCTGGCGGGTTCGGTCCCCGATCCACAGCATATGGCCAGAGGTGGCGTACCATTCGCCCGATGTGGAATCGATGCGGGTCAGTGCCTCCTCGTAGCCCAGCAGCAGCGCCTCGTGGCTGGTGAAGAAGTGGGTCTGGCGCAATTGTGGCGTGTTGTCTCCGGTGATGCCGATGGCGCGCATGAACGCAAGGCTTTTGCCGATCTCGTCGGCCAGTGCGTGATAGCGCTCACCCTGGGGGGTGTCCTTGGCGAAGCCGAGTTCCCACTGCATCACACGCTCGAGGTCGGCGAAGCCTCCCTGGACAAATGCGCGGATGAGGTTGGACGTCGCCGCAGACTGCCGATACCCCTGCAACTGCCGGTGGGGATCGGGCAGACGAGCCTCGGGCGTGTACTCCGGGCCGTTCACGATGTCGCCCCGATAGCTCGGCAACTCGACATCGCCCTTTTTCTCGACGGGCGACGAGCGCGGCTTGGCGAACTGGCCGGCGATGCGACCGACTTTGACCACTGGCGTCTGGCCGGCATAGGTGAGCACGACCGCCATCTGGAGGAAGACGCGCAGGAAGTCGCGAATATGGTCGGCACCGTGCTCGGCAAAGCTTTCCGCGCAATCGCCCCCCTGCAGCATGAACCGTTTGCCGGCCGCCACGTCCGCCAGCCGGCGCTTCAGTTCGCGCGCTTCGCCGGCAAACAGCAGCGGCGGGAACGACTTGAGCTTGGCCTCGACATCCGAAAGCGCGGCCGCGTCCGGATAGTCGGGCACTTGGACAATCGGCAGGGTGCGCCAGCTCGATGGTGTCCAGGGTGCGGGCATGGAAGTCTCCTCAACATGGCAACGCCGCGGTGCCCGGCTCCGGGACCAGAGCCGTGGCGATCCGTCCAATCTGCGGCTTTTGCAACCGATGCGGCTGTCTTATAGGGCATACCTCGCGGCAGTGCCAGCGCGGCCCCGGCTCGGGCTATTGCCGCAGCAACTCGGTCTCGATCGAAATGCGTATCTCATCGGAGACCAGCGGGACGGACCGTGTGATGCCCCACTGAGACCGCAGTATCTGCGTGCGCGCGGAAAAGCCCAGCACCTCGACCCCTTGATAGACGGGGTTGACCTCGGCCAGGGGATGAGCGCCGGCGTAATTCAACGAGACCGACAGCATGGCCGGTAACGTTTGCCCGTTGAGCGTGAGATCGCCGCCGACATTGGCGGTGGTCGGCCCCGACATCGTCACGCTGGTCGAGCGGAACGTGATTTCGGGGTGGGCACTGGCATTCCAGATGTCGGGCGTTTCTTTCATCAGACGGTCGAGGGCCGGAACGCCGGTCGTGAGATCGTCGATCCGCATGATGACTTCGAGACGGCTGGCCTCGGGGTTTGCCGGGTCATATTCGAGCTTACCGCTGGCTTTGCGCAGAACACCGGATTGGCGCGACAGGCCGAGGTGATCCCATGAAAAGCGGATTTCGGTATGGTCGGGATCGAAGGTGAAAGTCTGAGCACTGGCGGGAGCCGGCGATATGGCCCACGCCAGCGCGAGCACGGCTGCTGTTACACGGGCAGGCACCACGTTTCGCCGGCGCAGGCTCGACTGGATATCCATCATTATAGTCCTGCCGCCATGCCGCCATCGACCGCCAACTCCGCACCCGTGACGAAAGTACTGTCGTCGGAGGCAAAAAAAAGCGCCGCGTTGGCCACGTCGCGCGGAGCCCCGAAACGGCGCTGCGGTGTGCGTTCGATGAGTGCCTTGTTGAAGCCCGGGTTCTTGAGCACGCGCTCGGTCAGCGCGGTTTCGATGAACCCAGGCGCCAGGGCGTTCACGCGAATACCATAAGGTGCGTATTCGACAGCAAGGGCCCGTGTCAGAGCCGCTACGGCCCCCTTCGTCGCCGAGTAGCCCGCAAGCTGCCTCAGCCCGCGATGGCCCATGATCGAGGCGACGTTGATGAGCGAGCCGTTGCCCGAGGCCCTCAGCAGACCAAAGCCGTCCCTGGCGATGCGGACAACGCCATCGAGGTTGACCTCGCGAATCCTGACCCATTCCTCATCCGTCAAATGGCGGAAGTCGGCACGGATGTTGAGACCTGCATTGTTGACGAGAACGTCGAGTCGGCCATGGCCCGCTTGAACGGCCCGGAACAGGGCCGTCACGTCCTGGCCGCGAGACACATCGACCGCCTCGGCAACAGCCGATAGGCCCCGGACTTTCAAAGCCTCGGCAACTTGCCCTGCCCCAGGCCCATCGACATCTGTGACGTAAACGAAGGCACCCTGCTCGGCGAACACTTCGGCCGTGGCTCGTCCGATACCGGACGCCGCTCCGGTCACGACCGCAACCTTGCCTGCAAGTCTTTCGTTACTCATGCGTTTCCCTCTGCTTGGGTCAGCCGGAGGGATAGCGGGTTCGGGCCGGTGGCGCAATGCGGCCACCGGCGCGGCTCGGCTCAGCCGAGCATCCAGACGATCGTCGCCATGTAGGCGACGTTAAAGGCGGTGACCGCGACAAGCACGGCAACGACGGAACGCGAATTCATGGGACTACCTCCGCTGCTGGATGGTTAGGAATTTGTCACACTAAGCCATCGACCTTTCCAAATCGTGGCCAGGTCCCCCTTATCCACAGCGGATCTGATGTGCAGCCACGGCATGGCGGCACCACAACCAGAACGAGAGTCGTCGGTCTAGCCGCGCGTCAAGGTGGCCGTCTTCGTGCGCATGGTCACGAGTTCCTCGGCAGCGGACGGGTGCAGGGCCATGGTGCGATCGAAGTCGGTTTTCGTCGCGCCCATCCGAAGGGCGATCGCGGCCATCTGCACGATTTCCCCGGCATCGGGGCCGAGAATATGGCAGCCGACGACGCGATCGGTGACGCCATCGACGAGCAGCTTCATAAGGGTGCGCTCGTTGCGACCGGCGAGCGTTGCCCGCATCGGCCTGAAGCTCGCCTTGTAGACATCGACGCGCGCGCATGCCTGGACAGCCGCGTGCTCGGTCAAGCCGACGGTGCCGATCTCTGGCGTCGAGAAGACGGCGGTCGGGATCATGTCGTAGTCGACCGACACGGGTCTGCCCCCGAATTGGGCATCGGCGAAGGCATGGCCCTCGCGGATGGCGACCGGGGTCAGGTTGAAGCGGTCGCAGACATCGCCGACCGCAAAGACGGATGGCACGCTCGTGCGGCTGTTCTCGTCGACGACGATCGCGCCATTGCTGGCGCACGCAACGCCTGCGGCGTCGAGCCCCAGCCCCTCCACATTCGGACTGCGGCCGATCGCCATCATGATCGCGTCGGCCTCCAGCGTCGCACCGCTTGCGAGATGGCCGATAAGTCCCGACCTGGTCTCCTCGATACTCTTGAAGACGGTGCCGAAGACGAAGCGCACGCCACGGTTCCGGTAGGCCTCGATCAGGCCGTCGCGCAGGTCCTCGTCGAAACCGCGCAGGATCTTATCGCCGCGATAGATGAGGGTGGTGTCGACGCCGAGCCCGGCGAAGATGCCGGCGAATTCGACGGCAATATAGCCGCCACCAGCGACCACGATCCGGTTGGGCAGGCTCTTCAGATCGAACGCCTCATTCGAGTTGATGGTCAGTTCCCTGCCGGGCAGCTTGGGATCCGTGTTGGGACGGCCGCCCGTCGCGATCAGGATTTTTTCAGCGGTCAACCGGCGTCCGGAGGACGTCAGAGCCACGGTGTGCGCATCAATGAGGGTTGCCCGCTCCTCGAAAAGTTGAACGCCGGCCGCTTCCAACCCCTTGCGATACAAGCCTTCCAAGCGCGCGATTTCCCGGTCCTTGGCGGCAATGAGCGCGGGCCAGTCGAAGCGCGGTTCGTCCTCCAGCGTCCAGCCAAATCCGGCAGCATCGGCGAAATCGTCGGCAAAGCGGGAGGCATAGACCAGCAGCTTCTTGGGCACGCAGCCCCGGATCACACAGGTCCCACCAAACCGGTATTCCTCGGCGACGGCTACGCGCGCGCCGTGACCTGCCGCGATGCGTGCCGCACGCGTGCCACCGGAACCTGCACCGATGACAAAGAGATCGAAGTCGTAGGTGGTCATGGGGGGGCTCCGGTTGAGAGAGGGGGCGGCCAGCACCCTCTCCCCGTTCGGCACGGGGTGATGGGGCCGTGTACGTTACGCCTCGTCCCCCTCCGTCTCGGGGGCTTCCAGGACGCGAACGCCGTCCGCGCCGGCGATGATCGCGGCATCGGCGATGCCCAGGAACAATCCCGTCTCGACGACGCCGGGGATCAGCTTCAAGGCATCCTCCAGGGCCTCCGGGTCGGGAATGCGGCCGAAGCGGCAATCGAGAATGTGGTGGCCGCTGTCGGTGACGAACAGCGTGCCGTCGGGCGATCGGCGCGGGCTGATCGGGCCGGTGCAGCCGACGTCGGCGGCCAGCATTTCGATGAGCCCCTGTGTCGACGCCATCCCGAACGGGATCACCTCCAGCGGTAGAGGGAAGGCCCCCAGCATGTCGACGGCCTTGGAGGCATCGGCGATGATGATGACGCGGTCCGATGCGGTCGCCACGATCTTCTCGCGCAGATGGGCCCCGCCGCCGCCCTTGATGAGGCGCAACTCCGGGTCGATCTCGTCGGCCCCGTCGATGGTCAGGTCGAGCGCGGGGGTTTCGTCCAGCGTGGTCAGTGGAATGCCGAGCCGGGCGGCCTGCTGGCGCGTCGCCTCAGAGGTCGGCACGCAGACGACCGCAAGCCCGGCCTTGACGCGCTCACCCAACAGGTCGACGAAGGCGGCCGCCGTGGAGCCCGTGCCGAGGCCGAGCTTCATGCCCGGCTCGACGAGTTCCAGCGCCTTCGCGGCGGCTTGCGTCTTGAGGTCTGCTGCCGTCATCGTTGATCACTTTCGGGTCAAGGGCTGCATCAAGGGTATGCCCCGGCGTGCGCAGGGCGCGACGGGGACAACGCCAGAGTGATGGCCGAGCCGGCCGATTGGCACAAGCGCGGCGCGCGCATGCGGCGAAGTGGTCACCCGTCGGCTGTCTGCCCACCGCCGAGCCCACCCATGAGAATGTATTTCATTTCCAGGAACTCTTCGATGCCGTGGCGGGAGCCCTCCCGCCCGAGCCCGCTTTCCTTTACGCCGCCGAATGGAGCGACCTCGGTGGAGATCACGCCTTCGTTGACGCCGACCATGCCGAATTCGAGCGCTTCGGCGACCCGCCAGACACGGCCGATGTCACGGGCGTAGAAATAGGCAGCCAGACCAAAGCGGGTGTCATTGGCAGCTTTGATGACATCGGCTTCGGTTCCAAAGCGGAAAAGCGGCGCGACAGGCCCGAAGGTTTCCTCGTTGGCAACGCGCATACCTGCTGTCACGTCGGCCAGAACCGTCGGCATGTAGTAAGTGCCGCCGTTGGAGTGCGGACGGCCTCCGGTAAGGACACGCGCGCCCTTCGCGACGGCATCGGCGACGTGCTCCTCGACCTTCTTCAACGCGTCCAGATTGATCAGCGGGCCGACGTCGACCCCAGGCTCGGTACCGGGGCCGACCGTTAGTGCGGCGGCGGCCGCGGCAAGCTTGGCGGCGAACTCGTCGTAGACGCCGGCCTGTACGTAGAGGCGGTTGGCGCAGACACAGGTCTGGCCGGCGTTGCGGTATTTGGAAGCCATCGCGCCGGCAACGGCCTTGTCCAGGTCGGCGTCGTCGAAGACGATGAAGGGCGCATTGCCGCCGAGTTCCAGCCCCACTTTTTTGATCGTGGCGGCGGCTTGTGCCATCAGCAACTTTCCGACCTCCGTCGAACCCGTGAATGTGATGGCACGCACGAGTGGGCTGCCCGTCAGTTCGCGGCCGACGCGGGCTGGGTCGGAGGTGGTGATCACGTTGAGAACGCCCTTTGGAACGCCCGCGGCCTCGGCCAGCACCGCCAGCGCCAGCGCCGACAGCGGCGTATCCTCGGCCGGCTTGACGACGACCGTGCAGCCAGCCGCCAGCGCCGGGGTGACCTTGCGCGTGATCATCGCGTTGGGGAAATTCCATGGCGTGATCGCGGCCACGACCCCTACGGGCTGCTTGATGACGAGGACGCGGGCGTCCGCCTTGTGCGTTGCAATCGTTTCGCCGCTGACGCGCTTGGCCTCCTCGGCGAACCACTCGACGAAGGCGGCTCCGTAGAGGATTTCGCCCTTCGCTTCTTTGAGCGGCTTGCCCTGCTCGCGGGTCAGGATGAGAGCGAGGTCGTCGGCATGTGCGTGGATCAGGTCGTACCAGCGCCGCAGGATCACGGACCGCTCCTTGGCGAGCAACCCCGACCAGCCTGGCAGGGCGGCATGGGCGGCCGCAATGGCCATGCGCGTTTCGTCGCTCCCCAGGTCGGGTACCCGCGTGATCTCGATACCCGTCGCCTTGTCGAGGACCGGCATCGTGGGAACGCCGGTCCAAGCGCCGCCGATGTAGGCGTGCGATCGCAGGAGGTCCAGGCTGCTGTTGTCCATTGCGGCTCGTCCTTCGATGTGGTTTGCAGCCTCTGCAGGCGGGCCGACGCACATGGCACCTTTATGCCCGTTTAGCGGCCTCGTTGCCGTCGATCAACGCGCGAGCAAAAAAGTAAGGGCAGGGCATGCAGGACGTGACGGTCGTTTTCGATCTCGACGGCACGCTGGTCGATACCGCGCCCGACCTCGTCAACGCGACGAACCATGTTCTCACCCGGCAGGGGCTCGATCCCGTCGCGGCCTGCGAACTGCGACCATGGGTCAGTTTCGGCGCGCGCAGAATGATCGAAGAGGCCCTGGCCGCGCATGGGATCGCGCAAGGACAGGCCGAAGTCGACGAGATGTTGGCGGCGTTTATCGTTCATTATGCGGCCAACATCGCCGTCGACAGCCGACCCTTCCCGGGAATGATCGCAGCGCTCGATCGCCTCAAGGCGGCCGGTGCGCGGTTGTCGGTTTGCACCAACAAGCGCGAGAGCCTGTCCCGGCAGCTCCTCGCAGCGCTGGGCGTCATGGACCGGTTCGCCGGGCTTGCCGGCCGCGACACGTTTCCGGTCTGCAAGCCCGACCCCGCCCACGTCACCGGGGCCATCGCCCTCGCCGGTGGAGCACGCGACCGGGCGGTGATGGTGGGCGACAGCCTCAATGATGTCCTGGCGGCCAAAGCGGCCGGCGTGCCGGTCGTTGCTGTTTCGTTCGGCTATACCGACATCCCCGCGCAGGACCTTGGGGCCGACATCGTCATCGACCATTTCTCACAACTTGAAGCGGCCATCCGCCGGCTTGTCTGAGGCTTCCGTGAGGCCGCAGCGAAGCCATTTGAAGATATCACCTTATTGGAGATATGGGCACCGGTCGCAGCCCTTGAACAGCCACAATCGGTATCGAGAACAACGAACCGTCGCCGAAAGATGCAGCGACGCTCTCGTTCATGAGGACACCCAGATGATCACTCGCATCGTCCTTGCCGCAGCCGTCGGCGCGCTTGTCCCGATCGCCGCTTTCGCCCAGGACGTACCCGCCAATGTCGACGACTGTCTCAAGCAGGCTTTCGAGCTTGCCCAGTCGGCCGAGGGCAAGAAGCTGTCAAATGACAAGCTCGACAAGCTCGAGGCGATGCTGACGAAGATGGAAAGCCACTGCGACACCAACCAGTTCAAGGAAGCCGCCGGGGTCGCCAAGGACATCAAGACCGAGATAGGCGGATAAGCGTCGCAGCCGCCCGAGCCTCAGGGTTGTACCGAATGAAAAGGCGGCCTTGCGGGCCGCCTTTTGCATGAAGGCTATCCTGGTCTACCCCGCCCGCCGCAGCGCGGAGTTCAAGCCTGCGCGACACGGGCTTCGGCGTGCGCGGCCGGTCCGTACATCGTCAACTGCGGCTCGTCCATGAGGATCACCTCCTCATATGTGCCGTAGCCGTTGAAGTGCCCGGCGATCGCCCGCCCATAGGCACCAATGTTGCCGATCTCGATGTAATCTCCCTCCTGGATGCCATCCGGCAGCAGGAATGGACCCTTCATGTGGTCGATCGAATCGCAGGTCGGTCCCCACAGCTCGAAGCCGGTCATCGGCTCGCCGTCGCGTACGGCGCGCGAGACGAGGCGGGACGGAAACACGAAGCCGAGGTGGGCAGCATCGAACAGCGTGCCATAAGCGCCGTCGTTGATGAAGAGATTGCTGCCACGGCGGGCATCGACCCGCACGATGAGGCTCTCGGCTTCGGCGACGAGTGCACGGCCGGGCTCGCACATCAACTTGACGCTGTCGCGCACCGGCATCGTCTCCAGCCCCTCGTTGATGGCGTCCATGAACGACGCGAGGGGAGCCGGCTCGCTGTTGGCGTAGCGCGAAGGATAGCCGCCGCCGACGTCGATACGGTCGACGACCACACCGGCCTGGACGATCAGGTCGTGCACGGCCTTGAGTGCGGTCGTGTAGGCGTCCGGCGTCGTCGTCTGGGACCCGACATGGAAGGTGATGCCCAGTTCGGCTGCAACCTGGCGCGTTTCGACGAGCAATTGGGCGGCCTCGGCTCCGGAGGTGCCGAACTTGTGCTCGAGCGGGATCAGGCTGTTCATCGCTGGCACGGCCACGCGGACATACAGACGCAGATCACGCGCGCGGCCGCGCTTGCCCTTCGTCTCCTCGACGATCTTTTTCAGTTCGTCGAGGCTGTCGAGCGAGAACGAGCGCACGCCCAGGTCATAGGCGCGGCGGATCGCGCTGCGGGCCTTGACGGGATGCATGAAATGAAGCTCAGCCCCCGGGATCGTCGCAGCGTCCTCGAGTTCTGGCAGGGAGGCCACGTCGAAATGGCGGATGCCCGCGCCGTACAGCGCGCCGATCAGGAACACCGAGCTGTTGGCCTTGTAGGCGTAGGCGACGTCACCGGGGAAGTGCTCGATGAACCAGCGCGCGGCCCGACCGGCGGCGTCGGGGCGAAGGCCCAGAACGGGGCGCTCGGGGCGGCGCGTCTTGATCAGATGCGACGCAGAGTTGAGTTTTTCCATTGCATGGGACCTCCACCAGTCGGTTGAAACCGAGGGCGCTGCTACTTCCAGCAGAGACCGCCTGTACGATAACGAAGCGCGTGTACATAAGGGTAATCGCCCCCCACGTAAAGACCTTTGGCCGAGGAGGGCTAAAGCATCTTCACCAGCCGGCGTTGACGGCGGCAACCGGTTGCGACAAACCCGGCGAGCCGAGGGGGACAGCCGGAACACTAGTCACACTGAGACAATCGTGCAGCTTATGCATCGAGCGTTTGGGTCACACCGTTGCTGCAGGTGGGGACCAAACGTCAGATGCGCGGCGCTAGCCGAGCGCACAGTTGCAGGCCGAGCCCGAAGAGCATATTCGCTAATGCTGATATGGCGACCTGCACGCGCAGGTCCAGGCTTGGGGACGCCGAAGATGATCGAACAGTTGCGCGCAGCGTTCAGCGAGAACGCACCGGTCTATCTGATGCTGGGCGGCCTCACAGTTGGTTTCGCCTTCGGATACATCGTCTATCGCATGAACTTCTGCACCATGGGTGCGATCTCCGACTTCATGAATTTTGCCGACTGGCGGCGGTTCCGCGCGTGGGTTTTGTCGGCGGCGGTTGCCATTCTGGGCACACAGTGGCTGGCGTATTCCGGTGTCCTGCCCCTTGATAAGACGATGTATCTGTCACCGTCGCTCAATTGGGTCGGCAACGTCCTGGGAGGGATGTTGTTCGGCTTCGGCATGGTGTTCGCCGGCGGCTGCGCCAGCCGCAACCTGGCCCGCGTCGGTGGTGGCGACGTGCGATCCCTGCTGACGCTCGTCGTGATGGGGATCGTCGGATACATGGCGATCGGCGGGGTGCTGGGGCCGGCGCGCGCCGCGCTGGAAGGGGCCACCAGTATCAGCCTTGCGGGGCTTGGGCCTTCCCAGGGTCTGGGCGACATTTTTTCGGCCGCCTCGGGATCGGGTCGCGCAGCCTCCGGCCTCATCGTCGGTGGAGCCGTCGCCACGCTTTTGCTGGTCTACGTGTTTTCCAGCACGGCCTTTCGTGCGAGCCCGATGCATGTCTGGTCGGGGATTGGCGTCGGCATCTGCGTGGTTGCCGGCTGGGCCATCACGGGCCTGGCCTTCGACGAACTCGCCGACACGCCCGTGGCACCGATCTCGCTGACCTATGTGCGCCCGGCCGGTGACACGCTGGAATGGCTGCAGCGCTACACGGCACTTGGCCTGCCCGGCTTCGGCGTCGCCAGCGTTTTTGGTGCCTTGCTGGGCTCGTTCACCGCCGCCTGGAGCATGGGCCGGTTCCAGATCACGACGTTTTCCGACACCGGCGATACCCTGCGTAATCTGTTCGGGGCCACATTGATGGGCATCGGCGGCGTCATGGCGCTCGGCTGCACGGTCGGTCAGGCGGTGACCGGCGTCTCGACACTCGCGATCGGCTCTTTCCTCACCTTCGCGGCCATCGTTGCAGGTGGGGTCTACGGCATGAAGGCGTTCGAGCGGATCGTGATGGCGGAGGCCTGAGGGCGCGGGCCCTGCCTGCCCCTTGCTCCGGTGCCTTGCGCCGTTATCTCTTCTTCAAGCTCGCCGTGCTCATGCTCGCAGGCGACGACGCGCCCCGCCTGACCAGCCCGGAGTGCGTGTTCCAGATCGGACGTTTGTCGCCCAGAGCACGGCGCTCGCCGGCAAATGTCGGAATGATGAGGCAACTGCCATGTCCGATATCCCGCTGCGGCCGCTGCTGCCCAAAGACATCCTGGCCTTGCGCGAATTGTTCGCCCAGTCGATCGAGGAGCTGACGCAAGACGACTACGACGAGGACCAGAGGGTGGCCTGGGCATCGCTCGCGGCCGACGCCGAGGCGTTTGCGCGCCGCCTCACCGCCAGCACGACCCTCGTCGTCGATCTGGACGGCGAACTGGCCGGTTTCGCTTCACTGAAAGACAACACCCGGCTCGACATGCTCTACGTCCACCCCTACACCGCAGGCCAGGGCATCGGGTCGGCGCTCGCCGAGGCGGTGGAGAAGATTGCCGCGGCGCGCGGCGCAAAGACCGTCACTGTCGACGCGAGCGAGACGGCCGTAGCGTTCTTCGAGGGGCGCGGCTACATCGCCACCGCGCGCAACGCCGTGCCGGTCGACGACCAGTGGCTGACCAACACGACGATGACCAAAATCCTGGAAAAGCCCGGGGCCGAAAGCGGAGCATGACCAAGGAACGCCTCTACCTCTATGACACGACGCTGCGCGATGGGGCGCAGACGACGGGCGTCGACTTCAAGCTGGCCGACAAGCAGCGGATCGCAGCCGTGATGGATCAGCTCGGCGTCGACTACATCGAGGGCGGCTATCCCGGTGCCAACGAGACCGATACGCAATTCTTCGCCGCGGACCCTGGCCTGACACATGCTGTGTTCACGGCGTTCGGCATGACGAAGCGCGCCGGTCGCTCGGTCGGCAATGATCCGGGCTTTCAGGGCCTGCTACAAGCGCACGCGAAGGCCATTTGCCTTGTTGCCAAGTCGTGGGATTATCACGTGAGGGTCGCCCTCGGCACGACCAACGAGGAAAACCTCGACGGCATCGGGCAGTCGATCCGTGCCGTCGTCGCCTCCGGCCGCGAGGCGATGCTGGACGCGGAACACTTCTTCGATGGATTCAAGGCCAATCGCGCCTACGCGCTGAGCGTGGCCCGGACCGCTTACGAGGCCGGCGCGCGCTGGGTGGTGCTCTGTGATACCAACGGCGGCACGCTGCCCCACGAGGTCGAAGCCATCGTCACCGAGGTGGCCCAAAACATCCCCGGCAGCCATCTCGGCATCCACACGCACAACGACACCGAGAACGCGGTGGCCAATACGCTGATGGCGGTGCGCGCCGGCTGCCGCCAGATCCAAGGCACGCTCAACGGCCTGGGCGAGCGCTGCGGCAATGCCAACCTGACCTCGATCATCCCCACCCTCTTGCTGAAGAGCGAGTTTGCCGATCGCTTCGAGACCGGCATCTCGCCGGCCCGGCTGCGGACCCTGACCCACGCCTCGCGCGTGCTGGACGAGATCCTGAACCGCGGCCCCTACCGCCACGCCCCCTACGTCGGAGCCAGCGCCTTCGCCACGAAGGCCGGCATCCATGCCTCCGCCATCCTCAAGGATCCGGAAACCTACGAGCACGTGGCTCCCGAGGCGGTCGGCAACCGGCGCAAGCTGCTCGTGTCCGACCAGGGCGGGCGGTCCAACATTTTTTCCGAGCTCGAACGCTTGGGCATCGGCGTCGGCAAGGACGATGCCCGTGTCGGCCTTCTGCTGGAGGAGGTGAAGGCACGCGAGGCGATGGGCTACTCCTACGAGGCGGCCGAAGCGTCGTTCGAACTCCTGGCCCGGCGCACGCTGGGCGAGGTCCCCAAGTATTTCTCCGTCGACAGCTTCCGGGTGATGGTCGAGCGCCGCCACAATGCTGCGGGCAGCCTCGTCACGGTCTCCGAGGCGATCGTCAAGGTGTTCATCAATGGCGATGCCGAACCGCTGTGGTCGGTCGCCGAGGGCAACGGCCCGGTCAACGCGCTCGATGGTGCCTTGCGCAAAGACCTTGGTCGCTACCAGCGCTTCATCGCCGATATCGAACTCGTCGACTACAAGGTGCGCATTTTGACCGGTGGCACGGGTGCGGTGACGCGCGTCCTCGTCGAAAGCCATGATCGCGTGACGGGCGAGCGCTGGTTCACGGTCGGCGTCTCGCCAAACATCATCGACGCGAGCTTCGAGGCACTCACCGACAGCCTCAACTACAAGCTCATGAAGGCGGGGGCAGCGGTCGCCCACGAATAAGGCTCACCGCTCGGTGGTCATGGCGGAGAGGTAGTTACTATCCGGCCATCAGCCGCTTGGCCGCGTCGGCGGGGGCGAGGCGTCCCGTCAGCACCTCGTCGGCCAGTCGCTCGATCGCGCCGCCGCCGCTCCGGACCCGGGCGGCCACAAGATCAGCCGCGGCCCGTGCGATGAGGTAGCGGGCGCGGCGTCGGCGGCGCTCGGTGGCGGGCTCGAGGAGGACGGTCGCGCCCCGCGCTGCAATGGCGTCGGCCAGCGCGCCAACGCCCGCGCCGGTCAGCGCGGCGGTCATCAGCACCGGCACCTCGCCACCGCCAGCGACGCGGGCCTTGATCGACAAAGCCCCTTTGAGCTGTTGCAGCGTGCGTTCGGCCCCCTCCCGGTCGGCCTTGTTCACAACCATGATGTCGGCGATCTCCAGGAGACCCGATTTCATGGCCTGGATGTCATCGCCAAGTCCTGGAGCCGATACGACAATGCGCACGTCGGCGACCTCGGCAACGTCGATCTCGTTTTGCCCGGTGCCGACAGTCTCCAACAGGATGTTGTCGAAGCCCGCCGCATCGAGCGCGTCGATAATGCGCACGGCCGCCGGTGACAGGCCGCCCAGATAGCCGCGGCTGGCCAGTGAGCGCACGAACACGCCATCGTCGTCCAGGGCCGCCGTCATGCGGATGCGGTCGCCGAGGATAGCGCCGCCCGACACCGGGCTGGACGGGTCGACCGCGATGACGCCGACCGTCTGGCCAACCGACCGCATATGCAGGATCAGTGCGTTGACGAGTGTGGATTTGCCGGCTCCCGGCGGACCCGTGATCCCGATGACGAGGGCATGGCCGAGATGCGGCTGGAGTGCCGCCAGAAGAGCCGGCGCGTGCGGCGACAGCCGCTCGAGTTCGGTGATGGCACGCGCGATGGCACGCCGCTGACGCGCCCGCAAGGCTGCCACGAGCGCGGCGATTTCGGCAACCGCGTCGGAGTGGCTCGCGGCGGCCATGCTCTCGGCGGGACGGTGCGGGCTGTCGTTGGTCATGGCGGGCTGATACGCGGATGCGGCGGAGCACGCAAGCCGCATGCCCCGCCGGTTGGGTCGTCCTGGCCGGTGTCGCGTCGTCGCCCGCGTTAGCAGGCATGCTGCCGATCGACGCTGGTCAAGCCCAGTGTCGCTTCACTGTCCGCGCTGGCCCCGAGCCTGTCCCTCACCCTCGCCTTTCGGCTTGGCGGCCTTGCGCGGTTGACCCTGCCCCTGGCCATTGCCCTGCCCCCCACCTTGGCCGCGCTGGACCCTTTGGTTGCCCTGGGCATTGCCACCGCCATTGGCGTTGGCCGGCCGGACGACCTTGGGAACGGGCTTGGCGGCGGGCTTGACCGTCTGTCGGACAGCCGCCCGGACTGGTGGCTTGGCGACCACCGCGCGCTTCACGGTTGTCGCTTTCGTGCCATCGGGCGTCACGACGGTCGTACGCTTTACCTTGCGAACCTTGTCGTCGATCTGGCGGGCGCGCTGGATGCGCTCGGCCGGATTGGCCCTGTTGGGGCGGAACTGCTGCTGTCCTTGCCCCCCGGCGTTGTCGTCGAAGCGGCGGTTGCCAGCCGCGGGCGGCCGGCCCACTGGTTCGATCCGTGCAGGCGGCGGGGCGACGGCGCGGCGCGGCGCGGCGTTGCGCTGATCGGCATTACGACGGGCGCGCACGAAGGGTGCGCGGCCGACTTTCTTCTGAACGCGCTCGACGCGGCGGGTCACGACCGTGCGCCGCTCCTCCCGGGTGATGCGGCGGACGACGTCGCGCCGGATCTGCCGTTGCGGTCGAAGACCGCGCGTGGGCCGATAGACACGCGCGATGCTCCGCGGGCCCTGGCCGCGGCTGTTGGAATACCGGCGCTGGTCGTAGGTGTTCGTGATGACGACCCGGGTCAGCACGACCGGACGCCGAGACCGCCGACGAATGACGTCGTAGTCGATGCCGCGGTTCACGTAGCGCCGGTTGACGATCACGAGAGATGCCGCCGGGCGCGAGTAGCGCCAGACATCACGATGGCGACGCTCGTGCCAGGGAATGATGTGGCGGTGCACGCTCGGCAACAGGAAGTTGTCGAAGCTCGAGAAGACCCAAAGCGGCTCATAGTCAGGCTCGTCGTAGATATCGGTTCGATCGTAGACCGGGCCGGAATAGTCCCGGTCGCGACGCGGTGCCGCGACGGGCGGCAGCGGGGCCCAGCCGATGTGGTCGTCACTTTCGCGCCATGCCACCCAGGCGGGGGCCCATTCCTGGCCGGGAACCCAGAACCAGCCGTATTCGTCGTCGTTGCCCCAGCGGCCGAAGTGATAAACGACCCAGCCGAATGGCTCTTCGGAAACCCACGTCCAGCCGGTCTCGTCATCCTTGGCCCAGCGGCCCAGCGTGTACGGTCGCCAGTCGTCGTCCTCGACCTCGGGAGCCCAGACTTCGCCATGCTCGGGATGCTCGAACCAGCGGCCGTGGCTGTCGAGCGCCTCGTAGATGACATCCATCGAGATGTCGTCCTCGCCGTCGCGCTGCGCGCTCGACTCGCGCGCGTCCTGAGCGACGACGGGGCCGGGCGTTGCAACAACCCCTGCTGCGACGGCAGCGAGCAGCAGCGCAAGGATGCGAGAGCCCCTGCCGACCTGCCTGAACCAGGACATCATTTCGAAACCTTTCACTGATCGGCTCTGCCGGGCTTGCTGCTTGGCTGCAGTCCACGACCGCGAAGAGCGTTAGCCTGCATGAGTGGCGGCATCAATTTCAACCCGCATGACAACCGCGACATCTGCTGCTTACGTCTCGTCGAAGTAAATGCCGGACTCGCGGTTTTGATCACAATGGTCAGAGCTACGCTGTCTTATCGCGCCTGAACGTGCGCTGAATATGGCAACTTCGCCTCACCTTGTGCGGCCGCGATCAATACCACAGTCCCGGAAAGCGGTGGCGCGGTCGCATTTGCTGGGGTCCGAAGCCCGCGGGCGACAACATGGGGCCCTCCAGCACGGTGATTTGCTCCAGCGGTCGGTCGGCCGTCAGGGCTTGCAGGCGGGCGATGCGCTCGTGCGTTTCCGGATGAGAACGCAACAGCGAGGGCTGCGGCACCCGGCGGCCGGGGACCGGATACACGAGATCCTCCCAGAATTGACCCGTATAGCGTTCGAGCCTGGCCAGGGCGCTCGCCAGTCCCAAAGGATCGCCGGTCAGCATGGCCCCTTCGAGGTCCGCGTCGAACTCGCGTGCCCGCGACAGTCCGAGTTGCAACAGGCTCATGCATGTCGGCGCGAGGTACAGGAGGAGGATCCCCCACCAGGACAGTGTTCGGTCGCCGCTGGCCATGCCGACCATATTCCAAAGCATCAGCCCGAGCGCGACGTACGACAGCATCTGCACGAAGCGGGTCATGATGTCGGCCAGACCCATGAGCGCCAGATCGTTGTTGCGGATATGGCTGATCTCGTGGCCGATCACGCCGGCGATCTCGCGCAGCGTCAGGCGGCGGACGAGGCCCTCGGTCAAGGCGATGGCGGCGTGACCGGGCGTCCCGGTGGCGAAGGCATTCAGCGTTGCACTGGGCACGATGTAGAGTTGTGGGCGACGTTCGAGTTCGCCGCGAGCAGCGAGTTCGTCGACGAGCCGCGACAACGGATCGGAGCCCGGCACGACGAGGCGCGCGGAGTAGATGCGCATGACCGTCTCGGGCGGGACCTGCGGGGCGAGGACGGCCAGACCGGCAACGACGAGAAGCGAGGCAACGACGCCGGCTGGACCCGACAGCAGATACGCCGCCAGCGCGACGAGGCCGCCCATGCCGCCCAAGATCAAGGCGGAGTGAATGAGGTTGCGCTGCCGGTGCTCGGCCAGTGCCCTCGGCGCCAGAAAGGGGCTCATCGCGGTTGCCACCCCTCCCCGGGGATCCATGGGTCGTCGGCTGTCCACGCAACCTTGTGCACAATCGCCACGGTGCTGTGAAGGCCCGAGGTAGCCCGGTCGAGTTGGTCTGGGCGTCAGAATTTGGCGAGGACAGCGGCGTCGGTCGCCGCGTCGGCAGCAGGAGCCCCGCACGCCAGCAGCGCCGGGACGATCCTTTCGGGCCTTTCCACGATTACAAAGCTCACATCCAGGCCGTTGCGGATGAACTGGTCCGCCTTCATGTGCGCGAGAAGTTCGACGAACGGGGTCCAGTAGCCTTCGATGTTGGCCAGTACGATCGGCTTCTTGTGCCGGCCCAGTTGCGACCAGGTGAGTTGCTCGACGAGTTCTTCCAACGTGCCGATGCCGCCGGGCAGGGCGACGAAGGCGTCCGAGCGTTCGAACATCATCTGCTTGCGGGTATGCATGTCCGGCGTCACGATGAGGTCTTGCACATCCAGCAAGGCATGCTCGCGCTCTGTCAGGAACTGCGGGATGATGCCGGTAACGCGGCCGCCGTGAACGATGGTGGCGCGGGCCACTTCCCCCATCAGGCCAAGCCCGCCGCCGCCATAGACGAGGCCGATGCCAGCCTCAGCCAGTCCGCGGCCGAGCGTGCGGGCCGCTTCGGCGTAGGCCGGGTTGGTCCCGAGCCCGGAGCCGCAGTAGACGCAGACGTTCTGGACTCGAGGGGCGGGCACGCCCTTGGCCGCGCGGGGAGCTTTCAGCGGCGGGGCTGTGGTTTTCGGTCTGCTGCCGGCCATGGCGTTCACTCGTCCTTCCCAGTCCTGCGTTCAGTCGGCGTCCGCTCGTCCGCCCGCCAGACCACACCGGCCAGACGGCACCGTCTCGGCGTCACGGGGCGGCGACGCGCAGATCGGCAGCGGGCGGCAAGTCTGGTCCTGATCTGCGCCAGAAGCATGACAGAATGGGGACATTCAAACGGAAACCCCCGGGTCTACGCTCAGGTCTATCCGATAGGGCCTGGGTCGATCGCTTGCGAGAACCACCGCAGGCGCTTTACTGCAAGGTCTGTGCCCGATCGGGGAACTGGCGCGGCCAGTTAACCAAGGCGCAGCGAAACTTTTTCTGCCGATGGGTGTCGTTTGTGTCTTTGCTGACTTGAGATTAAGCTAGCGCGCAAGCGGGGTGTTGCTGTCGTTTGGCTCCTGGCCGTAACAGTCTCGCCAAGACACGACCGTTCGGGCGGTTTGTCTCGCTGCCCCAAGCGGCGGTCGGAAAAGGCTGGGTTCTCGCAGCCTTCTGACGAGTTGAAAGAATGCCTCGGGTCCGGACATAACCGTATGCTGCGCTGGCGTCTGACAACCGGATTGGCGGTCTGCGCGCTCATCGGCATGATGCTCGCAGCAGCACGCCCGTCGTCCGTGACAGCGTCCCAGGCTGCGGGCTGGCAGATCGCAGGCGCAGTGGATGCCGCGACTGTCGCGCCTTCGATGCACACGGGGGGCCTGGTCATCGCCGGCGGTCGTCCCGTGCGGTCTGGCACCGAGAAGACCGATGGCACAGGCCCGAGCAACCTGGGATCAGCCGCCCTCCAACTGCCTGCATTGATCGTAGCAGCGGTAAGCCCGGCCATCGCGCAGGATCGGCGTGAGGTCCGGGGAGGCTCCGGCGCAACGGCCTCCCGCAACGACGACGCAGCGTCCGGCGTTTCATTTTCGAAGGTCGTCATTCGGCCTGAAGGGGGGTCACGGCTCGAGGGGCTCGGCCCGTCTGGAGCCGAGATCAGCCTGTTGCTCAACGGGCTGCGCGTCCAGCGTGTCCGCGTCGGCACCGACCGCCGCTGGGAGGCAACGGTCGGCGCGCGGCTGACCTCAGGCGAGCACAGGATCGCCGTCGTCTCAGATTTGGCAGGCCCCGGCAGCCTGGTACCAGACGAGGAGATCCGGATTGCCGTCCCGCATGAGACGCTGCGGCGCGAAATTGTCGCTGTCGACCGCACGCAACCTGCCGTCGCCGAGGAGAGTGCGGGCGAACTGCGTCGCCGGGCCGAAGACCTTGCACGGGCATCGAGCCGCCGCTTTACGGAGCTAACCGAACAGGAACCCGGTTCCAACGGAGTTGCAGGACACCAGCGGCAAGACGGTCCGGCCGGAGCAGCGAAGGCCCCGCCCCCTGGCTCCGCACCCGCGCGGTCGGACGAGCGCACGACCTTCGGCACCGATGGCGGGGCCTCGAGCGAGCCGACCGGCTTTCGCGGTGAAACGGTTTTCGACTGGCTGGAGTACACGCAGAGCCAGTACGGAGCCGTCATCGTGCCCGGCCTGTCGGAGCCACGTCGCGTCCCTCCGCTGGCAAGCGGCGCGACCGAAACCGCAGCGTCGCCTGCTGTTGACAGGACCCCGCGCGGTGGCAACTGGCCCGCGCTGCCCGACCAGTCTGGCGTCGTTGATTGGCTGAGCCGGGCGAACGAGACCTATCAGCGCGAGCTGGTGATGAGACTGACGGTGCCCGGTCCCACCGAGACGGTCACGGAGCCTGCCAGTGTGACGCAGCGCTCACGGCTTGCCGAAGCGGCCATCGAGCGCGAAAACGTGCGCCGGGCCGAAGCGGAGCGACGGCAGGCCGAACGCGCCGAGCGGCAAGCCGAGGACGAGCGGCAACTCGCCGAGCGGCGTGTCGCGGAGGCCGACGAGGCGCTGCGCCGGGAAGGCGAACAACGTGCCCAAGCGCAGCGCCAACGCGCCGCCGAGGCCGCCGCACAGGCTGCCGAGCGCGCGCGCCGTCAGCGGATCGAGGCCGAAATCGCCGAGGCCGAACGCCGGGAGAAGATCGCCGCTCTGGCCGCCCGGCTCGAAGCCGACCGGCAGGCCGCAGAACGTCGTCGGCAACTCAAACTCGACGAAGAGGCCGCCGCTGCCGCGCGTCAAGCCGCCGAGTCAGAGCGCCGCCAGGCCGAACAGCGGGCGGCGACTGACAGGGCCGCCCGCCAGACCGAGGACACACCGACACGCGGCAGCGCGCGCGTACCCGCCAGCGAGACCGAGCGCAGCCTTCAGGCCATCGAACGCAAAGCAGAACGGACCGATCGCGTCGACGCGTTGCTGGCGCAGGCCCGTGACAATGAGGCATCCACTGCGGTCGAAGAGGCCGCGGCCAAGGCGGCCCTCCGCCAACTCTTGCAGGACAAGGCTGCCGCGAAGGCTGCTGAACCCGCGCCTGCCGCGCCACCCGACGCACAACCGCAGCGGCCGCTCTCTGCCGTGCCCGAAGCGCGCACCACCGCCCGTCCGGCACCGCGTGCCGTGGCTCTGGCCCTGGTGCCACTGCCGGAGCCCGCACCGCAGAGGCCGGTTCGGGTCGTCGTCGAGGAGGGGAGCGGCGAGCGGGGGCCGGTCCTGGCCTCTGATGCGCGTCGGTCCCTGCCGCCGACGCCTGAGCCAGCCCCCGCGGCTGGCCGGGCGACAACACCGCTACGCGTCAGTGCCGCCCGTGAGCCTGCACCCGTGCCCAATGCGCTGGGCAGCACGGCCGCGACCGGCAGTCTCTGCCGCCTGCGTGGAGCCGGTCGCCGCGTCAAGCTTCCGGGCAGCTATATCGTCCAGCGGGGTGATACGCTGTGGACCATCGCGGCGCGCCACTATGGCCGCGGGCGCTCGTATGTCGTGATCACCCGCGCCAACCGTCGCAAGATCGGCAGCCCGCATCGGATTTATCCCTGCCAGCGGTTCTGGCTGCCACGCCTGGGCCGTTAGTGTCACGTCTCCGACGTTCGCCTGCACGCGGTGCGGCCACCCCCGCAAGCCATGCCGGAACCGGATCACGAGCACCGGTCGTCGTGACGGCCCGTAGTGCTGGCGCGATGACGGCCCTGCGGTTAACCTCTAGAGATGGCCAGGGCCTTCTCAGGCCGGGGGGCGTTGGGATAAGGTCTGGGTCCAGGTTTTCCCCCCTGACGATACGATCTGTTCTCTCTCCCCGCAGCGAACGCCGCGGCGGGACGCGTTGCGTGCGTTCCGCCGCCTCGGCCACCTCCATCGAGCAGGCTTCATGGTTCCCCCCACCTCAATGCCCCGCACGACCAACGCCACGCCGGCCGACAACCGCGGATCTCTGGGCGCGCGCGAGGATCATGTCGCGGTGCTCAAGGGGCTGTTGCCGCTGGTCTGGCCGGTGGGCCGCCCCGACCTGCGCACCCACGTCGTGCTGGCCTTCCTGGTTCTTCTGGTTGCCAAGGTCGTCACCGTGCTGGTGCCGATCCTCTACAAGGAGGCGACGGATGCCCTGACGGCTCAGAGCGGGGCCCAGAGTGCGGGAGGCATCGGCGCGCAGTCGCTCGCGATCGTGACCACTATGCTGATCGTGGCCTACGGCGTGGGCCGCGTCCTGATGATGGTGCTGAACCAAGTCCGCGACGTTCTGTTCACCAAAGTCGGCCAGAACGCGGTGCGCGAGTTGAATAACCGCACCTTCGAGCATCTGCACAAGCTGAGCCTGAGGTTTCACCTGGAGCGGCGCACGGGCGGCCTGTCCCGGGTTCTGGAGCGCGGCGCGCGGGCCATCGAACTGATCATCCGCATGGGTGTGCTCAACGTGGTGCCGACTGCCCTCGAGTTGATCCTCGTGTGCGCGCTGCTGGCCTGGTACTTCGATGTCGTCTACGTGATCGTCGTGCTGGCCACGGTGGCGCTTTACATGTGGTTCACGTTCTCCGCCTCCGAGTGGCGCATCGCCATCCGCCGCGAAATGAACGACAGCGATACAGAAGCCAACACCAAGGCGATCGACAGCCTGCTCAACTTCGAGACGGTCAAGTACTTCGGCAACGAGGCCATGGAGGCGCGGCGGTTCGACGTCTCCATGCAGCGCTACGAACAGGCGGCGATCAAGACGTTCTACTCCCTCGGAGTGCTCAACTCCGGCCAGGCGGCGATCTTCACCGCCGGTATGACGATCGTGATGTGGCTGGCAGCGCGCGGCGTCGCGGCTGGAACCCACACCATCGGCGACTTCGTGATGATCAACGCGCTGATGATCCAGCTCTACATTCCGTTGAATTTCATGGGCATGGTCTATCGCGAGATCAAACAGGGCCTCGTCGACATCGAGGTCATGTTCGCCATCCTCAAGCAGATGCCCGAGGTCGAGGACAAGCCAGATGCCGCGCCGCTGAAAATCGACGCCGGCACGATCCGCTTCGAGAACGTCAGCTTCGCCTACGACCCCGAGCGCGTGATCCTGAAGGATCTGTCGTTCACCGTGCCGGCCGGCCAGATGGTGGCGATCGTCGGGCCCTCAGGGGCCGGCAAGTCGACGATTTCGCGCATCCTGTTTCGTTTCTACGACATTCAGTCCGGCCGTGTGCTGATCGACGGCCAGGACCTCCGTGACGTCACACAGAAGAGCCTGCGGGCCGCAATTGGTGTCGTCCCGCAGGACACGGTGCTGTTCAACGATACGATCGCCTACAACATTCGCTATGGCCGCCATGATGCTAGCGAGGAAGAGGTGCTGGCGGCGGCCCGCCTCGCGCAGATCGACACCTTCATCAAGGCCCTGCCGGACGGTTACAAGACGATGGTCGGCGAGCGCGGCCTGAAGCTGTCGGGTGGCGAGAAGCAGCGCGTCGCGATTGCCCGCACCATCCTCAAAGGCCCGCCGATCCTGATCCTGGACGAGGCCACGAGCGCGCTCGACAGCCATACGGAAAAGGAGATCCAGGACGCATTGGAGCGTGTGGCGCAGGGGCGCACGACATTGGTCATCGCGCATCGGCTATCGACGATCGTGCACGCCGACCGCATTCTGGTCCTGGAGGCCGGGCGGCTGGTGGAGGAGGGCACACATACCGAGTTGATCGCGATGAACGGCCTTTACGCAAGCCTCTGGGACCGCCAGCGGCAGGCCGAGAAGGCACGCGAGGAGTTGGCAGCCGCGCTCGCGGCCGCCGGCCTCGCCGCCACGCTTCCGCCACCACGGGTGGGATAGTGCTGCTTGCGGCTCCGACACGTGGTCGATCCAGTGCTGCAAGAAGAACCGAGTGCCGTAGCCGACACACAAGCGCGGAGCAAATCAGTGAGCGAACCAGGCAGCCAGAGCGTCCTCATGGCCGATGCGGTCATCGAAGGCGACGTCGTCGCCAAGGGGCAGATGGTCATCAACGGCCGCCTCCAGGGCAGTTTGACGGCCCGGCAGGTGGTCATCAGCCAGACCGGCGAGCTTTACGGCAAGTTGCGCGCCGAGAACGCCGACGTTCAAGGCGCGCTGCAAGGCGATGTCGTCATTCGCGGGCTGATCCGCATCGGCCAGACCGGCTCGGTCAACGGCGATGTCGTGTACGGCAAGATTTCCATGGACAAGGGCGGCGAGTTGAGCGCGACGCTGCGCAACGTGCCGCCGCATCTGGCTGGTGATTTCAGCTTGACCGTTGGGCGCGGCAGCTCTGTCGTCATCAAAACGGACGATCTGACGGCGTTCGATCCGGACGATACCGCCAGCGACCTCACCTATGCGGTCTCCAACCCGGTCCATGGTTTCGTCGCGCTGGGCTCCGCCCGCTCGACGCCGATCACGCGCTTCACCCAAGCCGATCTCGAGGGCGGCCAGGTCCTGTTCGTGCACGACGGCTCGAGCGGACCATCGGCGGGCTTCGATACCCTCGTCGCCGACGCCAAGGGCGCGACCTCCGGTAAATCCCGCCACGTCGCCGTGATCGTGAAGGGGTGAAAGGGCTGCGGCTGTCGTCGCCACCGCCACCGCCCCCGAGTTTCGCGGACGACAGCACGACCTCTCGCGGACGTCAGCAATGCGGGCGCGGCGTCCCCGTCACCCCGCAAACTCCGCCCGCTCGTAGCCTTGCAGGTAGAGCAGGGCCCTGAGGTCGGCGTGAGTGACGGCACATCGGGCCTCGAGAGCAACGAGCGGCTTGGCGCGATAAGCAACGCCCAGGCCTGCCGCTTTGAGCATGGCCAAGTCGTTGGCTCCATCGCCGACGGCGAGGGTGGCGGATAAGGGCGCCTGCAACTCACGGGCAAAGCTTCGCAATGCCGCCAGTTTCGCGTCGCGCCCCAGGATGGGGGCCGCGACCGTCCCGGCCAGCTGGCCGTCGCTGAGGTCGAGCGTGTTGGCGCGGTCGGCGTCGAAGCCGACGGTTGCGGCGATACGCGAGGTGAAATAGCCAAACCCGCCAGAGACCAGTGCGCAATAGGCCCCATGGGCTTTCATCGTACCGATGAGCTTGAGCGCGCCCGGCATCAGGCTGATCCGCTCCGACAGCACGGTGTCGAGGACGCTCTCCTCCAGGCCGCGCAGCAGCGCGACACGCGCCTTGAGTGCATCCTCGAAGTCCAGTTCCCCGCGCATGGCCTTCTCGGTAATCGCCGACACCTCGTCGCGCACGCCCGCGAAATCGGCGATCTCGTCGATGCATTCCTGTTCGATGATCGTCGAATCCATGTCTGCGACGAGCAGCCGCTTTTTCCGCTGTGCGCCGTCGTCGGGAACGATATTGATGTCGACAGGTAATCCGAGAAGCGCGGTTGCCGCCTGCCGCTCGAGATGTGCGCCGCCGTCGCCCTGCGCGGCAAACACCATCTCCCAGGCTTCGCCCTGCGACAGCCAGCGCTGGGAGATGACCGCGTCCTTGGCGATGAGGCGCGTGATCGTGTCGGTCACCGTCCGGCCGAGGCAGGGCGCATCGGCAGGAGCGGTCAGCACGAGCACCTGGCGCTGTGGCGTCTGCATGCGCGGCCTTTTGCTGGTCCGGCGAGTGCCATCGCCCGTGTGCGCGGGCTTTGTTATGGAGAGCCGATGGACGGGAAACAGGCTGTTGTTATCGCAGGGCCGACGGCGAGCGGCAAGTCGGCGTTCGCGCTAGACTTGGCCCGCAAGGCCGGGGGGGTCATCGTCAATGCCGACAGCATGCAGGTCTATGCCGAGCTTTCGGTTCTCACCGCCCGGCCGATGGCTGACGAGGCAGGACGGGTCCCGCATCGGCTGTACGGCCACGTTCCGGCCCGCGAGGCCTACTCGGTCGCGCGCTGGCTCGATGACGTGGCTGCCGTGCTGGCCGAGGTGGCCGAGGCCGGGCAACAACCAATCCTCGTCGGCGGCACCGGACTGTACCTCAAGGCGCTGACCGAGGGGCTGTCGCCGGTACCCCCGATCCCGGCGGCGATCCGGGCGCACTGGCGGGCGGCCAGCGCAGCGCAGGCGGCCGCCGATCTGCATGTCGAGCTGACCACGCGCGATCCCTTGACGGCCAGTCGTCTGCGGCCGACCGACACGCAGCGGATCGTGCGGGCGCTGGAGGTGATCGAAGCAACAGGCCGTCCCCTCGCATCCTGGCAACGGGAGGCCGGCCAACCGATCCTGGCGGCAGGCTCGTGGACCGGCATCGTCGTGACGCGACCGCGCGAGGAGGTATACCAGCGCTGCGATGCCCGGTTCGAGGCGATGATCGCCGCGGGCGGTGTCGACGAGGTGCGCCGGCTTGCTGAACTGCACCTCGACCCAGCCCTGCCCGCAATGCGGGCCCTTGGGGTGCCGCCGCTGCTCGCTCATTTGCGGGGTGAGATCACGCTGGAGACCGCCGTCGCCAGGGCCAAACTCGACACGCGGCACTACGTCAAGCGGCAGCTTGGCTGGTTGAGGCGAAATATGAATGCGTGGAAAAGCATAATCGCACAATAAAAATGTGAACTAGATATCGCATACTTATTATTATTGACGTTGGCCCGGTTTGCCCCCTTCTTCGTCCGGCCTGCCGATTTGATCATGGTTGCGGCGGCGCAGCGCGGCGGCGCAGCGCGGCGACGAGGCGGCGAGAGCGAGAGCGGACGAAGGAGACGACAGATGGCGCGACAGATGACCGGGGCGGAAATGGTGATCAAGGCGCTCGCCGATCAGGGCGTCGACTTCGTGTTCGGCTATCCCGGCGGCGCGGTTCTGCCCATCTACGACGAGTTGTTCCAGCAGGAGAAAGTGCAGCACGTTCTGGTGCGGCAGGAGGGCGGCGCTGTGCATGCCGCCGAAGGCTACGCGCGCTCGACGGGCAAGGTCGGCGTCGTACTGGTGACGTCCGGCCCGGGTGCCACCAACGCTGTGACGGGCCTGACCGACGCGCTGATGGATTCGATTCCCGTCGTCTGCCTCACCGGGCAGGTGCCGACGCATCTCATCGGCAACGATGCCTTCCAGGAGTGCGATACGGTCGGCATCACGCGGCCGTGCACGAAGCACAACTGGTTGGTGAAGGACGTCAACGATCTGGCCCGCGTACTGCATGAGGCCTTCCACATCGCCCGCAGCGGCCGGCCGGGTCCAGTCGTGGTCGACATCCCTAAGGACATCCAGTTCGCGACCGGCAACTACGTCGGACCCTCCAACATCCAGCACAAGACCTACAAGCCCAAGCTCAAGCCGGAACAGGGCAGCGTGCGCGAGGCGGTCGAGCTGATGGCGACCGCCAAGAAGCCGTTGTTCTACACCGGTGGCGGCGTCATCAATGCAGGCCCGAAAGCAAGCCAGCTTTTGCGCGAGCTCGTGCGGCTGACGGGGTTTCCGATCACCTCGACGCTGATGGGGCTCGGGGCCTATCCCGCCTCCGACAAGCAGTGGCTCGGCATGCTCGGCATGCACGGCACCTATGAAGCCAACTGGGCGATGCACGACTGCGACGTGATGATCAACATCGGCGCGCGCTTCGATGATCGCATCACCGGCCGCCTGGATGCCTTCTCGCCGGGCTCGAAGAAAATCCACGTCGACATCGACCCCTCCTCGATCAACAAGAACGTGCGCGCCGACGTCCCCATCATCGGCGATTGCGCCTACGTGCTCGAGGACATGCTGCGAATTTGGAAAGCGAAAGCGCCGCAGATCGACAAGGCGGCCCACAAGACCTGGTGGAAGCAGATCGACCAGTGGCGGGCCAAGAAGTCGCTCACCTACAAGCCGTCCGCCGACGTGATCATGCCCCAGTACGCCGTGCAGCGCCTGTACGAACTCACGAAGGATCGCGACACCTATGTCTCGACCGAGGTCGGCCAGCATCAGATGTGGGCGGCCCAGTTCTACCACTTCGAGGAGCCCAACCGCTGGATGACGTCCGGCGGTCTCGGCACGATGGGCTACGGCCTGCCGGCCGCCATCGGCGCGCAGATCGCGCACCCCAAGTCGCTGGTCATCGACATCGCCGGCGATGCCTCGATCCTGATGAACATTCAAGAATGCTCGACGGCGGTGCAGTTCAACCTGCCGGTCAAGGTGTTCATCCTCAACAACCAGTACATGGGCATGGTTCGCCAGTGGCAGCAGCTCCTCCACGGCAATCGGCTGTCGCATAGCTACACCGAGGCGCTGCCGGATTTCGTCAAGCTCGCCGAAGCCTACGGTTGGAAGGGGATCCGCTGCGAGAAGCCCGACGAACTCGACGACGCCATCCGCGAGATGATCGACACGCCCGTTCCGGTGATGTTCGACTGCCGGGTGGCCGCGCTGGCCAACTGCTTCCCGATGATCCCGTCTGGTAAAGCCCACAATGAGATGCTGCTCGGCGAGGAGATCGCCGACGAGGACATCGGCCGGGCCATCGACGCGGGCGGCAAGGTGCTGGTGTGAGGTGGTTCCGGCTTGTGTCAGTCCGACCACGGGTCGAGCAGCAGGAGCGGCAGTCCGTCGAAGTCACGCGTGTTGCGGGTGGCGAGGCGGGCGCCCGCGTGGGCAGCGATCGCGGCAATGAAGCAGTCGGCCGGTGCGACGGGCCGGCCAATGGCTTCCCTGGCGGCGCGAAAATGACCCGCAAGCTCGGCAGCCTCGCGATGCATGATCAGAATACGGCCCGCAAACGGTGCGAGTGCGTCGGCGATTTTGTCAGCAAAATCGGCGCGACGCTTGCCAACTGGCATTCTCTCGAGGCCGTACCTCAGTTCGAAAACCGTCACGACCGTCGTGGCGAACGTCACTGTGGGATCATGGTTGAGCCACTCGATCACCTTGAGATCGTCTTTGACGACCGCCGAGATCACGTTCGTGTCGAGCACGACGATCATGAGAAGTCGATCGGTTTGCGGCCGAAGTCCATTGAGCGTGCCTCTCGCAAGTGCCTCTCGAACTCGATGGCTTCCTCGGGAGTGAAGCCGATCCCCGCGAACGCCTCTGCCATCTGGGTCCCAAAACCCTTCTGCGGCACCGGCTCGTCGGCCACTCCGGCCTCGGGGCTTGCGGCTTCGGTCAGGATCTCGCGGATCTCCGCCTCCAGGCTGCGGCCGTGGCGCGCAGCCCGCTCCTCGAGCCGCTGTTTGACGGCATCGTCCAAGCGTCTCACCAGAATGTCGGTCATGCACGCCTCCCTGCCGATCTCGCGATCAATCGTGAATGATATCACCGGGGTGTCAGACGGTCGAGCCGAGGCCGAGGCGGCCTGAGCCCATGCGCATCCTGCTCGTCTCTCCCGGCAACAACCAGAAATACGGCGGCGGCTTCTTCTATGCGTTCCACCGCCGGCTGATCAACGGGTTCATCCGGGCGGGGCATTTCGTCTACCCTTATTCGGATCGCGATACCGCCGACTATGCGCTGGGCGTCCGGGCGATCGGCCGCCGGCTGGCCAACCGACGGCTTATCGAGATCGCCGCCGAGCTGAAACCCGATCTCGTGGTGCTGTTGCTCAGCTATCTCATCGAGCCGGAGACGGTGCGGCGGGTGCGAGAGGTGGCGAAGGGTGTGAAGGTGGCGGCCATCTGCATCGACGACATCGGCCACGACAAGCCGGCGGCGCAGTTCCGATTTCTGTTGCAGGAAGCCGATGTCGGTTTCGCCACGACAGGAGGAGAGACGCTGGCCCGCTTTGCCAGTCTGCGGCCGGTTGCGTTCATCCCCAACCCGGTCGATACCTCCATCGACGATCAGCGGGCCTTTGCTGCAAGTCCTGTTGAAACGGATATTTTCTTCGCCTGCCATCAGCCGATGGAAGACCCGCGCTGGCAAAGGGTTGAGGCCCTGAGGGCACGGCTCACCGGCCGCGGGCGACGCTTCGGGCTGCACGGCAATTTCGCGACACCACTGACCGGCGACCGGTTCGTGGCAGCGCTCGGGCGAGCGGCAATCGGGCTCAATCTCAACCGGCGTGACGGCGATCTGTACGCTTCCGACCGCATGGCGCAGTTCCTCGGCAACGGGCTTCTGCTGGCGACGCGGCGGGCCTCCGGCTATGACGCGGTTTTCAGCGACGACGAGATGCTGTTCTTCGACGACACTGACGACCTCGCCGTGGGTATCGAGCGGGTGCTGGCGGCGGGCGAGCCCTGGCGGGCCATGGCTCGGGCCGGACGGGAAAAGGCGCTGCGTCTGATGAACGAGACCGTCGTCTGCCGCTTCATCGTCGATTTCGCCATGGCCGGACGCGCGCCATCCGATTGGGCGTTCACCAAGCATATGGTCGACAGGAGGGCCTGATGCATCTCGTCATCGCCAACAAGCTTTACTCGTCCTGGTCGATGCGACCATGGCTTGTGCTGAAGGCGTTCGCCATCCCCTTCGAGGAAACCGTGATCCCGTTGCGTCAGCCCGATACGGCCGAGCGGATCAAGGCGTTCTCGCCGACCGGCAAGGTGCCGGTCCTGATCGACGGCGAGGCGGTCGTCTGGGAGAGCCTGGCCATCATTTCGCATCTGGCCGACCGCTTTCCCGAGCTGCCGGTCTGGCCGGCGGGACATGCGGCGCGCGCCCACGCCAAGGCGATTTCGATGGAGATGCATGCGGGCTTCCAGGCGCTGCGCCAGGGGTGCCCGATGAATTTGGGCAAGCGCTTCGCCACGCCGCCGCTCAGTGACGACCTGAACGCCAATATCGCCCGACTCGAGGAGATTTTCGTCGGTACACGTGGGCGTTTCGGTCAATCCGGACCCTACCTGTTCGGCACCTTTACGGCGGCGGATGCGATGTTTGCCCCCGTCGTCACGCGGCTCGACACCTATCAGCTCCCGGTCAGCAGCGAGACGCGCGCCTATATGGACGCTGTGATGCGCCACCCGGCGTTCGTGGCGTGGCAGACGGCGGCACGCGCCGAGCCTTGGACGATCGACGCCTATGAGGCAGGCCACACGGTGATCGCCGATCTCAGGGCGACCAGGAGCTGACCCTAAACAATCCCGTTCCGTGCCAGACAAAGAAAGAGCCAGCCATGGTCCAAACGCAAAAGCAGAGCCACTACCCCACCCAGCAGGTGCATCAGGCGGTCGTGCAGCGCACGCTGTCGGTGATTGTCGACAACGAGCCGGGCGTGCTGGCCCGCGTCATCGGCCTGTTCTCCGGGCGCGGCTACAATATCGACAGCCTGACGGTGACGGAGACCGAGCACGAGAAGCACATCTCGCGCATTACGATCATCACGACCGGCACGCCGATGGTGATCGAGCAGATCAAGCATCAGCTCGACCGTCTCGTGCCGGTGCACCGCGTGGAGGACCTGACGGAGCTGGGTAACCCGCTGGAGCGCGAGTTGGCGCTCGTCAAGGTTCAAGGCAAGGGCGAAAAGCGCATCGAAGCCATGCGGATGGCGGAAATCTTCCGGGCCAACGTCATCGACGCTTCGACGGAGCACTTTGTGTTCGAGATCACCGGCAAGGCTTCGAAGATCGAACAGTTCATCTCGATCATGCGGGAACTGGGGCTGATGGAGGTCGCGCGGACCGGCATCGCGGCGATCTCGCGCGGGCGCACAGAGGCGTGAGACCAAGACGAAGCGCCTTCCGGCCGGCTCTCCGCAGGAGTGTCGGAAGGCGCAATCAAAGCGTCCGACGCGCCTTCCGGCCGGCTCTCCGCAGGAGTGTCGGAAGGCGCAATCAAAGCGTCCAACGCGCCTTCCGGCCGGCTCTCCGCAGGAGTGTCGGAAGGCGCAAAGCAAGGGTCGTCGGAAGGCGCAACCGAAGAGTCTCGCGTATCAGCCGCTGCCCTTCTTGCCGAAGCTCGACTTCTTGGCCTTCTTGAGGACGTTGGCCGCCAGCGTTTCGGCGGCCCCCTTGGAGAAGGTCAGTGACAGGTCACTGTCGAGATACTCGGCCTTCTTGTTGTCGGTGTAGCCCTGCTTGCCGATTTCGATGTACAGGGACCGGCCGTCGGGCTTGGCACCGCCGAGTACGAGGAAGGCGAACAGTCGGCGCCGATAGGTATCCGACAGGGTGCGTTCGCAGCGGTTCGGCCCCTCGCTGGCTTCGCAGGCGCGCAGGCTGTCATAGGTCGGCGCGTTGCTGTCGTGGTCCTTGATCGCAGCGGTGATGCCCTTCGAGCAGGTGTCGAAATCGGCAAATCCGTTCTCGGCGCAGTCTCCCGTCGACAGGAAGATGCCCTTGGGAGCCGCTTTTGAAGCTTCAGCCTCGCTGGCTCCGCCGTTGCAGCCGCCGAGCACGGTTGCAAGGCCGAGGAGGCCAATGATGGGCAGGGCACGAGATACGTAACGCGTGATCATGGGACGAAACTCCACTTCGTTACCCGATCATTAGCAGAGGGGAGGTTGCCGGCGGGTTAAGGCCGTGTGCTCCGGGCCAGTCGGGTCATGCCGCGCAGCGACATGCGGCGAGGGCATTGAAATGGGCGGGTGCCAGAGGGTAGGGTCCCGCGATCGAAAACGGCCGTCCTGGCGGACGGCGCGCACTCATCACTCACGTCATTCAAGAAATGAAGTCGCAAAAAGCAAGGAAGGACGGAAAGCCCATGCGCGTTTACTATGATCGCGACGCCGATCTCAATCTCGTCAAGTCCAAGAAGGTCGCGGTCATCGGCTACGGCAGCCAGGGCCGTGCACATGCGTTGAACCTCAAGGACTCCGGGGTCAAGGACATCGTCATCGGCCTGCGTCCCGACTCGGCAACGGCCAAGAAGGTCGAGGCCGATGGTCTGAAGGTGATGTCGGTGGCTGACGCGGCCAAGTGGGCCGACCTGATGATGATGGCGACACCCGACGAGTTGCAGGCCGACATCTACAAGGCCCACATCGAGGCCAACATCCGCGACGGCGCGGCGATTGCCTTCGCCCACGGCCTCAACGTCCATTTCCAGCTCATCGAGCCGAAGAAGTCGGTCGACGTCGTCATGATCGCGCCGAAGGGGCCCGGCCATACCGTGCGCGGCGAATACCAGAAGGGCGGCGGCGTGCCATGCCTCATCGCCATCCATCAGGATGCGTCGGGCAATGCACATGAACTGGCCCTCTCTTATGCCTGTGGTGTCGGCGGCGGCCGCTCTGGCGTCATAGAGACGAGCTTCAAGGAAGAGTGCGAAACGGACCTGTTCGGTGAGCAGGCGGTGCTGTGCGGCGGTCTCGTCGAACTGATCCGGGCCGGTTTCGAAACGCTGGTGGAAGCCGGCTATGCACCCGAGATGGCCTACTTCGAGTGCCTGCACGAGGTGAAGCTGATCGTCGACCTCATTTACGAGGGCGGCATCGCCAACATGAATTACTCGATCTCCAACACGGCCGAGTGGGGCGAGTACATGTCGGGTCCGCGCGTCATCACGCCGGAGACCAAGGCCGAGATGAAGCGCATCCTGACCGAGATCCAGACCGGTCAGTTCACCTCGCAGTGGATGCAGGAGTGCAAGGCCGGGCAAGCGCGCTTCAAGGGCATCCGCCGCGTCAACGACGCGCATGAGATCGAGGCGGTGGGCGAGAAACTGCGCGCCATGATGCCCTGGATCGCCAAGAACAAGCTGGTGGACAAGGCGCGGAATTGACGGGATTGATCAACGAGCGAGGCTCGTCAGATGACGAGCTTCGCTCTACCGACGTGAGGCCGCGATGCGTTTCACTCGCCTGAAGCTCGGGAATTGGCGCAACTTCAAACGCGCTGAGGTGACGCTAGCCAATAGAGCCATCTTTATTGGTCCCAATGCTTCGGGGAAGTCCAACCTTTTGGACGCATTCCGGTTTCTGGCGCATGTTGCAGCTGACGGTGGCGGGCTCGCGGCAGCTGTGCGGGAACGCGAAGGCGTGTCGGCGTTGAGGTGCCTCCAGGCGACTCGCAATAGCGATGTGTCAGTCGAGGTGGATGTCGGCACCGACGACGAACCGAAGCTATGGACGTACAGGCTTGTCTTCAATGCCCGGCGAGGTGAACAGCCACTCGTCAAGACCGAGGCGGTCACACACAAGGGTGTCGAGAAGCTCTCGCGTCCAGACGCTTTTGACCGAGCCGATGAGGCTCTTTTGACGCAGACACACCTTCAGCAAATCCGACAAAATCAGTCGTTTCGTCCACTTGCCGAGTTTCTGCAAAGTGTCCGCTATTTGCACCTTGTGCCCCAGATTCTCCGGAGTCGTTCCAGGATTTCAAGCGAAGGCGACCCCTATGGAAGCGACTTTCTTCTGCGCGTGAAGCAGACCAATAGGAAGACCCGCGATGCAATCTTAAAGAGGCTCAACGAAGGCTTGAAGCTTGCGGTGCCCCAATTCGATGGGCTCACTTATGAAGATGATGATGAAGGTCGCCCGCATCTGATTGCGAAGTATCACCACTGGCGACCGCATCCTGCGGGTCAGTCCGAAGCACACTTCTCGGACGGCACGTTGCGGCTCCTAGGCCTGCTGTGGGCCGCCGCCGAGAAGGAGCCGGGGCCACTGCTTCTCGAAGAGCCAGAGCTTTCACTTCATGATGCCATCGTCGAGCAACTCGTGCCGATGTTGAGCCGAATGCAGCGCCGATCGAAACGCCAGCTCCTCATCACCACCCATTCGCAAGCGCTTCTCAACGCCCCCGGCGTGGGCATTCACGAGGTGCACCGATTGGAGCCGACGCCTGATGGAACGGTCGTGAAGACTGCAGAGCCCGACGTGCAAGCCATGGTCGAAGCCGGCCTCGAACTGGGCAGTGCGATTATGCCCAAAGTCCGGCCGAGCAACATCGAGCAGTTGAGCCTGTTCGATGTCGCCGGTTAGCGTTAATTACTGGGCCGAGGGACCGACCGACCGCGCGGCTGCCCGCAAATTGATCCGTGTCGTCGGTGGAGAGCCCGGAGCCGATTACTCGATCCGTTCCGGTGCGTCACCAGGTAAGGATTTCCTCGATGCTCGCCTTCGAGCTTTCAATGAAGGGGCAAAATGGTCGCCTTGGCTGATTTTGCGGGACACCGATGGAGAATGTGCAGCGCAACTCGTCTCGCGGCTTTTGGCAGATCAGGCTCCTCTTATGAGGTTCCGATTGGTTGTTTCTTCTATTGAAGCCTGGTTGATGGCTGATCGCGGTCGGTTGGCCACGTTTCTGGGTGTGCGCGAAACGTCGATGGTGGATGAACCGGAACTGTTGCCAAATGCCAAGCAAGCGCTTCTTGACCTGATCCGCACGTCGTCCCAACGCAGAATGCGTGACGCCATGCTGCCTGACCCGCGGTCTGGACGTCGGGAAGGGCCCGATTATGCGTCGAGTTTGATTGAATTCATCAACGACGAGTGGGACCCGGAGAGCGCAGCGCGTCGAGCGCCCTCGCTTGGCAGGGCGTTGATCAGGCTTCGAGAGATTGTTGGTTGACAGGAGGGGGGCACGCAGACAGCGACGCCCAGCGGCACTAGGCCCACCTTTCTGTGGACCTGTCACCCTCCGGGCATAGCCGATGGGCCGCTGGCTGGCGCAGAGTGACGCCCACGGTTCTAACCATCTTCGGAGACCCAACTCATGCTGCGCACGCTGTCCGCCGTGGCCCTCGCCGCCACGCTCGCTGTCTCGGCCATTGTTCCCGCGTTCGCCGCCGATGGTGAGGCCGCCTCGAAGTCGGGCTGGCCGTCTCCGACCCGTTCGGTCAAGGCCGGCGAGAAGGTCTGCAAGTTCAAGTTCTCAGATGGCACGCGCAAGGTTTGGATCTGCGACAAGGCGGCACCGTGCTGCGAGTGGGAAGCGCTCGGCAATTACGTCAAGTGCGGCACGACCTTCTCCGGCTGCCTCTGAAGCGCTGCGCCAATCTACGCGCCTTGCGGCCGGTTCTCCGGAGGCGAGTCGCAAGGCGCAAAGTGAAAGACCCTACGCGCGTCCCGGCCGGCTCTCGGAACGAGAGTCGGGACGCGCAATCAATAGAGAGCTGCCGGAAGACACGGGCAACCGCGTCGGGGAGGGAGGTGTGTGGCGGTGCGGCCGCACGCGCCTCCCGGCAGCGTCCCGCCATCCTTTGCCCCCAGAGGGAGCGCGGACGGGCGGGGAGACCGACGGACGGCGGAGAAGCGGGGAGGTCCGCCGCCCGTCTGCAACAGACCCGGGCGGGGGTCTGTCGAGCCCGTGACCGGGCTTTCTCGCTGTGCGCTGATGCGCACAGGCAAGCGAGTGTTGATCGGATTTTGCGGAAGGCGACCGGCTCGGGCACGAAACCGTGCGGAGGGGCCGGACGACTGATGGCAGTGTGTGGAGAGATACCGTGTCGGCGTCGCTCCCCCTCGGCAGGCCCGCAGCGGGTGCCACGGTCTGCCCAACTCATTGACACTCGAGGCGGCAGGTCCGCCCGTGGCACCGAGTTCGTGTCCCTCGTCTCAGCGCCGTTGAGTGTCATTTGGGGCTCGGAACAAGACAATTCAGCGGCGGCTCTGGGGTTTCTTGGCGGCGTGTGACTTCAAATCAACGACACACTCGTTAATGAAAATAACGCCGATTGTGGCACAGTCCCCGTCGCAATCGGGTCTTCCGGCCGCGTCCAATCGTGCAAATACTGGTGGCGATTGACGTCCTGCGGGTCGCCCGGCCCCGTGCGCGGCCGCTGTACTGTGGCACCTTGCGGTCGATCTCGAGGCGGATTTCGCTCATAGATCGAGCGTCGGCGTAGCCAATTCGCCAGTGGCACCGGGCGGAGTTTGGCAGAACTGTGATGCCACAGAGTGAGTTTCGTGCCGGGGCCGGTACCAAGCACTTGGAGGTTCGAGCCAACTGCGGCAGAGTGCCCCGCGCTTCGGAGGTTGGGTGGATGGTGGCCTCCGCGGAGGGGATTTCGCCGGAGGTAGACCACGATGCAGCTCGCCTATCATGTGCTCGACGTGTTTACGTCGCAGGCTTTCGCGGGGAACCCACTGGCCGTCGTGCTGGGTGCCGACACGCTGGATGCTGCGCGCATGCAAGCCATCGCCGGCGAGTTCAATCTTTCGGAGACCGTGTTCGTCAGGTCGCCGCAGAACCCGGTTCATTCGGCCAATGTCCGGATTTTTACGCCGAAGACGGAGGTGCCGTTTGCGGGCCACCCCACGGTCGGAACGGCGATTCTGCTGGCGGGGCTCAATGCCCCCGACATCAATAGTGAGCGCGATGCCATCGTCATCCTGGAGCAAGCGGTCGGGCCTGTGCGCATCGGCGTCCGGTTGAAGCCGGGTGCTGCCGCCTACGCGGAATTCGACGCCCCGAAGCTCCCCAAGGATGCCGGCCAGTTGCCCCCGCTCGACAAGCTCGCGGCCGGCGTCGGGCTCATTCCCAACGAGATCGGTTTCGAGAATCACAAGCCGCGCTGCTTCGCGGCCGGACCTGCCTTCGCGCTGATCCCGGTCGCTTCGCTGGCGGCCATCGAGAAAGCCGCGGTCAGTCCGCGCCACTGGGCCGAGGCCTTCGAGGAGCAGGGCCTTGTCGGTGCCTACCTCTACACGCGCCAGTGCCTGCATACGGCCGCGTCGTTTCACGCCCGCATGTTTGCGCCCGGGGCAGGCGTCGCGGAGGATCCGGCGACCGGTTCGGCGGCGGTGTGCCTGGCCGGTGCCGTCCAAATCTTCGATGCGCTGCCCGACGGCCAGCACCGCCGGGTCGTGGAGCAGGGCTACGAGATGGGGCGGCCGTCGGAGATCATCGTCACCGCTGTGGTCAAGGCTGGGAAGCTGGAGACGGTGCGGATCGGCGGCCGCGCGGTCAAGGTGATGAGCGGAACATTGACGATCTGATCCGCGGGGCCCGCTGGCGTGATGACCGAGACGTCCGCTGCATACTTTTCAGCGGGGTCGGGAGGCGGACGTCTCGGTGTGAATCACACGAGAAGATTGATAGTGCTCGTGTCGTTCAGTTCGCGGAATTCGTGACGCGCGCGTTGCAGAATGAGACGAATTTCGCGATCACGACACGAGCGCGGCGTGGTGAACGCATGACGGTCGGCACGGGGTAGAAAGACAGGCGGGAGCAAGGCGAGCCGTGGAAGAAGCCGTGCCGGATGCGGCCACCGAAACACGCGTCGCTCCGGCCGAGCGGCGGCGCATCATTTTCGCCAGCGTCGTCGGCACGACGATCGAGTTTTTCGATTTCTACATTTACGCGACCGCCGCGGTGTCGGTGTTCCCGCTCTTGTTCTTCCCAAAGGGTGAGGGCACGGCCGCGCTGCTCGCGTCGATGGCGACCTTCGGCGTGGCATTCCTCGCCCGTCCTGTCGGCTCGGTTCTGTTCGGTCACTATGGCGACCGGGTCGGCCGCAAGGCCACGCTCGTCGGCTCGTTGCTGTTGATGGGCCTCGCCACGTTCGCCATCGGCCTGTTGCCGACCTACCACCAGATCGGGCTCTTCGCGCCCATGCTGCTGACCATCCTGAGGTTCGCCCAGGGGCTGGGGCTCGGTGGCGAATGGTCGGGGGCCGCACTTCTGGCTTTGGAAACGGCGGAACCTGGCAAGCGTGGCCGGGCGGCGATGTGGCCACAACTCGGGGCCCCGTTCGGTTTCATTCTCGCCAATGGGACCTTCCTGCTGCTGACCGTCGCGTTCGGCTTCAATTCGACCGCAGCCTCCCTCGACGACCCGTTCCTGGTGTGGGGCTGGCGGTTGCCCTTCCTGTTGTCGATTGTGATGGTGTTCGTCGGTCTCTATGTCCGACTGAGGCTGAATGAGACACCAGTGTTTCAGCGTGCGGTGGCGCGTGGCCAGCGGCTCACATCGCCGCTGATCCACGTATTCCGCAACAATCCCAGGGAACTTGTGCTTGGTACCGGCGCGATGATCGCGACGTACGGGCTGTTCTACCTGATGACGACGTGGGTCTTGTCCTATGCCATCGGCAAGACCGAGCTGGGGTTCCTCGGGGTCAATTATCGCGACTTCCTGGTGCTGCAGCTCATTTCGGTCGTGCTGTTTGCGCTGTTCATCCCGGTTTCGGGATACCTCGCCGATCGCATCGGGCGGCGCTTGCTGCTCATCCTGGTGACACTGGGCATCATGGCATTCGGCTTTAGCTTCGGCACATTCCTGTCGCCGGCCGTAATGGGCTCTGGCGCGCAAGTCGACACGGCGCTGATGCTCACCTTCCTGTCGATCGGCATGGCGTTGATGGGGCTGACGTTCGGGCCGATGTCGGCGCTGCTGCCGGAGCTTTTTCCAACCAACACGCGCTATACGGGCTCCGGTGTGGCCTACAACATGTCGTCGATCATCGGGGCGGCGTTGACGCCGTTCGTGGCCACATGGCTCGTCCTCAATTACGGCGTCGGCGCGGTCGGCGTATACCTCGCATTCCTTGGCAGCCTGACGCTGGTCAGCCTCGTCCTGGCACCGGAAACCAAGGATAGCGATCTCGATGCGATGACCGGCACGACGGCACCAGTGACGGGCGCGCCCGAGACCGCAGTTTCTGACGTGCCGCGGTCCTGACGAGGCCCGATGGTGGCTCGGGTCGGTGCCATGCGATACCCCCGGCACAAGCGTTTCCGCTTGCGCCTTAACCAGCCGTTCGGATATCCCCTGAGAGTATGGATGCGCGCGCGCCGCCCGGCGGCGTGGTCGAAACAAGGTTTCGCATCCAGCGATAAGGTTCGATGACGCTCATGTGGCCAACGGCCTCACCAACGACGATTGATGCCCCGCGCGCCACCCGGCTGGCGAGCGTGATCGCGTCTGCGCGTCGGCCGATGGCCAGCCTGCTGCTCCTTAGCGGCCCCTGAGCCCATAAGCGCCCGTCGAAGTGGGCAGGCTCAGGGGATACCACGGCCCGATGCTCCCATTGAACCGCCTGCGCGAGGCATAAAGGCCCGCGGGCACAGACCGGCGAGACGATCCATGACCAACACGAAACCGCAGCGCGAGTCCGATCGCGTCATCATTTTCGACACCACATTGCGCGACGGCGAGCAGTGTCCAGGTGCCACCATGACCTTCGAGGAAAAGCTCGAGGTCGCCGACTATCTCGACCAGATGGGCGTCGACATCATCGAGGCCGGTTTTCCCATCGCCTCCCAGGGGGATTTCGAGGCGGTCTCGGCCATCGCCACCCGGGTTGAGAATGCCACCGTCGCAGGGCTCGCGCGCGCCATCGACAAGGATATTGATCGCGCCGGTGAGGCAGTGGCGAAAGCCAAGCGCGGGCGCATCCATACCTTCGTATCGACCTCGCCGATCCATCTCGCCCACCAGATGCGCAAGAGCGAAGAGGACGTGCTCGCCATCATCACCGCCACCGTGACGCGCGCCCGCAACCTCGTCGAGGATGTCGAGTGGAGCGCGATGGATGCCACGCGCACCCCGATCGACTACCTGATCCGTTGCGTCGATACGGCCATCAAGGCGGGTGCCACGACCATCAACCTGCCCGATACCGTCGGCTACGCAACGCCCGAGGAATATCGCGACATGTTCCGTGCCGTGCGCGAGGGCGTGGCCTCCTCCGACAAGGCGATTTTCTCGGTCCACTGCCACGACGACCTGGGCCTGGCGGTGGCCAACTCGCTGGCGGGCTTGGCCGGAGGCGCACGCCAGATCGAGTGCACCATCAACGGCATCGGCGAACGGGCGGGCAATGCCGCCCTCGAAGAGGTGGTGATGGCGATACGCACGCGTGGCGACGCGCTGCCGTTTTCCACCCGGATCGACACGACGATGCTGACACGCGCCTCCCGCCTCGTCTCGGCCGTCACGAATTTTCCGGTCCAGTACAACAAGGCGATCGTCGGCCGGAACGCGTTCGCGCACGAAAGCGGCATTCACCAGGACGGCATGCTGAAGCACCAGCAGACCTACGAGATCATGACGCCGGAATCGGTTGGCGTCGCCAAGACGGCTCTGGTCATGGGCAAGCACTCCGGCCGCAATGCGTTCCGCTCCAAGCTGAAGGACCTGGGCTATGAGCTCGGCGACAATCAGCTCGAGGACGCCTTCACCCGCTTCAAGGCGTTGGCCGACCGCAAGAAGCACGTCTACGACGAGGACATCGAGGCGCTGGTGGACGAGGAGATCGCCCACATGCACGACCGCACCAAGGTCGTGGCCCTGACCGTCATCGCCGGCACCATGGGTCCGCAGATGGCGACGTTGACGCTCGATATCGAGGGCGAGCAGAAGACGGTACAAGCGACCGGCAACGGACCGGTGGATGCAACCTTCAACGCCATCAAGCAGTTGCTGCCGCATCGTGGCAAGCTCGCGCTCTATCAGGTGCATGCCGTGACCGAGGGCACCGATGCGCAGGCCGAGGTATCGGTCCGGCTGGAGGAAGATGGCCGCGCCGTCACCGGCCGGGGTGCTGATACCGATACGCTGGTTGCGTCCGCGCGCGCCTACGTTGCCGCTGTCAACAAGCTGGAAGTCAAGCGGCAGAAGACCGAGCGCGCGCAGGCGTTGTAGGGGCGAGCCTGGGAGGCGGCTGATCCATGCCGCCTCTTTGCCCCAGGTCGGGAACGGGTCGGGCAGCGTGCGCGGTAAGCGTTTTCGAAGCTGGGCGGTGTCGGCGGTCGCCAAAAGCGGGTAGACTTCCGATCGGTCCGCGGGCTAATCGGGACATGTCACTGGTCCGGAAGAGGCCGGCCACGTGCCTGCCGCACGAGGACGCCATCACAGGCAACAGGCAAGCGGCGGGTAGGCGTGTGTCGAGCGTATTCTCCGACGACATCGTGATTGATCTCGGGACGGTGAACACGCTGGTCCATGTGATGGGCCGCGGCATCATCATCGACGAGCCGTCGGCTGTAGCGGTGCGGACCGTCGGTGGCGCGCGCGAGGTTCTGGCCGTGGGTCTCAAGGCCAAAGCGATGGTCGGCCGGACCCCGGAAAATATCGATACCATTCGGCCGCTGCGCGATGGCGTCATCGCCGACTTCATCGCCACCGAGGAGATGCTCCGGCAGTTCATCCGGCGGGCGAAGTCCATCACGAGTTTCCGCCGGCCGCGCATCCTTATTTCGGTACCGGCCTCGGCGACCCCCGTCGAGCGGCGCGCGGTCTACGAGACAGCCGTGTCGGCCGGCTCGCGCCGCGTTTTGCTCGTCGAGGAGCCGGTGGCGGCGGCAATCGGCGCGGGGCTTCCAGTCGACGAGCCGCGCGGCTCCATGGTCGTCGACATCGGCGGCGGTACGACCGACATCGGCGTCATGTCCTTGGGCGGCGTGGTCCAGGCGCGCTCACTGCGGTGTGCGGGCAATGCCATGGACGAGGCCATCATCCGCTACGTGCGCCGCAAGCATCAGCTTCTCATCGGCGAGGTCAACGCTGAGCGCATCAAGGTCGAGGCGGGCACGGCGAGTGCCGGGTCCAACGGCCGCGCCCTGGAGATCCATATTCGGGGCCGCGATTTGCGCCAGGGACGGCCGAAGTCCATCGTCCTGCGTCCCGCCGACATTGCCGAGGCCCTCGACGGGCCCATCGACTACATGGCCGAGTTCGTCCAACGCTCGCTGGAAGACCTCGCTCCCGAGGTGTCCGCCGACATCTGCGAGCGCGGCATTTGCCTGACAGGCGGCGGCGCGCTGCTCGAAGGGCTCGGCCCCGAACTCGAGCGACGCGTCGGCGTCACGTTCACTGTCCCCGACAATCCGATGCATTGCGTCATCCGCGGCTCTTCGATCATCATGCAGGAACTCGCCGCGCGCGAGCACCTGCTGATTGCGCCATGATCAGTCGGGGTCGGCCATGTTGAAGCGGCAGCGCAGAATGCTGGGACGACAGCGCGGGCCAGCCCGGCCACGCGGACCGTTGGCCAGTGCCGCCATGCTGCTGCTGGCGGCGGCCGGCCTCCTGGCGATTTCGCGATATTATCCAGCGGAGGTTGCCGATGTTCGCGCCCGGTTGGCCGGGCCACTCGACCAGGTGACGAGCCTGGTGCGGGCCCCGCTCGACCCGCTCCGCGCGCTAGCCGGACGCCTTGGCGACCAGTGGGACATGGAGGGCGAACTCAACCGCCTCCGGGCGGAGAACGAGGAACTGAAGGGCTGGCAATGGCGCGCGCAGGAACTTGAAAGGCAGCTTGCTGACCTGTCGAGGCTGACCCGTGTTGTCGCCGAGCCCGGTCTCCGGTTCGTGACCTGCCGCGTGCGGGTGCGGGGTTTGCGACCCTTCTCGCAGAGCGTTCTCGTCAACGCGGGAGCCCGCGAGGGGATCGTGACGGGGATGCCCGTCGTGAATGGGGCGGGCCTTCTCGGAGCCGTTTATGAGGTTGGTCACGTCGCCTCCCGCGTGCGCTTCCTGAACGATGCAGCCAGCCGTGTGACGGTGCGGATCGGGCGAGGCGGCGCGCTGGCGGTCGCCGCTGGACGATCCTCACCCGTTCTCGAAATCACCGAGTTGGAGCGGCGCTTCGATATCGCTGCGGGCGACGAGGTCCTGACGGCTGGCGAGGAGGGCGGGGTGCCCGAGGGGCTCAAGGTCGGGACCGTCGTGAAGACGTCGAGGGGCCTCGCCATCCGGCCGGCCGCCGACCCCGACCGGGCGGAGTTCGTGAGTGTGCTTCTGCAGAAGGCACCGCTGCAACCCGGTCAATCGACCGCGGCCGCCGCTGATTTCGCGGAGCCATCCGATCACCTTGGCCAGAGCGCGCCGGATCTCCTGCCGGCTCGCGATCCTCCGGTTCTGCGGGAGGAGCGCTGATGACGTCGCCGACACTGGCACCGGTGCTGACCCTTGTCCTGGCAACAGGACTGGCGGTTGTGCCATGGCCAGGTGCCATGGGCTCCGGGACGGTGATGGCCGCACTCGTCCCCGCGGTTGTCGTCCACTATTGGACGCTGCGGAGGCAGGAGGGACTGCCGGCGTCCATCGCATTTTTGTCGGGTCTGACGGTGGACATTCTCGGCGGTGGCGCTCTCGGCTTTTGCGCGCTGCTGAACCTCGTCGGCTGGTGGACAGGCGTCGGGTGCAGGCCCTGGCGGGCCTGCTTTCCAATCGGCCGATGGGGGCTAGCAGCCGGCGCGGTCGTTCTGATGGTGGCGGCCGGCTGGCTGGCGGCGTATCTGGCCGGGGCCGCCGTCAATCCGATGGCTGAGCTTCTGGAGGCGGGCTTTTGGACAATTCTCCTCTATCCGCTGATCGTCCTGCCGCTGCGTCTCGTGGAGGGGCCGCGACGGTCGGAGGCGGCTGCGGCGTAGCCAAGCCATCGAGCGACCTTGCCCCCGGCAGTTTGGCATTGGGTCGCCCGGCGGGTGCTGGCGCAATGGGTCCCCAGCCGTATGGCTGCCGACGCGGAACGCGCGAGGCACCAACGCCAGTCGTTGTGCATGAGGCGCGCACGTGCTTGGAGTGTGTCCCCCGTCGTCACCGCCGCGACACGACGCGATAGAGATTGGCCACGATCCTCAGCGGGGCGGCGTCGTCGTTACCTGGGGCTGACCGGCGATCTAGGACACTGGACAACGGACGGCGGTGGTGGTACTCGAACCGCTCTCTGGGGCCATGACAGGCCCCTTTGCCGTCGTGGCAGATCGCTGCGATCCAAACAAATTCCGGGTGATTAGCTCAGTTGGTAGAGCAGCTGACTCTTAATCAGCGGGTCGAAGGTTCGAATCCTTCATCACCCACCAATAAAATCAGTGAATTGATTCCGTGCGCGACCCCGGCCCCTCGTGGGCGTGGCTCTATGGCTCGACATCCCGAGTGGCATGCCCGCCTCCTCGCCCATCATGCGAGCATGGCCCGCGCTCTTATGCGCCCGCGCCATGACGTCTCGGTGTCTGGCTGAAGCTCGCGCCCCATGCCACAAGCGCAGTCGAGGGGACGCAAGCCGCACGACGGCATCCTGGGAGAGCGCGCATGGAGACGAAGCCGGAGACCGATTTCGAGCCTGGGCAGGTGTGGCGGGTCAAGGGGCGGTTGCAGGACGGGGATGTCCATGCCGCCGTACTGGCCGTCCTGCATTACGAGGGGTTGGGGTTCGTCTGCTCCGTGGCGCTCACCGAGGTTCGCATCATGAACCCGCACGTGGCCGGGGGGATCCAGACCATGGTGCCGCACATTCCGATCACCGCCGAGATGTTCGAGGATGCCGTGATGGGGCTGGCTGGAACCGGCGGTCCGACAGCGGCCGACGCCGACTTCGCGGCCGCCTACGAGCAATGGCGTACGCCGTTCGAAAAAGGCGAGGCAGGCGTATTCACCGTGCCATTGGCCGACGTGATCGAATTGCTGGAAACGGCCATATCCGAGCCGAAGGGGCGGGCGTAGTCGAGAGCCTGCTTGCTCTCGACGGCACTACGGTTGGCGGTAATGGCGTCTGCTCGAGAGACTGAATTGCGCCTTTGATGGACGCGAAATCGCAATTCGCCTCCACCTCGGTCGATCTGGCTCTGTCGCACGGCTGGAAACGGGTGACTGTCGGGCCGCAGGAACGACCACTGGCCCCGAGCCATGTCCAACGACGGCAGGGCACGCGGTTGCGCGGCTCGTATGATCGTCGCGTCGCCCTGCGCGCCGCAGGTTGATCCCCTCTGCGGCCTGATCATCCCGCGCGTGTTCGCGATCACTGCGGGGCGATACGCGCGCTTCCTGGCTTCCGCGCGCCTGCCCAACGATCCAAGGGCGTTCGCCCGGAACCGGCGTTCTGCTGGTCCGACGGAGACGCCCGGCGGGCCGGTCGACTGGCCAGGCATGCCGATCCCGGCCGGCTTGGCCAAGCCGACGCGTACCGTCGAATTCGACGACCCCGCCGTCAAGAAGGCTCGCCGGGGCCGGGCGAGGAAGACCGGGCGGCCAGGGAGTTGAGGGGTGTTCGGGGGGGCGGGTCGGCGCCTACCAAAGGGTCTCGACATCGGCGAAGTGCGTGAATGCCGGATCGTTTGTGACGAGCTTCAAGCCATCGAGTATCGCTTGCGCCGCCAGCATCCGGTCGAACGGATCACGGTGCGGTCCCGGCAGTCGCCCAGCCAGTTGGCCGTGTGCGATGGTGATAGGAAGCGGCGTGAAATGCCAGTTGCGGACGAACCCTTCCAGGTCGTCTGAAAGTGCTCGAACTGCGTCAAGTTTGCCGATCCGGACCTTGGTGCAGATTTCCCAGGCTGATGCCGCGCTGACGCACACGATTGTCCGAGGATCATCGATGAGCCTCTCGATTGGTCCGGGAATCTGCGGGGCATCGAGAAACCACCAGATGAGTACGTTGGTGTCGACCAGCAGCCTCACTTGAGGGGCTCGTCAGGACCTATCCCACACTCGGCTTCAGGCAATGGCTCGAAGAAGCCCGGGCCGATGTGCATTTGGCCTTTCAGCGCTCCGCGACCGCGATAGCTGGCTGACTTGGCCACTTCCAGCCGAACTTCGCGCCCGTCCGACTGGATAACGATCTCCTCGCCATCGAGCGCGCGCTTGATAAGGTCCGCTAACTCGGCCTGCGCCTTGTCGAGTGTGACGATCGTCATGTGATTTTCCTCCGGCGCGGGATTGGATCGCGAGAGAACAAGTTAGCACAGGGCTGCCAGATCAAGAACAGCCGACGCATAGCGAGAGCACTGCGGCAGCGCGGACACTCAGCCGAGTGCGTGCTGATCAAAAAGTGCAGGAGCCGGAAAGTCGCTGCAGGGGCTTTCTGAGCCAGCCAACTGAGCGCCCCGTTCCCACATCTGCGATCTCAATATGAACGACGCCCGGAAAGTGCCCAGCATCCCAATCAGTGAACTGGATTCTCGAGATGCTGTGACTGCCAGACTGTCTTTCATTTTCGGTCTTCGCGTCTTCGAAGTGGCGAGAGCTGAAGCTGACGTCGTCGGATCTTATCCCCACCGTGGCCTTCGGGAAGATCACAAACCCCCGCAAGACACTTCGCTCGCGATCTCACATTCCTTCCAGTTTTCGCAGTGGGTTACTGCTGGTGCTGCCGCAGCCAAAGGCGCGCTCAACACCAGTAGTAGCGCGACCAGCGATACGGACGTCATGGTGCCCTCCAAACGGCTGCCCAGCCGTGGTTATCGCGCTACCCCAGCGCCTCGTTGCTCCTTTTGACCGCGTCCTTGTCACCCGACCGCACACGCTCGGGCACTTCCGCGGCCTCGGCCAGCCCCGCCTCCACATACACCTGCCCGCCCATTTCGCGGAACTTGGCGGACATTTCGGCCATGCCTGCTTCCTTATCATTCAGCGTCGCGGCGTAGTCGCGCACGTCTTGCGTGATTTTCATCGAGCAGAATTTCGGGCCGCACATGGAGCAGAAGTGCGCGACCTTGTGGGCGTCCTTGGGCAGGGTTTCGTCGTGATAGGCGCGTGCGGTATCGGGATCGAGGCCGAGATTGAATTGATCCTCCCAACGGAAATCGAAACGCGCTTTCGACAGCGCATCGTCGCGCAATTGTGCCGCCGGGTGGCCCTTCGCCAAATCGGCCGCATGGGCGGCGATTTTATAGGTGACGACGCCCACTTTCACGTCGTCGCGATTGGGCAGGCCCAGATGCTCTTTCGGCGTCACGTAGCACAGCATGGCGCAGCCGAACCAGCCGATCATGGCCGCGCCGATCCCGGACGTGATGTGGTCGTAGCCCGGCGCGATATCGGTCGTAAGCGGCCCGAGCGTATAGAACGGGGCTTCGCCGCATTCGCGCAGTTGCTTGTCCATGTTGATCTTGATCTTGTGCATCGGCACATGGCCGGGGCCTTCGATCATGACCTGGCAGCCGTGATCCCAGGCGATCTTGGTCAATTCGCCCAGCGTTTCCAGTTCAGCGAATTGCGCGCGGTCGTTGGCATCCGCGATGGAGCCGGGTCGCAATCCGTCACCCAGAGAGAACGAGACGTCATAGGCTCGCATGATCTCGCAGATTTCGGCGAAACGCTCGTAGAGGAAGCTCTCCTTGTGGTGGGCGAGGCACCACTTGGCCATGATCGAGCCGCCGCGCGAAACAATGCCCGTCACGCGGTTTGCAGTCAGCGGCACATAGGCCAGCCGCACACCGGCGTGAATGGTGAAATAATCCACACCCTGCTCGCACTGCTCGATCAGCGTGTCGCGGTACAATTCCCAGGTCAGCTTTACGGGATCGCCGCCGCATTTCTCCAGCGCCTGATAGATCGGCACGGTCCCGATGGGGACGGGCGAATTGCGCAGGATCCATTCGCGCGTGTTGTGGATGTTGCGGCCCGTCGACAGGTCCATCACGGTGTCCGCACCCCAGCGGATCGCCCATACCATCTTCTCGACCTCCTCCTCCACGGACGAGGTGACGGCCGAATTCCCGATATTGGCGTTGATCTTGACCAGGAAGTTCCGGCCGATGGCCATCGGCTCCAGTTCGGCGTGATTGATATTGGCGGGGATGATGGCGCGGCCACGGGCGATCTCGTCGCGAACGAATTCCGGCGTGATGAACGGCGGAATGGCAGCCCCGAAGTTCTCGCCGTCGGCCAGTGAGTCTGCGGCGCCCGCGAGCATCTGCTGGCGGCCGAGATTCTCGCGGTGGGCGACGTAAATCATTTCCTTCGTGATAATCCCGGCGCGGGCGAATTCCAATTGCGTGACGGGTGCCTTCCCGACGCCGCGCAGCGGCTGCGGCTTGTTGGGGAAGTCGCGGGCCAGCGCCTTGCCGGTGACGTTGCCGTTGTCCTCCGGCTTGATGTCTCGGCCCGTGTAGGCCTCCACACCGCCCCGCTCTTCGATCCAGCCGGCGCGAAGGCGGGGCAGCCCGGCCTCGACGTCGATCGTGGCGGCAGGGTCGGTGTAGGGGCCCGACGTGTCGTAAACCTGGAACGTCGGCATGTCGGGATCGGCGAGCGCGATCTGGCGCAATGGCACGCGCACATCCGGGTAGCCGTCGGGCGCGGAGTAGACTTTGGCTGAGGCCGGCAGCGGGCCGGTCGTGACGCTTGGCACCATCAGATCGGCGGGGCGGGTGATCTTGTTCATGCGCTCTACTCCCATTCGAGACCCTTGAAGGTCTCGCTGCGCGAGGTGCACGCGGACGAAGATGGGAGATCGGGCGTTGATGCCGGTCCGTCCCTTCGCCGGTGCTAACCGGATCAGGTTCAAAGGGTGCTCGCGTTGCGCAACGCAATCTCAGCCGGTCGACCGGCGCCCCTCGGATACGCTTAGTTTGGTATGCCATGCGCCGGATTGCAAGCCGAACCGCCAGGGGACCGACGCTGCGCGGAAAGGATTGTCCGACCTACGCCGCCTTGCGAACAGCCTGTGCCACCTCGACCCACGTCTTGACCTGCTCGATGTCGGGGGCAGCACCATCGCGCAAGATGCGGCTCCCTTCCCCGGTCAGCGAGAAACGCAGCAGTCGCGCGCACAGAACGGCGGGGTCGGCGGAGGCCAGCGCCTCGACGTCGGGGTATCCCGAACCGACGAGCAACTGGGCGGAGGTGCCCCGCAGCCCCGGAATCGTCAGCACGAGGGCCGCCTCGTCCTGCCAGCGCGCGATGGTCGCGGCGGCGATGCGATCGTCGGCCAGCCTGTCGGCAAGCGTCGCCGCATCGGCACTCATCAGATCAGCCACGGTCGTGACGCCGACGGCGGCGAGCCGTCCTGCCGTTTTGGCTCCGATCGACGGGGCCTTGACGACAGCGTCTGTGCCCGTGAGGTGGAGCCGGGCCGTTGAGGGCGACGGCACCTCGGTGCGTGCGGCGGGCCAGGGCATGTCGAGGCCCAGCGATGGCGCGGGCATCGGCCGCTCCGATGCGCTGCTCAGTTGCGACAGCGTATCGCCGGGTGCGGATGGCAGCTTCGCCGTGGGGTGCGGCATGGCGGACGTGCGGGCCGGTCCGCCGATCCGCTGGGCGCGGGCCGACTGCCGCGCGGCCAGACGCGGTGCCAGCACTTCGCGGGCGTGCAGGTCGCGCACCGCGCGGTCGTCCTCCGGCAGGGTTTTCTCCACCCGGCCCGTGGCCACGAGCTCGTCGTACATGGCCTCGATGACACGACGCTCCTCGGCATCCGCGATCCGCGCGAGCATCCACTTCAGCGGCATTTCCAGCGTGGCCAGAACCGCGTCAGCCCTAAGTGAGACCGCCGCCGGCGCGACCCCAGCCTCCAACAATGCCCGATCGAGCACACGGGCGAACGCCTGCGCCGCGAAAGCGAGCTGACCGGCGACGATCTGCCGGCCGACCGCATCGAGCCCCGCCTCTGGTTCACGGACGCCCGCCGTAATGTCGTAGTGTGCGATCAGCTTTTCGTAATGGGCATGCGCCGCGTCCGCGATGGTGCACAGGTAGGCTTCCAGCCAGCGGGCTTCTCTCCCAGGCTCGGGCACGCTCGCGACGCCGGAGGTCCGTGCCTCCCGCACCAGGCTGTCGTAACTGCGGTTGATCGACCATTCGGCCGCGCGGTGAATGGCCGTCTCGGCCTCCGACTGGGCGGTATGGAAGGGCATCGCCGGATCGGTCACATAGTGGGACAGAACGCCGGCACACCAGGCCGCCTCGCTCCAGTTGCTCTCGCGCAGGGCGGTCAGCAGATGACCATACCAGTTGCGGGCTTTTTCCGGCGCGCCGCCCCAATAGCCGTCGCCAGGATGCAGGACGTGGTTCTTGAAGTCCTTGAACTCGGTGTCGGGGGCCTTGGCCCCCTCGAGGTAGAGTTTGGCGTTGCCGTAGAACAGGCGTTTCCAGGCCACCGCGTTGTCGCTGGCGAGATGGTCGAGCGCATCGAGGGCGAGCTTATGGTGGGTGCCCGATGCATGGGCAGCGCGGATAAGTACGAAGGCGAGGCTCATGGGGCGCTCCGGGCTGCAAAATTATGTTGGCACGCTAGCCCGAGTCGGGGGGGCGCGCGCCAAACCCGGTCAGTCGGACTGTGGGCAAAAATGCGCGCTGATCGAGCGCTTGACGCAGCCCGTAGACACGCAGGATCGAGAGCGTGAGCTCTTGCTGTGGCAAAGTTCGAGAGGCGCGAAGCCGCTCGCGATAATTGGGGAGCGCGCAGCGTGCCAGCAGCCGAAACGAGGACCCTGATCCCGGTTCTCGGCGACCAGCTCACGCTGGCGCTGTCGAGCCTGGCGGCGGCCGATCCAGCGCGCGATGTGGTCTTGATGATGGAGGTCGCCGACGAGACGACCTACGTGCGCCATCACCAGCAGAAGATCGCGCTGATCCTGTCGGCCATGCGCCACTTCGCCGAAGACCTGCGCGTGGCCGGGTTCAAGGTCGACTATGTCCGGCTCGATGACCCAGCCAATACCGGCAGCTTTCCCGGTGAGATCGCGCGGGCGGCCAAACGTCATGGCGCTCGACGGATCGTCGTGACCGAGCCCGGCGAATGGCGGGTTCTGCAACTCTTGCAAAGCCTTGGCATCGCAACGGGCTTGCCCGTCACGATCCTGCCCGACTCGCGGTTCCTGATCTCGCGCGAAGGCTTTGCCGATTGGGCGCGCGGTCGCAAACTCCTGCGCATGGAAGATTTCTACCGCGAGATGCGCAAGCGCACCGGGCTCCTGATTACGGACGGGCAGCCCGTCGGGGGGCAATGGAACCTCGACAAGGAAAACCGCAAAGCCGCCCGCCGCGATCTGCTGATGCCTGCACCACCGCGCTTTGCCCCCGACGCAATCACGACGGAGGTTCTGGAGCTTGTCGCCCGCCGCTTCGGCAACCACTTCGGCGATCTCGAACCGTTCGGCTGGCCCGTTACCCGGGCGGACGCGGAGGCCGCCCGCGATGCCTTCCTCGCCTATGGCCTCGCCTCGTTTGGCGATTATCAGGACGCGATGCTGACGGGCGAGCCCTTTCTCTATCACTCACTGCTGTCGCCAGCGCTCAACCTCGGCCTCCTCGACCCCCTCGACCTGTGTCGCCGCGTGGAAGCCGCCTACCACGCGGGGCGCGTGCCGCTCAACGCGGCCGAGGGCTTCATCCGCCAGATCATCGGGTGGCGCGAATATGTGCGCGGCATATATTGGCTGCAGATGCCGGGCTACGAGACACGCAACGTCTTCGGCAATCGTCGCCGCCTGCCGGACTTTTATTGGACCGGCGAGACGGACATGGCCTGCCTTGCCGCGTCCATCGGCCAGACGAAAGCCCACGCCTACGCCCACCACATTCAGCGCTTGATGCTGACCGGCAATTTCGCGCTGATCGCCGGCATCGACCCGGCGCAGGTGCATGAGTGGTATCTGATGGTCTACATCGACGCGTTCGAGTGGGTGGAGTTGCCCAACGTAATCGGGATGAGCCAGTTTGCCGACGGCGGGCTCCTCGGCTCCAAGCCGTATGCGGCCTCGGCCAACTACATTGGCGGCATGTCCGATTACTGCGCGGGATGCCGCTACGAGTCCAAGCGTCGCACCGGCCCCGGCGCATGTCCGTTCAACTTCCTCTACTGGGACTTCCTGGCCCGCAACGAACCGCACCTCTCCGGGAACCATCGGATGCGGATGATCTACGCGAGCCTCAGGAAGCTGCCGGCGGCCGAGCGCGCCGCGATCACCGCCGAAGCCCGTGCATTCCTCGATCGCGTGGCCCCGGAGACACCATGAAGCAGGACGTCTACTGCCGTGTTCCCGCTGGACGGTAGTCGGCGGTCCACATGGCCATGGTCCCTGCGCCGTTGAAGTTCCGGTAGTCCAACTGACTGATCTGCATCTCGAACGACAGCGGCTTGACGTGCGGACCACCAAACAGTGTCCCGGACGCGGCCGCCGCCACGTTCAGGGTGAGGGTGAATGCATAGCTGCCCGCCTCCAGGTCGATAATGCGCGCCACTGTCTCGCCCTCGCGCGGAAAAAACTGCAACGGCTGCGACCAGGCCGCCCGTCCGGCAAGCGAGACCGGCGCGAACGGCGGGGCGGACTGTTGGGCCCATGCCCCGACACTGGCGGCATAGAAGCGCTTTGTCTCACCCGAGCGCTTGTTGGTGACGGCAAGATCGACCGACAGCACGGTTCCGGTCTGGGCACCGTCGTTGGCCAACGTCAGCGGAACGATGAAAACTTCAAAAGGGCTCTCCGGGCGATCCGGGTCGGTATAGTCGATGCGCGGTGGGACGAAGGCGGCGACATCGGCGGCCCGCAGGACCGCTTCGTAAAAGCTGTAGCTGGAAAACAACAGCGCGAGTGCCGATATGAGCGTGGCCACGAGGCCGCTTTCGAAGCCCCGCCCGCGGGCTGTGTCGAGCGCATCCTCGCGCGCCTGCATCGCCGTGCGCTGCGCACCGGTTGTCATTGGTCGGTCTCCCTATGGCCCCTGCGGGTCTGCCCGTCTGCGCACCCAGAGAGAGCCAACAATATGACAGGCCGTTGACCGACAGGGCTGTCTGAGAGCGCAAAGGCACCGGCGGCCGAATACGGGATGCCGGCGCGACCTCAGACGCCCGCCTCCTTGAAAGAGATCAACTTCTGGTTCTCTTCGTCCCAGAGCTTGAGGCGAACGAACTTGAAGCCCTCGAGAAAACCGATGCGGCGGATGTGCTTTAATTCCGGATTGTCGCGCAGAACTTCCGGCAGCCGGTAGTACGGGATGCGGCTGTAGAGATGATGCACGTGATGGATCCCGATGTTGGCCGAGAACCACGACAGCGGCGGTGGCAGATCATAAAACGAGCTGCCGTAAAGCGCTGCATGTTGTTGCGACCAATCCTTGGTTTCCGCCCACACGGTGTCCTCGAACTGGTGTTGGACATAGAACAGCCAGATCCCGATCGTTGCCGCCATCAGAACGATGGGCACGTGCACCATGAGGAAGGCCTCGAGACCGATCACTGACACCATGCCGATGGATGCCAGAAGGATGGCGAGGTTAGTCCCCATCGCACTGATCCATGGCCGCCAGCCGTCACGCATCTGGCCGAACGGCAGACGCTGTTGCAGGAAGAAGACGTACATCGGCCCCAGGCCGAACATGACGAACGGATGCCGGTAGAGCCGGTAGCCGAGACGCCCGAGCGGCGACAGCGCCCTGAACTCGGAGACTGTCAGCGTGTAGACATCTCCCGTCCCCCGCTTGTCGAGATTTCCTGAAGCGGAATGGTGGATGGCATGTGAACGCTTCCAGACGTCATACGGGGTGAGCGTCAGCACGCCGAGTGCGCGCCCGACCCAGTCGTTGGCGGCACGGGTCGGAAAGAACGCCAAGTGGCCGCAGTCGTGCTGGATGAGGAACAACCGGAGAAGAAACCCCGCCGCCGGTACGGCCACGATCAGCGACAGCCACCAGCCGACAGACAGGGCGGCGTAGGCAGCGGCCCACAGAGCCACGAAGGGTATGAGCGTGATCGCGATTTCGACGATGCTGCGTTTGAGGTGGGGATCGCGATAGCGCGCCACGACATCGAGCCACTCGTGGGCCTCGCGCGTTGACGGCAAGGTCGCCACAGGCCGCTCGTCGAGTCTTGCAAGCATTGAGATCCATCCCCCCCGGGGCCGACCCGTTGGGCGGGCCAGCAGAAGCGCGGCGACACTTGCAGGTTGATCGCGCGCTGGCAAGAGGCAACGAGTGCTGCCGCCGCCATCGACGAACCCGACCTAGTCAAGTGTTGTTGTTTTTCTTCAGTGTCTTGGCCTGGCCGGCCCGGCAGCGGTCGGAGCAGTGGCGAACTTCGTTCCACACTTTTTCCCACTTCTTCCGCCAACTGAAGGGTCGCCCGCAGGTGACGCACGTCTTCTGCGGGAGTTCGGTCTTCTTGCGCATGCGCATGGGTCGCGTACCCTCGCCCTACCGCCCCTCGCGCCACCACGCCAGCGACATCAGGAAGAGCAGTGCCGCGAGTGCCAGCAGGCCCGTGAACAACGGCGTCAGGGTGACGCCTCGCGTGACGAACGCGTCACGATCCTTGAGGCCGAGCCAGCCCGAGCCTGCCATCACCCGCGCGCTCGTCAGCATCGAGATGCGCGGCAGGCTGACGGCGGTGGGATCGGTCGAGGCAAGCAAGCCCCCGCCCTTGGTCCAGAACGCCCCGCCTCCGGTCGCTTCGATCAGCGGGCTGAGCTTTTTGTCGGTTGCCGTCACCTCGCTCATCTCGCGCTGGTCCTGTGTTCCGGCATGTGCCACCGCGGTCAGGCTGCCCGTTGGCGCTTCCGCCTCGGCTTTGTAGAGCCCGGGCAGATCGACATCGACGGTTGCCCGCCACACGCCGGCCCCGGCGGCATCCAGGGTGACCGAGCGTGTCTGGCCTGCCGGTGTCCTGATCGTGACGGGGCCCACGCTGTCCTCCATCGAGCGCCGCTCGACGGTCAGGCTCAACCCCGAGGCCGTGGCGATCAGCCGTTCGTCCTCCAGATCGGGCTCTTTCATCAGCCAGTGCGCCGTGCGGCGCAGCAGGTCCGTGTGCGGACCACCACCCTCGAACCCGCGGGCCCAGAGCCACGCCTGGTCCGATGTCATGAGAGCGACGCGGCCCTTGCCTTTGCGGTCGAGGATCAGCAGTGGCTTGCCGTCCGCGCCGGTCATGACGGCGCGGCCGCTGTCCTGCTTGACTTCGACTTGGCGGAACCAGCGACCCCAGGACGGCTCGGCCCCATCGGCCACCGGCGCACCGGGCAGGTTGCGGGTGACGGGGTGGCGCACGCCCTCGTCGGTGAGCTTGGCCTTGAAGGGCTGCTCGAGCATGCGCCCCGTCGGTGAGGCTGGCAGGATCGGCGATAGCGGTGTCCGGTACAGGCTGACGTTGCCGGCAAAATCGTCGCCGGCCGCCACGAGCACCGCGCCGCCATGGTCCTCCACATAGCGCGCGATGTTGGTGTAGTAGCTGAGCTGAAGGATGCCGCGATGCTGGTAGCGGTCGAAGATGATCAGGTCGAAGTCGTTGATTTTCTCCGAGAACAGTTCCCGCGTCGGGAATGCGATCAGTGAGAGCTGGTTGATGGGCGTTCCGTCCTGCTTTTCCGGCGGCCTCAGGATGGTGAAGTGGACGAGATCGACGGCGGCATCGGACTTCAGCAGGTTGCGCCACGTGCGTTCGCCGGCGTGCGGCTCGCCCGAGACCAGCAGCACGCGAAGATTTTCGCGCACGCCTTCAGCCTCGACGACGACGCGGTTGTTGGCGGGCGTCAGTTCGCCGGGGGCCACCCCGAGCTCGATCTCGAGGATATTGGTGCCCGAATGCGGGAACGGCATCGACAGCTTGACCGTTTCCCCGATCCGCGTGCGCCGCGTTTCGTCGGGCTCGCCCTCGCGCCGGATTTTGAGCGCGACGCTCGACCCCTGGCTGCCGAGCTTGCCGGTCTCCACCACGCGCGCTTCGATATCGCGGGTCTGTCCGACGAGCCCGTACCTTGGAGCCGTCACGATCTCGATCCTGCGGTCGAACTCGTCCGGCTTGCCGGTGAGGAGCGCGTGCACCGGCGCACTGAAGCCGAGGGCGGAGGCTTTGGCGGGCACGTCGTGCACTTGCCCGTCCGTCACCATGATGACACCGGCGACCCGGTCGGGCGGGGTGTCGGCCAATGCGGCGTTGAGCGCGGTGAAAAGTTGTGTCCCAGTGGCTTTGCCGTCGCGTGGACTGGCCACCGTCACCCACTTGACCTCGAGATTGCCGACCGCCTTCAGACGCCGGTCGAGTTCGTCGCGGATCGCGCGTGTCTGCGCTGGCCGGTCGGCCAAGGCCTGGCTCGTACTCTCGTCGACGACCACGATGGCGACGTTGGCGAGCCTGTCCCGGCTCTCTTCGCGCAGCGTGGGGTTGAGAAGGGCCAGAAACATCGCCGCCACGGCGAGGGCCCTGAGCGCAAACCCTCGCGTGCGCCGCACGCCCATCAGGCCAAGCAGCACGAGCGCGATGCCAGCGGCAACCCAGAGCAGCGGCACCGGGATGAGAGGTGCCAGATCTACGGACCAGTTCATGGCATGTCCTATTGGCCGAGCCGCTCGAGCAGTGCCGGCACGTGCACCTGATCGGCCTTGTAGTTTCCAGTCAGCGCATGCATCACGATATTGATGCCGGTGCGGAAGGCCATCTCGCGCTGAACCTCGCCCCCTGGAACGACGGGGTAGAGTGGGCGGCCACGCTCGTCGAGTGCCCACGCGGCAGCCAGATCGTTCGATGTGACGATGATCGAGGTGACGCCATCGGCGCGCCGGGCCTCACGGGCCCCGCCGTCTTCACCTGCGACGCCACCGGCCTCCACCCACATCTGGCCACCGTCCCAGCGTCCCGGAAACGACCGTAGCAGATAGAACGACTTGCCCAGGACGTGCCCGTCGGGGACAGGCTCCAGCCGCGGCAGGTCGAGTTGCCCGAGAATACGCTGCAGGCCGGACCGGCCGTCTCCGCCGAACGCCACGCCGGACGGCAAGCCTTTGCCCTGGTCGCGGGTGTCGAAAATGATCATCCCGCCCTGTTTCATGTAGGCGTCGATCTTGGCGAGGATCTCGCGCGGCAGTTCGTCGGGCCGTTCGGGGACGGGCCAGTAGAGGACAGGATAGAAAGCGATCTCGTCTCGCAGGATGTCGACGGCGATAGGCTCGCCGGGCGTTACGGCGGAGCGCAGTTGCAGGACCTTGGCAAGCCCGCTCAGTCCCTGCCGGCTGGTCTCGTCGGCCTGCACATCCCCGGTCAGCACGTAGCCCAATGTCACTTTGGCGGTCGCCAGGGCCGCCTTGGCGTCCACGGCCGTTACGGGCGTGCGCACGGGCTGCGCCGACACCTCGCCCGCTGCAGCCAGCACGCCGAGCAACAGGCCAGCACCGATGAGGGGGCCTGCAACCGTGCGTGCGGCCGACGTCGCTGTCACGCCACCCGAACCGCGACGTCCGATGAGACCAGCGAGCCCACCGGCCTGAAGCAGCAGGACCGCCAGGATATCGACCAGAACGAGCCCGAGAGCCAAGGCCAGCAGCGATGGTTTCAGCAGCGCTTCGGCTCCGCCTTCGAAGCCGCGGACGATCGAACCGATGGGCAGCGCCGGCAGTGCCGGCAGCGTCGCGTCGGCTGTCAGCACATTGAGCGCCCGTGGAGCGCCCTTGCTGCCATAGTAGCCGGGCGGATGATCCAGGCTCGCGATAGTCTGATCGAAGGCCGAGGCGAGCAGCGCCTTGGCTGCCGGCGGCGGGCTCGACAACACGCCGAAACCGTCGAGCGTGCTGATCGGGGCGAGTGTCGCCTCGCCGGCAGCCTGCTCCGTACCATTGGCCAGAGCCGAAGCCTCCCCGGCCGGGCCGCCGCCCAGACGTCCCTGCAGGACGATCCGCTTCAGCATGTCGACGAACAGACCCGAGAGCGGCAGGTTCGACCAGTCGGAATTACCCGTGACGTGGAACAGAACGACGAGGCCTTCGCCGCGCCGGGCCGCCGTAACGAGAGGCGTTCCATCCGTGAGCCGCGCCCAAACCTGGACATCCGGGCCGAGCCGGCCCGGGTCTGCCAGTACCTGCCGGCGGATCATGACGTCGGCGGGGATGGCGAGACCAGTGAACAGGCTCGCTTCCTCAAAGGTGGCCAGACGCTGCGGGCTCGACCAGCTCAGCGCACCGCCGAGCGTCCGTCCGCCGATCCGCAGCGGCACCGGCAAAAGGTCGTCGCCGCCCTTTTCCAGGCGTGGGCCGGCAAAGCGAACCAGCACGCCGCCCTTGCCGATCCACTCGGCGATGGTTTCAGCCAGATCGGGCGGAAGCGTGCCGATATCAGCCAGCGCCAGCACGCTGATCTTGGCTGCGAGTGCGTCCTCCAGCGCCGCGTCGAGATTGGCCGTCTTGGGCTTGACGATTTCGGCGGTCGGCGCGAGCGCCTTCTCGATGTAGTAGAAGGGTGCCAGCAGCGGCTGGGCCTGCTCGATGCTCTCGCCGGAGATCAGGCCGACCCGCTGCCACTGCGAGCGCTGGTCGAGCAGACTGACAGCGCCGGTCGAGGTCTGCCCGGCCAGCGCCAGCCGGGCGACCTGGTTGCGCAATTCCAGCGGCAGTTCGAGCCGCGCTTCGGTGCGCGTTGCGCCGGCCTCGAACGCATAGGTGGCCGTCCCCAGGATTTCGCCTTTGGCCGACGTGGCCAGGATACTGCCGATGCTCGCAGGTCCGCCACTGCGCACGACCACGGCTTCGAGTCGCCCACTCGCTCCGACGCGCCCGATCAGCCCTTGCGGCTCTGAGCCCTGCGGTTCGGTCACGACGACGAGCGGCACGCCAGCAGACAACGCCGCAAGGCTTTCGACGAAGCTGGCCGCTTCCTTCGCATGGTCGATACCGTCCGACAGCCAGACGATCCCGACCCCTTGTGCCTGGTCCACGCTGCCGGCCAGCCCCGCCGCAAGCACCTCGGCCGCCGCGGCACGGTCCGGAGCGAACGGTTGCGGGCTCAAGGCGCGGGCGCTGTTGCGCGCCTCGGCCGGCGCCTGGATGCGGGCGACCTGGCCTTTGGCCGACGCGGCAGTAGCGACGACGATCACCGCGCGCGACTGGCTTTCGGCTTCCGTGATCAGCCGCTCGATCAGGCCGGCACGTTCCGCCCACCGGGGCGCAGACGTCCAGCCGTTGTCCACGACGAGTGCCACCGGTCCGCGTCCAGGAATTGCGGCATCGCGCTGCGGGTTCAGGATCGGCTCCGCCAAGGCCAGGATCACGAGCGCTGCTGCCAACAGCCGGATCAGCAGCAGCCACCACGGCGTTTTGGCGGGCGTCTTCTCGCGGTTCTCCAGCCCCAGGAGAATGCGCGTCGGCGGAAATTCGAGCTGGCGTGGGCGCGGCGGCACGGTCCGCAGCAGCCAATAGATGATGGGCAGCGCCAGCAGGGCTGTCAGTGCCAGCGGATTGAGGAACGCGAGCGCGCCCAGGCTCATAACTGCACGTCCCGTTGGATGGCCTGATACTGGTAGCTGCCCCCGCCTTGCAGCAACGCAATGAGATTGAGTAGCGGCTCGGAGGCAGGCCGGTCGGTATGGTGCAGCAGAAACGACCAGCCGAGCTTCCGCGTCGTCTCGATCAGCGCGGCGCGGTGCGCGGTCAGCTTTGCTTGATAGTCGGCGCGCAGGCTTTCGACCCGATCCGCGACCCACCGTTCGCCGCCCTCGGGACCGATGAACTCGAGCCGTCCTTCGAATGGCAGTGTTTCTTCGGCTGGGTCGAGAACCTGCACGACATGCCCCTTGACGCCGTGTCCGGCGAGCGCAGCGATGCGCTCCCCGATCGCTTCGATCGGGTCGAGAAAGTCGCTGATGAGGATCACGCCTGAGAACCGCTGCAAGCGGGTCCTGGGGGGCAGGCCTTCCGACAGCGCCGCTTCCTCGCCGCGCATGAGAATGGCTTCGGCGAGTTTCACGACGGCTTTCCGGCTGGCCGTCGGCTGGGTCAGCCCCAACAGGCCGACGCGCTCGCCGCCGCGGACCAGCAATTCCGACAGCGCGAGGCCGAGCACCAGGGCCCGGTCACGCTTCGTCACTGGCGCTAGGCTCGAGCGGAACTCCATCGAGGTGGACAGGTCCGGCCACAGCCACATGGTGTGGGCCGCCTCCCACTCACGCTGGCGGATATAGACGTGGGAGGCCGACGCGGTGCGACGCCAGTCGATCAGACTTGTCGCGTCACCCGGCTGATACTGCCGGAACTGCCAGAACGTCTCGCCCGGGCCAGCCCGTCGCCGTCCGTGGATGCCGTGCGCGACGGTATGGGCGATGCGACTGGCCTCGACCATGAGTTCCGGCAGCCGCTCGGCAAGCGCGTGGGCCCCAGCCTCGAGGGTCAGGATTTCCGCCCGGTCGTGCGTCCTGTGTGCTGCCATATGGTTCGATCGCGACCCGGTTGCTGCCACCGACGTCAGCCGATTGCCTCGGCGAGCCGCCGGATGGTGGTGGTGATATCGCGGCCTTCGGCGCGGGCCTGGAACGACAGTGCCATGCGGTGCTTGAGGATGGGATCGGCAAGTTCTGCGACATCGTCCACAGAGGGTGCCAACCGGCCGTCGATCAGGGCTTTGGCACGGACCGCCATCATCAGTGCCTGGCTGGCGCGCGGGCCAGGTCCCCAAGCCACGAGCCTGTCTGTTTCGGCGTCGGCTCCGGTGCCGGGGCGTGCCGAGCGAACCAGTTTGAGGATGGCCTCGACGACCTGATCGGGAACCGGAATCTGCCGCACGAGCCGCTGGATGGCCATGAGTTCATCGACGGTCAGAATGCGCTCGAGCCGCCGGGCCTCGGTCCCGGTCGTCGCAAACAACATGCGCCGTTCGGCCGAGAGGTCTGGATAGTCGACGTCGATCTGGAGCAGGAACCGGTCGAGCTGCGCTTCGGGCAGCGGGTACGTCCCTTCCTGCTCCAACGGGTTCTGGGTCGCCAGAACGTGGAAAGGTGTCGGCACGTCGTGGCGCACGCCCGCGACGGAAACATGGTGCTCCTGCATGGCTTGCAGCAGCGCCGACTGCGTTTTCGGTGAGGCGCGGTTGATTTCGTCGGCCATCAGCAACTGCGTGAAGATCGGGCCCTTGATGAACCGGAACGAACGCTGCTGGCCTGGAACCTCGTCCAGGACCTCGGAGCCCAGAATGTCGGACGGCATGAGGTCGGGCGTGAACTGAACGCGTTTGGCGTCGAGCCCGAGCACGGTTCCCAGCGTTTCAACGAGGAGCGTCTTGGCGAGGCCCGGCACGCCGATCAGCAGCGCATGACCGCCAGACAGGATCGTGATCAAGGCGCGCTCGATGACGATGTCCTGGCCGAAGATGACACTCGCCGCGGCTTTGTGCGCGGCTTTCACCTTGGCACCTGCCGCCTCGATGCGCGGCACGATCTTCTCGTCGATCTCGATCACTGTCTGCATGAGGTCCTGGGCTCGAAGAGGCACGGGAAAACGGCGAGACGCACAGTATCGAAGGTTGCGCCTGACGTTTCAATTCGTGGCACACTATGCTTGAGGATCGCAACGATCGAGCCCCACATCGAACGGGTCAAGTGAATGTTACGTAAGTCGCCGAGGGTGCGGATCGTCCGGGATGCGCAATCTCGAAACCTTATCGCGTCATATCAGAGACTTACCAACAGGGGCAGCAAGCCCGGGAGGCACACGCGGTGACACGTGAAAGCCCGCACGCCGACGGACTTGATGGCCTGCGTATTGCTGGCCTGGACGCACTGCTGCGGCAGGGCTCATCGCGCCGACTGCCGCCTGTCGAACGCTGGTCGCCGCCCTATTGTGGCGATATCGGGCTTGCGATCCGGGCCGACGGGACATGGATGTATGGCGACAGTCCGATCGGACGCGATCGCCTCGTCCGCCTATTCGCCTCGATCCTGATCCGCGAGCCGGACGGGCAGCATTACCTCGTGACGCCGGTCGAAAAAATACTCGTTCGGGTCGAGGATGCGCCATTTCTCGGCGTCGAGATGGAGGTCCGCGGCGACGGCCGGCAGCAGGAGATCATCGTGCGTACCGGACTGGACGACGTCGTGACATGCGGACCCGGGCATCGCCTGCGATTTGCAGCCGGTTCCAGCGGCGGCCCGTTCAAGCCGTATGTCCATGTCCGCCGCGGCTTGGATGCACGTCTGACGCGACCCTTGGCATTCGATCTGGCGGCCCTTCTCGCGCCGAACGGCGATGCAGTAGCCGGTGCCATGGGTGTGTGGAGCGGGGGAGAGTGGTTCCCATTGCCGGCGGACTGAGCCGATTGGGATCAGTTCAACGAGAACTGCGCGCCGACCGTACGCATCTCGGCTGGGGAGACGAGGGTGCGGTGATTGACCGTCACCTTGAACAGCTTGCCGTCGAGGCTTGCTTCCCAGAACGCGAGGAATTCGTGCAACTTCGGGTAACGCGGTGTGAGGTCGTAATCCTGCCAGACATACGTTTGCAGCAGACTTGGATGATCGGGCATCCGATAGAGTATTTCGGCGGTCGTCAGGCTGAAACCGCCGAGCATGCGGGTGAGGTCATGTGCTCCCATTCAAGGCTCCTCATTTGCAACGGGACGAGTCAGGACATGAAGCGTACCTGAGGCAGCCGGGGACGCAAGACCAATAAGTTAGCAGATTCAGCAGGTTGGCAGCACCTCAGTCGCACTGCTGCCACGGTCGCCATCGGTCCGCTTCAACGGCCCAGTCACCTGGTCCGTTTCGATGGCCTCGTGTGATGACCGAGCCGTCCGCTGCATACTTTTCAGCGCAGTCGAGAGGCGGACGTCTCGGTCTCAATCACACGGGATGATTGATAGTGCTAGTCACTCTGTCGCTTCGAGGCGCGCATGCTCGACATCTGGCTGACCAGTTTCGCTACATTTTTTGCGACCATCGGCCCCATCGAGGCGGCGGTCCTGTTCGCGACGCTGTCGGCGCGCCTGGATCGCGCCCGACGCAACGAGATCGCCGTGAAGGCAGTGCTGATTGCCTCATCAATCCTCTTGGTGTTCACGCTCTTGGGGCAGCCACTGCTGGCACGGCTCGGCGTGTCGATCGCCGCACTGCAAACGGCGGGGGGCGTTATTCTTGGATTGATCGCGCTCGACATGATTTTCGCCAAGCCGGCCAGTAGCTTCCGCCTTACACAGCCAGAAGACGAGGAAGCCCAGGCCAGCGACGACCTTGCCGTGTTCCCCCTCGCGACACCGCTTCTGGCGGGGCCTGGTGCCATGAGCGCGGGCATCCTGCTGTCGTCGCGGGCGGCGGATGAGCCCTGGCACCTTGCCGCCGTGCTTGTCGCGCTCGTCGTCGTGATGGGCGTGACGCTGCTGCTGCTTCTGCTGGCTCCCGAGATTGCCCGGGCTCTTGGCGTGACCGCCCAAAAAGTGATGATGCGCGTGTTTGGAATTCTGCTCGGGGCCATTGCCGTCCAGGCCCTCTTCGACGGCTTGACGGGCAGCGGGCTGCTGGCCCCGCGTGGGTGACCTGTCGGACATCGCCCCGGCCGCGCACGGCCGGGGCATTCACTATCGCAGGCCACACAGGTTGGAGATGGCCTGTTTCCGGCGTCAGAGGCGCAGGCCCGCCTGGCTGCGCAATGCACCACCGCCGAGCGTGTGGTCGAGATTGCTGCCGTTGCGGCGGAGGTCCTCGAAGAACCGCGTGGTGTAGTCGTCGCCGGCCTGGGCGGAGACGGCAAGTGCCGCATACAGCGTGGCGGCGGCCAGAATGCTCAGAATGGTTTTCATCGTGGGCGTCCTTCTCGAGTTGGGTCAGTCGAGCGTCCGAGGGCAGGGTGTCAGTTGCCGTAGCCGTCGAGGCCAAAGGCGCGCTTGGTCCGCAGGTTCTCGCCATGCAGCTTCTGCGTCTCGAAGAAGGTGTCGGCGAAGCTCCGGCTGGCGTGAGCAGAACCGGTGAAGATGCTGGCGAGAACAATCGCAGACAGGATACCGAAAGCGAGTTTCATTTTTTCTCTCCATTTCCAGGTTTGACGGGAGATCATTAGCGATCGCCGACCGATGGAGTGAAATTAGGGTTGTTCCCTGCCGGGGTAAATGCGCATTGACGTGTTTGCGGATCAACGCTTGGGGATGAGCGCGTGATGACTTCGTGACAAGGCCAAAGTACACGGTTCAAAGCGATGAGAAATAAAAGTAAACATCTGAGCTAGTTGAAGAAAATGTCTTTACTGTATTTGCTTTTCAGGGGTTTTGAATGCGGCTCATTTCGCGTCGTGTGTCGTATATTTAGATATTTGTGACAAAAACAAGACGGCAATGAGCCAAGATTGGAGTCGCAGGGCCAGCACCGATCTCGGAAAATAACGAGCGTGTGATTGGTGAAGGCGGTCGTTGCCCCTTCCGGGGTGCACCGGGCCCGTGCCCGCGAGATAACCGCCCACGTTGGAACGTCGCTTAAGGCGGCTTTAACCCGCCGCGTGATTTCCTCTCCCATGTGTGTTGTTGGCCCGTCGCGTGTCGCGCGGGCGGGCGTAGTCGTGAGAGGCGTAGTCATGGGTGTCGTGCGATATGGCGTGGGGACCCCACGCGCGCGTTTCTGCGTGGCGCTGGCGGTATCAGTGACGGCGGCCGTGTTGCTTGGTGCCTGCGCGTCATCGCGAACCGGGGCACCAAACGCCGCCTGGCGCGCATCGGCTGTGCCACCGTCTGCCGATCCATCGCGGGTCGCGGGCTATCACGGGGCGGCCCCTGCCTTTTCCGAAGCGCCACCCGTGGAAGATGACGGTCTGCCAGCGCAATTGGCTCCAGTCCGCCGCCAGGGGCCCGCGCCTGATGATCCGAGCGAACCGTTCAGTCCGAACTATGGCCGTGTCTCGAGCGACGCGGCGGCACCCATGACCACATCGCAGTTGGCGGGTCAGCACGCCGACCACCGTCCCTACAGCGCACGGATACAGCCGATCGGCACGCGCCTGCGCTGACCTGTCAGGCATGCCGACAAAAAGAAAAACGGGCCGCTGTCATCTGAGCGGCCCGCGTCGTAAGTCTCACGGCTATCGGCGGCGCGACTTCGGTTCAGCGTCGCGGAGCAAAGCACGTCTCGAAGGCCTCGGACGCAGCCGCGTCTGGAGTCTTGCCGCGGCGCAGGGCACCTTCATAGGCATGGTGCGCGTCGAGGCTCCGGGTGAGCGTGTCGATGATCGCGCCGACGGAAAATCGTCCATATCCGACGGTCAGGTCCTGTGCAGTCGCGGGGAGAGCGTCGAAGGATGGGTCGAAGCGGGTGCTGGTGGCCATGTCGGAAGTCCTTTGCTGGCTCATGACGGGCGCATCGGTCGTTAGCGACTCTTGTGCGTTGCGATAGGTATATGGCATGCCAAGGTTGCGTCGCAATATCCCGAGGCCGCGTGCATGGGAGATTTGAGGCAAACGCATAGCTCGACGCGCCCACGTCTATTGTGCAGGTGCGAACGACGGGGCGGTGCGAACGATTGTATGCTGCTAAGGCCTACAGGCTCGCGGAGGAGCGACGCTCCGTCAGGATGACGGCCACCGCCGGCCTGAACGGGTGTGCGTGACCGGCCCGATGCAGCAGCAAAAGCGGAGGAGCGCCCGATGAGCGGCTTTGTTATCGACCGCGGCTGTGGCGCACGGCTCGACGCCAGCGACCGCGCCGCAATCGACGACATTTTCTTTACCGCCAGCAAGACCTCGTCATTTCCTTCAGCGCAGGCCCGCGCGGACTTTCACGACAGATGGCTCGGCCGATATCTGCGCCACGATACCGATTGGTTCAGTGTCGCCCGCACCCTTGACGGCGACATCGCGGGTTATCTTGCTGGCGCTATCGACGATCCGGCGGCCGCCCCCCGCTTCGCCGACATCGGCTACTTCGCCGCGCTGGCCCCTGTGACGGTCCGCTTTCCAGCACACCTCCATGTCAATGTGCGTGCCGACCTGCGGGCGCGCGGCATCGGCGCGGCGCTCATCGGGGCGTTCGCCGCGGATGCCGCCGCCGCAGGCGCGGTAGGACTCCACGTCGTCACGGGTCACGACAGCCGCAACGTCGCCTTTTACATGCGCCATGGGTTCGATCCGCTGGTCGGGCTGTCATGGAACGGTGCAAGAATTCTCATGCTCGGCCGCAGGCTGTCGCGCACGTGAAGGCGAGTGTGGCGTCGGCCTTTTGAACGCCGAGCGTTTGCGTCATTCACGTCTGGTTGGCATAGTCCTGCCGACGCAACCGTCGTACCGACCAAGCCCCTCGACCGGCGAGCCGTTTCCTTCGCCAAGACCGTGGACCAGATGACACTCGCCAGCGCGCCCTCAACAGAACCGATCGCCGCCATCGAGATGATCGAAGTCGCCAAATGGTTTGGCCAGTTCCAGGTGCTCCGGGACATCGACCTGGTCGTCGCCCAGGGTGAGCGCATCGTGGTGTGCGGCCCCTCTGGTTCGGGAAAATCGACGCTGATACGCTGCATCAATCGCCTGGAAACGCACGACGCCGGCCGCATCATCGTCGAGGGCATCGAACTGACGGACGACATCCGCCAGGTCGACCGCATTCGGTCGGAGGTCGGGATGGTGTTCCAGAGCTTCAACCTGTTCCCGCACCTGAGCGTGCTCGACAATCTGTGCCTTGCCCCCCAATGGGTCCGCAAAGTCCCCCGTCGCGAGGCCGAACGCGCCGCCATGGCGCTGCTGGAGCGCGTTCGCATCCCCGATCAGGCGGCGAAGTTTCCCGGCCAGCTCTCGGGCGGCCAGCAGCAGCGCGTGGCCATTGCCCGTGCTCTCGCCATGAATCCCAGGATCATGTTGTTCGACGAGCCGACCTCGGCGCTCGATCCTGAAATGGTCAAGGAGGTCCTCGACGTCATGGTTGAATTGGCCAGCCAGGGCATGACCATGGTTTGCGTCACCCACGAGATGGGCTTTGCCCGGGCCGTGGCCGACCGCGTCGTGTTCATGGACCAGGGTGAGATCGTCGAAATGGCGACACCGGCCACGTTTTTTTCCAACCCCCGCCACGAGCGCACTCGGGCGTTCCTGGCGCAGATCATCACGCATTGATTCGCCTTGGCCACCGCATGCGCCGGCTCGGGGACCCGACAGCCGCCGTTAGAACGTAGACGGGACGATCCCGGCGGCACGACCGCAACGATCCGCAACGAACCGCCGACCGACCACGACCAGGAGACGAGCATGAAACCTGAAGCCTTCCACGCCGGTGCGATCACCGTGGCGCTCGCGGCAGTCCTGGGTGTCCTGGGGGCAATAAACGAGCCAGCCCACGCCCAAGGCGCGACGCTCGAGACCGTCAAGGCGCGCGGTGTTCTGCAATGTGGCGTCAGCACCGGGCTTGCAGGCTTCAGTTCGCCTGACGACAAAGGCGGCTGGAAGGGCCTGGACGTCGATCTGTGCCGGGCTGTCGCTGCCGCCATTTTCAAGGACGACAGCAAGGTCAAGTACGTTCCCTTGACAGCCAAGGAGCGCTTCACCGCCCTGCAGTCCGGTGAAATCGACCTGCTGGCCCGCAACACCACCTGGACGATGAGCCGCGATACCGGTGCAGGCCTCACCTTCGTTGGCATCAATTATTTCGATGGCCAGGGGTTCATGGCCAAGAAGAGCCTCGGTGTCGTCTCCGCCAAGGAGCTTTCGGGTGCCAGCGTGTGCGTGCAAACCGGGACGACGACGGAACTCAACCTGGCGGACTACTTCCGCTCCAACAAGATGGACTACAAGCCGGTCGTCTTTGAAAAGTTGCCCGAGGCGATCGCGGCCTACAATGCCGGACGCTGCGATGCGTTTACCACTGATGTGTCGCAGCTTTATTCGATCCGCCTGACGCTGGGCAAGGCCGACGATCATATCGTGCTTCCCGAGATCATCTCGAAAGAGCCGCTGGGGCCGGCCGTCCGCCAGGGCGAAGCGCAGTGGGCCAACGTCGTGCGCTGGGTTCACTTCGCCATGCTCAACGCCGAGGAACTGGGCGTGTCCAAGGCGAATGTCGAGACCATGAAGGGGTCGGACAACCCGCAAATTCGCCGCCTCATCGGCGAGGAAGGTGAGTTCGGCAAGGCGTTGGGGCTGGACGATGACTGGGCCTACCAGGTCCTCAGGCTCGTTGGAAACTATGCCGAAAGCTTCGATATCAACGTCGGTGCCAAATCGCCTCTAGGCATTGCCCGCGGTCAAAATGCGTTGTGGCTCAACGGCGGCCTGCAATACGCTCCGCCGATCCGCTGATGTCAGCCCGCCACGGACCTGGTCGCGGCAGGCCAAGTCCGCCCCCGCGCAAGCTGATCGACCGGCTGTATGATCCGCGCTGGCGCGGGGTCGCAGCCCAGGTGCTGGTCGGTGCCCTCCTCGCTTGGGGCATGTTCGAGGTTGCCGCGAACGTCGCGCGCAACCTCGAGGCACAGGGCATTGCGTCCGGTTTCGGCTTTCTCGATCGCACGGCCGGCTTCGACATCTCGATGTCGCTCATCCCCTACGCCAACACGATGACCTACGCGCGCGCGTTCTTCGTCGGGCTGACGAACACCTTGCTGGTCGCAGCGCTGGGGATCGTGTTTGCAACCCTTATCGGCTTTTCGGTCGGGATCGCACGGCTGTCTGAGAACTGGCTCATCCGGACGCTGGCGGCCAGCTATGTCGAGGTGATCCGCAACATTCCGCCGCTGTTGATGCTGTTTGCCGTCTATTTCGGCGTGCTGAAGAACCTGCCGCAGCCGCGCGACAGCCTGGCGCTGCCCCTGGGAAGCTTCCTCAACATTCGAGGGCTGTTCGTGCCCGCTCCACTCTGGCAGCCGGCCATGTGGATCGTGCTCGCCGCCGTTGTCGCCGGCTGCCTGGCGACCTGGTTGCTGCATCGTCACGCCGCCCGCGAGTTGGACAGGACTGGGGATCGGCCCCTCGTTTGGCCTTGGGCGATCGCCCTTGTGGTTCTGCTGCCCGCCATCGTCGGCGCAGTCAGTGTCCTCGCGTTCGGGCCACTGGCGACCTTCGACATGCCGACTCCCGGTCGGTTCAATATCGCGGGCGGCATCAGCATCCTGCCGGAACTCGTCGCGCTGCTGGTCGGCTTGTCGCTCTACACGGCGGCCTTCATCGCAGAAATCGTGCGGGCCGGAATCGCCGGTGTGCCCACGGGCCAGCGCGAGGCCGCCTCTGCGCTCGGGCTTTCGACAGGCCAGACGCTGCGGCTCGTGACCATACCGTTGGCGCTGCGCATCATCATCCCGCCGCTCACCAATCAATACCTCAACCTGACCAAGAACTCCTCGCTGGCGGTCGCCATCGGCTATCCTGATCTCGTCTCCGTATTCGCCGGCACGGTCCTCAACCAGACCAACCAGGCCATCGAGGTTGTCACGATCACTATGGCCGTCTACCTCACGCTGAGCCTCATGACATCGGTTGCCATGAACCGGTTCAATGACCGCATGGCCATCAAGGAGAGGTGAGGCGATGGCCCATCGGCAGGCTTCCCAGTCCCCGCGCACCGGCATCCATGGTTTGGCGTGGGTGCGCGCCAATTTGTTCGGTTCACCGGTCAATGCGGTCCTGACCCTGTTGGGCGCATTGATCGCGGCTTGGCTCGCCTCGTCTGTGCTCGACTGGGCGATCTTCAGCGCGACATTTGCGGCCTCGAGCGGCCGGGAGTGCGGTCCCTCGGGGGCCTGCTGGCCGTTCGTCTTCGCCAAAATGAAGGTGTTCATGTACGGCCGCTACCCCGAGGCCGAGCTTTGGCGGGTCGACTTGACCTATGTGCTGGGGCTCGCCGGTCTCATTCCGCTGATGCTGCCGCGCGTGCCCGGCAAGCTGTGGCTGTCGGTCTACATGCTGGTCGTCTTCCCCGTTGTGGCCTATTTCCTGCTGACCGGCGGCCTGCCGGGGTTGCCCGTCGTAGAGACGGACCTGTGGGGCGGGCTTCTGGTCACGCTCGTCGTCGCCTGCGTCGGCATCGCGGCGTCGTTCCCGCTGGCGATCCTGTTGGCGCTGGCCCGCCGCTCCGATCTGCCGCTCATCCGCTGGACCGCGATCGGCTTCATCGAACTGGTACGCGGCGTGCCGTTGGTGACGGTCCTGTTCTTCGCCTCGGTCATGCTGCCGCTGTTTCTCCCCGAGGGCGTGACGCTCGACAAGCTGCTGCGCGCGCTGGTCGGCGTCGCGCTGTTCTCGGCGGCCTATCTCGCCGAGGTCGTCCGCGGCGGACTGCAAGCCATCCCGCGCGGCCAGTACGAGGCCGCCGACGCCCTCGGCCTGTCACCGGCCCGCAAAATGGCGCTGATCGTCCTGCCTCAGGCCCTGAAGATCGTCATTCCCGGCATCGTCAATTCGTTCATCGCGTTGTTCAAGGACACGAGTCTCGTCCTGATCATCGGTCTGTTCGACCTGTTGGGGGCCGTCCAGCAGGCGATCGCCTCGGATGCAACGTGGTTCTCCCCGCAGACCGCCGTGACTGGTTATGTGTTCGCGGGTCTTGTCTTCTGGGTGATCTCGTTTGGTATGAGCCGCTATTCGGTCTGGCTGGAGACCCATTTGGCAGCAGGCGACCGGCGTTAGCAGGGTTGGCCGAACGCGACGATCCCGCGTACAAACCACCGCCGATCGCCCCAGCCTGGAGCCAGATGCCCGCCCGATGCAGACCGACCTGTTCGACTTTGACCTCCCCGAGGACCGCATCGCGCTTCGCCCCGTAACGCCGCGCGATGCCGCGCGCCTGCTCGTCGTGGCGGCCGGCGGTGAACTGACAGATAGGTCCGTGCGCGATCTCCCGGCACTGTTACGGCCAGGAGATTGCCTCGTGTTGAACGACACTCGGGTGATTCCTGCCGCCCTCTCGGGTGTCCGGCGGCGCGGCGAGGCTGCCGCGCAGATCGAGGCCAATCTGATCGCCCGCCTGGATGGTTCCCGCTGGCGGGCGCTTGCCCGGCCGGGCAAGCGGCTGAACCCAGGCGACCGCATCCGCTTTGGTCATGCCAGCACCAGTTGCCTGATGGGCGCGCTCGAGGCCACCGTGGAAGCAAAAGGCGAGACGGGGGAAGTCACTCTGGCCTTCGATCTCGCCGGGCCGGATCTGGATCGGGCGATCGCCAGCGTCGGGGCCATGCCGCTGCCGCCTTATATCGCCGCACGCCGCCCGGCCGATACCGCCGATCGCGAGACCTACCAGACCGTCTATGCAACCTGCGACGGCGCGGTCGCCGCCCCGACGGCCGGCCTTCACTTCACCGACGACCTGTTCGCAGCCCTTGCGGCGCGAGGCGTTCTGCGCGAGACGATCACGCTGCATGTCGGGGCCGGCACGTTCCTCCCGGTGAAGGCCACCACGACCGAGGAGCACCGGATGCACGCCGAGTGGGGTGAGGTGAGCGCGCAGGCGGCCACCCGGCTCAACGCCGTGCGCGCCAGCGGCGGCCGGCTGGTGGCGGTCGGCACGACGGCGCTGAGGCTCCTGGAGTCCGCAGCGTCAGGCGACGGAACCATCCAACCGTTTTCTGGTGAAACGGCGATCTTCATCACGCCGGGCTATTGCTTTCGCGCGGTGGATATTCTCATGACCAATTTCCACCTGCCCCGTTCGACGCTGTTCATGTTGGTTTCGGCCTTCTGCGGCCTGCCGACCATGCAGGCGGCCTACGCCCACGCGATCGGCGCGGGCTATCGCTTCTACTCCTACGGCGACAGTTCGCTGCTGTTTCGCCAGCCGCCGCTCGTGTCGTGATCGCGAAATTCGTTTCATTCTGCGATGCGCTCGTCACGAATGTCGCGATCTGAACGACACGAGCAATATCAATCGTCTAGTGTGATTGAGACCGAGAAGTCCGCCTCTCGACCTCGCGGAAAAGTAGGCAGCGGACTGCTCGGTCATCACACGAGCCGCCTCCTGAAGTCGCACGAGAGGCCACGGCACACCGGTGTGTGTCCGGCCCCCGGGGCGTTCGCGACCGAACGCTCGACGTGCACAGATGTTCAAGACAGGACCGCCAGATGACGCCACCCCCCGACGCATTCGGCTTCCACCTGCTTGCCGTCGATGGCGCGGCGCGGCGCGGGCAGATTGCAACCGCGCGCGGTGTGATCCGGACACCCGCCTTCATGCCGGTGGGAACAACGGCGACGGTGAAGGGCCTCTACTTCGACCAGGTGAAGGCGAGCGGCGCCGACATCGTGCTGGGCAACACCTATCACTTGATGCTGCGCCCAGGGGCCGAAAGGGTCGCGCGCCTGGGCGGGCTGCACGCGTTCATGCGTTGGGATGGTCCGATCCTGACCGATAGCGGCGGCTTCCAGGTCATGAGCCTGTCGAAGATCCGCAAGATCAGCGAGGAGGGCGCAGTCTTCGCCTCCCACATCGACGGCTCGCGCCACATGCTTTCACCGGAGCGGTCGATCGAGATCCAATGCCTGCTCGGGGCCGATATCCAGATGCAATTCGACGAGTGCATCGAGCTTCCTGCCGAGCGCAACGAGGTGGAGCGCGCCATGCAACTGTCGCTGCGCTGGGCGGAGCGGTCGAAAGCCGCGTTCGAGGCGCAGCGGGCGCAGGGCGGCGCGCATAGAGGCCAGGCCCTCTTTGCCATCGTGCAGGGCGGTATCGACGCGGACTTGCGGCGGGTTTCGGCCGAAGCGCTGGTGGCGATGGATTTCCCAGGCTACGCTGTCGGTGGCTTGGCGGTCGGCGAAGGCCACGAGGCCATGCTGCGCACGCTGGAGGCGACAGTTCCCCTCCTGCCGGCGGGCAAGCCGCGCTACCTGATGGGGGTTGGCACACCGCACGACCTGATCGAGGCGGTCGCCCGCGGCGTCGACATGTTCGACTGCGTGATGCCAACCCGCAACGGCCGCCATGGATTGGCCTTCACGTGGTCTGGAAAAGTCAACCTGAGAAACGCGCGTCACGCCGAGGATCTGGCCCCGCTCGATGCCGCAAGCCAGTGCCCGGCCGCCCGCGACTACTCCCGCGCTTATCTGCACCACCTCGTCAAGTCGGGCGAGATGCTGGGCCAGATGCTGGTGTCCTGGAACAACGTGGCGTTCTACCAGGAACTGATGGCGGCGATGCGCGAGGCGATCGCCGAGCGCCGGTTTGCGGCTTGGGCTGCGGAAACCAAGGCGCGGCTCTCGGGCGAGGTTTGACCGGGGCACCTTTCGGTTCCGCCTTGGCCTTGCCGCCCAGATCACGCCCAGTTCAGCCTCGGTCGAATGCTGAACGATGCTTGCCACGCTCGCCCCTGAGCTGCCGGCGCAACGCAACCGAGCATTTTGCGGCCGGTCCCCAGCGCCCGGGAGAGTGCCGACCGTCATTCGGCGCTAGCTACAAAGAAGGCCCCGGTGCAGCGCACCGGAGCCTGAGATAGGTTATAGGTTCTTGCGTCGTGGGCCGCGTTACTGGGCCGCCGGCTTTTCGGCCGGCTGGGCGGCTTCCTTGGCCTTGTCGTAAGCCTTGGCGGCTGCATCCTTGGTCGCTTCGTAGGCCTTGCCGGCTGCGTCCTTCGTAGCCTCATAGGCCTTGCTGGCGGCTTGTTTGGCCTGCTCGAGCGCCGGACCAGACTGTTCCTTGGCCTTCTCGTAGGCTTCCTTCGTGGTCTCGGTGGTCTTGTCGGTCAGCTCACGGGCCTTGTCCATGGCGCGCTGCAGCAGGCTCTTTTGGGCCTCCTTGCGCTCGAACGGCTTGGCTGCCTGCAACATTTCCTTAGTGACGCCAGCCATCACGATGATGCGCTTGCCGTCCTGCTCCTTGAATTCCAGCGCGCCGAGCGCGACGCCGACCCGCTTCTCGCCGACGCCGAGAAAGCCGCCCGTTCCGATGATCACGCCCTGGACGCGGTTCCAGTCGTTGAGGATGACATCCTCGATATCGCCGATGATCTTGCCTTCGGAGTTTTGCACCTTGGCACCGATCAGGACGTCACGGGCCAGGTAGTGGTCTTCGGGCTGGGCCTCGATGAACGTGTTGGGCGGCAGCACGACCGTGCCCTGCGCGAGGACAGGAACGGCAAACGCAACGATCGCCAAAGCGGCGATGACAGGCTGTGCGAACTTCATGGTGGTGGCTCCTTCATACCTCTGCCGCCGGGCCGGATCGCACCGGAGGCATCCTCCCCTTCACGAATGCCGCAGACGGGATTTTGTTCCGTCGGCTGGCGGCATTGGATGGTCGCGCGAGGCAGTATCGGGCATCTGTGTCGGCATGAAGTCGGAACTTGCGCGGCTCGACAGATGCGGCGAAGTGACCTAACCGACTGGCCGGCAAGAGAAAACGTGTTGATACTCCGTGCCCTGCCCGCCGTCGCATTGCCGCCGGCAGGCCCGATGGTCTATCAAGCAGGCTCAGATGTGATGATTGTCGCCGCGGTGCCGGATGGTCCAGCCCCGTGCGCGACCGCGCCGCGCCGCTCGGGCGATGACGCGCACCACTCAGGATGAGGCACAGGCCCGACGTGTCCGATACCAGCGATACCAAAGGCGGCGGTCCGCGCGACATACGGCCCATCTCGATCACCGACGAGATGAAGCGCTCGTATCTCGAGTACGCGATGAGCGTCATCGTGAGCCGGGCGCTGCCCGACGTGCGCGACGGCCTGAAGCCGGTCCATCGCCGCATCCTCTACACGATGGGCGAAATGGGGCTTGCCTGGAACAAGCCCTACAAGAAATCCGCCCGCGTTGTCGGCGACGTCATGGGCAAGCTGCACCCGCACGGCGATTCGGCGATCTACGACGCGCTCGTCCGCCTCGCGCAGGATTTCTCGATGAGCCTGCCGCTGATCGACGGGCAGGGCAACTTCGGCTCGGTCGACGGCGATCCTCCGGCGGCCATGCGCTACACCGAGTGCCGGCTGGCGCGCGTGGCGAGCTACCTCCTCGACGACCTCGACAAGGATACGGTCGACTTCCAGGAGAACTACGACGGCCAGGAGGAGGAGCCGACGGTCCTGCCGGCGAAGTTTCCCAACCTGCTGGTCAACGGTGCGGGCGGCATCGCCGTCGGCATGGCCACCAACATTCCCCCCCACAACCTGGGCGAGGTGATCGACGCGTGTCTGGCCACCTATGACAACCCCGAGATCACGATCGAGGACCTGTGCCAGATCGTGCAGGGCCCGGACTTCCCGACCGGCGCCATGATCCTGGGGCGCGGCGGCATCCTGTCGGCCTATCATAAGGGCCGCGGCTCCATCATCATGCGCGCCAAGGTCGACGTGGAGGAGATCCGCAAGGACCGCAACGCGCTGATCGTGACGGCCATCCCCTATCAGGTGAACAAGCGCGTCCTGATCGAGAAGATCGCCGACATGGTGCGCGAGAAGCGCATCGAGGGCATCGCCGACATCTGGGACGAGAGCAACCGCGAGGGCATGCGCGTCGTCATCGAACTGAAGCGCGATGCGGTCCCCGACGTGGTGCTGAACCAGCTGTGGCGGTTCTCCGACCTGCAGTCGACGTTCGGCGCCAACATGCTGGCGATCAACGGCGGCCGGCCCGAGCAGATGAACCTCAAGGACATGATCGAGGCGTTCAACGCCTTCCGTGTCGAGGTCGTCACGCGGCGCACCAAATACCTGCTGAACAAGGCCCGCGACCGGGCGCATGTGTTGGTCGGTCTCGCCATCGCGGTCGCCAACATCGACGAGGTGATCAACCTCATCCGCCGCGCGGCCTCGCCTGCCGTGGCCAAGGAACAGTTGATGGAGCGCGACTGGCCGGCCCGCGACGTGGCCCCGCTGGTCGAATTGATCGCCGACCCGCGCCACAAGGTGCAGGCGGACGGCACCTATAAGCTGTCGGAGGAGCAGGCCAAGGCCATCCTGGAATTGCGCCTCGCCCGCCTGACGGCCTTGGGCCGCGACGAGATCGCGGAGGAATTGAACAAGATCGCCGAGGAGATCCGCGAGTATCTGGCGATCTTGTCCTCGCGCGTGCGCATCGTCGACCTGATCCGCGCCGAACTCGTCGAGATCCGCAATCAGTTTGCCGTGCCGCGCCGTACCGAAATCGTCGATATCGAGGGCGAGGTCGACGACGAGGACCTGATCCAGCGCGAGGACGTGGTCGTCACCGTCACCCACAAGGGCTACATCAAGCGCGTGCCGCTGGCGACCTACCGGGCGCAGAAGCGCGGCGGCAAGGGCCGTTCGGGACTGGCGACGCGCGACGAGGATTTCGTCACCAAGCTGTTCATCGCCTCGACGCATACGCCGGTCTTGTTCTTCTCCTCGCGCGGCATGTGCTACCGCATGAAGGTGTGGCGTCTGCCGGTCGGCACGCCACAGTCGGTCGGCAAGGCCCTGGTCAACCTGCTGCCGCTGGAGCAGGACGAGTTCATCACCTCGATCCTGCCTCTGCCGGAGGACGCCTCGACCTGGGGCAACCTGCAATTGATGTTTGCGACCCGGACCGGCAACGTGCGCCGCAACGAACTCAGCGATTTCGAAAGCATCAACCGCAACGGCAAGATCGCCATGAAACTCGACGAGGGCGATCGCATCGTCAACGTGGCGACCTGCACGCCGGCAGACACGGTCCTGCTGACGACCGCCGACGGCCAATGCATCCGCTTCGACGTCGAGGACGTGCGCGTCTTCAAGGGCCGCGATTCGACGGGTGTGCGCGGCATCCGGCTCGAGGCGGGCAACGAGGTCATCTCGATGGCGATTCTCGACGGCCTGGAAACGGCGGCACCCGAGCGGGCGGCTTACCTGAAGATCGCCAGTGCCCAGCGGCGCAGCACAGAGGACGCCGAGGCAACCGAGGAGGCCACCGGCACACCTGATGCGGATGCCACCGACGAGGAAGCCGGCGACGTTCACCTGACCGACGAACGCATTGCCGAGATGGCCGCGCGCGAGCAATTCGTCCTGACAATCTCCGAGCGCGGCTTCGGCAAACGCACCTCGTCCTATGAGTACCGGACCAGCGGGCGCGGTGGCAAAGGCATCCTCGCCATGGTCGTCAATGACCGCAACGGCCGGTTGTGTGCGTCATTTCCAATCGGTGGCAGCGACCAGATCATGCTGGTCACCAACGCCGGCCAGCTGATCCGCACGACCGTCGAGCAGGTGCGGATCGCCGGCCGCAATACGCAGGGCGTGCGCATCTTCCGCACGGACGCCGACGAGCGGGTGGTCTCGGTGGAGCGCATCTCCGACGTCGCGGGCGAGGAGGGCGGCGAGGGTGAGACGCCGGCCGAGGGCAACGGCAATGACGGGCAGGGACTGCCGACGAACGCTCCAGGAGACGGCGGCGAGGATTGAGGGGCGCGGGGGCAGGGCGTCACGTGCTCCAGTGCGCGGCTCCCTGCGACACGGCTCATCATCGGCGTGTGGTCACGCCCAAGCCGGATCGTCCGCATCGCCCGCGAACCGGTAGTCGATCATCAACTGCTCGCCCGGCTCGATCGCGCGCAGGGCGAAAAGCTCGACCTGCCAGCCGGTCTCCGTCAGCAGCCAGCGCCGCTCGAGGTTGGGCCGGCGCGAGTGGTTCAGCAACTCGATGAAACCCAGAACGACGAATGCCGATCCATCGGCATCGTCGAGGAACCAGTAGTGGGCGAGCGTGCTGGCCGCCCCGGCGTTCACCTCGGCGGCGGGTACGTGGATCGTGTGGAACGTGCCGAGCACCTCACCGGCCACGATGGCACACCGGGCAAACACGCCCCGCCCCATGCCGGAGACGCTCTCGACGCTGAAACGATGATCCATCGGTGAGGGGCTCTGCGATCGGAGGAACGCGCGGCTGCGCCTGGCTCTGATCGCGCAAGCCGCCCGCGATGGCAAGCACGCTTTCGCGGCTTGGCATGCAGGAAGCATTCTAACACCCGCGCGAGCCGTCTGGTGGTCCCTGCGGGTCTGGCGTTTGCTCGATCGCGACCTGCCGCCCGCCTACCACAAATCGACGTTCTCGCCTTTTTCCCTCAGCTTCTCGCGATAGTCGGCCAGCCAGCGCTGGAAGTTGGGCTCGTGGTCGTAGCCCTTTTCGCGCACGTAGACGAACGTGCCCTTGAAGTGGAACGGCTTCCAGTAGCCGAGCAGCCGCCAGGCTTCCGCATCGCGGCCGTCCTTGCCGGCGACCTCGGCCTTGTCCTGCGGGAAAAAACACAAGGTCGGCGTGAAGTTCACCTTCCAGCGCTGCGCCAGCTCCCTCTCTTCCATCTCCTTGCCGTCGAAGTCGGTGACCTTCTTGGAGCCGTAGAGATTGAGCTGCAAAGCAATGAAATTCTCCTGCACGTAGGTCGCGATGTCCGGCCGGCCGAGGTTGGTCTTGTGCATCTCGCCGCAGTAGGGGCAGCCACGTTGCTCCCAGAACACGACGAGGCCCTTGCCCGCCGCCGCTGCTTCTGCGTGATCTTCGCGCAGGTCGAGGAAGGAGGAATGGAACCAGGGCTGGAAGTGCAGGCCATCGTCGGTCAGCTTGACGTCGTCGGCGCGAGCCGGAGCGGGTGGCAGGCTCGAGGCAAGCGCAAGTCCGGCCGGCAACACGAGGGCCTGGCGTCGGGTGAGCGTCATGGGGCGGTGTCCTCCTCCTTGGTCTCGTTGACCGCCGGCCCGGCGCGTCGTGTCGTTCGGCGGGCTGGCCTGCATGGACCTGTGCGAGTATTCTGATCCCTCGAGATGCCGCCGACAATGATAATGACGTCGTGCCGCAGTCGGCGTGGGTAACCGAGCACACGTCCTCTTCGCCCCGCCTCCCTTATCGAAACGAAGGTCCGACGATGGCCCGCATTGGCTTTTACTCCGGCAGCTTTGATCCCGTGACGCTGGGCCATAGCGACGTGATCGCCCGTGCCGCCGAACTGGTCGATCACCTGGTCATCGGGATCGGCGTACATCCAGCGAAAATGCCGCTGTTTGATGCGCAGGAGCGGGTGGAGATGCTGCGCTCTGAGACGGTTTTCATCGCCGATAAGACGGGCACCGAGATCGACATCGTGACCTTCGACAATCTCGCCGTCGAAGCGGCGCGCGCCCAGGGCGCGACCGTCATCTTTCGTGGATTACGGGATGGGACGGACTTCGACTACGAGATGCAGATGGCCGGCATGAACGGGGCCATGGCCCCTGATATCCAGACCGTTTTCGTGGCGGCTTCGCCGTCCGTGCGCCATATCGCGGCCAATCTGGTTCGCCAGGTCGCGGGAATGGGGGGCGATATCAGTGCGTTCGTCTCCCCCGAAGTCGAGGCCCGCATCCGGCACAAACTGTCGGGAGCCTGACACCACAGGCCAACACCTGGCCGCAGCACCTCCGAGGCGGTGCCGGGGTCCTGTTGCACGCACGCCGAATTCCCGCCATAAGGCGCGGGCCTTTAGGTCCCTCCGAAGCAGCGCCACGACGCGCCGTGCCGCCAGAGATCACCCTGCCGGACACATCCAGCAACCTATTCCCGGAGCCCCACCGTGCTGAGAAGCTTGTTGAGCCTTCTGTTTGTTGTCCTCGCGGGGACCGCGGCGATCGCCCAGTCCCCGCCGCTCGATCCTGAAAATACGCTCGTCATCGAGCTCAAGTCAGGCAAGGTGATGATCGCCATGCGCCCCGACATCGCGCCCAAGCACGTGGAGCGCGTCAAGCAGCTTGCCCGCGAAGGGTTCTACAACGGCATCGTCTTCCATCGCGTCATCCCGGGCTTCATGGCCCAGACCGGCGATCCGACCGGCACCGGATCGGGCGGCTCCAAGTTGCCCGACCTGCCGGCCGAATTCACGCTGACCCCGTTCGAGCGCGGCACCATCGGCGCGGCGCGAACCAACGATCCCAACAGTGCTAACTCGCAGTTCTTCATCTGCTTCACGCGCACGCCCCACCTCAACGGGCAATACACGGTGTGGGGACGCGTCGTCGACGGCATGACCCACGTCGATGCGGTCAAGAAGGGCGATGACGCATCGGGTCTCGTCAAGAACCCCGACAAGATGCTGAAGGTTTACGTGCTGGCAGACGCCAAATAGCGGCGGTCCGCACAGACGATCCCTGCCACTGGCGTGATGCTGCGCCACCCCGAAGGCCCAACCGGAGAGCACCGCCATGGCCGACATCACGAAACCCGAAGACACGCTCATCATCGAGACGACGAAAGGCACGGTCGTGATCGAGTTGCGGCCGGATCTGGCCCCTCTCCACGTCGAGCGCATCAAGAAGCTGGCGCGCGAAGGGTTCTACGATGGGATCGTCTTCCATCGCGTGCTCGAAGGGTTCATGGCTCAGACGGGATGCCCGAAGGGCACCGGAACAGGCGGGTCGAGCTACCCGAACCTGCCCGCCGAATTCAGTGCCGAGCCGCACGTGCGTGGCGTCTGTTCCATGGCGCGGTCGTCGGCACCAAATTCGGCTAACTCGCAGTTCTTCATCTGCTTTGCCGACGCCCGTTTTCTGGACAAGCAGTACACCGTCTGGGGCAAGGTCATCGAAGGCATGGAGCACGTCGACAAGATCAAGCGCGGCGAGCCGGTGCGTGATCCTGACCGGATGGTCTCGGTGAAGGTTGCAGCCGACGTCTGACCAAGGGCGGAGCCAGGGGGGGCAATCCACGATCGCAGCCGTCCGCGATCCCGAGCACCGATCCTGCAGCACGCCCCCACCCGGAGTAGAGGCCGATACCATGACCACACTCCTCGTTGCGCTGGCGGGCCTACTGGGTGCATCCGGCGTCGGCTTGGCTGCGGCCGCCGCTCACGTGACGGGCGGCGAAGCCGTCCGCGCAGCAGCCGAGATCGCCATGGTGCATGCCGCAGCGGTCGTGGCGCTGGTGGCGTTTGCGGGGCAAACCGTGCGCCCCGCGCTGTGGCGGGCGGTTGCCGCGATCATGCTTCTGGGCGCGGTCATGTTCACGGCCGCAGTCGCCAGTGGCAGCCTCTTGAACTTCAAGCCGATTCCGGCCCTGGCTCCCATCGGCGGGTCGTTGACCATAGCAAGCTGGCTCGCGGTGACGATCGCCGCCCTGTGGAGTGCGAGAGGGGCCCGCTGATCGGCCCCGGCCGCAGCCAGAGCCCCCCTTGCTGTCTCCGTCATGTACTCAGAGGCAGACGCCCGACTTCGGCACGCAGCTCTTCATGCTGGTGAGCTTGCTGAAACAGCATTTCTCGTCTGCCTTGCACTTGTACGTCACGGGCTTGCCGTAGATGGTCGTCGCCTTGCAAGCGTTGTACTTCTTGCTGCCGGCCTCTGCGGTGAGAGGTGCGGCCACACAGAGCGCCAGGGCGGCGGCGATGGAGAGTGCGCGGATCATGATACGCCTCGATGAGTCCCAGAGTTGAGCCCCCAGGTCCGACGTCAGCCCAGAAACACCGGCATGTGCAGCCGGCACGGCCGCCAAGCCAGCGCGTCTCAGCTTCTTGCGAAGGCCCGAGCCAGCGGTCGACACGATCGACCACCGGACCTTGAAAATAGCGCGACTGCGCGCCGCACGGCGATGTGGAAGAAAAGTTCCTGTGGGCGCGGCGTGGATGCATCACTGTGCACAAACCGGCCCGCGCCCAAGCACAGTCCTCGCGATGCTCTCGTATGCCGGCGATGCACATGGCGACGTCTGCATGCGAAGGGTGATCGGCGGGCCCTTGTTTTGTCATATTGCAGAGCAACAAGCGGATCGGTTAGGGAGTAAGGCAGTGCGGCGGTTGCGGCGAACGCGTGGCCGGCGCAGTGACTCAGTCATGGCATCCGGTGGCGGGGCTGCCAGCAGCGGTTCTGGTGCGGTCGCCCCGTACGCATGTGCGGCGAGAGCTTGAAGGTGACATGAACCCGAGCGATGTGACGGCGCAGAACCTGGGCGCAGCGCACGCCGGCGGCTTCTCGTTCATCGAGCTGTTTATCCAAGCGCACTTCGTCGTCCAGATCGTGATGATCGGCCTTGTGATCTCATCCATCTGGTCGTGGGCGATCGTGATCGAAAAATTCTTCGCGTTTCGCAAGGCGCGCCTCGAAGCAGACCGGTTCGAGCAACTGTTCTGGTCGGGGCAGTCGCTCGACGAGCTCTACAACTCCATGGCCAGAAGCCAGCCGATCGCCAGCGCCTCGTTGTTCGTCGCCGCGATGCGCGAATGGAAGCGCTCGGTGGAAGGCAACATGCCGGCGCTGGGCGGCATCCAGCTTCGCGTCGAGAAAGTGATGGACGTTACCATCAGCCGCGAGATGGAGCGGCTGGAACGCCGCTTGCTGTTTCTGGCGACAGTCGGTGCGACCGCGCCATTCGTGGGCCTGTTCGGCACCGTCTGGGGTATCATGACGAGCTTCCAGGCCATCGCGGCGAGCAAGAACACGTCTCTTGCCGTCGTGGCCCCTGGCATCGCCGAGGCGCTGTTTGCGACCGCTCTGGGTCTGCTCGCCGCAATTCCCGCCGTGATCTTCTACAATAAGTTTTCAGCCGATTCGGCACGCATCGCGCAGCGCCTGGAGGCATTCGCCGACGAGTTCGCGGCGATCGTCTCCCGTCAGATCGACGTTCGCAGCTGAGTTCCGGGTCGGGTCGCGGCACTCGGTCGACTGCACTGTCCGCCGCTGAGGGAGCCGTCCAATGGGCGCGAGCATAAAGGCCAACCACCAGAACACCGGCCGCCGCCGCCGCGGGCGGCGCAGCGCGCCCATGGCCGAGATCAACGTGACGCCCTTCGTCGATGTCATGCTGGTGCTGCTGATCATCTTCATGGTGGCCGCGCCGCTGTTGCAGGTCGGGGTGCCGCTGGAACTGCCGCAATCGCGCGGCAATCAGCTCTCCTCGAGCACGGAGCCGCTGGCGGTGTCGGTCAAGACCAGCGGCGAAATTTATATCGGCGAGACCAAGATCGAACTCGATGGCATCAAGGCCAAGCTCGAGGCGATTGCCAAGAATGGCTACGACGAGACAATCTTCGTGCGCGGCGATCAGGGCGTGCCCTATGGCCAGGTGGCCCGCGTGATGGGGCGGATCAGCGCGGCCGGATTCCGCAAGATTTCGCTGGTCACCGAGCAAGAGGATGGGAGCTGACCCGTGTATGCCGGGCTCGCCATCTCGCTGTTCCTGCATGCCGGCCTGATCGCCTGGGCCGTGCTGGAATTTCGCGCGACCCCGGCTTTGCCTGCGCCGGCTGCACCGACGATCGAGGCCGAGCTGATCACCATATCCGAGTTCACACGGCTGAAGCAGGGCGACCCCAAGGCCAAACAGCTCGAAGCCAAGCTGACGCAAGAGCCAATTCCCCAGGTTTCGGAGAAGGAGGCCCCTAAACCCCGGCCCGAGACCACGCCGCCGCCGGCGGCGGCCGCGCCACCCCCGCAACCACCCAAGCCAGAGCCCCCGAAGCCCGAACCGGAGAAGGCCGAGGTGAAGCCACCCGAGCCCGAACCTCCAAAGCCCGACCCGATCGCGGAAAAGATCGCCGCATTGCCGCCGACACCTTCGCCCGAGGAACTGGCCCTCAAGGCCGCCGAGGAGCAGAAGGCCAAGGAAGAGGCCGAGAAGAAAGCGCGCGAGGAGGCCGAGAAGAAGAAAAAGGAAGAGGCTGAGAAAAAGCGCAAAGAGGCCGAAAAGAAAAAGCAAGATGAAGAGCGCAAGAAGAAGCTTGCAGAGGCCAAGAAGAAAGCCGAGGAGAAGAAGAAGTTCGACCTCGACAAGATCGCTGCGCTCATCGACAAGACGCCCGAGAAGCGCGGCAGTCCGAAGTCCGGCACCAAGGCGGACACCGACTACACAGGACCGGCGGCTGGCGAGCGTGAGGGCTCCGGCAACGAGCTGACGGCGCGCGAGTCCGATCTCTTGAAGGGCCAGATCGCCGGCCGGCTGAGCGGTTGTTGGCGGCTTCCAGGCGGCGGCGGTGGTGTCGAATCCGTTATCGTCACGGTGCGCTGGCGCCTGACGAAAACCGGTGAACTCGACGGCCCGCCGCAAGTGGTCGAGCCGCGCAATGACCCTGTCTTCCAGGCGGCGGCCCGCGCCGCGGTGGCGGCCGTCAGCGAATGCGCACCGTTCCGGCTGCCGCCAGACCGCTACGAGTTCTGGAAGACGATCACCTGGGACTTCGATCCCCGACATATGTGATGCGATAAGAGGTGGAGTGGAGCGGCATGGGGACGTTTCGTGGTGCGCGCGTGCGGAGCGCGATCATCTCGGGCGCGGCGTTGTTCGTCCTGCTGGCCGGTCCGGGCGGGTCAGCGACAGCAGGCGAGCCGGCGTCCACGGCCGACATCAACGACATGCAGGCACAAGTGAAGCGACAACTGGCGGCTTGCTGGAAGGCTCCGCGAAATGCCGAGCCGGTCATGCTGCGCTGGCGGCTCGACCGCAGCGGCAGCCTCGTCGGATCGCCAGCGGTTGTGGCCGGGGCTGCCGCCGGCAGTGAAAGTGGCCGCGCGGCGGTTGCGGCGGTGCGGTGCGCAAGTCCGTTTTCTCTGCCGGTGCGGCTCTACGAGAGCTGGCAGGAGATTCTCTGGCCGTTCAAGCCGTGACGCGCACCGGCGCCGGCGACCCGGCGCGGCGCAGGCCGGCCCGCCATCACAGAACTGTCCCGTTGTGCGCGTAGAGAGCATCCTGCGTGTATCATCCGGCGTGCGACGACGTGGGCACGGCGCACCCGTCCGCAGACCGAGCCTGGAGACCCGGGCAGCATGGAGATCTGGACCATGGAGACCTGGACAATGAGGCAGAACACCCCTGTGGCCGGCACCACCACCGTCCTGGAGCGGTCCGGTCACGCTGCCCGGGCCTGCATGGCCGCCGCCGGGCTCCTTCTGGGGGTCCTGGCCGTGGTGCTCACTGCGGCCACCGCACGCGCCCAGGATGACGAAGGCGGCCTGCGAGGCACCCAGCGGCAGGCGACCATCGCGCCGATCCCCATTGCCGTCACGCAGTTTACGGGCGACGACTTGAAGCTCGCCGCCGACGTCTCCGCAATCATCGAGGCGAATCTGCGCCGTTCGGGGCTGTTCGATCCGCTCGATTCCGGCTCGTTCCTCGAGGTCATCACCGACCCGAACAAGCCGCCGCGGTTTCCCGACTGGCGAGCCATCCGGTCCGACGCTCTCGTCGTGGGCCGCATCGTCGGTGGCGGCGAAGGCAAGCTGTCGGCCGAATTTCGACTCTGGGACGTGGCCACTGGCCGCCAGCTCGCCGGCCAGCGCTTCACGACGGCGGCCGCCAACTGGCGTCGCATCGGCCACATCATTTCCGATCAAATCTACCAGAAGCTGACGGGTGAAACCGGCTATTTCGACAGCCGTGTCGTGTTCATCGACGAAACCGGGTCGAAGAAGCAGCGAGTGAAACGCCTGGCCATTATGGACCAGGACGGGCAGAACGTGCGCGTGTTGTCCTCCGGACGCGACTTGGTGCTGACCCCGCGCTTCTCGCCGACGCGCCAGGAAATCGCCTATATGAGCTACGCCGAGGGTGACCCGCGCGTCTACATGATGAACCTCGACACGGGCGAGAAACAGGTCGTCGGCGCGTTCCCCGGCATGACCTTCGCCCCCCGGTTTTCGCCCGATGGCCGCCGCATCATCATGAGCCTGCAACAGGGCGGCGGCTCGTCGATCTTCGAGATGGACCTCGAGTCGCGCCAGACCCGTCAGTTGACCAACCTCGACGGGGCCATCGACACGGGCCCGAGCTACGCACCCGACGGCAACCGCATCGTCTTCGAAAGCGACCGCGAGGGAACCCAGCAGCTTTACGTCATGAACGCCGACGGTTCCGACCCGCGCCGGATCAGCTTCGGCAATGGCCGCTATTCGACGCCCGTATGGTCGCCGCGCGGGGATTACATCGCCTTCACCAAGCAGCTCCTGGGCCGGTTTCTGATCGGTGTCATGCGTCCCGACGGCTCCGGCGAGCGCATCCTTTCAGAGGGCTTCCACAACGAAGGGCCGACGTGGGCACCCAACGGTCGCGTTCTGATGTTCTTCCGGGAGAGCCAGGGCGGCGAGGGAACGGGTGCCCGAATCTATTCGGTCGACATCACCGGGTACAACGAACAGGTCGTCGAAACGCCCGCATTTGCCTCCGACCCCGCTTGGTCGCCTTTGCTCAATTGAGCCATAATGCGCCGCGTCTTAACGTGGATTTAACCGGCTTCGGTGCTTCATATGGTCAAGGCTGCGGCACTCCCGATGAGCCGAAAGTGGCGTAACTTCAGTGGGTTTTGCCGTCACCGAATGGTGTGGGGCGATCGCTGAGGGACAATGAACACGCAGTGGTATTTTCGCATCAAGATGGTCCGAAAACAGTGCAACATCGGCCTGCGTTCTTGATTGCAACCCGCTGCGCCGGTACCCCATTATTCGGCTAGTGCCGATCAAGCATCAGGAGAGAAGACCATGCAGGGTGTTAAGGGGCTGATCGTTCTGTCGGCGGTCGTCGCGGCCGTTGCAGTCGGCGCATGCCGTCGTGAGGTTCCGCATACGCCGATGAAGCTCGGTGCCGACGTTCCGGCTACTGTGCAGACGGCTCGCTAACCAATCGGCTTCGGCCAAGGGACAATTTTAGGAGAATACACATGAAGGGCGCTCTCGTTCTCGCTGTTGTTGCTGCTATCGCTCTCGGCGCTTGCCGCCGCGAGGTTCCCCACACGCCGATGAAGCTCGGCGCTGAGGTTCCGGCCGTTCAGGTCGCTCGCTAAGAGCTTCCGGTGTGTTGCCTCCGGGCAACAGACGGTTTCGACAAGAATGAGCTGCCCTCGCGAGATGCGGGTGCGGCTCGTTCTGTTTTTGGCTTTTGTCTGATCAGACGGTTCAGCGATTCGCGGCTGGGTCGTTTTCGGCCAGCAGGTCGCGGGCAGGTCGTTGAGTGATTGCGCTGTTGCGACCCTCGCGACGATACGACCAGGGTGAAAGCCCAGCCAAAGGCATTGAGCTGTGCGCAACGCCAGCCCGCCGCATTGAAATTGCGAGCCGTTTCGTCACAATTCCGCACGATGTGGCACCTAAGGCTAGCTGGTGAGAGTCTCGTGTGTCTTGCACATGGCGGTCGGGCAGCCGCCTCGGCGGGACCAGCGCTCCTTGGATGTCGCAAGAGCCCAGCGGTTGTTCGGCAGCGGAAAAAAGAAGGAAGAGATATGGCGACTTTTGATAGGCTGAGCGCGAAAGCAGGCGTCCTGGCCGTCGCCCTGGTCGCACTGCTGGCTGCCGGTTGTGCCCAGAAAGAACTCGGCCCGGATGCCTCGTTGACCGGTGCCGGTGGCGCGGGTGGCCCGGTCGTTCCCGGCTCGCAACGCGACTTTGCCGTCAACGTGGGCGATATCGTCTATTTCACGGTCGACAGCTCCGATCTGACGCCCGAGGCTCAGCAGATCCTGCAGAAGCAGGCTCAGTGGCTGCGCCAGTATTCTCAGTTCTCGGTGACGGTCGAGGGTCACGCCGACGAGCGGGGAACCCGCGAATACAATATCGCGCTGGGTGCCCGCCGGGCAGCCGCGGTTCGCTCATTCCTGGCCCGCAACGGCGTCACAGGCTCACGCCTGCGGACCATCTCGTACGGCAAGGAGCGTCCCGTCGCGGTGTGCAATGACATCTCGTGCTGGTCGCAGAATCGCCGTGCTCAAACCGTCCTGAACAGTCGTGTGGCCGGCTGAGTAAGGTCGACGCGGTCGGCCGGGCCATGGCGACGGCGGTCCAGTGCGGTCCGCTCCGATGGTGCGCCGAGCTCACGTTCCACGCCGCCGCGCCGATTTTAGCCGCAAACGGGCCTCAGGTTGTCGCATAGCGGGTTGAGTGCCGGTGCCTGCTCCCGATGCGTGTCCGCTGGTCGCCCAGGTGTGACCCGCTGTATCTGGAACCGGCGTGGATAAGCTCCAGATGACCGTCAAGCGATCAACGATTGGATTGGCCGGCGCGAGCCTGGTGGCTTGGGTGTGCGCGGGCACCGGTCCGTCGGCCGTCGTTCTGGCTCAAGTTGCCGATCCGGTGCCGCAGGCTGATTCCCAACTGGTGGAAGCCGATCCGGCCGAGGCTCTCGCCCATGCGCGCAGACTTGCCGATGCTGGCCGCGACCAGGAGGCGCAGCGCCGTCTGGAACGACTGGTGGCGGCCCATCCCAATTCGCCCGAAGCCAGGCTCGCCCGTCGAGAGCTTGCCCGCTACTACTCTGCGACACTCGGCGATGATACCAGATCAGGGGCCGCCGATGCTGCCAGCGTCGAGTCCCATCGGCCAGACGCAGCCGCCGCCATCCCCGCCTTCCGCGCCGAGACGGGCGATCAGCTCGAATCGCTGCTCGCGCAAATGGACGGCCACGCGAGTGCACAGCTCGGATCGGATGCCGGCGATCGTGTCTTCTTCAGCGCCGGCAGTGCTGACCTGGGGGGACGCGCGCGGACCGTGATTGCTCGACAGGCGCGGTGGCTTACAGAACGCCGGGCCGTTGGCGTGCTGGTCGCCGGTCATGCCGACGAACCGGGCACTGACGAGGACAATCAGGTGCTGGCCGCTCGCCGCGCCGAGGCTGTGCGGGTCCGGCTCATGGAGGAAGGCATTCCCGCGACGCGTATCAGCGCCGTTGCACTGGGGCGACGGGATCGCATCGCGTTATGCCAGGACAGCCCATGCGCTGCACAGAACAGGCGGGCCGTGACCGTCGTTCTGCGTGCGCCGCCGAGCAACCGTGCAAGCCCGCCTGGGAATTCCGGATCGCCGCCCGCCGAGAGTGGATCGCGGACAGTGCCGTTCGGGTGGTAGCCGGCGAAATCCGGACAGGCCGGGCAGAAGGGGCACAGCGACTCGGTCGATGACTGCCGGTGTCGGGCCAGTGTGGCGGCATAAGCGAAGCGCTGCATCACGTGCCCTCTGTCGCCGGTGAGTGGCGGATGCTAAATGCGGGCTGCACCAGTCGCCAGGGATCGGATGGGACTTTGATGAAATATTTCACGCGCAAACCCATGTATCTGCCAATAGTCGCCGGAGTGGCGCTCGCGTGTCTGGCCGCCGTTCCCGCGCACGCCCAGCAGCAGCCGGCAGCCAAGCCAGCCGGCGCGGGGAGCACCGCTGCGCTCGAAAAGCGCGTCGAGCAGCTCGCCGAGCAGATCGTCGACATGCAGGTCGTGATGGGCACGCTGGAAAGCCTCGCTCGCCAGGGCGCACCGAGCGCGCCGGCGGCAGCGCCTGCTTACGCCGCCGCGCCGGGAGCCAGCGGCGTCGGTGCCGCCGACTCGGCGCGTGTCGAGGGGATGGAAACACAGATCCAGGCGCTGACGGCCCAGATCGAGCTTCTGACCCGCCAAGTGCGCGAGTTGTCATCCGGCGGGCAGCGCGGCGATGCCGGGCGTCCGGCGGGCGCGGACACCTACGCAGCCGCTCCCTCATTCGATGAGCCGCCGAGCCGTTCCGACGCCGGCGGCTTCGGTGCGACGATCGTCAGGCCCGGGACCGACGCTTCGGGTAGCGACGAGCGTGACGGCATCGGAGGGTTCCTCTCCCGCCAGCCGGGCGAGCCTGGTTCCTATGACCGTGAGGATTTGGCGGCGCTGCCCGGTGCCGACGGCAATAACCCGAAACAGGTGTTCGAGACGGCCTACGGCTATCTGCTGCAGCAGGATTACCCGGCCGCGGAGGAGGCTTTCGGCGATTTCCTGCAGCGGTTTCCCAAGGACCGGCTGGCAGGCAGCGCGCAATTCTGGCTGGGCGAGGCCCACTACATGCGCGGAGAGTACAAAGCCGCGGCAGGTGCATTCCTGAAAGGTTATCAGAGCTACACCACGTCCCAGAAGGCACCCGACAGCCTGCTGAAGCTGGCCATGTCGCTTGACCGTCTGGGTCAGAAGGACGCGGCTTGCTCGTCCTTTGCCGAACTGGGCACGCGCTTTCCGAACGCACCACCGCATGTGAAGAATCGCGCGGCGAGCGAGCGCCGGCGCGTCGGCTGCTGACCGGGGGTGCCGCGAAAGGCCCGCGCCATGGCCCGCCCCCGCCCCAGCGGGGCGGCAGAAGCGCGCGCGCGGGGAAGCAAGCCAGACGCGACGCGCCGACTGGGATGAGGTGTCACCATGACCACCAGTCGCGACCGTGCGTCGGCCATCACACCCGAAGAGCGCGACCGCCTGCTGGCTCCGCTCGCGAACCAGCCACTGGCGCTCTGCGTCTCGGGCGGCCCTGATTCGATGACGCTGATGCATCTTGTGGCGGAGTGGGCGTCGGCCAAACTGCACAATGCCGTACCCGATACGGCCGCGCCGTTCCGCCCTCTGGAGCCGCCGACCGGCCCGACCGCGGTCACGAACCGGCCCAATGCGAACGCGGTCAGTCCCGGCCAACTGGCCGCCGAAGGCGGCGTGCGTCCGATCGTTGTCCTGACCATTGATCACGGTCTGCGGCCGGAGGCTGCTGCCGAGGCCCGCTTCGTCGCCGACGCGGCTGACAAGCTCGGCTTGCCGTGTCTGATCCTCACCGTCGACGAGCCCCTGCCGGTGACCGGCATCCAGGAATGGGCGCGCGGCCTGCGCCATCGCCTGATGCTGGAGGTGCTGGACGGCGAGCGCCAGCGCTCGCGGGAGATGGGCTGGCGGCACCACCCCGTCGAGCGGTGTCTCGTCATGGCTCATCATCGGGACGATCAGGCCGAAACGGTCCTGATGCGGCTCGCGCGCGGCAGCGGGCTGGAGGGGCTCGCGGGCATGCGGCCACGGCAGTCCATCACGACACCTGCGACAGCTGCGCGACCGCACAGTATCACGGCCGAGGTTTGCCGGCCCTTTCTCGACATCCCCAAGTCGCGGCTGCTGGCGACTGTCTCCGACAGGGCGATCGCCTGCATCGACGACCCGACGAACACCGATGCGCGCTTCGAGCGGGTCAGGGTGCGCACGGCGATGACCGTGCTGGCAGAACTCGGGGTCAGCGCCGAAGCCATCGCGCGCTCCGCCCGGCGTCTGCGCGAAGCGCACCAAGCCCTCGACCGGTTCGAGGTGTCCTGGCTGGCGGCAAATATCGACTGGCATCAAGGGCTGATGGCGCAAGTCCCGGCCGAAGCACTCGCGGCGTCCAGCGGGCCGGCCAGCTTGGCGCGTGTTCTGGAGCGACTGCTGGCCGCCCAAGGTGGATCCGCACGGCGAGCCGAACGTGCGCAGATCGAGGCGCTCGCGGAGGATGTGATCCATCGGCGCGCTGTCGGCTGGACGCTTGGCGGTTGTCGCATCGAGTGGGGCGTAGAACCCGGTGGGGCCCTGAGTGTCTGGCGCGAGGCGGGTGCTTCGGCGTTGCCGGTCATGACGATCGAACCCGGACAGGACATATCCTGGGACGGGGGCCGCTTCACGGTGAGCGCGGATCGCTCGGCCAGCGGAACCGCGATCATTCGTGCTCTGGGCCCGCAGGCTTGGTCGCGCCTCAAGCGGACGGTCGATGGTCTCGACGAGTTGCGGCTGAGGGCGGACGCCATGGCGGTCCTGCCGGCGATTTGGGAGGGCGAAGACCTGATCGGCCTACCGTGGCTCGACAGCCGGTTGCTGGCACCTGGGTGCACGCTGAAAGCCGGTAAGGCCTGGCGTGCGTATCGTAACGGTGCAGGTGACATGTACGGGGCCCGCTTCACGGGCAACAGGGCGGTGCAGACCGACGAGCCGGCCTGACTCTGGCCTCAACTCGGCCGACATATGCGGTTAGCGACTGATGAACGGCCTGGAACTGATGAACGGCATGGAAAGGTTGGCATGATATGTGCTGAACATTCCGGCAAATGGGCCTGACGCGCGAGAACGGGGCTGCCACGACCGGTCCAGGATGACCGCCAGCAAGTATTGCACGGGCGACCCGCGCGCTACGCTTGGCAAAGGCCGACCCCGGTCCTATCTTAACGTCCATAGCGCTCGGGCCGCACGCTGCCCGCCTCGAGGACGATCGAAAGTCCGCCCGGACTTGCCCGGGTCTACGAAGGGAACGAGATGAACTCCAACTTCCAGAAGTTCGCGATCTGGATCGCCATCCTGGTCCTGCTCGCCGCGCTGTTCCAGTTGTTCAACAACCCAGCGCAGAGCCGCCGCGGCGACGAAATCACCTATTCGGAGTTCCTGAGCTTCGTGGAAGCTGGCAACGTCACCGAGGCGACGATCTCCGGCAACCGTATCATGGGCCAGTTGAAGGACGGCGGCAGTCAATTCTCGACGTACGCACCCGACGATCCGGGCCTTGTCGAGCGCCTTCGTGAAAAGAACGTGCGCTTCAAGGTCGCCCCGCGCGACGAGGACGTGCCGTCCGTCATGAACGTCCTGCTCAACTGGTTCCCCATGCTGCTGCTGATCGCGGTGTGGATTTTCTTCATGCGCCAGATGCAGTCGGGCTCCGGCCGCGCCATGGGCTTCGGCAAGAGCCGCGCCAAGTTGCTGACCGAGCGGCATGGCCGCGTCACATTCGAGGACGTCGCCGGCGTCGACGAGGCCAAGTCCGATCTGCAGGAGATCGTCGAGTTTCTGCGCGATCCACAGAAGTTCCAGCGCCTGGGTGGCCGTATCCCGCGCGGCTGTCTGCTCGTCGGCCCTCCGGGCACGGGTAAGACACTGATCGCGCGCGCTGTCGCCGGCGAGGCGAACGTGCCGTTCTTCACCATCTCCGGCTCCGATTTCGTCGAGATGTTCGTCGGTGTGGGTGCCAGCCGCGTCCGCGACATGTTCGAACAGGCCAAGAAGAACGCCCCCTGCATCATCTTCATCGACGAAATCGACGCCGTTGGCCGCCATCGTGGGGCCGGCCTCGGCGGTGGCAACGACGAGCGCGAGCAGACGTTGAACCAGTTGCTCGTCGAGATGGATGGCTTCGAGGCGAACGAGGGCATCATCATCATCGCCGCGACCAACCGGCCCGACGTGCTCGATCCCGCGCTGCTGCGCCCTGGCCGCTTCGACCGGCAGATCGTCGTGCCGAACCCGGACGTCGCCGGGCGCGAGAAGATTCTGCGCGTGCACATGCGCAAGGTTCCCTTGGCTCCCGACGTGGAGCCGCGCATCGTCGCGCGTGGCACGCCGGGCTTTTCGGGTGCTGATTTGGCCAATCTCGTCAACGAGGCTGCGTTGCTCGCAGCGCGCCGCAACAAACGGATGGTGACCCAGACGGAGTTCGAGGACGCCAAGGACAAGGTCATGATGGGCGCCGAGCGTAAGTCTATGGCAATGTCCGAGGAAGAAAAGCGGCTGACCGCCTACCATGAGGCCGGTCACGCGCTTGTCGGCTCGAGCGTGCCGGCTGGGATACCCGTCCACAAAGCGACGATCATCCCGCGCGGGCGAGCGCTGGGCATGGTGAAGTTCCTTCCCGAGGGTGACCGCTATTCGATGAAATTCATCGAGTATACGTCCCAGCTCGCCGTGGCCATGGGCGGTCGCGTGGCCGAGGAGATCGTGTTCGGCAAGGAGAACATCACGTCGGGTGCCTCCGGTGACATCCAGCAGGCGACCCAGATGGCGCGTGCGATGGTGACGCGCATGGGCTACTCGGACGAACTCGGGACAGTGATGTACGGTGAGAACAACGAGGAAGTGTTCCTCGGCATGTCGATGCAGAAGCATCAGAACATCTCGGAGGCCACCGCCCAGAAGATCGACGCCGAAGTCCGCCGCCTTGTCGCCCAGGGGTACGACGACGCTCGCAAGATCATCACGGAAAAGCGTGATGCTCTGGAGGCGATCGCCCAGGCTCTGCTCGAGTACGAGACGGTGACCGGCGAAGAGATCAAGGCGCTGATGCGCGGCGAGAAGATCGTGCGCCGTACCGACGACGATGATCGCAAGGGTCCCATCGTGACCGCAGTGCCGACGGCGGGCCGCGTACCCCGTCCGCGTGATGAGCCTGATACCGGCGGGATGGAGCCACAGCCCCAGGGCTGACGTCGCTCCCCAGGATCGTGCCTTTCGGAGCCCTTGCGGCTCCGAAAGCATTTTGGGGGCGGTTCGTGCGCGCTCGCTTCCCCGACGAGGGCGGTCGCGCTCAAGCCCGCGTCGGCAGACACACCCGACGCCCTGGTCGGTTGCGATGTGGAGTCACCCAGAGGTTTCAATCCATCCAACTTGACAGCGGGGGTCCAGCCTCTAGACCCTGGTCGGGGTGCGCGAGGGGCCCGACGCGCCCTTCGCCGTTCGCTCGCAGGGCGAAACGATCCGGGACCTTCTGTGCACCTTCCGACACCCGATGCGGGAGCCGGCCGGAAGGCGCGGCCTACCGAGAGGTCGGTAAGAACTATTGCGGGTTGGCATCATGCAGCGCTCCATCTACCTCCGGCCCTTGGGCTTCATGCCAGTTCGGCCGCGCTTGAACGAAGACGAGTCGATCTGGGGCGGGATGCCGCTCGCAGGCGGTCCGCTCGCCTTCACAGCGGTTGAGATCGTCGAACGCACGGGCCGCGCCGTCACGCGCCGCGTCTCGGGACTGTCGGAGTTCTTCGAGCGCGAGTGGGGTCGCCACACGCTGCCCGCCTCCGACCTGTTCGAGGCGATCCTGGCCCCGCGCCAGCGCATTGCCGGCCTGGCGATGGACCGGCCGCGGATCATGGGCATCGTCAACGTCACCCCGGACAGCTTCTCCGACGGCGGTGCCCTCGACGGCGTGACGGCGGCGGTCGATCACGCCCTGAAACTGGCGGAGGAGGGGGCCGACATCCTCGACATCGGCGGCGAGTCGACACGGCCCGGCTCGGATACGGTCCCGCTGGAGGAAGAGCTGCGCCGCGTCCTGCCGGTGCTGGAGGCGCTGCGTCCGCGAACCGATAAGCTCATATCCATCGACACGCGCAAGGCCGAGGTCATGCGTCGGGCGGCTGCCGCCGGGGCCGATATCCTGAACGACGTCTCCGCCCTGACCCACGACCCGGCCGCGTTGGAGACGGCGGCCGAGACGGGCCTGCCTGTCATGCTGATGCACGCCCAGGGCGACCCGAAGACGATGAACGACGACCCGCAGTACTCCGACGTCGTGCTCGACGTGTTCGACTTTCTGGAGCGGCGCATCCAAGCCTGCGAGGCAGCCGGCATCCCGAAGGCGCGGCTGATCGTCGATCCCGGCATCGGCTTCGGCAAGCATCTGCCCCACAACGTCGCCGTGCTGTCCGCCATGAGCCTGTATCACGGCCTCGGCGTGCCCGTGCTGCTGGGGGCTTCGCGCAAGAAGCTGATCGGTCAGCTCTGCAACGTGGACGACCCCAAGGCCCGCGTGCCCGGCTCCCTTGCGGCTGCGCTGTCGTCGATCGCGCAGGGCGTGCAGATCGTCCGCGTTCACGATGTTGCCGCAACGCGGCAAGCCATCGCCGTCTGGCAGGCGGCGCTGATGGGGGATGAGACGGCGGCGGCGCTGGGGTGATCCTAGTTGGAAGGAGCTAATCCACCGCGATCAGCACGCCGCTGGCGTCGTCCTTTGCCTTGGCGCGCGGATGACGGCGGCAGTTGGCATCCTGGTCCTCGATCGCGCGCATGTCCGCGATCAGCGCGACGAGCCCGCGCTCCCGGGCGCTCGCCAACAGACCGGCCGGATCGTAGCGGCGGTACACCTCGATCAGCCGGATGAGCCCATCGGTGGCGATCAGCAGATCGTCGCCGGGGCGGATCGGCAGACTGCCGGACACGACGAGGTCGTCAGGCGGGGGAATGATCGACAGGATGCCGTAACCGCCCGGCCGGTTGAGGCCCTCGCGGCGGGAGCGCAAATAGGGGATGAGTCGGGCGCGGATGTCGGTTGCCGGGGCGTCCGGTGTCTCGCCCTGCAACCCCGAGACGGCTGCCGCGACCGCTTTGTCGCCGGAACTGGGCAGATCAACGCCAAGCGTGGTGAGGCGTTCGGCACCCTTCAGCAACAGCGCGCAGTCGCCGACACCGACGTAATCGAGCCGATTGGCGGTAATTCGGACAGCAAGGAGCGTGGCGCTAGGAAACTCGAACCGCTCGCGCGGGGGACGGGTCGAGGTCTTGGCGAAGGCTCTAGCGATCTGGTGGCAGAGCAGTGCCGGCAGGCGGGCAAGGTCGGCGGCCGGCCCCAGGCGCGAGGCCAAGTCCGGCAGCAGGCGGTGCGCCGTCTCGGCGATCCAGGCCGCATCGGTCGGGCCAGGGCTGAGGGGGGCGTCCAGAATGTCGGTCGCCCCGTCGATAACCCAGGCCATATCGCCCGCATGGCCGACACGGTCTTCGTTGACGCTGCCGGCCGCGACCGAGACAGCATCGCGTATCGAAAATGGCTGGCCCATGCACCGTGGCTCCCAGGACTTGGGGACTGTTCTAGCCGAGCCACATAGCATGGACCCGCGACAGTATGGAGCCGCCACCGCCGTGCTGGTGCCGCGTTCATCGAAGAACTAAGGTTGTTGTCGGAAGAACGGGGGCAGGGTGTGCGGCTTCATGGACGGACGGCGCGCGTCAATCTCGCCCTGCAGGGCGGCGGCGCGCATGGGGCATTCACGTGGGGTGTCCTCGACCGCTTGCTGGAAGACGCGGCGGTGGATGTGGGATGGGTCAGCGGCACCAGCGCGGGGGCCATCAACGCCGTCGCGCTCGCCGACGGACTGGCCGAGGGCGGACGCGAAGGGGCGCGGGCACGGCTCCGCGATCTTTGGGACAAAGTGTTGCGCGCGGGCGTGCCTGATCTGCTGCGCCTCAATCCGTTTCTGTTCAGCCTGAGCCGCTCGCCCACGATGGCCCAGGTCGCCTCACTCTGGTCGCCCTATGATTTCAACCCGATGGGCTTTGATCCTCTGCGCCGCCTCTTGAACGAAACGATCGACTTCGAGAGGTTGCGCAAACGCTCCCCGGTCGAGCTCGTGATATCGGCAACGGACATCGCGACGGGCCGACCGCGCCACTTCCGCCGTGACGAGATCACGGTCGAGACGCTGCTGGCCTCGGCCTGCCTGCCTACCCTGCACCATGCGGTCGTGATCGACGGCCGGGCGTATTGGGATGGCGGGTTCTCCTCCAACCCGGACCTTGTCACCTTGGCCGCCGAAAGCCCCGTCCGCGACACGCTTCTCGTCTTGATCAACCCCATCGTGAAGCCGGGACTGCCGACGGGGGTGCGCGAGATTTCCGATCACGCCAACCGGCTGACGTTCAATGCGCCGCTGCTGCGCGACGCGGAGATCATCGCGACGGCGCGCAAGGCGCACCGCGCCAGCCTGCGCTTCTGGCGGGACGGCCCGACCGAGCGGCTCGCCCGCCATCGCTTTCACATGATCGAGGCCGGTCGGTACACCTCACAGTTGCGGCCCGAAAGCAAGGTGAAGCCCGACCCGGACCTGCTCAGCCATCTGTTTGGCGCCGGACGCCTCGAAGCAGGCAAATGGAGCGAGCGCGCACTCGTTCACGTCGGCCGGCGCGAGAGCGTCGATATCGTCGACCGCTTGTTGTCGCCGAGGCTGGGCAAAGGTGACGGTGCGACGACCGACGGAGAGACCGAGCCGCCGAAGGTCGCCCGGCGCGCGTAACGCCCACGCGGTGCATCCTGGCGCGTATCCGGCAACGGCGATGTCGCGCAAGATCGCGTGGCGCTTCTCTCAGCAGGCCACGAGACGCGCGTAGCCTTCGGCGATGGTGTCTTCCAGCAGCCGCCGATAGGGCTCATGGCAGGCATCCTCCGGTCCGAGCTCGCCCAGGTGCGCCCCCTCCAGCCGATCTTCGCGGACGTAGACGATGGGCGACGCAACAGGCACCAGCATCGCTCCCTGCCGATTGAGTGTGGTGATGAGGCCGCGCATTTGCAGGTTCTGGTCGAGTTGAGAGACCATCACCATACGCATCGCTCCCTTCGTCAGCGAGACGAGGTGGATGAACATGGACGACGCCGGCACGTAGATCCGGCCGCGGTGCTGGTAGGCGACATCCGGCCGGTCGCGCTCCTGGAACAGGAGGCTGGGCCAACTGGGGTCCCAGTGGATTTCGGTGCGGAAGGCAACGATGCGTCCGGTCCGGGTGAAGGACGGGCGAATGGTGACGTAGGTACCGATGTAGTGGTCGACGGCGGCCTGTGAATAGGCACCCATGTAGACCGGCGCGACGAGCCCGCCGTCGCCCTTCAACTCCATGGGTCCACTGGTGGCCGCCCCGGCCCAGGCCTCACGAACCCGCCGATAGTCGAGACCCAGAACCATGCAGACGTCAAAGAGCGTCTGTTCGCGCACGCTGCGCCCCGACAGCAGATTCTGAACCGTCTTCTCATGGCAATCGGCTGCATCGGCCAGTTCAGCCTGCGTCAGCTTTTTCTCGACCATGGCCGTGCGGATGACCGCGAGCGCGGCATCCCGGTCTCCGGGCGGGGAATGCTCGACCATGTGAGACCTGTGGATTGACAAGGCACGGGGCTAATCGCGGCGGATCGGAACGACCGCCCAATTGCTGGAAAATACCGCCTTTTGCCGCCAAAGTGAACTGCCAAGTCGGTGCAGCGCAGGGTCCGATACCGACACGTATACGCCCGCTGCCTCCGCCCGCACCCGGGCAAGTGGCGACCGGCTGCGGCGTTCGAGCATGTCCATGATTTTGGTGCGACACGCACCGATCGGGCAGGGGAGCTTGAAATCAAAAAAACGCGGCAGCCACCAAAGGGCTGCCGCGAGATTTCTTTCGTCCAGAATGGCTTGTGCCAGATCAGGGCTCGGGAAAGTGTGGGGGCCTCGGATCAGCCGCGGCCGAGGACAGTCACACGCACCGGCACGACGCCCGACTTCTGCATGCCGATCTGATAGGCGGCGGCCTTCGACAGGTCGATGATGCGTCCGGCGATGTAGGGCCCACGGTCATTGATGCGCACGACGACCGAGCGTCCGTTGTTGAGGTTCGTGACCGACACACGCGTCCCGAACGGCAGCGACTTGTGGGCGGCGGTCATGGCATTCGGGTTGAACCATCCGCCAGAGGCGACACGCTGCGGCTGCCAGTAGTAGGACGCCTTACCCGAAAGCTGGCTGCCGGAATAGCTGCGACCCGACGAGCGGGCAGCGACGCGGGTTGCCTTGCGAGCACTCGACTTGGCGTAGCGCTTGTTGCCATGGACAGCCTTGGCATGGTGCTTGCGGCCACCATAATGCTTGGCGTGGTGACGCGCCTTCTTTGCCGTCTTGACGTCAGCATGATGCGCCTTGGCACTGCAGGCATATGACGGCGCTTTGCAGCCCACACGGCCCTGCGCAGCCTGCGCATTCAGGGTGCCGAGGGCGAAAATGGCCACGATGGCCGCGATCAGAATCCGCATTGATTTTACTCCATCTCGAGCGGTGCTTACGCTGCGACGCAACACGACCGATTCACCCGCACCTGACGGTCGAATTCGAGTGAGTGCCGCAGGTCACCTGACCTGCCAGCGCAGTATGGTCGTGTGGGTGGTTACCCCCGAAGACGCCGCAGCAGAACGCCAGAACCTGTTCTGTCACCGCATAGAATTTTGGCCATGCGACCCCGAGTGGGGCCGCGACCGTTCCGGCGGGTGCGACGTGTGCACAGCCGTCTTCAGAGCGTCAACGCTGTTAAGTGTGATGTTTGTTTCAGAGATAGCAGGTGAGCATTGATTCTGCTGAAAAAATAAAGGATCTCCGTGATCTGGGCGCGACCGCGAGTCGCAATCTAATGGCAAGAATGACGAGCGTTCAGGGAATTCGTCCATATTGCAGCGCAACATAAAATAGTCATGATTAGAGAAATTCGCGTCGAAATAGAATGCAACTCCTCCCATGCCATTGAGCCTTGAAACCTTGGTTGTCTTGGCGCGTACGCTCACTCATGAGCTTCGCATCGTGCGCGTGTCTGGTATACGGTCCGCGCGGCGCGCCGGTCCGTGCGCTCAACGCCGGCCTTGGGGGAAGATTGACATGGTGCGCGACAACGAGGGCGACCCGACCCCGTCCTTTGGCGAGGCCGCGCGGGTCTGGCTGCGTATCGGGCTGATTTCCTTTGGCGGCCCCGCCGGCCAGATTGCGTTGATGCACCGGGTGCTGGTCGATGAGCGCAAGTGGCTCGATGAGCGCACATTCCTGTCGGCGTTGAATTTCTGCATGTTGCTGCCCGGCCCGGAGGCGATGCAACTCGCCACGTATGCAGGTTGGCGCCTGCACGGACTGGCGGGCGGGCTCGTGGCAGGCCTGTTCTTCGTGCTGCCTGGGGCTGCCGTCGTCCTGGTCCTGTCGATGCTATATGCGGTTTTCGGCAGCCACCCGATCGGCGAGGCGCTTTTCACAGGCGTCAAGGCGGCCGTGCTCGTGATCGTCGTCGAGGCCCTTTTGCGCATTGCCAAGCGCGCCTTGAAGGAGCAGGCCCACTGGGTCATCGCGGCCTCGGCGTTCGTCGCGATCTTCTTCCTGCACGTACCCTATCCGCTGATCATCCTGGCGGCTGCCGCCTATGGCTTCGTGATGCTGCAGGTGGCCGTTCCACCTCGATCGCCGCCGGCGGCCGCCGCCAACGTCCTCGCCACCCCGGCGTCGCCGGCAGGCGGAGGGGTCATGGTTTGGACAGCCGCCGCGACAGCGTTGGTTTGGCTGGCGATCTGGTGGCTGCCGCTCGCGGCGCTGATGCTGGCGCTGGGCACGGATCATGTCCTGAGCCAGGCCGGGCTGTTCTTCTCCAAGCTGGCCATCGTGACGTTCGGAGGGGCCTACGCCGTGCTCGCCTACATGGCGCAAGCGGTGGTCGAGCAATACCGCTGGCTGTCGGCGGGCGAGATGCTGGATGGTCTGGGTCTGGCCGAAACGACCCCCGGCCCGTTGATCCTGGTCACTGAGTTCGTCGGCTTTGTCGCGGCCTACCGGCAAGGCGGCGACAGTCTGGCCATGGGCATGGCGGGAGCGGCTGTTGCGCTCTGGGCCACATTCGTTCCTTGTTTCATGTGGATTTTCACAGGCGCTCCCTTCATCGAGCGACTGAATGACATGCCGCGCCTCAAGGCGGCACTCGCGGCGGTGACCGCTGCCGTCGTCGGCGTCATTTTGAACCTCAGTGTCTGGTTCGGCCTGCGTGTGTTGTTTGGCACCTTCACCCCGTTTTCCCTGGGCCCGGTGGCGGTAGATGTCCCTGTCCTGAGCACGCTCGATCCGATCGCGGCAGGCCTTGCTGCGCTTGCCGGATTGATGTTGCTCGTTTGGCACAAGGGCATCATCCTCACACTCGCCGTATCGGCGGGGCTGGCGCTGGCGCTTCACGTGCTTTTCGGCGGGAGCGGCGTGTGAGGACACGCGCTCGGACGAGACCAATTCACGCGTAAGGGCCTCACGTGTCCGTGCCTTGCCGAGAAGCCGCAAAGACAGGCATAACCAAGAGGCAGGGCGCAGACCTGCCGTCACGCAGAGGTGGGCCGATGAGAGCGCAGACCGTAAAGTATTGGCTTTGGCTGGCCACGCTGGGCACGGCCCTCGGTCAGTTTGCCGACCCCGCCGAGGCCAGGATTAAGTGCGACCGGGGACTGCAATCGGTCGGTGGCAGCCTGCTGTCGACGCCATTTTGCCAAGACGCCTACATCGCCGAGGTTGCGCGCAGCTACGGCACCCGCGTCACGGCCAGCGAGGTCCGCAATAACCCGAACGTGCGCCGGAGCATTTGCGAGCACATCGGCCAGGACATTCGCATCAGACATGCTTGCGAGTCGTCCGTGCCGACCTTCAGCGGGCGCGGCCTGTAGCGCCGGACCTCATGAGCCCGACACGCGCCCGCCCGCGCCTTCAGGTTGGGCGCTCCTGCGAATATGCAACTCGGGTTCGGCATTCGCAGTAGATAGCGCGACCCGGCCGAACGGCCGAGATGGCGGGATCATGGCGCGGTCGGCAGGACGTCCAGCGTGCAGGGGTCGCAGAGTCAGCCCGCAGCGACAGCCTGTTTTTGGGAGAGGGACACGACGTCGAGGTTAGGCGTGATTTCTGCCGCATCCTTTGGCCGCCGGACGCGCCCGTCGAATTGCGCACCTTCGGCGATGGCGAGTGTCTGGTGATATATATCGCCCTCGACACGCGCGGTGGGGTGCAGTGTCACAGTCGCCCCCTTGAGAGCGCCATTGACCTCCCCCTGCACTTCGATGGCGTTCGCGGTGATGGTGCCGGTCACGCGCCCCGTCTTGCCGACGATCACTTCCTTGCCGTTGACGTTGCCTTCAACCTGGCCGTCGATCTGTACGCGGCTCTGTGAGACGACCGTGATCTGCTGGCCGACGATGGCCAGATCCTGGCCGATGATCGACGGTGAGGATCGCGTCGTCGACGATGGGCCGGGTTGCGGCGGGGCGGGCGGAGTGGGAGGAGTGAAAGCCGACGCCTGATCAGCGGTCTTCACGTCCGGATTGGGGCTGCGGCCGAACATGATCAGTCCTCCCTGGAAACTTCGCGTCACCGATTTGGCGTCAGAGTTTATCACCGGCGGAGCCGACCATGCCCTTACGACAGGCAGATGTCGAGCCTTGACCGGTCCGTCGTTGGCATCTGCCCCCTGCTGTTGCATTCGGGACGGGGTGCGTCTGCCCGTCGTGACCGGAGCCATGTCGGCGGTGCCCTGCGTCCGGCAGGAAAGTCCCTGGAAGCTGGCGCACCCCACACGTCTGCGGTGGCCACATTGCACGGATAACGGTGCGGCCGGATATCCATGCGGCACTGCGACGGCACCCGAGCCTGATGCGCCACGAGGCGGGGTGCCGGCAGTTGCGTGAGCAGGGCCAGCGTTGGTAAGGCCAGCGTCAGTAGGGAACGTGAAGCCGCACGAACGGCGCGCGCACGTACAGCCCGCGATAGCCGCGACGCACCCGCACAAAGGGTGCCACGACGCTGTAATGCCGGCGATAGGGGCGGTAATAGCCATAGTCGTAGCCGTAATCGTAATAGCGCGGGCCGCTGCGATAGTAGCCGTAATGGCGCGGATAGTAGCGGCGTGCTGCCCTGTAACGTCGATAGCGGCGATGACCCACCTCGACGACCGGCGATGCCGCCTCGAGGCCGAGCGCCGGCTTTACCGAAAGGGTCCGAGCCTGGCTCGGCGCGCTGCTGGCAATGACCATCGCCAGACAGGCAATCGCGGTGGCGAGCACCGCACGCAGCGTGAAGACAGGGCCTGACAGTGCCATGAAAGCAATCCTTTCGAGCCACCTGGGCGGTATCGGCGCGCCCGGACAGTTGCCAACCTCTGACGGCGTGCCCCCAGCGATCGTGCCGGTAGGTGAACGCCATACGAGCGCCAGACTAGATCATCCGGGCCGCGATGGCCACCCGTGCCCATCAGCTGAGGTTTAGAGGCCGAGATTGGAAATGGGCGCGGGGGGCGAGCGGCCGAAAGGCCGGAGGCGAGTGCTCCGCAGTTTTTCCAGGGCACGGTTTGGAAAACGCACGGCTATGGACGGGTACGGTCGCCGGTCAGCCCGCGAGCGGCCAGCCACACGGCCAGTGCAAAACAGACCAGCAAGACCAGCGGAACACCGGTCTCGAGCAGCTCCACGCCCAAAGTGCGCCCGATCCCGAGCGGCACGCCGAACGGGCCGAGATTGAAGAACGCCCACCAGTAGACTGCCTGGATGAGGGCCGCCAGCCCGAGCGGCACGACGAGCAGATAGACTGGCCACCGGCTCTGGCCGAGAAATCGGAAACGGGCCGTCAAAGTGGCGGCGATGAATGGCAACGCGATCAGCGTGACGCTCGCCACGCCGTAAAAGCCGAACCATCGGGGACCCAAGGCGAGGCGAAGGCACAGTGCGGTCAGCGCGGCCGCCACCAGGATGGCACCGATCCGCATCAGAAAAGCACTGCGGGTCATAGGTCCCGAACTCCTTTTTGGTGGCGAGCGGCTCGCCGCGGGGTGGGGCTCTGCACGAGCGGCCGACTGCGACCCGTCTGCCTCTGTTGCCAGCTGGCATCGTCCCACGCCCCGGATAACACTTGTCAGCCGGTGTCCGAAGCGCTTCCTTACACGCAGCATCGTGGCCAAAGCCGGGGAGGCGGAGATGAAGCTCGAAGCCAGACTTTTCGTCGCCGCGATATTCACGGTTCTGGGCCTGTCGTTCATCGCGACGACGGCAGCGCTGTATTACGAGTTCGGCCATACGCTTGGCGGGGCTGACTGGTTCGCCATGGCGACCTTCTACAGCCATCTGTTCATCTTCTTTCCGGTCTTCGGCCTGCTCGCCCTGTTCGCCTTCTACGTGCCGTCGTCGGCCTTCACCGACATGTACTGGCGTCATGTGCCGTACGGACGGCTGCGCTTCGTGGTCGGCTTCGTCGTGCTGGCGGCGGCTTCCGTGCTGCTGTCGCAAGCGTTGACGTCGGGAAAGCTGCGCTCGATCTGGGAGGTCAAGCCTGACGCATTGGCCAAGGACGAAGGCGACCCAGTGGGCTGCTTTGCCGGCAAGCAGTCCTGCGCCCGCGTGCCCGTACTGGCCGCGCTCGCCGACGTCCGTGCGCGCAGTCAGGACCGCACCGGCATGGCGCAATTCGTGCGCAACTGCGAGCGCGATCCGCTGGTCGAGACCCCGCCCAACGACCTGGCTCGCCGCTATTGTTTCATTACGCGCACCTTGGTCGACGCCGAAACCTGCTGCGCGGCGCAGAAGCGCTTCGGCGAGGCGATCAGTGCCATGTACGAAGTCCCCGGCAATGGCTCACTGACGGCAAGGGTCCATAACGTCTTGCTGCCGCTCAAGATATTCTTCCTGCTCGTGGTGATGGTGATCGGCCTGCTACTTGCCGCGCGCCGCCATGGCCTGTCCGAGCACTACGCCTCGCGGATCCCCCAGATCGAGCGCGGCGTCTTGATCGGTGCGTTTTCGATGCTGTTCATGCCGGTGATGAACCTGGCCTTTCTGCAATCCTCGGGCCTGCTCTACGGCACGAATGTCGACAGTTTCTATCGCGCGTTGTCCTGGCCCCTGCTGGTGGCGTTCGCCGCCTGGGCGCTGCTGCTGCTCTTCTTCTTCTTCCGCGATACCGATAAGGACGTGGAGACCGTCGGGCGTATCGCCGGCGTCATCGCATCGGCGTTGGCCATATCGAACTACAATACGATCATCGACTACTTCGCGCGCTATGCCGGCGCGGGAGCCACGGTCATGACGCTGACGGTGCTGGCCTTGATCGCCCTCTCCGCGTTCTTGGCCATCCTGATTCAGCCCAAACGGCGGATTCCAGGAATGGGGGGGAAGCCGCCGGGGGCAGGGGCGGCCGTACCCTGACGGCGAGGTCGGGACCCGCCCTCGTGTGATCAGCGGCGCTGGGAAACGCCGGTTGCGTCGAACACATGGCCAGACAGCCCGCGGCCCTTCCGGCTCGCCAGATACAGAGCGAGGGCGGCCACGTCGGCCTCCCCGGCGAGCACAAAGCCGCCCGTCCCGGTCGTTTCGATGGGGGCGACGGCGTTGAAGCGGATCGCCTGGTCCGCCCAGGTCTCAGCCTCTCCCCTGGTGATCGCCGCCAATGTCGCTCGCACCACGGCGAGGACAGCGGCTTGGCTGGCTGTCTCCGGCTTGGCCGCCAGGACGACGGTGAGCACGAGCCCCTGCGTGTGGGTCAGCCGCATGCGGTTGGCGATCACCCGCCCCGCCAGCGTTGCGGCCAGAAGCTTTGCCGAAACGAGGTCTTCGACCTCGCCGGACGCTCCCGCGAGGCTGAGTTCGCCGCTGTCGATCTCGATGACGTTGATGGCGACCTCGAGCCCGCCGAACGTGCGCTGCGCGTCGTGCTTGGCGAAATCGACGGCCGCATCGGCACCGGTGGCCACGTCATCTGAGAAGACGGCGAGCTCGGTCGCGCTCTCCGACAGGATCGCGACCAGGGCGTCCAGTTCGTCGGAGTTCTCGGCGATGCGCAGGATCAGCCGGGCGTGATGTTCGGCAAAAACCCTTGCGATATCGACCCCTGCCCGCTGCGTCAGGCCGCTGACCAGGACGCGGATACCGGCCAGTTCGGGATAGACTGCGCCAAGACGCAACTCGTCTGCGACACGCATCAGCATCGGGCCTTGCTCCTCTCGAGTACGCCGGGACTGCGAGGCGCCCAGGCCAGGATGATACCACGCCGATTCGCCTAACGAGAGATAAATGCGCTGCAGATTCGGGAGGGTGCACGGCCCCGCCGTGGCCGCATTGCGGCGGCACACAACGATGGGAGAGTGCCTCCCGGACATGCCGCGCTTGGCAGGCGGATTGCGCTGCTGTTAGGCTGGATGGCCAAGCTCCGACCGCGGCTCGAGCGGTTTCAGTCAGTCTCGACGGACCGATATGGACGACGCCGACCTCTCAGACGCCTATTGGATGCCGTTCACGGCCAACCGCGAATTTCGCCGCCGCCCCCGGATGATCGTCGGTGCCAGCGGCCTCCAGTACCGGACCAACGACGGCCGCACGGTCCTCGACGCCACCTCGGGCCTGTATTGCGTCAACGCCGGACACTGCCGGGAACCCATCGTCGCGGCCATCGCGGCGGCGGCAAGTCGCCTGGACTATGCCCCGGCCTTTCAGTTCGGACATCCCGACGTCTTCCGGCTGGCCGAGCGCCTGGCCGCACTCGCCCCCGGCGATCTCGATCACGTGTTCTTCGCCTGCTCGGGCAGCGAGGCCGTGGAGACCGCCATGAAGATTGCGCTCGCCTATCACAAGAGCCGTGGCGAGGGCAGCCGGACGCGGTTCGTCGGTCGCGAGCGCGGCTATCATGGGGTCAGCCTCGCCGGACTGTCCGTGGGCGGCATCCCGGCCAACCGCAAAGCCTTCGGGGCGGTGCTGCACGATGCCGACCATCTGCGTACCACCTATGATCGCGGCCGGCAGGCGTTTTCGGTCGGGGAGCCGGAGTGGGGCTGTGAACTGGCCGATGAACTCGAGCGGGTGATCGCGCTTCACGATGCGTCGAGCATTGCCGCCGTCGTCATCGAGCCGGTGGCCGGCTCCACGGGCTGCCTGCCGCCGCCGAAAGAGTACCTGGAGCGCATCCGTGAGATCACAGCGCGCCACGGTATCCTGCTCATCCTCGACGAGGTCATCACGGCGTTCGGCCGCCTCGGCTACGCGTTCGCCGCCGAGCGCTACGGCTTCGTCCCCGACATGATCGCATTCGCCAAAGGCGTCACCAACGGGGCGGTCCCGCTTTCGGGGACCATTGTTCGCGCCGGCATTCATGAAGCGCTCATGCGCGGCCCGCGCCACCTGCCGGAGTTTTACCACGGCTACACCTATTCAGGTCATCCGCTTGGCGTGGCCGCCGCACTGGCCACCCTCGACGTCTACCGCGACGAGGGCCTGTTCGAGCGGGCCAACGGCCTCGAGGAAGAGTTCGCGCAAATGATGCTGAGCTTGCGCCGCCATCCGGCCGTGCTCGATATCCGACCGATCGGCCTGATGTGCGGCATCGACCTCGAGGCGGGCAAGGACGGCATGGGCACGCGGGGCTATGAGCTGATGGCGCGCGCGTTCCATGACTGCGACCTTTACGTCCGAGTCGTCGCCGATACGGTCATTCTGGCCCCGCCACTCATCGCCACGTCCAATGACCTCGATGACATCCGCGCCCGGCTCGGCCGTGCCATCTCGGCCGTTTGCTGAACCCGCAACCGGTGCCGATGGGCAACGCCGGTTCGGCGCGGTTGGGCTGTTTCGCGTTTCCTGGTGACAAGGCAGGCGGCACCGGTTGCTCAGGCCGGCATGGCTGAGGAGTCTCAAAGCGACGACAGGTCGATTCGCGCACCAGAACAGCGCATCGTCCAGCACTGCGCATCGCCTTGCGAAGGATCTCGAGCCATGAACGGTCATTTTGCTGCACCCGGCAGGAGCGGTGCCTACGGAGGGTCTGTGGCTGAGGTCTTCGTCCTCTGCGCCATGGCATTCGCCACGCTTGCCGTGGCTACGGCTTTGACACAGCAACTCGGTCTCGACTTCTGGGTCGCCACCATGTCGGCGCTCGCACTCTATTTCGTCTTGCTGGCGATGCATGCCGTGGTTCGTCGCCGCGCAGCCGCAGGGGTCGCCGGCCGCGCCGGGCTGCAGTCGAACCGTCAGGGGGCGAGGCCGCTCGGCTCGGCCGAACCGGTCCGGCCGGAAGCTCCGCCCTTGCTGCCGGGTTCCGCGATGTCGCGCCGACCAATCGCGACCACAGCCGGCCAAGGACACCCGGCCGACGCCGGCCAACCCCGACCTGGCGCGGTTCCACATGTCCCTGTTAGCTTGGCACGTGACGTCCGCGCCGTGACGTCTGGTCCCAACGCCGCCGCCGCCCCGGCGGCAGCGACGCCTTTCGTTTCCCCGCGCGAGGCCGACGTGGAAATGTTGCAGGCTCTGATCCGCAAGCTGGCCGACGAGGTGAATGCGGCCGAGGCCAACGTGCAGCGCGGCGCGACGGTCCCGCCCTCACCCGAGCGCGCGATCGGCCGTTCGATCGACGCCCTGCGCATCGCTGCCGGCACCATGCGTTCAGGCGACGACAACGGTTCTGCCAAGGCCAAACCGCTACCCCCGGCACCTCTGGAGTGCGCCGGCGATCAGCCCATGTCCGCCGGAGCCGCCGCCAGTCCCGATCTCGCCACCCGGATCAGCGAGGCGCTTTCGGACGGTCGCGTCGACCTCTTCCTCCAGCCGATCCTGGAACTCGGCAGCCATCGCCCGCGACATTTCGAGGTGTCACTGCGCCTGCGCGATGCCGATGGCGAGCCCATCGCCCTTGCCTCCACCGCCGATGATGCCAGCGCGACGAGCCTGCTGCCGCGCGTCGAGGCGGCCGGCATCGCGCGGACGGCCCAACTCGCGATTCGGCTGGAAGCCCGCGGCCGCCAGGACCAGTTGTTCTCCCCCATCAGTGGACGGGCCATCGCCGACGGCCCGTTTCTCGTCGAGGTGGCCGACGCCTACCGCCAGCGCGAGACTTTCGCGGGTCAACTCGTCATGACGTTCGTGCAAGCCGACGTGCGTGGCTTCGGCGAGCGCCAGTGGTCAACGCTGGCCGACCTCGCCGATCTGGGATTTCGCTTCGGCATCGGAGCGGTCACCGACCTCGACATGGACTTCGAGGATTTGAAGGGGCGGGGCTTCGACTTCGTCAAGCTCGACGCAGAGGTGTTCCTGGAGGGACTGCCGCTCGGGCAGGCGGTGATCCCGGCATCCGACCTCACACGCCATCTCGCCAGCATCGGCCTTGCCACGATCGTCGGCCATATCGACGACGAGGCGGTCGCCGCCCGCGTCCTCGGCTTCGGCGTGCTGTTCGGCCAGGGCCTGCTGTTTGGCGCGCCACGCCCGGTCAAGCCGGAACCGGTCGAGAGCCACGGCACGGTCGCCGCCTGACGCTGGCAGGATCACCACCGCGATGGGGCAAATCCCATAGGTTTGCGCGAGACGGCTCAGATGCGCTTGCCGGCGGGCTGGTGCTGGTGTCATTTGCGCCGGCTAGGGGTCACCCTGCCGTAGTCACAGCCCAACGAACGGACGAAGCCAGATGTCCCTGCGCCCGCCCCCGCAGCCGATCCCGATCCTGCGCTCGATCGAGCCGATCGCACTCGATACGGAGGCGTGGCTGGTCGACATCTGGGGCGTGATGCACAACGGGGTCCGGCCTTATCCGGATGCGGTGGACGCCTGCCGGATGTTTCGCAGCCAAGGCGGCCTCGTGTTGCTCTTGTCGAACTCGCCGCGACGTGCGGCCGGTGTCGCGGCCCAACTGGACCAGATCGGGGTAGCGCGCGAGGCCTATGATGGGATCGTCTCGTCGGGCGACGCCACACGCGTCCTCATCTCCAAGCTCGGCGGTGCGCACGTCTTTCATCTGGGCCCCGAGCGCGACCGGCCAATTTTCGAAGGCCTTCCGGTCACCATGACCGCGGCCGCGAACGCCGAGGCGATCGTCTGCACCGGCCTCTTCGACGACGCGACCGAGAGCCCCGAGGATTATGCCGGCCAGCTTGCCGGTTTCGCCGCCCGCGGGATACCGATGATCTGCGCCAACCCGGACCTGATGGTGGAGCGCGACGGCCGGATCATCTGGTGCGCCGGCGGCCTCGCGCAGGCATATGAGCACATCGGCGGCCGGGTTTCTTATGCCGGCAAGCCGCATACGCCGATCTACGACATGGCATTCGCCGCCCTCGCCGAAATGAAGGGCTGCTCGGTCGCCCGCTCGCGCACGCTGGCCATCGGCGATGGTATCCGGACGGATATCGCGGGGGCCGTGTCGAATGGCCTGAAGGCGGTCTACATTGCCAGCGCCGTGCATCTGGCATCCGGCGAGGCCCTGACGACCGGCGCGCTGCAGGACCTTTTTCCCACGCACCACGGCCGTCCCGTTGCGGCACAGGCCGGACTGGCCTGGTAGCCCCGCCGCGTGACCGGGCCGCCACGGCCGTCTGCCTCGTCCGTGACGAGGTGTGTCGGAAGGGCGACAACGCAGTGCGTTTGCGGTAGGTGGGATAGCGAAGGGCGCGCGGACGAGCGCGGACCGTTCGTCGTAGCGTGCAGGGGATATGCGTCATGGCCGAGATGAGCAGCGGGGGCCCGAGCCCCATCGCCCGGGCGATCGACTACATGTTCGGCCGCAATTCGTTGATCGGTCTCGCCTCGCTGATGCTTCTCGTCATCTCGGGTTACGCCACCTGGGCGGGCATGAACGACTTCATCGTCGGCCTGTCGAGTTCGGGCCCCGCGAGCGGTCGCGAAATCGTCGGCGGTTTGTCGGTGACCAATGAAATCCTGGTCATTGCCATCGTCGTCGCCCTGACCTTCCTGATGTGGCTGGCCCTGCGCGAAACATTCGGCGCGGGCCGGAAATGGAGCGAACGCATCCTGACCGGCGTGCTCTATGCATTCCTGGCTGTCTGGTCGGTTGGGTTCGGCTACGGGTTCTGGTGGAGCCTGATCGCCGGCGAGGAGGCGACCCGCTCCAGCCTGTCGGGTCTCCAGGAGGACGCGCGGGATGCGTCCGCGGTCGTCGCGGCACGCATCGAAGCGGTGAAGGCTCAGCTCGATAGCGTGGTGACCTGGTCGGAAAGCCAGATGAACCGCGAGGAGACGAGCGGGGGAAGCTGCGGCGTCGCCTCTGGGGCCGGCCGAGGTCCCCTGTACAACGCGCGTGCGACGGTTCGCGATCAGATCCGCTCGCTGCGCGACGGCGTCGAACAGTCCTGGGTCGTACCGGTTCAGCGCGACATCGCGGAATTGAAGCAGGCAGCCGAAGGTCTCACCGGGGCGACGGTCGAGGAGCGCCAGAAGAGCTTCGAGGCGCGCGCGGGCCTCATCCGCGGCAACGCCCGCTCCATCGCTGCGCGATCGAACGAACTGGGCCAGTCGACCGCATCCGAGATGCGCGCCCTGGCCGCGGCCGTCGGCGTCGAGCCGGGCAAGCCCGGGTTCTCATGTTATGATCCGACGCTGGGTCAGCGCCTGCGTCAAGCTGCCGAGCAGGCCGCCCAGCCCGCGGTTCTGCTGCTCCGCGAGGCCGCGTTCACCGAGGGGCCGGCCGGCGTCGCAGTCGCCATCAAGAATTTGTGGGCGAACATGGGCGTCTACATGGCGAGTGGGCTGCAATACGTAATGACCGGCGGCAAGCCGCCCGAAGGGGCCACCGCGACCGGCGAGCCGATCACGGGCCGCGATGTCATCGCTCTGATCGCGGCGATTGGGATCGACCTTGGTCTGTTCGTGCTCACGGTGTTGAATCCGCCGGCGACGCCCCCTGTGCGCCACCAGCCGAGCACTGGCCTCATCCTGCAAATCCGCAAGGCGATGCAAACGGCACTCGATCGCGCGCCCGATACAGACATCGAGTGGGTGCGCCGCCATTTCATCTACCACAACAAGGCGTCTTATTTCGTCACGCCGAACCTGGCGAGTTGCGATCCGGACGACCCCAAGGAGTGCGCGCGTGGCCTTGCCATGAACCAACTCGCGGGCGTCTTCGACGACTTGGGACTCGTCCGCTGGCCGACCAAGTGGGAGCTGTTCTGGCTGCGCCGCCAGGAACAGGGCGGCAGCAACACCGACCTGACCGACATCCGCAAGGAACGGCTGATCGCGCTGGAAAAAATGCGCCAGGACGGGAAGACGGATATCACACTCGACGAAGCCAAGATGAAGCGCATCCGCTCGGCCGAGCCCGTGCGCAATCATGGCCTGCTCTCGAAAGCCGAGCGTGCTCTCGATATCGCCGATTGGAGCGATGCGGCGATCCGCGATGTCGAGATCTACCGCCTAGAGCAGGCCGAGGGACTGACACCGCTGCTGGCGGCCCTCAACGACCATCACCACGCGAGCGAAAAGCCGCAAGATGCCACAGGAGGCACGGCGGGGGGCAAGGCGTCGGCAGCGCCGGCACGCGCCTAGCGTTCCGGTTGCGGCAGCTCCCGAGCCAACGACGCGATGCCGTCACAACGCACGACGCGTCGATGCGAGATTTTCCACTGATGGAACCCGATGCGATCCTGCGCGTTCCGCTGCAGCTGTGGGGTTGCGCTCTCCGTTTCGACAACCCATGTCGCCCCATCGGGTGGTTCGCACATAGCGATCGCAAGGACAGGGGGGATGACGTGAGCGAGCGGCAGGCCATCGGGGACAGCGCAGACGACGCCGCGTTCCTCCACCTCGACAATCAGCTTTGCTTTGCTCTGCAAGCCGCCGCACGCGCCATCAGCCGCACTTATCGCGAGCGTCTGGCGGCCCTGGGCCTGACCCATCCCCAGTATCTCGTGCTGCTCGTCCTGTGGGAGCAGGATGGCCTGTCGGTCAGCGCGATCGGCGATCGCTTGATGCTGGACAGCGGGACCTTGACGCCGCTGTTGAAGCGCCTGGAAGCACTGGGCATCGTGACACGAGCCCGCGGCAGCACCGATGAGCGCCAGGTCATCGTCAGCTTGACCGAGGCGGGTTTCCGGCTGCGCGGGGCCGCCGCCGAAGCCCGCGAACATGTGGTCTGCCGCCTCGCCATGAGCGAGGAGGAGATCAACGACCTCCGATTCAACCTCATGGGCATCGTTGCGCGTCTGTCTCACCCCGAGAGCCACGAGCCGGCCTCCACAACGCGTCCGCGCGTGTTCGGCTGATCCTCAAGACACTTCAGCCGCCAGGAGTGCCACAGCAACGGCCGGCGCATGATGCGTGGCCGCCAGCGCCACGTCACCCGACAGTCCGATCAGCATGCCGAACGGCGTGGCGGCAAGCCCCAGCCGTCGCGTGACGGCGGCCGCCTCGCCTGCGCCGATGCCTGCGGTCACGGCCACGACCGGCGACCGGAACGGAAGGCGGGCGTGTGTGGCAACGAGGGCCGCGGCGTCGTGCAGGGAGCGGAGTTGGACTTCCCGTATGTGTGCCGCCGCCGCCTGCCAGTCATCGGCCGTCCCGTCATTGGCATCGCGACCGAGCATGCGCGCAAGCCGCGCCGTGCACTCGGGCAACGATTTACCGCGTCCGTCGGCCGTGGCGTGCAGGTCGATGCCGTCAAGGTCGTGGCCTAGGATCCGCCGGACGTCGGCCATGGTAGCCAGGTATTCCCGGGCGAGCCCGACCGACAGTCCGCGGAACGGGGCGTGGCTGGCGACACCCATGACGGCCGTCCGCGTCAGCCCCGTATAGACCAGTTCACCCGTCGCCTGCCGCTCGGCGTCCGTCAGCCCACGCGCCGCCGGTTGCCCATCGCAAACCGGAATGATGTCGGCTGTGGTCGAGCCGAAGTCGATCAGCAGCGCTTGCCGGCAATGGTGCCCGACGACGGCAGCGGTGGCGAGGAAGTTGGCTGACCCCACATCGCGCGCGTTGGCCTTGGCCTGGTCGGGGTCGCCGAAGCCGCGCGGCCCCATGTAGAACGAGACGGGTGCGGCGAGCACCCCACCGAGCCGGTCGACGAGACTAGCCACGCCGTGCGCGCGGCTGTCGAACAGGTCGGAGAGTTCACCCGTCATGGTGACGGCGAACCGCTGCGCGCCTGCAAGCATGGGCGCGGCCTGCGCCAGTGCGGCGTCGAGCTTGTCGAGCCCCTGCCAGAGCGGGCAGAGGACCTGCGCGACAGAAATTGGGTGACCGTGTTGGACGAGCGCGATCTTGAGATGCGCGCCTCCGACATCCAGGCCTGCGGTCAGGGTCATGGGGTTCGTCCTAAAGGGTGTGACCGGCTCACAGCGGGGAGAGTGGGAGTTCGGCTGGCGCAAGCGCGGATGCAGGGTGGGCATCCGAAGCGCCAGCATAGAGCGCGGATGCACGGTGGGCATCCGAAGCGCCGACAAAAAGCGCGGTCTGATGCCTCGCGAAGCCGGAGTGAAGACGATAGGCTTGGCCCATGCATATCATCCCGGTTCTCGACATTCGACAGGGGCGCGTCGTTCATGCCGTCGCGGGCGACCGAACGCGCTACCGGCCGATCGTAACGCCGCTTGCGCCGGACTCGTGCGACCCTGTTGATGTCGCCCGCGGTCTCTTGCGGCTGTGGGCCGGGTTCCGTCACCTGTATATCGCCGACCTCGATGGCATCGAGCGTGGCGAGCGGGGGGCGGGCCGTCGTATCGCCCACGACATTATGGCGGCATTCCCGGATCTGACCGTGATGATCGACGAGGGGGCCACGCGTCCGGGCGACGTGGAGAGACTTGCGGGCACGCCGGCGATTCTGCCCGTGATCGGCAGCGAGAGCTGGGGCGATCCCCTCGAACTTGGCTCGATCGGAAGGCCTTGGGTGCTCTCGCTCGATGATCGTGGTGGCGCGCAGCTTGGACCGAGTGAACTGTTCGAAGACCCGTCGCTGTGGCCGGCGACCGTGATCGTCATGACGTTGGCCCGGGTCGGCGGAGCGGCCGGTCCGGACGTCGATCGGGTGTCCGAGGTCGTCGCCAAGGCCAACGGGCGCGCGGTTCTCGCGGCGGGAGGCGTACGTGGCGGCAGCGATCTGCGACGGCTGGCGGCAGCAGGTGCCGCCGGGGCACTGGTCGCCACGGCACTCCACGATGGCCGGCTGACGGCAGCCGATCTGTCACGCTCGTGGCCATGAGGTGGCAAAATTGAAAAGGCCGACCGGCTGGGGGACCGGTCGGCCGAAGGGTCTTGCTTATTCGACAGAGCGCACGATCCGGTGTTGAACCGCTTGGAGCGGTGGGCCTCCAGCTTGCACTGGTGCCCTTCAGCCGGACCACCGCCCTGACAGCAGTCGTCCCAATCGCTGGAGCAGACCCGCTTTCATCGGCGGGCTTTTATTGTCCTGCTCCGGATGGTTTCCGCTTCAAGAATTGGCACCGAACGGATGCTTGGCGGTGTTGCGCTGAGCGGTGGCCTCGGCAGCGGTCGGCTTGCCGGCGATGGCGCGCTCGAGAGCTTCCTTGGTGGCGCGGTAGTTGTAGTCCTGGATCTTGGCGTCGTCAGCGGCTTCCCAGTGGATGAAGACGCCGACGGCGACGTACAGGTCGTCGGCCTCGTCAGCCGGGATCGTGCCCTCGGCAACGCAATCCTGCACGGCCTTGGCAACGCCGTACTGGGCCGGCCCGAACATCTGAACGGCCTGACGGGCGTCCTTGATGGTGACCTTGTTGTACAGGATCGTGTTGGGCTTGCAGGGCAGGTTTGGCGCGATCACGGCGAGCAGCGTCGTGAAGCCATCCTTGTTGTTCGTGAGCGCGTTGCAGAAAGCGGTCTCGGCGGCCGAGCCGCGCGGCCCGATGATGAGGTCGATGTGTGCAACCTCGTTACCGTCACCGACGAGCGACTCGCCGACCATAACCTTGTTGATCTTGGCCATATCAGGAATTCCTCCCAATGCGTGAAGACATGAGCCCACGGCAGAACGGAGCTGATGCCCCGGCCACCCTGGTCTCGCCCGAACCGTGACTATCCCAGTTGGCAGCGAACGGGGTGGTAGTCCCCCGAACCGGTTGGCCAGATAGCGACGCGCATGTGCGCCGCGCGTAATTAGCCTGAGGCTTCTACTTTAGACAAGCCTCAAACGGCGGTGGTGTCCCGGCAAAAGGCAGGTCGAGCCGTTCGGCGAACAAGGTGGCGACAACAAGGTCGGCGGTCGTGCCCGGGTTGATCTGCCTCGCTTTCAGCGAGGCGTCGAGGCGGGCGAGCGGATCGAGGGTCTCGGGGCGCACGACCGGCAGCCACAGCGCCCTGTGACTGAGCGCTTCATGCATCACCGCATCGGCGGTGGCGGCCCCATGCTTGCGGGCGATGTGGGTGTCGGGAAAACTTGCCAGCAGGCACATGTGCAGGGTCGTGATGGCGAGTTCGGGCGTTTCCGCGATGGCACGAGCGGCCTTGAGGGCAGGCAGTGCAATGTCGAACAGATCAGAAAAGCCCGTGACGTAGGCCCGCGCGATGCGGTCGCGGTCGGCAGCCAGCGCCATAGCATCCCTCAGGCCGATGCTGGCTGGTTCGCGTACATCCGCCGTTGCTGCCGCGCCGAGCCCGCCCGGATTGGCGTGCTGGATCGCCCGGAAGACGGCCTCCGCGTCGCCCTGATCGAGCGCTTCGAGCACGGCCGCCAGGCGCGCCTCCAGCGCCGAGGCCCGGCCAAGGCCGTGAGGCGCGGCCGGTACAGGCTGCTGCGCCGCCGCCGCGAGCGGAACGCAGAGCAGGATGATGCCGAGATTGGTGTTGCACTGTGTAGCCGCGAGGCTGGCGCTGACTGCGGCGAGAATCCGTTGGCCGACCCCTTTGTCGCGATCGACGACATGAGGCGCGGCGGCGTCGGCGGCTGCGATGAAGTGGGCCGCCTCCATGCCGTGACCAGCCGCCGAAAAGCTCACGTTCCCGGGCTTCAGGGCCTCCAGTTCCGCACGGCATGCGGCGCGAAAGGCGTCCGCAATGGCGGCATCGACGTCGGTATCGGTATCCGTCATGCCCGTGCCCCTGCGCGGACGGCCGCCAGAAAGTCCTCGGCAAGCGCTGTGGCGATGTCGGTTGCGGTGACGCTTTGCAGCCCCTTCCAGGCGGGATTGGAGTTGATTTCGAGGACGAGAAGCCGCCCGTCGGCCGCGCAAATGAGGTCGACGCCCGCATAATCGGCCCCGACGGCCGCCGTCGCCAGCAAAGCCAGTCGCGTGGCATCGGCATCGGGAATGAGCGGTGCCGGCTCGGCTCCCTGGTGCACGTTGGTGATCCAGTCTGCGCTGCGGCGGATCATGGCTGACAGGACACGTCCGGCCGATACGAATATCCGCCAGTCCTCGTGCGCGTGGGCGGCCGGATCGCGCAAGTATTCCTGCAGGTAGTACACGCCGCCGAGCGCATCCGGCTCCGGCAGATCGTCCGGGGAGTCGATGCGGCGGACGCCGTTGCCTTGTGAACCGAACAGAGGCTTCACGACGATGGGCATCGACCGGCCCTCCAGACCGGCAAGAGCACGCGCGCGGCCCTCCACCGTGCGCGTCTGGGGCACCGGCAGGCCAGCCCGCTGGAGCAGGAACGTCGCTGTCGACTTGTCGACGCAGCGCTCGATGGCGCGGGGCCCGTTCCATACCCGCACTCCGCACGCTTCAAGCGCATGCAGGATGCCCAATCGGAAGGTGATCTCCTCCAGCGACCCCGCCGATATGGATCGCACGAAGACGCCGTCGGGCAACCCGTCCGGACAGCCAGGGATATCCAGGCCGCCTGCGGCGCGGGTATCGAACGCGCAGGCCTTCAAGCAGGACACGGTCACGTCCGCCCCGCGCGCCAGCAAAGCGCGCTTGAGGCGCATGGCGTGCCAGTCTCCACCGTTCTCCTCGACGAAAATGAGGATGCGCATGGGCCGGCTCGCCACCCTGCCGGCCTCAGCGGAAACTGGCGTCGACGGTGTCGGGGGCGAGCTTGCCAGCATGGAACGAGCGACCTGTATCGAGGTTCGAGACGGTGACGACGGCTGGCGAGAACAGCATGGGGTCGATCTTGTAGAAGTCTCCGCCAACGGCTGCAAATGTCTCGGCGAAGGGCCGGCCGTACGATGTGGATTTCTCCGACGGCAGCGCGTTGGCCAGGGCTTCGGCCGCGTCGTCGGTCCCTGTCACGAAGAGTTGGATCTTGCCGCCATAGATGATGGCGTCGTTGGTGCGTCCCATGGCCTTGATGAAATCAGGGATCGGAGGGGCGATCGGGGCGGAGCCGTAGCCATCGACGATCTGGTGGAGCGGGAAATGCAACTCGTGCGCCTTGTGCAAGGCGACTTCCAGCACGCGGGCGGCGATCTGCACGGTCCCCGCCAGACTGCCGGTGGGGGCAAACAGGATCGTCAGGTTCGAGGGCAGGATCCCGCAAGCCTCGGCGACGCTCCGGACGACGGTCGTCGGCGGGGCCTTGTCGCCCTCGATGACCAGGAAGCCGCGATGGTGGCGGTCGGCATAGCCGAGCTCGTCATAGAGCTTCTCGACACGCGAAAGCGCGCGCGCTGGGCCGGACCCGAGCGCAAAAAAGCCCGTTGCCTCGTCGGCGATCGTCCAGCCGGCATATTGGCTGCCCAGACACGAGATGACCGGGCTCGTCGAATGGACCATCACGCCGAGCGGCCAAGACGCCAGGGGCGAGGCCGCAGTGATCGCGACCGAGCCCAATCCCCCCATGCATATTTCGCCGAGCAGCCTGCCGAGCGCGAGCGAGCCCTGCGCCGCGGCCCCACAGTCGATGAGGGTTTCGCCGGCCTGACCGAGGGAAACGCTGGCGCGGTAGGCACCGGCATTGGCGATGATCTGGTCGACGATGGCACCAGCGCGCGCGTTGACGCTGACGGTCGCCGTGTCGGAGGTCTGCATGGTGCGTGTCCTTTTTTGTCTGGTCTCAATGGGTCGTGGGAGCGAGACGGGCGGCGAGCCGAGCGAGCCGGTCGCCGCAGAGAGCATAAGCGTCGGCCGCCGAGCGGCCCTCGGCGTGAACGGTGCAAACCGGCGCACCGGCCGGCAGCACGAGGCCGGGCTGCGGCCGGTCGCTGACCCAGTCGGGCCAGTCGACAACCGGCACGGTGAGCGGTCCGCGATCAGCGTAAAGATAGGCAGCCGCCCGCGGCTTCGGTGACCAGGAGCGTGCCACCATGCCGACGGCATCCTGCCCGCGGCAGGCGGCGACGTGCGCGGAAAACAGGGTGCCGGCGGCATCATCCAGGATGTCGAGCGTCGCCCCGGGGCGCGGATTGACCTCGAGCAGAAAAGCCTCCTGTGACGCATCGACGATGAAGTCGAATGAGACGAGGCCGACGAGCCCGAGCGCCTTGCTCACGGCCAGGACACCGTCGATGAGCCGCGCTTCCAGGTCAGGATCGACGACGTCGACGCTGGCGCTACCGCCATAGCGAAATGGTGCCCCCTCGGCCGGGGCGGTCCAGGACGTGGTGAACGCGAACGCGGGTCCGGTCCGGCCGATCAGTCCCATGACCGAGAGCGCCGTGCCGGGCACCTCGCGCTGATAGTAGCGCCCCGGCCGCGCCCGTCCCGCACCCACAAGACGGCGCACATGGCCGCCACCGCATCCGCCGACCCGCTTCGACAACCAGCCGGTAGGCGCGTCCGGCCGATCTGGTCGCGTTTCAGGGTGCACGATCCCGAGTTCGGCGAGGACCGCGAAGAAATCAGTAGGGTCCTTTGATCGCCGCACGCGGCCCCCGTCACATCCCAGCAGCGGACCGTACCGGCTGGCCAGCCGGTCGATCAGCGCCGGCCTGGCCTCGAAGCCTGTGCCCAGGACCAATCCAGCGACGGTCCAATTGGCCGCGATGGCGTCCGCGGCCGTGAAAAGTCCGGTCCGGCTCAACCCCCCACGCCCCGATGGACACACTTGGACGGCTGCCGCAAGTGCGTGGGTGTCGACATCGCCGTAGGCGTCGATCACGAGAGGAACAAAGCCCGCGCGCCGGGCGGACGCGGCAAGCGCCCTCCCGGACAGTGCGGCGATGAGGATGGCCTCGCCCGTCAAGCGACCAACGAGCGCGCTAAGGCGAACGCCTCGCGGAAGTCGAGGTAGAGCGGCTTGTCGGAGGCAATCATCTGCTTGAACAGGCCGGACTCGGTTTTGTACTTGATGTCGCCGATGGCCAGCGGTCCGACCCCGAGCGTAGTCTTGCAGCCGGGCAGCAGCTCGCCATTCATGAACAGGCCCATGCCCTCGACGCCTGGAGGCGGCACGGCGTTGACATCGGCCGTTACGAGCAGGTTGCGGGCCGCCATCATGTCGGCATTGGACAGGATTTGAACGCCAGCGGCCGCCGCTGCGAACACGATCTCGGCGCGGCCCACGATCTCGGCCTTCTGCTCCGGCGTCTCGCCCGGGACGGGGCGCAAGTCGACGCCGAAGCGTTCCTTGGCGGCCTGGGCCGTCTTGACGACGCGCTCGATGCCTCGGTGGGCGATCATGTCGACTTCGGCACCCTCGAGCGCGGCAATGACCGCGGAGGCAAAGCCGACGACACCGGTTGCCCCGAACACGGCAACCTTTGTACCTGCCCAACCCTTCTGGAAGCGGTCCTTCATGACCTTCTCGACGCAGGCGACCATGGCCGCAGCCGTCGTGAACGAGCCTGCAGGATCGGCGAAGACGGACAGCTCGAACGGCGGAACCATGGCCTCCTTGGCCGCCTTCATCATGTCGAGGGCGAGCAGCGCGTCCTTGCCGCCGATGAAGAAGCCCGTATTGGCCCCATACTCCGGCGGCCGCGAAAAGATTGCGTCCTGGATGAGCCCACGCACCTCGGTGAGTTCGACGTTGATGTAGGGCACGATGACTTTGAAACCGGCATCCGCGGCCATATTCACGTCGAACGGGCTCATGTGCTTCTGCGGTGCCAGCATGTGCAGGATCGGCGTAGCCTCGCTCATTGGCATTTCCTTTGCTCGTGTTTGCGCGTGTTTGTTCTTGATTGTCCGGTCGTCTGGGTTCGTCTCGCAGCCGGCAACTTCCAATCGGCCCTTGCGCTCGGTTAGGTGCCGGCAGGACCGGGATATATGCCGACCGCGATGTTCGTCGCACTGGTGTTGCGGCTCAGACCGTCACGTCCCGTTGCGGTCCTCGTCAGAGGCACGGGCCGAACCATGAGAAACACCAGCAACTCCATGGCTCTCGTGTCGTCTATGCATCTGATCGTCGGTTCAGCGCCCTGCCGCGAACGGGTACCAAACTTCCGATGCGCGACACAAGTGACGTTGCGACCGGCGAATACCGATGCGGGTCTGCCGCAAAGATCCCGCCCGACGCAGCTCACGAATTCAGCAACTCGATGCTGGCACCGTGATTGCGCCCGCTCACGATTTTGAGTTCGAGCCCCTCGCGTTTAGCGACTTGGGCGAACGATTGATAGAGGCGCTGGGCGGACTCCAGGCTGTCGACAAAGGCAAATCCTGTGGGCCCCCAGGAGCTTTGGCCCAGTCCGACAGCCCCCGCGGCCGCTAATCGGGCCACCATCCCGCCGACATTCGGGCTGGCCCACCGGCCACCTTGCGCGGGCGCGAAGTGGTCGCCGGTCATCTCCTGAATCTCGGTCAATGCGCTGCCAAAGGCCATGAGGTCGGCTTCGGCCAGGCCCGGCAACAGCCGCATCAGTGTCAGGCGGCTGAGATGCGCGCTGGCGCGTTCACTCATCGGCGGCAGCGTGCGGAAGGCTTCGACCTCGCGGTCGCCGTGGACGCCGGCTGCATTGGGATCGAGCACCAGCAGAATGCGCCAGGACGGTGGAAAGTCCAGACGCGCGATGACAGGTGCCGAGGGCCCGCCTTCGGCACGACCGCCGTCGACGACGAAGCCGCCGCTGGCGAACGTTGCCATCCCGATGGCCGATCTGGCACCCCGCTCGGAGATTTCCGCCAGCGCCACGGCGCCGATCCGGTGTCCGACCAGTGTGGCCAGGCCCGTCCCCACGGCAAGCGCGAGCTGTGTTCCCGAGCCGAGGCCGGCGTGGGCGGGAATGGCATGCCGGACGCCGAGGTGGACGGGCAGTTCGATGCCGAGCGCGGCCTTGTAGCTGACGAGTGCCCGCAGGGCCCTCGCCTGCTCGTCTCCATCGACGCTGTCGGCCGTGGAGCACCGCATCGTGACTTCGGTCGCCGGCTCGTCGATGGCAAGCCCGAGCGAGCCGAATCGACGCCCGAGCCCGCCATGGAGATCGAGAAACCCCAGGTGCAGGCGGGCGGGCGCGCGGATCACCACGGCAGCGGGACTTGCTGTAGGCATCGGTCCTCTGATAGCGACAGGAACGGGCGAAGACGGTTTGCAGTACCAAGGTCCAAGGCGCTATCGTTCAGGATCGCGGCTTGGGCGCAGCGACACACTCTAGCGTGTTTGACGAGCCAGAGTGTTTAGCAGGCCCGCGCCCACTGTCCACGCCAGCCCGGAAAAGGAGAGGCGACCATGGCCGAAAGAGAGACCGCACTGCCCGAGGCCGAGGTCACGGCGTGGCTCGCCACCAACCTGCCAAGCTGGAAGCTGGAGGACGGATGGGTCCGCCGCACCTACAAGACGGCGAGTTGGAAAGGGACCTTGATGGTGATCGCGACGGTCGGTCATCTCGCCGAAGCGGCTTGGCACCACCCTGATTTGACGGCGTCCTACGCCTGGGTCGAGGTCCGTCTGATGACGCATTCGGCCAAGGGCATCACGATGAAGGACCTGGAACTGGCCCGCAAGATCGAGGACGTGGTGGGCTGGCAGCCCGGCAAGGAAGGTGGTTCGCTGGAAGGCACGCCCGAGAGCGACTTGCGCTTTGCCTATATCAAGTACGATTGAGCCTTGGCGATGGGCGCACCGCATGATGACGGACGACCGCACGCCGCCCCGTGCGGCGAAGATGTGCTGGCCGAGGGTGAGGCCATCGTCGCTCTCGGCTCAAATATCGGTGACAAGGCCGCCCATCTGACGCGGGCGCTCCGCTTACTGACCCGCAGCGGTGAGATCAGCGTGCGCGCGGTTTCGCGGTATTACCAGACCCCGCCCTGGGGCAAGACCGACCAGGATTGGTTTCTGAACGCCTGCGCGCGGGTCGAAACGACGCTTGGTCCACACGCGCTTCTTGAGCGGTGTCTTGCAACCGAGACTGAGATGGGTCGGGTCCGCGCCGAAAAATGGGGCCCACGCATCATCGACCTTGACGTTCTCGCGCACGGACAGACCAGCATGGCGACAGCCGACCTCACGCTGCCGCATCCCCACATAACCGTGCGCGCCTTCGTTCTGGCTCCGCTCGCCGACGTCGCCCCCGACCTGTGTCTCGAGGGGCGAGCTGTCCGCGATTGGCTGGCCGAGATCGACCGGACGGGCGTTGTCCCAATCGGGGCGTAAACCGCCAAACCGAAAAACAAACCGCCGCGACGGGGTCAACCCATCGCGGCGGCTTCAACCATTGACGCTGTGTTGCCGCGTCACTTGTTGGTTGCGAGATAGGCGATCAGGTTCTTGCGGTCGGTCTCGTCCTTGAGGCCTGCGAAAACCATCTTGTTGCCGGGGATGTACCCCTTGGGGTCAGCGAGGTAGGCGCTGAGAGTGGCTTCGTCCCAGGTCTTGCCGGAGTTTTTCATGGCCTCGGAATACGCGAAGCCATCGACCGTCCCGGCCGCGCGGCCAACGATGCCATTGAGTTGCGGACCGACCTTGTTCTTGGCGTCGGGGCCGACAGCGTGACAGGCGCGGCACTTCTTGAAGACGTCCTTGCCAGCTTCAGCGTCCTGGGCGTGGGCCAGGGACGGGGCAGCGAGGATCATTGCAAGTGCCAAAACTTTCCTGAGCATTGAAGACGTTCTCCCTCGTGAGGTGGGTTCTGAGTGCCGCGGGCGCGACTATCAGGATCGCCCCCTATCGTTGCAAGCCCTTTATGTATCGTGCGTGAACATGCCCTAGTGTGATGCTTCAGAAGTTCGCCACCAACTGCGGCTGGGTCACGAGCGAACCTCTGAGACGGGACACGACCGCAGCGCACCCGATGCTTGATCGTTGCGAGCTTGGGGTGTGCGCCACAGGCCGGATGCACGACCCGCCATGGCCCATGGAGTTCGTTGGCCTATTCGCCGCCCGGACTCTTGCTCCGAACCCTGCCGATGAGGCAAGTGGGGGGTGAACCCTGAACGGAGATGTCCGGGGAAAAACCGCGTCGCACATCGTACCCAAATGTACGCGCAGATTTTTCGACCGGATCGCTGCGGCGTCCTCGGCTCAGGCGTCTTGAGGCTCCTTCGCACTCTCCTTGGCCCCACCCATGCGCCTATAGACGAAGTCCGGTGCGGTTTTGTGCGATTCCACGTCGGCGACCTTGGCCCACTCGGCATGCAGCGGTGACAAGGAGCAAGCGGGGTCCGTGTTCGCGGCATCCCCAGTGAGGGCGAAGGCCTGGCACCGGCAGCCGCCATAGTCGATATCCTTGCGGGGACAGGACTTGCAGGGCTCTTTCATCCACTCGGTGCCCCGGTAGGCCTGGAACGCCTGCCCGTTGAGCCAGATGTCGGCGAGAGGACGGTCGCGGACGCTATCGAACGTCAGGCCGGGCAGCGATTCGGCCGCGTGGCATGGAAGCACCTTGCCTGAGGGCGTGATATTGATGATCCCGCGTCCCCAGCCGCCCATGCAGGGCTTTGGATACTTGGCGTAGTAATCTGGAACCACGAAGTCGAAGGCCAGGATACCCTTCAAGCGCTCGCGCGCCGCGTCCACGATGGCCGCCGTACCCATGAACTCCTCGCGCGTCGGCATCAGGGCGGCGCGGTTTTTCAGCGCCCACGCATAGTATTGAACATGCGCCACCTCGAGCCGCCCCGCGCCCACCTCCACGGCGTAGTCGATGATCGCGGGCAGGTTGGAGATGTTCTGACGGTGCAGCGGCGCGTTGATGGTGAGCGGCATGTCGAGTTCGCGGACCCAGCGGGCGACCTCCCGCTTCTTGACGGCTCCACCCTTGTAGGCGGCGATGCGGTCGGCGTTCTCGGGATCGACGTCCTGGATCGACAACTGAACGTGGTCGAGGCCGGCGTCCTTCAGTTTTTCGAGCCGTTCCCGGGTCAGCAGAACGCCGGCCGTGATGAGGTTCGTATAAAGACCGGCTTTGGCGGCAGCGGCGATGATCTCCTCGAGATCCTTGCGCGCGGTCGGCTCGCCACCTGACAGATGGATCTGCAAGATCCCGAGTTCACCGGCCTGTCGCATGACCGACACCCAGTCTGCGGTACTGAGTTCGGTATTGGCCCGCTCCAGATCGACAGGATTGGAGCAATACGGACATTGCAGCGGACAGCGATGGGTCAGCTCCGCCAGGAGGCCGATCGGCGCGCGGGCACAGGACGGGGCGATTGCCGCGCTATGGCTGGACGTTGAGGTTTCCGCTGCGTGGTCGTTCATCATCTGACGACTCCCTTGTCGGCGAGGTCCTGGAGCATCTGCGTGATGTCCTCCAGGATGACATCGGCTGGGGCCTGATACTGGGCGGCCAGAACGTGCGCGATTGCTGCAACGCTGCGTTGCCCGTCGACCAGCTTCAAGACTTCGATAGCCGTCTCGTCGGGCTCATATACCCGTTCGGGGCCCAGGATGATCCAGCGCCCCCGGCCGGCATCGTGCTTCAGCTTGATATGTCGGGGTAGAGCCAGCACGGAGCCGCCCTCGACAATGAGCCGCGTTGGCTGTCCCGGATCAGGCATTGGTCTCTCCCGGCCGGAAAGCGCCCGGCGGGATGTGCCCGTCGACGTAGGCGTGATGGAGCGCATCGAGTTGCACCCAGAGCACGTTGCACTTGAACCGCACGGCGTCGACACACCCTTCCTGCTCTTCGCGGGTCCGCGCATGGGCCTTGATATAGTCGAGCGCGAAGTCGGCGTCCCGCGGGGCCTGCGTCAGGCGGCGCTTGAAGTAGGCCATCACCGTATCGTCGATGAAATCATAGCCCTCCAGCATTCCCGAGATCCGTTCCTTGTGGATCTTGGGCGCGAACAACTCGGTCAGCGAGGAGGCCACGGCGATCGTCAACGGCTCTTCGCGCACGAAATTGACGTAGGCTTCGACGGCGAACTTCGTCGCGGGCAAGGCTCCGCGCCGGCTGACGACGTAGGCGCGGTCGAGCCCCAACCCATCGGTCAGGGCGAGCCAGCGCTCGATGCCACCGGGTTCGTCGGGCCCGGTTCCGTCGTGGTCGAGCATGCGATGCATCCATTCGCGCCGCAACTCGCGGTCATGGCAGCGTGCCATGAGGGCCGCGTCCTTGCGAGGGACCGCCGACTGATAGCAGTAGCGATTGAGCGCCCAGGCCTGGACTTGTCCCTTGTCGAGCTCGCCGCCATGCAACATTCGATGGAACGGGTGCTTGTCGTGGTACCGCTCGGCTCCGACAGCCCGGATCGCCGCTTCGAACTCGTCCGCCGTCCACAGGGGCCGCGGTTCTGCGTCGCGCAGTGTTCTGTCACTCATAGGCTGATCTCCATCCCGTCGTATCCAACTTCCCATTGAGCCGCTTCGACGAGGCGGCGCTCCGCTGACGTGTCATCCAGCATCGGGTTGGAATTGTTGATGTGAACATAGATCTTGCGAGAGATGCCAAGGTCCCGGAAAGCAGCGATCGAGCCATCATCGCCCGATACTGAGATATGTCCCATGCGCTTGCCAGTTTTATTGAGAAGACCTTGCGTCAGCATCTCGTCGTCGGTGAACAGGGTGCCGTCGAAGAACAGCAGGTCGGCCCCCTTCAACCGGCTTGCGAGCGGCGGATCGACTTCGGCACACCCTGGAACGTAGAAGAAGCTTTTGCCGGATCGCGTGTTTTTCACGTGCAGGCCGATCGTGTCGCCCTCACGCGATCCAAAGTTGCCGCCGGCCTGGGCCCCCTCCAGATAGAGTGCGACCTTGCCGGGAACATTGAAGGCCTCGACCGCCAGCCCGAGATCAATGCCGGCCCCGGTCAACTCGGTTGCTTGATCCGTCGGTAGAACGATGCGTGCGACCTTGTCGCGTGCCAGAACGTTGAACACGGAATTGGCGTCGAGCGTCGCCATGACACGCTCAGAGGCGTAGATCGAAAACGGTTGCGCCTCGCGCAGGTTGACGAGGCCGATGATATGATCGACGTCGGCGTTCGTGACCACCACAGCCTTGATGGGGCTGGCCCGCTTGGGGCCATCGGCGGCAGGCCAGAGCGCCGGCGTGTCGTTGATCTGCTGGCGAAGGTCCGGCGACGCGTTGAGCAGCACCCAGTCCGAGCCATTGGCCGACACAGCCAGTGACGACTGCGTTCTCGGCTTCAGGCCGGGGTCGCCCCGGCGAACACGTGCGCTCAGTCTGCCGTTGCAGTTCCACTGCGGGAAACCCCCGCCAGCCGCCGCACCGAGAATTCGGATGTGCATGGGTTCCGTTCGATTGTCGAGTTGGTGTGCCGCGGTGGCCCATTGGCGTGGCCCTGCACGCATTCAGCGCGGAGGAACGGCACCCGCGGGTACCGGCCGTCATGAGATACAAAAAAGCGGTGGCCGAACTGTCGACCACCGCCTTCACATGCGCAAAGCATGACGTCAGATCAAGACACCAGTTAGATGATGTCGATCTCGGCCGGCAGGTACGACGTGACTTCGAGGCCGACGTTCTGCTCGCGGACCTGCGGCTTGTTCCAGATCTTCATGATGTAATCCTCCGGGTTTGGTTTCTAGACTTGAAGCATCCCCATCAGGTTACCGCTTGGCGCGCCGTGCGGCCCGTCGTGTTCGCTTCCTGGGAGAGATAAAGCATCTCGCCCCCCCAATTGCAAGTGCCCGAAGCACCCAAACGGCGCGAAGATGCAGTAAAAATTCTGATTGTAGCCATTAGCTGAGTGGTTCTGACAGTCTAATTGAGACCATATAACAGTAACAACATTTCATCTTCCTGCGTAATGTCATAACATACAGTTCTGTTACGATGTTTCATCATGCGAAGCGGCGGCGAATTCAGGTCTGATTCGCGACGGGCTCGGGGTGTAACGCTATAACAACTCTGATCCGGGCCCAGCCCGCTTGACGTGCGCCGGGCGCGCAGTAAGCCAACGCGTAGCCTGGCGTCCGGCGTGTGCGCCGGTGGCCAGGACAGCCTGCAACAGGTAGCCGCCGGTCGGGGCCTCCCAGTCGATCATTTCACCGGCAACGAAGACGCCGGGCAGCGACACCAGCATCAAGGTGTCGTCGATCCCGTCCCATCGAACGCCGCCACGCGAGGATATGGCGCGTGCAAGACCGGCAAGCCCCGTCACCGCCAAGGGGACGCCCTTGATCAGGGCGGCCAATTCTGCGGGCGTGTCTGGCAACCGGCCGCCGCCCGGCTCGCGGAGAACGCCGACTGCCGCAGAAGAAAGGCCAGCGCGCCGCTTCAGAAAAGCCGCCATGGACTGCCGTCCACGCGGCTGTGACAGTTCGCCAGTCAGCCGTTCGGGCGACAGATCCGGCCTGAGATCGACCCGCATTTCGACGGGCTCGCCTCCCGAGTCCGCAAGCCCGGCCAGGATCGCGCCATTGAGGGCATAGGCCACGCCGCCTTCCAGTCCGGTGCGGGTGATGACGGCCTCGCCGCGGACCTCGACGCCACCGACCCGAAGCGCGATCCGCTTCAAGGGGCTGCCGTCAAGCCGCTCGGTCAGGTGCGCCGACCAGGTGATGTGCACCCCTGCATTGTAGGGTGCCAGCGGCGCGATGGAGACGCCTGCGGCAGCCAGCCCTTGAACCCAGGCACCATCAGATCCCAGTCGCGGCCAACTGGCCCCACCGAGGGCCAGAATTACGGCGTCGGCGGTACATGGCGCGGGGTCGGCCGCGTCAGCCGAGAGCATCAGTCGGCCTTCGGCGCAGAACCCGCAAAAGCGCGTCTTGAAGCGAAACGTCACGCCAAGATCGGCGAGCCGCCGCAGCCAGGCCCGGAGCAGGGGCGAGGCCTTCATCGCCTTGGGAAACACGCGACCACTCGACCCGACGAACGTCTCCTGTCCGAGCGCTTCCGCCCAGGCCGTGAGCGTGGCGGGATCAAAGGCTGTGACGAGCGGAGCGAGCCGGTCGCTGGCGGCACCATAGCGGGAGAGAAAGGCAGCCAGCGGCTCGGAATGCGTCAGGTTCAGCCCGCCACGACCGGCCATCAGCAGTTTGCGACCCGGCGCGGCCATCTGGTCGATAACGACGACCCGGCAGCCATCCCGTGCCGCAATCTCGGCGGCCATCAGCCCTGCGGGCCCTGCGCCGACGACCACCAGCAGGGGGCGCGCGTCGTCTGGGGTGCTTGTCACCACGAGCCGATGTTGGGCATCGAGATCCACGGCTCGACCGCCGCGAGTGACGGGCCTTTCTGCAGGAGTTCGATCGAGATGTTGTCGGGCGACCTGACGAACGCCATACGCCCGTCGCGGGGCGGCCGGTTGAGAGTGACGCCCTTTTCGATCAACCCGCGGCAGGTCTCGTAGATGTCATCGACCTCGTAGGCCAGATGGCCGAAGTTGCGGCCGCCGGTGTAGGTCTCAGGGTCCCAGTTATAGGTGAGTTCGATCAAGGGGGCTTGGGTTTCGGCAGCCTGCCGGCGATCCTCTGGGGCGGCCAGGAAGATCAAGGTGAAGCGGCCCTGCTGATTGTCGACGCGACGCATCTCGCGCATGCCGAGCGCGCCGCAGTAAAAGGCAAGGCTCGACTCGATGTCGGTCACGCGGATCATGGTGTGCAGATAGCGCATGGACGGGCTCCCGTGTCGTCGTAGTGGCGGGTCGGCTTGGCAGGTGGCGGTCGAGACGTGGACCGCCCGCCTGCTGGCGGTGTCACGAAACGAACCAGCCCAAGTCCCGCCTCGCGCCTGTGTCGCATCATTGTCAGCCGGTTTCCAGCATCGCGTCGGCGATGCCGGTTGCGACCGCGGGTCCGCACGCCGTTTCAGCGCATGATGGGCCTGTCAAGAGGACGAAAAGTAGAAACTCTGCGCGCGCATGTCCGACGCAGGCGGCCCGAGATGGGGAAAAGCCGTGGACCGTTCCTTCCGGCGCGGCCCTTGCCCCAGTCGGGCGCGGCACCCAGAATCGGCATTCCAGAACGAATCAGTAGCAACAGATTCGGCATCCGCCCCGGGCGAATTCTACCTCCACAGCGGACTGATCCACAGCCGTGCAAGACACTTTTCTGACGAGACTTATTAGCCAAGCGAGAGATAAATAAAAAATAATAAAAACAACGATATAAATGCGCGAAGATACCATTGTAAGTGAGCTGTCTAGTGGGCTTGGTCGCCGCACATGCCACCGACGGGGACTAGCCGAACCGCCTATTTTTGCTATGTTCCCCCCGCACTCGCCGAGGTCTCCTGAGAGAGGGCATTTCGACTGGCGTCAGCGTGCCGGGTGCGGGCTCGAGTCGAGCTCGATGGTGAAAAATTGGCGTTATGCGGGGGTACGCGATATGCCAAGTTCTAAGTTCCCCAATGATCCTCATTTCCTGGAGCTGTCGCCTCAGGAGGCCATGGAAAATCTGAAGGAGGCCGGACAAGAGGTCTTCGAGATTGCGGGGCAGATCAAGTGGTTTGATACTTCAAAGGGTTACGGGTTTATTGTGCCCGACAACGGCCTTGAAGACGTGTTGCTGCATGTCACAGCGCTGCGTGCCGGTGGATATCAAACGGCCTACGAAGGGGCGCGGATCCACTGTCAGGTGATGAAGCGGCCCAAAGGCATGCAGGCCTTCCGCATCCTCTCGATGGACGAGAGCACCGCCATCCACCCTTCGGAGCTTCCTCAGCGCACGCACGTGATCGTGCAGCCTGAGAGCGAGTGGGAGCGCGCGGTTTGCAAGTGGTTCAATCGTGTTCGCGGATTCGGGTTCTTGACGCGAGGCGAGGGCACGCCCGATATCTTCACGCACATGGAGACCTTGCGCAGGTTCGGGTTTACCGAGTTGCGCCCAGGACAGGCGGTACAGGTTCGCTATGGGTATGGTGAAAAAGGCTGCATGGCGGCTGAACTCCGTCCCGACGGACCACAAAGCGGCTATCCCGCCTCGCATTGAGGCCGGCGGCGCGCAGCACCAGGACCACATGTGCGACGTGTGTGCTGAACCCATCCAAGGAAAGAGGGCTGCCGCGTTGGCGGCCCTTGTCATGTCGCGCAGGCTCGTCAGCCTGGCACGCGGCGCCGTTGCGGCCATGGTGGCGGGAGCATTGGCTTTGGTGCTGACCCAAGCCGCTTGGGCGGAAGCGCCAGCAGCCGGAATGGCTCGCGAGCGCGTCGTGATCAGGACGGTGGCCGGCGAACGGGTGTTCGATGTCGAGGTTGCCCGCACGGCGCGGGAAAAGTCGCTGGGTCTCATGTACCGCCGTGTGTTGCCAGCCGGGCAGGGCATGCTGTTTCCCTACGACGGTCCCGACGAAGTGACGATGTGGATGCGCAACACTGTGATCTCGCTGGATATGATCTTCATCCGTGCCGACGGGCGTGTCCATCGCGTCGAGGCGCACACCGAACCCATGTCGGAACGCATTATCGCATCCGGTGGAGCGGTCACCGCTGTTCTCGAGATTGCCGCTGGCGAAGCGGCCAGGCTGGGCATTGCGCCGGGCGATCAGGTCGAGCATGCCCACTTTGCGGCCCGCTGACGGAACGACACCCATCCGCGATTGTCACGGCAACCCGAGTTTTGCAGCTTGACCTGCCGGCCAGACGGCGGCAGAGACACAGGGCACATGCGGCTCGCGTCGAAGCGGCAGCGCCCACCAAGCTCTCGGCGAGCGGCGTTGTCCGATCGGACCGCATGAAGACATGGACATCGGGGCATAGCTCAGCCTGGTAGAGCGCCTGCTTTGGGAGCAGGAAGTCGAGAGTTCGAATCCCTCTGCCCCGACCATTCACTTTCAATGACTTGCGCTGTAGTAGGCGTTGCCATGTCCACTGCTGTGTCAGCGTGCCGGCGCGACGGCATGCACGGGTGGTAGCGAGCAAAGAGGTCCAAGCGATGGGCGTGCGGATATTCAAGCCGGCCAAAACCGCGATGCAGTCAGGTCGGGCCCGCACCAAAGAGTGGGTGCTGGAATATGAGCCACAGAGTGCTCGCGAGGTCGAGCCTTTGATGGGTTGGACATCGAGCACCGACACCACCTCTCAAATCAGGCTCGAATTCGACACGCGCGAGGACGCCATCGCGTACGCCGAGCGCAAAGGGCTGGCCTACCGGGTCGTCGAGCCGATGGAGCGGGCCCCGGTCAAAAAGTCATACTCCGACAATTTCAAGTTCGGGCGCATCGGTCGCTGGACGCACTGAGCGCTCGACGCCGATCGGCGAGGTCGCCGGCGCTGTCCGCACCAGCGACCATGTGACGGCGGTCAACCGACATCATGCCCCTGCAAGCCGCCTGTTGTTGTCAGACCGCTGGCCGGGATGGGACAGTCCGCGTGGGCGTCGTGATTTTCAGGCTTTGGCGTGTTATGCCACCCGACGTGGTCCCGTAGCTCAGTCGGATAGAGCATCTGCCTTCTAAGCAGAGGGTCGCAGGTTCGAATCCTGCCGGGATCGCCAATACGGTACCGAAAGTGCGACCTGCGGCCGTGCCGCGGCCTTCGGTTTGAACCGCCTGGGCCAGTGGCGTCCCAAGCCCAAATTCCTGCCCGTGTTTCGGTGGACCTTCACAGCGTCGAAGATTGCGACGCTGGCGGGGCGGAACCCAGTGCCGCCGCTCATGACCGCTTCGCCACCGCCCGTCCCCTTCGTGCCAGCCAGGCCGTCATGGTCGTGAGAGGCCGGTTGGTGCCTTCGGCCGACTGCGGAGCCGACTTGGGCCGGCGCATGGCGACCACCCATCCGGCGACCGACAGCGCGCCGAGCCACATCATGAGTGGCGCGGTCTCCTGGCGGGCCAAAAGATAGAGCGGCGGCAGCAGGATCAGGATCCAGGCGGCGCGCCAAAGCGTCGCCGAGTTGTGCGGCGGCAGGCCGAAAGCGCGACGGCGCTTGGGGTTTTCGAAGGCGAGAAGCAGGATACCCGTGAGCGAGACGACGATGGCGATAACTGAGGCCAGATTGGCGTTCATTCGGCCGGCTCCGGTTGGGCTGCCGCGGCGAGACGGCGGCGCAGCCACTGCGGCTGCGGTGACCCCTTCCAATGCCACGTAAGCGCGGCGGCGGCGATCAACAGGAGAAGGTCGATCGACACGACGACCGGCTCGCCGATTGCGACAGCCTCGCCCCACGAGCGTCCGCCCGCCATCATGCGGGCGAGCGGAAGGAGCCCCGCCGAGATGGCGGTCGCCAGCACGAGCCGGCGCGTCAACTCGACCCTATCGGACATCGCGACAGCCGCTGCGATGACGGCGAGAGTGGCGAGCGCAAAGCCCCACGGCGTCCAGGTTGCGGTATCGGAGCGGCCGATCGCCTGGAAGTAGAAGTGCGCCGAGACAAGCATGGCCAGCGGCAGTCCATAGCCGATGGCCGGGACCATGCGCGTCCACGGTGCCCAGGCCGGGTCCTCTCGGCGGCGGGTGAACCACATCACCATGCCCGTGAGGATGACGTAGCAGGACGCCAGGCCCAGCGACAGCCAGATGATCTTGGAAAGAAGCCCGGCAAACAACCCGTAGTGCAGCGCCGTCAGGACCGAAGAGGCGGTGGCACCGAACGACGGCTTGGAGCCGACGCGCGGCTTCTGCCCCTCAAAGGCACCACTCACGCCGTTGAAGCCGAGTTGCAGGAAGCCGAGGTCACCGGCCGGCGGCTCGAACCAGACGCCCACCTTGGCGTCGGCGCGGCCCCAGTGGCCGACGTGAATGTAGGTCGGCGCGGAGCCGGCGCGTTGTTGCCCATCGGCGAGTACGGCGTCGAGGTTCGTTACGACGGCGGGCGTCTTGTCCTCCGTCTGCGCATGCCCGCCCAGGATCTCGCCGACGAGCATCTTGTCGCCGCCGAACGCGCTCATCGAAACGATCGGCATGCCGATCGTGAACGCGAACGACAGGAATGAGCCGGTGAAGGCGAGCAGGAAGGCGAACGGCAGACCCCAAGTGCCGGCGAGCACGTGCCGGTCGCGGGCGTGCAGCAGTAGGTTGCCGGGGCGCGGGGCCACGAAGATGTCCTTCAGGATGTGTCGGTGCATGATGAGGCCGGAGGTTGCCGCCACCATCATGGCAAGCCCCAAGATGCCGGTCAGAATCAGCCCCCATGGCGAGGGCAAGTAGAGCTGGACGTGCAGGTCGATGAGGAAGCGCTTCAACGCACTCGCCTGATCCTGGCCGTAGATGTCGCTCGACCAGCCCTCTGCGCGCGACAATACTGAGCCCGTCGCGGGGTCGACGAGGAAGCGCACGCCTCGGTCGCCGATATCGCCGTTCGGCTTCGTCTCGTGCGTGTGGAAGAACACCGACAGCGCGCCGCTCTCGACGGTGTAGGCACCGACGTCGTCGCGGTATTTCGGGTCGACCTTGTCGGCGAGCCCACGGATGATGCGGTCGACCGGCTGGGTCAGCCCCTTGTCATTGGCCGCCCCGCCGACCGACCAGACGCCGATCTCGTGCGCGAACACAGCGACCGCGCCAGTCAGCACGATGACGTAGAGCAGCACGCCGAGCGCGATCCCCGACCAGCCGTGGATGGCGAACAGGCGCTTGGTTTTCTTCTGGTCGAGGAAGCTCATGGGCGACGTCTCCAGTCAGATCAGCGCGAGCGAGTGGGCGATGACGCCGAGCCCGGCCGCGGTCAGGCCGGCCAGCACCGCGGCCGCGCGGGATATGTTGTCGGCAATGCAGGCGTAGAAGAACGTGGCCGACCAGACGAGGGGGAAGGCGATCACCGGCAGCACGAGGTTGTCGACGCGGCCCGCACCTTCCGGAATGAGGTGCGGCAGAGTGGCCAGCACGACGACGGCCGCCAGCAGCGCCAGCGGCCCCGCCACCAGCGTGCGTTGCCAAGTCTCGGACAGACGGATCACGGAAAGCCCTCGCCTCTAATACATGACGACCGTTGTCGAGTTTCACGGAAGCAGCGGCGGTGTCAAGTCGGATCGGAAGGCGGTGCAGCTCACATCTCGATCGAGGGTCCGTCCCCCGGTGAGGCGGCACGGCACACGTCGCGATAGCGGGCCAGTCCGTCGGCAAGGTCGCGCTGCAAGTCCCCGACATCCTCGAGACCGATGTGGAGACGCAATGCCGGGCCCGATGCCCGCCAAGTTGTCGCCGTGCGGTAGCTGCCGGGGTCGAAGGGCAGAATGAGGCTTTCATAACCGCCCCACGAGTAGCCCATGGCAAACAGGCGCATGTGATCGACGAACGCCGCGACGGCCTCGCGCGGGCCAGGCTCCAGAACGATCGAGAACAGGCCTGAGGCGCCCGCGAAGTCGCGCGCCCAGATGTCATGTCCAGGAGCGCCGGGCAATCCGGGATGCAGGACCTGGGCGACGCCGGGCTGTGCTTGGAGCCAGGCGGCGACCTCCAGCCCGGACTGATGATGTCGATGCAGCCTGACGGCGAGCGTCCGCAGGCCGCGATGCCCCAGATAGGTTTCCTCCGAGCCGGGGCACACACCCAAAGCGTCGCGCGTTTTGCGCAAGGCCGCAGCAGACCGCTCGTTGGCGGTCACAGCCCCCAGCATCGCGTCGGCGTGTCCGACGATGTACTTCGTGGCGGCCTGCACGCTGACATCGACCCCATGGTCGAGCGGGCGATAGAAGAGCGGGCTCGCCCACGTATTGTCCGTGATGAGCACGACGCCGCGCGGGCGCGTCACGCTGGCGATGGCCGGAATGTCCTGCATTTCGAAGGTCTGCGAGCCGGGGCTTTCAGTAAAGACGATGCGGGTCTTGTCCGTCATGAGGTCGCCGATGCCGGTGCCGATCGTCGGATCGTAATAGGTAGTCGTCACCCCGAGCCGAGACAGGATCGTATCGCAGAACCGGCGTGTCGGCTGGTAGACGCTGTCGGTGACGAGGATGTGGGCACCGGCTCCCACGAACGAGAGGATGGCCAGTGTCACCGCCTCCAAGCCCGAGGAGGTGAGCACGGTCAGTGCGCCCCCTTCGAGTTCGCACAACGCCTCGCTCAGACAATCGGTCGTTGGTGTGCCGCGGCGGCCGTAGGTATAGGGCTGGTCGTTTCGGATCAGCGCGTCGAGGCTCTCGAAGAGGACCGTCGATCCGCGATAGACCGGTGGGTTGACAAAACCGTGGGCCAGTCGCGGCTTGCGACCAGCGTGAACGATGCGTGTCTGCGGCGCGAACACGCCCTTGCCGTCTTCGGACTTTCCCGACATGGCCGATCCTCGCGCCTCAGTTCGTTGGCGTCTTGCCCACATTCACCCAGTCGTCAAGACCTTGACCGTTACCGCACTTAGAGGGAAGAGGGGATGCGGGCGAGGTGCGATGCAGGCTGGGGAGCCGCGCGCGCCCGCAGGCATCGCACTCCGGGGGACAGATTTGAACGCGAACGGGTCACCAGCGCCGATGTACGCATCGCGCAGCCGTGCTGCAGCGCACAATATTTCACGGCGGATGCTTGCCGCACTTGTGGCGGCGGTGGTCGTCGTCTCGATGGCCCCCGCTGCCGCGGCCGCGACCCTCGAGGCGGTCAAATCCCGTGGACATCTCTTGTGCGGTGTTCAGCCCGACGCACCCGGATTTTCCTTTGTCGAGTCGACGGGCAAGCGCGTCGGGTTGGAAGCCGATTTCTGCCGCGCCCTCTCGGCGGCCGTGCTGGGTACGCAAGACGCCGTCGAGTTCGTGCCGCTCCCCGATGCCGAGCGCTTCCGGGCCCTGTTGTCCGGGCGTGTCGATGTACTGGCCGGGGGCTCGAGTTGGACACTGAGCCGCGACACGGAACTCGGCGCGCGCTTTGCTGGCGCGCTGTATCATGAGAGCCAGGTGCTCATGGTGCGGCGCAACCATGCGGTGTTCAGCGCGCTGGAGTTGTCGGGGGCTTCGATCTGCGTGCTCGGCGGCACGCGCCACGTCCCAGCCGTCAGCGATTACTTCATCAAGCGCTCGATGCCGTTCCAGTTGATCGTGGCCGATCACTGGGATGTCGTTGGCCAGACCTACGCTGCCGGTGGCTGCACGGCGATAACGGGGGACATGTCGCAACTCGGCGCACTTCGCGTCCAATTACCCGACCGCGATGAGCATCTCCTGCTGCCAGACACCGTGGCGGGCGAACCGCTGGGCCCGGCGGTGCGCCAGGGCGACGAGACGTGGTTCTCGATCGTACGCTGGGTTCTGATGGCGCTGATCCGAGCTGACGAGCTGTCGGTGACCTCTAACAACGCGGAAATGCTGGCGACGTCGGGCGCACCGGAAATCCGCCGATTGCTCGGCACCGAGGCCAACATCGGCCAGCCTATCGGTCTGGCGGCGACCTGGGCCTATGATGTCATTCGCCAGGTTGGCAATTATTCGGAAATCTTCGAGCGCAACCTCGGGCTCAAATCCGAACTGAAGCTGCGCCGTGGCCTCAATGGACTTTGGCTCAACGGCGGGCTTCTCTACGCGGCACCGCTGCGCTAACGTTTGCTCTTGTGCAGTGCAACAAAGTGACGGATGATGCCGACGCTGGCGATCGACGGACAACTCGCTTGGGTAATCCTCGCAATCCCGCTGATTGCGTTGGGTTTCGCGGTCTTCCGCGTGATCGTGTTGTCTCTTTCGGGCGCTGAACGCCAGAGCCTTCGACCGGTCTCGACGGACGTCGGACAGGTTGCCTCGTCAGCCGCTCGGGAAGCCGCTGCGTCGGCCGGTCCCGGGCGCTTTGAACGGTCATCGGAGGCCATAGGTATCGAGCTCGAGCAGCGTGCCGGGGGACCGCGCGAACCCGCAGCGTCCACCGCACCGATCGTCGAAACTGTTGCGGTCAGCGGTCTTGCTCCCGCACCAGTCGGGCGACCCGGCGCACGCGATGTGAACGCCCTGATTGCGCGCGCTGAGGCGGCCGGTGTCCGCGCCGAACTCCCGGCGCTCTATCTCGAGCGGGCCCTGGACCTCGTGGGCACCGGCAATCGGATGAGCGCTGCCGCCGACTTGCGCCGGAGCATCACACTCGCGACGGAACTCGGTCAGCGGCAGGTGCATGCGCGGGGCCGGCTGGAGTTAGGCGATATCTGCCAGTCGGAAGGGGACCTGACGACGGCCTGTGAGCACTGGCACATGGCGCGGGACTTGTTTCTGGCGGACAAAGCAGTCGCCGAGGTCGAGAGCGTCAAGCGCCGCATGGAAAAGAGCCGCTGTCCGACCGATTGGGTTCTGACCGAGTTCTGAGGCCGTCGCCGGCGGACGCCACGAATGACCGCAGAGCATGCGCCCGCGCCAGCTCGGCCCGGCTTCCCGGTTCCAGAGCCGGGGTCGGTGGACCCAGGGGGGGCTGTTCCAGCACTGAAGAGCCGACACGGCGAATAAGCGCTAGCGCATCAGTAACTCGACCTTGGCCATTTCGCCGTCCTTCACCTCGATCGGCTTGTCGAAGTTGCGACCGCCGTGACTGGCTGTGACACTGTAGGTGCCCGGTGCCAGGACATGCGTCGGCAGGGCACCCACGCTGCGCTTGACGACGTGGCCGTCTTGCGTGGCGATTTGCCATTGGGTGTCGGGCAGGGCATCGCCTCCCGGCCGGGTGACGAGCCGTAACGTGACCTTGGCAGCGGCGTGCGCCAGCACGACCTCGCTTAATTTGCCAGCCTCGACGGTGATGTCGGCGGAGACCTTGGCGTTGGCATCCCCGTAGGTCGAAACGATGTGATAAATGCCCGCATTGAGCCGGATGATCAGACCGGGCCGCGCGCCGCTCATCACGAGGACGCGCTCGCTGGACTGGCGCTGCTCGCCTTCGTAGATGTCATAGGAGACGGCGGTGGGCGGTGCGGCGCTCTTGCCGATCATTGGCGTCAGCCGCAGCCCTCCCGCATTGATGACGAACTGCTCGGTGCTGGAGACGCCGGGTTCGACGCTGATGCTCCGGGTCAGGTTGGCCCGTCCGAATGCTGCGTTGACGATGTAGGAGCCGGGCTCCAAGGCGACCTGCGCGACCGCTTGCCGGCTGGTGCTGACGAGTTTGATCTGGCCGCCTGGCTCATCGGTCTCCTGGTAGATCCGCCAGACGACGCCGCGGTCGATGCGCTGGCCGTCCGAGGTCAGCAGCGCGACCAGGCGTATCGTCGTCGGACCGGCGGTTTCTAGCCCGGATGATTCGCCTGTTGCTCCGGCATCGGGCATCGGCGAGCGGGGCACGACGGTCGTGTTGGCGACGCCCGCATCGGGCGTGTCACCCTGCTCCTGCTGGTCGAGGCTCGTGCCGGCATCCCAGCCCGAGGTACCGCTTGTTTGTGCCCAGGCCGCAGGGGCACTCGCGAGCCATGCGACCGCGCACAATCCAACGATCACAGAGGGGCGACCGGGTACGCTGCGACCCACACGCCCTGAAATGCCCTGGCCTGCCATGCGTCTCACGGTTCGAACTCCACCGTTTGCGTGCGTCCCGCCAAGAGATCGACGTCCTTCTCAAGAACTTTGCCACCCGTCTCGCAGCGAATGGAGTACCGCCCGGGTGCCAGCAGGGCTGACGGCGACTGGTGGCTCGTCCGCCATACGATCCGGCCTCCTGCATCGCTGACCTGCCAGAACCGGTCACTGGCGAAGATCCCGGCATCCCGGGCCAGAGCCAGCCTCAGTTCACCAGCCTTTGCCTCCAGCGGCACCTCGGCCACGGCCCCGGCTTCGAGTTTCACATCCCGCTCGGCTACGACATTGCGGGCCCCGATCTCGGCAACAATCCGATAGGTCCCTGCCGGAAGCGAAAACGACGCGGTCCGCATGTGGCTCGACGCGACGACGGCCCTGCCGCGCTGCAGATCGAGAACACGATAGCTCACGGGAAGTTCCTCGTCGCGGCGGTCGGTGACGATCGTGACCCGCGTGCTCAAACGGGCGACGCCAAGCTTGATCGCCCGCTCGACGCGGGCTCCGGCCCCCACTGCGATCTGGTCGAGCGTCTCGGCATGGCCGGAGCGAACGGTGACGTAATAGAGGCCTGCGGGCAACAGGAACGAGCTGGTGGCCCCGCCGGACCGCGCCACTTCCCGGCGTCCCCCCGGCTGGTCGGGATCATCGCGCGAAACCAGGACGAGCGCCTGCGTCAGTGGCTCTCCGAGGGCACCGACGGCCGCAACGGTAAGCTGCCCGCTGGTCAGTGTGACGTCGACGGGGTGCGACGTGCCCTTGGCGACATCAATCTCGCGGGTCAGCTTCTCGTATCCGCGCTCGGCCGTGACGAGATAGCGTCCCGGCGGCACGACGACGGTTGCCGACAGTGCGGGGCTGATGGCGACGGGCTCACCCCCATCCAGCGCCGCGGCATCGGGCGACGCGACGCGGCTCACCGTGACCTGTGCGGCCAAGGGGTCGGCGGCCTCGCTGGCGCGCGTTGAGGTCAATGCGATCGCGCCAGCCACAAAACGGACATCGGCGGGCGTCGGCCCCTTCTCGGCCACGCTGACATCGACCCGTGCCGTCACGGCACCGGCAGCCGCCTCGACGACGTAGCTACCGCTCGGGAGGGGAACGGAAAACTGCGGCTCGGTGATATCGAGAAAAGGGCGTGCGACGTCGTCGCTCCTGTAAACGCGCCAGCGGATCGGCACGGCGAGGGCCTTGGTGTCGTCGCCGAGGAAGGCACGCGCAACCAGATGGGGCGGGCCGAGCTCTTCGATGCGGGGCGCTTCTGGTTTCCGGGGCACCGCTGCGGCAGAGGCACCTGCCTCGGCTCCTGGGACCGCGGGGCCGCCAGCCTTCAAGGCCAGTCCGACGGCCCCGTCGACGGCAGCGGACAACTCGCTACCCGTCGCAACGGTGAACACGCGCCCGCCGGTCAGATCGGCGATGCACCGGGTCGCCTTCTGGTCGGCCTCCGTCATCCCGAGAGAGACGAGATGGACCGCAAGTCCCGGCTTCTGCTCGGCGATGTCGCGAGCGACCGCGCAAACATCCTCGTTGCAGTTGTCGGCACCATCCAGAACCAGGACGACGCCGCCCGGTGCGCCCTTGTCGAACAATCCCATGGCGCGCTTCAGTCCCAGCGCGACGGGTCCTTTGCTCTTCGGATTGAGCCGATCGAGCGGGCGCATCAGAACGTCGGGCGGATGACTGCCGGGCGGCACCTGGACATCGGCAGTCGTGCAGGATGGGCCGAACACGATGAGGCCGGCGCGGGCCCCCTTGTGAGCGGCAAACACGGTTCTCAACGCCTCGCGCGTCCGCTCGAATTTCGGACCCCGCTCGCTGCCGATCTCGCCCCACATGGAGCCCGAACTGTCGAACACGACGACTGCTGTTGGCGAGGGCGTCACCGCGTTCTGAGCCGAGGCGGGCTGGCCGCTCGCTGCGGCGATCAGGGTGAGTGTTGCGCACATCCGGTGAAGCATCATGGCGGAATATCACGTCCTGGCATTGATCTTGGGCACCGAGCCGGCCGACCCGGCCACACGCGAAGACCCGCATTGTAGCAGAGGTCGTTTTGCGATAGCGAGACGGCCGGCGTGTGGCAACCGTGTCATGTGCGCCACCACGCAGGGAAGGTTCAGCTATGTCGAGCCCCGAGACTGTCACGCTGCTCAAGGTCCGCCGCTCGGTGAAGCCGATGATGCTCGCCGAGCCGGGGCCCAGCCCCGAACAGCTCGAAGACCTCCTGACGATCGCCGCGCGCGTGCCCGACCACAAGAAGCTGGCACCGTGGCGCTTCATCGTGTTTCAGGGCGCAGCGCGGGCGGCCATCGGCGAGGTCTTCGTTGCGGCCTGCAGGGCCGAGGACAAGATGGAACCGTCCACGGTTCGCCTGGAAGGCGAGCGCCAACGTTTCATGCGCGCGCCCCTCGTCGTGGCGGTGGTCTCGCGGATCGTACCCTCTCCCGGTGCACCGGAATGGGAGCAGATCCTATCGGCGGGGGCCTGCGCCTTCAACCTGTGCGTGGCGGCCAACGCGATGGGCTTCGGCACGTGCTGGATCACCGAGTGGATCGCCTATTCGCCCAAGGTGCGCGAGGCCCTTATGCTGGCCGACAACGAGCGCATCGCCGGCTTTGTCTACATCGGCACCGCCACGCAACTTCAGGAAGATCGGGAGCGGCCGTCCCTGTCCGACATCGTCACGCATTGGCCCGCGGCCTGAGTGTCCCGGTGCCGGCAGTGAGTCGACACGGCGCCGCAACGGCCGGTGTCGGAACCGAACCGGAGCACAACCTCCCCCATGCCACTGGCGCGGAGGCTGCGACCTGCGCTATCTCTCCAGACGTCGGACGACGGGAGGGATGCCCCATGCGCAGTCATCGTCGAGATCGTGCGGCTGTCTCGCCGCTCGTGTCAGCGCTCGCAGCCGGACTGATTGTGGCCGCCTGCGCGAGCAATGCGACGTTGGTCCCGGGCGGCGGCGTCAATGTCGGCGAGGCGTCGGCGCTGCGTAATCTCGTCCCCGCCCAACAACTCAACGAGGCCGCCGACAAGCAGTACGGCGAGTTGCTGGCCAAGGCCCAACAAGCCGGTTTGCTCGCTCAACCGACGGACCGGCAGGTCAAGCGCCTGCGCGCCATCCATGCCCGCCTGTTGCCCAACGTCGGCCGCTTCAACGCCGCCTCGCCGCAGTGGGGCTGGCAGGTCAATCTCATCAAGTCCGACCAGATCAACGCCTTTTGCATGCCGGGCGGCAAGATCGCCTTCTATTCCGGTATTCTCGACAAACTGAAGCTGACAGACGACGAGGTCGCCGTCGTCATGGGACATGAGATCGCGCACGCTCTGCGCGAGCACGGCCGCGAGCAGATCGCCAAGAACGGTCTGACGCAGGTCGGTTCCGAGGCGGCGGCGGCGGTCATCGGCGGAACCGCGGGGGCACTGGTCAAGCAGGGTGCTGGTTTGCTGTCGCTGAAGTTCTCCCGCGACGACGAGACCGACGCCGACCTGGTGGGACTGGAGTTGACGGCCCGCGGCGGCTACGACCCTCGCGCCGGTGTTTCGCTCTGGAAAAAAATGGCGGCAGCCTCCGGCGGCGCACCGATGGAGTGGATGTCCACGCACCCATCCAGCACAACCCGCATTGCCGAGATCGAACGCAACCTGCCCGCCGTCCTGCCGCTCTACGAAGAGGCCAAGCGCAGTGCGAAAACGGGCAATGCCCGGCGCAACCCGCCGTCCGGTCCAGCGGCCGTTCCGGCTCCGAAAGTCTGACGGCATGCAGGCGATACCGGCCGTCCGCCGCGCTAGTGTGATGACCGAGAAGTCCGTTGCATACTTTTCAGCGAGATCGAGAGGCGGACTTCTCAGTCTGAATCACACTAGAAGATGGATATTGCTAGTGTCGTTCAGATCGCGAAATTCGTTACGCGCGCGTTGCGGAATGAGACGAATTTCGCGATCACGACACTAGTACCTGAATTGCTCGGCCAGAACGCGCTCGTCGAGATCGTGGCCTGGGTCGAACATCATCAGCAACTCGACATGGCGGGCAAGCTCGATTTCCACACGCTCGACGTCGCGGATCTCGTCGTGGTCGGCCACCGCGCTGACGGGGCGCTTGGCCGGCTCGCGCACCTCGATCGAGATGCGGGCAGAGTTTGGCAGCAGCGCGCCACGCCAGCGCCTCGGGCGAAAGGGACTGATCGGCGTGAGCGCCAGGAGAGGCGCGTTGATCGGCAAGATCGGGCCGTAAGCCGACAGATTGTAGGCGGTGGACCCGGCAGGGGTGGCGACCAGCACACCATCGCAGATCAACTCCTCCATCCGCACTTTGCCGTCGATCGAGATCTTGAGCTTGGCGGCCTGGTAGCGCTCCCGGAACAGCGAAACCTCATTGATGGCGAGCGCCTTGTGCGCACGGCCCGTGCGATCATGCGCGCGCATGGCGAGAGGGTGGATGCGCTGGATACGCGCGGCCCGCAACCGCGAGATGAGATCGTCCTCTTTGTACTCGTTCATGAGGAACCCGACCGAGCCGCGGTTCATGCCATAGATCGGGATGCGGTCGTTCATGAAGCGATGGAGCGTCTGCAGCATGAGCCCATCTCCGCCGAGCGCAACCACCGCCTCGGCCTCCGTGACGGGCACGTTGCCATAACGATGGGCCAGCCGCAGAAGCGCTTCGCCAGCCTCTGGGACATCGGAGGCGACGAAGGCGACGCGCTCGAAACTCTTGGCCGATGCTGTCATGGTCATGTTTTGCCCTGGTGGTCCTCATGTCGTGTGCAGCCCTGGCTGCGTGAGCGGCCCGGCGCATGGGCAGATGAGTAGTGCTACCACCGTCTCGCCGCGCGTCACACACGATGACGCTTGCCGCTTATGTCTAGTGTGATGACCGAGAAGTCCGCTGCATACTGTTCAGCCAGGTCGAGACGCGGACGTCTCGGTCATCACACGAGAAGTTCGATAGTGCTGGTGCCGTTCAGATCGCGAAACTCGTGACGCGCGCGTTGCAGGACGAGACGAATTTCGCGATCACGACACTAGCGCAGCGCATCAAACATTTGGTACCCACTCGCCGCCTGACCTCGAACCAAAACATCAGACGTATAAGCTGCACGAGAACCATATGGTTGCTGAGTTCCTCGTGGGTCCGACATGTGCTCTCGACCGTGCTGCGAACGCAAGCAAATGTCGCAAAAGGGAACACGACGAGCCGGGCAACGGCCGATCTGCGAGTTTGCCGAAATTGGCCGGGCATTCGACGCGGTTTGCGATCGCGGACTGTGGTGCGGGCCCAGGAGGGCCCACCTGAATGAGTGAGACCGACACACCCGTCATCGTCTACGTGACCTGCCCCGATCTGGCGACTGCCGAACTATTGGGCCGCGAACTCGTGGAGATGCGGCTGGCGGCCTGCGCCAATATCCTGCCCGGCATGACGTCCATCTACCGCTGGCAGGGGACGATCGAGCAAAGTACGGAGGCGGTCCTTTTGCTCAAGACGCGCTCGACCCTCGCGGAGGGCGTGATCGAGGCCGTGGTCGCCCGACATCCCTATGAGACACCGGCCGTCCTTCGGATCGACGTCACCGGAGGCGCGGCTGGCTACCTCGCGTGGTTGGACGGCGAGACACGTTGAGGTCGTGGGTCCGATGCCAAGGCATGGGATGGCGATCACCCAAATCTGCGGCGGGCCTGGTGGACTCAGTAGAATGCGTCGCCGAAAGCCTGCCGCATCAACGCGCGCTGGCGGGCGGCTTTGCTGCGGTTTGCGATTTGGCGATTGGCGGCGCGCTTTGCGGTTCCGCGTGCGCCAGGGACATCGTCACGGGCGCGGACCCGCCTCGCGGCACGCTCTTCGGACGGCGCTGCGAATTGCGGACCGCCGGATAAGGGTGCGCCCGCCGGTGCCGGTGAGAGCCTGCCGTCGTAGTCCGGTCCAGGGCGCGCTCCGACGGCCATGCGGCCAGGAAGCGCTGGTCTGGCGGCCAATACCGGCGCGGGCGGCGACACATCGTCTGCCGAACGCAAGCTGCCGTCACCGTCGAGAGGTGCCCGGCGAGCGACGCGAGGTGCTGGCGCGGGCAAGGGATAAGCGCTGGTTGGTGCCGCCGCCCCGGCCGCAACCTGGCTGCCCGACGAGCAGGTGTCGCTAGGGTGCGATTGAAGAAGGGCGAGCTGGAAATAGTCGGGCACCTCGGTCGGCAGTGCTGCGTTCACCCGGCGCAGAAAATCCGCCAGGGCTCTACGGGTGGCGACGCCCCAGTCGCTGTCGATTTCGCCGTGGTAGCACCCGGCACGCCTGAGTTCGCGTTGCAGTTCGCGCACCAGCGCTGTGCGAGCCGAGGGGTCCACTGGTGCCGTCGTCGTCAAGGGTTGCACGCCCGCCGACTTCGGCCGCGAGGGAATGACGACGGTTTGCCAGGCGGATGCGGGGCGCAAGAGTTCAGGCTGCCCGGCGGGAAGTCTACCATTCACGACGGTGGTGACTTCGGCGGGGGCAGCCCCCGTATCGAACCAGGACGTCGCAGGTGAAAACGACCGGCTGGCCTCGACGGGAGCGACGCCCGAAGTGGTGGGAACCGGTGAAAGGATGCGTGTCACGCGGGCCAGATGAACGTGGCGCTCGACGGTTTCGGGATAATAGGCATAAGCACCGACGCCTAGTCCGGTGAATAGAAGAACAAAACCTGTGACGCTACGCATGGCATCCAACTTTCTCGGCCAACCGCAATAATTGACCTCGTACCTGTCCATCACCGAACAGCTCTCTTCTCATACAACCCGAACATGCCGAAGCCAAGACAAGATCAAACCCTGACGACGAGCGGCGTTAACTTTTTTTGACGCGAGACACAACCGCAAGTGGCAAGACCTGGGGGCGTACCGCCGAAGACGACGCGCGAGGACGGTTCGAAACGCGCGTGTGGCGCGCTTGCACCACCCCAAGATGCAGCGCTCCGAGCGAATTCATCCCCATAACTTGTGGGTAAACACGCCAATAGCCCTCGAGCTGCCGGCGAGCCGGTAACGCTCACGGACCGATCAGGCGCGACTTCACGTTGCGGGATGGGCCGATAGTAGGCTGAAAAGCTTAACACTCTGGCTCGAATCGCCTAGGTTCAGTCGGTGAGGGGGTCCGTACTGCGTTAGTTTCGTGAAGGCTCTGACTGAAGTCAGCTTTTTCCACAGTCACGTTCAAGCGGCGAACACGACTGCGGTGAGTGCACCGACGACACAGAGCTCTGGCTCGCAATGCAACTCTTTTGCCACAGCAACGATGCCCACTGGTTGCCGTTTGGGGACGGCACCGGACGCTCACGGGGATCAGCGCACGGCGAGAGCGGCACAAAAAATAATAAGAGCCAGTGCCTGCGCACCTCTCGGCAGGCCCTAGACCGAAGGCTGGATTTCGTGGCGCGTTTGCAATCCAGTCCCACTCGAGGGAGAGGGCAATGAGACATGCTCTAGGAGTACTGGGCATTCTGGCGGCCGGCGTACTACTCGCCGTGTCAGCAGCAATGAACTGGAGATTTGGTGTAAGTTTGGGAAAAACCGAGTTCGACGGGCAGATCTACGGCGCAGCGAGCGCTGCGGCAGACTGCATGAAGGCTCTCGTACCGTTCTTCTTCTTCGCCGCGCTGAAAAACAGAGCCTGGAGTCAGGCTGTTGCATCGTTCGTGGTTTGGGTGGTGGTTACGGCCTATTCGTTGACCTCCGCTTTCGGACATGCCGCGCTCAATCGCTTCGACGTGGCGAGCGACCGGTCGACGGAGAAACTGGCCTACCAGGATCTCCGGTCTGATCTCACGCGTGCCAAGGAGCAGCTCGGCTGGGTTCCCGAACATCGGCCCCAGGCGACGGTTGCGGCAGAGATCGAGGGATTGAAGGCCCAGAAAGGCTGGACCGTCACCGAAGGTTGTACAAAGATCACCGGACCCTACGGGCGCACGTTCTGCCAGCAGGTGTCCGGGCTACAGGCGGAACTCGCCTCTGCGACCCAGGCCGCCAGTCTCGAGGTTCGGATTGCCGGCATCCAGGAGAAGCTGTCGGGCGTCGATGCGTCCAGTGCGATGTCTGAGGCAGACCCTCAGGCCGCGGTGCTGGCCAAGCTGACTGGCTTCGAGATCGAGCAGATTCAGTTGGCGATGACGCTGTTCATCGCTCTGCTCCTGGAGGTGGGTTCTGGGTTCGGGATGTACATCGCGTTCAGCCAGTGGAAGGTCTACGACCAACCGGCTCCTGCGGCACCCCGAATGGTGCCGGTCAACATCGCTGCGGCAGCGGTGGCGGGTCCGAGCATAGCTCCGGTTCCCGTTCAAATTGAAAAGCCGCGTTCGGGTGCCAACGACAACGCGACCAAGGTCGCGTCTGCTTCGCCAGCCCCGCAGAGACTGGTTGCGCCAGAAAGTGATGTCGAGCGCTACTACAAGGAAAGGATCGAGACTCAGGATGGATCGAGTGTCACTGCAACGGAGCTGTTCGAAGACTACTGCCAGTGGTGTGAGGAACTCGACAAGGAGCCACTAGCGTTCCCTAAGTTCTCGCGTGATTTTGGAGAGTTGGGTGTTCAGAAGGCTCGAGTTGCAGGCCGCGTCCGGTATATCGGCGTCGCACGCAAGTCATCCAGGGATCTCGAGGAGGTTAAAATTCCGCCTGTCTTCGGTGTGAAGGCGGCCTGAGACCCAGGCATCGCGAAGGGCCCCCAACGGGGCCCTTTTGCATTTTGGGTGCCGCGCCTTCCAGCCGGCGCTCGGAACGAGTGTCGGAAGGTGCAAACAAAAAAGGGCGGCCCTGGGGCCGCCCTTTCTGCATTGGCCAGTTCATCTGGCTCATTCCTGTACGATCGCCTGGCCTGCCTGACCGGCGGCAAGCTGGTTGCCGATGGACTTGAAGGCGTCACGAAGCTGCTGCCCATTGTAGGGGAAGAAGAACTTCGTATTGTCGGTCGCACAGTTCTTGAGGCGCGTTGCCGTCGCCCCATTGGGATCAAGGCCAAAGCCGACGGTGTAGACGACGATCTTCTCGTCGGCGTTCGACGGGTTCTTCATCGCGTTGCAGATTTGCTCGAATTGCGAATTCGAAGAGCCGTTGTTGGCGCTGTTCTTGTGGAAGCGATCCTGCACGCCGTCACGATACTGCGTGTTGAATTCGCCGTCCGTCATGATGATGGTGGCCTTGATCAGCTCTTCCGGGTTGTGCTCCTCGGGGACACTGTCGGTCCAGACGCTCGACCATTTCGGCGACAGCGTGTACCAGCCCCATGCCGCACCGATGTGACCTGCGGTATAGCCGCTGGCACCGTAGCCATTGATCTGGTTGCGCAGCATGGTCCGGTCCGACGAGAGCGGCACAAGCTGGTTGCCTGGCGCGCAGGAGCCGTTCGACGTGTAGACGAGGCCGACGCGAGAGGTGCACAAATTGCCGACGCAGAATGGTGCGGCATCCGTGTTCTTGAAGGCATCGACACGCTCCGACACGCAGTTCGAAATCTTCCAGTTCGTCCACTGGTTGTCCTGGTTGCGGAACCGCAGCGTCGAGGTCGGCAGAACAGTCGAGGTCGAGGTGCCGGTCGGGATCGTGCCACGCACTCGCGGCGCATAGGTCGAGCCGACGTTCACGGTCTCGGAGAACGGGACCAGCGCGATGCGCGTCGCGCCGGCGTCGATATTGTATTCGAAGATGTCGAGCACGTCGTTCGCAGCATCCTTGAGCGAGTCGATCTTCTTCACGCCGCCGACCTTCTCATCCATGGAGCCGGTAACGTCCATGACCAGGGCGAGTTCGAGGCGCTTGGAGCCGCACTTCACGTTCGAGATGGCCTCGATGTCGATCTCGTTGATGCCGACGAGCTTGAGGATGTTGGTGTCCTGGACCGTCGCGAGCTTCGGCTTGATCGCACCCGTGACCGGGTCGAACGTGGCGTCGGTGAGCTGCACTTCGTTGTCGGACGGCGCGGCAAGCGTCTGGCCGTCGGCGGGCTTGTCCTGCAACGACTTGCCGAACTTGGCGAGTTGCTCGCTGAGATAGGCGCGCAGCACCGTCTCCGCGTCGCGATTGCCGCGGGTGCAGACAGCGATGGTGGCCGCGTCGAGGGCCTGCTGCATCTTCATGCGCGTCGAGACCGCCTGTCCGACGTCGACCGCTCCGCCGATGCTGGTCAGCATGGACATGAAAAGAAGCGCGAATGCTGGAACCGTGCTGCCATCCTCGTTTCGAAGAAACGGCATCGAAGTGTTGGTGTTCGTGAACATGATGTGCCTCAACCCTCTTAAGTGTTGTTCGTTGGGAGTTGTTTTGACACCGGCCCCTTCCAAAGACCTTTCACGAATAGATTAGATTTTATCAAACCTCGTCTAGCAATTAGGTCGAGATTGAGGGTAGTTAATCAATTACCCTTCTGACCTATGCAGTTTGGCGAAGTTACCGAAGATTCATCGCGTTTGGGCTGCCATGGTCAACAGGTGGTGAACAGCCGGACTGGGGGCTTCGACGTGACGGTGCACGAGCTTGCACTGACCAGCGCACACACTTAACACTGCACGGGAGCGGGCAGATCGTGCTCGGCGGCAGCCCATGGCTCCCATGGAACCAGCGCCAATTGAACGGAGCAGCGCATGAGCGAGGCGATCCCGGTGACGCTGAAGCTGTATGCCTCGCTCGGCAGCTATCTGCCGGACGGGGCAGAACGGAACATGGCCGGCGTCGCGGTGCCGGCCGGCACGACGATTGCCACGCTGCTGGATGCCCACAAGGTCCCGCCGGCGCTCTGCCATCTGGTGCTGTTGAACGGTGTCTTTCAGCCACCATCTGTGCGTGGCTCAAAAGTTCTGAGTGCCGGAGATGCCGTTGCGGTCTGGCCACCAGTAGCGGGAGGCTGAACTGTTCGGGCATGGGTCGAAGGGGGCGGAGGTCCCAGCCACCGTCGAGAAACTGATGAGTCTGTCGCTGCCGGAGTACACCAAGAGCATCGAGGCCTTTGCCGGGCCCGAGGCTCGGCAGCAGGCTGCGGCCGGCTTGCCGGTGATCGTGCCAATAGGCGCGGGAACGGCAACGATCACTTACGAGGCCTTGCCCGGTGTGCGACTGGGAGGCCTATTGGAACTGCCCCGCGCGGCCGTCGCGGTTGCGTTCTCCGGCACGATGGCAGCCGACCGCGTGACCTTCATGCAGGCCTTCGACATCGCGTTCCAGCGCGGCGGCGGCTGATCGGGTCAGGTGGACGGAGCGCGTTGCGGCTGATCGGGCGATTGGCCGACCCGGCCGGCGATGAGCAAGGCAAAGGCATAGTCGAACGCCGTCTCCTTCAGCGAGTCGTAGCGGCCCGACGCACCACCATGTCCAGCGGACATGTTCGTTTTCAAGACGACGAGATTGGCCGACGTATTGAGCGTCCGGAGCTTGGCGATCCATTTTGCCGGCTCCCAGTACGTCACGCGGGGATCGGTGAGGCCGGCGAACGCGAGTATGTGCGGATAGGCCTGGGCGGTGACGTTGTCATAAGGGCTGTAGGACGCGATGAGAGCAAAATCCTCCGCGCTCTCGACCGGATTGCCCCACTCCGGCCACTCGGGTGGCGTGAGCGGCAGGGAGGCATCCAGCATGGTGTTCAGCACATCGACGAACGGCACGTCCGCGACGATGCCCAGGAACAGATCGGGGGCCTTGTTGGCGACGGCCCCCATCAGCATGCCACCGGCCGAGCCGCCGTTGGCGACGATCCGCCCACGCCGCGTGAAGCCCTGGGCCACCAGGTACTCACCGGCGGCGATGAAGTCCGAGAATGTATTCGGCTTGTGGGTGCGCTTGCCGGATGTGTACCAGCGATAGCCCTTTTCCTTGCCACCTCGTACGTGTGCGATGGCGTAAATGAAGCCCCGGTCGACGAGGGACAATCGCGCGGTCGCAAATGATGCCGGGATCGAGATGCCATAGGCTCCGTAGCCGTACAGCAAGACGGGTGCCGAGCCATCGAGCGGGGTCGATTTGCGGTAGAGGAGTGAGACCGGCACGGTTTCCCCGTCGGCGGCCGGAGCCAGCAGACGCCGCGTCACGTAGTCGGCTGGGTTGTGTCCGCTGGGCACTTCCTGGCGCTTGCGCAGCACGCGCGCGCGCGTCTCCATGTCGTAATCGAACACTTCGGCGGGCGTCGTCATCGACGAATACGTGAAGCGCACGCTGGTCGTCTCGTACTCGTACCCGGACGCCAGACCGAGCGCATAGGCCTCCTCGTCAAAGGCGATCACGTGCTCGGCCCCATCGGCAAATCGCGTGATGACGATACGGGGTAGTCCGTCCTCCCGCTCCAGCCGCGCCAGATGACCAGCGAAAGCTGTCATCTCGAGAATGAGCCGGCCAGCCATGTGCGGGACGAGGTCGGTCCAGTTGGTGCGCGCGGGGTCGGCGAGAGGGGCCGTCGCGATGCGGAAGTCCTCGGCACCATTCGAGTTCGTGAGTATGATGAGCCGATCGCCGTGATGCTCGACCTCGTATTCGTGGCCGGGCTCGCGAGCGGCAACGAGGCGCATCGGCCCGGTTGGATCATCCGCGTCGATGAGCCTGACTTCGCTACTCTCGTGGTCGTGGACAACGATGAGAACGAACCGGTCCGATTGCGTCTTGGAGATACCAACGAAGAAGCCGCTGTCAGCCTCGGCGTAGACACAGGTGTCACTGTCGACCGGTGTTCCGAGCACATGCCGCCAGACGCTCTGCGGCCGCTGATCCTCGTCGAGCCGGACGTAAAAGATGGTGCGACCGTCGTTGGCCCAGACAACGCCACCGCGCGTGTTCTCGATGACCTCCGGCAGGTCCGCGCCGGTGTCGAGATCGCGGATGCGAACGCGGTAGAGTTCCGAGCCCTTGTCGTCGAAGGCGTAGGCCAGATGGCGGTGGTCGGGACTGTGCGTGCTGCCACCGAGTGACCAATAGGGCTTGCCTGCCGCCTCGCGGTTACCATCAAGGATGACGCTCGCGGCACCACCGTCGCGCGGCTGCCGGCAGATTTCGGGGTATTGCTCACCAATCACATAGCGCGAGAAGTAGGCAAACGGGCCATCCGGGGTGGGAACCGTGCTGTCGTCCTGCTTCAGCCGGGCCTTCATCTCGGCAAATAGCTGCTCGCGCAGGTCCCTCGTGCCGGCGAGAGCGGACTCGGTATAGGCATTCTCGGCGTCGAGATAGGCCCGGATCGCGGGATCGAGCTTACCCGGGTCGCGCATGACCTCCTTCCAGTTGTCCGCCCTGAGCCACGCGAAGTCGTCGACCAGCTCGCGGCCATGAACGATCGTCGCGTCCGGCTTGCGCAGGGCCTGCGGTGGGGCGATGTCGCTGGGCGCGAGGGGCGTGTGGCTCATGGCGATCTCCGGATCGAAGGCGAAGGGGCCGCGCGGTGGGTCGACGCCGGGCCCTGGCAGGCAGATGGGCCACGCCGGCGGCGATGTCAAACGTCGCGCAGCGACGCCCAGGCAAGCCGTGCGCGCGTGCGCGCCAGCGATGTTGCGCAACCGTTCGTCAGATTTCGCACGGTGTTTCTGCGGCAAGTTCTTAATTTGCGTCGGAACGTCGCAAGGAGCCTTAAGGATAGCGGTCGCCAGTTCATGAATTCGTGTTCGTAATTGCACAATTTCACTGACGAGTGGACACTTTGGTCTGTTGGCGATGTTGACAGACCCTGCACTTTGTTGAACAAGAGGTCGATGTGCCTTTCCCGTAAGGCTCATGTATTCGCACTGCCTGCTCGCTCCGGACTACTGTGGCAATACTCCGGTCGTGCGGTGGCAGGACACCCGGTCGCCGTTGGTCACTAAGCTTGGTGGAAACCTTGCCAGGGCTGGTCCGACACTGGCGCAGCGGCGACAATGGACCCGATGAGATGGACGCAAGAGGGGGAATGCTCGTGGAGGACAACGCACGTGACGATCTGGTCGAACTGACGGCCCGGATCGTTTCAGCCTACGTGAGCAACAACAGTGTCGGCACCTCCGACCTGCCGCAACTCATCAACGAGACGCATGCGGCGCTCAGCCGGGCTTCGGGCGGCGTAGTGCTGCCCGAGCGCGAGGACAGCCGTCCGAAAGTACCGGTCAAGAAATCGGTGATGCCCGACTACATCATCTGTCTGGAAGACGGCAAGAAGTTCAAGTCGCTGAAGCGCCACCTTCGCACGCACTACAATCTCACGCCGGAGGAATATCGCGAGAAGTGGGGCCTGCCACATGACTATCCGATGGTGGCACCGAACTACGCGCGCGCCCGCTCGGACCTGGCAAAAAAAATGGGGCTTGGGACCCGCAAGGAAAAGGACTGACGAGCGACAGGCTGCCGGTTCCTCCAGACAGATTGGGTTAGAGCCGTTCCGCGCGAGCAAGCGGGGAAATGTACCGTCTCACGCGCCCGACTTGGGCGGCGGCGGCCTGCCCGCGTCGGGTCTCACCGCTCCCAACGCAAGGCGACGGTAGGCGGCGAGCAACCGGCGGTGGCGGCACAGATCATAGGCCCAATGGCCGGCGAGGCCGCGCTGCCGTTCGGCTCGCAGAATTCCTCTCAGTCGCGCCAGCAGGTGAAGGTGCGCGGCGGTGGGCCGCTCACCCAGGCCATCCACGCGACCGGCTACCACGTCGCACATGGCTTCGAGCGATGCATCGACCGAACGCCGCAGTGCCGCGCTGTGGCGTGAGTGTGCTGGATCTGACATCTGAGTGGTTTGCGCCCTGCTACCGGCCCCGCGTGTGAGGGGGCAGGATGGTGCGGCTTCGCCGCCCGGGGATAACGGGCCAAAATCTGCCCGCCTGAGGCGCTGTGCGACCCGCGCAAAGTCCACCAGCAGAAGGCAACAAGTTATCCCCGCCCATTCACCTATGTCTCATCTTTGAGACCACGGCCCCGGGTCACGACGTATAGTGGTGACAGCAAGAATTGCGGAGCGTTCGACATGGATGTGACGGCCAGGAGCGAGAGTGCAGATCGTCGACTGACCGGCCTTGAAACGTCCCCTGAAATGCGCCTCTGCTGGCCACTTTCCCCACGCCCTCGCACCCAGCAGCGCGCCGCCATCGAGAGTGCCGTCGCGCAGGTCTTCGCGGTTGCCGAGGGCGATCTCCGGCGGCCGACCCGCGGACGCGCACGTGTCGCTTTCGCCCGACAGGTGGCCATGTACCTCGCCCACGTCGCCTGCGGCATGTCACTGACCGAGGTCGGCCGGATTTTCGAGCGCGACCGCACGACGGTCGCCTACGCCTGCGGTCTCGTCGAGGATCGCCGTGATGATCCGTTGATCGACCGGACACTCGAGTTGCTGGAGTGGATCGTCGCCGAGTTGATCGAGCGACGCTGTGGCATGGCCGAGCAGCGCTGAGCGAGGAAAACCATGACAGAACAGGCAGGCACACGGGGCTCCGCGGGAGCCTCAGACATACTGCGCGCCTTGCGTCTGCTGGTCCGCACGGGCGCGGTCGGTCGCCTAGGTACGGCTGGAGCCGCCGACGTGCGAACGCCGAGTGCCGGACAGTCCTGGGATGCGGCATCTGCGATTGGCACGATCAGCCGCGACGTGTGGGACGACCTGTTCACCTCGGGCGCGATCGTCGAGGCGAGCGACCCCAACTGCTGGCGCATATCGGAGGCTGGCCGCTTGCGGCTCAAACGACTTCTGTCGCAGGCCGGCGGCGAGACGACGGGATCCTCACCAACTTGTGCGGCCCGTCCCGCGCGCCTCGCAATGCCGGTGCAGGGCCTGGGACGAGAGGTCAGCGAAAGTCCGCTGTCCTGGCTGCGCAACCGCAGCGATAGAGCCGGGACGCCATACCTCAGCGACGATCAGTTTGCAGCCGGCGAGCGTCTGCGGGCCGATTTCACCCGCGGCCAGATGATGCCGCGCGTCACGTCGAACTGGTCGCCGATCGGTGCCGGCAACTCGGCGTCGCATGGGCCGGATCGGGAACTCCTGATGCAGGATGCAACCCTGGCCGCGCGCGAGCGGGTCCGGCGGGCACTGGCGGCAGTCGGACCGGAGCTGGCCGGCGTCTTGCTCGATGTGTGTTGCTACCTCAAGGGGCTCGAGGACGTCGAGCGCGAGGCCCGCTGGCCGGCGCGATCGGGCAAGCTGATGCTGAAAACGGGTCTGGCCGCGCTGGCACGGCACTACGGCATCGGTCCTCGCACCGCCGCGGTGGTGCAACGCGGGGATGTTGCCGATGGCCCCGGTGCCCGGCCCTCGCGGCAACGCCACGGTTGAGCGACGAGTGGCAGGCTAGGCTCAATCGACATTCACCGCATCCATAGCATGGCGGCAGCGAGGCAGAGAAAGGCTGAGACGTGAACGGCGCAGAACGAGATGGATTTCGCGATCACGACACGAGCTCCCGCATCCGAATGACCGACGAAGAACCCAGCCGAATTGTTGTTCGGCAACCGCGCGACATCACACTACAGCGCGGCTGTGGCGTCGGCGCGAATGCGGGCCACCATCGAGGCAAAGCCGTTCGAGCGCTGCGGGGTGAGGTGGTCCTTGAGGCCCAGTTCCGCAAATGCGGCATGTGCGTCGGTGGCCAGAATTTCGGCGGGCGTTTTGTCCTGGTAGATCACCAGCAGGATGGCGACGAGGCCGCGGACGATGTGGGCATCGCTGTCGCCCTCGAAATGCAAGCGACCATTGTCGAGGCGGCTCGAGAGCCAGACCTGGCTGGCGCATCCGCGCACTTTGTTGGCTTCCGTCCTCTGGTCGTCAGGTAATTCCGGCAGCTTGCGGCCCAACTCGATGACGTAGCGGTAGCGATCCTCCCAGTCGTCGATGAGAGCGAAGTCTTCGCGGATGTCTGCGAATGTCATGGGCAGTGTCTCAGTTCGCTGTTGGGGCTGGCTGGCGTGAGACCGCAGCCGGCGACGTGCTACAGGGACGTAGGTAGCGGCTTGCAGACGGCGAGAAAAGGGGCTGCTCCCGAAACGCCGCGCATCGGCTCAGAGATCGCACCCACGAAAAGCCGGTCATAGGGAGTCATACGACGAGTGTCTGAGGGTTGGACGCGCGGGCGCTCATGCTGACCCAAGACGACGGGCGCACCGTCGGAGAGCATGGCGGCGGCCCGTTGCGATCCTTTCACTCTTCCCATGGTCGAGGCAGGCAAATACGCATGGCTGACCGCCGCCGTCGCGGGAACCGGCCGTTGGCAATGGACACCCCTCATGCGTCTCAAGTCGGAGTTCTGGGTCAAAGCCTATGTGCGCAGCGCCGCAAGCGCGGGCGCGAGCGCCTTCGTGGTGCGCCGAGGCGACGCGGACAGCGGCGCGATCTTCATCCGCGTCAATCGGTTGGACGGTACGTCCACGGTCTTCGGCCCGGCCGTGGCCGGCCTGGACGAAACGAGCCTGGAACGCCGCTTCTCGGCCCGGCTGGCGCAAGGAGGAGCAGACGACGACGTCGTCGAAGCCTATCTGGCCGGCGAGATGCGCTACGATCCGGATGCATGGATCATCGAGATCGAGGACCGGCAGGCACGCCACTTTCTCGGTGACTGGCTTGCGCCCGACTGATGAGGATCAGACAGGCTCCTTCGCCGGTCCACCCGCGTCTCGTTAACCACTCGTTAATAGGATCAGTTGTCCAATCATGTGGGCTGGTCGAGGCTGCCGTGATGCCACGACGGGCTGCGCTGCGTGAGTACGGCGGGTTCGGTGGAGGTCTAGGGCAGCGCATCTAACGTCTGGTCCCCGCTCGCAGCAAGGTCTCAGCCCACGCGGTGGACGCATAAGCTGCAATAGAACCCTATGGTTGTTGGTGTTCCTGATGGTTTCGATTTGCTCTCGAGCGTGCTGCAAAGGGAAGAAAGTGACGGACCCGGAACACTAGGAGCGAGGCAGGGGCGGAGAATGGCGACCATATTGGAATTCCCCGACAACCGGGGGCGCACGCAGGAGAAGAAGACCACTGAGGCCCGTGGCGCGGCTGGCAGGGTTTTGCTGTTTACCGGCATTCGCCACGAGCGCCATGCGATCCCCGATCCGGAGCGGCTAGACCGGTCCGGACAAGGTTCGCCACCCGCGCACGAGCGCAACTGAGCCGCCGCCGCCGACATCCTGTCAGAAGGTGTTGGCCTGGCAACGTGCCTGCGCCAAAGCCGCGTCGATAAACGGCCGGTACGCCTCACCGCGGTCGGGGGCCTGGATGATGGCGATGCCCCGCGCGCTCTCCACAGTCTGCTGGGTGTCGCGCGTGCTGACGGTTCCGAGCGCCTCCGGTGTCAACCCCATGAACCGTTCGGCGGACGGCACGATCCTGAGCTTCAGCACGATCGGCCGGCCATCCTGTCCCGCTGCCGAATAGATGTTGGCACCACCCGGCGTGTGCAGCGACAGCATCCATCCTGGCCCAGGCAGGCTGACCTGCAAGTCAACCGGACCGCGCGCGGTGTCGTAGTGGCAAACGGCCAGCCGCGTTGCCGGCGACAAAAACGGCAATGGCTGAGCAACGGGCGAAATAGGCGGCAGGACGCTCATGGTGTTGGTGGGAAGCGTGGGTGAAAGCCTCGCATAGGCCGACCGGCTGAGCATCTGCGGGGCCGACAGCGTCGCGACAATGTGCAAGATCCCGCTGCCGCAGAGCGCGGCAAAGACGAGGCGCATGCCGCCGCCAGACGGCCAGGGCAAATAGCGCTTGAGCCTGTCGAGCGGCAGCTTTTCGAGAACAGGGCGGACGGCGTTTACGGCGCGTGTCAGCGGCATGCCACCCTCGATATCGACGGCAGGGCGAGTTCACTGTCGGAGCCAGCGACGATCGAGGTGGCTCCCTCGAGGATGGTCATGGCGAGGGTGAGGCGTCCTGCCCCCCCCGTTGGCAGCCAGTTGCCGGCGCGCGCATCCCGGGCAAGGGTCACGACGAACTCTCCCTCGGGGGTCAGCGCAACCGTCTCGCTGGTGAAGGCGTGACGCTCGGACGGGTTGGGAATGAGGGCTCCGCTATCGTCGAAGACAGTCAGGCTCCACCAGCTTGCCTCCAACTCCCGGCCCTCGATGCGATAGTCACACGAGGAGTGCAGCCTGAGGCCGTCGTCGTCGGTCGCGGCAAGGTAGGTGGCGGCCAACTCGGTCGAGAGCACGAGCGATCCGGTTCTGGCGAAATGCGCCTGCGTGTATGGGTCAGCGTCCGTGCGTCCGGCAGCGGTCCAAGTGATCCAGGGGCCGACCGATCGGGTGGTGAGCGCAGAACCGGCAGACACCATGTACCAGCTCGAGCCCAAGCCGCCGATCAGGATAATGCCGATGAAGATCGCCCAGTCGGAGAGACGGTCGATGGCTCCGATGAGGCGCTTCTTCAGGATGTGCAGCTTGAAGTGCATGCGGCCCGACCTCGTGTTCCGGCTCTGACACCTGGTTCCGTTCGCAGCACCCGATCGACCAAGTGTCGGAGCACTTCGGACCAATGGCAACTTTATGATTCTCGTCCGGCTCATGTATCTTAGGCTTGGTTCGAGGCCAGCCGCAGGTCGTCGGTAAACGTCGAATGCGCGGCACTATCGTGTGCGGGTCGCAGGCGCGTCACCCGAAAGGCTTGCAGCCTGCGGCGAACCGTTGCCATCCAGCGCTGCGTCGCGCCCGCGAGCCGGAGCGTTGCCGCTCGCAGGTTCGCTGGGCGGGCCACCGGCAGGCGGTGCGAGGCCCCCCGCCTTGCGCAAGGTACCTGCCAGTTGGCGCAGTGCCACCCGCGTCTTTTCAGACATGAGGCTGGCGGTATTCGAGCTGCGCAGCCCCGGGTCCTGGTAGTTGGGATCGTTGCTCTTGAGATAGGCGACCCTGGCAGCTTCCTCGACCTGCACCGGATGTGGGCGCAGCCCGGGGATGGTTGGGATGTTCATGTCGTGGTGGGCGACCGACATGTAGGCATGCCAAACCTGCGAGGGGATGCTGCCACCCGTGACGCGGTTCATCGGTCGGAAATCGTCATTGCCGATCCAAACGCCCGTGACGTATTTCCCAGTGAAGCCGATGAACCAGGCGTCGCGGTAGCTGGAACTCGTTCCGGTTTTGCCGGCGGCGTGTGTGAACGGAAGTTGCGCGCGCTTGCCGGTCCCCTCTTCGACAACGGCATGCATCAGCACGTTGAGGTTCTCGGCCACGCTGCGTTCGAATGCCTGCGGCGCGGGTTTCTCGTCGCGCTGGCGCGAGTAAACGAGTTCGCCCTTCGAATTGACCAGTTCGAGGATGGTGTAGGGCCGCACGAGCTTTCCGCCGTTGGCGAAGGTCGCTGTTCCGCCGGTGTGTTCTAGTACGGTCAAGCCGCCGTCGCCGAGCGCCATGGAACACGTCTTGCGAACGCCCGTGACGCCAAGCCGGTCGATCACCTCCACGAGCTTGTCGCGACCGACGGCAAAGGAGATCTCCGCAGCGGTGGTGTTGAGCGAGCGGGCGAACGCGTCTTTCAGTGTATACCTGCCCCCACCGCCATAGCTGCCGGAATAGTTCTTGGGCCGCCAGTTGCCGCACGCGCGAGAGCTGTCACGCACCAGCGAATTCGGGCGATAGCCGTTCTCGAGCGCGAGGGCGTAAACGTAAATCTTGAACGAGGAGCCCGGCTGCCGGCGCGCTGACGTGGCCCGATTGAACTGGCTGTCGCCGTAGTCCAATCCGCCGACGATGGCGCGCACGGCCCCGTCTGTCTCCATCGAAACCAGCGCGCCCGACGTGGCCCGCTGGGACCGGCCCTCGCTGCGCAACGTCGAGACGAGCGCCTCCTCGGCGGCTTTTTGCAGTCCGAGGTCGACGGTCGTTCGGGCGGTGAGAATGAATTCGCCCTTGTTGCGCGCGAGCTTTTGCACATCCTCGAAGGCGTGGTCTAGGAACCACTCGGGACTCGCGGTTTGCGTCTTCTCGGCGATTTTCGCGGGGTTGAGACGGGCGTGGTGGACCTGGCCGGCGGTGTAGAACCCGGCTTCGACGAGATTTGTCAGCACTTCATTCGTGCGGGCGCGCGAGGCGGCGAGGTCGACGTGCGGAGCAAAGCTCGTGGGGGCCTTGAACAGGCCGGCGAGCAACGCCGCCTCGGCCAGCGTCACGTCGCGGATGGATTTCTCGAAGTAGAACTGTGCAGCCGCCTCGACGCCGAACGCGCCACCGCCCATGTAAGCGCGGTCCAGGTAGAGCTTGAGGATTTCCCGCTTGGTGTGCCGGGATTCCAACAGGAAGGCGAGAAAGACCTCTTTGATCTTGCGCTGGATGGACCGCTCCGGCGAGAGGAACAGGTTCTTGGCGAGCTGCTGGGTGAGCGTGGAGCCGCCCTGCACCACGGAATTGGCGCGGAGGTTCTCGACCAGGGCGCGGAATGTACCCAGAAAATCAACTCCGAAGTGTTCAAAAAAGCGACGATCTTCTGTGGCGAGCGCGGCCTTGATGACCGAGTCGGGAATCTCGTCGAGCGGCACGGCATCGTTGTGCAGGATGCCGCGCTTGCCGATCTCCGTGCCATTACGGTCGAGGAACTTCACGGCGAACTGACCCGTGAGGTATTTGCTCTCGTCGAACTCCTTGAAGGCGGGCAGTGCCAGCGCATAGAGTATGACGAGGCCCGCGGCCCCCAGCGTCAACGCTTCGCAGGCCAGTTCGTTGGCGACGCGCGTCCAGCCGGTCAGCCTGAAGCGGGCAAAAAAGCTCGTGCCTGCGTTCCAGGTGTTGGCGATGCGCGTCCAAGTCTCCGAGACCATCGAATCGATCTTGGAATCGAGCGACAGCCAGTCGATGATGCGGTCACGCCCGCCCTGCTTGAAGAACCAGTCGCTCAACGGCTTCGCCTCGTCTTAGGGCACCGGGCGTGTCCGCAGGCCGCTGGCGGCCCGGCGCAGAATTTTCCCGTCGTGATTAGCTCAACCGGCGGCCCACGACCAGAGCCTGCTTCAGTCTGTGCAAGGTTGGCTCAGAATTGTGGTGATTTGTGCTGCCCGAGCCATAGAGCCGCCAGCAGAGGGAGGTGAGGCAAACCATGAGCCAGGACAAGGAGCAGGAGCGCGTGGACGATGCCCGTCCGTTCTGGCGTACGAAGTCGCTCGAGGAGATGAGCGCGGCGGAGTGGGAGGGGCTCTGCGACGGCTGCGGCCGCTGCTGCCTGCTCAAGCTGGAGGACGAAGACACCGGTGACGTCTACACCACCCGGTTGGCCTGCCGCCTGCTCGATATCGGCTCCTGCCGCTGCCGCGACTACGGTCGACGCCATGAAGAGGTGACCGATTGCCTGTCGATCGACCCCGAGAAGGTCCGGTCCATCGCCTGGCTGCCTGCGACGTGCGGCTATCGGGTTGTGGCCGAGGGTCGCGAACTCGCCTGGTGGCACCCGCTGGTCTCGGGCAGCCGCGAGACCGTGCACGAAGCCGGCATTTCGGTGCGCGCCAACGCCCGTTCGGAAACGGGCGTCGACCCGGACACGTTCTACCGCTATTTGATCCCCGATTTCGATGAGACGTGAACCGAGTTATCCCCACGGGGGCGGCGACAGCGTATTCTGGAGAGTTGTCGGCGGATAACATGTAAAACATTGATTTTATTGCATTAAATGCAGATCGGCTGTTGACAGCGCGGCGCTCGTGCGATACAAATTGTCCATGGGTGGCAGAGGGCGATCGGCCAAAGCCGGTCCGGCGCGCCGCCCAGTTTTACGCAGATGATCAGCAGGATGAGGCTTCATGTCGGTCGATGACACGACCTGGAGCGAGATCAGGCGTTGCTACGAGATGGGCACGGAAAGTGCCGCCGCCCTCGCGCGGCGTTTTTCTATCTCGGCCGAACGGATCAGGCGACGGGCCAAGCGCGACGGCTGGGTCCCAGGCCGGGCCGCAGTGAGGCACGCTGGGCAGGGGCGTCGAGCAACACCGTCCTGCCGGCCCTGTGCGCAGAAACTGCCCGACAGCGCGACCAGCCGGAAACGCAGCAAGCCGCACATGGTTGATCGCCTCTACGAGGCCATCGACCTCAAACTCACACGCTTGGAGGCCCGCATGAGGGCAGAGGAACCAACCACCGCCGCCGACAGCGAGCGCGAGGCCAGAGAGCTTGCCTCGATGATCCGCAGCCTCGAACAGGTGAGCGAATTGAAGGCCAACATCGCGGGCCAGGGAGCGCGGCATGGTGACAAGGGTGCCGCCACCACTCCCGCCGATGCGGAGCGCATGCGCGCGGAGATTGCGGAACGCCTTGAGCGGCTGTTTGGCGGAAGGACGCCTGACGGCGGCGCTGGCGGCACTGAGCAACGATGAGATCTCAGCACTGGTCCACGACTGGCAGGTGTGGGCGCGCGACGACCAACTGCCACCGCAATCGACGCCGGCAGGCCTCGCCTGGCGCGTCTGGCTCATCATGGGCGGACGTGGAGCCGGCAAGACGAGGACGGGTGCCGAATGGGTCCGCGCGCAGGCCCTCGGGCAGTGGCCGGCCCGCGAACCCGCGGCCCGCATCGCACTCATCGGCGAAACGCTGATCGAGGCGCGCCGGGTCATGGTCGAAGGGGTGTCCGGCCTGATGGCGATCCATCCGGCAGACGAGCGGCCGCGCTTCGAGGTCTCGAAAATGCAGCTCGTGTGGCCCAACGGCGCGGTGGGGCAACTGTTTGCGGCAGAAAACCCAGAGGCGCTGCGCGGGCCCCAGTTCGTGGTTGCCTGGTGCGACGAAATTGCAAAGTGGCGCAATGCCGAGGAGACCTGGGACATGTTGCAGTTTGGACTGCGGCTGGGCCGGGAGCCGAAAGTTGCGGTGACGACGACGCCGCGACCGGTACCGTTGCTGTCGCGACTGCTGGCCGACGAGACGACCGTGGTGAGCCGCTCAGCGACGGCCGACAATGCCGTGAACCTGGCCCCTGCGTTTCTGGCCGAGATGGAGCGGCGCTACGCGGGCTCGGCGCTGGGCCGACAGGAGCTATTGGGCGAATTGATCGAGGATGTCGACGGCGCGCTGTGGCGGCGCGACTGGATCGAGGCGGGACGGCTCGCGGCTCCGCCGCCGCTGGACCGGGTCGTGGTGGCGGTCGACCCTCCAGTGACGGCGACGGTGCGCTCGGATGCCTGCGGGATCATTGTTGCCGCGCGCGGGGTGGACCGGCGGATCTATGTCCTGGCCGACCGCTCGATCCAGGGCCGCGAGCCACACGTCTGGGCCCGCGCGGCGATTGCGGCGCTTGAGGATTTCGCGGCAACCCATGTGGTCGTCGAGGTCAACCAGGGCGGCGATCTTGTCGCCGCCGTGCTGCGCCAGATCGCGGCGGACGTGGTCATCCGTCCAGTCAGGGCCGTGCGCGGGAAATGGCAGCGGGCCGAGCCGGTCGCGGCACTTTATGCGGAGGGGCGGATCGCGCATGTCGGGCGCTTTGCCGAACTGGAGGACGAGATGTGCGCGATGTCAGCGGACGGACGCGTCGGCGGCAAAAGCCCGGATCGGCTGGATGCGCTGGTCTGGGCAGTGACGGACCTGATGCGGGAAGCGCCGCCCGAGCCGCAGATCAGGCGGTTATGAGCGGGGAAGTGAAGATGGGGGCTTTTTTGATTGCGCCTTCCGACACTCGTTCCGAGAGCCGGCCGGAAGGCGCGCAGCACTCCCCGGACCCCGCGCAGGCATAGCCTGTTTTCTTCCGAGTGATGGTTCCAAGGGCTCAGCCCTTGGTGGGGGGCGAGGGGGCAAGGCCCCTTCGTCTTCACGTCACTCAGCCCCACGCACTCGCTCACAATTCAAGGAAACCGTCCGATGCCGAGTATCCTCGACCGGCTCGCAGCACTGAGCGTGCGCGCGGGCCGAACAGCCGCGCTTGCCTTCAAGGCCTCGCGGACCGGCCCGCTGATCGCGTTCGAGCGGCTGGGCGAGCCGGTCTGGAGCCCGCGTGACACGGCGAGTTTCGCTCGCGAGGGGTTTCAGCAGAACGCGATCGTCTATCGCTCGGTGCGGATGATCTCGGAGGCGGCGGCGTCCATTCCGTTGATGCTGTTCGAGGCCGACCGCGAGCACGACCGGCATCCCTTCCTGGACCTGCTGGCGCAGCCCAGCCCGGACCAGACGGGTACGGATCTGCTGGAGGCGTTCTATGGCCACCTGCTGGTGGCGGGGAATGCCTACATCGAGGCGGTCGGCGTCGAGGGTGCCTTGCGCGAACTGCATGTGCTGAGGCCCGACCGCATGAAGGTGATCCCCGGCCTCGACGGCTGGCCGGAGGGGTACGAATATTCGCTGTGTGCGCGGTCGGTGAGGTTCACCGGCGAGGTGGCGCCAGGGGTGCGGCCGGTCCTGCACATGCGGCTGTTCAATCCTGTCGACGACCACTACGGCATGAGCCCGATCGAGGCGGCCGCCGTCGCCATCGACATCCACAACCAGGCCGCACACTGGAACAAGGCGCTCTTGGACAATGCGGCGCGGCCGTCGGGGGCGCTCGTCTATGTGGCGCGCGACGGCCACCTGACGGGCGAGCAGTACGAGCGGCTGAAGGCGGAATTGGAGGCGGGGTTTGCCGGTGCCAGGAACGCCGGACGACCGCTGTTGCTGGAAGGCGGGTTGGACTGGAAGCCGCTGTCCTTGAGCCCCAAGGAGATGGACTTCATCGAGGCGAAGAACGCGGCGGCCCGCGAGATCGCGTTGGCGATCGGTGTGCCGCCCATGCTGCTCGGCATACCCGGCGACAACACGTACTCGAACTATCAGGAAGCGAGCCGCTCGCTGTGGCGGCAGACGGTGTTGCCGCTGGTTCATCGGACGGCGAAGGCGCTGTCGCGCTGGCTGTCGCCGGCCTATGGCGCCCCCCTCGAATTGCGCCCGGATATCGATGCGATCGAGGCGCTGTCGGGCGAGCGTGAGGCGCTGTGGATGCGGCTCGAGAAGGCGAGCTTCCTGACGCGCGACGAGAAGCGGCTGGCGGCGGGGTATGACGAACTGGGCGGGGAGGGCGAGACCAAGAGGCTGCCGGAGTTCAACGTCTATTAGCTGCGCGTGCCGGCCGGGAATGAGGACGGCGGTCAGTAGACGGACGGCGGCAGGGGGTGGCGGGAGTTCGCAGCAGCGGGACGACGGGCTCGTCCGGGTGGCGAATGCGCGGCAGCCGCCGAGGGCGGGGATAGGTCACAACTCGTCGACGCCGCAACGGATTGCGCGTGTTCGCGCCGACGCCAGTGTTCGCAGGGCACAGGAGGTCGACCCGAATTGGCGCCCGACACCGAGCCTGACGACAGTCCTGGGAAACGAGTCGCAGCAAAGCGAAATCTCTCGCTTGACGAACCTCGCGCAGGAGGCCGAGGCGTTCGTGACGATGAAACGGCGCGACGGCTTGCCGCTGGGGTTTCGGGATAAGACCGAGTATGCGGAGTTTGGCTATCAGCTGCGGTCGGAAGTGCTGCGCGCGGGGCACCGCGAAGTGCAGGTTTTTCTGAAAGGCAGCGCGGTAACAGGTTATAGCTACAGCACTGGACGGGCGTTTGACGGAGGGTCAAAGCCGAGCGATTTCGACATCGCCATCGTTAGTCCGGCAATGATAAAGCGGGCTCGTAAACTGCGCATAACGTTGCTCAGTTCCGGCAAACGAACGGTTGCGCTAAACCCTGATCAACTTCGCCAAATGGGGTTGCGGGATACTATCGATGGGCTATCAACGAGACAGGGGCGCCAGGTCACAATTATGATCTATGAAAGCGAGGGAAGCGTCTCGCGCCGCAGCCCCTTCGTGAGAGTTCCGTAAGGAGGATAGGATGGTTGATCTGTACGTACTGTTTGGTGTCGCGACAAAAGACATTGATGAAGCCCGTTCCTGGGTGGAAACCGCACTAGCCAGGAAGTTGGCTGAGGACGAGAAGGGGCATCTTGGTCGATACTGTTTTCTCGATGGTTCGGATCGCGAAGCACTCAAACTCTGCTCGGGTGTTTCGCAAGACGACGAAGAGGGGGAATATCCGACTGATCAGGACTTTCCTGACGAGGCTCTGCTGATTTTTCTCGACGACACGCGAGATGACTCGCCATGGTTGCGCGCGCTCGAGGCTCGGCCGGATCGATTCGTGAAACTGAGAGCAAATCGGTACGAGGATTGATGGCTGTGGGGAAGGAGCTGCTTGCCGCCTTGTAACGAAGCCCCGACCTTCACCGGAATGACGAAACCAAGAGATGCGCGCCCGCTGGCAATTGCCCGCGGGTTTTTTGTTGTCTGAAACGCTGAAACCGAGGAGCCGGCACGAATGATGGCACTGGGATGTGGCGCTCTGGAGGTGAAGGCCCAGGCGGGCGGCTTTTACGTCTCAGGTTATGCCAGCGTTTTCGGATTGCCCGATCAGAGCCGCGATGTGGTGGCGCCTGGCGCATTTGCAAAAAGTCTGGCGCAGCGCCGGGCAGGCGGCATCCGCATGCTGTTCCAGCACGACCCTGGCCAGCCGATCGGCACCTGGGATGTGGTGCGCGAGGATGCGCGCGGGCTGTGGGTCGAGGGCCGTCTGGCACAAGGATCGGCCCGCGCCGCCGAGATCGCGGCCCTGATGTCGGCCGGCGCCGTCGACGGGCTGTCGATCGGTTTTCGCACGCTGAAAGCGCGACGCGATGCGGCCTCCGGCACGCGCCGGCTCATCGAGGTCGACCTGTGGGAGGTGTCCATCGTGACGTTTCCCATGCAGCCGCTGGCACGTGCCCGGCTATCGGCGGTTCCGATAGGCAAAGCCGCGCGGGGCGCAAGCCCGCTCGCCCACGAGATGCGGGAGGCCGCCCGCCGGCTTCGCGCGTGAGATACGCGCTGTCGCCCCTCACGAGTCCTAGGCGCCCCCTCACCCCGACCCTCTCCCCCCGAGGGGAGAGGGGGAACTGCCCACTGCCCAACTGCCCACCCAACGAAAGGACCCCGCATGACCGACATGACCCTGGAGACCAAGGCCGGCAGCCGCGCCGACGAGCGGCTCGCCTTCGAGGAGCTGAACGCGGCGTTTGCCGCCCATAAGGAGACCAACGAAGAGCGGCTGGCGGCGATCGAAAGCCGCTCGGCCGACGTGCTGATCGACGACAAGCTGGAGCGTATCGGCCGCACGCTGGATGCCCAGCAGCGCCGCCTCGATGATCTGAGCCTCAAGGCCGCCCGCCCGCCGCTAGGTGGCGATGGCCCGCGCAACGGGCTCGGCCTGCAGCACAAGGCGGCGTTCGATGGCTATGTGCGCAACGGCGAGACGGGCAACCTGCGCGGTCTCGAGGCGAAGGCGCTGTCGGTCGGCTCGGACCCCGACGGCGGATACCTTGTGCCGGAGGAGACCGAACGCTCCGTCAACCGCGCGCTGCGGTCGATCTCGCCGATCCGCGCGATCGCCGGCATCCGCCAGGTGTCGGGCTCGGTCTACAAGCGGCCGTTCGCGGTGGCGGGTCCAGCGACCGGGTGGGTCGGCGAGACGGCAGCACGGCCACAGACGGCGGCTCCGACGCTGGCCGAACTCGCGTTCCCGACGATGGAACTCTATGCAATGCCGGCGGCGACCCCGAGCCTGTTGGAGGATGCCGCCGTCAACATCGACGAGTGGCTGGCAGAGGAAGTCAGGATCGCGTTCGCCGAGCAGGAGGGGACCGCCTTCGTGACCGGCGACGGCATCAACAAGCCAAAGGGCGTCCTCGCTTATCCGACGGTCGACAACGCGTCGTGGACGTGGGGCAACGTCGGCACGATCTCGACGGGCGTGGCGGGCGCGTTCCCGGCCTCCGATCCGGCGGACGTGTTGATCGACCTCGTCTATGCGGTGAAGGCCGGCTATCGCCAGAACGCGCACTTCGTGATGAACCGGTCGACGCAGGCAGAAGTCCGCAAGCTGAAGGATGCCGACGGCAGCTACGTCTGGCAGCCGGCCCACAGCCCGGGCGAGGCCCCGACGCTGCTGGGCTTTCCGGTTGCCGAAAGCGAGGACATGCCCGACATCGCCGCCAACGCGCTGGCTGTCGCCTTCGGGGATTTCTCGCGTGGCTATTTGATCGTCGATCGGGTCGGCATCCGCGTGCTGCGCGACCCCTACTCGGCCAAGCCCTACGTGCTGTTCTACACGACGAAGCGCGTCGGCGGTGGCATCCAGGACTTCGATGCCATCAAGCTGCTGACCTTCGCGGCGTGAGGCGGTCTTTGATTGCGCCTTCCGACTTCCCTCCGGGGAGCCGGCCGGAAGGCGCGTCCGCGGACCCCGCGCGGGTGATCACCCCGTTTGACTGCATCTTGGCGACGGGCGTGCCCTCAACTCCCGGTGATGGTTCCAAGGCCTAAGGCCTTGGGTAGGGGGTCGAGGGGGCAACGCCCCTTCGGCTTCACTTTCCCTCAAATCGGCGGCCTCACGCGGGTCGCCGTTTTCTTTTTCCTCCGGCGGCTCCTCCGCGCCGGCGGCGACTGGCGGGGCTGGTGCCCCTCACGAACGCTCCAGCCCCGCATCTTTTGAACCCAGCAAGAGGCAAACCATGGCTCTCGTTCTGACGAGTGGTCCTGCGGCCGAGCCGATATCGGTCGCCGAGGCCAAAGCGCATCTGCGGATCGACGGCGACAGCGAGGATGTGCTGCTGGCCAGCCTCGTCCTGACGTCGCGGCTGCACATCGAGGCAGCGCTCGGGCTCGCACTCATCACGCAGGGCTGGCGGCTGGTGCTCGACCGCTGGCCAAAGGGGGGAGACCTGCGCATTCCGCTCCGCCCGATTGCGGCAGTGAGCGAGATCCGCGTGCGCGACGCGATGGGCGTGGCGACCGAGGTCGATGCGGACAGCTACATCGCGGATGTCGAGTCGAACCCGCCGCGGATCGTGGCGACGACGGCGGGTATCCCGCAGTCTGGCCGCGTGGCGGGCGGCATCGAAATCGACCTTGTCGCCGGCTACGGAGCGACCGCCGACGCGGTGCCGGCGCCGATCCGGCATGCACTGTTGCTGCTCGTCGCGCATTGGTACGAGCACCGCGATCCCGTCGAGATCGGCGCGCCGGGTGCGGCCATTCCCGACGCGGTGTCGCGGCTCCTGAAACCCTACAGGATGGCGCGGCTATGAGGGGTGACCACGCTGTACGCATCGGCGATCTGCGCCAGAGGATCAATCTGGAGCGGCCGGTCCTCGTGAGCGACGGCGGCGGCGGGGCAAGCGAGGACTGGGAACTCGTGGCCGAGTTGTGGGCGGCGGTGAACCCGCTGACGGGAGCAGAGCGGCTGGAGGCGGACGCGATTTCCGGCCGCGTGAGCCACGAGATCTGGCTCAGGTGGCGGGCGGGTGTGGCAGGAGACATGCGCTTCCGGCTCGGCGCGCGGCTGTTTGATATCCGCACTGTGATCGACGACGGGGAGAGAAAGCGATTCCTGCGCTGCCTGGCCGAGGAGCGCGACCTGTGATCGTGCGGGCGCGGTTCTCGGGCGTGCGCGAGCGGCTCGCAGCTCGGAGGGTTGAGGCGCTGGAAACGCGCATCCGGCAACGGCGGCGACGTGCTGACCGGAGCCCTCAGGCAGAAGGGCCGGCGCGGCCTGACGCCAGAGCACGGTTGGTGCGGTTGCGCCGACTGCTCGATCAGCGCGAGGAGGGATGACATGGCGAGCGCGGGCTTTGCCCTGCAACGGGCAATCTTTGAGCGACTGTCGGCGGATGGTCAATTGACGGCCCTGATTGGACCATCACGCATCTATGACGACGTGCCGCGCGAGGCGGAATTCCCCTACGTCACCTTCGGCCAGACGATGCTGTCGGAGTATTCGACCGGCGAGGCGGAGGGCTATGAGCACGTCGTGACGCTGCATGTGTGGTCGCGGGCCAATGGCCGGCGCCAGACGCACGAGGTCATGGCGGCCGTGCGGGCGGCACTCCATGACGCGAGCCTGACGCTCACGGGGTATCGGCTGGTGAACCTGCGGCACGAGTTGTCGGAGGCGCGGCGGGACCCGGATGGCGACACGTATCACGGCCTCGTCCGCTTTCGGGCGGTGACGGAGCCGTTGGGGTGAAGTGAAGACGGGGGGCGTTGCCCCCTCGCCCCCCACAAGGGGCTAGCCCCTTGACCCATCGGCGGGAGTTCATGGCAAGCCCGTTGCCACAGAGGCAGGCAAACAGGCTTCGCCTGCGCGGGGTCCGGGGCGGCGTGAGCCCCGGCACTTCACTTCGGTCCAATTGTCTGGGCCCTCTCCAACGAAAGGAAACTCAAATGGGTGCGCAGAAGGGCAAGGACTTGCTGCTGAAGGTCGATGCGGACGGCCTGGGCAGCTACACGACGGTGGCGGGTCTCAGGACCCGCACGCTGGCGTTCAACGCTGAAACCGTGGACGTGACGCATCAGGAGTCGGCGGGGCATTGGCGCGAGTTGCTCTCGGGTGCCGGCGTCCGAAGTGCGCGTTTGTCGGGGGCCGGCATTTTCAAGGATGCGGCGTCCGACGAGATCGTGCGGGCGGCCTTCTTTGCCGGAACCCATCACGCCTGGCAGGTGGTCGTTCCCGACTTCGGGACCATGACGGGAGCCTTCCAGATCTCGGCGTTCGAACTCAGCGGTCGGCACGACGGCGAGGTGACGTTCGAGATGACTTTGGAAAGCGCGGGCGAGATCGCCTTCGCGGCCGCCTGAGGGGGACCCGATGGCGAACCGGCACAGGGGTGAGATCGAAGCCCGCCTCGACGGCAAGACATACCGGCTGTGCCTGACGCTGGGCGCGCTGGCGGAGCTGGAAGCGGCTTTCGGCGAGAGCGATCTCGTCGGCCTCGCCGAACGCTTCGAGAAGGGGCGGCTGAAGGCGCGCGAGGCGATGGCGATCATCGCGGCCGGCCTCAAAGGCGGCGGCCATGAGGTCGGGCTCGAGGACGTGGAGCGGATGCAGGCCGACGGCGGGGCGGCGGGCTACGTCGATATCGTCGCGCGGCTGCTGACCGCGACGTTCGGCGGGGCGACAGGTGGTGGCGAGGCCGACGGCGCGGGTATGAGAGCGGGAGGTTGCCCCGCGGGTGCTGCCCCTTTCCCTGGGAAGACGTGATGGCGGCGGGCCTCGGCGTTCTGCGGCTGCCACCGCGCGAGTTCTGGGCGATGACTCCGCGCGAATTGTCAGCCGCACTAACCGGCGCGCTGGGGCTCACCGGTGGGAAGGGCCAGCCGTCGCGCGGCGATCTCGCTGGATTGATGCAGCGCTATCCCGATGCGCCAGGCAACGACAAGGAAAGCTGAACGATGGACGAGTTCGGGACGTCGGCCGAGGTCGAGACGTGGACGGTTGTGGTCGATGCAGACACGACCGCTTTGCGGCGGGAGTTGTCGGCGGCCTCGGGGTTGGGGCGGGGGTTCTCGCGGGCGCTGGTCTCGGCCTTCGAGGGGATCGCGATCAAGGGCAAGAGCCTGGGCGAGGTGTTCCGAGGGCTGGCGCTCGATCTGTCGAGCCTCGTGCTGAAGGCGGCATTCAAGCCGCTGGAGCAGGGGTTGGGGCAGTTATTCTCCGGGCTGTTCTCGGGTGGGCTCGGGGGGGCAGGTGGGACCGCGCTGCCGGTGCCGTTCGCCAAGGGCGGCGTGATCGCCAGTCCGGCGCTGTTTCCGCTGGGTCGTGGCCTGGGGCTGGCGGGCGAGCGCGGGGCCGAGGCGATCCTGCCCTTGAGCCGGGGACCCGACGGTCGGCTGGGCGTGGCGGCCTCCGGCGGGGCGGGCGGCGGGGTCAGCGTGACGCTCAATGTGTCGACGCCAGATGCCGAGAGCTTCCGCCGTTCCGAAGGACAGGTGGCGGCGATGCTGGCGCGGGCTGTCTCGATGGGGAGAAGGAATCTTTGATTTTGCGCCTTTCGACTCTCGTTCCGAGAGCCGGACGAAAGGCGTGTAGGGAACCGGCTGGAAGGCGCGTGCACGCTTGAACCGATGGGAGATCGACCATGGCATTTCATGAGGTGAGGTTTCCCACCGCGATCTCGCGCGGTGCCCAGGGCGGGCCGGAACGGCGGACTGAGGTCGTGGTCCTGGGTTCTGGATTTGAAGAGCGCAACAGCCGCTGGGCGGATTCGCGTCGCACCTACAATGGTGGTTATGGTGTGCGCTCCCTCGATGACTTGCACGAGGTGATCGCGTTCTTCGAGGAACGGCGCGGCCGGCTTTATGGTTTCCGCTGGCGCGATCACACCGATTGGAAATCCTGCGCGCCGGAGCAGACCCCGCAGGCGAGTGATCAGGTGATCGGCATCGGCGATGGGACGAAGGCGGCATTCCAGCTCGTGAAAACCTACGGCTCGGCCCATGCGCCGTGGGTGCGTGAGATCAGGAAGCCGGTGACCGGAAGCGTGCGGGTCGCGGTCGACGGGATGGAAAGGCTCGCGGACGTGGACTTTCTCGTCGAGCCGACGACGGGGGTCGTGACGTTCCTGACGGGCAGCATTCCGGGGGTAGGGACGGCGGTGACGGCCGGGTTCGCCTTCGACGTGCCGGTCCGCTTCGACACCGACAAGCTGGAGATCAATCTGCAAGGCTTTCGGCATGGCGCGATCCCCAACATCCCGGTGAGTGAGGTGCGGCTGTGAAAGAACTCCCCAGTCCGCTGATTGCAAGTCTGGCGAGCGGGGCGACGACGCTGTGCTGGTGCTGGCGGCTCGAACGTCGCGATGGGATCGTGCTCGGGTTTACCGACCATGATCGGGATGTGGCGTTCGGCGGAGTGGTCTATGAGGCCACCGCTGGCATGACGGCGAGCGAGCTGTCCGAGCAGGTCGGTCTGTCGGTCGATAATCTGGAGGTGACCGGTGCCCTGTCGTCGGAGCGCCTGAGCGAGGCCGAACTCGCAGCAGGGCGTTACGACGACGCCGTGGTGGAGATCTATCGCGTCGACTGGATGGCACCGGAGAACCATGTGCTGATGCGCTCGGGCAGTATCGGCGAGGTGCGTCGCGCGGGCGGCGCGTTCGCAGCCGAAGTCAGGGGCCTGGCTCATTACCTGCAGCAGCCCAAGGGCCGGCTGTTCCAGTACCTGTGCGACGCCGATCTGGGAGACGGACGCTGCAAGAAGTCGGTGACCGGTGAAAGCTACCGCGGCGATGGCGCCATCACGCGCCTGATCAGCGACCGCCGGTTCGAGGTGTCGGGTCTTGGTGCGTTCGCCCAGCAGTTTTTTGCGCGCGGGTTGTTGGAGATCTTGAGTGGGGCGGCTGCGGGCCACAAGGTCGAGATCAAGGCCCACACGAGGATTGCAGGCACGACAACGATCGAGGTGTGGCAGCCAATCCCGGCCCTGATGGCGGTTGGCGACGAGATCCGCGCGACGGCTGGCTGCGACAAGACGTTCGCGACCTGCCGGACGAAATTCGCCAACGCCGCCAACTTCCAAGGCTTCCCGCACATGCCAGGCAACGACTTCGTCGCCTCGCAGGCACGCCGGCGGACGGGCTGAGCGCGAGCCAGAGAGGTCCCCAATGAGCGGAGTATTCAACGCGGGCCCCTCCCGCGCCGAGATCGTGCGCCTGGCGCGCGGCTGGATCGGCACGCCCTATCATCATCAGGCGAGCCGTCGCGGAGTGGGCACGGACTGCCTCGGCCTCGTACGCGGGGTTTGGCGCGAGGTGTACGGAACGGAGCCGGAGGCGATGCAGCCCTATACCTCCGACTGGTCGGCCTGCGGTGCGGCCGAGACACTGCTCGCGGCGGCGCGGCGGCACTTCCACGAGATCGCGCAACCAGGGCTGCGGGCGGGCAATGTGGTCGTGTTCCGCTATCGGACAGGCCATGCCGCGCGCCACTGCGGAATTATCGGCGGCTCCGACAGCTTCATCCACGCCATGGAACGCGTACCCGCAAGCGAAGTGGCGCTGTCGGACTGGTGGCGAAGGCGGATCGCGGGCGTGTTCGAATTTCCAGGAGTGAGCGACTGATGGCGACATTGGCTCTGGCGGTCGCAGGAGCGGCGGCAGGAAGCGCGCTGCTGCCGGCGGGAGTAAGCGTGCTTGGCGTGACGCTGTCGGGCGCTGCCATCGGGGCACAGGTCGGATCGTTGGCTGGAGCCTACGTCGACGCCGCGTTGTTCTCGGCGTCGGGCGAGGCCCGGACCGTCGAGGGGCCACGACTGAGAAACCTGCATGTCACCGCGTCGACGGAAGGCGCGCCCATTCCGCGGCTGTATGGGCGCGCGCGCCTCGGGGGCCAGGTCATCTGGGCAACCCCGTTCGAAGAAGAGGTCGTGCGCACCACGGACGAGCCGTCCGGCGGCGGCAAAGGCGGCGGCGGTTTTGGTGGTGGAGGCAACGCGTCGGCGGGCAGCATCGAGCGCGTCGAATACCGCTACCATGCCAACTTCGCGATCGGGTTGTGCGAGGGCGAAATCACCGGGCTCGGTCGAGTCTGGGCCGACGGCAACGAACTCGACCTGTCCGACGTCACCTATCGCGTGCACCTGGGTGGGGCAAACCAAGCACTCGATTCGCTGATCTCGGCGCACCAGGGCCCGGGCATGGCCCCCGCGTACAGAGGGACGGCCTACGTCGTGTTCGAGCGCTTGGCACTGGCCGAGTTCGGCAATCGCATTCCGCAGCTTTCCTTCGAGGTCTATCGCGCCATCGAGCCGTTCGGGGAGGAGGTGCGGGCCGTCGTGCTGATCCCCGGCTCGGGCGAATTCGTCTATGCGCCGACCCCGGTCTCGCAGGTGTTCGGCCTCGGCGGCTCTCGGTCGGAGAATGTGCATACCCGTCTTGGCGGCACCGATTGGGCGGTCGCGCTGGACCAGATGCAGGTGGCCTTGCCCAACGTCGAGAATGTGTCACTGATCGTGAGCTGGTTCGGCACCGATCTGCGGGTTGGGGCGTGCCAGGTGCGCCCCGGCGTCGAGGTCGCAGCAAAGGATACGACGCCCTTCAACTGGCAGGCGGGGGGTGTGGGGCGCTCGGGCGCACACGTGGTCAGCCAGCGCGACGGCCGTCCGGCCTATGGCGGTACTCCGGCTGACCGCAGCGTCGTGGCGGCGATCGTCGATCTGAAGGCGCGCGGCATCGCGGTCACGCTGACGCCGTTCGTGCTGATGGACATTGCCGAGGGCAATGGCCTGCCCGATCCCTACGGCGGCCTGGAGCAGGCACCCTATCCGTGGCGCGGGCGGATCACCTGTCATCCCGCTCCCGGCGAGCCGGGCAGCCCCGATAAGACCGCAAGCGTTGCCGCAGATGTGGCGGCGTTCGTCGGCACGGCCGAGGCGGGCCACTTTTCGATTGCAGGCGACGTGGTCAATTATTCCGGACCGGCAGAATGGTCCTACCGGCGCATGGTGCTGCATCTGGCGCATCTGGCGAAAGCGGCCGGTGGGGTCGATGCCTTCCTGCTGGGGACGGAGTTGCGCGGGCTCACTTGGCTGCGCGATGGGACCGGCAGCTATCCGTTCGTGGCCGCGCTGATGGACCTGGCCGCCGACGTCAGTGGTGTGCTCGGCCCGGGCACGAAGGTGACGTATGCCGCCGACTGGACCGAATACTTCGGCCATCAGCCGCAGGACGGCTCGGGCGACGTTTATTTCCACCTCGATCCCTTGTGGGCGAGCCCGCATGTCGATGCCGTCGGGATCGACTGCTACTGGCCGCTGGCCGACTGGCGCGACGGGCGCGGCCACCTGGACTACACGGCGGGCGCGCGCTCGATCTATGACCTCGACTATCTGCGCGGCCAAGTTCAAGGCGGCGAAGGTTACGACTGGTATTATGCCAGCGCCGCGGACCGCGATGCTCAGGTCCGCACACCCATCACCGATGGCGCGGGCAAGCCTTGGATTTTCCGTACCAAGGACGTGAAGAACTGGTGGCTGAACCCGCATACCAACCGGCCAGGTGGCCTCGAGGCGGGTGGCACGACGGCGTGGGTGCCGCAATCCAAGCCGATCTGGCTCATGGAGATCGGCTGCCCGGCCACCGACAAAGGGGCCAATCAGCCCAACGTATTCGTCGACCCCAAGAGCTCTGAAAACGCACTGCCGTACTATTCGGCCGGCTTTCGCGACGACCTGATGCAACGGCGCTACCTGAAGGCGCTGATCGAGGCTTTTGATCCGGCGTCGGAGGGCTATGTCGGCGGGGCAAACCCGGTCTCAGGCATCTACGGCGGGCGCATGCTCGATACCTCGCGCATGTTCGTCTATTGCTGGGACGCGCGACCTTTTCCCGCCTTTCCGCAGAGCCTCGACATCTGGGGCGACGGCGAGAACTGGCGATTGGGCCACTGGGTCAACGGGCGGCTGGGGGCGGGACCGTTGGCCGAGACGGTGGCGGCGATCCTGGCCGATTATGGCTTTGCCGAACACGCGGCCGGTGGCCTCCACGGGATGGTGCCGGGCTACGTGATCGACCGGCCGATGAGCGCGCGGGACGCGTTGCAGCCGCTCGGGCTTGCTTACTTCTTCGATGCCATCGAGACGAACGGGCGCATCGCGTTTCGTCATCGCGGCGCGGAGCCGCCGGTCGTGCGGCTCATCGAGGATGATCTCGTCGAGGAGGCAGCCGACAAGCCACTACTCACCCTGACGCGCGGCCAGGAGACCGAACTGCCGGCGTCGGCCAAATTGACGTATGTCGCGGCCGAGACGGACTACGAGCAGGCGGTCGCGGAAGCGCGACGCCTGACCGGGGCGAGCGGACGCTTGGCCCAGGCGGAAGTCCCCATCGTGCTCGAGACGGAGCAGGCCGGCACGATCGCCGAGAGCTTGCTGTTCGAGGCATGGGCGGCGCGCGAGCGGGGGAGCTTTGCCGTGCCGCCGAGCCTCTTGGCGATAGAGCCAGGCGATGTCGTCGAAATCGAGCGCGGCGGCATCGTGACGCCGCTGCGCGTGACCGAGATCAGCGATCGCGGGGCACGCGCCATCGAGGCCCGTAGCGTCGACCCGGACGTCTACGGTGGCAGCGTCGGCAGCATCCGGACCAGCCGCGCGATACCTACCGTCACGCTTGGTGTGCCCCATGTCGAATTCCTGGATTTGCCGCTGTTGCCAGGCGCGTTGTCGGACACGGTGGGGTTCGTGGCAGCGACGGCCCGTCCATGGCCGGGCTCGGTGGCGATCTACGGTTCTCCGGAGGCGAGCGGGCTGCGGTTGCGGGCGGTGGCAGCCGCCCCCGCGATCATGGGCATAACCCTCGATCCGCTGCCGGCCGGCCCGGTATCGCGCCCCGACGATGCAACGCGCATTCGGGTCGAGGTGACGGGCGGGGCGCTGGCTTCGATTTCCAGGCTTCAACTGTTGGCGGGCGGCAATTCCGCAGCGGTGCGTGGGGCGGCTGGTGCCTGGGAGGTGGTGCAGTTCGAACGCGCCGAATTGATCGCGCCAAACGTCTACGAGCTGTCGGGATTCCTGCGGGGCCAGGCTGGCACCGAGACGGCAATGGCACCAGTCGGAGAGGCGATTGCGGCAGGCACCGCGTTCGTCCTGCTCAACGGCAGCCTGGCTCAGGTGCGGCTCGGTCTCGACGAGATCGCCTTGCCCTACATATGGCGCACGGGGCCCGGCAGCCGCGATGTGGCCGATGCGTCATATGCCCAGCGTGTGCACGCGTTCGCCGGGCTCGGTCTGCGTCCGCTGTCACCGGTTCACGCCCGGGCGCGTCGATCGGGCGGTGATGTGACGCTGTCCTGGATCAGGCGGACGCGAACCGGCGGGGACGGCTGGGAAGCCTCAGAGGTGCCGCTGGGAGAAGACAGTGAGCGCTACGTCGTCGACATTCTCGACGGGGAAGGCGCAGTCCTGCGCACTGTGGAAGTCACGCAACCGCGGCTCGTCTACGCCAGCGCCGAGCAGGTCGCCGACTTCGGCAGCCCGCCGGCGAGCCTCACCGTGCGCATTGCGCAGATGAGCGACGTCTACGGACGCGGCGTGCCGCTCCAGGCCGACGTCTGAGCCGCGACAGGCGGCCAACACCAGAGTGCGAGGAATGACGATGTCCGATCAGCCGGAATGGCTGGCCGAGGCCTGGCGCGAGCTTGGCCAGAGCGAGCGAGCGGGCAAGGCGGCCAATGCCAGGATTGCAGCCTTTTTCAATGAGGCAGGGCATCCGGGCGTGAAGAGTGACGAGGTCGCATGGTGCGCAGCGTTTGCCGGTGCCTGCCTCGAGCGGGCGGGCCTCAGGTCTTCCCGCTCGCTGCTTGCGCGCTCCTATCTCGACTGGGGCCGGCAGCTCGAGGCCGAGCGGATCGGGGCGGTGGCGGTGTTGCGCCGGGGCACCGATCCCGCTTTTGGCCACGTCGGCTTCCTCGTCGGCTGGACGGCTGACGGGCTTTGGCTGCTCGGCGGCAATCAGATGAACGCAGTGAGCGTGGCCCGCTACGAGCGTAGCCGGCTCGTCGGCTTGCGCTGGGCAGCAACCGACGTTGAGGGGCAATCAGGAGACGGAGCGGCGCACCGGACAGATGCCCAAGCCGTCTTCGCCTTTGCACTGGCTCATGTGCTCGAGATGGAAGGCGGCTACACCGACGATCCCCACGATCCCGGCGGGCCGACCAACAAGGGCATCACGCTGGCAACCCTGGCGGCGGACCGCGGCGTCAAACTGACAACGAGGTCTCGACCGCGCCTGATGTCAGACCTGAAGGCGCTGGCGGACCGCGAAGCCGAGGATATCTACCGCCGGCGCTATTGGCGGCCCTCAGGGAGTAGCGAACTGCCCCCTGGCTTGGCGGTCATGCACTTTGATGCCGCCGTCAATCACGGGGTAGGCACCGCGATCCGCATGTTGCAGGCAGCGGTCGGCGTTGCTGCCGATGGCGAAATCGGACCGCAGACCCGAGCAGCGGTCGCCGCCCGGGAGGCAAACCATACGCTTGAGTCTTACGCAGCGCTGAGGCGCAGGCGCTACGAGGGCCTCCCCCATTTTTGGCGCTTCGGCCGCGGCTGGCTGCGACGCGTCGATGCAACTTTAGCCGCCGCTGACGCCGCCGCGCGCAGAGCAGCGCGCCCGCAAACCTCGCACTCGGAAGGAGACAAGACCATGCCAGAATTCAGCAATGCGCAGCCGGCAGAGGCAAAATGGTGGGGCCACTCGCTCACCATATGGGGCGCTCTGACGACTGCGGCAGCCGCTGTTCTGCCGGTCGTCGGCTCAATGGTGGGGATCGCGCTCGACGCCGAGACCGTGCGCCAAATCGGTTCCGACACCCTTGCTGTCGTCCAGGCTCTCACAGCGCTCAGCGGCACGATCATGACGATCATCGGCCGTGCCCGCGCGACCCAGCCTCTTGAACGGCGCAGCGTTGTCGTCAAGCTTTAGTAGACCAAGGTATGCTGCGCACTATTCAGCATCGGTTCAGCCTGCTTCGGACAAGAGACAGGTGAAACCCTTGGACGGGTGAGGTGTCGGGTGAACAACTCCTGTCGTGCAGCAAAGTATTGGGTGCTTGGGGCGGCCCTGATCGCCAGTGGTTCGGGGTCGGTCACGGCCGACACTGCGCGAGGCTGCCTGCGCGACTGGTCGCAGGCGGCCGCCGTCGTCGCGCACGAGGGTTTGACGAACGTGGCCGACCTGACAAAATTGGTGGAACAGAATGGAACAGGCCGGATCGTCCAGGCGATGCTGTGCAAGGTTGGTGATCGGCACGTTTACAGGCTCGTCGTTCGTGAGGGCGCGGGTCGCCTCGTCACCATGACGGTCGATGCGCGTCGACCATTTGGCGAGGTTCCGGTCGCTGGTCAGCGACCGGACAAAAAGCCGGCGATCGGTGCATCCGTACTACCTTGACCAGACATTGGACACGACGCAGGGGCGTGCCGTCGAGCAGGAGTCTCGAACCAACTGGACGAAAGTGAACAGCCAGGTGTCGCGGAACTTTACCGCTGGAGGTTGGAACAGCGTCGGGCCGCGACAGGGCCAGCAGCAACCGTCATTGGCGCTCCACTAGGCAATCGGTCCGCGCCGGTTATAATGAGGACCGCTGCTTGAGCGGGAGCAGGATCACGCGGAGCACCGTCACCGTGCGCATTCTCGTTGTTGAAGACGATGCGGATCTGAACCGCCAACTCGCCAACGCCCTCGGCGAAGCCGGCTACGCCGTCGACAAGGCGATGGACGGCGAAGAGGGCTATTACCTCGGGGATACCGAACCTTACGATCTCATCATCCTCGATCTCGGGCTACCCAAGATGGATGGCATCTCCATCCTCGAGCAGTGGCGGCGATCGAACAAGACCGCGCCTGTGTTGATCCTGACGGCGCGCGACCGCTGGAGCGACAAGGTACAGGGTATGGACGCCGGCGCAGACGACTACCTCGCCAAGCCCTTCCATATGGAGGAACTGCTGGCACGTGTGCGGGCGCTGATGCGCCGCGCAGCCGGTCATGCCAAGAGCGAGATCGAGTGTGGGCCGCTCCGGCTCGACACCAAGTCGGCGCGCGTCAGTTGCGACGGGCAGTTGATCAAGCTGACGTCCCACGAGTATCGGCTGCTGGCCTACCTGATGCATCATCGCGGCCGCATCGTCTCCCGCACGGAATTGGTCGAGCATATGTACGACCAGGATTTCGACCGAGATTCCAACACGATCGAGGTCTTTATCGGTCGGCTCAGGAAGAAGATTCCGGTCGATCTCATCGAAACCGTGCGAGGACTTGGCTACCGCATCTCGACGGACGGCAATGCGGCTTGATTCCCTGGCGTTCCGCCTGTTCGCAGCATCCGCTGGCTGGACCCTCATCGTCCTGCCATTGGCTGGTTTGCTGATTTACGAGTTCTACAAGGCCGACTTTCAGGCGAACTTCGATGTGCAGCTCAAGAAGCTGGTGACGTCGATCGCCGTCGACAGCATTCTGACGGAAGCCAGCCGTCCTCTGCAGCCGGAGAACCGTTACGAACCGCTGTTCGAGGTGACGCACTCAGGATGGTACTGGCAGATTGCCCCGCTGGATGGTGCTGGCGGGCCGGTGTTGCGGTCGGCTTCACTGGCAACCGCCGAATTGGATTCGCCCTATCGGCTCGGCTACCCCGAAGACCCCGAAACGAACATGCGCTGGCGCAACGACGCGGGTCCAGATGGCCAGTCGTTGCGCATCGTCGAACTGGTGCAGGCGCTGGGTGGTGCCACGGACGCGCCGCGGTATTCGGTGATGGTTGCCGGTCCGCTCGATTGGTTCGATGAGGCCGTTGCGAATTTCCGGCTTCGGCTCGCGACCGCGCTTTCGCTGGCTGGGCTGGGCCTTGTTGCAATGACCCTGCTCCAGGTCAGGTTTGGCCTGCGTCCGTTGCGCGAGGTGGAAAAGTCACTGACAGCGATCCGCTCAGGGCACGCCGACCGGCTGGAAGGTACCGTGCCGGCCGAGATCGAGCCTCTGCGCGATGAACTGAATGCCTTGATCGGATCGAACCAGGACATCATCGAAAGGGCACGGACCCAGGTTGGCAACCTCGCACACGCCATGAAGACGCCGCTTGCTGTCATTCTCAACGAGGCCACCGAACAAAAGTCACCTGCAGGTGCCAAGATCGTCGAGCAGGCGGGTATCATGCGAGATCAGATCAATCACTACCTCGACCGGGCACGCATAGCGGCCCGCGCCGATGTTATCGGCCGGGTGACGCCTGTCCGCCCGGTCGTCGATCCGCTCGTCCGTGCGCTGGAGCGCATTCACCAGGACAGGGACATACATATCGCTGTGCAGTGCGCACACGCCTTAAGTTTTCAGGGCGAACGGCAGGACCTGGAGGAGATGCTGGGCAATCTCGTCGACAACGCGTGCAAATGGGCGCGATCGACCGTGCGATTGACCATCGTAAGCCAGCAGCCCGAGCAGCGCACGGCCGCCCGACGATTGATCGTGTTGGTCGAGGACGACGGCCCCGGACTGTCGGACGAGCACATTTCGACGATCGGCAAGCGGGGCATGCGGCTCGATGAGACCAAACCTGGCTCGGGCCTGGGACTGTCAATCGTCATCGACCTTGCGCAATCCTACCGCGGCTCGTTCGCTCTCGCGCGCTCCGACTTGGGGGGGTTACAGGCCCGGCTCGAGTTGCCGGCGGCATAGGCCACCTCGTCCGTCTTTACCCCCATATTCTGATGGAGGATGGCCACCAGCCGAACTTTTGCCCGAATCCACCGTCGTAAGGTCTGGAGAAGGTCGCGTTGGCGGGTTGTCGGCTGATCATTCGGCTGCGACTTGGCCGCCGTCGAGAATTCAACTGGGAGCGCCCGGCCTGGGCGACCTGTGCGCGAGAGGACAAAAATGCGCAGTTTCGTGGTCGTTACGGTGCCGGCCCTCGGGTTGTTGCTCGCGGGCTGCGGGCCCGATGGGCTGACGAAAGCCGATGCAGGCACGGCGGTCGGCGCCGTGGCCGGTGGTATCCTCGGCAATCAGGTGGGCAGCGGCACCGGTAAGGTTCTAGCAACCGTCGCTGGTGCGTTCATCGGCGGTGTGGTCGGCCATACGATCGGCAAGTCGCTCGACGATCAGGATCGCATGCTCGCCCAACAGGCTGAGTTCGCGGCCCTCGAGAACGGCCAGTCGGGCATCCCTCGTCAATGGCGTAACCCCGACAGTGGTCGCTATGGGGAAGTCGTGCCGAGCAAGCCCTATCGGCGCGCGGAACGGGACTGCCGGGACTTTACGCACACAGTGTTCATCAGTGGGCGGGCGGAGACCATGCGCGGTACAGCCTGCCGCAATCCCGATGGCACGTGGCGCAACGTCGGCTGACGACTGACCCGACTTAACCTGCCAGCGCGACACAACCAACAATTCGTTGCAGAAGGCCTTGTCAGGGTCAAACCCTGTCACTATCCAAAAACACTGATCGTTTTTGGATGAGCCATGGCCCTCTGGATCGCCTTTGCACTGTTGACCGCCATCGTCGTCGCCGTTCTGACGCGCCCCCTGACCGCCAGTCGGACAGGTCATGTTTCGGCGCGCGATGCCGACATGGCTGTGTATCGCGATCAGGTATCGGCAATCGAAGCAGAACAGGACCGAGGGCTGATCGGCGAGAGCGAGGCCATTTCGGCCCGGGCCGAACTCGCCCGCCGCCTCATACGACGGGCCGGTCTCGACGATGAACCCGAGGCAGCTACCGATGCGGCCGCTCCCAGACGACGACGCTGGGCAACGGGGCTCGCCATCATGATCCCCCTGCTGGCCATTGCGAGCTATGTCTCGCTGGGAGACCCCACACTTCCAGGCCAGCCGCTGAGTGCGCGGCTGAACGTCCCGCCGGGACAGGCGACTGTTGTCGACCTTGTCGGACGCGTCGAAGCGCAATTGCGCGCCAACCCTGACGACGGCCGCGGCTGGGAGGTCATAGCACCGATCTATTTGCGAATGGATCGCTTCGCCGACGCATCCAACGCCTTCGCCCAGTCGTTGCGGCTGAACGGTGAAAACGTACCGCGCCTGACCGGCCTGGGTGAAGCGATGGTGATGGCTGAAAATGGTATCGTGAGCGGGCCGGCCAGAAAGGCCTTCGAACGCGTGCTGGCGCTTGATCCAGGCAAAGTCGAGGCGCGCTTCTGGCTGGCGCTGGCGCAAGAGCAGGAAGGAAACGCCGCAGCAGCCAGAACGGCATATGCGGCACTTCTGGCGGAAGCATCGCCCGATGCACCGTGGCGCCAAATGGTTGCAGAGCGACTGGCCGCCGTCGGAGGACCGGCCATGTCGGTGCCCGGCTCTGTGGGTGCTGGCGGATCGGAACAATCAGAGGCACAGCAGTCCAGGAGCGGGCCTCAGCCGGGACCTGGCCCCTCCCAGGACGACGTGGCGGCTGCGGCCGCCATGTCGGCGGGCGACCGGGCAGCGTTCATCGCGAACATGGTCGACCGGCTGGCAGGTCGGCTGGCCGAAAACCCGGCCGACGTCGAGGGGTGGTTGCGTCTCGTGCGTGCCTACGCTGTGTTGGGCCGAACGGAGGACGCCAGAGGGGCGCTGGACAAGGCACGCCAGGCGGTCGCAGACGACCAGGACAAGCGGGCGCGCCTGGATGCGCTCGCCCAGGAACTGGGACTTGGAACTTGAAGACCACCGTTCGAAGTTGCGCCGCAAAGTGGCGAGAGGCATCGGGATGATGAGATCGGGATGAAAAGAAAGACCAAGCGCGCGGTACTGATCGGTTCAGGCGTCGTCATTCTGGCATCGGCAGCGATCCTCGTGCTGCTGGCCCTTCGCGACACCATCGTGTTTTTTCATACGCCCAGCGATCTCGCCGAGAAGAAGATCGAGGACGGGCAGCGCTTTCGGCTTGGCGGCTTAGTGGCCGACGGGTCGGTCGTTCGTGGCGAGGGCACGAAGGTTCGCTTCGTGGTGACCGACACACTGGCCAAGGTCGACGTCAGTTACGAGGGCATCCTGCCGGACCTGTTCCGCGAGGGCCAAGGCGTGGTCGCCGAAGGCCGGCTGGATGCGAGCGGTCGGTTCATCGCCGACACCGTTCTAGCGAAACACGACGAGAACTACATGCCCGCCGAAGTCGCAAAGTCGCTGAAGGAGAAGGGCGTCAAGCTCGGTCCCGCAGCACAGCACCCGGGTTCGTGACACAGGCATCGGCGCTGGCCTCCAGCTCAGGGCGGCGACCACAAAGGAGACGATGATGATCATCGAGATCGGCCACTTCGCGCTCGTCCTCGCAGTGGTCGTTGCCACCTGCCAGATGATCGTTCCATTCTACGGAGCGCAGGTTCGCGACGCGCGGCTGATGGCCATGGCCCAGCCTGCTGCCATTGTGCAGGTGCTCCTCCTGATGCTCGCGTTCCTGGCGCTGACGCACGCTTATGTCGTCTCGGATTTCTCCGTCGCCAACGTCGTCCAGAATTCACATTCGACCAAACCGCTGATCTACCGGATTTCGGGAGTTTGGGGTAACCACGAAGGCTCTCTGCTGCTCTGGGTTCTGATCCTGGCCGTCTTTGGTGCGGCCGTTGCCGTATTCGGCGGCAACCTGCCATTGACCCTGAAGGCGAATGTGCTGTCGGTCCAAGCCTCGATCGCAGTCGCGTTCGGCATCTTCATGCTGCTGACGTCGAACCCGTTCGAGCGCGTCGATCCAGCCCCGTTCGACGGACGCGGCCTCAATCCGATCCTGCAAGACCCGGCGTTGGCCATCCATCCTCCGTTCCTGTACGCCGGCTACGTCGGGCTTTCGGTTTCGTTCTCGTTTGCCGTTGCCGCCCTGATCGAGGGCCGCACCGATGCAGCGTGGGCGCGCTGGGTCAGACCGTGGACCCTGGCGGCCTGGATGTTTCTGACGATCGGGATAGCTCTGGGCTCATGGTGGGCTTATTACGAACTCGGCTGGGGCGGCTGGTGGTTCTGGGACCCGGTGGAAAACGCCTCGTTCATGCCATGGCTCGCCGGTACGGCACTCCTGCATTCCGCACTCGTGATGGAGCGGCGGGAAGCCTTGAAAGTCTGGACGATCCTTCTGGCCATTCTGGCGTTCTCGTTGTCGTTGATGGGCACGTTTCTCGTGCGCTCGGGGGTTCTCACGTCCGTCCACGCCTTCGCCGTCGATCCAGAGCGCGGTGTGGCGATCCTCGTCATCATGGCGATCTTCAGCGGCGGCGCACTGACCTTGTTTGCCGCCCGCGCGCACGAGTTGCGTCAAGGGGGCCTGTTTGCGCCGATCAGTCGCGAGGGTGGCTTGGTTTTCAACAATGTCATCCTGACCACGGCCACCGCGACGGTGCTGATCGGCACTCTCTATCCGCTGGCTGCCGAAGCGGTCGGCTACAAGATCTCGGTCGGCGCTCCCTATTTCAACCTGACATTCGTTCCGCTGATGGTGCCGCTCCTGCTGGTGATGCCGTTCGGACCGTTCCTCGCATGGAAGCGGGCCGATCTGCGGGGCGCGGCCGAACGCCTTACGGTGGCGGCGGGTGTCGCCGCGGTCGCGCTGATCGTGACATTCGCCATGGCACACAATGGCCCTTGGCTGGCACCCGTGATGCTGGCGATCGGCGTGTTCGTGATGGCCGGGGCGGTGTCTGAACTGGCGTTCCGCGCGAAGGTCGGCAGCGCTTCGCGCGACGAGGTTTTGCGCCGGTTCAGCAACCTGCCACGGTCCGTCTATGGGACGTCACTGGCGCACTTCGGCGTTGGCATGATGGTCGTCGGCATCGTCGGCACCAGTGCTTACCGCAGCGAAAGCGTCCTGGTGATGAAGCCAGGCGACGTTGCCGAGATCGGCGGCTACGGCTTGAAGTTCACCGGCGTGACGCGCCAGCAGGGGCCAAACTTCAGCGAAGAGATCGGCGAGTTCGTGGTGACCCGCGACGGTCATGAGGTCATTCGCCTCACGCCCGCCAAGCGCGTCTACAACCAGCCGCCCCAGCCGACGTCCGAAGCCGGCATCCACGCATCGTGGCGCGGTGACCTCTACACCGTCCTGGGGGACGGCCAAGACGATGGTGGGCGCGTGATCCGCTTGTATTTCCACCCGCTCGTGCGCTTGATCTGGATCGGAGCCTTGGTCATGTTCTTCGGCGGCGCGCTATCGCTGACCGACCGTCGACTAAGGGTCGGGGCACCGTCGGCACGATCCGCGCCACAGGGCAGTTTGGCACCAGCGGAATGAGAGAGGCCAGAATGCTTGCCAGCGCAGCCGGCGTCTGCCGCGTAGTGTTTGCAGCGGTTGGTCTGTACCTCGCGGTGACAGCCGCCGCACACGCTGTGCAGCCCGGCGAGCGGCTCGCCGACCCAGGCCTGGAGAGCCGCGCCAGAGCCTTGTCGGCCGAACTTCGCTGCCTCGTCTGTCAGAACCAGTCGATCGACGACAGCGATGCGCCGTTGGCCAAGGACCTCCGCCTTCTGGTCCGTGAGCGACTGGCGGCGGGTGATACCGACGGTCAGGTGATGTCGTTCGTCGTCGAACGGTACGGGGAGTTCGTGCTCCTGCGCCCGACCTTTGGCCTGCATACCTTGCTCTTGTGGCTGGCCCCCGCGCTGGTGCTCGTTGTCGGGATCGCGCTTGCGTCCCGTACGCTGCGGCGGTCGCGCAGCACCAGTTCCGCGATAGCGGTGAACGACGAGCGACCGCTGTCGGCGGACGAGCAGCAGCGGCTCGATCGTCTGATGCGCGACGTATAGACGGCTTGCCCGGCCTGCCACGGCCCGACCGACCGCGTCACGCGACCTTACCAATGTTTAACCCCACCGACATGCTGCCGTAACAGCGTTTCCAGTAACGAACAGAGCTTGCGCTTTCGTTGTTCGAGATACAGGAGACGCCGACACATGCAGGTTCACGCCAACGAGCCCGACAGGTCCAACGGCAGACGAGCCCCCGCGCGATCCTGGCTGCCTCGCGCCAGTGCTGGAGCCGCAGTTGCGGCCGTAGCCGGCGTGATGCTCACGCTGTCTCAGCCAGCCGATGTCGCATTCGCTCAGAAGGCGGATGCTGGAAAGGCCCAGACGATCGAAACGCCATTCGGTCGCGCCCCGCTGTCGTTTGCCGACATCGTGGACAAGGTCAAAGGCTCGGTCGTGTCGATTTCGGTGACGAATGGCGCGAAGGGCAAGGATGTCGCCGAGGGCGGGCCGCAGCAGCCGTTCCCCGGACTGCCGAACCTGCCCGATGATCATCCGCTCAACGAGTTCTTCAAGAATCTGCCCAAGGAGTTTCGTGGTCCCGGCGCACCTGGTGGCCAGAAGGAAGGCCCCCGCCGTCCGTCTCTCGCGCAAGGCTCCGGGTTCGTCATCTCTGCCGATGGCTATGTCGTGACGAACAACCACGTCATCGACGGCGCATCCGAAATCGAGGTGCGGTTCGACGAGGACGAAAAGTACGCAGCAGATCTGGTGGGAACCGACCCGCGAACCGACTTGGCGCTGCTGAAGATCAAGAATGTCGGTTCCAAGGAGTTCAAGCACGTCCGGTTTGCCGACAAGCCGATCCGCGTCGGGGACTGGGTGATCGCCGTCGGCAATCCGTTCGGCCTTGGCGGGACGGTCACCGCCGGGATCGTCTCGGCGCTGTCGCGTGACATCGGGTCAGGCCCTTATGACTACCTCCAGATCGACGCGGCCGTTAATCGCGGCAACTCTGGCGGGCCAACCTTCAATCTCGACGGGGAGGTGGTCGGCGTGAACACGGCGATCTTCAGCCCGTCGGGTGGCAACGTCGGTATCGCGTTCGCCGTTCCGGCGACGACGGCAACGGACGTGGTCGAGCAGTTGAAGCGGGACGGCACGGTCAGTCGCGGCTGGCTTGGCGTCAAAATCCAGAACATCGACGAGGACACGGCAGCCTCGCTCGGCCTGGACGCCCCGAAGGGTGCCCTGGTCTCCGAAGTGACCGCCGGCGGGCCGGCGGCTGACGCCGGACTGAAGGCGCAGGACGCAATTCTCAAGGTCGATGCGGAGGTCATCGCAGACAGCCGGGATCTGGCCCGCAAGGTTGCTGCATTCGCTCCGGGCGTGGAAGTGAAGGTCGAAGTCTGGCGCAATGGTGAGCGCAAGACCGTCCCCGTCAAGCTGGGTCGCTTCCCGTCGAGCCAGGAGGAAATCGCGGCGCTGAACGAAGGACGCGGTCCTGCGGCAACGGTCAAGGAGCTGGGCCAGCTCGGCTTGGAACTTGCGCCGACAAAGGCGGAAGGCGAAGAGGGCGTGGCGATCGCCAAGGTCGCCGACAATTCGGATGCGGCGCGTAAGGGCCTCAAGCAGGGGGATGTGATCCTCGAAGTCCAGGGGGTGACGGTTGCCACCAGCGATGACGTCGTGGCCGGCATCAAGAAGGCGATCGAGAAGAAGCGACCCGCCGTGCTCCTGCATGTCAAGTCCGGCAACGACAAGCGCTTCGTCGCGGTTCTCCTGAAGAAGGACTGAGGTGTCGACGACCCTCCGTCGATGCGAACCGAGCGAATGGCGGGCGTTGCCGAAGGGTGGCGGCCGCCATTTTCAGATCAGCGGCGACATGCGCCCAATCATCGAGATGAAAACCGGCACTTGGCTTGCGCATCCGAATGGCCTCACATATCGCATGCAGTGGGGTCGCCCCGGCCAATACTCCGGCGTGACGACAGCCAACCGGTTGGAGGACAGAGGATCGGCATGCGCGTTCTGGTCATCGAGGACGACGATGAGGCCGCCAGCTTCCTCGTCAAGGCACTCAAGGAGAGCGGCCACGCCGCCGAGTGGGCCGCCGATGGTGCCAGTGGCTTGGAGGCCGCGCGCGCAGGCAACTTCGACGTGTTGATCGTCGACCGCATGCTCCCCGAACGCGATGGTTTGACGGTCATCCGCATGCTGCGCAGCGAAGGCGTGGAGACCCCCGCACTCATCCTGTCAGCGCTCGGCGAAGTCGATGATCGCGTCAAGGGGTTGAAAGCGGGTGGCGACGACTACCTGACGAAGCCCTACGCCTACGTCGAACTGCTGGCCAGGGTCGAGGCGTTGTCGCGGCGGTCCTCGCCGCAGGAACAAGTGACGCGGCTGATGGTCGGCGATCTGGTGCTCGACCGGTTATCGCACCGCGTGACCCGTGGCGGCGAGCCGATCATTCTCCAGCCACGCGAGTTTCGCCTGCTCGAATATCTGATGAAGCATGCAGGGCAGGTGGTCACGCGCACGATGCTGCTGGAGAATGTCTGGGATTACCATTTCGATCCTCAGACGAACGTGATTGACGTGCACGTCTCCCGCCTCAGATCGAAGATCGACAAGCAGTTCGACAAACCGCTCCTGCACACGGTACGCGGGGCAGGATATGTCATCCGTGACGCAGCGACCTAGTCTGCGCGGCCTCGGGGCGAGTGTTGCAACGACAGTGTTCGGCGCGACATTCGCGACGACGACGGCATTTCTCGTGGTGACGGCGGCGTTGTTCGCGACCCTATTTCATCAGGCGAACGCAATTCTGGCCAGCGAAGTGCTGTCTGCGTTGGCCGTAGAGGTCGATGGCCTACGGAAGATTGAGGCCGAGAATGGTCTTGCGGCCGTCCAGCAGGCGATCGAGGCCCGCGTGCGGTCGCCCGGCCCCGGGCTGTACTTTCTTGCCAGCCGTGATGGGGGGCAGCGGGCGGGCAACCTGTCGCAACTGCCACCAGGGCTCCGCGCGGATCAGCCCCTCTTCAGCTATGAGGGGGCACCGCCCAGCGGGACACGGTTGGCCGCCGGACTTATGGTGAAATTGACGGACGGGTCTTTGCTGGTCGTTGGTCGCGACATCGACGAGCAGCGGACGCTCGCGGAACGCTTACGGCTATTCGCGCTGCTGGGTTTCGGCGTCGTGGCGATTGGTGGCATCGGCACCGGCCTTTTGATCAGCCGTACGGTGCTCGGTCGGGTGGATGGCATGACCGAGGCCGCGCGCGCCATCATGGCCGGCGACCTCGGCCAGCGTCTGCCGCGCTCAGGCAGCGACGACGAACTCGACCGCCTGGCCGGAAGCCTCAACGACATGCTGTCTCGCATCGAAATGCTGATGGCCGGGCTCAAGGAGGTCTCCGACAATATCGCGCACGATCTGAAGACCCCGCTCAACCGGCTCAGAAACCGCGCCGAAGCGGCGTTGCGCGAGGCCGGCAGCGTCGAGGACCTGCGCCGCGCCCATGAGCAGACGATTGAAGCGGCCGATGAAATCATCAAGACGTTCAACGCACTCCTGCTGATTGCCCGCCTCGAGGCAGGAGCCGTCGAGGACACGAAGCAGCCGGTCGATCTGTCAGAAGTCGTCGCCGATGTCGCCGAACTTTATGCGCCGGTTGCCGAAGAGGCCGGCATCGAAATGAAGCTCCACCTCGCGCCCTCTCCACCTGTTCTGGCCAACCGCCAGCTCATTGGTCAAGCCGTTGCAAACCTGATCGACAATGCGATCAAGTATGGCCGTCGCAAACCCTGCGGCACGAGCGGTGAGAGGGGGGATGAAACAGCGGCATCCGTCCTGATGGTAGAGGTTGCCGCGCAGTTCGACACGGTCGCCATAGCCGTCTCTGATCGGGGACCGGGGATCGCGCCTGAAGACCGCGCGCGCGCGCTGGCGCGCTTCGGCAGGCTCGAAAAGTCGCGCAACGCCCCAGGCACGGGCCTTGGGCTGAGCCTGGTGGCGGCGGTCGCCCGCCTTCATGGCGGCGATGTGGTCCTCGAAGACAACGCGCCGGGTTTACGGGTCGTTCTGCGATTGCCGACCGACACCAGAAGATGATGACGCGATCGCTGGCAACGAACGGCCGGGATAAGCTGACGCAGCGCGACCGTCCACAATCCAGGGGCGCGCCGCATGTTCACGCCAGGGGTTTCCCATGACCATTCCCGAGCATCAGGTCGCGTTTCATGCCCGTATCCGGGAATGGCCGGTCGTGGACGCGGATGATGCCGCCGGAAGCGACGTCGCCGCGCTCGAGGCGGCGCTTTACGGGTCAATGGCAAACGACCCTGCCAACGGCGACCTCGCTTGCCTCGATGGGGCACCGGTCAAGCAGCTATTGCAGGGTGTGCTGACCGGGTCGCCGTATCTGTCGGTTCTGATGCGGCGCGATCCTGCGCGCCTTGTCCGCATCCTGTCCAATCCGCCGGAGCAGGAACTGGCCGGTTACAAAGCCCGGCTCATCGCCGACATGGCCGCCGCGACCACCCAGCCGGACGCAATGCGGGCGCTGCGCGGCTTCAAGACCAACGTGGCCCTGCTGACGGCATTGGCGGACATCGCAGGCGTCTGGCCGGTCATGACGGTCACGGGCGTACTCAGCGACGCGGCCGACCTCGCAGTTCAGACAGCGGTTAGATTTCTGTTCCGATTGGCGGTCGAGAAGGGGGATTGGCAGGCCGCCGATCCGCTCACGGCAGCCGACGACAGCGGTTACATCGTCCTGGGGATGGGCAAGCTCGGTGCCGGCGAACTCAACTACTCGAGCGACATCGACCTCATCGTCTTCTACGAGAAATCAAAAGGCCTTACCCGCAGCGGTCTCGAATTGCAGACGTTTCTCGTTCGCCTGACCCGCGACCTCGTCAAGATGTTGCAGGAGCGTACAGGGGATGGCTACGTGTTTCGCACCGACCTGCGGCTGCGCCCCGATGCAGGCGCCACGCAACTGGCCATCTCGGTCGATGCGGCTCTCGTCTATTACGAAAGCTTTGGCCAGAACTGGGAGCGGGCAGCCCTCATCAAGGCGCGCGCCATCGCTGGCGATCGTGCAGCCGGTGAGGCGCTGCTCGCCGAACTCGCGCCCTTCATCTGGAGAAAACACCTCGATTTCGCGGCGATTGCCGATATCCATGCGATGAAGCGCCAAATTCACGCCTTTCGCGGGATCGGTGCGATCGGGGTGGCTGGCCACAACGTGAAGTTGGGTCGCGGCGGAATCCGCGAGATCGAGTTTTTCACGCAAACCCAACAGTTGATTGCCGGCGGCCGACAAAGGGAACTGCGTGGCCGACGCACCCTCGACACGCTGAGCACGCTGGCCGAGCGCAACTGGATCGCGCCGGCAGTTCGCGATGCCCTTACTGAGTCCTATCTCTATTTGCGCCGCATTGAGCATCGGCTGCAAATGGTCGCCGACGAGCAGACCCACGAGGTGCCACGGGACCCAGCCCGCCTGGAAGCCTTCGCAGCATTCGCCGGCTACGCCTCGGCGGCGGAGTTCGCACGCGCCTATATCCCGGTTCTCGAGACGGTACAGACCCACTACGCAGCCTTGTTCGAGGATATGCCCGAATTGACGACGCAGGGCGTGAACATGGTCTTTGCAGGCCAGGACGACGACCCTGATACGATCGCAGCACTCCGGACCATGGGCTTTTCCCAGCCGTCGACCATCATCGCCACCGTGCGGGGCTGGCATCATGGCCGCTATCCGGCCGTTCGTTCGCCCCGCGCGCGCGAGCGTCTGACAGACGTGCAACCCCTGTTGATCGAGGCCTTGGCCGATACGGCCGATCCGGACGCGGCATTTGGAATGTTCGACCGCTTTCTGTCCGAACTGCCGACGGGTGTGCAGCTCTTCTCGCTGCTTCGGGCAAATCCCGGCCTCCTCCGCCTCGTGGCCGACATCATGGGCTCAGCGCCGCGGCTGGCGCGAGTGCTGTCGCGCCGCCGCCGCCTGTTGGACGCGGTGATCGACCCGCGTACGTTCGAAGCCCTGCCCGATGCCGACGAAATCGACGCCGTTATCGCAGCAGACCTTGCCCGCGCCACCGATCTGCAAGAGGCTCTGGATATCGCGCGCATTGTCGGCAGCGAGCAAGCCTTCCTCATCGGGGTACGCGTGTTGTCCGGGTCGATCAATGCGAGCCAGGCCGGGCAGGCCTACGCCACGCTTGCAGAGCGCCTCATCGCCGCCCTGCTGGCCGTCGTCGAGACCGAGCTTGCGGCTTCGCATGGAACGATCCCCGGAGGAGCGGCTTGCGTCATCGCGATGGGCAAGCTCGGCGGGCGCGAAATGACAGCCTCCTCCGATCTCGACCTGATCCTCGTCTATGATCACGACAAGGACGCCGATGCATCCAGCGGGCCGCGGCCGCTCGCACCGGCCCAGTACTACGCGCGCATCACCCAGCGGCTCGTGACGGCACTCTCCGCGAACACCGCCGAGGGCAAACTGTACGACGTCGACATGCGGCTGCGTCCGTCTGGCCAGCAAGGCCCCGTTGCAACGCGCCTGTCGAGTTTTGTGCGCTACCAAGCCGAAGAAGCGTGGACCTGGGAGCAAATGGCTCTGACGCGCGCCCGCGTTGTCGCCGGGCCCGCGCATCTCGTGAGCCGTGTCGATCAGTCCGCGCGGGACACCCTCATTCGTCCGCGTGAGCGCAGCAAGATCGCGACCGATGTGCTCGAGATGCGCGCCCGCATTGCTGCGGATAAGGCAACCACTGACATTTGGGACCTGAAGCAGGTGCGTGGTGGGCTCGTCGACCTCGAGTTCATGGCGCAGTTCCTGCAACTCGTGCACGCAGCCGACCGTCCCGATCTCCTCGACCAGAATACGCTGCGGGCCCTGGAGAAGGCACGAGATGCGGGGGTTCTCAGTTCCTCGGCTGCCGATATCCTCATTCCGGCGTGCCGGCTAATTCATGACCTGACCCAGGTGCTGCGCATTTGCAGCGAAGGGCGGTTCGATCCCGCCACGGCACCGCGCGGCCTCAAGGAGGTGCTCGCGCGTGCTGGTGACGCACCCAGCTTTGCCGCACTGGAGATGACCCTTCGCCGGACCCTTTCAGACGTTGAAGCGCTGTTTCCCGTCATCATAGCCTGAATGAACGTTTTCCTGCGGCACGCGACGGATTTCCGGCTGGTCGTGCGTTCAGTCCGCAGAAGCAGCCGCAAGGCGCGGTGGCTTATCCCGCGATGGGATCACCAACTTTCGGGAGTAAGGTTCATGACGCGCAAAATGCTTTTGGTCACGACCGCCGGCGTTGTCTTGGGGGCACTGGCGCTCGGACTGGCCTCCGATGCCAGCGCCCGCTGGGGTGATGGAGAGGGGTCCGGCAAGGGTGGTTGGCATCGTGGTCATGGCAAGCACGGCCCTGACGGTTACCGCCGCATGAAAGGCAGTGGCATGCGGATGCTGCTGCGCCTGGACGCGGACCGCAACGGCGAGGTGACGCTGGCTGAGGCGCATCAGGCGCGCGACGCGCGCTTTGCCATACTCGACAAGAATGCCGATGGCTTGCTGAGTGCCGACGAACTGGTGTCCCGGACCGTCGAGCGCATGGACTATATGCAGCACCGTACGCTGAAGAACCTCGATGCCAGTGGCGATGGCAAGGTGACCAAGGACGACTTCGAGACGGCCGCGAAGGAGCGCTTTGCAGCGCGTGACTTCAATGGCAACGGCACGATCGAGGCCGACGAGATGCCCCCGGGCAAAGGGAAAGGCAAGGGCTGGCGCAAGGGCAAGGGTCGCGATTGGGACGACGATGGCCGCGGGCCACGTCGCGAAGGCCGGGGACGCGACGGCGATAGGGATCAATCGGCTGACGCAGACGACGAGCCCGCAGGGGCAGACGAAGGGCCACGCAAGGGGGGGCGCTGGTCGCGTGGCGGGGGCCGTACACTCGATCAGGCGATCGAACGGGCCGGCCGGCGCTTTGCGCGCATGGACGACAACAAGGATGGGGTGATCTCTGCCGAAGAAGTCGGTGGGCGCATGCCGGCCGCCAAGCTCGATTACATGAAGCGTGCCCGCCTGCACCGCGCGGATGCCGACAAGGACGGCAGCGTGACCAAGGAAGAATTCCGTGCCGCTGCCGACAAGAGGTTTACTCGCATGGACCTCGATGGCGACGGGCGGATCACTGCGGCCGATCTGCCGCCTGGTGCTGGTGAGCGCTGGGCGCGAATGATGGGTAAGACTGGCGGCACGGCCGAGCAGAAGTGAGTGCAGGGCGAGGACGCACGGCGAGGGCGGAGCACATGACAGTACGGCTCCGACCCGCCGAGGCAACAAGTTCGACGAGGCACGCATTGGCAGGCGATCGGTCCACCACCGACGGCGAAGACGGGGAGAGTGCCGAGAGCACGCCCCGTCGGTCCGTTGGCGATCCGCACCCCGCTGCATCCGACGACGAACTTGTGTCCCGCGTCGCACGGGCCGACGAGCACGCGTTCGGGCAGGTGATTGATCGCCATCTGAGCCGCGTCGTCGCCGAGGCACGCAGCATCGTGCGCGATGCGGCCGAAGCCGAGGACATCGCCCAAGAGGCGTTCTTGCGCCTGTGGCGGCAGGCAGGCCAGTTGTCCATCGGACCGCATGGCGCTCGACCGTGGCTCGTCAGGGTCGCCCGTAATCTGGCCATCGACCGCCTGCGCGCTGGACGGCGGACGGAGGTCACAAGCGACGTGCCGGAAGTGGCGATCGACGCGGGTCAACTTCGGGACCTGGAAGCCGGCGAGACGGGCCGCAAGATCGACGAAGCATTGCGCGGCTTGCCCGAGCGTCAGCGGCTGGCTGTGATGCTGTTTCATCACGAGGGCCTGAGCCTGATCGAAACGGGCAACGCCCTCGGCGTCTCGGCAGAGGCGGTGGAATCGCTCCTGGCTCGCGCCCGCCGCGCGTTACGACGCGACCTCGCCGGGCTCTGGCGCGAATTGAAGGGCGGCGGCGAACATGGATGATGTGGCGTGGTCCGAGGTGCCGGCCGTGCGGCTCGTGCACTCTACAAGACAAAAAGCGGACCATGGTGGGTCCGGCCAAGAGGTGAGGACATGAGCGCAGAACGAGAGGACAGGCTGAAGGAATTGCGCGAGGTTCTCGACGCCTACGGTGCCGATCGCTCACGCTGGCCAAGTGAGCGGCGGTCGGCGCTGGAGCGTTTCGCCGGCGATCCATCTGTTGCCAGCCACGTCGTCGAGGCGGGCGAGATCGACCGCGCACTCGCCGCTGCATCGCCTGATCCCCAGGCCCACCACCTCGCGCTGAAGCACCGCATCCTCGCGCGCGTCAGGGCCGAAGGTCAGGCCAGAGTGGTGCCGTCGGATGCCCCATCCGATCGGCGCGAGGGGCGGGTCGTTCCGCTGACCCCGAAGTTCAAAGCGATTTTCGCAGTCGGGTCCCGCCGGATGATCGAGGCCGGTGCTCTCGTCGCCGCCTGCTTACTGATCGGCATATTCTTAGGCAGCGGCGTTGCCTTCGACGGGGAGGCAGACGAGGTTGCGAGCACATATGGGCTGTTCGAGGAGGTAACCGGAGCCGAAATCGAGGAGGATTATCTATGACCGACAAGTCCCCGCCTGTGGTGTCGTCATCGCAGCCGCAGGTGCCGCGCTGGATGGCGATCCTCCTCGCCCTCTCCGTCGGCCTCAACCTCATCGTCGCCGGGGTCATGGCCGGCCGCCTATTGGGCCCGCCGCATCACAAGGGGCACGGCTTCTCCTCTTATATCGACACCTTGCCCGCCGAACGCCGCGCCGGCTTCACCAGCATTGTCTCCGAAGGACGCCAGCAATTGAAGCAGCATCGCGACCGGATCGACATGGAAAGCCGAGCGGTCATTTCCGACCTGCGGGCGGAACCGTTCGACCGCGCCCGTTTCGTCGCGACACTCGGCCGGCTGGAGTCCGCCCATGGAGCTTTGCGCCAGGGGGCCGCAGACCTCATCGTCGCGCTCGCCGAAAAAATGACACCGCAGGAGCGGCTCGCTTACGCCGAATGGCGCGAGCGCCGGGAGCAGCGCCGCGAAAACCGACGCAAGCGCCGCAAGGAGAGCGACGAGGAGTGATCAGGCCGCCCGCGGCTCCCGTTCCTGGTGGGCCGGAGCTCGCGGAGGATAGGTGGCAGCTTTGATAGCCGTCTCGGTCGCGAAGAAATCGGGTTGCGCCGCGCGATCCAGGGCGGTCACGGCCCGCCACCGGCCACACGAGTCCTGCAGAACGATGAGGCCGCTCTGGTAGAATTCGAGGAGCGTGCGCGCGACAGCAATCCGCAACCCCGTGTCGGCCGCCCCCGGCCTGTCACTCTGAGCCGAAATCTCGACCTGGACAATGCAGGCATCAGCCTCGACCTCGACGCGGATCCGGCCAGAACCGCCTGCGCGATCAACCGCTTCCTCGAACAGGTTGATCAGGATCTGACGCAAGGCCCGCCGGTCAGCGAGAACGTCGATGTCGGCAGCAATCCGGCAGTCGAGGTCGACGGCACCCGGCGCAACCGTTTCGGCAGCGAAAGCAAATGACTCGCGCGCAAGAGCCGCCAATGGGACCGCATCCGCAGCCCCCGACGGAGACATGGCCGGGTTGGTCAGCGCGCATGTGAGGGCGAGCGTGTCCTCGGCCGACTTCAGCAGCTCGTGACCGCTGGCGCGAATGTGCCGGACATAGTCCCGATAGCGCTCCGACCCGAGAGGACCGAACAGCTCGGCACCCATGAGATCGGAAAAGCCGATCACCGCATTGAGCGGGGTTCTGATTTCGTGACTGATGCGTCCCATCAGATCAGCGGGCTGGCATCCGATGCGCAGGACGCGCTCGGTGCCGATGCCGAGCACTTCGCTGCCCACGCGTTCTGGTCGTGGCTCGGGATCGCCGGCACCAGCCGGCTCTGGGGTCTCGTTGCCCGCCGTGACCGCTGTGGCCTCTGCTGGGTCGGCACGGGGCCCAGAGCCTCCCGTTGCAAAAAGCACGATCCCGGCCAGGCCGAGCCCGGTACAGACCACGGCCAGCAGCGGCAGACCTTGGGCGACAAAAGGCACCACCGTGGCGACCGCGACGAGATGCAGGGCCGTAAGGGCGCGAACTAGGCCCATCGCCCGGTCCTGGCGGAGGACGTATCGGCGGAGGCGGTCCAGTCGAGGCAGGCCGCGATGCCGAAGGGGCCGCCAGAACAGACCGGCACCAAGCCCCATTTCGCCTTCGACGGCGGCCGCAAGATATCGCTGGCCCGCGACAGGTGATCGCGCCATCAGGTCCCCCGAATGTCAGAAAATTCCGTGCCCCCGCAGGCGATCCGATGCGTCCCGAGCGTCGAATCGCCATCACAGTTTCGCCGTAGTCTGGCGCGGGTGTCGAGGAGAATAAGTCCTCCCCGAGGGCATTCCAGGGCCGCTGTTACTCGGCGATCAGCCGACCAACGACCTCGCCCACGTCGCGGGAAACCTTCGCGGCCTCGGCAACACGAGTGAGCGCCTTTCGCGCCAGTCGCCGCCGCTTGGCTTCGAGGGTGCGCCAACTACGCAGCGCGGTCAGCAGGCGGGCCGCAATCTGCGGATTGAAGGCATCTATGGTCAGGATCTGTGTCGCCAGGAACTGGTAGCCGGCTCCATCCGGTCGGTTGAATTCGGCTGGGTTGTTGAAGGCGAATGTTCCAATCAGGGCCCGTGCCTTGTTGGGCGTCTCTATGTTGAAGAGAGGGTCGGACAGCAAGGCCTCGACCCGCTCCAGTGTCCCGGGCAGCGGTGCCAGGGCCTGGACTGCAAACCACGTGTCGATGACGAGGTGATCATGGTGCCACCGCTCGCGAAAATGGGCCAGCGCGACATCGGCTTCGGGCGTGCCTGCCGCGCACAACAGCGCCAGCGCATGCGCCGCCTCGGTCATACTTGCGGCCTTGAAGTAATGCGCCGACGTCCTCGCGATGTCCTCTGGCCCGCGTCGCGCGACCAGTAGCGTCAGCGCAGCATTGCGCGCCGCCCTTGCGCCTGCGCTTTTCGCGTCGGTTTCGAAACGCTTCTGCCGAAGCTTGGTGTGGATCGCCTCTAATTGCGGCCCGAGTCGCTTGCCGATGCGGGCTGCCAGTTGCCGGTGCGCGGCATGGATCGCACTCGGGTCGACGTTCTGGCCGAATTCGCGGGCGATGTCGCCTTCCGATGGCAGACGCATCAATTCGGCCTTGAAGGCCCAGTCGAGACGACGGTCGGCAAGGGCCGCGCCGAGCGCGTCGATGTAACCGGTTCCCTCGCTCGACCGCCGTCCAGCCACGTGGGCTTCGGCGAGCTTCACCAGGACGCGCAGGCCGTAGGTATAGGCCGCCTGCCAGCGGTTGAAGCCGTCGCTGTCATGGGCGACGAGAAAAGAGAGGTCCTTGTCCTTGAGTTCGATATCGAGGACGACGGGGGCCGAGAAGCCGCGAAAGAGCGACGGGGTGGGGCGTGCCGGGACGCCCACGAAGACGAAGCTTTGCGCCGGCTCGGTGAGGTGAACGATCCCGTCGCCGACGATTTCGCCGGTCTCGAGCTGCAAGGGAATGTCGCGGCCATCGGGACCCAGCAGACCCATACGTACAGGGATCGGCACCGGCAGTTTTGTCGTCTGACCGGGGGTCGGCGGTGTCCTTTGCGTCAGGTCGAGCCGCGCGGTCCGTGTGCGCCGGTCATAGGCGAACTCGGCCGTGACGTGCGGGGTGCCAGCTTGCTCATACCAGCGCATGACCTGCGACAGGTTCCGCCCTGAGACCTCCTCGAAACAGGTGAGAAACTGCTCGATCGTGGCCGCTTGGCCATCATGACGATCGAAGTAAAGATCCAAGCCCCGCCGAAATGTCGCCCGCCCGAGGATGACCTCGATCATGCGCACGACCTCAGCGCCCTTCTCGTAGACGGTCGCCGTGTAGAAGTTGTTGATCTCGACGTAGCTGTCGGGCCGCACCGGGTGCGCCATCGGGCCCTGATCCTCGGGGAACTGGCTGGCCCGAAGCGCCCGGACGTCGGTGATCCGCTGGACGACGGGGGATCGCTCGTCGGCGGAGAATTCCTGGTCCCGGTAGACGGTCAGACCCTCTTTCAAGCACAGTTGGAACCAGTCGCGGCAGGTGATGCGATTGCCTGTCCAGTTGTGGAAATACTCGTGCGCGACGACGCTTTCGATCGCTTCGAACATCGTATCGGTCGCCGTCTCGGCCGAGGCGAGGATCAGCCTGTCGTTGAAGACGTTGAGCCCCTTGTTCTCCATCGCGCCCATGTTGAAATCGGACACGGCGACGATGTTGAAGACGTCGAGGTCATATTCGCGGCCGAAGCGTCGCTCATCCCAGGCCATGGACCGCTTGAGGCTGTCCATCGCCCAATGCGCCCGCTCCTCCTTGCCGCGCTCGACGTAGATGGCCAGCTCCACCTCGCGCCCGCTCATCGTCTTGAACGTCGAGGCGATCGAGCCGAGGTCTCCGCCGACGGCCGCAAAAAGGTAGCAGGGCTTGGGGTGCGGATCGTGCCATGTCGCATAATGGCGTATCCCACGATCGAGCGTCCCGCGCTCCACGAGATTGCCGTTCGACAGCAGGACGGGCACGCTCTCGCGGTCGGCGACGAGCCGGCAGGTGTAGACGGACAGAACGTCGGGACGATCGAGGAAGTAGGTGATGCGCCTGAAGCCCTCTGCCTCGCATTGCGTGCAGTAGACGCCGCGGGAGAGATAGAGACCCTGCAGCGCCTTGTTGGTCTCCGGCGCGATCTCCGTTGTAATCTCGAGCTTGAAACGATCGCTTGGCGGCTTCAGGAGCGTGAGTTGCGTGGCACCGACGCGGTAGGCTTTGCGGTCGACCGGCTTGCCGTTGATCGAGATCCCCGTCAGCTTCAAGCCCAGCCCGTCGAGGACCAGTGGGCGCGGCTTGTCGGCTTTTCGCGCTGCTGGCACGACGTCGGGGTTAGCCCGCACCGTGAGCCGCGACCGCACGCGCGTCTGGGTCGCATCGAGCGCGATCTCCAGGTCGACGGTGTCGATCAGGTAGTCGGGCGGCCGATAGTCCTTGAGCCGGATGGGGCTGGCGATATCGGTTCTCATGCGGGCTCGCTGGGCAGAAACATTGGGCTCCGAGGTCAACTTCGGAGCCTACTCATGATAAGTAAATGTTTATCGACAATCTTACGCACCGGCGCGATGCACGGATCGACCGGCCCGGCGTCGCAAGCAAGGTCATTCGGACTGGTGCGGCCCGCCGTGCTGCATTGCCCTAGCCGAAGCTAAGTCATCTGACGATTGCGCATTCTGCTGACCGCAAAGAGACCAGTTGGGTAATCAGGCAGTGCGGCGTCCCTTGCGTGTCGAATGCCGTGGCGTTGCACTCGAGCAGCGGCTCGTGATTTTTCACGCCGGCGACTTCAAGCACATTGCAACCAATGTGAGGACGGATGTTTTCGTGGACTCGATCGGTTTCAACGTCGAATACCGTGTCCAGCATCGTAAAAATCGCGATAGGGAGCGGACCCGACTTGTCGATTCCGGGGAAGCGCTCGAGCGGAAGTCTGACGGTCTCGCGAATGATCGGGCCGATCTTGCACGTCAGGTACCGTTCGACGACGAGCAGGTCGTCCCTTGGCTCCTTCAGCATCAGCCGTCTGCGCTCATCCGCCGTGGCTTTTCGTACCTCTCTCGAGATTTCGTCTGCAGAATATTCTGGAAAAGCAGGCGCTCCGTCGATTTCAATCTGATAGCGACAGAAGCGACGGACATAATAGTCATTCACGTTCGTGACCCTGGTGCCGCTGCCTTGCTTTCGCTCCAACCAGCCGCGATCCTCCAGGCGTTGGAGCGCGCTGCGCATTGTTCCAAGGCTCACACCGAAGCGCTGAGCCAGCGTGACTTCGCTGGGCAAGGCCTGCCCGGCCTGCCAGCCGCGCTCACGAATGTATATTTTGAGTCGCCGGCTGACTTGCTCATAGAGTGGGCCTGCGTAGGGTGTGCGGTGGATCATTCGCTCGACGTCTAAGTCCTTTGAGTCGTGCAACGTTGGACTTTCCAAGTTGCTCTGGATTGGGGGGCTGTCAGATGGCCGCAGCAACATCTATCGACCTCGGGGTCGAATTCGGACACCGCATTTAGTGAAACGCAGTAGCCAGTACAACCGGCAATAAGGCTAATATCTGGCGATTAATGCATATGAGCTATGCAAATATTGAGTGTGTCCTGAGGCTTGTTTTGCCCGATATCGCAGTGAAATTTCATTGAAGTAAGATCGACAATTTCCAGTCATTCCACCGGCTTGATGTCGCGAGTAGGCACCAGGTCGCAAGTGGATGTGCGGGCGCTGACACCGACGACAGTGGCGAGTTTGTTCAGATTGACGGACTGAACCGTACGAAAGTTTTCTGAGGCGAGTTCGTCAGCCGCAGGCGGCAATGATGCAGTCCAGCGCGTCCTGCGTCGGCCGGCGATCCCGCTCCTGGCCTTTGCCGATAAGGCCCAACCGCCTCAGAGCAACGCGGGCCAGCATGACCTGCTCGGTCGGTACTTCGACGCCGTGCACGTGAGCGGCATGGACGAGAATGGTCCGGATGTAGCCGAGGTCGATGCTCAGCGTAATGGGACCGGCGCCTTGGCGCGCCCGCTGCTTGCCGAAACTTATCAGGCGTTCGCGGGTGATATTCGATAGGCGTTCGCGGCCAAGCTCGCGGCGCAGCTTCTCCAGACACATGGCCTTGCTACGGAGAAGGGGTTTGCCGACTTCGGCCAGATCGGCGATATGCACGTCGACAAGGGTGCCAGGAGGGATTTTGGCGGCGATCTGGACGGCGTCAGGGCTCCTTCCAGCCTGGACGGCCCGCTCGGCTGCAATGGCTCGGCATGAATGGGCCCCGCCTCCGCTTCGGACGAGAAGCAGTTCGTCTTGGACAAGTCCCGGCCCTTGCGGCGAACCTGGGCTCTCACAAGCCCGAGGGGAGCTTGTCCAACGAGGCCATCGGTCTGCGTGACGTACCCTTCGGTTTCGTGCACAGAACGTGCACAGGAAAGCTGCGAAACACTGCGTACAGACGAGAAAAGCAGCAATCAAACGTGTGCATGGTCTCGGTCGTGCACACTGATAGAACAGGAAAATCGGTGCCATATCAGTCGCATAGATTCTGCGTGGCCCCCATGATGGATTGGACGGACCGGCATTGCCGGTTCTTCCACCGCCTGCTGACGCGCCACGCGCTCCTCTACACTGAGATGGTCACCGCGGACGCCGTGATCCACGGCGAGCGCGCCCGCCTGCTCGGCTATGACCCGGCCGAACATCCGCTGGCCCTGCAACTCGGCGGTTCCGACCCCGCGAAGTTGGCCGAGGCCGCCGCCATCGGTGAGGGTCTCGGCTATGACGAGATCAATCTCAACGTCGGCTGTCCCTCCGACCGCGTTCAGGAGGGGCGCTTCGGGGCGTGCCTGATGGCCGAACCGGAGCTTGTTGCAGCCTGCGTCGGGGCCATGCAGGCGCGCGTCGCCGTCCCGGTCACCGTGAAATGCCGCATCGGTATCGACGACCAGGATGGCGAGGCCGACTTCCAGACCTTCATCGACACTGTGGCAAGCAGCGGCTGCCGCACGTTCATCGTCCACGCCCGCAAGGCCTGGCTCAAGGGGCTGTCGCCCAAGGAGAACCGTGAGGTGCCGCCGCTCGATTACGCGCGCGTGCATCGCCTGAAGGAGGCCCGACCCGACCTTGCCATCATCCTCAATGGGGGCATCTCGCGGCTGGATGTCGCCGGTTTCCACGCCAGCCGGCTCGACGGCGTCATGCTCGGGCGCGCCGCCTACCAGACGCCCTACCTCCTGGCCGAGGTCGACCAGCGGTTCTTCGGCGACACGGCACCGGCCCCCACCCGGCTCGAGGTCTTGGAAAGCCTGATCCCCTATGCCGAGCGACATCTGGCCTCCGGCGGCCGCTTGAACAACATCGTCCGCCACGTGCTCGGCCTTTACCACAACCAGCCCCGCGCCCGCCTTTTCCGGCGGTATCTGTCTGAAAACGCCGTCGGCGCGGACGCCGGGCTCGATGTCTTGCAGGGTGCTATGGCGCTGCTGTCGGAACCGTCGCGCACGACGGTCTTCACCTGAGAATGTACGCTGGCCAACGCGGCCGCGCTGCGAACACGGTTCTTAACTTGCCGAGGCTTCCATGGACCCGAGCCTGTCGCTCGAAACGCTGGCCTTTCTCGCGCTGGCCTTGGGGCTGGCCGGCGTGGTGACCGGCTTCCTGTCGGGGTTACTCGGCATCGGCGGCGGTGGTGTCCTGATGCCCGTCCTCTACGAGGCGTTCGGGATTATCGGCGTCGATCCGTCGATCCGCATGCACATGGCCTTGGGGACGTCCCTCGCCGTCGTGGCACCCACCACCTTGCGCTCGTACCTCTCGCACCGCACGCGCGGCACACCGGATGCCGGTCTGCTGCGGCGCCTGGGCCCTTGGATGGTCGTGGGCGTCATGATCGGTATCCTGACCGCGCGGTATTCCAGTGGCGACACCCTGAAATGGGTCTGGGTCGTGTGCGGTGGCCTTCTCGCGCTTAAAATGGCTTTCGGCCGCGACGATTGGAAGCTTGGTGCGGACATTCCCCGCGGCTGGGCCGCCGAGGCCTACGTGGTGCTCGTGGGGATCGTGTCGGTGCTCATGAGCATCGCGGGGGCGGCCTTCATGGTCGCGTTTATGACGCTCTACGGTCGGCCGCTGTTGCAGTCGGTCGGTACTTCGGCTGGATTTGGCCCGATGATTGCCGTGCCGGGGGCATTGGGGCTGGCCTGGGCGGGCTGGGACAGTAGCCTGCTCCCGCCGGGATCGTTGGGCTACGTCAGCCTCATCGGGGCGGCCCTGATCATCCCGGCGAGTGTCCTTACGGCACCGCTGGGCGTGCGCATCGCCCACGGGATATCCAAGCGAGCGCTGGAGTTGGCCTTCGCGCTGTTCCTCGCCCTCGTGGCGCTACGGTTCCTGATCAGCCTCCTGGGCTGACAGCCCCTTCCGCTCGGGCTGGCTCCTCGACTATCCTTGCAGCCGGTGGCTCAGGAGGCACGCATGCTCGCACCGACGCAGGGTCTTGTCAGGCGTTTAGGTCTCGCACTGGTGCTCGCCGCGCACTTGCTGCCCCTGGCGTGGGCGGGCGCGTCGGCCCAGTCCCTGCCACCACCACAGGGCCCCGATACGCCACGCGCCGAGCCCATCAAGGGCGATGACGGCCTTTACCATCAGCCGTGGTTCGTCTCGTCCTTTCTCGACCTGCGCGAGGATTTCGCCGACGCCAGAAAGGCCGGCAAGCGGCTGGCCGTCGTCTTCGAGCAGCGCGGGTGTGTCTACTGCACGAAAATGCATACCGACGTGCTGTCCAAGCGTTACATCAACGACTATGTCCGCGCGAACTTCGCCATTGTCCAACTCGACATGTGGGGGGCGCGCGAGGTGACCGATTTCGACGGCAAGACGATGCCGGAGAAGGACCTCGCGGAGCGATGGGCGGTGATGTTCACCCCGACGATCGTTTTCCTCAAAGACAATCTGTCGGGCCTGGACGGCCAATGGGGGGCACCGCTCGAGGTCACGCGTATGAGCCTGGGCGTCGGGGCGGGAACCTTCTACGACCTCTTCGTCTGGATCCGCCACAAGGTCTACGAGACCGACCGCAGTTTTCAGCGCTTCCATCTGACCCGTCACGCCGAGCGTGAAGCCTCGCGGTAAAGCGCCCCGCCCTCGTGATCACGCGGTTCCGCCCGGAACAGCACGCCTCTCATCCGCCGCCTAGGGTTTGCTCGACGGCAAACGCGAACGACGGATGGGACGAGTGCCATGACGACCAAGGACCACAGCTTCAAGTTCAAGGGCGGCCGCATCGGTGTCCTCCTCGTGCACGGCCTGTGCGGTACGCCGAGCGAGATGCGCTTCGTCGCAACCGGATTGGTCCGGGCTGGCTATACGGTCCACTGCCCACAACTCGCCGGTCATGGCGGCAGCATGGATGCGCTCAAGGCGACGACCTGGCAGGACTGGTACCAGACGGCGGAGACCGCGCTCATCGAGCTCCGCAAGGAGTGCGACACGGTGATCGTCGGCGGTCTGTCGACCGGCGCGCTTCTTGGCCTGTTGTTGGCCGCCCGCCATCCCGACAAGGTCTCCGGGCTGACCATGTATGCCCCGACGTTCTGGCTCAACGGATGGCTCATCCCCTGGTATGCGCGCGCCTTCAAGATCATCCGCTGGAAGCGGCTGGCCAACATGATCGGCTTTCCCAATCTGCATCCGCACGGCATCAAGGACGACCGCGTCCGTCAGTTCATCCTGCAGTCGCTTCCTTCCGAGGATGGCAAGCCGGCGCAGTTCCCAGCAACGCCCGGTGGTGTCGTGCTGGAGCACCGCAACCTCATGAAAGAGGTGATGCGCAGCATCGGTGCGATCAGCCAGCCCGCGCTCATCATTCACCCACGCGAAGATAATTTCGCGGACTTGAACAACGCCATGCATCTGCAACGGAACTTGAAGGGTTCTGTCGAGATGACCGTCCTCGACGACAGCTATCACATCGTGACCGTCGACCGGCAGCGCAACGTGGTTCTCGAGCGCACGATCACCTTTCTGGACCGTCTGACTGGCGGGACCAAGACGGTGAAGCCGTCTTCAAAACTCACGGCTGTGCCGGCCCCGGCGCTGGCGGCGTGAGCCGCACCCAGAACTTCAACGCCAGGCGACGGGCGCGGGCCACCTGTCACAGAGCGATGCGCAGCGACCAAGCCCGCCTGACAGGGCGCCCCGAGACGAAACATGCCCGCCCTGTGCCACGTGGAACAGCGGCCGGGCACCACTCCGGCCATTCTCATCCTCAAGCAGTGCGGACGGACCGACCAGCCCGCCGATCAGAATTCACAGGCTCCCGGGGGAGCCGACAGACCAAAGAGACCAGGAGCCCGCCATGAACAAGCTCATCACCCTGATTGCCGCTACCGTCGCCGCTGCAACCCTCATCCCCGCTGCTCCCGCAGAAGCTGGCGGCGGCGTGCGCCTGAACTTCGGCTATCCACTGGGCAGCTTCACAGCGACCCGCCACAGCCCCGATGCCATCGGCGCGGGATCCTATCGCCTCCATCGCGGTGCCACTCACGCAGCCCATAAAGCACTCGCCGCCAAGCGCGCCGCAGCGGCCCGCCACGCCGAGGCATCGAGGACCCGCGCAGCCAAGCTGGAGGCTGCCAAAGCGGCCAAGCTGGAGGCCGCCGAACAGCGCCGCCTGGCCCAGGCGCGTCGCCAGAAGAGCAAGACCGCCGTTGCCGAAAGTGACGATGCCGGGTCGGCCACCGTGGCCAAATCCACCCCGGTCAAGGCCTCGGCACTGGCCGGAGCCAATCCTGGGCTGCGGGACGAGGAAACGCTGGCCGCTGCCGACACCACCGAGGCTGCGGCGGAAACGTCGACCGAAACCAACGGCACCGACACCGAAAACGAACAACTGGCCGCAGCAACAGCCAGCGTTGACGTCCCTCCGATTCCGACCGCGAGCCCCGAGCGCGAAGTGACCTGCAAGCGCTACATTCCCTCCGCCGGCCTCACGATCACGGTGCCCTGCGGCGAGAAATGAAGACCAAGCGGGTATTGCCGGAATTCAGGCTGCGCCAGTCAGATGACAGGCGCAGCTGTCGTCCCGGCTAAGCAAATTCCATTTGGACAGTTTACGGCACACCCAAACACATGTTCATTGGGCACCGTCCGGTGGTGCCATGGCAAGGAACGGCGACGATGCAAGGATCCAACCAGGCAACGAGGCAGGCCAGCGCGGCCGCTGCGGGCCCGCGCAAGTCAGGCCGGCGCATCCGCATGGTTCCAAAGCTCGCTTACCGCAATCTTTTCCACGACAAACTGAGCCTCGTCGTCACGCTGATCGGTATCGTGTTTTCGGTCGTCCTTCTGGCGTTCCAGTCCGGCATCTATCTGGGCATCGAGCGGACGATTGCCGCCATCATCGACCGCACGGATGGGGAATTGTGGATTCTGCCGATCGGCACCAAAAGTGTCGATGATCCCTCGCTGCTGCCCGGCCGTGAACAATACGGTGCGATGTCGGTTCCGGGCGTCAAGCACACCGAAGTTCTGGTCATGGGCTTCTCGCGCTGGCGCAAGCAGAACGGCGGAGCCACGACGGTCCTGCTGGTTGGCTCCGATCTCACCAATCCGGCCGGCTTCCAGCCCTGGAACGTCATCGACGGCAGCGTCGGGCAGCTCGCCGCGCCAAAATTCGTCGCCGTGGACAAGACCTATTTCCGCGACCTCGACGTCAAGGGCATGGGAGAGCCCGCCGAAATCAACGGACATTCGGTCGTCGTGGGTGCCGTCACCAAGGGCATTCGGTCGTTCACCACCATGCCCTATGTCTTCACCACGCTCGGCCGCGCTCAGTCGATGCTCAACTCGCAGCGCGAACAGGCGTCCTACGTCCTGGTGAAACTGGAGGACGGTGCCGACGTCGATGCGGTTCGCCAAGCGCTGCGCGAGAAGCTCCCGGATGCCGAGGTACTCAAGCGCGAAGAGTTCCGCGCGCGTTCGATCAACTACTGGCTGTTCCACACCGCCGCCGGCTCCGGCCTCATCGCCGGAACCGCGCTCGCCTTGATCGTCGGTATCGTGATCGTCGCCCAGACGCTGTATGCCTCGACCAAGGATCACCTCAACGAATTCGCCACGCTGCGCGCGCTCGGGGCGTCCTCGGGCTACATCGTGCGGGTCATCCTCCTGCAGGCCCTGATCAGCGCCTTTGTCGGCTATGCGTTCGGCATGGCCCTGACGATGTCCATCTTCAAGCTCGCCGAGGGCACCACGCTCAACGTCGTCATGACGCCGGGTCTGGCCGTGCTGTTGCTCGTGGTCACGGTGGCCATGTGCACGGTCGCAGCCGTATCGGCCATCTTCAAAGTGATACGCATCGATCCCGCCAGTGTGTTCAGCCGGTGAGGGGCAAGTGGCGGCCGGCCTGGCGCGAATGAGCGTCGGTGTCGCCCGCGGAACAGCGTCACGATCCGCACTCTGGCAAATGTGCTGCAACCGATGACACCAGACGCCGCAAGGAAGGCTCGAAGGACATGAGTGCAGACCCGATCCCCCCTCTCGAACCGCCGCTGCTCGTCGCGCGTGGCATCAGAAAAGAGTTCGGCTCGGGAGCCGGCAGCGTCCAGGTGCTCAAGGGCATCGACCTCGATCTCCGCCCCGGTGAGTTGACCCTTCTGATGGGCCCGTCCGGCAGTGGCAAGACGACCCTGATCTCGATCCTGGGATGCATTCTGCATCAGTCGTCCGGCACCCTCGACCTCGCCGGCATAGAAACGACGGGGCTTGGTCCAGAGGGGCTTGCAGACCTTCGGCGCAACCATGTCGGTTTCATCTTCCAGGGCTACAACCTGTTCCCCACGCTCACCGCGCAGGAGAACGTGATGCTGGCCCTGGACGTGCGCGGCAAGATGCCCCCCGATGCCTACGAGCGCGCCGCCGAGGCGCTGACCGCGGTCGGCCTCGGGCATCGGCTGACCACGTTCCCCAGCAAGCTTTCGGGCGGCCAGAAGCAGCGCGTGGCCATCGCCCGTGCGCTGGCTGGCGAGCCGTCGGTCATTCTGGCCGACGAGCCGACGGCCGCCCTCGACAGCGAGAGCGGGCAGGCGGTCATGCAACTCATGGCGGATGTCTCACGCGACAAGTCGCGGGCGGTCCTGGCCGTCACCCACGACCATCGCATCCTGAAATATGCCGACCGCATCATCCGCATCGAGGACGGCCTCATCTCCGGCGACGAGCGACCCGACAAATCCAATCCCGATGCCCTGGCTGTGGCCGGCGGCGTTTCTCATTGACCTGATCGAAGCCGACGGAGGCACCTCCCATGCAAAAGGCCATATTCGCCGTTCTCGCGCTGGCCGCAGCCGGCCTCGCGGGCTACCTCCTCTCCAGCAATTCGGGGGGCTACTCCAGCTCCTCGGGGCCGGTCACCGCAAACGCCGCGGTTTCCGCCAATCCCTGGGTCGCGGCCGCACCCGGCCGGGTCGAGCCCAAGGGCGGCGAAGTGCGCATCGGTACTGCCGTTATTGGCCGCATCGCGGAGGTCTATGTCGCGCTCAACGACGATATCGAGGCCGACGAACTGCTGATCAAGCTTGACGATGCCGAAGCCAGAGCGCGGCTTGCGGCCGCCGAGACCCAGGCCGATGTCCGCGAAAAGGCGCGCGACGATGCCAAGCCGAGCTCGGACCGCAAGGATGTTCGTGAGGCAGAAGACGAGGTCTACCGCGCCGAACGTGCCGTGACCGGTGCCCGCATCGAACTCGACTATGCCCAGGCCAGCCGCCGCAAGCGCGAGATCAACGACCGGACGCTGGACAGCTCCCGTCGCCGCCTGAAAGAGGCCGAGGAGCGTTTGCAGCGCATGCGCATCAAACTCGCGCAGTCCCAGGCCAAGACCGACTTGCCGGCACCGAGCCCGGCCGAGGCCGCCGTGAGCGAGGCCCGCGCCCAGGTGGCCATTGCTGAAGCCCTGCTCGACAAGACCCGCATTCGTGCGCCGCGTCCTGGACGAGTTCTCCAGTTGCGGGCCAAAAATGGTGAGATGGTGGCTCCCTCTCCGGACGCTCCCCTCGTCGTCCTGGGCGACATGTCGGCCATCCAGGTCAAGGCCGAGGTCGACGAGGTCGACGTCGCCAAGATCGCCGTCGACCAGAAGGCATTCATCAAGTCGGTTAGCTATCCCGGCCGCGAGTTCGAAGGCACCATCATCAAGCTGGCCCCCTCTTTGTCGTCGCCCGAAATCCGCGCGCGTGGTCCGCGTCGCCCGACGGATGTCGAGATCCTTGAGGTGACCATCGAACTCGAAGGCGAGACGCCGCTTCTCCCCGGCATGCGCGTCGACGCCTTTTTCAGGTAGCCGCAGTCTTTCTGTCACCGCTTCTGAGGGCCCGCACCGACACCGGTGCGGGCCCTTTCGCATGTTCGCAGGCTGCCGCGAAATGTGAGCCAAAGCATAAACTTGCCAGAAATGTCTCAGGCCTGTTGCGCGCGAAACAGCTCTCTCCGCCCGCGTGAGCGACACTCCTCGTCAGCAAGAGCCAAGCAGCAATCGCAAAGCCAGCCCCAGAGCAGCGACGATCAAGGAGCCCCCCGATGCGCGGAGAGATCACCAAGTTCAACGAAACCCTGGCCGTGGGCGTCATCAAGACCGAGGACGGCCGCCGCTTTCGCTTCACCAGGGATGCCGTCGTCAACCTCAACGGCCGCCTCGAGGGCTATGAGGTCGATTTCGTCTCCAGCCGCAACGGACCCTCCGAGATCATCCTTCTGACGGGGACGCCCTGGCAGGTTTTCGCCGGGCGCAAAACGAACTGACCAGTGTTTCCCCACGCAGCAGCGGGCCAGGAGCCGACGCCATGACAACCGTGTTCTCGACCACCGATATCCCCCCCGTGGCCCCTGCCGACATCGCGGCCGTCGTGGACGCCATGGTTCGCGCCGGCCGCTCCCGGGTGCTGTTCCATGACGTGACCGGCTCAGATCGCGAGATCGTCGAGGCGCGGTTCTGGGACGCGTTCCAGGGTTCGACCGAGGTGGGTGTGGCCGCGCTCGTTCGGTTCTGGGCGCTGATCGACGCTCTGAAGAGCCGCCGCCTCAACGCCCGTCTCATGGACAAGGGCTTTGCAGCACTCGCACCGGCGGGCGCGGCCGCTGCCCACCTGCGCCTCAACGTCGACTGGGGTTTCGCGCCGCAGCGCCTGCTGTGGGCTATCGACGCGGTCCGTGTGGTGGCACCAGCGCCTGCCCGCGCTGTTCGCCAGCCAGCGCCGCGCCTTGCCGGCGCATCCGGTGTCGCGCTGGCAGCCTGACCCCGACCACCAGTTCATGTCCTTGCATGCGGCAGCAACACCGCAGCCCTCGACGACAGCGTCGACGGCGGCGCTTCTCGACACCAGGTCGCCTCGCGAAGGCACACGCGGAAACGGCGCGTTAAGGTGCCGGCGTGCATGATGGCATCGCCCCCAGGACCGGCGGGGACCATCACCTTGCGCCCTCGAGGCTGGGACCCGCCGGTCGATATCTCAGTATGCTTGAGGAGTATCGTCATGGTGTCGCGTTGGCATGTTTCGACGGCGTTTGCGGCATGGCTGACGCTCGCGGTCCCCGGCGTGGCGAACGCGGATCGACCCGAAGGTGTCTGGCTCGATCATGAGGGGCGTGGCGCCGTCGAGATCGCCCCGTGTGGCGAGAGCCTGTGTGGAACGGTGGTTTGGGTCCGCGATGCGGCGCAGCACAACGCATGCGGCCTCCAGGTTCTTGGGGGCCTGCGTCTCGTGACGTCCGGCGTATGGGACAACGGCTGGATCCTCGACCCCGACGCTGGAGAGAAGTTCGACGCTGCGATCACGGTACGCCCGGACGATACGCTGGAGGTCGTCGGCTATCTCGGGGTCAAAACACTCTCTGAGACGTTCGAGTGGCGGCGGGCCCCGACGGAGCTCGCGTTGTGCGCGTCGGCGACGACCGACAGTGTGCAAGTCAGCGCCGCGCCACTCACACCGAAAGCGCGCGCGCCCGAATAGCCGGACGGTCGACGAGGGAGTCGCGCGCTGCTGAAATTAAAAGCGCCTCTGGCCGAGGGCACGACCAAAGGCGCTTCCCCGGTCTGCTCAGACCAGGTTGTGGTCGACCATGAATGCTGCCACCAGCGGGGACTGCAGCAGCACGCAGGATCGCCGACATCTCGCAGGCCGAAGCACTTCCGGCCACCCTGTGCGATGTTCAGTCGCCCCATTCTGTCCAAGTCATCGTGCGGCGCAAGGCATGCGTCGCCAGATTTGAACAACGCATGTGTCAGACCTGCGGACAAGTCGTGAGGCGCGACGACGAAACAGTCAGTATTTACCTTCGCCGACAACAGTTTATGCTGTTTGCGCCATGATTCTGTGTGTGCAAGGTGTACTTTAGTACAACAACGGTGCAAGGCAACCTCAAAAATTGTCACTCTTTGGCCTGGCGGCACTGAGGACCGACGTGGCAACAGCCGATCCGAACACCTAAGGCGGCGGCACATCGAGTGTACGGAGAAATGCGATCAGGCTCGTCCGCTCGTCCAGTGAAAGTGACAAGGGGCGTGTCAGACTTGACGAGAGCCCCGCCCGGACGACGATCCCGTCGGTGTAGTGCTCCACGACAGCCTCCAGTGTGGCCAGCGAACCATCGTGCATGTACGGCGCGCTCAGGTTCAGCCCACGCAGCCCCGGTGTCTTGAACACTCGGGTCCCCGGCGTCCCCCCCGGCACTGCGCCACGTCCTGGATCCTCGCCAGGCAGACCCGTGTCGTGGAAGCGTTCGTCGGTGAAGCGCCAGCCGGAATGGCAAGCGACACATCCTGCTTTCCCGACGAACAGCCGGAAGCCCTGTAGCTCCACCACGGTCAGCGCGGACCCGTCCCCGGCAATGAACCGGTCGAAACGGCTCTCCGGCGAGACCAGCGTGCGCACGTAGGCCGACAGCGCTTTCAGAACGCGGGTGCGGGTGACGGCCTCATCACCGAAGGCTGCTGCAAAGGCGCGCGCCATCTCGGCGTCGGCCGCGAGGTTTGTTGCGATCGCGGGCCATCGCCCGGCCATCTCGTCGGCGGCCTCGATCGGCCCATCGATCTGGGTTTCCAGGCTCGGCTCTGACCCGTCCCACAGGAAGCTTTCCCCCCAGGCCAGATTGAACAGTGAGGGAACGTGACGGCGGAGTTGACCGCCGTCCCGCGCGATGCCGCGAGGCAGGCCATTGGAGTAGCCCTGCTCGGGATCGTGGCAGGAGGCACACGAGCGCGCGTTGTCGCCCGACAGCCGTGGATCGAAGAACAGCCGCTCGCCCAGTGTCGCCTTGGCCGGGTTCGACGGATTGCCGGGCGGCGCAGGAATGCCGGCAGGCCGGGCGAACAGCGTGCGCCAGATCGGCAGTAACGGACCGGTCGCGCGCCCCTGTCCCGCTGCATCACCAGTCAGAGCCACCGCGAGCCCCGCGGCGAGGGCAAATTTCAGCGCTACCCGTGACGTCATCGGAGCTGCCGGGCCGGAGTGTGCACGTCCGCCTTGGTGTCAACTGGTGACGTCTTGGGCAGGCCGAGTGCAGACCGGAGCAAAGCGACATCACCGCCCAGATAGAGGTGGCTGGGCGATTGGCGCGTGGGCAGGTTCACGCCGGGCAGGCGCGTCGGGAAACGGGACCGATACAGGTGAAGGAACCCCGCATGTGCGGCAGGTGGCCTCTGCTGCAGGCTGCCGGCCGCACGGTCGAAGACAGAGGGGTCTGCCAGCCCGAGTGAGGTGACGTGGATCAGCCGGTGCAGGGCTCCATCGTTCAATTGGTACCAGTCCTCGCCGTGGGCCGCGCCGATCTCGGCCAGCGGAGCCAAGGCCATCGCGGCAAAGCCGTGGTAGTGCAGGGCCCGCCCGCCGCGCGCCAATTCCAGGGGCAGCGTGCCGTTGGGCGCGATATCGCGGGCCGCGTCCCGCATGATTTCTCGCGCCGCATCCAGATGCCGCTTGCTGCCCGTCGCGTGGCCGACCGCGCCCAGGCCGAGGCCCATCCAATACCAGTGGTTGTTGCGCTTGATCCCCGTGTCTTCGAAAACGGCGCGGGCCTTGTCTGCGACCACGACCAGCCAGGGCTCGATGGCCGCGCGATCTTCGCTGGAGGCGTCTGGTATGAGTTTGATATAGGCGAGCGCGAGGCCCGCAAGTTCAAACCGGCGCTGAGCTTCGGCCTGTTTGCTCGACATGCGGCCGAGCAGCGCTCCGCCGCGCGCCCAATCAGCAAGCCAGGAGACGGCGCATTTCGCCGACAGGCCCGACGATCCGGAGGGCACCTTGCCGCTGGAGTGGAAAACAACTGCGGCATCAGCACTGTCCGAGATCGCGTCCCGAAAGGCTTTCAGCGGCGCGGTAGCCTCATCCTTTGCCCGCTTCTTGTCGGCATCGACCGCACTGCCGGCCGCGTCTGCATAGTACCGCTCCATCACGATGTCGCGCACTGGCGCGGGACACGACGGACAGGCCGCGGCGGCCCCGCCAGCCAGGGCAACGCTCAGCCCGGTAGAAAACACTGCGAGCCGCCGCATGGTGTGCCCTCCCTGACCAATCGACCCCGCACCTTATCCCTCAGACAGACAACGATAAACACGGGATCCTTTCCATCGTGCCGGACGGCCCGGTGCGATGGCATGTCACGCGTTGGTTCTTTATGACGCGGGTCAGGATCGCCAAACCGATGACCCAGCACTCGACAAGCATATTCGAATGCTTGAATATCGGTTACCGGTACTGCGGCTTGGCGCGCCGCGATGGTATATGCCTTCGCGGCGGCCGAAGATCACGCGGGCTCCCCCAGGGTCCGTGCCGCAAGGGGAAACGTCAGAAAAACAATCGGGGTAAGAGCGATGTCGCAGCGTGCCGCCGAGCCGCAGGTCGCCTTGTCGACCAATCCGGCCGACGAGATCAAGACCACGACCTGTTACATGTGCGCCTGCCGCTGCGGCATCCGCGTTTACCTCAAGGACGGCAAGGTCCGCTACATCGACGGCAACCGCGATCATCCCGTCAACAAGGGCGTGCTCTGCGGCAAGGGCTCCGCCGGCATCATGCAGCATTATTCGCCCGCCCGTCTGCGTGCGCCTCTGAAGCGTGTCGGCCCGCGCGGTTCGGGCGAATTCGTCGAGATAAGCTGGGAGGAGGCGCTGTCGACGGCCACCACCTGGATGGGCGACGTTCGCGCCACCGACCCCAGGAAGTTTGCCTTCTTCACCGGACGCGACCAGTCGCAATCGCTCACCGGCTGGTTCGCCCAGCAGTACGGCACGCCGAATTTCGCGGCACACGGCGGGTTCTGCTCGGTGAACATGGCTGCCGCCGGCCTCTACACATTTGGCGGCGCGTTCTGGGAGTTCGGCGATCCGGACTGGGAGCACACCAAGTACTTCATGTTGTTCGGCGTCGCCGAAGACCACGGCTCGAACCCGATCAAGATGGGGCTCGGCAAACTGAAGAAGCGCGGGGCCAAGGTCGTCGCCATCAACCCGGTGCGCACCGGCTATGGGGCCATCGCCGACGAATGGCTCGGCATCAAGCCGGGCACCGACGGCATTTTCGTCGCCGCGCTGATCTACGAACTGTTGAACGCTCAGAAGATCGACCTCGACTACCTCGTCCGCTACACCAATGCGCCCTGGCTCGTGATCCAGGACCCCGGCGCGGCAGACGACGGCCTGTTTGCCCGCAACGAGGCCGGCAAGCCGTTGTGCTTCGACAAGACGACTGGCGCGCTGGCCGACGCCACTGGCGTCGATGTCACCCCGGCGCTGACCGGCACGTTCGATCTGCCCGACGGCCGCAAGGCGGTCCCCTCGTTCGAGCTCCTGGCCAAGCGCATGCTCGTTCCGCAGCACACGCCCGAGGCCGCCGCCAAGGAATGCGGCATCCCGGCCGAGACGATCCGGCGCATCGCCGCCGAACTGGCCGAAGTGGCCTTCGAGCAGCAGATCGAACTGCCCATCGCCTGGACCGACTGGGCCGGCCGTAAGCACGACAAGATGATCGGCCGGCCGATCTCGATGCATGCCATGCGCGGCATCTCGGCCCACTCCAACGGCTTCCACTCGTGCCGGATGATCCACATCCTGCAGATCTTGCTGGGCTCGATCGACTGCCCCGGCGGGTTCCGCTACAAGCCGCCTTTCCCCAAACCGATCCCGCCGCCGCTGAAGCCCGCCGGCAAGGCCGGAACAGTAAAGCCCGGCGTGCCCCTGTCTGGGGCCCCGCTCGGCTTTCCGACCGGGCCGGACGACCTGCTGTTGAACGACGACGGCAGCCCCATCCGCATCGACAAGGCCTACTCGTGGGATGCGCCGATGGCCGCTCACGGTCTCATGCACATGGTCATCACCAATGCTGCGCTGGGCGATCCCTACCCCATCGACGTCCTGTTCATGTACATGGCAAACATGAGCTGGAACTCGACGATGAACACGAAGGGCGTCATCGAGCACCTCACGGCAAGAGACGAGGCGACCGGCGAATACAAGATCCCGAAGATCATATACTCGGACAGCTATTATTCCGAGATGGTCGCCTACTCGGACCTGATCCTGCCCGATACGACCTACCTCGAGCGCTACGACTGCATTTCGCTGCTCGACCGCCCGATCTCCGAGCCCGATGGCGCGGCCGATGCCATTCGCTATCCCGTCGTCCAGCCGGACCGTGACGTGCGCGGCTTCCAGACGGTGCTGATCGACCTTGGCGCCCGTCTCAAGCTGCCCGGCTTCGTCAAGGAGGATGGCACGCCAAAATACCCCGGTGGCTATCCCGACTACATCGTCAACCACGAACGCGCCCCTGGCGTGGGACCGCTCGCCGGCTTCCGCGGCAAAGACGGCAAGAGCTTCGGCAAGGGCGAGGTCAACCCCAATCAGCTCGACGCCTACATCAAGAACGGCAGCTTTTATAATCACCACCTCGAGCCCGGTCACCGCTACTTCAAGCACGCCAACAAAGGCTACCTCGAGTGGGCAAAGTCGGTCGGCTTCATCGGCTCCTCCGACCCCATCGTGTTCCAGCTCTACTCCGAGCCGATGCAGAAGTTCCGGCTTGCTGCCCGCGGCCATGGCGCGGTGCAACCGCCGGCGACCCACAAGAAGCGCATCGAGGCGTTCTTCGATCCGCTGCCATTCTGGTATCCCCCCTTCGAAGGGGCCATGCTGGACCAGGCCGAGTACCCGATCTACGCCGTCACGCAGCGGCCCATGCACATGTACCACTCGTGGGGGTCGCAGAACGCGTGGCTGCGCCAGATCACGGCGCAGAACCGCCTCTACATGAGCCGCAACAAGGGCCGTGATCTCGGCATCGGCGATGACGCCTGGATCTGGCTCATCGGGCCGCTCGGCCGCGTCAAGTGCCAGGTCAAGCTGATGGAAGGCTGCAACGACGATACGGTTTGGACCTGGAACGCCATCGGCAAGCGCCGCGGTGCCTGGGGGCTGTCGGAAGATGCGCCCGAGGCAACCAAGGGCTTCCTGCTCAATCACCTCATCTCCGAGCTGTTGCCCGAACAGAAGGGCGGCTATCGCTTCTCCAATTCGGACCCCGTGACCGGCCAGGCCGCGTGGTACGACCTCAAAATCCGCATCGAGCGCTGCCTGCCGCACGAGGCCCACGAGACGAGTCCGCGCTTCGAGCCGGTCACCACGCGTGTCCTGCCGGGCTCGCCCACGGAATCCACCTTCGGCCGCGAGTTCAAGAGGGGCAACCAGTGACGACACTTCCCGCGACGACGGGCAAGAAGCTCGGTCTCGTCATCGACCTTGACACCTGTGTCGGCTGCCAGGCCTGCGCCACGAGTTGCAAGGAATGGAACACGGCCGGCTATTCCGCGCCGCTGTCGGACCAGGACCCCTATGGTGCCGACCCGCATGGCGCATGGCTCAACCGCATCCACAGCTACGACGTGGGTGAGGGCGAGACGAGCCGCACGGTCCATTTTCCGCGCTCGTGCTTGCACTGCGAGACACCCGCTTGCGTGACGGTGTGCCCGACGGGGGCATCCTACAAGCGCGCCGAGGACGGCATCGTGCTGGTCAATCCCGACATGTGCATCGGCTGCAAGCTGTGCTCCTGGGCCTGCCCCTACGGCGCGCGCGAATACGATTATGCCGATGGCGTCATGAAGAAATGCACGTTGTGCGTGGACCGGATCTACAACGAGCACCTGCCGCCGGAGGATCGCATTCCCGCTTGCGTGCGCGCATGCCCGACGGGGGCCCGGCACTTCGGCGACATCGGCGATCCCGAGAGCGATGTGTCCAAGCTCGTTGCCGAGCGGGGGGGCTACGACCTCCTGCCGGAGATGGGCTACAAGCCGGTCAACAAATACCTGCCGCCGCGTCCGCGCCGCGACGCCACGACGGCCAATCCTAATGGCAAGGCGGGTGTCGCCCCGCCGAAGGCCGATGGCAGCCTGACCGAGCGCCTGTTCTCCTGGGCCGACCAGATGCTGTCGCGCTGAGGGAGGAGAACGAGATGCATCCCGCCTATTCCGTCATCTTCTTCACGACGTCCTCGGGAGCCGGCTATGGTCTGTTGGCCTGGCTCGGTGTCACAGCGGCCTTCGGGCTCATCCCGCTGCACTGGGCGTTCGGCTTCGTTGGGCTCGGCGTCGCGTTGACCCTGGTAACGGCTGGCCTCTTGTCATCGACGTTCCATCTCGGCCGCCCCGAGCGGGCGTGGCGCGCGTTCTCCCAGTGGCGGTCCTCATGGCTGTCGCGCGAGGGCGTGATGGCGGTGTTGACCTACATTCCCGCCGGCCTGCTCGGTCTGCTGTGGGTTTTCACCGAGGAGCGCGGCCTCGTGTTCGCGGTTCTCGGTCTCGTCTCGGCCGTGCTGTCTGTCATCACGGTCTACACGACCGGTATGATCTATGGCTCGCTGCCGACCATCCGCGCCTGGTATCAGCCGCTGACGGCACCCGTCTACATCCTGCTGGCGCTGGCCAGCGGCGGCGTCCTGTTCCATCTGCTGCTGGCCGCTTTCACCCAGCCGACCTGGGGATCGGTGCTCACCGGCATCGCGGCCATCGCGGTCGCGCTCATTGCCAAACGCAGCTACTGGAGTGAGGTCGACACCGCCGCCAAGACCTACACGACCGAGGCCGCCACCGGGCTCGGCAAACTGGGCAAGGTGCGCCCGCTCGATCCGCCGCACTCGACACCAAACTTCGTCATGCGCGAGATGGGCTACAGCGTCGCCCGCAAGCACGCCGAGAAACTGCGCGGCATGGCGATCTACCTCGCCTTCCTGATGCCCGTCGTATGCCTCGCACTATTACCGCTGCTGTCGCCGATGGGGGCGGTCATGGTGGCGTTCATCGCCGTCGCCTGCACGGCAGCCGGCCTTTTCGTAGAGCGCTGGCTGTTCTTCGCCGAGGCCGAGCACGTGGTCATGGTGTTCTACGGCCGCGAGCGGGCCTAGCAGGTTATCTCGCGGAGCCCGCGGGGCTCGTATTGCGATGAGGTACGCAGTCCGGTCCGCCGCGCGCTATCACAACGCGTTACCCCCGTAGGGCATCGTGGCGCAGGTGAGCCCACTCTCGATGGCTGCCGAACAGACCCGGGCCACATCTTCCGCCGACTTCAGCGGTCCGGCGATGAGCGAATAGGTCGGCCCCAGCCGCGGGTCCGATCCTGTCATTTGATACCGGGGCACGAGCCCCAGGAAGGCTTCGCCGTTGCGGGCGCGCAGCAGGCTCCACGTGTTGCGCAGCGCTTCGATAGATTGAGCGCGCGCGAGACTGATGCCCAACGCCGCAGGCGGCTGGCGCGTGTCCGCCGCGACAGCCGGCTTTACAACCGGCGCTCCGAACGCCACGACGGGTCCCTGGGCCGGCACGCGCGCGGTCTTCTGCGGCGGGGGCCGCTGTTCGGCCGGGCCCGAGGACACGGCCGATGGCAACCTTTCGGCTACTTTCGTGCGATCCGGGGCCCGCTCGGGTGCGGGCACGTCGAGGCTGGCGGCCGCAGGGGCGATGCTGCCCGTCTCGAGCGCGGTTGCCGTCTGCGGTGCATTGAGAATGACGGCGTCGGCGATTTGCCGCTCCGCCTGGCGCTCACGCACGGCCTCGGCGTCCGGTTGGGCGATCTCCGGCTGGGTGGTCGCCGGTGCCGAAGCGGGAGCGGCGGTATCGGCGACCGCCGCCAGCTCGACGTCGGGAACAGCAGCCGGGATTGCAGCGCGCTGCCGATCCGCCTGCTCTTCGCGCAGCTTGAGTTCCGTCTTGAGTTTGGCGATTTCCATGCGCGCGGCCGACAGGGGCTCGCTCTCGTCGGCTGGGACCGGCTCGGGTCCGGTCCGCGCGATGCTCTCCAGTGCGCGATCATGAGCGGGAAGTCCGATCATCTCGGGTGCGGCTGCCACGATCCCCAGATAGACCGCCGAGACGAGACCGATGATGCCCCACGCTGTGACGTAAGCCGGCGATAGCCCCGACTTTGCGACGGAGGTCTGCGCTTCGGGCTCGGATATTGAAACGGCAATCTGCACGACACGCCTCGCTGATGAACGGTCAGCCGTCGCCGCGGGTGATCGCCAGGACCACGCGTGCGGCGGCACGGCTCGCTAATGCGACAGAGCCTGACGCTGACCGAGTCGCGGGGCAGAATCAATTTTCCGGGTCGATCGGGGTCGTCCGCGCTGTGGACGATCCGGTTGTGAAGGGAAGGCTGGCGGGGTTTGTGACCAGCCCGCCACAACCGTGCAAAGTCCCCGGTCCAGGCATGGACGCCACAGCCTGATCCTTGCTCTTGATTTGCCGGAGCAGGTAGTCAAGAGCTCCACTTGGCCGCGCGCCATGGTCATGCAACGCTGCGCGCGCTGGTCGCCGACTGAGGCTGGTCGCTGACTGAGACTGTGCCGGAAGGCATCGCGCCGTGACCATGTGCGGTATCGGCGGGGGCCTTGGTGATCTGGATCCTGGACCTGACGAGAGAGACACGATGAGCCGACCCCTGGTGATCCTGATCCTTGCCGCCGGCAAGGGCACGCGCATGCAATCGTCGCTGCCGAAGGTGCTGCACCCTGTCGCCGGGCGCTCGATGCTGGCCCACGTCCTCGCGCTGGCCCACGCGATGCGGCCCGATCGCACCGCCGTCGTGATCGGCCCCGCCATGGAAGCGGTCCGCGCCGAAGTCGAAAGCTGCATGCCCGCAACCGGCGTTTTCGTTCAAGACAACCAGTTGGGCACCGCCGATGCGGTCCTGGCCGGGCGCGCTGCGCTCAGGGATTTTGCCGGCGACGTGCTTGTTCTCTACGGCGACACGCCGCTCATCCGCCAGGCTACGCTGGCGCGGCTGCGCGCCACCCTCGATCAGGGTGATGGGGTTGCGGTGCTCGGCTTCGAGCCGGCCGATCCGACCGGCTACGGCAGGCTCTTGACCGGGCCGGACGGCGCACTGCTCGCCATCCGCGAGCACAAGGACGCCACCGAGGCCGAGCGCCAGGTCCGCTTGTGCAACTCGGGTGTCATGGGCTTCCGCTCGAGCGACGTGCTGTCGATCCTCGACGCGATCGGCAACGCCAATGCGAAGGGCGAATATTACCTGACCGATGCCGTGGAGCTTGCGCGAGCCCGCGGACTGAGGACGGCCGTCGTGGCCTGCAGCGAGGATGAGGTGCTCGGCGTCAACTCCCGCGACCAACTCGCCGAAGTCGAGGCCATCTGGCAGGCGCGTGCGCGCAAGGCTGCCATGCTCGGCGGTGTCACGATGACCGCGCCGGAAACGGTCTGGCTGTCGCACGATACGGTCATCGGCCGCGACGTCGTCATCGAGCCCAATGTGTTCATCGGGCCGGGAGTCGTGATCGGCGACAACGTCCGCATCAAGGCCAATACCTATCTCGAGGGCACCGATCGCAAGAGCCAGGCCGGCGTCGTCATCGAGGCCGGGGCCGAGATCGGGCCGTATGCGCGCCTGCGGCCGGGCACGCGGATTGCCGCCGACGTGCACATCGGCAACTTTGTCGAGGTCAAGAACGCCGTCATGGGCAAGGGTGCGAAAGCCAACCACCTCACCTATGTCGGTGATGCGACCGTCGGCGAGAGCGTCAACATCGGGGCCGGTACGATCTTCTGCAATTACGACGGCTACAACAAGAACCGGGCCGAGGTCGGGCCTGGGGTGTTCATCGGCTCCAACGCGTCCCTCGTGGCACCGGTCCGGATCGGTGCGGGGGCCTATGTCGCCGCCGGCAGTGTGGTGACAGGGGACGTCGCCGCCGACGCGCTTGCGATCACGCGGGCCACCCCGGAGATTCGCGTCGACTGGGCGATCAACTACCGGCAGCGGATGCAGAAGGCCAAATGAGCCGTGCTCGAAAGGCCCGACGCAGCGTATTGTAACAGAACGTGAATTGGCGGACGCGCCGAACCCGGCTAGCCGGAATTCTGGCGGAGCGGCAATGGTTCGGTTGACGACGGGGATCGGGACATGTGCGGGATCGTTGGAATTCTGGGTCGAAAGCCCGTAGCGGGCGATCTCGTGGAGGCGCTGCGCCGGCTGGAGTATCGTGGCTACGACTCCGCAGGCGTTTCGACGGTTGAAAACGGGCACCTCGGTCGCCGCCGCGCCGAGGGCAAGCTCAGAAACCTCGAGCGCCGCCTGGAAGACGAGCCCCTGGCGGGACTGACCGGCATAGGCCATACGCGCTGGGCGACGCACGGCCGCCCGACCGAATCGAATGCCCACCCGCACATGTCGGCCAAGGTGTCGGTCGTCCATAACGGGATCATCGAGAACTTCCGCGAGTTGCGTGAGGCGCTGACCCGCAAGGGGCACGAGTTCACCAGTGATACCGACACCGAGGCCGTCGTCCACCTCATCACCGACGAACTCGACCGCACGGCGGACCCGGTCGAAGCCGTCAAGGCCGCCTTGGCGCAGTTGCGCGGAGCCTTTGCTCTCGCCATCATCTTCGCTGGGCACGATGGCATGATGGTCGCGGCCCGTCAGGGCAGTCCGCTGGCGATCGGCCATGGCGATGGCGAGATGTTTCTTGGGTCCGACGCCATTGCGTTGGCCCCATTCACCACCGCCATCACCTATCTCGACGAGGGCGATTGGGCCGTCCTCACCCGCGACGGCGTCACCATCTACGATCGCAACAACGTGGCCGCTGAGCGCGCGATGGTCCGCTCGTCCGCCAGCGCGCTCCTCGTCGACAAGGGTAACCACCGCCATTACATGGCGAAGGAAATTCACGAACAGCCCGAGGTGATCAGCCACACGCTGGCCAACTACGTCGACATGGCGGAGGGACGACTGGCGTTCCCCGACCTCGGCATCGACCTGACCACGCTGACGCGCGTCACCATCTCGGCCTGCGGCACCGCTTATTACGCCGGCCTCGTCGGCAAATACTGGATCGAGCGCTATGCCCGTATTCCGGTTGAGATCGACGTCGCCTCGGAGATGCGCTACCGCGAGCCGCCGCTGCCAGGCGCGGGGCTGGCCGTCTTCGTTTCCCAGTCGGGCGAGACCGCCGACACGCTGGCGACGCTACGCTATTGCAAGGCGGCCGGTCAGCGCATCGCCTCGATCGTGAACGTGCGCACGTCGACGATCGCGCGCGAAAGCGACGTCGTCCTGCCGACCCTTGCAGGCCCTGAGATCGGCGTCGCGTCCACCAAGGCCTTCACGTGTCAGCTCACCGCTATGGCCATGCTGACCATTGCATTGGGCAAGGCCCGGGGTACGATTTCAGTGGCCCAGGAGCGTGAACTCATCACAGCCCTGATGGAGGTGCCGCGCCACATCACGACGATGCTGGTCGACGAGAGCCTCTATGAGCGCCTCGCCCACGACTTGTCCAAGGCCCGTGACGTCCTCTATCTGGGCCGCGGGATCAGCTATCCGCTCGCCTTGGAGGGTGCTCTGAAGCTGAAGGAAATCTCCTACATCCATGCCGAGGGCTACGCGGCTGGCGAGTTGAAGCACGGACCGATCGCGTTGATCGACGAGAACGTGCCGGTGATCGTCGTCGCCCCGCACGATGAACTTTACGAGAAAACCGTTTCCAACGTGCAGGAGGTCGCCGCCCGCGGCGGCCAGATCATTCTCGTCACCGATCAGCCTGCCGACAGTGCCGGCTGCCCGACGGCCGCCCACGTCCCGGTGCCCACGGCGCATCCGTTCACCAGCCCGCTCGTCTACGCCATTCCCATCCAGCTCATCGCCTACCACACGGCGGTCTTCATGGGCACGGACGTCGATCAGCCACGAAATCTCGCCAAGTCCGTGACGGTGGAGTGATGCGGCGCAGTCCGGACCATCTCCACCATCGGAGATTTCGGCCCGTGCCAATGATTTGCCTAGATGGCATGCACTCCGTTACATTTACGGGAATCGCTAAAGGGGACGCACGATCCTAGGGGACCGGGCCATGAGCCGATCGCAACAGCAGACAGTAAAGGCGCAGCCTGACGTCGGCAGGTTGGCAGCAACGCGCTCTGCCACTGCGCTCGTTGCCCTCTTTGCCGTCGCGTGTCTGTCCAGTTCAGCCGTCGGTCAGGCGACCGGGCGCAATGCGGTCGTAGCCGGCATCAAATCATTCGAAGAGGGCCGCGCGGACAAGGCCGTCACGACACTGTCGGCCGTCATCGGCAAGGGCGGGCTGAGCCCGCAAGACCTCGCCAAAGCCTTCTATTTCAGGGGCTTGGCCTATCGTAAACAAAAGCAGCCGGCACTCGCCATCGCCGACTTGACGAGTGCGATCTGGTTGAAGGATGGCCTCGGCGAGGCCGAGCGGACGGCCGCGCTCGAGGCGCGCTCCGCTGCTTACCGTGACGCCGGGCTCCCCGATCCTGGTCCACCGCCCGGTCTGCCCGCGCCGGCGAGTGCTGCGGCTCAGCCACCGGCCGGAGCCTCCGCGCCGACCGCCAGCCCTGCCACGCAAGGGTCGGGAAACTGGCTGGCCTCGTCAAGTGCGGACGAGCAACCCGCCGCGTCGAACGGTCCTCTGTCGGGGGTCGGCACATTCTTTTCCGGCCTCTTCAACGGAGGCAGTGCCCCAGCGACCGCCGCCAGCCCTAGCGGCTCGCCACCCTCGGCACCGCTCGAAACGGCCTCCACCGGAGCATCGTCCACAACAGCGGTCTCCGCCTGGACGAGCGCCACCGACGTCGTGGTGGCCAAGCCGACCGAGCCGCGCGCCGGACGTCAAGCCGCAGCGACCCGTGCGCCCGCACCGACGCCGACGGCGGTCAAAGGCAAGTACCAGGTCCAGGTCGCCGCGGTCCGCTCCCGCGCCGAGGCCGAAACGCTGGCAGGGGAACTGGCAGCGCGCCATGCCGGCGAGATAGGCAGCCGCAGTCCCACGATCGACGAGACGGTATTCGGAAGTATGGGGACGTTCTACCGGGTGAGCGTCGGACCATTCGCCTCGACCGGGGAGACCGAGAAGGCCTGTCGGGCCTTCAAGGCCAGCGGCTACGACTGCCTGGTGGTGACGAACTAACGGCGGCCATCCCGTCTGATTGCCCCAAAATCGCGATTGCAAGCAGGATGGCCCCAGCCATGCGCGTCGCTGTGGCCCACGTCGCGCCGAACCAGCCGCGATGGCCCCCGAACGTGCAAACGCCGCGCAATGCACGGGCTTCGGCATGCACACGTAACAGCCTATAAATATTCGCAAATTTGAATAAGGGCAGCGAGCCCGGACACGTTGGGCCGTGGCTATTTTGCCGCCGTCCCGTTCTTCCACAAGCCGACACGGGAAACTCATTCTCCAATTTGCCGCCAGCCGGGGCACGAGTGCCGTTGCGTGGGCAGGAGAAGAAAAAAATTCCACACACTCGACCATCAAAGAATGAATTGTCGTGCTTATTGCTCCTGGTGGGTGGGAATCGGAACAAAATTCCCTTATGTTCGCAACTGCAGCACGGGGCCGGTTCCCCGCCGTAGCACCGACCGGCCAAAGCGCTCTGGTTGCCGAACTGACCCGAAGGATGCACCGCCATGCAGACGATCACCATCAATGTCACCCTGAATGACGGCTCTCGTCATGCACTTGAGGCCCCCGAGGGCTACAGGGTCATGGAAGTGATCCGCGACTATGGTCTGCCGATCAAGGCCGAGTGCGGCGGTGCCTGCGCGTGTGCGACGTGTCACGTCCGCGTTGCCCCCCATTGGGTCGATCGCGTGGTCGCCCCGCTGGATGAAGAGCTGGACAAGCTGGACGAGATCCCAGGTGCCGACGATCGGTCGCGGCTGTCCTGTCAAATTCTGACGGACCTGGCGATCGACGGATTGGAGGTCGAGGTCGCTCTCGACAGTCTCGACGAGCGCCACGCCGTCGCTGGCCACTGGGCGTTCTGACACAGCCGCCGGCCACAGTCTCACCGCATGCGATCAACGAGGACCGAGCTTCATGCCGCGTCTGGTTCACAAGATTCTCACCGCCAATCGACTTGCCGATGGCGTGGTCGTCTATCTCGCCGATGCCGACCGCTGGAGCGAGGACATTTCTGCTGCACTGCTGGCGTTCGGCGCGGAGGAGACCGCCGAACTCGAGCGGGCCGGGGTGGCCGCCGTCGCGTCGCGGCTGGTGGTCGCCCCGTATGCCATCGAGGTCGATTGCGACGGCGAGTACGTCCGCCCGCTTTCGGTGCGCGAGCGCATCCGCGCCTCCCATCGCACCACGCTGGCCTTCCATAGGGAGCGCGAGACCGGCGCGGCGGCTTCGGCGGTCGACGGAACGCTCGCCGCGACGCAGGAAAGGGCCGCCTGATGTATGCCTACGACACCTTCGACCGCCGGTTCCTGGTCGACCGCAACGCCGAATTCCGCGATCAGGTTGACCGCCGTCTGGCCGGTGATCTCTCCGAGGAGGAGTTCAGGCCACTGCGCCTGATGAACGGGCTCTATCTGCAATTGCACGCCTACATGCTGCGCGTCGCCATTCCCTATGGCGTGCTGTCATCGGACCAACTGCGGACCCTTGCTCGGATAGCGCGCCGCTACGACCGGGGCTTCGGCCACTGGACAACCCGGCAAAACATGCAGTTCAACTGGATCCGCCTCGTCGATGCTCCCGATATCCTGGACGAGTTGGCCAGTGCGGATATGCATGCCCTGCAGACCAGCGGCAACTGCATCCGCAACGTCACCGCCGATCCGCTGGCGGGGGCCGCGCACGACGAGATCGAGGACCCGCGCATCTGGGCCGAGGCGATCCGCCAGTGGTCGACCCTGCATCCTGAGTTCAGTTTCCTCCCGCGCAAATTCAAGATCGCGGTCACTGGCGCGCTGGAAGACCGAGCAGCCGTGGCGTTCCACGACATCGGTCTGCGGATGGTCGCCGGCCCAGGTGGAACAAAGGGCTTCCGCGTTCTTGTCGGCGGCGGGCAGGGGCGCACGCCCTACGTCGCCCAGGAGATCCGCCCTTTCCTGGAGGAGGCTCATCTGATGAGCTACCTCGAGGCGATCTTGCGCGTCTACAACCTGCACGGTCGCCGCGACAACATTTACAAGGCGCGCATCAAGATTCTGGTCAACGCCATCGGCATCGACGCCTTCCGCGACGAAGTCGAGGCCGAGTGGAATCGCATCAGGGGAACCACGTACGATCTGCCGGCGGCCGAGTTTGATCGCATCCGCGCCCAATTCCGCATGCCCGCGCTGCGCCCGCAGCCCGTCCGCCCGGCCGCGCTCGAAGCCCGCAAGGCGAGCGACCCCGCTTTCGCCCGCTGGGCGCGCCGCAACGTGCGCCCGCACAGGGTGCCGGGCTATGCGATCGTGACCGTTGTCTTCAAGGAGCCGGGGCGGCCGCCGGGTGATGCCACCGCCGACGAAATGGACGCCGTCGCCGCAATCGCCGAACAGTTCTCTCAGCGCGAGCTGCGCGTGACCTATACTCAGAATGTCGTGCTGCCGCACGTCGCGCTCGCCGATCTCGAAGCGGTGTACGCAGGTCTCGCCGCGGCGGGCCTCGTGGCGGGCCACAGTGACTTGATCGGGGACATCATTGCCTGCCCCGGCCTTGATTACTGTTCCCTGGCGAACGCGCGCTCGATCGACATCGCCGAGGCGATCACCGATCGCTTCGCCGATCCCGAGCGCGCCGAGGCGATCGGCCCGCTGCGCCTCAATATATCGGGTTGCATAAATGCCTGCGGCCACCATCACGCCGGCCATATCGGCATTCTCGGCGTCGATAAAAAAGGCACCGAGCACTATCAGCTCACCATCGGCGGTGCGGGCGACGACGAGGCCGCCGTCGGCACCATCCTGGGGCCGAGCTTCCCGGCAGAGGACGTACCAGGCGCGGTGGAGACGCTGGTCGAGACCTATCTCGCGATGCGGCGCGGCGACGAGCCGTTCCGCGCGACCGTCGCGCGCATCGGCAGCGAACCGTTCAAGGAGGCACTTTATGGCCATCGTTGATCTGATCGTCGGCGAACTTCGCGAGCCGGCCGGGACACCCGAGGTCGAACTCGCGGCCACCGCCGACGCGGCGGCTCGCGGCGAGGCCCTTGCCCAGGCTGCGGCGGTTGCTGGCGTGATCACGGTCCGATTCCCCAAGTTCAGCGACGGACGCGGCTTCACCCAGGCCCGTCTCCTGCGGATCGAGCACGCCTACACCGGCGAGATTCGCGCGGTCGGGCCATTGCTGCCTGATCAGGCGCTCCATCTCTTGCGGGCCGGCTTCGACAGTGTCACGCTCGGCGAGGGAGCCAACATCACCCACTGGCAGCAGGCGCTGGCCCGCTTCCGTGGTGCCTACCAGCCGGCCGTTCGCAACCCGTTGGAACTGCGCCGCGACGGAGCCCGTGGCCTGGCCGAAGAGGTCGCGGCACGGATCGCTGCCGCCGGGTCGCTCGAAGATCGCATTCTCGAGATAGCGGCCATTCCCGGCCGCGTGGCCTTTTCGTCGAGCCTCGGTCTCGAGGATCAGGCGCTGACGCATGCCATAGCCGCGACGCGCGCCGACATCGACGTCTTCACCCTCGACACCGGCCGGCATTTCCCCGAGACGCTCGAGACGCTCGCGGCAAGCGAAGCGCGCTACGGCCTCAAGATCCGGGTTGTCTGTCCTGACCGCGAGGCCGTCGAGGACCTGGTCGCCCGCGACGGTGTCTTCGGGTTCCGCACCTCGATCGACGCGCGCAAGGCGTGCTGCGAGGTGCGCAAGGTCGTTCCCCTGCGGCGCGCGCTGGAGGGCGCTTCTGCGTGGATTACGGGGCTGCGCCGCGATCAGTCAGACGGGCGCGCCGAAGCGGCTTTTGCCGAATGGGACGCCGGACTGGGTATTTTGAAGCTCAACCCGCTCGCCGATTGGGGCCTGGACCAACTCGAAGCCTACATCGCCGGCAACGACGTTCCCGTCAGCGCGCTGCACGCACAGGGTTACCCGTCGATCGGTTGCCAGCCGTGCACGCGCGCCATCCGCCCGGGCGAGCACATCCGCGCGGGCCGCTGGTGGTGGGAGAACGAGGACGGCAAGGAATGCGGCCTGCACAACCGGCCGCGCGCCCAGGGAGAGGCCGCATGAGCCATGTCCAGACGCACCTTGATATCCTCGAGGCCGAAGCGATCCATATTTTCCGGGAAGCCGCGGCCCAGTTTCGCAAGCCCGTGCTCATGTATTCGATCGGCAAGGATTCGACGGTTCTCCTGCATCTGGCGCGCAAGGCGTTCTGGCCGGCCCGTCTGCCGTTCCCGCTCCTGCACATCGACACGACCTGGAAGTTCCGCGAAATGATCGAGTTTCGCGACGCCCAGGCGGCCAGCCTTGGCCTCGATCTGATCGTGCACACCAACCAGGACGGCATCGCGCGCGGCATCACGCCCTTCGATCACTCTCCCTCCGTCTACACCGACGTGATGAAGACGCAGGCTTTGAAAGCAGCCCTCTATAAGCACGGCTTCGACGCCGCGTTCGGGGGCGCGCGCCGCGACGAGGAGGCGAGCCGCGCCAAGGAGCGCATTTTCTCGTTCCGCGCGGCGGGTCACCGGTGGGACCCGCGCCGCCAGCGCCCTGAGATGTGGAGCCTGCTGAACGGCCGCCTGGGCCCCGGCGAGACCGCGCGGGTGTTTCCGATGTCGAATTGGACCGAAAAAGACGTCTGGCGCTACATTGCGCGGGAAGGCCTGGATGTCGTGCCGCTCTACTTCGCCGGCGAACGGCCCACGGTTGTCCGCGACGGGCAGCTCATCGTCGTCAACGACGACCGGATCCAACTGCGACCCGGGGAGACGATCACGCGCCGCCGCGTTCGTTTCCGCACTCTGGGCTGCTGGCCGCTGACGGCCGCCGTCGTCTCGAGCGCCGACACACTCGACAGCGTCGTTGCCGAGACCCTGGCCGCCACCTCCTCGGAGCGCCGCGGCCGCCTCATTGATCACGACCAGACGGGCGCCATGGAGCGCAAGAAGCAGGAGGGTTACTTCTGATGTCCGCCCATCTCAGGTCGATCGATGCAGCCGCGCTGGCCGCCATGCCGATCCTCGAGCCCTTCGCGCCGGCGGCTGCCGAAGTCCGGCGCGCGAGCGACCTCACGGGCGAGGTTCGCGTGCTCACCTGCGGATCGGTGGATGACGGCAAGTCGACGCTGATCGGCCGCCTGCTGTGGGATGCCTCCGACCTGTTCGAGGACCAGCGCGAGGCGGTCGAGCGCCACGGCCGGACGGTGGCTGGCGGCCAGCACTTCGACTACTCGCTGCTGGTGGACGGCCTCGTTGCCGAACGTGAGCAGGGCATCACGATCGACATCGCCTGGCGCTACTTCGACAGCGCCGACCGCCGGTTCGTCATCATCGACAGTCCGGGCCATGAGCAATACACGCGCAACATGGCGAGCGGTGCCAGCCACGCCGATGTTGCCGTCATGCTGATCGACGCGCGCCACGGCATCAAGACGCAGACCCGGCGGCACGCGGCACTTCTCGATCTGTTCGGCGTCCGCACCGTCGTCCTCGCCGTCAACAAGATGGACCTCGTGGGCTTCGACGAGAGCTGCTTCCGCACTATTGCGCGTGAGTTCGAAGAGTTGGCCGTTGGCTTTGCCTTCGACGCCGCCGTAGCGATCCCCGTATCGGCTGTTGGCGGTGACAACGTCGCGCAGGCGTCTGCCGCGATGGCGTGGTACGCGGGCCCCACTCTGCTCGATGTGATCCGGGGGGCCCGGAGCGCGGAAAGCCGCCGACAGGCTCCATTCCGCATGCCCGTGCAGATGGTCTTGCGCGACGGCCAGGATTTCCGCGGTCTGGCTGGTACCATCACTTCCGGGACACTCGCGGTCGGAGACGTGATCGCCGACGTCGTCAGCGGCCAGACCGCGCGTGTCGCGCGGATTGCCACGATGGGAGGCGATCTGGACCAGGCCGTCGCTGGGGCGGCCGTCGCCATCGTCGCCAGCAAAGATCTCGACCTCTCGCGCGGTGCGGTTCTTTCGGGCTCGACCCACCAGGCCCGCCGCGCCGTGCGCCTGGAAGCTCGCCTCGTCTGGCTGTCGGAGACCCCCTTTGACATCGACCGTGGCTATCTCGTGCGTACGGCGACCGACCTCGTCCCGCTGACCGCTCTCGCCATCACGGCGCGGCTCGATTTGGCAAGCCTTGCCCGCATCGACACGGAAACCTGCGGGGTCAACGACATCGTCGAGGCCAGCATGGAACTGGGCCGGCCGACGGCCGTGGATTCGTTTGCAGACGTTCCCGGCACCGGCACGATCCTGATCGTCGATGCCATCGACGGCTCGACCGTGGCAGGCGGCGTCGTCGGCTCTGTCCACGAGACGGCGAGCAAGAATGCCGGGACCGCGCTTGTCATAGACCGGGCCCTGCTCGCCTCGGGTCTGTGTCACGATCTTGGTGATACGATCGAGGATCGCATCGAGTTCGAGCGGCGTGCCCGTGAACTCGCCCTGCTGTTTCAGCGCACCGGCGTGCGCGTGCGGCTGGAGCTCGGCTGACGCGGCCCCCGATTGGTCGCGTGCCGTCCCAGAACCGGCCAAATGGTGCACCTATGCCAGACATGGGGCATGTCGTTAGATCGCCGGACTCGGATTTCTCCGGTGCAGGACCGCCCCGCGCGGGGGGCGCATTCAAAAGGCTTCTGTACAGATGGACACCGCGACATTGACGGTTGGACTGCTCTTGACCCTTGCCGTGACGGGGGCCGTCGTTGGCTTCCTCGTGGGGTTGACAGGAGTGGGTGCCGGCGCGCTGACGACACCGCTGCTGATTACCGGATTTGGTGTTCCCGCTCCCATCGCCGTAGGCACCGACCTCATCTTTGCCGCGGTCACGAAGGCGGGGGCGAGTTGGCGGCACAGTGCGCTCGGCCACATTGACTGGGGCGTGTTGCTGCGGCTGGGGGCTGGCAGCGTGACCGGCGCAAGCCTCATGCTTCTTTACGTGGTCGTCGCCCGGCCAGATACGGTTCTCCTGACCAAAATCATCGGACTGTCGCTGGCGGTCGCGCTGGTGGTGAGTGCCGCTGGAATGATCGCCTATCCCTATCTCATGCAGCGTCATCCCGTCGTCGACGATACGGCCGGTGAAGCCAAGGCGAGCCCGACACTGACCATGCTCCTCGGGTTCGTCATCGGCGCGCTCGTATCGTTGACGTCGGTCGGGGCAGGAGCCATCGGCGTCGTCGCGCTGACGATCCTCTATCCTGCCATGTCGGCCCGCCGCATCGTCGGCACCGACATCGCTCACGCCGTCCCGCTCACGTTGCTCGCCGGCCTTGGCCACGCCAGTCTCGGCAATGTCGACGTGGTCCTGCTGGCCACGCTGCTGGTCGGCTCGATCCCCGGCACGCTGCTGGGATCGCGGTTCGCCGGTCACATCCCCGAGCGGACGTTGCGGATCGTTCTGGCACTCGTGCTGGTGCTCGCGGCGGTCATGCTGGTCGTGAAAGCGATGCGCTAGTGTCGTTCAGATCGCGAAATTCGTGACGCGCGCGGTGCAGAATGAGACGAATTACGCGATCTCGACACGAGAGCCTCGGGTCTCCCGCGGCGCAATCAGCAGCCCGAGGATTGCGCCGGTCAGAAATCCAGACAGGTGCGCCGTCAGACTGATCTCTGGCACGGCCAGATCGACGAGCGTTTGCAGTCCCATGATGAAGATGAGCAGCATCAGATGCCGCCCGTCGGCCGCGTCACGGTGCGTCCGCCAGGCTTTGAGCATGCGCGCGGTCTCCGCCCCGAACAGCGCGAAGATGGCACCCGACGCACCCAGGTAGACCCCGTGCGACTGAGGGGCCTCGTGCAGCATGAGCGCCAGCACCAGCCCGCTCGAAACCAGGATGCCGATGCCATACACCAGCGCCAGCCGCGCCGTGCCGTAGGTTGCCTCGATGATGCGACCGAAGACCAGCAGCGCCAGCATGTTGGCGACGAGATGCACGGGGCCGAAATGCAGGAACGCCGCGGTGACGAGCCGCCACCACTGGCCCAGTTCGGTGACGAAGGGTGGCCACAGCGCGCCCAGCCCGACCAGCGTGCCGATATCTTCTGCGCCGCCGAGGGCGACCGCGGCGGCGAACGCGCCGAGGTTTAGGATTATCAAGACAATCGTCAGCGGCATGTCCGTGAGGCGCGTTGGCCGTGCGCGAACGTCGAGCGCCCGCCGCTTCGCATCATCGGCAATCGTCTGCCCGAGGGCCTGCGCCTGATCCGACAGCAGCGCTGCTCGCCCGGCCAGGTCTGCGTGCCGCCGCGCCGCCAGACGCGTCGAGGGGCGCCGCGAGGTCGCGCCCAGGGACGCCAGCGCCTCCCGCCCCGAGGCGGCGACCGTCGCGCTGGTAGCATAGGCGGCCGCGATCGCCCGCCAATAGGCCCGCGTTTCGGCCTCGAGCATCCTCAGCGGTCCGCCGAGCAGGACATCGACGGCATCGCCGCGACCCAGGAAACTCGCCACGAACAGCTCGCCGTAAGCCAGTCCGGTCATCGCCAGCCGGCTGCGGTTGGCGGCGAACGTCGCGGCCATCTCGTCGACCTTGCCGGTCTCGCCGAGGGCCCGGATGCGCAGGACGAGAGCGTCGGGACTGATTTGCGCCGTCGCGTCGGTCGCCGCGAGCACGTCGTCCCAGCGATCCTCGCGCGACAGGATCAGCGGTTCGATGACATGCGCCAGCCCATCCTTGTTGTCGCGCGCAAGCACGCGCAGGCTCTCCGTGTCGCCCGTCTCCTCAGCCTGCGCGATCGCCTCGGCCAAGTCGGCCTCGAACACCGCCCGCCGGCTGGGATGCAGGCTCGCCAGCAGACGCGCCGAACGCGCCGCATCTCGCCAGCGGCTCATCATCATCCGGTTCTGCACGATGCGCATGAGGGCGATGGGAACCAGTAGACCCGGTACGACGACCAAGGCCGTGAGGAGAGCCGCCCACTCCGGCAGCACCAGCAGGCCGAATAGTCCCGTGCCAACCGCTGCGGCACAAATGAGCAGCCACGTGCCCCTGTCCTGCGCGGCGGTGATGACCGCCATGAAGCCGACAGCCGCCGCGTAGGACATGAGACCGAGGGTCAGAAAGAGCTGCAGGTCCATCGCGGCCGTTGGTTCTCCGTGAGAGCGCCTTGGTCCGCGCTACCGGCCTATCGGGCCGTGGCGGCGCTGATCATTTGCCCACGACGCCGCGATCATGGCATCGGCACGCGTCGTTCAGGCCGGACGCAGCAACACGTGCCGCTTCTTGCCGAGCGACAGCTTGATGACGCCGTCGGCCGTCAGGTCCTTGGTTGTGAGCATGGCCTTCTCATCGGTAATCGGACTATCATTGACCTTGAGCCCACCCCCCTTGATCTGGCGGCGGGCCTCGCCGTTCGACGCCACCAGTCCAGCCGACACGAAAACGCCCAGGACGCCAAGACCGGCGTCAAGGTCGCGCGCCGGAACGGGGTAGGTCGGCAGGTCTGCGGCAAGGGTGCCCGTCTCGAACGTGAGCCGCGCTGTTTCGGCGGCCTTCTCGGCGGCGTCGCGCCCGCGGATCAGCGCGGTCGCCTCGGTCGCCAGAACCTTCTTGGCCTCGTTGATCTCCGCTCCACCAAGCGCGGCGAGCCTGGCGATCTCATCGACGGGCAGCGTCGTGAACAGCTTCAGGAAACGCCCCACGTCGGCGTCCTCGCTGTTGCGCCAGTATTGCCAGTAGTCGTAGGTCGAGAGCTGCGCTTCGTTGAGCCAGACGGCCCCCGAGGCGGTCTTGCCCATCTTTGCCCCCGAGGCCGTCGTGAGCAGCGGACAGGTCACGCCAAAAAGCTGGGGCGTGCCCATCCGGCGGCCCAGGTCGATTCCCATGACGATGTTGCCCCACTGGTCGGAGCCGCCCATCTGGGCCACGCACCCGAACCGGCGGTTCAGTTCGACGAAATCGTAGGACTGGAGCAGCATGTAGTTGAATTCGATGAACGACAGTTCCTGCTCGCGCTCGAGCCTGAGCTTCACCGAATCCATCGACAGCATGCGGTTGACCGAGAAGTGCCGGCCGACGTCGCGCAGGAAGGCGATGTAGTTGAGCGGGGCCAGCCAATCCGCGTTGTCGACCATCCTTGCGTCCGTCGCACCCTCGCCGAACCGCAGCAAACGGGCGAAAACGCCCTTCAGCGCCTGCTTGTTGGCGTCGATCTCCTCGATGGACCGCAACTGCCGCGTCTCGTCCTTTCCGGACGGGTCGCCCACCTGCGTCGTACCGCCTCCCATGAGGGCAATCGGCCTGCCGCCACCGCTGTGCTGCAACCAGTGCAGCATCATGATCGTCATGAGATGCCCCACGTGCAGCGACGGGGCCGTGCAGTCGTAACCGGTATACGTCGTAAGCCCACCCTTGGCGGCCAGCGCGTCGATGGCCTCGAAATCAGAGGACTGGTGGATGAAGCCCCGATCTGTGAGGATGGCGAGGAAGTCGGATTTGGGCTGTGTCATCGTCTGAAGCTTCTTGTGTCCGCCCGGCGCCAGTGCAGGGCGGCGGGACCATGCACGGGAAGTGAGGACGCGGCAAGGCGTCAGGCGGCCCCGCGGGGACGCCGTGGAATGGAGGCAAGCCGCCATGGCTGAGGTGAGGCGTGCGCTCGGCTTGATGTCGGGCACGTCGCTCGACGGCATAGATGTCGCCATGGTCGAAACCGATGGCTGCGACGTGGTGCGCCGCGGACCTGCGATGACCTTCCCCTATGCCGCGGACGTGCGCCGCAGGCTCGTGGAAGCGCTGGCCCATGCCCGCTCCATGACCGAGCGATCACAACGGCCAGGACTGCTGCCCGTCGTCGAGCGCGAGGTGACCGAACTGCACGCCGCCGCCATCTCGGCCTACCTGCGCCGGCAGGGCTTGGAGCGTGCCGCCATCGACGTCGTCGGGTTCCACGGCCAGACGGTGCTGCACAAGCCCGAAGCGCGGCTGACGGTCCAACTCGGCGACGGTCCGCTCTTGGCTCAACTCGCCCAGGTCCCCGTCGTCTACGACTTGCGCGCCGCCGATGTCGCCGCCGGCGGTCAAGGTGCGCCATTGGTTCCGGTCTATCATCGCGCCGTCGCATCGGGCCTGCCGCAGCGCCCGCTCGCCATCCTCAACATCGGCGGTGTGGCCAACATCACGTTCATCGGCCGCGACGACACGCTCCTTGCCTTCGATACCGGCCCCGGCAATGCGCTGATCGACGATTGGATGCGGACGCACAAGGGCCTGGCCCACGACGAGGACGGCGCGACGGCCGCCCGCGGCGCAGTTCACGAGGACGTCGTGCGTTTCTACCTGTCCCACAGCTTTTTCGGTGCAATGCCGCCGAAGTCTCTCGATCGGAACACGTTTTTCTCCGACCTCGTCGGTGGGTTGTCGGTCGAGGATGGCGCAGCAACGCTGACCGCCTTCACGGCCGGTGCCATAGCCCGCGCGCGCGAGGTCCTGCCCGAGGAACCCGCGCTGTGGGTTGTTGCAGGAGGCGGACGCCACAACCGGACGCTCATGGGCATGATCGCCGCCCGAGTCGAGAACGCCGTGGTGCCGGCCGAGGCCGTCGGACTCGACGGGGAGAGCATGGAGGCGGAGGCCTGGGGCTATCTCGCCGTCCGCGCCCTCGAGGGGCTGCCAATCACATATCCAGGCACGACCGGCGTCAGCGTACCCATGACCGGCGGGCGCTTGGCACGGCCCTGATAGGCTGGAGCCCTACCCGATCTTCCGGACCATACCGGCCAGCCCGACGACGATGCGGGCGAGGCTCGCGGTGTCTACGGTATCGGGTGTGTCGTTGGTCTGGTGGTAGTACGGGTTCCGAAACGGTGCCGTGTCGGTGATCATCAGAGCGGGAAAGCCGTGCTGATCGTAGGCCCAGTGGTCGGAGAGGTCGATGCCTGGAATGAAGCCCGGAGCAACGCCACCGATGGAGGGAAACGCGCCCGTCTCGCGGAACGCCGCCAAAGCCGTGCGCAAAAACGACCGTGAGCGCGGCAGGCCGACGAACGCGACGAAATCACCACGGTCGCTGTAGACCCAGTTGAATGGTGTCGGAAAAGCCTGGGTGCCGGGTCGCGATGAAAAGTAGCCGAGTGTTTCAAGGGCGATCATGCCCACCACGCGCTCACCGTCTCGCCGCAGCCGAAGTGCGTGCTGCCAACTGCCCATGTCGGGTGTCTTGCACCAAGGGGCCTCCTCGTTGACGAAGAACACGAGCCGTATCCGATGGCGCGGCGGCGGCATCTCCGTCATCAGTCGGGCCAGTTCGATCAGGGCCGCCACGCCGGTGCCGTTGTCGTTGGCACCAGGGCTGTCATCGGGACTGTCGTAGTGGGCCCCGATCACGATCGTGCCGAGCTGCGGCCCCTCGTCCGGTGACTGCGGCTCGAACGTCACCTCGATGTTGCGGACGTCGTGCCCGTCGACCTTGAAGACCTGCCGGGCCGGCACCAACCCCAAGGCACCCAGACGCGCTTCGATCTGGAGCGCGGAGGCTTCCAAAGCGTCGGGGTAGAACAGGTTGTGAGGCCGGCTGGCGATGGCCTTCAGATGCGCGTCGAGACGACCCGCAAGGTCAGCGTCGAGCCGCGACAGCGCCGTGGGTTCGTCGCCGCGATGGTGCCGGGGAAACACGATCGCATAATCGAGCGCGAAAGCGACCAGCAGGACAATGGCAAGTCCGGCCACCGCGAGGCTTGTCAGCATGGCGTCTGCCCCGAGCATCTTGGCATCGAATGATGCAACCTGGCATTGTTTGGCCGGCGAACCTGATAGTGCAGGATGCCACTTTCCATCAACTTGCTGATTTAGGCGCAATTAGCATAAAAGTCGTCGAGATGCCGACGCGTGGATCACCACCCGGCACCCCGACATTCGTGATCTGGCGCGCGGTCGCCTGCCGGGCAAGGCCCGCCGTACCATGATCCGGCCCATTCACCTCTGAGCCTCAATCCTCGTCGTCGTCCCCGATCTCCAACTCGACTTCGGGCTCCTCGGGCTCGGCCTCGCGGGCGCGCGTATCCTTGCGCAGCTTTTCCTTCTCCTTCGGCTTCATCGCCATGCGCATGTCGACGTAGCGGCCGACGATATCGGTGAGGTCATCCATCTTGTTTTCGAAGAAGTGGTTGGCCCCCGGCACCACCTCGTGATCAATCTTGATCCCGCGCTGTGTCTTGAGTTTCACGGCAAGATCGGCAACCGAGTTCGACGGCACGACGCGGTCGATGTCGCCGTTGATCATGAGCCCGGAGGACGGGCAGGGGGCGAGAAAGGAAAAGTCGTAGAGGTTGGACGGCGGCGCGACGCAGATGAACCCTTCCGCTTCCGGCCGCCGCATCAGCAATTGCATGGCGATCCAGGTTCCAAAGGATACGCCAGCCAGCCAGCAGCTTCGCGCGTCCGGCTTGACGAGTTGCAGCCAATCGAGCGCGCTGGCCGCATCGGCCAATTCGCCCGGCCCCCCATCCCAGAACCCCTGGCTGCGCCCGACGCCCCGGAAGTTGAAGCGCAGCACGGAAAAACCGCGCGCGGCAAAGGTGTGATAGAGATTGTAGACGACCTGATTGTTCATCGTTCCGCCGAACTGCGGATGCGGGTGCAGGATGAGCGCGATCGGACTGTCGGAGGCCGCCTCGTGGTGGTAGCGCGCCTCGAGACGCCCGGCTGGGCCGTTGATGATCAGCTCTGGCATAGTGTCTCAGGGTTCCTTGTTGGACAGTTGCAGACGCATGACCGGTCCGAGCCTGTGCGCTCAGGGGCGGCCGTCTCTCCTGCTGGTCCTGCTTTGCCGATCGCCTCAGCCGGCCTCCAGCCTGACGATCAGCGGCCAGCGCACGGATACTTGACTTCCTGGATCGGAATTTTCATATTGAGGTCAAGTTTAGAACGGTTCGAAAGTTCGATGCGGCGCGCACTGTGATGGGCGTTGTCCATAGCATGAACCAGCCTGTGCGATGCAAGCGGCTCGTGCGTGCTTGTATCAGTCGGGCTGACGGGCCGAGAGACGCAAGGTTTGGATGTCACGCGCGCTGGACGAGCAGGATCGCACTCCTGGGCTCATGAAGGGTATGGCATGGAACTCAACACCAAGGGTCGCTATGCCGTCATGGCGATGGCCGACCTCGCCAAGTTCGGCGGCGACGGTGCCATGCCGTTGTCCCAGATCGCGGAACGTCAGCAACTGTCGCTCGCCTATCTCGAGCAAATCTTTCTTCGCCTGCGCCGCGCCGGTCTCGTCGACAGCGAGCGTGGCCGGTCGGGTGGCTATCGTCTGGCGCGGGTGGCCGGCGAAATCTCGGTTGTCGACATCATGCAGGCGGTCGAGGAAGAAACGCGCATGACGCGCTGTCTTGACGGCGAGGGCGGTTGCCTTGGCGAAGAGCGCTGCCTCACTCACGTTCTCTGGCACAAGCTCGGCCACCAGATCGCCTCGTTCCTGGCGGGCGTCTCGCTGCAGGACGTTCTCGATGGCATGCCCGACCGGGACCGACACGTCGCCGCCGGCAGCGCGAGCGGACACCCGGCACCAGGAGTACGCCAGTGACGGCCGTGCGCGTTTACCTCGATCATAATGCCACGAGCCCCCTGCGCGGGCCGGCGCTCGAGGCCATGGTTGCTGCCCTTGCGTGTGTGGGCAACCCATCATCGGTTCACGCCGAGGGACGCCGCGCGCGCACCATCGTCGAGACCGCCCGCGAACAGGTGGCAGCCTTGGCGGCCTGCCGGCCAGGCGAGGTCGTCTTCACGTCCGGAGCAACCGAAGCAGCCAATACCGTCCTGCGCTCGCAGTGGTCCGAGATCATCTACACCGAGGCCGAACACGCCGCGGTCCTGACCCCGATTTTGGCCAGCACGGCGCGCCTCACCGCGATCCCTGTTCTGTCCGACGGTGTCATTGACCGGGCCCGTCTCGAGGCTGCGCTGGCCGCTCCGCAGGCTGGCGAGGCCCGACGCCTCCTCGTCTTGCAGGCGGCCAATAACGAAACCGGCGTTCTCCAGCCCGTCGTCGAGATCGGCGAATTGGCCCGCCGTCACGGCGCAGTCATGTTTACCGACGCCGCCCAGGCGGCTGGAAAGATGGACCTTGCTCCACTCGCTGCCGCGGCCGACATCCTGGCCATATCGGGCCACAAGCTAGGCGGACCAGCCGGCGTCGGCGCACTGATCCTGCGCGGCAAATCCGGCGTTTCACCCTTGCTGGTCGGCGGCGGCCAGGAACGCGGCAATCGCGCCGGGACTGAATCGGTCGCGGCAATCGCCGGTTTTGGAGCGGCGGCCGTGGCAGCCCGGCAGGACCTGCCGAAGTTTGCCGCGCTGAGCCATCATCGCAACCGAATCGAGCACGCGATGCGCGCGATGGAGCCGGCCGCCTCGATCGTGGGCGCAACCGCAGACCGCCTTCCGAACACCGCGTGCGTGCTGTGCCCAGGGCGGCGCGCCGAGACACTGGTGATCGCGTTCGATCTGGCCGGCATTGCGCTGAGCGCCGGCGCAGCCTGTTCGTCAGGAAAGGTCTCGCGCAGCCTGACGTTGGCGGCGATGGGCTTCGACGCGGCGCAAGCAGCGTCGGCAGTCCGCATCAGCCTGGGCTGGACAAGCACGCAAGACGACGCCGACGCCTTTCTGGCCGCATGGGCGCGGATCATCGGCCAAATGTCAGAACGCAAAGTCGCCTGAGCCGGACATCGGCAGACGACGAGAGAGACGAGAGTTCCGCCGGCGCGCCCACAGGGCCGTCGCCGCACACCGAAGCAGGAAGGGAGTTCGCCGATGCCAGCCGTCCAGGAGACCATCGAGCAGGTCAAGCAGATCGACGTGGACCAGTACAAGTACGGGTTCGAGACGACGATCGAGAGCGTCAAGGCACCCAAGGGCCTGTCCGAGGACATCATCCGCTACATCTCGGCCAAGAAGGGTGAGCCTGAGTGGATGCTCGAGTGGCGGTTCGACGCCTACGAGCGCTGGAAGACGATGCAGGAGCCCACCTGGGCCCGCGTCGATTACCCGAAGATCGACTTCCAGGACCTCCACTACTATTCGGCACCCAAGTCGACTGAAGGTCCGACCAGTCTGGCTGACGTCGATCCGCAGTTGCTCGCCACCTATGAGAAGCTCGGCATTCCGCTCAAGGAGCAGGCGATGTTGGCAGGTGTTACCGGCACGCGTGTCGCCGTCGACGCCGTCTTCGACTCCGTGTCCGTCGTCACGACGTTCAAGGAGGAGTTGAAGAAGGCCGGCGTGATCTTCTGCGCGATTTCCGAGGCGCTTCGCGAGCACCCTGAGCTCGTCCGCAAGTATCTGGGCTCGGTCGTGCCGAAGTCGGATAATTTTTATTCGGCGCTGAATTCTGCAGTGTTTTCAGATGGGTCGTTCGTCTACATCCCAGAGGGTGTGCGCTGCCCGATGGAGTTGTCGACCTATTTCCGCATCAATGAAAAGAACACCGGCCAGTTCGAGCGGACCTTGATCATCGCCGACAAGGGCTCTTACGTGTCCTATCTGGAGGGCTGCACTGCCCCCATGCGCGACGAACACCAGTTGCACGCAGCCGTCGTGGAGCTGATCGCGCTGGATGATGCCGAGATCAAGTATTCGACGGTGCAGAACTGGTACCCGGGCGACAAGAACGGCAAGGGCGGAATTTACAACTTCGTCACCAAGCGCGGCGACTGTCGCGGCCACAACTCCAAAATATCCTGGACGCAGGTCGAAACCGGCTCGGCGATCACCTGGAAGTACCCGTCCTGCATTCTGCGTGGCGACAACTCCCGCGGCGAGTTTTATTCGATCGCGGTCTCGAACGGCCGCCAGCAGGTCGATAGCGGCACCAAGATGATCCACCTCGGCAAGAATACGTCGAGCCGCATCGTCTCCAAGGGCATCGCCGCAGGGTTCTCGCAGAACACGTATCGCGGGCTGGTCTCTGCGCACCGCAAGGCCACCGGCGCGAAGAACTACACCCAGTGCGACAGCTTGCTGATCGGCAATAACTGCGGGGCCCATACGATCCCCTACATAGAGGCCAAGAACGCGCACACGCACTTCGAGCACGAGGCCACGACCTCCAAGATCTCCGACGACAAGCTGTTCTACTGCATGCAGCGCGGGCTGTCCGAGGAGGAGGCGGTGACGCTGATCGTCAACGGCTTTGTCCGCGACGTTCTCCAGCAGCTTCCGATGGAGTTCATGGCCGAGACCCAGAAGCTGATCGGCATCTCGCTGGAAGGCAGCGTCGGGTAACGCCCGGCCATCGGTACAGACGTTGGAGTGATTTGAGATGTCTACGAAGAAGGGCCGCAATGCCATTATCCGCCGGCTCCTCACCGAGGCCAATGCCTACGCCGAGGCCTACGAGGCCGATGTCGAGGAGTTCCAGCGCCTGCATCGCATCGAGCGCATGCAGGACATCATCGACGACTTCCACGAGGCACTCGACGAGAATGGAGATGCCGGCCGGCTCGCTGACCTGGGTGTTTCGATCCGGGAGGAGAACGGTCAACTGCACTTGCACAAGTCCGGTCGTACCCTGGTGATCCGCGCGCGTGACGACATGTCGATTGCCGTGGATCGCAAGGTCATGCACCCCGACCCCGATTGCCCTGTCCTCGACCGGTCCTTCTACGAGGAGGTGCTGGCACGGGTGATGACCTGGGCGAAGGACACCTCGGACCGGCCGAGACGCCGCCGCCTGTCGAAATAAGTGCCGCGCGCAGCCGTCATGGCGCGCCAGAACAGAGAGACCGAGGAACGGAGTGACCCCATGCTCGAAATCCGCAACCTGCACGTACGCATCGTGGACGAGAACAAGCCGATCCTGAAGGGCATCGACCTTGTCATCCCGACCGGCGAGGTGCACGCCATCATGGGCCCCAACGGCTCCGGCAAGTCGACGTTGTCGTACGTGATCGCCGGTCGCGAGGACTACGAGGTGACCGATGGCGACATCCTGTGGAACGGACAGTCGCTCCTTGCAATGAGCCCCGACGAGCGCGCCGCCGCCGGCGTGTTCCTGGCTTTCCAGTATCCGATGGAGATCCCTGGCGTGGCCGGGATCACGTTTCTGCGCACCGCCCTCAACGCCATCCGCAAGAAGCGTGGGGAGCCCGAATTGTCGACGCCGGAATTCCTCAAAGTGGTGAAAGCCAAGGGCGCAGCTCTCAACATCGACGTCGAGATGCTGAAGCGCCCGGTGAACACGGGGTTCTCTGGCGGCGAGAAGAAGCGGTCCGAGATCCTGCAGATGGCCCTGCTGGAGCCGACGCTGTGCGTGCTGGACGAGACCGATTCGGGTCTCGACATCGACGCACTGAAAATCGTCTCCGACGGCGTCAACGCGTTGCGCTCACCCGATCGCGCGATGCTGCTGATCACCCACTACCAGCGACTGTTGAACTACATCGTCCCCGACAAGGTGCACGTGCTGGCACAGGGACGGATCCAGCGCTCGGGCGGCAAGGAACTGGCGCTGGAGCTTGAACAGTCCGGCTATGCCGAATATGGCGAGAAAGCAGCCTGAGACCTCTGCCGGCCGGCCGGTGGGGGAAACTCTGGTCGGCACGGCGGGCGTTTGATCGAGTGGCGCTGAGGAGGCGCGCAATGACAGTGGCAGTGATGCGAACCAAAGCCGAGCAGGCCATCGCCGAAACCTTCGACAGGGTCGCCAGCGAGCTTCCCGGAGGCGTCGCCGTGGCGGCCGCTCGCCGCGCCGCTGCTGCCCGCTTCGTCGAACTGGGGCTTCCGCACCGGCGCATCGAGGACTGGAAATACACGGATCTGCGCGCCGGCATGCGGGAGCTGCCACCGCCGGCCATCGCCGATCGCACCCCATTGACCATCGCCGACATCATCGTCGCGATGGGGCCACTCGCACAACTCGATGCCTATCGCATCGTGCTCGTGAACGGCGCTTACCGGGCGGAGTTGTCCAGCCGGCAGATGCCCGCTGGCCTGGATGCCAGCAGCCTGGGTTCGGCCCTCGCAGCTGGTCAGGACAAGGTGGGCGAAGCGCTGGCCCGCACCACCGCCCCGGACAATGACGCCGTCATCGCCCTCAACACCGCCTACATGACGGATGGCGCGGTGGTTCGCCTCGGCGACGGCATCGAACTCGACAAGCCGCTGGTCATCTATCATGTCCGCGCCGGGACCGAGGCGCGCTCGGCCGCGGTCCGCCATGTGATCAGTATCGGCGAGGGAGCCAGGGGCACCTTGATCGAGGCCTTCGTCCGATTGCCTGGCGCGGCGGCCGACACCCACGTCAACGCGGCCACGCAGATCACCATCGCCGACAGCGCCGCGATTACACACGTCAAGGCCACCATCGACGCGGGCGTCGGCACGCACCTGGGCAACTGGATGGTCGCGCTCGGAGCAAGCAGCATCTACCGCGGCTTCCAGTTCACGATGGGCGTCGCCCTCGCGCGCAACCAGATCTTCGCCACGTTCGGCGGCGAGGGGGCAAAGCTCGATTTGTCCGGGGCCATGCTCGCCCGCGGGACCGAGCACATGGATTCCACTCTGGTCGTCGATCATGCTGTGCCCTCATGTGAGAGCCGCGAATTGTTCAAGGCTGTGATCGACGACAGCGCGCGGGCCGTTTTCCAAGGCAAAATCGTCGTGCGCCAGATCGCGCAGAAGACGGACGGCAAGCAGATGTCACAGGCCATGATGCTCTCGCCGGACGCCGAGTTCGATTCGAAGCCTGAACTGGAGATCTTTGCCGACGATGTCGCTTGCGGCCATGGAGCGACCTGCGCCGAGATCGACCACGACCTGATGTTTTACTGCCGCTCGCGTGGCATTCCCGAAGCGGAGGCGCGCCTGCTGCTGATCGAAGCGTTCATCGGCGAGGCGATCGAGAAAATCGAAAATGCGCCTGTCGAGGCCGCCCTCAAGGAGTATGCGCGCATATGGCTGTTGGGTCAGGGGTGAGCGCAGCCGAGCCAAGGGATCGCCAGGGGGCCACGCCCCAGGCAAGGAAGGACACGCGATGACCATCGACACGGCGAAGACTGCAGCGCCCCGCGAGCGCGCGACTCTGACCGGATTCGACGTCGACCGCGTGCGGGCCGATTTCCCGATACTGTTCCGCGAGGTCTACGGCAAGCAACTGATCTATCTCGACAATGGTGCCTCCGCCCAGAAGCCGCGCCAGGTGATCGAGGCCATGGACCATGCCTACCGGTTCACCTACGCAAACGTCCATCGCGGCCTGCACTTTTTGTCGAATGCGGCGACCACCGCCTTCGAGGAGGCGCGCGAGACGACGCGGCGCTTCCTCAATGCGGAGCGGACCGACGAGATCATTTTCACGCGCAACGCCACGATGGCGGTCAATCTCGTGGCGAGTTCTTTCGGCGGGATGGTGATCGGCCCGGGCGACGAGATCGTCCTGTCCATCATGGAGCACCACTCCAACATCGTGCCGTGGAACTATCACCGCGAGCGCAACGGGGCCGTGATCAAGTGGGCACCGATATCAGACAAGGGCGAATTCCTCATCGACGAGTTCGAGGCGCTGCTGTCGCCCCGCACCAAGCTCGTCGCGATCACCCACATGTCGAACGTGTTGGGCACCGTTGTGCCGGTCAAGGAGGTGATCGCGATCGCGCACGCCCGCGGCATCCCAGTGCTCGTCGACGGCAGCCAGGCGGCCGCGCACATGACCGTCGACGTGCGTGACCTTGATTGCGATTTCTACGTTTTCACCGGCCACAAGACCTATGGTCCGAGCGGTATCGGCGTGCTCTACGGCAAGGCACAGCACCTCGCCTCCATGCCGCCCTACGAGGGCGGCGGCGAGATGATCGAGACGGTCAGCGTCGATGGCGTCACCTACGGCGTGCCGCCTCACCGTTTCGAAGCCGGCACGCCCGCCATCGTCGAGGCAATCGGTCTGGGAACAGCCCTCAACTATATGATGCAGGTCGGACGCGAGGCGATCCACGCTCACGAAGCCGACCTGCTGGCCTACGCGCATGAACGGCTGCGCGCCTACAAGTGGCTGAAGATCCACGGAACCGCAGCCGGCAAGGGTGGCATCGTGTCGTTCTCGATGGACGGCCTGCATCCCCATGACGTATCGACGATCGTCGACCGCTCGGGGATCGCCGTCCGGGCCGGACACCACTGCGCTCAGCCCCTGATGGACCGACTCGGCGTGCCAGCCACCACGCGCGCCTCATTCGCGATGTATAACACCACGCAAGAGATCGACCGTTTTGCCGAGGCGCTGGAAAAGGCGCGGGAGTTGTTCGCATGACCACGACCGATACCGACGCGACCCGGACTGCCGAGGATGGGCCACAACCTGGCGGTGTAGCAAACCGGCTAGACGCCATTGCGGCTGCCGACGCCGCTGCCCGCCTTGCCGTGGGCGGCGTGGCCCCGCCGTCGGTGGCGGATGGAGGCACGCCGGTCGAGGGATCGGCGCTGTCGGAAGAAGAACTCGACCAGTTGACCCGCGACATCGTCGCCGCACTCAAGACGGTCAATGATCCCGAAATCCCCTCCGACATCTATGAGCTCGGCCTCATCTATCGCATCGACATCTCTGATGCGCGTGAGGTCGACATCGACATGACGCTGACCGCACCCGGCTGCCCCGTCGCCGGCGAGATGCCGACGTGGGTCGACAATGCCGTGCGCGCCGTGCCCGGCGTGCAGGACGTGAAGGTCAATCTCGTGTTCTCACCGCCGTGGGACCAGAGCCGCATGTCCGAAGAGGCCAAGCTCGCGACCGGGTTCTTCTGAAACCGGCCGGGACGGCATCGAATTGGGACCCGTCCCACCGCGACGAGCCGCCGCCAGGGCGCGCACCACATAGTCGGTGTCGGTCCTGATCTGGGATCGGGGCGTGTCGTCTCCGGCATTCCGGGTTCGGTCGGCTCGGTCCGCTCCCCTCGTGCATTTTGTTGCGATGGCCTATATCATGGCGATAATTCCGGCCTTGAACCGAGGATCACCACGCCCATGTCGACCGCCAATCCGTCTGCCCGCCCCCGCCCCAAAGTCATGACGCTGACCGACGCCGCCGCTGCGCGCATCGCTCAGATCATGGCCGGTAAGCCGGGTGTCGTTGCCCTCAAGCTGGGGATCAAAAAAGGCGGTTGCGCCGGCATGGAGTACACCATGGGCTGGGCCGACAGCATCGGCCGCTTCGACGAAGTGGTCGAGGACAAAGGTGTAAAAGTCGTGATCGACCCGATGGCGATCATGTACCTGCTCGGCACCGAGATGGACTTCAAGGCCGACAAGCTGACGTCGGGATTTGTGTTCAACAATCCCAACCAGAAAGGGGCCTGCGGGTGTGGCGAGAGCGTCAACCTGGTGGCCGCCGACCCCGACCGCCTCGCCGCGGCGGAGCACTGATAAGCGCCGGCACGCCCGTTCGGAGCGCCCGATGACCGCGTCCGATGCCATGATCGAGTCGCTGATCGAAGTTTTGGCGGGTCTCGGTCCTGTGAAGGGCCGGCGCATGTTCGGCGGAGCCGGCCTGTTCGCCGACGGGGTCATGTTCGCCCTCATCGCCGACGAGGTCTTGTACCTCAAGGTCGATGCCGCCAACCGGGGTGACTTCGAGGCGGAGCGCTTGGGCCCATTCACTTATCAGAGCAAGGGCCGACCGGTCGAGTTATCGTACTGGCGTGCCCCCGACCGCGTCCTGGACGACCCCGACGAAATGATCAAGTGGGCCGCCCGCGCACTCGATGTCGCCCGCAAGGCCGCTCGCGCCAAAACCGGCGCACCAATCCGGCGCTGACCGATATTCGACAGCCGCCCTGAGGGCGTTATCCGCAGGCGAAAGTCCGCGACAGTGTGGATGGCGGCCACAGCCGCCACACCACGCTAGGCGTCAGCCTTCCGTCGCCGGTTCCGGCTTGGAGCGGCGGACGGGCCGCCGCAGGAACGCGGGTACATTATCGGCGAACCCGCCATCGGCGGCGCTTTCAGCAGGTTCCCGGCGCTCAGGCCGGCGGACCGCCGCCGGGCGCTCGGCTGCACCACTGCGCTGTGGCCTCGGCTCGGCCCGCTCCGCACGCCTGGGCTCGTCGTGTCGCGCGTCGGGTCGCCGCGCTGGTCGTGCGGCCGCAGGCAGCGGCGGCTGTGATTCGTGATATCGAGGCTGCTGTCCTGACTGTGGTCGAGCCTGACGAAGGGCGACCGCGGCGGGGGCCTCGGCGGTCATGGGTTCCGGCTGTGCGACGTCGCCCTCGGCGGGACCGCCGCGACGGCGACGCGTCCGACGCACACCATCGCCGACACCCTGGGCACCGTCGGCAGGACGCGGCTGGGCTTCGCGCGGTGGCCTGTTGCCACGCTCCGCACCGCGATCGCCGCCCCGCGCCGACGCTGGGCGGACCACGGTTCCACCACGCCCACGGCGGCGCTTCTTGGACAGACTGTCGGCGAAGTCCTCGTCACTGGGAACCGTATCGACCCAGGTGATCCCGTCACCCGTAATTTTCTCGATGTCCTTCAGAAGCTTCAAATCATCGTAAGTGACCAGGGAGAACGCCTGGCCCTCACGCCCGGCGCGCCCCGTGCGGCCGATCCGGTGGACATAGTCGTCCGACTGCCAGGGCAGGTCGAAGTTGAAGATGTGGCTGACGGCGGGGATATCGAGGCCGCGCGCGGCCACGTCCGAGGCCGCCAGGAAGGTGATTTCACCGGAGCGGAACTTGTCGAGAGTTTCCATCCGCGCCTTCTGGTCCATGTCCCCATGCAGCGCGCCGGCATTGAAGCCGTGCTTGAGCAGCGACTTCAGAAGAATTGCGACATCGCGCTTGCGATTACAGAACACGATGGCGTTCTTGACGTCGGCGCCACGCATCAGGTCGCGCAGGCGCTCGCGCTTGGCCCAGTCCTCACCACTCTCGCAGTAACAGAACCGCTGCGTGATGGTCTTGGCGGTCGTAGCGGGTCGGGCGACCTCGATCCGCAGGGGATCGTTCATGAACTGGTCGACGAGGCGCGTGATCTCCGGTGGCATCGTCGCCGAGAAGAACAGTGTCTGGCGGCGCGGCGGCAGCAGCTTACAGATTTTCTCGATATCGGGGATGAACCCCATATCGAGCATGCGGTCGGCCTCGTCGATGACGAGAATCTCGACGCCCATCAGCATGATGCGCCCGCGCCCGAAGTGGTCCAGCAACCGACCTGGCGTCGCGATGAGCACGTCGACACCGCGGTCGAGCTTCTTGACCTGCTCGTCCATGGAGACGCCGCCGATCAGCAGGGCCACGGTCAGCTTGTGGTTGATTCCATACTTGTCGAAGCTCTGCTCGACCTGCGCGGCCAGCTCACGGGTCGGGGCGAGGATCAGCGACCTCGGCATCCGCGCCCGCGCCCGCCCGGTTTCCAGCCGCGAGATCATCGGCAACACGAAGGACGCGGTCTTGCCGGTTCCCGTCTGGGCAATTCCGAGAATATCCCGCCCTGTGACGGCAACCGGTATGGCGGCGATCTGGATCGGCGTCGGCGTCGTGTAGCCGGCCGCCTCGACGGCTGACTGCACCTTGGGGCTGAGCCCGAGCTCAGCGAAGGTCTTTTCGGTCAAAAGGATGCGACTCCCGCGTCGTTTCGTTGCACCGCGACCGCCCCGCGGCGCGCAGTTTTTCGCAGCATCCCGCATCTTGCGGCATGCGGTGGTACGGGAGCGCAGGGGGATAGAAGCGACAAACCGCGAATGCGCGAAGCCGGAACTCGAAAAGGGGAAAAATCAACGGAGGTGCCCCTGCGCCCGAGATCAGGATTGCGCATGGCATATCGCCTCGCGCAAAGCAACAAAAACCGCTGCTGCAGGACGATTTGCCTCCACGACCGATGGCGTATCAGCCCTCGCTGGCGAGCCACCGGCCGATCAGCCCGCCGACCACGGCACCGGCGACGGGGGCAGCCCAGAACAACCATAGATCGCCGAGCCCTGCGGATGGCGCGAGAACGGCGGCGGCGGTCGCCCGCGCCGGATTGAGCGCCGCCGAGCTGACCGGGTAAGTGACGAGCGTCAGCAGACCGTAGATCAGGCCAGCGGCAAGCGGCAACTGGGAGGGGGCCTGCGGCGAGATCGCGGCCGCCAGAATGGCCGCTATCAGAACGGCTGCCGCAATCGCCTCCACGAGGCCTGCGGTCCATAGTCCCGGCCCGGCACGCCCCGAGTAGGTATTCACGAGGCCCGTGAGATCGCCGCCTGCGCCGCCCTGGACTGGACCGCTGGCGGCCGCGATGACGGCGACGAACAGGGCCGCCGCGATCCCACCTGCAACTTGAGCGGCCACGTAGGGCAGAGCGTGCCGCGCTTCGAACCGACCGGCCGCAACCAGCCCGAGTGTCACCGCTGGATTGAAATGACCGCCGGAAATCGGGCCGAAGGCCAATACCGCGGCAATCAGGCCGGCACACGCGACGAGCGCGACGACGGCAGCACCCCCCGGTTGGCTGCCTGCCGTCAGCGTCGCAGCCAGGATGCCGGCAATCAGCACGCTGGAGCCGAGCAGTTCCGCAGTCAGCGCCCGTAATGTCAGCATGATGGTCCCCCGTCGTGGCTCTGGTCCGGCCCTGCCCTTGTGGTCTGGCCTCGACATTTGCTCGCCTGTGCGGCGCGCGCCAGCGCAAATGTCGGGACCGGTCCGGCCTGGATCAGAACAGAGTTTGGGGTGTCGCGTTGGCACCAGGCGTCCGCCTCGCGTGACCCGGCCCCCGGGATCGTGGTGGATCTGTACCGACCCGTTGATGGACGCCTAGGCGCCCGTCCACTTCCTTGCGGCCACCATGACGCAAGGGCTCCTGGCAAGGGTCCCCGCTAGGATCGGCGGCCAGCCTGGCTTCGGGCCTGGCTCCGGGCATGTTGCGGCGGTGCTGATTTCACCCTACGCCGAAGGCAACCGCCATCAACCCGAGGGACCCATGGCGTCTCAAACCGCATTGCACGACCTCGCCGGCATCGAGCTTTTCCGTGGCCTTGGCCGCGAGGATGTCTCCGCTCTGCTCGCCCATATGCGGCTGGCGACCATAGCACGCGGGGTGGCTCTGGTGCGGCAAGGCGAAGCCGCCGACGCGCTCTACATCGTCGTCAGCGGGCGGTTTGCCGTGCGCCGAGAGGGACTGGACGAACGGCTTGCGGTGATCGGTCCGGGCGAACCCGTCGGCGAGATCGCCTTCTTCGCGGGCGGCCAGCGCACGGCCAGCGTGATTGCCGAGCGCGACTCGGTTGTCGGCCTGCTGACGCTCCAAGATTTCGAGGCGACATGCGCACGCCTCCCGTCGCTGGCGCGAGCTTTCACCCGCGTCCTTGCCGGCCGACTGGCCGCCACGACCGCCGGGCGGCCACGACCGTCGTCAGGATTTCCCCGCACCCTGGCGATTGCGCGCGCCGGCCAGCATCAAGCCATGTCCCGCTTGCGGCACATGCTTACCGAATTCGCCGCTTGCGATCCCCGTTTTCTGCTGGTGGACGCGGCGGAGGCCTCGCGTATGGTGTACGGAGATCCAAGCTTCGACAGTTGTGACGCGACCCAGCGCTTGAACGACCTCGAGGCCCGCGGCCGCATCCTGGTGTTCCTGTGCGACGACGAACCCACAGCCTGGACCCAGAAGGCGCTGCGTCAGGCCGATTGCGTACTGCTGGTGGCCGACGCCGCCGTCACGTGCGCTGCCGATGCCCTCCCTGGCCCGGTTGAAGTCATCGCCGCGGAGCTGCACAGCTCCGGCGGAATCCGCCTCGTTATGATGCACCCCGCGGGCCGCTTCTTGACCGGCGCGCCGCGCTGGCTCGACGTCCGTCCCTTCGTGTCGGCGCATCATCACGTTGAGACCGGCAGCAACGCCGATATCGGCCGCCTGTTCCGGTTCGTCCTGGGCGGAGCATTGGGGCTTGTGGCCAGTGGCGGGGGGGCCTTCACGGCCGCCCATATCGGGATGCACGAGGCTCTGGTGGCGGAAGGGTACGACTTCGACATTCTGGGCGGGACCAGTGGCGGGGCTGCAATGATGGCTGCGGTCGCGCTCGGCGTCACTCCCGCCGAAATCTCGCGGCGCACCCACGACATGTTCGTCACCCGCAAGGCGATGGGGCGCTGGACCTGGCCCCAGTACAGCTTGCTCGACCCATCCGTCTTTGACGAGGCGCTGCGCGAGCACTTTACCGATATCGACATTGCCGACCTTCCGCGGCCCTTTTTCGCGCTGGCGACAAACCTCACACGCAACGAGCCGATGATTATAAGGCGCGGCCCCTTGTGGCAGGCCGTGCGCGCGTCCTCGGCCATCCCGGCGCTGTTGCCGCCGATCTATACCGCCGATGGTGACATGCTGGTGGACGGTGGCCTCATCGAGAATGTGCCGATCAACGCCATGCGCCGCCTCAAGACGGGGCCGACCGTGGTCCTGGACCTGGATGCCCCGCCACTGCCACGATGCCCGCAAGGGACCACGCTCGGCCTGCCGTCGCGGGCCGGTCTCATCAGCCACGCTCTGCTGCGCCGGGCCGTTCCGCCTCTGCCCGAGGCCCCGGGTCCGCAGGCCGTGCTGGTTCGCGCGCTGATGCGGGAAAACCGCGACATCGCGACCGACCTGGAGCCCGGCGACCTCCTGCTGAAGTTTCCCCTCCCGCCTGGCGCCAGCGTGCTGGACTGGACCCGCCATCACGAATTGCGCTGGGCAGGCTATGATTTCGCGCGGGCCGAGTTGGCCGAGCGCCCCAGATAGGCAGAGCCCGCCCGCCGCTCTGAGTCGGACTATCAGAGAAAGAAATCACCCGCGACGAGCGGTGCGCTGCCGGCCACGTCGATGGTAAAATCAGCGCGGGCATCACCGTTGAGATCGCCCGTGACCCTGACCATCCCTCCGACGACGTCCGCACGCAACTGACCGGCGACACCAGAAAAGGGGTTGTCTCCGATGAAGGCGAACCGTTGATTGCCGGCAACCGTCGTGTTGGCGTCGACCGACGACACGTCGATATCGTCGAGCCGGCGCTGGAAGTCGGCGATCAAATCGCGCGACGTGCCGCGGCTCTCGCTGGGCGCATTGTAGTCGTAGCGGTCTCGCCCGCTGCCGCCATACAGGACATCGCGGCCGAGGCCCCCGGTGAGCCAGTCGGCCCCGGCGTCGCCGCGCAGGGTATCGTTGCCAGCTTCGCCGAACAGCCGGTCGTTGCCGTCCCCGCCCATGGCGACGTCGTTGTCGCTGCCACCGAAGATGACATCGTCGCCTCCATCGCCGAACAGCCGATCGAGCCCTGGTCCGCCGTAAAGCCGGTCGTTGCCCGCGCCTGCGTACAGTGCATCGTTGCCGATGTTGCCGTAAACGGTGTCGTTGCCGTCCCCTGCCCGGACGACATCGGCACCGCCGAGCGCGTCGATGATGTCGTTGCCGGTCGTGCCGTCGAGATGATCCGGGCCAGGCGTCGCGGCAGCCGAGGGCGGTGGGTCGTCGGCCGGCGGGTCACCGGCCGGGGGAGTGTCGACTGGTGGCGATGGCGGCGGAGGCAGCTCTGGCAGCGCCGCGCCGAGGGTCATCGTCTCGCCGCTCGCATGGAAACGCAGCACCTCGATCGCGTACAGCCGGTCGGTGCCCTCGTTCAGCCCATCGCCAGGGCTGCTGTCGCGTACGCTGAAGGACCCGTCTGGGTTGGCGGTGACCGTATAGTCGGACCTGCGTCCCAGATAGAGGGCCGTATCGGTGCCCTCCCCGCCGTCGAGCGTATCGTCGCCGGCCAACCCCGACAGCGTATCGCTGCCGCCCGCGCCCGACAGCACATTGGCCCCTTTGTTGCCCGTGAGGGTATTGGCCTCACCGTTGCCGGTGCCGTTGAGGGCTGCGACGCCCAGGAGTGTCAGGGCACGGGCACCGGCTCCCAGGGTCGTCGTCGCGGAGGACAGGATCGTCGCCGTGCCCGCGATATCGACCTTGGCGTTGGCCGCACCTGCGGCGACCATAACGCTGACCGGGCCGGGCAGACCACCACCCGAGAAGGTGACGGTATGCGTGCCCGAGGAGACGGCCACGGCATAGCCGCCAGCCGCTTGTGTGGTCGCGACGGCTTGCGAACTCGAACCTTGCCCGGTGACCGTGACCGCGACGCCGCTGCGGGCCTCGCCGATATCATAGAAGCCATCGCCATCGGTATCCGTGATGGCGACGCCGGTGATGAAATAACTGCTGCCCGAGCGCGCAAAGTTCTGCGTCAGCATGGCGGCGTTGTAGCCCGCGAAATCGCCGGACAGTTCTCCCAGTCCAACTTCCCGGTAGCCGTCATTCAGCAAGTTGGCGCGATGCCCGGGACTGCGGAACAGATTGTCGTGCAGGCGCTGGCTGTAGCTAGCCAGGTCGATCTGGCCCGTCGAACCCGCCCAGGCGATATTCTCGCCCTTGGTCCACGAGCCGCTCAGCGTGTAGCCGGCCTCGCGCACGCGGGCGGTCGGCGTGGAGCCGCCAGCGCCGGTATGCGAAAACGTGTCCGTGTCGAGCATCCAGCGGCTGTGGTCGCGGGCGGCATCGACCAGGAACGAGTTCCCCGCGAGCACCTGCTTGGCCGCCGTGGTGATCTGCGCCCCCGAGACCCCGTCATTGAGGCCGATGCCGAGCCGGGCGGCCTCGCCAGCAGGATCGAGCCGCGCTCGATTGACGAGTTCCAGCACCAGTTGCTCGTAGACGGTCATCGCGGCCATGACGGAGGGTCCCTCCTGATGTGCGCTCATGGTGCGCATGGGACCGTTGGTCCCGGTTACAGTCCTGGGGGCCCGGCCACCCGTTCGTGCCGCGCCCCGATCATTCGCTCGTTGTGCTGAAGCAACCAGATCATGGCTAAAGTTGGATGGGCCCAGTTCGCAAGGCAAATCCACGGCGGACGTTAAGGCATTGAAATACTGAGGTTCAGATCGGGACATTTTGCCGTTCGCGGACGCGCATCAGACACGCCTGTTCGGAGCCGAACCTACCATTTGCTATGTGTTTACTGGAACAAAGCCGCCCGAATCGCTGATGACGATGCAGTCTTTTGGTGCCTGCTGGAGCTACCTTTGTCGCAGAAAAAGAAGCATCACTACGTTCCCATATCGTACCTCAAGGCGTTCTGCGCCGAGGACAGCAAGCTCACCGTCTACCGGAAAGACGACCCGACAAATCCTTATCGAACTGGCCCCGACGACGTGGGGTTTCATAAGTACTACTATGCTCAACCACTCCAAGGAGGCGGGCGCGATACGAATTGCCTGGAAGACCGCTTTTCCGAGCTGGAAACGAAGTGGCCGCCGATTGTAAACGCCATGAGCCGTCGCTCACCGGTCAACGACCGACTGGAGGACATCTTCGCCTTCGTCGGGCTCCAGCGCGCGCGCGTCCCAGCCGCACGCGATTCAGCGGAGCGGATGCTGGCCGAGCGTGTCTTGCACACCACACGGCAGCTCGCGAGGGATGGCAAGCTACCGCCGCCACCGAAGGGCATGGAAGACCTCCTAGAACACGTTGAGGTCTCCATCGATCCGCATCAATCGATCCACGCCATGCGCCACATCATTCGCGGCATGGGCCAGGTGCTCGATCGTATTGGCATAGTCGTTCTGCACAACCAAACCGATGCCGAGTTCGTCACCAGCGATAACCCGGTCGCCTATTTCGATCCGGGTGTCAGCAACGAAAAGCTGAGACCTTACACGCTCGACTCTTCAGGACCCGCTGTCGTCATGATGCCCATATCCCCAAGGCTCATGCTGTACGGGACTAGCTGGGACAAGGAGCGCTTCGCACGGCGCGGGCTCGACTATCGGCCCATCGACAACGTTGCTACCGTGGCCGCGCTCAATGAAAAGGTTGTGCGCTTCGCCTACGCTGCCATTTACGCGTCCGGTAGACCGGACAAGGAGTTGATTAAGCGGTATGCCGCATCATCTCCCGTCCTAAAGGCCACGCCGGTGGCGCTGGCACATGGCCAGGGCCTCCATCTTCAATTCGAGTTCGGGAAACGCGTCAGGTTGCCGAAGTGGAAGGCTAAGAACCAACAAGGTTAGGTAAGCGTTGCCTGGCGTCCTCCGCTTCGGTCCGCGCTCTTGCCGATCTTCGAGCCCCGGAATGGCGGACCTCGGCCCTTCGAGCTTCGATCTCTAGCTGAAGTCTGCTCGACACGGGCGTGCTGATGTCACCTCCACCCAAAGCGTATAGCAACACTCAAGTGACAATAACTGCCCCTCGCTTCGTGGTAGCTAGGCGGTAGCTTGGGACACGGCGGCAATTTTTGAGGACCAAGTAACTATCTGATTTAATTGGCTGGGGGACTAGGATTCGAACCTAGACAGGCAGAGTCAGAGTCTGCAGTCCTACCATTAGACGATCCCCCAACAGGTCATCGCGCGGACGACCGGCCGGTCAAGCGGCAGAGCGGGGTGCATATCAGGA
>JANRIE010000006.1:0-5062 GCA_033765285.1 Hyphomicrobiaceae bacterium | reverse complement strand
CTGCAGCTCGCGGTGATGACGGCGCGGATCGCCACTGGACGGCGGATCCTGCCGACCCTCATCCGCTACGAGCCGGGCGCCCGGCCGTTGACCGATGCCGACGACTTCCAGCTGCTGGACATTTCGCCGGAGTGGCTCGGCGCCGTGCGGCGGGGAATGATCGCCGCGGTCAACGAGGCAGGCGGGACGGGTGGCAATGCTGCGCTGGGGCCGCCGGGGGCCGCCGCCGGCGCAGCCATGGCCGGAAAGACGGGCACCGCGCAGGTGAGCCGCGCGTCGGCTTTGAAGGCGCAGGCAGATCTCCCATGGGAGTTGCGCGATCACGCACTGTTCGTCGGCTACGCGCCTGCCGACCAGCCACGCTATGCCGTGGCGGCGGTGGTCGAGCACGGCGGCGGCGGCAGCGCGAGCGCGGCTCCGCTTGCGCGCGACGTCATGGCGCATGGCGATGGTACTCGAGGCCGATCCGGCATCGCGGCCCGCCGCCACGATCGGCGAGGGGTCGGCCGGCGCGGCGGGCGACGGGCGGAACGACGGATGAGTGCGCCCAGCATGTTCGGCTCGCGGCCGTCCGAGACGCTGGGCGGCAAGCTGTGGCGCGTGCCATGGAGCATTCTGGGCGCGGCGGCACTGCTGGCGGCCATCGGGACGGCGACACTCTACTCGGTTGCAGGCGGCTCCATGGAGCCGTGGGCGGCTCGGCATGCCGCGCGATTTCTGGCGGGGCTCTGCCTGGTCCTGGCCATGGCGATGGTGCCTCTCGAGGTCTGGGCGCGCCTCGCCTATCCAGCCTATGCGGCATCCCTGATCGTGCTGGCGTTGGTACCGTTCGCGGGCACGGAGGTGCTCGGCGCGCGGCGTTGGATCGCGATCGGCACGGCGAGCATCCAGCCGTCGGAACTGATGAAAGTGGCGCTCGTGGCAGCGCTCGCGCGCTGCTATCACGGGATGCCCGCAGGCGAGGGGTCGCGTCCCGCGCGGGTTCTCGTGCCGCTCGCCATGATCGGAGTGCCGCTTGCCTTGACGCTCCGCCAGCCGGATCTTGGAACGGCGATCTTGCTCGCCGTGACAGGACTCGGGATCGTGATGTTGGCCGGGACATCATGGCTCTATGCCCTCGCCGGCGGCGTGGCTGCCGTCGCCGCCGCACCAGCCGTATGGAGCGGCCGGCACGGCTATCAGCGGCGGCGGATCGAGATCTTTCTCGATCCCGACAAGGATCCGCTCGGCGCGGGGTATCACATCGCACAGTCGAAGATCGCGCTCGGCTCGGGGGGATTGTCGGGGCGTGGGTTCGTGCAGGGTACGCAGAGCCAGCTCGATTTCGTGCCCGAGAAGCACACCGATTTCGTGTTCACGATTTTCGCCGAGGAATGGGGCTTCGTCGGCGCGGCGGCGCTGATCGCGCTTTATGCGCTGTTGATCCTCGCCCTGCTGCGCGTGGCCTTGAATTGCCGCATCGTGTTCGGGCGGTTGGTGATCGCAGGCGTCGCTCTCGGCATTTTCGTCAATGCATTCGTTAATATGGCGATGGTCAGTGGTCTCGTTCCTGTGGTCGGCGTGCCCCTGCCTCTGATTTCGTACGGCGGGTCGGCCATGGCGACGGTCATGGCTGGTCTCGGTCTTGCCCTCTCCGCGCACGTGCATGACGGGCGGTCCTTTCGGCCGCCTGAGATCGGTCGTATCGTCTGACGACTGCGCGCAAACCGCATCCGCCGAGGCACGTCCCGCGCGCCGGGGCAGGCGGGCCGAGGCCGGCCGCTTCGGGTAGGACTTCGCGCTGGACAGGGGCGGGGACGGGTGCTAGAGGAGCCTTCGATTGGGGCCCGTCGTCGGGCCCCTTTGCCGTACGAGCGGGCGACCGTCGTGGTCGGTTCCCCGGCGGACGGTTGGATTGCGTAGCTCTGGGGGCGAAGTTGCCGGCCCTCGAAGGGACGGTCCATTGCCCTTGAAGTTGTGACGGATTGGCTAAGTCCGCATCTTGGCCCAAGGGGGGAACCCTTTGAAAGATGGGCGAGTAGCTCAGTTGGTAGAGCAGCTGACTCTTAATCAGCGGGTCCGGGGTTCGAGTCCCCGCTCGCCCACCAAACATTTCAAATACTTAGGTGTCAGACCAGAATTCTTTGAATGCCGTGGCAAGCACATGGCAAGCACGAGATTGAGGTTGCCGGAGCTGTCGCAGCTACTCATCAGCAAACCTCGCCATCTTTCTTTTCGCTGTTGGTCTCACCTTCCTCGCTTGCCGTCATGCCCGGCAGGGGCTGGAACTCCGTAACGACCCGGCCGAGCAGCTTCCGCTCCAACTCCTGCACCCGCCTCAATTCCTCGTCGGGGTTGGTGCTGGACAGGTTCACACTCACGGAGACGTCTGCGCCCTCCTTCTTCGGAGCCCACCGCTCCGGATCGCGGACCTGAAGCAACCTATCAGCCGCCCGCCAGTCCTTAATCGCGGCCTTCCTGATTTCGTCCTCTAGGCTGGCACATCCGTCAAGGATCGCATCGCGTTCTCGGTCCTGGAAAGCAGGGTCGATCTGCCGCCACTTCCCAACCGTCGTGAAGCTGATATCGGCGAGACGGGCCGAGCCGCGCAGGGTGATCCCACGCCGCAGATGAGCAATGTAATCCTCGCGGGCTTTCGCCAATCGGCGCTGTTCGGGCGTCGACCCGGCGCCGGGTCGGCACTTGTGACTGCCCCGGCCGCTGACGATCCGAGGCACCGCACCATTAAGCGGCTTCGCCGCTTCCGAAATATCGGCACTATCTCGTACCGAGCGCGACTTCGTATCTTGCCTGCGCGCGTTCATGTCTCGCAGCATAAGGGCCTCACGGTCGAATGTAGCCTGAAGCCAATGACACCAGTGTTCGCGGCTGGCCGCAATTGTCGGCAAGCAACATCACCTTTCCGATTTGATCTTGTCGGCATCCTGCTGGCCTAGATCAGAACGGCCGCGACCCATCACGCGCGCGTTGGAAGGTCCATTCTCGACAGTATTGCGGCTTCTCGGCTTCTCGCGTAGCGGCGGCACACTAGTAGCCTGAACCGATCGTCACCACGGACGCAGCCGCTCCAACAGGCTTTGAGGCGGTGCGGTTTTGACGACGGTCGGCGCTTGTGGGCCCGGGAGCGCATTGCCATTAACGCCAGCTCCGATCAATTCAGACCACGTCCGCCGCACCTCGTCACCGTGTCGCAGCATGATTTCGGCGGCGACGCCGCCCAGCCGTTCGACCTCATGGTGGAAACCCTGACCGTGATGCTGGTTGCGCGCGTGAGCCGCCTCGTGGATGAGGATGGCGAGAGCTTCCGCTCCCAGTGGTCGTTGCCAGAAGCAATCACATTCGAGCGCCAAGGTCAGGCGATTGTCGGCGCTCCAGTGGGCGACGAACGTGCTCAAAAGCATCGGCCCGAGCAGGGTCGGCTGATTGCCGAGCGCCAGCGCACCAGTCACCGGCACCATCGGCTCACCGGTCGATGACACCAGTTTCTGGCAGAACCAGACCGCGAACCCGAGGCAGCGCTCGACGTGCTCGGCCCCTCCGCGCCGTTCTATCCATGCCAGCCGCGGGTCCTGGGTGTCCGCAACGTCGATGACATTGAAGCGTTGGTTGGCGATCTCGGTCGCCACGCTCGCCGCGCGGACCTCGACCGCTTCCTTGGCCGACGGCAGGTGCGCCTTGGCCATCTCGCGAAAGCCACCGGACATCTGGGAAGTTTTGACCACGTTGGCACCGATGCGCTGCGCGTCGTCGTCGAAATCGCGCTTGCCCATCGACGGCACCGAGCGCACGGCGTTCTCGCCGAACGCCTTGGCGACGATCTCCTGCTGCACATCGGGTGCCGCTTCGACACCCGCCGTCCCCACCCAGTCCGCGGTCACCTGCTCGGCCTTCAACTCGGGCAACAGTGTCGGCAGACAAGCGGCATGCACGCGCTTTGCGAAGCCCGACGCCAGCGCATCGCGGTTGGGGTTCATCGGCACCCGCTGAAGTATGTTCGCGTGGAACGGCACGGTCCATTCTGCCGATGCCACCGGAATGCCCATCTCGTATAGCGTTGGCTCCTCGCTCTCGCGCGTGGCAACCAATTCGACCAGCGTCTTGCGGCGCGGCTTCTGCCAGCTGTGACTGTTGGCATTGTAGATTTCCGTGACCAGCTGCGCCTCGATGCTGAACCGCGGCGACCGTGCCGGTATCGTCCGGCCATTGATCTGGAACGCCACGCAGGTCGGCACCAGGAACCGCCCAAAGTAGGCATCAAACTCTGCGATGGTCTCGACCGGCCAATCGAACGTCATCGTCACGTGCGCGCCCGTGACAGGAGCGGCGGCGACCACTTCGCGTGTCGTCTGCTGGCCGTTCTCGACACTGAAGTGGATGACCTTGTCGCCGCTGGCGACGACCGCCGAGCGGGCAACCGACAGGATCTCCTTGAACCCGCGTCCGAACCGGCCCCGCTTCAAATGGCTGTCGGTCTTGAAGGTGAGGTAGACGACGCGGAGCGCCGAGAGGTCGTGAATGCCGAGCCCCGTGTCGCGGCATTCGACGAAGAACTGCGTGCCGTCGTGTCCGTACCCGAGCGCCACCGTGCCGCCAGCATCGCCCACGGCGTCGAAGGCGTTCTGCACGAGTTCCTTGACCAGATGGCCGGGAGGACGCGAGAGATTGAAGGACGCAAACCCTTCGGTCGAAATCTGCAGCCAGCCTGCGCCATGCGCCATTCACGCCCCCTGCTTCAATTCATTCCGATGACAGCTTAATGGTCTCTCCAGAAGACGTCGAGGCGTGCGCATCGGCGATCCGATTTCATGGGCCGAGCCGGACACAGGTGTGACGGCGCGCAATTGCGCGAACAGCGCCGGGTCCTTTCCCCGTGAGCGCGAAGCGGACGAGCGCGCCATTCACGCAGACGACAGCGCCGGTTTGTCAATCGGCGTCCAAAGTTGACCCCGGATCGGCGTCCAATGTTGACCCCATCCGTCCGTGATCGTCTTGCCGGCCAAGCCCGGAGCTGCGGAGCGTAGCGGAGCAGGGGAGGGCTTGGCCGGCGGCGGCGTTCAGGAGC
>JANRIE010000042.1:0-2530 GCA_033765285.1 Hyphomicrobiaceae bacterium | reverse complement strand
GGAGCACGTCGAATCTGGCCGCTGTTGCCGCTCCTGTTCCGGGGCACGCGGGCACACGCTTGCGGACCACCACCTGCCGCGCGCGGCAAGTCGAATGGCCGACCTATACAGGCTTCGAAAATCGCAAGAAACATCGGCCCGTCCGCCGCAAAGCCCGCAACGTTGCCGACGTCATAGGCGAGGGCGTAGAAGGAGGCGGCTTGGGCGGTCGCCAAGAGATTAGTTGTCTCAAGATTCTCTACAATTGTCGCCAGTCCAAGTTGAGCCGTACCATCAGCCGCATCGGAGAGGTTGTTAAGCCCAGCATTGTAGCCGCGGTTATAGGCGTCCATCGCAAGAATTGCGGAAAAAAGTTCCGATGACACAGCCATTGCCTACTCCTTGGAAAAGCTCGTTGTTGAAAGTGTGAGGTAGCCTCTTGGACTCTGGTTTGGCATGCGAAGCGGATTTTCACCTCGACCATGCGCAAGCAACCGATCACGAGGCCAGGAAATCCAAGGCAACACCTCCTCGATTCCCATCGTGACGGGCTCGCCGGTGAAGCCCCAGCGGTTGAGGGGCCAGATGCCGGCATCGACGATTTCGATGCGGGCCTCCTTCAGATAGACCCCAATCCCGAAGCTGCGCGCCAGGTTTTCCGGGTCGACCCGCTCGATGGTCAGTGGGTCCGATATGTCGCGAAAGCGCACGAGGAGGGGGATGCGATCCGCGACAAGGGCCCGCTGCTCGCCGATGAACTCATTCATTTTTTGCCAGCGCAGAGCGCCGGGAGCCCCCTTTGTCATGTCGAATGCCGCCAATGCCAGCCAGTCATAATCGGGGCTGCCAGCCTCGATGCCGCGCTGCGGCTTGATCCGCTGTTCGTCCATTTTCAGCAAGGCGAAGAGTTTGCCGCGATCGCCAAGATCGACGACCACCGCCTCGCCGACAACGCGCGTGGTCGCGCCTTGTTGCTCGGGCAGTATTTTCGGTTCCAATCTGATCCGGGATTCCTGGACCGCTGACCCAGTGATCACGTTCCCATCTACCACGGCCGAAAGACTCAGCCGATAGCGGAACATGTAAGTCGGCGTCAGGATATTGAATGCGACAACCAACGCCACGGCGATGCCAACGGCCCAGTACAGCAGCGTCTTCATGGTGTGGCCCCCAGCGCTGCTACGCTGTTCAGACTGCTGCTGCCAGTCGCGTTCAGGGGCACGCGGGCACGCGCTCGCGGACAGCCGCCTGCCGCGCTCGGCAGGTCAAATGGCTGACCTATCCCGGTCTCGAAAATCGTAAAAAACATCGACCCATCCAATGCAACCGGCGGCCGCCAGGCGGCCACCCCCACAACCTGATCCCCTGCCAAAACTGCCCGCCCCACGGCGGCTCGTCCAGTACGGTGGCCCAAGGCCGTTAGCTTAGCCTGAACGGGTGTCCGAGCCGATCGGTCCTGCCGACCTACCCATCGGCATCTTCGGGGCGAGCCGGCCGGTGTCCGGTCGTGGAGGATGGATCGATTTGCGGCCGTTTCCGCCCTCCCAGCCGCGCGGTGGGTGGGTCTGCGCGGATGGGTGGTGCCGGTTCTCCCTGGAGCGCAGCCACGCGCTCCGACCTGCGCCAGCGATAGGGTCTGGTATGCGCCATTGCCACACACGCCGCGACAACCCGTGCTGCTATAGCAGGCGATCTTGGTTTCGAAAGACGGCAGGGGCGCACCATGGATATCGGCGTTTCGACTGAAGGGATCGTCACGCTCGTCGTGGCGCTGTCGCTCGCCGGCATGATGACGGGCTTCCTCGCCGGCTTGCTCGGCGTCGCCGGCGGCGGGCTGCTGGTGCCCGTCCTCTACGAGACCTTCGGCGCCGTCGGTGTCGACGAAGAAATCCGCATGCATCTCGCGCTGGGAACCGCACTCGCCGTCATAATCCCGACGTCGACGCGCTCGTTCTTCGCCCATCGCGCCAAGGGAACCGTCGACTTGGCGCTGCTCGCACGCATCGCCCCCTGGCTGGTCGCCGGCGTCGTCGTCGGCATCCTGATCGCCGGCATCGCCGACAGCGCGGCGCTGCGCTGGATCTGGGTTGTCGCCGGCACCGTCATGTCCCTCAAGATGGTGCTCGGGCGCGACGACTGGCGGCTCGGCAGCGAACTGCCCGGGCATTGGGGCGTGGAAGCCTTCTGCTTTCTCGTCGGCATCGTTTCGGTGTTGCTCAGCATCGGCGGGGCGATCTTCATCGTCACCTTGCTTACCCTCTACAACAGGCCGCTGTTGCAGGCCGTCTCGACGTCATCGGGCCTCGGCCCGCTGGTCGCGATCCCGGGCGTCGTCGGCTTCGCCATCACCGGCTGGGGGGCGCCCGGACTGCCGCCATTGTCGGTCGGTTACGTCAGCCTGATCGGCGCGGCCCTGATCATCCCGGCGAGCGTGCTCATGGCGCCGGTCGGGGTACGCTTCGCTCACGGCATCCCGAAGCGCTCCCTCGAACTCGCGTTCGCCGCCTTTCTCGCCCTCGTCGCGCTGCGCTTCTTCGTCAGCCTCGTGTTC
>JANRIE010000032.1:0-3351 GCA_033765285.1 Hyphomicrobiaceae bacterium | reverse complement strand
TCTCCACCTTCGTCGGGTCGCGCTCGAACGCATACATACTGAGATCGATCACCGTCCGCAGCCAGTTCGCGTGCGACAGCATGCGTCCCGCCGGCAGGCACAGATAGACGGTGACGGCACCGCGCTTCAGCTCGCCGAGCTTGAAGTCGCTGCGCACCAGCGTCTCGCGCAATTTGGGGCTGTCGAGGAACGCGGTTTCCGTGCGCGCCGTCGACAGAACGGAGGAACGGCCGTTGTCATGCATCTCGCCGAAGGTCTTCCCGGCGGACGACACGACACCTTGAAAGCGTTCGTCGGTGTTGCGCATCAGCTGCCAAAGGGCGGCCTCTGGCTTCATCTCCAGCCGCTCTGCGGCCTTCGTCAGTCGCTGACCCTTCAGGGCAAGCAGATCGCGCACTGTGCAGAGGTTGCGTTCACTCTCAGGCAGCGTGAACACGAACAGAATGATGGCGTGAACGAGAACCTTGGCACTGTCGGCCCAGAACCGGTCGTTTGAGTGACTGTCCTTGATGAGCGAGTTCGCGATCACCATCGCGTCCTCGACGAAGGTGTCCGAATTCGGATCGAGCTCATCCAGCGGATTGTAGGCTCCGAGCCGTGCCGCGAGCGCTTCGCGCTGTGCATCGGATTTGCACCCTTGCAGACTGGCACCAAAGGGATCGAGCACGACGACTCGCTGGCCCATCTCCGCCCGCGCACGGCTGGTGATCCGCGCCAACTCGCCTTTCGGATCGATGGCGATAACCGAGCCTTCGTACATCAGCATGTTCGGAATGATGAGCGAGCGCCCTTTGCCCGCTCGCGATCCGGCAATGGTCATCACATGCCGATCATCCGTGAAACCGACCGGATGCCCATCAGCGCCGGCACCGTCGTAGCCAAGGAACACGCCGCGCCGCCCGTTGGCCGTGCCCTTGCCGTAAACGAACTTCTCCGGCTTCGCCCAGACGTCGCCCCATGCGGCCCAGATCGGCTGATGCGGCTTGCCCTCAATGCCGCGGGGCAGATCCTCACGCAGCTGCTGAATGAACGTCAATCCGCCGGGCTTGATCGATGTTGTGGCCATGCCGTGCTCGTCACTGTCATGCTCATCAGTGACGGCGGCAGATCCCCCGGCACCTCGCTCGTTACCAACTCAACTTTCGCGGCCATGTCCGCGTGTGTGTTCGGCCTGTGCCCGACGATCCAATTCACTCCGCGCTGCGGCGGCCAGATCGGCCGTGAACCCGGCACGGAAGCGACCCTTGGTCCGGCCCTCGACCTCGGCCTTGGCGGCATCGATCGTCGTCGGCCAATCCGACGGTACGGTCGCGGCGATCTTCGGGTTGGCTGCGAGGAAGGAGGCGAGCGCCTTCTCCAGCACGTGCTCGTCACAAGACAACAGCCCCTGAGCCGCCATAGCCTTCAACCGATCCGCCGTCTCCTCCGATATCTCGACGGTATTCGCGTCGCCGCCCTGGTAGAGACCCGCCAGACGGGCGCTATGCAGCGCGATGTATTCGGGACGATCGAGCATGTCGGTATCGCCTGCGCTCCGCGCGGCCCTGACGTCATCCAGAAACGTCTCGCTATGGCGCATCCGCTCCAGCATCCAGAGCGCCAGCTCCTTGTCGCTCGCATCCTTGCGCGGGACCGAGGTTGAATCACTGGCCATCGTCGTCAGCCCTTTTTTTCATCGTTCTTGGCTCTCTTCTTCAAGGCCCGCTCTTGCAGTTCTTCCTCGCTTGGAATGCTCTTCAGAGCCGTCTCGTCGAGCGGCGAGGATTTCAGGTATTCCGCCAGCAGGAACTCGAAGAAGTCGGGGAGGGTCCTGAACCCGGCCTGCTTCATCGCCACCTCCATCACCGCACGCACGGTCACGGTCATGTAGAGTGGCATAGGCTTGATGCGGAGCCGCCGGTTCCGCCGCCGTCCATCGTCGTCTTCCAGCTTGCGGCCGTACCATAGCTCTTCGAACGACCGGCCCTTGTTCTCTTGGGCCTGCCGTCGTCGTTCCTCGTCCTCGTCGTCACCCCTACCGTGCATGGATTCCGTCCCGACCGTTCTCCAGTCTAGTTCGACTACGCTGCAATTGCCAGCCGACGGGATCGGGCGGATGGGGCGGGGGAGGGCGGATGACCGGTGTGTCCGGCTTCGGTTCCGCTTCGATGCGCAATGGCCCAATCTCCCACTGTGTCACAGTCGGCCCGGCCCAGAGCAACACCAGCACGACCGACCCAATCTCCAGGACCACGGCGATCCAGACGGGCAGCACGACGCGGAGCAGGGTAGGGTCGACGTTCAGCAGCGAGGCGATGGCCGTGGCTTGCGGGTCATGGTCCCCGCTGGCCCCGGCCTCCTGCAACTTCTGGAGCCCTATCCGGGTACCACTCCGCTCCGCGGTGAGCCGCTCGCGAGCCTCAGCCGTCGCCAACTCGCTTCGAAGCGCTGCCACAGTCGTGCAGAAGCGGCGCCCCGTCGCGCTCGTGATCTCCACGCAGGCCTTTGTCGCCGACCACGACCACTCGATCTTCCTGGCATCGAGTTCGGCATTCACGACGGCCGGCTGACGTGACGCCGGGAGAGCACCCAGAGCCGCGTCGATTTCCTGCAGGCGGCCCCGCAGCGCCTCGATGCGGTCCGAATGAGCGACACGGTTCGCCGTCGCAGCGTTTCGCGTCAACGCTGCAAAGCCGGTGCCGGAGGTCAGCGACAAGGCGACAAGCAAAATCAGCATGCCGGTCGAAAGCGCCAGGTGCCACCAGGCGCGCAGGAGCAGGGCGCGCACGACCAGCACCGGCAGCACAGCCTTGGCCATATCGGCAGACAGGCTGACGGCCGCGAGCAGAGACGTCTCCATGGCGGTTTGACCGAGGCTCGATAGGAACACAGCGTTCATGGCCGCCGACACCGCGATGAAGATCAGAGCCGAACCGGCGATGGCGGCATGCACGAGCAACGACATCTGGCGGGGTCCTCTCGATGGTTCCCGTCATCTGCATAGATGCCACGCCCAGCCTCTGCATGATGGCCCCCTGATAGGAGCTTGATATCAAGGACCTCGCCCCGTGCAGTGACGGCTTCTTCGCTCAGCCTGATGGCTGCAACCGAGATGGCGCATCCGATCTTTTCACCGTCTGGTCCGTCTATGCGTCAAGCCCCGTCGAGACGCCGGTCGAGATGACGAGCGGGTAGGGGCTTGCGTGTCCACTGCCGTCAGTCTTTCCCATACTTCCTTCGCCGCTCTCTCGAACCGGTATGGCGACCTCATCAGTTTGCCGCCACGGTCTCACAGCGCGCATCTCACAATCGGACGGGCCGGCATGCCTGCAGACGCAGGCCGAGGCCGCCGGCCCTTCAACGACAAAATGG
>JANRIE010000072.1:0-12370 GCA_033765285.1 Hyphomicrobiaceae bacterium | reverse complement strand
GCAATCTCTGCACTGCGACCGTCAAGCCTTTGTTGTACGTCGAGAATGACCCATCTCGACCATTCATTGAATGTTCTTCGCGCGTCAGCTTTTGCCCCGATTGCGCAACCTTTGTGCTGCCGGATCGATGCCGCCATCGATGGCCAGGGCATTGCGCTGGCCCGTACTGCTCTTTCGGCGCGCGATCTTCTCGATGGCCGAGTCGCAATCCCCGTCGACGTCGCGCTGAGGACGCAAAAGTCCTATTGGATCATCTACCCGAAGGCCAGCGGTCGGATTGCGCGCCTGCGGAAGTTCAAGGCGTGGGGCCTGGCCAAGGCGAAGGCTGATGCGATCAAGCTAGGGCAACAGGTGGCGTGTTCCAGGCGCCAAAAAGGGCACGCATAGTTGCAGTTTACGGCCGACAACTTCGACGCATGGCGCCGAAATCGGATTCCGCGTCGCTGCCAACCTGATCGAGTTCGTGCTCGTGTTCTTTCTCGATTTCTTCGAGATTGCATTCATCGTGCTGTCGCTGCTCGCACGGGTCGCCATTCCGAGCTATGTCTGTGACAGCACGCACCGGATGCCTCCACTCGGATCAGCAACGTCGCCGGTGTAGCGCGGGGTCAGATGCACGTGCACATGCATCCGGTTCTGTCCCGCCGCGCGCCCGATATTGACCCCGATATTGTATCCGTCGGGCGAATGCTCGGTGGCGATAGCGCTTTGCGCCCGGTCGATGAGTGCGTGCACTTCCGTCTTCTCCTCGCTCGCCATGTCGAAATAGCGCGCGACGTGTCGACGGGGGATGACCAGGACATGACCAAGGCTCAAGCTGTGACTGTCGAAACGCACGTACGCGAGCGCGCTCTCCATCAGGACACTCTCGGGCTGGCACAACGCGCAATCGCCGATCACTACGGCAACTCTCCTTCATCCCTTATCCGATCGTGTGACGCAGCTCGGTATCGAGTTGGTCGCCGGCCGAAAGTGTCTTCTCGAAGTCAAACCGCCGCCACAGACGGTGTTGGTCGACATTGCCTCGGCGCGCTCGATCTCCCACCCCCTTGGGGTGGACCAGAGCCAGGGTCATGGCTCGGCTCGGCGCCGGTTTGGCCGCCAGAATGCCAATAGGGCTGCCATCACGTCCATGGCGCAAACAATAAGGAGTGGGTCGCGATAGTCGCCACTGACATCGCGCAGGAGCCCGATCATCACCGGCGTCAGCGCCCAGGCAAACCCCATGGTCGCCGTCACAAGGCCGCTCACGAGGCCGAAGTGCGCGGCTTCGCATTCACGCTGAATGACGATCGCGGGAAGCGTGATGAGGTTGCCGACGCCGATGCCGAAGCCGATGCACGCCATGTAGATCAGGACCGGGGAATCGGTGATCGACAAGGCACCAAGAGAGACGGCCTGCACGAACAGAAGGATGCTCGTGGCAGACCGGGACGCCAGGCGATCGACGACAAACGAAAAGGCGAAGCGACCCACGAACGCCGAGACACTGACGAGGGCGAGCGCTGATCCGGCGGCCGCACGGCCCATGCGGGGCTCGAGCACCGAGACCAGATGCGCAATGACACCGACCTGGACGGCGACACCGAGCGCGAATGGCAATGCAATCGACCAGAAGCTCGCGCTGGAGAGCGCGGCCAACTTTTCGCCGCGGGCAAAGAGAGGACGTGACGACGCGGACGATGACGGCGTGTCGGGGTTGCGATCGACCCACAAGCAAACCAGGGAGATCGCGATGGCAAACACCGTTGTGACGATCAGATAGAGTGCCACGTCGAAGCCGACGCGGTCGGCAAGTGCGAGCAGTACGACCGAGAAGATAATCCCGCCCGCGCTGGCACCATGCAGGGCCTGCGAAATGGCCATGCCTCGTCTTTCGTCGAACCAGAGACCGAGCACGTTGACGATCGCGCCGAGCGCTGCTCCGGCCCACCCGACCGCCATCAGCAGATAGGCCGCAAACAGCTGCCAGACGCTGTCGATGTGAACCAACAGCACTGTGCTGGCGGCAAGAGCCATGAGGCCGGTCAGCAGGACGGCCCGCGGGCCAAACCGGCGCATGGCGTCATCGACAAAGGCAACGAGAACGGCACTGGCCAGGAAATACATCGTCGTGGCACTTGAAACGAGGGTGGGCGACCATCCGTGCTCTGCCCTCAGATGGGCAATGAAAACGCTGTGGCCATAGAAGCCAGCCCCCCAGGCACAGATGGCCGTTGCGAAACACGCGATGACCACACGCCACCCGTGATACCCAAACGAGGTCTCTAGCTCCGCCGATTTACTGTGAGCTGGGGCTTGGGGTCCAGGCATGGAATCCTCTCGCTGACGGCGCGATGCGGGCGGTTGCGTGTCTCCGCGGCCGCGCGTCTCGCCGGTCTAAAGTGTCTTCTCGAAGTGAAACCGCGTGAGGCCGCCACCGACGGTCTTCGTCGACATCTCCTCGGCGCGCTCGGTTCTGACGAGCCGGTAGGCATGCTTGCGATAGAAGGCGAGCGCCGCACTTTGGATCTCGGCCGTGCTCAGGATCATGGTCGTAAAGCCTAGGTCACGTGCTCGGCTCTCGGCACAGGCCAGCATGCGTTGCGCAATGCCGCGACCCCGATAAGGCTGATCGAGATACATGCGGCGCAGCTCCGTCGTCTCCGGGCCGCGGCTCTCGAGACCGAACATGCCGATGATCTGGTCCTCGGCTGTGACCACCCAGAAGGCGTTGCGCTTCGCTGCCGAGAACACCGCGCCGATACGGCTCAGCTCTCCAGCAAGGGACGCCGCGATGTACGCCTCAAAGCGCTCACGCAGGTCCTCTGGGGCCAACTCGCGGTTGATACGTGTGAAGAGCGCGACGACGCCCGCATGGTCCGCAGCGTCATAGACACGGATCGTGACAACGGCCTTGGGGTCGGTCTGCGTCATGTGCCCTGGCTCCTTGAACTCGGTGCGGCTTCGACCCGACGGGTCCGCCTCCACATTAAAGATCATCTCGCTGAGTTCTGACGACGCCTCGATAGGCGATCTGGTCCCAATTCAGACCATCACCGCCATGATCCATCGTTCGGACAACAGCACCGCCGTGCCGAGCGCCAGCGCCAGCAGGAACCGCGTCGAAGCCAGAAACACCGCGCACGACACGAGGATTGCGATCGCCTGAACGAGCGTCATCACGGCAAGCGACGGCCCCAGAACGGCACCCATCGCGCACGCAGGCAGGATGTCCAGAAAGCGCCGCAGGCCCGGATTGTCGCCGAGATGCGTGCCGACTATCAGTCCGGCGACGCGGCACCCGAACGCCACCACGGCCATGATGGCGAGCGCGATCGAGAAGCGTGTGTCAATCGGCATCGGCCGGCCTCCGAGATGCGCCGAACCAGGCGACGCTTGCGCCGACCACAACGCCGACCAGAAATGCGACCGGCAACGGCTGGACCTGACTTGTCACCATGGAGGCCAGCGCCGACACGATCCACGGTGCGTGTCCCATCGCCGTATTCCTGACCACGAGCAGCAGCAGCATAACGAGAAACAAGACGCCCGAGAACCGCAGGGCGGCGATCATGTCGCGTTCGAGTTGGCCGGCGATGAGGGCCCCGAGCACCGTGCCGAGCACCCACAGCAAAAGGATCCACAGGCCCGCTGCGACGAAGAACACGAACCGGTCGACGGGCGCCTTCTCGGAGATGGTCGCCGCCCAGGCGCCATCCGTCAGCACCAGCATCGACAGCAGGCGGGGTCCCCACGGTCGTCCGCTGAGACTTTCGGCGATCGACACCCCCATCAGGAAAAGACGATTGCAGATGAGCAGGCTCGAAACCGCGACCGTCACCGCCGAGAACGGCTCCGCAAGCAGACCGAGAGCTGCGAACTGAACCGCACCGGAGAACACGAGCACGCAGGACAAGGCTGCCAGCACCGGTGAAATTCCGAGCGATGCGCACGCGGCACCGTAGAGGATACCGAACAGCCCGGAGCTGACGGCCAACGGCGTGGCACGCCGCGCCCCCAGCCGGGCACTGTCAGCGAGCGAGCTTCGGTCACCCTCGATCGTTGCGTCTTGCCTCATCCATCCATCCCATCTGATGCCGCTGCCCGATCGGGTCGCATCGCGGCGCCGTCCTGCTTGCGGGATTGGTAGCGGACCGCTAGCTTATCGGACAATCGAATAACCAGAATGAGAGCTATCACCACTCATGATAAGACGGCCCGCACTCGATCCGGCCTTGCTGCAAGCCCTCGTCGCCGTTGCCGATCATCGGTCATTCACGCGCGCGGCGACGACATTGAACCGTACCCAGTCGGCGTTGAGCACGCAGATCAAGCGCCTGGAGGATCGCGTCGGCCAGCGGCTCCTGGAGCGGACCACGACCCGCGTCGCGTTGAGCCCGGCCGGAGAGAGCTTGCTTGGCTACGCGCGGCGGATTCTCTCGCTGAGCGAGGAAGCGCTGCAGCGTCTGCACGACCATGACGTCGAAGGAACCGTGCGCCTCGGCGTAATGGAAGACTACGGAACACTCGTCCTGCCCTCACTGCTCATGTCGTTCGCGGCGTCCTACCCGGGTGTCCAGATCGAAATGGAAAGTGGCCTGACGTCGCGCATGGTCGAGCGTGTCGGCAAGGATTTCGACATCGTCATTGCCATGCACGCCCATGGGGAGACCTCCGGCACATTGCTCGGACGGGAAAAGGCGATCTGGGCCGGCTGTACCCATCACGACTGCAGCACCATGGATCCTCTGCCCTTGGCGCTCTATCCGCCGGGTTGCCTGTTCCGGAAGTGGGCCGTGGAGGCCTTGGACCGATCAGGTCGCTCCTGGCGCCTGGCCTTTGTCAGTCACAGCCTGGCCGCTGTGGAATCCGTTGCCACCAAAGGGCTAGCCGTGACCGTCGTCAAGGCCAGCACGCTGCCATCCTCCCTCTCGATGCTGGGTCCGGCGGAGGGGCTGCCCAAACTCCCGCGCGCGGATGTTCGCATGCACACGGCGACGCCGCTGTCGCCAGCTGCCAGCATGCTCGCAGCGCATGTGCGGGAGTTCTGGAGATTACAAAAAGCCTGACGATGAATGCGCGAACGCCGCAAGGCTCTCCAGCGCTGGCTAATAAGCCAAGCAAGGCAGGGCGCGGATATCCGTGCCAATGCAGTAGACTGCGACGACTCCAAGAATATGGTGGGTTTCTGCTTAACCCCACAGAGCTACCGCGAACGGACAAAGACCTTCTCCGCGAATGACGGACGAAAGTGGCCCAGGGCCGAAGTCGTTGATCCGTCGATAAATGTCTGCAGCCGAGGTCATCGCGTCGGCGTTCGATGGATGTTCGTCTACTGGCCGCTTTCCGGGGTCAAGCGTGAGTGGCGCACGAGCCCTTAGACCGACGTTCGTGACCCATACCTTCCTTCTGCCCACGACACGTCCGCTGACCTGGCGATGAGCCGACCAGGCTATCGTCCAGCGCCGCCCTCGCCGACAACCACGAACGGCGCCCAGACGGCGGGGTGCCAGGCCGGCGTCGAATTGGCGGGCCTCGTCGTGTCGGCCATCGCAGCGAGCATGGCTTGGCGCATCGCCTCGGCGCGGCCGATCGACTTGTCCTTCGCGAGAGCGCCGATTGCGCCGGTCACGAGCTTCACCGCGGCATCGCTGTCGACCTCCCAGTGTGAGACGAGCAGCGCGCGGGCGCCGGCATAAAAGACCACGCGTGCCAAGCCGGACAGAGCCTCAGCGGCCTCGCCCTCTCCGGCGCCGCCGGCGGTGTTGCACGCCGACAGGATCACCCAGTCGGCGTCGAGCTTGAGGGAGGCTATCTCGCTACCGGACAGGAAACCGTCGTCCTCGGCCGTGGCTGTCTTCGGCGGTGACAGAATGAGACCCGGCTCGCTGGTGCCCTTGAGCTGTCCGGCGAGCGTGCCGTGGGTGGCGAAATGCAGAATGCGATACTGGGCCAGCTCGCCGGAGGATGACAGCCGCTTGACCTCTGCCTCGGTCGCCCGCGCGCCGATACGGACATCCTCGGGACTGCCGCCGACGCTGCGCGCCACTGCACAAAGCTCGTCTGCCGTCTCGGGGAGCGGTGTTTGAATGCGCAGATGCCCGAGATCAGCCACCCTGCCGTTAGCCAGCGGTGCGGTATCCAGCGCGCGCGATACGACGCGGAGCGACGCTGTGCGAGTCTTGTCCGATGGCGCGCATCCGGTCTGGGCGCGGGCGACGGCCGCCTGCTGCTTGAAGTAGGCACCATGCTTGGGATGGGCCTGATTGCCATCGAGCAGCGGGTTGCCGAAGCCGATTATGGGTTTCGGTGCGGCGCTCGGCTTGCCCGTGCGGCGCAGCGCGGCGAGTGAGGCGACGGACGGAAGCACGGTGAGGGCGTGCTCTCGGATCAGCCAGGAGGCCGATGCCAAATCGTCTGATGCGGCCGGGGGCTTGGTGACTAACACCTGGAACGGCAACGTGGTCAGCGCGCCGGAGGGTACGATGAGAAGGTGCTTGCCGCGGATGACGTCTTCCGCCTCGCCGAGCAGGCCCTTGTAGAGTGCGTGCGCGCGGCCGACGTCGAAAGGGAGGGGCTGACCTTCCTTTGGCAACCTATCCGGCGGCAGCTTCAGGAGGCCGGCGCACCGCTTTCCGCCTTCGCCATCCCAGGCCGTCGAGTCCAAACCGCACCGCAGGGCCGCCACCTCTCTCGTCAGTGCTGTGGTGCCCAGCTCCGAGCGCAGCCAGCGCACATCCTTGTTCGTCACAATCCAGGCGAAAGTCTCCTCGGGCAGCGGCTTGAAACTAGCGTCGGTGTCGAGGAACAGCAGCAATGCCTCGTTGTCGCGCAGCGATGACCGCACGTCAGCCACCGCGATCGGTTTCGCGCCGGCCAGCGCCGCGTAATCGGGGAAGTCCCTGGCGAGCCGGACGTCGATCGCGGCGAGGCGAGCATCGATGGCATTTAGGCGCCCGCTCAGCTTCTTCTCGCCTGCCGCTTTGCGCTCGGCCGGCGGTTCGCTCCTGGCGGCGATCAACAGCTTGTCCCTGGCCTGCCATTCGCTGACGAGATCCTGCCGCTCGCGGACGAGCGCCGCGAGCCCCGGCGAGCCGCCCGCCGAGCGCGCCGCCATCTGCGCCAGCGACGTCGCCGCCTCGGAGGCTCGTCCCCATTGCGCGGTCTCGAACATTTGCGTCGCCGGGGTCAGACCTTGCGGGTCTGACCTCTGCAGCCGATGCGTCGTCTTCACAAGACCAGCGAATTGCCAACCCGATCGCTGCGCCTCCCCCTTCGATGTTCTATCAGACGCGCCACCAAGCCCGCGGTCGGCACGGCGCTGCAACAGGGAGGTCGCGGCGCGCCAGCGCTCGGCCGCTCCCGCCAGGTCATTCTGAGCGAGCGCGAGCCACGCCAAGTTGTTGAGCGCCGTGCCGACTTGCAGATGCTCCTGCCCCAGCGCCTTCTCGACAACCGCAAGACTGCGGCGGTATAGCGGCTCCGCCTCGCGGTAGCGGCCCTGGTCCCGGTACAACGTAGCCAGGTTGTTGAGCGCCACGCCGACATCCGGATGCTCCGGCCCCAGCGCCTTCTCGGTGAGCGCCAGGTTGCGCCGGTACAGTGGCTCAGCATCGCCGTAACGTCGCTGCGCACGATACGACTCGGCCAGGTTGTTGAGCGCCACGCCGACAAGTGGATGCTCCGGCCCCAGAGACTTCTCGTAGATCGCCAGGTTGCGCAGGAATAGCGGCTCGGCCTCGGCGTAGCGGCCCTGCAATTTATACAGGTGGGCCAGGTTGCCGAGCGACGCGCCGACATGGTTGTGGTCCGGCCCCAGCGCTTTCTCGTCGAGCGCCAGGCCGCGACGGTACAGAGGCTCAGCCTCGGCGTAACGGCCCTGGTCCCGGTACAGCCCGGCCAGGTTGCCGAGCGCCGTGCCGACATGAGGGTGCTCCGGACCCAGCGCCTTCTCGAACATCGCCAAGCTGCGTCGGTACAGCGGCTCGGCCTCGGCGGTGCGGCCCTGCGCCCGGTATAGCAAGGCCAGCCAAGCCACTCGAATTGCTGTATCGGGATGCTCCTCGCCCTTCTGGGCGCGAGTCAGTCGCAAGGACATTTCAGCCAGCGGGGTCGCCTCGTCAAATTTGCCGGCGCGGCGCAGATCGCTGATTTGCCTATTTAGGGCGGCAAGGTCGGTCGTAGATTGCGCGTTCACCGCGCTGCCATCGCCGACGATGAGCAGCGACGCAACCAAAATGCACACCAACCAGGGCAGTGACCGTATCGGATGCATGCGTCAACTCCGCAACTCAGATCGCCAATAGGCCCTTGATAGGGTGTCGCAAGTGTACGCCGGTGGCAAGCGCGCTGAGACAAGCGGTCGGCCACGTCCGCTGCCAGTGAGGGGGGACGTGCGGCGTCACCGCAGCGATGCATGCTTCTGGCCCAGACCGCGGTGCAACGCGGCTTCCGGAGCTGGGTGTATCGCGTCGGCGTTCTCCAACCGTTCCTCGATTGGCCGTTTTCGAGGGTCAAGCGTGAGTGGCATTGGCTGTCACGAAATGGCGGTATTGGCCCACACCTTCCGGTCGCCCCACGGTCGCTGTCCAACCCATCGCGTCGGCGTTCTCCGTCCGTGCCACGAGTGGCAGGTCCTGGGGGATCATGGTGAGTGCGGCAGCGGGGCGCGCATGCCGGCCGGTGACCCAAACCTGAAGCACGTTGCACTGAAATGGCTTCGGTCACATAGTGGAGTTCAGCCGAATATTGATTGACTGGCAGCGGGGTCATGATGGCTGTTGTGCGAGCGCTTGCATGTTCGATTGCTTTGGTCTCCGTACTGTCGATAGGAAGGCCCGCTACGGCCCAACACAAGCTCGCCACCGAGATTGTGGCCCAGCTCGGTCACACCGGCGGCGTCAATGCGCTGGCCTTTTCGCCTGATGGCCGCTTGCTCGCCTCCGGCAGCGATACGGTCAGGCTTTGGGACGTGGCCAGCGGGCGCCTACTTCGCAGCATCCGAAACCCCGTCGGCGGCGTCTATGACGTATGGTTCTCTCGCGACGGAATACGACTGTTTGCCGCCAGCAGTGGGCGCCGGGTCGAGGTTCTGGACCCCAGCTCGGGCGAATACGTCAAGCTGATTGAGCTCGACAACAACATGTATCACGGGGATCCGTCCCCAGACGGGCGCCTAGTCATTGCCAGCGGCATGGGCCCACTGGAAGTCCGAGATCTGACCACCGGAAATCTCGTGCGCAAGTACGACTTTTCGAGCTCTGAGGGCGGGGAAGCGCGCGCGTCGTTCTCACCGGACGGTAAGCTAATCGTTGCTGCACACGATCGGACCATCACGCTCTGGGATGCCGGGAGTGGCCGGAAGGTGCGCGCGTTCGAAGCGCACCCGCGTAAGACCAACCGTGTGATCTTCTCACCCGACGGGTTACATCTGCTCTCGCACGGTTGGACTGACACTCTTAAGCTTTGGGAAGCCGCGAGCGGCCGGTTGGTGGCGACCTTTGATCGCCCGCCGGGCGGGGTGATCCCGGCCTTCGTGTTTTCGCCCGACGGTCGCACGCTCGCGGTCGAAGGCGACAACAACGAGGGCAGCGTGCACATTCGTGACGCGCGAACAGGAAAAATTCTGCGGGAAATGCGACATTCGCCTCAGGCACTGGCCTTCTCGCGTGACGGCCGGCTGCTGGCCAGCGGCTCCTTCGACGGCAGCATCAAGCTCTGGGACCCGCAATCCGGCGCCTTACTGCGGATCATTTCCGCCACGACCTCCAACACCTACGCCTGGGACGACAACAAGGACGTCAACGAAGCCAAGATGGACGAGGGGGACGCGCGCTCGGTCGCCGTTTCGCCTGACGGGCGGCTAATGGCAACCGGCCGCGGTTTTGGCGGGGTCAAGGTCTGGGATGCAACCGCTGGGCGCATGATCGCCGATGTCCCCGGATTTACGAGCCCGATGCAGTTCACGCCGGACTCGCGCGAGCTGCTGGCGGCGTCCGGGCAGGGCAAAGGGTTCGCCTTGCTGGACCCCGCATCGGGCAGCGTCATCCGCACCTTCGAGGGGCACGCCAAGCCAGTACTCTCAATCGCTGTTTCGGCAGACGGCGGGCGATTCCTCTCGGGCAGCGCGGATAACACCATCAAGCTGTGGGAGCGTGCGACCGGCAAGTTACTGCGCACGTTGACCGGGCACGACTTTTTCGTGACGGGCGTTGCATTCGTGCCGGGTGGAGATCAAGTCTTCTCTACCGGTCCCATGGGGGGCTGCCGGATCTGGAACATTGCGGAAAAGGCGAGCTGGATGAGCCGCATCGGTAGCCTGTTGACTCGAGACCAGATTGCAACATTCGCCTGCAACGAGAACCGGGGCACCAATGGCAAAGCCTTTTCTCTGTCTCAGGACGCCCGCTTCCTTGCGATGGGTGTCGACGACGAGAAAGCCATTGGCAACACAACTATTCGCATCTATGCCGCCGAAACCGGCCAGCCGCTGCGCGACTTCGTCAAGCCTCACAAGACTCAGGTCACGTCATTGGCTTTCTCGTCCGATGGCAGCATGCTGCTTTCGGGCAGTCAGGACCCGGAGATCAAGCTCTGGATATTCGAGAAGGGCAATTATCAGGCGCTACGCACCGTCAAGACTTTTCGAGGGCATGCCGGTGACATCCTTTCGCTTGCGTTCATGCCTAACGATCGCCGCTTCATCTCCGCCAGCCAAGACGGCACGCTTCGCCTTTGGGACATCGAGAGCGGCAGTACGGTGCTGCGGATGATGAGCCGCCGGAGCGGCGAGTGGCTCGCGCTTACCGCTGACGGCTTCTTCGACGCATCCCGCGAACCCGACGCTATGATGCATATCGTGCGTGGCTTCGACGTGACGACCATCGGTCAGGTGCATCAGTCCCTATACAATCCCGATCTGGTGCGCGAGACGATCGCCGGCGACGCAAACGGCGAGGTGCGCGAGGCGGCCAAGGTCGTCAATCTGGACAAGGTTCTCGCCAGTGGGCCGGCGCCCACAGTCGCAATCCTGCCGCGCCTCGAAGGCAACCGAGCCATGGGCGATCTCGTCACCCTGCAGGCCCGAATCATCGATCGTGGCAAAGGGATTGGACGTGTCGAATGGCGGGTCAATGGCGTGACTGCCGCAGTTGCCGCCAAGCCTGCGTCACGTGGCGCGGAGATCACGCTGACGCAACAGCTTGCTCTCGATGCTGGCGAAAATATCGTCGAGGTGGTGGCCTACAACGCAGGTGATCTGCTGGCATCGGTGCCGGCCCGCACCTCGATCACGGCGAAAGACTGGACCGGTGGGAAGAAGCCGAAGCTGCACATACTCGCCGTCGGTATCAATTCCTATGTCGACGAAGGCGTTCGACGCGGCAACGATCTCCTTCGCTTCGGTCCACTCGCTCTCGCGGTCAAGGACGCGACCACGCTCGCCGGCGACCTGAAGCGTGCGGCAATGGCCGACTACGCAAGCGTGAACGTAACGCTCGCCCTTGATGCGCAGGCGACGCGCGCCAATCTCGATCGCATTGTCGACAGGCTCGCGGGCGAGGTCCATTCGCGCGACACGTTCGTGCTTTTCATTGCCGCGCACGGTGCATCCGAGAACGGACGGTTCTACGTCATCCCGCAAGATTTCCAGAGTGGCAGCGGATACCTTTCCCGCGATGCGATCGGCCAGGACCGGCTGCAGGACTGGCTGTCGAACCGCATCAAGGCACGCCGCGCGCTGATACTGCTTGACACGTGTGAGAGCGGTGCTCTCGTGCAGGGATACGCGCGCTCGCGCGACGGGCGCGGCGCAGACGCTGCCGTCGGACGGCTTCACGAAGCCACGGGGCGGCCAATTCTGACCGCTGCAGCGAGCGGCAAGCCGGCGCTCGAAGGCTACAAGGGCCACGGCGTCTTCACATTTGCCCTGCTTGGCGCGCTGCGTCATGGCGACCGTAGCGGGAACGGCATGATCGAGCTCTCGGAGTTGGTTGCGTATGTCCAGGAGAGCGTGCCGAAGCTCAGTGCGGAGCTCGGCGGCGCCGGGCGTGCGGCCACCACCGGCTTTCGTGCTTCGGGGGCAGGCGACGCCCCGACGCAATCTGCCCGCTTCGGCACTAGAGGGGGTGACTTCGTGCTGACTTCACGGCTTCTGCAGTAGTCAGGCACGGCATGGCGGGTGATCAGAAACACATCGAATGCGATGCGGTCACGACGAGCGACTCGCGTTCGCGCCTGTATCTGCGCTTGGCCCAAGGCTGCCGGTCGCCCCTCGAGATGAATCCTACGCGGTTGGGTGGTAAGCGGAAAATTGCGTCTGCCGATGCCCGACTGGCAGCTGCTGGAGGGCGAGCTGCCATCCTCGGCAGAGCCGCGAACTCACGCTGCT
>JANRIE010000057.1:0-222815 GCA_033765285.1 Hyphomicrobiaceae bacterium | reverse complement strand
CGGCGGCTCCGCTGGCGCTGGCGCGGGGGCCGGCTCGGCGGGCTTCGGCGGCTCCGCTGGCGCTGGCGCGGGGGCCGGCTCGGCGGGCTTCGGCGGCTCCGCTGGCGCTGGCGCGGGGGCCGGCTCGGCGGGCTTCGGTGGCTCGGGCGGTGTCGGCAGCGGTTCCGGCGGCTTGGGTGCCACCGCGCCGATTTCGTAAGCGGGATCGGCGATCAGGTTGCCGTCGGCATCAATCCCCGCATCGAGACCCTTGGCCTTCCTGTAGGACGCGATGAGGGAGGTCCACGTCGGGACGAACACGGTCATCGTTTTGCCGGCTGAGGTCCGAACAGTCTGGAGAACGTCGAAATGCAGGTGGCGTGTCGTCTGGATGCTACCGTTCATGTAGCGGGACACGCGACCCAGGGTCTGGCCCTGCTTCACCTTCTGCCCGACTTTCACGGTGATCGAGGCCGGGTGCATGTGCAGATAACGGTACTGCGTACCGTCGTTGGCTTTCAGGCGGACGGTCGTGTTGGAGGTGACGAGGTCGATCACGCCGTCGACGACAGCGACCGCCTCCCACTTGTTGTCGACACATGTCGAGGGGCGGATGTCCTGGCCCTGGTGACCCTTCCCGGCGGGGCACAGCGGCATCCCGTGGCTGCGCACCTCGCAATAGTTGTCGCGCTGCTTGGTGGGGTCGTAGTTGCGCGGGTCGCATTCGCCGCCGCCTGCCGCGCCTTTCCCGCCCCAACCACCGCCACCGTAGCCCCAGATCTGGGAGTTCATGTAGGCGTGCTCGCTGCCGGCGAGCTTCAGCGGGTAGATCATGTCCGGCAGCCAGACCTTCCGGTCCTTGCGACCGCGGCCAGAGTCCTGCGGGACGAGGTCGCCAGGCGGGTAGTAGCGAAAACCCATGTCGGTGATCGCGGGCGGCTTGGGAGCAGGTGCCGGATCGACGACGGGCGTCGGCGACGGCGTCTGAGGCTGCTGGCCGGGTGCCGTTGGCGCGGGCGCTGGAACCGGCTGTGGCGGCACGGGCTCTGCGGTGTCGGTGGGCTGTGGTGCTGGTGCAGGTTCGGCGATCGGCAGCGGGACGATCGACGGCAGGCCGCCGGGCGGCACATCGCACCGGATCGGATGGACGAGACCGCGGGCTGCCACTCCGGCTCGATCGGCCGATGGCTTCGACGCACACCGGCCGCCGACTTCGAAGTTCGAGCCCGCATCTGGGTGCGCCTTGCCGTGCGGGGATTGCAGGGCCGCCCCCAACAGCGCCGGCCTGGAGAAATCGAGCGCCATGGCCGATGTGCCTGGAACGGCGGTCACCAGCGTCAGGACCGACAGACCGGTGGCGAACAATCTGATCACGTTGAGCACGCTTCCCCCCATCAACGTCGTCGTCGCAATATCACCGTCAAGCGCGGGCTTTATGTTGGCCGGCGGCGATCCCGCCACTGCCCTAACTGCAGGCTTGCATGAGGTCATGGACGTATGCGACCTCCAAGGCACGACATCATCAATTCCATCGGCCTGTGGCCGACACGCTTCAGGGAGCCGGACATGAGCAGAACCTTCTCGGCACTGGGACTTTCCTGCCTGGCCGTGGCCAGTACCCTGGCGATGGCTGGCGGTATCCACGCACAGACTGCCGCGGGTGGCAAGGGCGCGCCCCCCTCCCAAGTCAAGGTGGATTGGGTCGATCCAGAGATCACGTCCTTTGTACAGGAGAAGCGCAGCCAGTCGCTGCAATCCCTGACGCCCGGTGACCAGGCCGTACTGAGCCGCCTCAAACTGCCTGTCATCGCCTTCGATCGCCCCCCTGGGCTCGTCAATCGCGCCTTTTCGGCCGAGGCCTTGCCGCCCCGCAAGCGCCAGATCGTCACCGATCCCGACAATCCGGTCTGGTACACTATTGTCGACACGTATGGCGACGTAACTGTGACAATCGACGGCGATCTGAGGGTGCAGCGCGATCTTCCCGCCGACACCAAAATTTATACGCCGCCGCAAGGTGCCGCCGTCGAGCCCGAAGTCAACGTGATCGACAGCAATGTCGAGGAGGGCATGGAGGGCATCCTGGCAGAATACTCGCTGGAGAAGTTCGGCGGCGTGCCGTACCGCGTCACCATCGAATGCACCCCCGCCACGAAGCAGATGTGCGCTGACAAGGCCGGCATCCTGCGCGACCGTGAGGCTCTGCAGATCATCTCGGCGCGTCCACCGCAGTGACTCCGGCGGCCGGATCGTCGTCCGGTTGCCGCATCAGGTCTTTCGATGTGGGTGATCCCGCGCGCGGCGGATGTTGGCCCGCCAGCAGCCGTCGCCAAGTGGGACGATAGCCGAGTAGACGAACTACGCGAGCTTCAATCGCTCCGTCGCTTTGCGCCTTGGCAAGGGCAATTGCGCCAGGGAGTCGGCAGGGCGCACGACGTCGGCCGAACCCGACGCGGAGGAGTTGGCGTATGTGGACCAGCTCGGCGCATACGTCTCGGACTGATCTCCCCAGGCGGACCAGCCGCTCCGCTGCCCCCTGGCGAACAACTCGAGCCGCGGGCCCCAACTGCACGCCTCGATGACCTCGTAGAGTTCGTCGGGTTTTCTCGAGTGCTCGCGCTTCATGGTCTTCAGGATATTGACCTGTCTGCGGCCAGGCGGCAGCGTGCGGACATCTTTGCCGCGCGTCCCGAACAGAACCAGCTCGGTCGTATTCCGAAAATAGAACCCCACGCCGCGACCGTCGGGCCCGCCATCTTTGCGGATTTTGTGCCAGACGATATTGCTTTTGTAGGTGAAGCCCCAGGCGCGCATCACCGCAAGCCCCTCAGGCAAAAGGGCGTTTGGCACCCACAGATAGAGATGCGCGCGATCCGCGACGATCTCTGAAATGGGAAGCGCCTCGATATCCCCGAGCCCCAGCGTCCCATATCGCGAAAGGCGACGATGCTCAGGCGCGACTTTCCCCGTGCGGTTTTCGAACTGCCAGGGAGGATCGGCAAGAACGCAACCGAACCGCTGCCCGGCGAACTGCCCCAGGATGTCGAGACCTATCGCGGGCAAGTCACACGCCACCCCCGGTTGATCGGGCCGATTAGTCATCATCGTCCTCGTCGTGAACAAGCGGCTGGGGTGCCCGCGGCAGATGATCAGGTGACGCGCGCCCTGTTCACAGCCTGCCACGATGTGGGGCGTTCGCCAAAAGGCCAGCGGCAGCAACCTGTGGAGCCGCGATGAAACGCAGCGAGGGATGCCCTTCGGTCACATCATCACGCGAGACGACGCGCACCCTGTCAGTGTGCACTCGACCTATGCGCCCGCCGGACCGGTTCCATCGCCCTTGGGTCGCCCGAAGCTCGGCGCGGCGGTGTCCTGGCCCGCCTCGATGATGCCACGGCGGACCGTGCGGGCGTCCGCAAACAGCTTGTGCAGCGTCTCGCCGTCGCCAAACCGGATCGCCCTCTGCAGCGCGGTCAGATCCTCGCTGAAGCGACCGAGCATTTCCAGCACCGCATCCTTGTTGTTGAGAAACACGTCACGCCACATCGTCGGGTCGGAGGCGGCGATGCGCGTGAAGTCGCGAAAACCGCCGGCCGAATACTTGATCACCTCGCTTTGCGTCACCTGTTCCAGATGGCGGGCGGTATTGACGATATTGAAGGCAATGAGGTGTGGCACGTGGCTGGTGATGGCGAGCACGAGGTCATGGTGTTCCGGGCTCATGATCTCGACTTCGCTGCCGAGCCCCTCCCAGAACGCTTTCAGTTTGGCAACGGCCGCGCTGTCCGTTTCCGGTCCCGGCGTCAGGATGCACCAGCGGCTGTCGAACAGCTCGGCAAACCCCGCTTCAGGACCCGAATGCTCGGTCCCTGCGATCGGATGGCCCGGCACGAGATGCACCCCGGCCGGCACGTGGGGGGCCATGTCCCGGACGATCGCCGCCTTCACGGACCCCACGTCGGTCAGGATCGCACCGGGCGCGAGGCAGGGACCTATGCGCTCGGCGATTGGCCCGCACGCCCCGACCGGCGCGCAAACGACCACGAGGTCGGCACCCGCGACGGCGTCGGCAGCGTCCTCATAGCCCTCGTCGATGAGATTGAGCTCGAGCGCCGTGGCCACGGTATCCATGGTCCGCGCGGACCCGGTAATGGAGGCAACAAGCCCGGACCTCCTAGCCGCGTGGCTGATCGAGGAGCCGATGAGGCCGATCCCGATCAGCGCCATGCGCTCGAACATCGGGGACTGAGACGGGTGAACGGTCATCGCGCCGCCGTTCTCCCGCGCCCTTGAGCCAGAATGTCGGCCAGCGCCTCGACAACCGTCTCGCACTCGGCCTGCGTCCCTATGGTGAGCCGCAACGCATGAGGAAAGCCATAAGCGCCCACCCGCCGCAGGATGATCCCGCGCGCCCTGAGCGCCGCATCGGCGTCGATGGCACTGACCCCATCGGCGGGAAAATGCATCAGCAGGAAGTTTGCCACGCTCGGAGTGACGGCCAGGCCGAGCCGCGCGATTTCGCGAGTTGTCCACGCCAGCCATGTCGTGTTGTGCGCAACCGCCGCCGCGACATGATCGGTGTCCCGCATTGCGGCGGCCCCAGCGGCAATCGAAGGAGCCGACAGGTTGAATGGCCCGCGGATCCGGTTCAGCACATCCGCGATGCCCGGCGGACAATAGGCCCAGCCGATCCGCAGGGCCGCCAGCCCATAAGCCTTGGAGAACGTGCGCGTCATCACCGTGTTGGCGGTATCGGTGACGAGGCCGCTGCCGTCCTCATAGTCGTCGGCCGTGACATATTCGGCATAGGCTCCGTCGAGCACGAGCAGCACGTCCTCCGGCAACCCCGCGCGCAACCGAAGCACCTCCTCGTAGGGAAGATAGGTCCCGGTCGGGTTGTTGGGATTGGCCAGGAAAACCGCGCGCGTGTGGGCGGTGACGCGCTCCAGCAAGGCGTCGACGTCGGCGACGAGACCGGCGGTCTCGGGCGCGGCGACCGGCGTGCCGCCGTTGGCCCTGATCGCGATCGGATAGACCAGGAAGCCATGTTGCGAATACAGCCCTTCATCGCCCTCCCCGATATAGGCGTGCGCCAGCAGGCTCAGAAGTTCGTCCGAACCGGCACCACACACGATGCGCGCCGGGTCGAGCCGGTGCACCTCGCCGATCGCCTCGCGCAGGTCCCGTGCCGAACCGTCGGGATAGCGCTCGAGGTTGAGCGCCGCCTCGCGATAGGCGGCCACGGCGCTGGGGCTCGGCCCCAGAGGCGTTTCGTTGGACGAGAGCTTGATTTGTCGACCCGCCCCGCCGCCGTGGCTGTCACCCGGCACGTAGGCTTCGATATCGAGAATTCCGGGCTTTGGCGTCAGCATGGCGAAAGGCTTTCGGGCGCGCACGGTGCGTGCATTGCGATCAACGCTAGATAGACGACCCCTGCACCGAAAGCAAAGACCCCACGGCCGCCCACCCGCCGCCACCCTTGACGGTGCCGCCCCCCGTCCGATATCCCACAGCCTCGATCCGTGGTGATTTGGCCGGCCGGCTTGCAGCCACGTAAAACAACTCGCTAAACAGGCCGCGCGCTCTGCCCAGCGCCCGGACCTGTCCAGTGACGGCGGGTAGATGCGTTTGGACGAAGAGGGCGCGCCATCATGTCCCCCATCACACCGCAGCGGCGCGAACCGCAGCCCACAGCGCACGCCGCGAGCGCCTCACCGCTCGCCGAGCGCTACCGGGTCATGCGCGAGCCCATCAGCGAGTTCGTCGATTTCCCCGCGAGCGAACCGCTGCAGCTCGACTGCGGACGCAACCTTGGTCCATTCCGCATCGCCTACAAGACCTATGGCGCGATGAACGCCGACAAGTCCAACGCCGTCCTCGTCTGCCACGCCCTCACCGGTGACCAGTACGTGGCAAGTCCCCACCCGATCACGCGCAAGGAGGGCTGGTGGAAGACGCTGATCGGCCCTGGCCTGCCGATCGACACCAACCGCTTTTTCGTCATCTGCTCCAATATCCTGGGCGGCTGCATGGGCTCCACTGGGCCGGCCTCTCTTGATCCGGCCACGGGCCGTCCCTTCGGGCTCGACTTTCCCGTCATCACCATCGGCGACATGGTGGACGCCCAAGCCCGCCTGATTGACCACCTCGGCATCGACCAGTTGTTCTGCGTCATTGGGGGGTCGATGGGCGGCATGCAGGTTCTGGAATGGGCCTCGCGTTATTCCGATCGAGTCTTTTCCTGTGCGCCGATCGCCACCGCCCCCTGGCATTCCGCCCAGAACATTGCGTTCCACGAGGTCGGCCGCCAGGCCGTGATGGCCGATCCCGACTGGGAGAAGGGTGACTATTACGCCCACGACAAGGTCCCGCGCCGCGGCCTAGCGGTGGCCCGCATGGCCGCCCACATCACCTATCTGTCCGAGGAAGCCTTGCATGAAAAGTTCGGCCGCCGCCTGCAAGGCGGTGCCGATCGCACGTTTTCCTTTGGGGCCGACTTCCAGATCGAAAGCTATCTGCGACATCAGGGGTCGACGTTCGTCGACCGGTTCGATGCCAACAGCTATCTCTACATCACCCGCGCCATGGACTATTTCGACATGGCCGCCGAACACGGCGACGTGCTGGCTGGGGCGTTTCGCGGAACAAAAACACGGTTCTGCGTCGTCTCGTTCACCTCCGACTGGCTGTATCCGCCCCGCGAAAGTCGCGAGATCGTTCAGGCCCTGAACGCCGTGGCCGCCAATGTGTCCTATGTGGAAATCGACAGCACCAAGGGCCACGATGCCTTTCTGCTGGAGGAGCCCGAATTCTTCGCCACCATCCGCGGCTTCATCGGCTCGTGCGCGGCGCGGCGGGGGCTCCAGGTATAACGTTGCCCCCGACCGCGTGTTCCGGCTGGCTTCGCCGCGGAGATCGGGACACGCGCGAACCAAAGGACGACCGACTGTGCTGACGACACCGACCGACGGGCCCGCGGCGACGCACCGCGTCGACCACCTGCTGATAGCGGAGATGGTGGCACCAGGCTCCCGTGTTCTCGACGTCGGCTGCGGCGACGGCGCGCTGCTGCAACTGCTGGCCGATACAAAGGCGGTTGACGGGCGCGGCGTGGAACTGTCCAGGGAGAAGGTCAACGCCTGCGTGAAGCGCGGTCTATCCGTGATCCAGGGTGATGCCGACCGCGACCTGGCTCACTATCCCGACCAGGCCTTCGACTATGCGATCCTGTCGCTGACGATCCAGGCGACCCAGCGTCCGCGCGTCGTATTGGAGAACCTGCTGCGCATTGGCCGCCACGCGATCATTTCGTTTCCCAATTTCGGTCACTGGAAGATTCGCATGGAGATACTTCTCCACGGCCGCATGCCGAAGACGGAAAGCCTGCCAGAGGAATGGTACGACAGCCCGGACGCGCACCTCTGCACGATCCGCGATTTTGTCGACCTGTGCGACGCGCTCGAGGCCGAAATCGAGGAAGCGGTCGCCTTCAATTCCGACGGGCGCCGCCTGCCGATCAAGCGCTCGGTCAGCCTCCAGAACCTGTTTGGCGAGAAGGCCGTGTTCCGCTTGCGCCGCAAGCGGCGCGGGTAGCGCAAAAAGCCGCCATGCCAGACGGCCACAGTTGCAATGGCACCTTGGGACCAGTCACCGACAGCGCCTTGACTGAAGAACAGCAAAGAAGTAATGATTCGATGCAATTTAACCGTTGAAAATTGACATGATGGAACACGAAAAAAGTTCTAACTCTACGAGCCATTTTACTGTGCAAGACCTTCTGTTGCTCGCCTTCGAAGGAAAGCGGCGCAAGCCCCCAATTGACAAGAACATCCTTTTCGTCGAGTTCAGCGGTGAACCATCCTGGATGCACGCAAGCAAGATCACTTCGTTCTGGGCGGACATGGAGCAACTCTTCGGCAAGCCTCTTGAATTAGTGGCCGGTGGCGACGGCTGCGTCTGGGCGTACTTTGATGTTGGGATTCTTATGCGCGAAGAAGCATCGAGCATTTCCAGGATGATCAATGGAGAATTGAAGGAAAAGATCCGAGAACGATACGGCGCAACTCAAGTGAGACTTATAATCCCGAATTCAAAGCAGATGCGTTAACCACACATCCCTTCTCGCCGTCTTGGACTTATGGTGAAGGTTTTGAATCTCACGATGCTCGACCCGCCTATTTGTCAGTTTGGAATTATTGGTGTAACAACCGATTATGAGGCACCAGCAATTCGAGCCGAGCTACAAAAATTGATCAACGACGGTCCGGCGATTCGTCCCGACGGAACTGAGATCTATGAGGTTTCAGGAACAAGAAACGGTGCCGCAGGCTCCTACAAGATTGCTCTGAGAATTCTGGGCCAAGACGGCAATCTGCACTGCGCTATGGAGACCACTAATTTTCTGGCACGATACAACCCTGTCTTTGTGTTTTTAGTCGGTATAGCTGGTGGCATGAATCCTGCGCGTGCGAACATTGGCGACGTCATCGCGAGTTCCGGCATCTCTCATCAGGAATTCTATCGGATCGACACTGGCTACAACGTTGGGCGTAGGAACCGCGACCTTAAGGTCACCCCTACAGTGCAGACCGAGTTCGGAACCTTCCGCGGGACTTTCTCCTTTGATACTCCGACGTCGACTAATGCGTCCAATGCAAAGCCCGGCCCGAAATTGATACACGGCCGCTACTACAATGTTGGCGCAATCCTCGAGTGCGAGCAAACGCGTGACAAGCTACTGGAAAATGACAGAGACCTTGTCGCCGTCGAAATGGAATCTGGCGGCTTCATGAAGGCTGTCGAATATCACCAAAAATTTGATCGACGCCCTAAACACTTCGTCGAGGCAATGGTGATCAAGGGAATTTCTGATTTTGCCTGTCACAGCCTACACGAAGATCCATTTCTAAAAGTCCAGGCCAAAAAGCAGGCGGCATTGAACGCTGCCTTCGTCATGAGGTCGTTTGTTGAGTTTTTAGCCTCTAGGCCCAGGATCGTGCCTGGATTGCCGAGTCCTTACCAAGCCTTGGGCGGGTTGCGGCCCGACCGGCGTATGTAACGGGAGAATTGCGCAGCACCAGAGACAACGGTTTCGAAGTACTACCGTTACTTCTTAGTGCTGCAGTAAACCCCGATCGACTCTCGCAACTGGGTGCGGATGTGCATTCGCCTTTACGCTTGATCGAAATTAGCCGACGCCCGTCCGCATCGACCCCGTTCGTTACTCCAGCGCCAGAATAAAATTCCGCACGACGGGATAGATTTCGCGCTCCCATCTCTTGCCATTGAACACGCCGTAGTGGCCGACGTTGGCTTGCAGATGGTGACGCTTGAGATGCGGGCGCAGCGATGTGCACAGATCATGCGCCGCCGACGTCTGGCCGAGCCCGCAGATATCGTCGCGCCCGCCCTCGACCGTCAGCAGCGCCGTCTTGCGGATCGCCGCCGGGTCGACCACCCGGCCGCGAAAGGTGAACCGGCCCTGGGGCAGGTCGGCGCGGTGAAACACCCGGTCTATCGTCTCGATATAGAATTCCGCCGTCATATCGAGCACGGCGAAATACTCGTCGTAGAACGTCTTGATCTTCTCGGCCTCGGCGATCTCGCCCGCCGCCAGATGGGCATACATTTTGCGATGCGCCTCGACATGGCGCTGCATGTTCATGCTGACGAATGCAGTCAACTGGAGGAAGCCCGGATAGACGCGGCGCTGGGCCCCCGGATATCGCTCCGGCACCCGGGCGATCACCATGCTTTCGAACCAGCTCAGCGCCTTCGCCACGGCCAGTTCGTTGACCTTGGTCGGGCTCTCTCGTGGGTCGACCGGACCGGCCATCAGCGTCATCGAGCGCGGCGCGCACGGGTTGTTGTCGGATGCCATGACGGCGGTTGCGACAAGCGCCTGCACGCAAGGCTGGCAGACCGCCAGGATGTGCGCGCCCGGACCGATCGCCTCGAGAAACCGGATGATGTAGGCGACATAGTCGTCGATCCCGAAGTCGCCCGCCGACAGCGGGACGTCACGCGCGTTGAGCCAGTCGGTGATGTAGACGTCGTGATCTGCGAGCAGCGTTTTCACCGTGCCGGTCAGCAGCGTCGAAAAATGCCCCGACAGCGGGGCAATTACCAGTACGGCCGGCTGCGGCGTTTCACTGTCCTTGCGAAAATGCACGAGGTTGCCGAACGGCAGCGCCAGCACCACCTCCTCGATGACCCGCGTATCGCCGTTGCCAGACCGGACGCTGGAAATATCGAACGCCGGCCTCGTGTGGGTCAGCTTGAAGCGGGCCATCATCTCGAGGAAGGCCGCGTACTCGCGCGCCCCAAACCAATGGGCCCCGGCGCGCAAGGGGCTCGCCAACGCGACCGTCGAGGCCGCGAAGTGCCGGAATGGAGACAGGACGTCGTCGTGTGCCTGATAGGCCTGATAGAGCATGATTTCCCCGACACCCTGAGCGGCTGGCTCGATAGTTGCTGCACGTCCAGCCAGAAGCGAATACACCGACTGTAGACGACTACAATTTCGGCATGCAACGCAATACCTTGCCGCAATATAGAGCAACCACGCTCAAACTTTCGGCAATCAGGCTCTTGACGACAACGGGTGCTCGACGGCCATGACACGCGCAACACTGACGATATCATCGAAGAACTATTCGTCGTGGTCCCTGCGCGGATGGCTGTTGTGTAAGATGGCCGGGCTGGAGTTCGACGAGCAACCGGTCGCGATCGACGACCCGGGCGTCCGCCAGGAACTGCTACTGCTGTCGCCGTCGGTCCGGGTGCCCCGCCTGACGCATGGCCCGATCACGGTATGGGATACACTCGCGATCAGCGAATATCTGAACGAGATCGCACCCGACGCGCACCTGCTGCCGAGCAATCAGGCGCACCGGGCCCACTGTCGCGCAATCTGCGGCGAGATGCACTCCGGTTTTTACAATCTGCGTTCAGCCCTGCCGATGAACCTCAAGGCACGCCACCAGAAGTTCAAGGTGTTCTCGGGGGCCCGCCCCGACATCGAGCGCATCAAGACCATCTGGACGGAGTGCCTGGACACCTACGGCGGCCCCTACCTGTTCGGCAAACTGAGCATGGCCGACGCCATGTATGCGCCGGTCTGCACGCGCTTCCAGACCTATTCGGTCCCCCTCGAGGGCCAGCTTGCCGCCTACGCAGAGCGCATCCTCGCTTGGCCGCTCCTGCAGGAGTGGACGGCCGACGCCCAGGCCGAGCCGGAGGAAATGGTCGAGCTTGAGGTTGAATTCTAACCGGACCTAGCGTCGAGATCGCGAAATTCGTCTCGCTCTGCGGCTGGCACCGAACGAGTTCGCGATCTGAACGACACGAGTAACATCAATCACACGAGGCTGGCTTTTCAGCGGCGTCCGAGACACCGCGGTTTGAACGGCCGGCGCGCCTGTCTCAGAACCCGCCACCGGTCTTGAAGTCACCGCCACCGCCGCCGCCGCGGCCACGGCCCCCTCTACCCAAGCTCCCGATGTCGAAGTCGAACGGTGGAAATCCTGACTTGCGCCGGAAGGCATCTGCCGGGCGGCTCTTCCAGTGCTGGCGCGCGCGTGTCCGGGCATAGTACTCGGCGGCCGTCAAAACGCCCTTCACCACCTCGCCCAGAAGGTCGTCGAGGTCGAAGTCCGGCTCGAACACCGAGCCTGGCTGATGATAGGACTTGCGCCGAAAATCAGCCGCGACCTTGACGAGGTCGTCGCGCCGGCGTGACAGCTTGTCGAGTTCAGCCGATTTCTCGCGAGCCTCCGCGTCGAGTGTCCCGATCTCGCGGTCGATGGCCCCGATTTTGACAGCAAGTTCGTCGTCCTCGGGCTCGCTCGAGGCACGCGCTTCGTTGACCAGCCGCTCATAACGCTCGCGGTCGAGAAACCCAGCCAGGGTCTCGATCGTCTGCCGGTAGCTGTCGTCGGCACCTTGCGCATAGCGATTGAGGTCTCCGGCGGCCGCCTTCACCTCCGCTTCGACGGCGGCGAGCTGAGCGTCGATATCGCGTTGCCGCCCCCGGGCCGCCCGGAGCTGGCCGGTGAGGTCCCCGGCATCGGTGTGCGCGATCCGCTGCGCTTCGATCGCCTCGACCTGCGCCGTGACTGCAGCGAGGTCCGCCTCGAGCCGCTCGAGGTGCTGGCCCAGGCGCTCGGGAATTTCGGTCAGCAGCGTATAGTTGGCACGGGCCTCGTTGTAGCGCACGAGCCCGGCAACCCAGTCGTCGAGCCAGCGGATGAGGGGATGTGGCGCATAGCTGGCCCCCTGCCGGTAGCTGCGACGCCACAGGTACATGAACAGCGGATCCGCCTCGAACACCGCCCCCTTCCGGGCGCGGTCGAGGCGCGCCTGATCGAGTTTCTGGGCTGCCTTTTCGCGGTGGCCAGACAGTTCGTCGCGGCGGCCGACCGCCGCGACATAGACCGGATCGGAGGCAAGGCTCGCCCGCGCCTCACCGGCGAGATCATCGAGCCGATCCTCGAGATCAGCGATCGCCACGAGAGCCGCAGTGCTCTCGGCCAGCAGGCCCGCATGCCGTTCGTCGGCATCCGCCTTGCGCGCGGCAACGCTGGCGATCGTCCGCTGACGGCCTGCCAGTATGAGCGCAACATCGCTTTCCAGCCGGTCGGCCTCGTCGACGACCCCGTCCGAGAGCGCGCTTCTCACACGCACCTCGGCAAACCGCCGCACGAGCGCGGCTCGGTCGCGCAGCCGGTCGGCGCGTGCGGACGTGGCAGCGGCGAGTCCCCAGCCAAGCTCATCCTCGCGCCGGCCGAGCTTGCCTATCGCCGCCTCGATCTCCTCGAGCGTCTGCCGACCCGTTGTCATGGTGCCCCTACCAGCGCGTGATCATGCCGCCTGAAATCGCGATCGACCACTCCCGGTCGATACGCCCGCGCGTCTTGCGGCCCACCTCGGCGGCCTGCACGATGCCGTCGTCCTTCTTGTCGGCCTCGACTTTCGATAGCACGTCGCGCGGAACCCTGACCGCCCAGGTCTGGACCGTATCGCGCTGCCCCGTTTCCTCGTTGAGGATCGTCTGAGGGATCACCTTGCCATCGCGACCGATCGCCTCCACGACGAGATAATAGTTGTAGGCGTCGGGATTGGCCTTCGGGATGCGCCATAGCCCTGTCAGTTCGCCGCGCCGGCTGACGATGCGAATGGTGTAGGCGGCACGCAGCTCCGACAGCATGTGCTTCAAGTCGTCGCGACTTGCCTGCGCTGTCGCCCGGTCGCCCGCCTTCGCCGCGTTGCGCCCCGTCAGTGCCAGCGCGGCAGCCTGCTCTGCGATCCCGGCGACTTTGGCTTCCACGGTGATATCGGCTGACAGCCGGTCGATCTCTTGTGGAAGGATCTGCGCGAGTTCGATGCGTGCGTCCTCGGCGGCCTTCTGCGCGGGCCATTCGAACACCACGAAGTTGCCGATCGCCAGCGCCGCCAGCCCAGCCAGCGCACCCACCAGATAAAGACCCCAGGAGCCGCGCGAGACGTAAAGCCGGGCCAGTCTTGCCTGAAGGCCGTCACGAGGCGGCTTGTAGACGAAGCGATCCGCCTCGAGAGCCGCTACGCCCTCTTCCAGAATCCGATCGGGCACGTCGATGCCCTGTCCCCGGTAGATCTCTCGCAGCCGCTCGATCAGCGCCTTGCGGCGGTCGACCTCATTGAGTTCGCGGTCAACGAGCCGCTCGTCGTGTCGCAAGGTATCGACGACGTCCATGGCGATCATGACGTCGTCGAGCGGCGCCGGGCCGGAAGTCGTTGCTGGAGCGGCCATGGGTGGTTCACTCGTCATGAGGTCGGCCGATCAGATCCGTGGCCTGGTCGGCCCATGCACGGCTCTCAGCCCTTGTGAAGGAAGGCGTCGCCTTCGGCGGCAACGCGTGCGAGCCGGCGCTTGCCGTCCTCCACGGCCTCGCGGATTTCCTCGGAGTTTCGCGTGGCGAGCTTGCGCATCTCGTCGATGATCTCGCGTGAGCGAACCTGAAAGCCGACGACGGAATCGACGAGCTTCTTGACACTTTCTACGCGCACGGTCGGCCCGTAACCGGCCCGGACGGCGGCCTCTTGCACTTTGTCGCCGATCTCCGACAAGGTCTCGAGGCTCTCCTCGACACCTTTCTTCATGCTCTCCAGGGTGCGGGTGGCCTCATGCAATCCGAACAATCCCGTGAAGGACGCCTTCAAGGCCGTCAGGACGGCGTCGTTGGTTGCGAAAAAGCTGACCGACTGCTGATAGACGCGCTCCTTCGCGCTCGTCGTCTGCATAAGCCTACTCATGATGACCTCGGACGTGTTGTAGCCGACGGTCAGGTTGTCGGCGAGGTCCTTGGCGATCTGGTACCGCTTCTCTTCGTCTTGCAGAGCGCGGATTTGCTCGTCTCGCGCCATCTCCAGTTCGGCCCGCTGGGACAGGTCCTCGCCCTTGTAGTCGTCGACGACCTTGGCGGCCTTCTCCAGTTCCTTTTTGGCGGCAGCCAGTTGCTTCTCGGCCTTTTGGAGCACTTTGAGTGACAGGACCTGCGCTTGCTTGTAGGCCCCGCGGAAGTCGTTGTAGGCATCCAGGATACGGCCTTCGCGCACGATCTGGTCTTTGGCGTCGCGGGCAACTTCGAGGTACACGTGCCGGATCTCGTCGAAGCGGTCGGCGATATCGCCGCGCCGAACCTTCATCCAGACATTCGACACCCGCTCGAACGTATTGATCTGGCCATCGGCGAGTTGATCGACGAGCCGCTTGGCGTCGTCCCTGATCGAATTGAAATCGTTGACGATTTCCTCATAGCGCGCGCCAATCGTCATCTCGGCGATCTCGTTGCGCACGATCTCGTTGAAAACCCCCGTCTGGTCGACGGTCTTGGCGATGATGGTCACGCTGTCCTGATCTAGGTCGTAGATCTCCTCGAGCAGGCCCGCGATCGGCGACGGCCCTCCCGGTTGCTCGACCTTGAGCCCGAGATCGCGCACCTGCGCCAACGCCTTGTCGAGCTTCTGCAATGCCGGAACCGCCATGTCACCACCTGCCGAGTTGCTGCTGAATTTGCGCCGGGGTCGCCTCTACCACGCCCGAGGTCGTGCCGACAGGGTGGCTTTTCAAGCCTCGCCGCGGACAGCGCCCGCCAACCTGCCGCCCGCCGGCACGAGATCAGGCAGCACGCGGATCCTCCGCTTGACCTTCAATGGGGCCATCAACTCCTTGGTGGCTTCCACGATGATGACGCCGGCAAAGCCCGGCAGGACACGGGCCCCCATACGCTCCCAGGCCACCGCCGTCTTGAGCAGCGTGTCGCGCGAGAACGGCGGGACGTAGAGCGCCGCCGACCATTCGATGGGCGTGAACAGGGCCGCTCTGAGCATGGTCTCGACTTGGCCGCGAGAATAAGGGCGGCCGTGTCCGAACGGTGTGCGGTCGGTGCGGGCCCACAGCCCCCGGCGATTGGGCACGACCAGCAGCAACCGGCCATCGGGAGCCAGCACGCGCCACAACTCGCGCAGCATCGCGGTATCGCTACCGGCTGTTTCCAGCCCGTGCACGACGAGCAGGCGATCGACCGAGCAGTCAGCCAGTGGCAGATCGTCGTCCTCCACGAGAACCGACTGCTTTGGGCCCTCGCGCGGCCACACCAGAGCCCCCTGCATGACCGGCATGAGAGCGCCGATCCGTGTCGCCTCGCCGCGAAACGACGACAGGTAGGGTACGGCATAGCCGAGCCCGATCAAGGTGCCCATGCCGGGCGTGCGCCAGCGCGCGCGGATGCGCGTCGCAATGAGCCGTCGTGCCACCTGGCCGAGCCCGCTGGCGTAGAACTCCCTCAGATCGGCGACGTCGTTGTGCATCGTCGGGCTCGAAAGGTCCTGGTCCTGCGCCAGCATGCCGGCATACGGGCCGGATGATGCACGTTTTCGCCGTGAAGGCGAGACCTCGGCCACCCCGCGTGGCCGTCTCGCACGTGCGATAGGGTTCACACCGTCGCCAAGATGAGCGACAAAGCCGACGCGACTGACCATCTTGCCAGAATTCAGCCGACGGAGCACTGCCGCCATGGCGATCGAGATCCACCAGTTCGTCTGCCTCGACGACAATTACGGCGTATTGATCCATGACAGCCGAACCGGCGAGACCGTTTCCATCGACAGTCCCGACGCGGAGATCATCGAGGCGGAATTGCAGGCCAGAAGCTGGCGTCTCACCCACATCTGGACGACGCACCACCATGCCGACCATACCGGCGGCCACCTGGAGTTGAAGGCGCGCCATCACTGCTTGATCATCGGTCCGCGCGCCGAGGCAGCGAAGATCCCCGGCCTCGACCAGGCGGTTGGCGAGGGCGACAGCTTCCAGTTCGGCGGCGGCGAGGTGCGCGTCCTGGACACGCCTGGACACACGCTGGGTCACATCGCCTATTGGCTGCCGCACGCGGAGGTCGCATTCGTCGGAGATACGCTGTTCGCGCTCGGGTGCGGCCGCGTCTTCGAAGGAACCCACGACATGATGTGGGGCTCGCTCGCCAAGCTGGCCGCCTTGCCGCCGCCCACGCGGGTCTATTGCGGGCACGAGTACACCCAGTCGAACGCCCGCTTCGCGCGCACGATCGAGCCCGACAACACGGACCTTCGGGACCGCATTGCCGAGATCGACGCGCTGCGCAGCCTAGGCAAGCCCACGATCCCGACCACGATCGCCCGGGAACTGGCCACCAACCCGTTCGTACGAGCGGGGCTGCCCGCCGTGAAGGCGGCGCTTGGACTGAGTGGCGCTGACGACTGGCAGGTCTTCAGCGAGATCCGCAGCCGCAAGGACAGGGCATAACCCGATGCGCGGCCCCTCCGACATGACCGCCGTCGACATCATCACCCTGCTTGGCCTGTCGCCCCATCCGGAAGGTGGCTTCTACCGCGAGACGTTCCGCGACGCAGCGCGCGATGCGGCCGACCGTGCCCGCTCGACGGCCATCTATTTCCTGTTGCAGGCCGGCCAGCGCTCTGACTGGCATCGCGTCGATGCAACCGAATGCTGGCTGTTCCATCGGGGCAGCCCACTCCTCCTCTCGCACGCCGCCGCCGGAGGTCCGGTGACCACGATCCGCCTCGGCAACGACCTGATCGCCGGCGAGCGCCCGCAAGCCGTCGTGCCGGCCGGTCACTGGCAGATGGCCGAGTGCGTTGGCGAATACGCGCTGGTGACCTGTGTGGTGGCTCCGGGGTTCAGCTTTGCAGGGTTCGAATTGGCTCCGCCGGGATTTTGCCCGTGAAGTATCCATGACGCGGCAACGCCCCACGTGGCGGGAGCGCGCGGCTTTTTCCACCGCTTATCGCATGCGCAGATGCGAGATAAAACATTGAAATAAAGCGATAATATTTCGAAACACCATTCCGTGACCCGGCTTACCTTGTTCGCCCGCCGCGACTCAACGAGACTGCCGGTCAAGTCTCGCGTTTCGAGCGATGCGGCCAGCGCGATCGGCCAGTCTCCCGACCCTGCTCCACGTTCGCAGTCACTTCGTCCCGAGGGTACCCCTCCCGACGCCTGACGACTTCGAGCTTCGGCAGATGAGGATGACCCTCCCGCGCGATCGGCACAACCAGGCAATCGGGGGCAGTCAGTCATGAAGCGGGAGTTGGATGGGTCTTTGCTCAGCACGGTGTTCGTCGACTACGACAACATCTATCTGTCGCTGAGACGCAAGAGCGAGGAAGCCGCCAAGCGCTTTGCCAAGGACGCCGGCACGTGGCTGTCAGCGATCGCTTCGGGTAGCCTCATTACGCCGACCAACGGCCTGCCCCTGTCGATGCCGCGCCGGATCGTGATGCAGCGCAGCTACGGCTCGACAGCCCCTCGTCGGAACGACCGCGACAATTCCACCGACATGCAATCGTTCCCGTTCGTGCGCCATCACTTCGTACGCGCCGGCTTCGAACTCATCGAATGCCCGCCGCTCACCGGACAGGGTAAGAATTCGGCCGATATCCGTATGGTCATGGATCTTCGGGACTATCTGCTTCACGACACCTACTTCGACGAGTTCATCATTCTGTCGTCTGACAGTGACTTCACACCCGTGCTGCACCGCTTGCGCCAGCATGCCCGGCGCACCGTCATCTATGCCAACGACACGACGGCGGTCGCCTATCGCGCCATCAGCGACGGCGAGGTGCGCGAGGCCGATCTGCTGGCGCTTCTGATGGCCAATGATGCGCCCCAAGCCCTCGAGGCCCCGGCACCGCGCGTCGAGAAGGGCCTGCCCAGCCCGGAAATGCTCGGCGATGCGCGCAAAGAGATCTTGACGGAAGTTCTGGGGGCCGTGCGGCAGGCGAGCCAGCCGGTGCCGCTGGAGGCTTTGGCCGACCGCGCTGTCCGGGTCCTCGGACATGACAAGACCGTCGGTACCGCCTGGGGTGGTGTCGGCAGCTTCCGCGACTTGCTGGCCCGTAGCCTGCCGAGCGACATGCGCTTGTCGGACGCGGCTCCCTACTACGTGTACGACTTGACCCGTCAGTTGTCGACGCCGCGCGCAGAGAGTGAGCCCGCCCGCGGCGAGGCCATTGCGGCACCGGCCCGCGCATTGGCTGCTGCGCGCCCGCCACTTGCGGAACCCGACGCGGTAGAGACGGCCGCCCGTGCGGTGGCGCAAAAGGCTGATCCGGCCCCCCGCGAGCCGGCACCGGCGAGTTTGCGCAGTGAACCGGCCCCGCTGCGCGAGCGGACGCCAGAACCGACAAATCCACCGCCGCAGCAGAGCCAACCCCTCCAGCACCGCGAAGCGCGTGCGTCACGGCCTTCGGTGCCCGCGGCTCCGGCGCTTCCGGCAAGCGCTCAGGCAGCGGTCCAGTCCCCCATGGCGCAGCCAGCTTTGGCCCAGCCCCCCGCAGCCCAGTCTATGCGGGTCGCCGACAGCACCCTGACGCTGCAACAGTCGATCTCGCGCATCTACGATGCCTGCCAGGCTCCGCCGCTGTCGCCGCCGGAATACCTCGCGCTGTTCGACATCATGGCCGGCGAGATCAACGCCAACGGCCTGTCGGGGGCGCGCACACTGATCAACATCTGCGATCGGGCCCGGGACCTCGGCATCGAGACCCGCAAGGACGATGTGCGCTTCATTCTCGAGGTCGTGAGCGAGGCCGATCCCTGGTTCGAGCAGGGCGCGTCGGGCACGTTGTTCGCCACACGTTTCCGCAATTTTGTGATCGCCCGCTGCAAGAGCCAGGGTCTGCAACTCTCCGCCGACGAGATTGACCTGATCGACACCTGGTTCACGGGCGCGCCGCAGCGCGGACGTCTTGCCACTCAGGCTGCATTGCCCGCAAAGGCCCCGAGCACTGCAGCACCATTTCATGACATGACGGCCCAGCAGTCGGCGGCGACCGGTGACTGGTGGCAGCAGCACGCCCCAAGCTCGAGCCAACCTCAACATTATGCGCAAGCTCCCGCCGGATATGCCGAGCCTGCTCCAGCCGGCGATCCGGAGGACGAGTTCCCTCGGATCATTCGCTCGCGTCTGCGCGGTTGAGGCCTGTCCGACTACATGGCTGAATTCAAAAGCCCCGGCCTCACGGCCGGGGCTTCTTATTTCACATGCCGGAAGCCCTCGGTGCGGCCCGGTTTGTCGTGGCTGATCTGCCGCGACACCGCGGGCCTGCCCGCTCCATCGCGCACCCCTTACGAACAACTGGCTCCGCCGAGAACGCAGAACTTGGCGCAGTGGGGATGGCACAACTTGACGGCCCCTTTGTCGAACATGCCGCCATCCGCCGCCGCCGCTTCGCTGAGCGTCGAGCCCATCTCGAAGGCGAGTTCGTATGGCAGGAGCGTACACGGCAGCACGACCGGCTTGTCGGCCCCCTTGCGCTTCACCACCATGCGCGAGGTCGCGCACATGATGTCGCTCGGTGCCTTGCCGAGGATGCCCCAGCAGGCGGTCGTGATCTCCGGCACGGGCGCACTCACGTCCATCTCCGGAAACAGCACCAACTGGGCACGATCCTGAGCGTCGATCGGCCAGCCGCGATCCGCAAACAATCGCCCGTAGCCGATCCGTGCGTCGGACTCGCTCTCGCCCCAGCAGGTGCGCCCGGCAATGGCCGTCGGAAAGCCCTTCGCGACGAGCCAGTTGAGGCCGTCGATCGTCGGCTGCCACGTGTTCGGTCCGCGCTCTTCCTCGTGCATCGCCTGCGTGTAATGGTCGAGACTGACGCGCATCAGGAGGCGGTTGCCATGGCGTGCCCGCAAGGCGATGAGCCCCTCCGCGATCGCCCTGCGCCGCATCGGCCGCATGGCGTTGGTCAGAACGATGGTCTCGAAACCGCGCCGCAGGCTGTCTTCCAGCATGGTCAGCACATCGGGATTGAGGAACGGCTCGCCACCGGTAAAGCCGATCTCGCGCGTGCCCAGCGCCTGCGCCTCGTCAAAGAAGGCGGCCGCCTCGGCGGCCGTGAGATACACGAGCTTGTCGTTGGCCGGCGACGATTCGATATAGCAGTTGCGGCAAGCGATGTTGCACAGCGAACCGGTGTTCAGCCACAGCGTCTCGAGCCTGACGAGCGGCACGCTGGCGCGGTGTTCGCCCTTGGCCGTGACGTCCGGATCCTCGAACTTGCCGCGCTGCTGCGCGTGGCCGGATATGCCGATGGTGTCCAAGTCGACCTCTTTCATGGTTTGCGGGCGCGGCGACGCTATCAGGCGGCGACGCTCAGCTTAAGTCACAACGCCGTCACAAGCGCGCGAGGGTTTGCGCGACGGCACCGTGACGACGTGCTGTGGTGGGGGGCCACAGGTTACAACTCTGCGGCCGAGGACTTTCCCGCGCCGCGATGTCATGCTAACGAAGACGGCTCAGGCGGGCGTAGTTCAATGGTAGAACGGCAGCTTCCCAAGCTGCATACGTGGGTTCGATTCCCATCGCCCGCTCCAGACCCTTCGTTGCCGAGACTTATGGTGACGGGTTCCGGCTGAGACAGACCGGCTCACACAGATGAGCGCCGCGCCCGATGGCGGGTCTTGGCCCAGTGGAACGGCTTCAGCGCCAGTTCGACCAGGGCGCAATGCGCCGCATAGGAAATCAGCAGCCAGTACGCTGGCATGCCGAGGCTCCAGAGCCCCAAGCCGCGCCAGCCGCGCTGTTGAACGGCAACGAACCCGAGCAGCATGGCGGCCGCATAGCCGGCGATCAGATTGGCCAAGCCGAGCCACAGGACAGTCGTGCTGGACATATCCTCGCGGCCACCGTCAAGTCCCCAGATCATCAGCGTTGCCATGAACCACGGGTGTACGAGCGCCGACAGGATCATGGCTGCGCTGATCGCTTGGAACCCAGCGAACCGCCAAGGCCCCAGATCGCGCAGCAACACGCCCGGTTGCCGCATGTGGACGATGTAGGTCTGCATCCAGCCCTTGAGCCAGCGTGTCCGCTGGCCGAGCCAGTTGGCCAGATCGGCAGGGGCCTCCTCCCAGGTCGTGGACGCCAGGATCGCGACGCCGTAGCCCTGCCGCGCCAGCCTCACGCCCAGGTCCGCGTCCTCGGTCACGTTGAACGCATCCCACCCGCCGGCCGCTTCCAGGACGTCACGGCGGAAATGGTTGGATGTGCCGCCAAGTGGAATCGGCAGCCCGAGCCGCTCGAGGACGGGCAGAATGGCGTCGAACAGCGCCGAATACTCCAGGGTGAACTGCCGCGTCAGAAAGCTGTCATGCCGATTGGAAATGTTGAGCCGGGCCTGCACGCATCCGAGCCGCTCGTCGCCGTCCCGAAACGCCGCAACGGCGTGCCGAAGCTGGTCCGGCTCCGGCGCATCCTCCGCATCATAAACGACGACGAGTTCGCCGCAGGCGCTCTGCAGAGCGTAGTTGAGCGCGCGGGGCTTGGTGCGTGGCCACCCATCCGGCACGACGACCGTGCGGAAATGCGCTGGCAGGGCCACCGCCGCGATGGCCTCGCGCGTGCCGGCATCCCCGGCCTCGAGGACAAGGGATATCTCCAGCTTGCTGGCCGGATAGGATAGCGCGCCGAGAGCCGCGACGAGCCCCTCGATCACCTCCGCTTCTCGATAGAGAGGAACCAGGATCGCATATCGCGGCAGATCGGTTGTATCAACTGCGTCATCAATAGGCTGGGAAATGGCAGGCAGCGCGCCGGATCGGCTTGGTGGCTGGCCTACGGCAAAAAACAACGCGGCCACGCGCAGGACAGTGACACTGATGAATGCAACGATGAAGATCGCAGCCAGGCCGTCGAGAGTGGCGACGGGTGCCACCCATGCCCCGGCCGCCAGCAGTACGACGGCACATGCCGCCGCGGCCCGCTGCCACGCAGCGAGCCCATGTGCCGCCGACGCTCCCGGATGCCGCCGCTCCAGATCGCCCGTCGCGACCGCCAGCCATTCCGCTGCCTGCGGAACATCCGCTGGCAGGTCACGCCGCCGATGGCGCTCGCCAGCCCCAATTACGCCCACGGCATGCTGCTGACGGCGCGGGCCGCTGCGATCGGGCTCGTTGGGCTCGAACATGGAACGGGCGGGGACCGGGTGTTGGGGGACGGGGGTCGGCAACAGTGCTGTGCGGTCTCGAATGTGGCATGCATCATAGATTAAACCGAATTTTGCGGACGATGCCACCACGCAGGACTGGACCGTCGCGGTGTCACTCTCTAACACGGCGAACGACGCGAACCGGGAGGCGGGGCGATGCAGGCGCTGGGGCTTCGACACATCATCGGCGGGCTGGCCTGCGCAGTGGCTCTGGCGGCGGCCGTGGTGGTGCTCACGGATCGCGCGAGCGCCCAGTCTGCGGGCAATGGCGACACCGAGACGAGCGGTGCCGCCCGCACGCCGCCCCAGCGCGTCGCCCTGCGGTTCCTGACGACGGCGGACTTTCCGCCCTTCAACTTCTACGACGAGGACGGCGTCCTGACCGGCTTCAATGTCGACCTCGCCCGCGCCATCTGCTTGGAATTGAACGTCACCTGCGATGTCCGCGCCGCCGACTGGCAAACGCTGGTGCCCGCGTTGCAGCGCCGCGAAGCCGATGGCCTCATGGCCTCGGGGCTCGTCACGTCCCAGATGCTGCTCGACGTTGAGTTCACGGAACGGTACTTCCACACACCCGGCCGGTTTGCTGGCCGTCGCGCCGCTGGCACGATCGAGCCGACCCCGGAATCGCTCGACGGCAAACGCATCGGCGTGGCCGACAGCACCACCCACGCCGCCTTCGTCAAGCAGTTCTTCCGCGGCAGCCGGATCCTGGTGTTCGACGATGCCGACGCCGCCCGCGAAGCACTGAAGGCCGGCGAGATCGACGTCGTATTCGACGACGGGATCAGCCTCTCGTTCTGGTTGAACGGCACCTCGAGCGCGCAGTGCTGTGAGTTCAAAGGGGGGCCATTCCACGAGCCGCGCTATTTCGGTGACGGCATCGCCATTGCGGTTCCGAAGGCCGACGGCCAATTGCGCGCCGACCTCAACCAGGCCTTGCGTCAGGTCAGGGCGAGCGGGCGGTTCGTCGAACTGGTCACACGCTATTTCCCGTTTCGCGTCTATTGACTATCGCACAACTCCCTGTTGCCGGCCGATCACGTGCACTGGACTTGGCACCGGCCATCCGCCACTATTGTGCGTGCTCGTCGTGCGGCTCCTGAGCGAGCGGCGGCCCGGCGAGCATGACGTCCGGCAGGGGACGAGGCGAGGCATTCGGAAATCTGTCACACTCTTGCAACTTGAATCCCGTCAAGGTGCCGGATCATTTGCCTAAATCGCCCGACGAGCCGAGAGGTGAGGGATGAAGCCACACTACCGCACGTTGTTCATTTCAGATGTGCACCTGGGGACCCGCGCCTGTCAGGCCGAACTGCTCGTGGACTTCCTGCGCGAACACGATGCCGACACCATTTTCCTCGTCGGCGACATCGTCGACTTCTGGCGCATAAAGCGTGGGGCCATCTGGCCGCAGAGCCACAATGACGTGCTGCAAAAAATCTTGCGCAAAGTCAGAAAGGGCACCCGGGTCGTCTTCATACCGGGCAACCACGACGACGGGCTGCGAGCCTATGCCGGACAGCGGTTCGGCGGCATCGAGATCGAACTCCAGGCCGAGCACGTGACCGCCGATGGCCGTCGCTACGTGGTCATGCACGGCGACGAGTTCGACGTCGTTGTCCGATACGCCAAGTGGCTGGCCTTCCTAGGTGATCGCGGCTACCAGTTGGCCTTGTGGGCAAACTATCCGGTCAATTTCGTGCGCCGCCGTTTCGGGCTGGGCTACTGGTCGCTGTCGGCCTACCTCAAGATGAGGGTCAAAGGGGCCGTCAACTTCATCGGCGAGTTCGAGGACAAGCTGTCGTCCGAGGCCAAGCGCCGCCACGCCGATGGAGTGATCTGCGGACACATCCATCATGCTGCTTCGCGTGAGGCGGATGGCTTCCACTATGTGAATACCGGCGACTGGGTCGAGAGCTGCACAGCGGTCCTCGAGCACCAAGACGGCCGGTTCGAACTCGTTCGCTGGCTTGACGTCGTCAAGGCGCGTCAGCAGGCGGCCGAGCGGATGAGCGAGGAACCGGCGAAGCTCGAGGCGGCGTAATGCGCATTCTTGTCGCCACGGATGCCTGGCGACCACAGATCAACGGGGTTGTTCGAACCTATGAGCGGCTGTCGGAGGAGGCAGCCTCCCTCGGTGCGGAGATCGTGTTCCTGACGCCTGCCGAGTTTCAGACACTCCCGTGTCCGACCTACCCCGAGATCCGCCTGTCGCTGCCGGGCTACGGCTACATTTACCGGCGCATCGCCGAGCTGAAGCCCGACGCGGTTCACATCGCCACCGAAGGACCACTCGGCTGGATGACGCGCGCCCATTGCCGGCGCCACCGCATTCCGTTCACGACGAGTTTTCACACCCGCTTCCCCGACTACATCTCCAGTCGGTTCTTCGTGCCCGAAAGCTGGGTCTGGTCGGTTTTGCGCGGCTTCCACAATGCGGGGGCCGGCATCATGGTGGCCACGCCGTCGCTCGCCAGCGAGTTGGAGGGCCGCGGCTTCGAACGCATCATGCCCTGGACCCGCGGCGTCGACACTGACCTCTTCCACCCCCGGCAAACCCGGATGTTCGGCGACGGCCCTGTCTTCCTGTACGTCGGACGGGTTGCGATCGAGAAAAACATTGGCGCTTTCCTGGACGCCGACCTGCCGGGCCGCAAGGTCGTGGTCGGCTCGGGCCCGCAGTTGGAGGAATTGTCGGCCCGCTATCCGCACGTCGTCTTCACCGGCAAACGCGTTGGCGAGGATCTGGCGGCCTGCTATGCCTCGGCCGACGTGTTCGTCATGCCAAGCCGAACCGAAACCTTCGGCATCGTGATCCTGGAGGCCATGGCGTCGGGCCTGCCGGTCGCGGCCTACCCTGTCACGGGCCCGCTCGATCTTGTCGACCATGGCCGGACTGGCATCCTGTCCGAGAACCTTTCGCTTGCCGCCCGACAGGCGCTTGCCCTCGAGCGCGCGACCGTGCGCGCCAAAGCCCTCGAATACGGTTGGACAGCCGCGGCCAAGCTGTTCCTTGCCAACATCGAGACGGCACTTTTTGCGCGCCAGGGCCGCCGCGTGCCGCATCGCCGCCTTGGCGTCGCCCGGCGCACCCGACAGGCATGAGCGGCGTGACCCATCACGCCGAGGGAGGCGATGATCTCGCGCCTGCCCGCCCGACGACCGCCGACATCCTGATCAATCTGGCAGGCTTCCAGGTTGCATGGCTGTCGCTGGCGGTCTCGGCCGCCGCGGGGGCCAGCCATTGGGGTATCCTGGTGGCGCTGGTGGCAATGGCCGTGCACCTGGCCCGTTCCCCGTCGTCGAGGCCCGAAGTGCTGCTCGCCGTCTCGGCGGTTGTGATCGGGGCGGCTGTGGAAACGGCGCTGGCAGCGGCCACAGCCGTATCGCCAGCCGCCAGCGGCCCATGGCCACCGTTCCCGCCCTTCTGGCTCCTGGCACTGTGGGCGGTGTTCGCCACACTGCTCAACGTGACGTTGCGTCCCCTGTGTCCGCACATCGTTCTACAGGTGTGTCTGGGCTGCCTCTTCGTGCCGCTGTCCTACTACGCTGGCGATGCCCTCGGCGCGCTCACCCTCTTGGCACCGGTTGCGACCAGTTTGGGCCTCGTCGGCCTCGCCTGGGCCTTCGCCCTGCCGCTGCTCATGGCGCTTGCCCGCCGCCTCGACGGCTGGCGATGATCCCCAGGCCTCGCAGCTACATGGAAATCCGTTCCGCGCGCCTGATCTTGGCCATGACCATTTGCCAGGGTGCCGGCCTCGACGGGGTGTCCCGTTGCAAAACGCTTGCAAACAGCCGATACGCTGCGCGCGCCCCCGATCGAGGGGTGCCGAGAGGGACGCTCGACATGGCCACCATCATCACCGTGCATGGCACGTACGCGCACATTGCCAACCCGCCCGGCGTCGAGCTGGCCGGCGCAGCGCTGACCGCGCCCTGGTGGCAACCGGGCAGTGAGTTCGACCGCGAGTTGCGCAGCCTCCTCGAAAGTCCGGACGGGCGCATCGACACCATCGCGTTCACCTGGTCGGGTGCCAACAGCGAGACCGAGCGCCGCAACGCCGGTGCCGCCCTGCTCCAGCGCATGCGCGAGCTCGAGGCCCGCCGCGAGCCTTATGTCGTGATCGGCCACAGCCACGGCGGCTCGGTCATCTCGCATGCGCTGATCCTGGCGGCCGCGCGCCGCGAGAAGCTGCCGTACCTGCAGCGCTGGCTGACGGTCGGCACCCCCTTCGTCGAACTGCGCAAGGAACGCTTTCTGTTCCTCCGCCTGCCCATATTCATGAAGGCGGCGTTCGTGGCATCGCTGATGCTGCTCATCATGTTCGTGTTCGCCACGCTGGGCGACATCGTGATGACCGCAACCGACGTGGCCGAACCCTATGCTCTGGGTCGGTTGGGCGTCGGTTTCGGACTGACGGCGCTACCGTTCATCGCGTTTCTCCTTGTCGCCGTCGGCCTCGACCGCTCCCAGCTCTTCGCTTATCGGGCCTCCAACAGGCAACGCGCCAACGAGACGTTCGTGCCGCGCTGGTATGGCCTGACGCACGAAGCCGACGAAGCCGTTCGCGGGCTGGCGACGCTGCGCGCGGCCCGCCTGCAACTGTTCGACAAGGGCTTTGCGGTGCCAGCGATCTCGATCTTGGCGGTGTTCCTGTTGCCGGTCGCCTACTTCGCATTGTTGCTGTCGCCGCCAGCCATCGTCGGCATTGCCGAGTATTTGCGTGACAACGTCTACAAGGTGGCAGAGCGCGCCCCCGCGGATGCCGTCACCGGACTGCGCTCGACCGTTCGGGAGCCGGGCGGCGCAGCCCAACCCGGCACCCCGACGGGCACCCCACCCGGCACTCCAGATCCAGCCGGCACGGCGAAATCGGCGGGCGAGGTCGCACGCGCCCCTGCGGCACGCCCGGCCCCCGTGGGCAGCCCGCCTCCGGGCAGCCAGCCCGCCGAAACCGAGCCGCCGACGATGAGCGGCCCCAAACGCCTGAATGACCTGACACGTCGCCTCGCCGCCCGACGCGCCGACCGCGTCGGCGAGGTCAGTCAGGAACTGCGCAAGCTGCGCCGAGAGATTGTCCGGACGCGCAAGGAAGTGGACGATGCCGGCACCGACCTCGCCGGCCGTCTGGAGGCCAACGAACGCTTGCGGCAACTCGTCGAAAAGCGCCGCAAGCTGCGCGAGACTGTCGAACAGGCTTTCCCCGACCTTCCCGAGATCACCCGGGCGAGCCGCTTTCGCGAGCGCTTCCTGGAGATCGGCGGCAAGGCCTGCCCCAACAACTCGCTGTGCTATGCCGGAACCAATATCACTCTGAACAGCCAGCTCTTGTATCACGTGGTGACCGACGAGGTCGCGGCCATGACACTCGACGGGCAGGGTGACTTGGGCGCATGGGGGCATCTGTTGCGCTCCCTGGTGCCGATCCTCCTCGTGCCGACGGTCTTCATGGTCATCGCCATTCTGCTCGTGCTGCTCGTGCAGTTCATCGCGGGCTTTGTGAGCGTCGTGACGAGCCGCTGGCTCGATCTCGTGACGTGGGATGAAGTCAAGCGTGCCGCCTTCGGCAACGACGCGGAGGCGGAGGTCGCCCTGGGTGCGGCCTCGGGCCCGGTTTGGGCCATGCGCGAAATCGACTATCTTCCCGCGGCCGTCGCCCAGCCCATTTCCGAGCGCAGTGACCGCGAAATGGCGCTGTCGGTCGCCAAAATTCGCGCCACGCTGCGCGACATCGTGGTCTCGGAGGCGGACGCTGGCGGCACCGCCGGTTTCACCAGCCTGCTGACCTGGCGCGAACTCATCCACACGTCGTATTTCGATGTGCCGGCGTTTGTCCGTCTGGTGGCGGCAGCCATCGTCGAGACTGACGGCTTCAAGCCATCGGCCCGCTTAGAGTCCGACCCGTCTACGCCGGTAGCGCGGCAATGGCTGGCGAGCCTGCCGACCAAACCGAGCGGGGCGCGTCCGGTGGCCATGAAGGTGTAGCGCAAGCGAAGGGGCGGGGCGCGATAGCCGTCAGCCCCGTTTGATCAGCCCAACTTTACCGCTCCGCGAGCCGTGACACCCGCCACATTTCTTCCTGAACGCGGATGTCAGCCAGGATGCGGTCGAGCAGGAGGCAGGTCCGCTGAAAGAGATCGGAACCGACGCGGAAATCGGCCGGCGCGAAAAAGTCGATCCGACCCGCCTTGAACAGGTCGACGCATTTCCGGCGTGACTTGCCCGGCGGATAGACGGCGATCGCATGGCCGCCATTCTTGCGCATCACCGTCATGGACGGCACGTCGGTATCGCCATCGCCGAAATAGATCATGTTGGAAAACGGAATTGGCCGTTCGCCCTCCGCCATATGCTGGTTGATCGTTTCGCCGAGGTTCTCGATCCCTTTGTTGATGCGAAACAGGTATTGCGTCTTGCCAGTATCGGTAATGACGCGCTTCGGGTACGGCAGGTCGTAGGCCTCGAACCAATATTCCGATGCGAACACGTTGTGGAAGCGGTCATAGATGGGCGTGCCCTCGACGATCTCCGTCAGGCCCGACGAGACGAGGTAGTGCCGCAGGCTGACGCCATGGCTTTCGGCCCTGAGGCTGACGTACTCGGCGATTTTGTCGAACCACTCCAAGACGCCGGCGAACAGCTCGACTTCAGCCCCCTGGGCCACGAGATCGGCCCGGTCGATCCGCACGCCGGCCGCCTTTGCCTTCTTGTACAGCAGGTGCATGTAGGTGATCAGCGGATCGGCACCGTGTTCGCGCGCGAGCCTATTGCTCTCGGCCCAGAATTCCTGCGGGTCGCTGCCGATCTGGGGCAGGAACGCGTACTCCTGCATGGGTCGCGGCGACAGCGTCCCGTCGAAATCATAGACCAGCGCGATGGTCTTCTTGGTGAAGGCCGCCTTGCCGCTGGCTGCGCGCCTGGTGGGCGCAGGATCGCCGTCGCAGGCGTCGTCGGCGGGTCGGCTACCCTTGCGCGTCGCAGCCCTGTCGACCATGGTCCAGTCCCTTGTCGCCGTTGAGGGTATCGAGTCGTGATGGCACCGTCGGCGTGGCAACGTCGACTGACCGGCCGACGAAACCGAGACCGCAAACGCACCAACAACCAAGACCAATTCTTGGATGATTCGCCCGCCCGAGTTATGGCAAAGGCCCGCCCCTCTGTGGAGGAGCAGGCCTCTCAGCTTCGGTCGTTCGCTGTGCTCGTGCGTCGGGTCAGGTCTGAAAGAGTTCAGGTCTTGCAACTGCCGTCACTACAGCAGCCGTCGCTATGCGCATGCTGCTTGTGCGACGGCTCGTGATGATGGTCGTGGTGATGGTGGCCGCCACCGCAGCAGCCGCCGTCGTGGTCGTGTTGATGGGCGGCCACCTCGTCGGGATCGACGAGCGCGGCATGCAACAGCCGCTCGATAGCCATGGATGTCTCGCGCGGGGCCTCAGGATGCTCGACGAGCATCGCCATGATCTCGGAGGCAAGCCGGATGTCTGACGCCTCGCCCAGGTAATGCCGGCGCACACGCCCCTGCCGGTCGAACACGAGCACCGAAGGCGTGCCTCGCAATTCATAGGCTTCCATCGTCGCGGTCATGTCCTGGCCTGGCACGATTTTGTCGATGGCGATGGGGAACATCAGCCCATGCTCGGCAGCGAACGCCTCGACCCTTTCCTTCGTCTGCCCCTCGGCATTCTCGAAAGGCGTCACGAGGCCGATCACCACGACCTGGCGCGGATCGAAATTCTCCGCGACGCGCTGCGCCTGCGGGATGCCGTGCGTGAGCGAGCCCTTGCAGCCTGTCTGGAACGCGGCGACCACGACGACCCGACCCTTGAGATCGGCGAGCGTCGGTGCCTTCAAGGTATTGATCCAGGTCTCGACGGAGAAGTCGGGCGGGTTTTCGGGATCGAGCATCGGGGGGTCCTCGCGCTGGTGGTGGACGAATGGCCACCGGTTTGGGCGGAAGGCTTGACACAGAATGCCCATCAGGCACAACGCCACTCTTCGACACATGAGCGAGCGCTTTTTGCATGGCGTTCAGGACGTGTTTTGCGTTTTAGGGCCCGCCGCCTCGCACCGGCTCCGTTCCGCCTCTGCGCCGTCTCCCGATGGGTCACGCGGCACCGAGACTTTGTGGGTGGCAGGCGGGGCTCGCCCTGACGCCGGTGAGCGTGCGTGCAGCGGCCCTCTGCGTGCCAAACGACGATCGCGACCGGAGACACTCCGATGCCGACCACCTTCACTCCCGCCGATGCCCGCGCCCGCCTGATCGAAATCGTCCGGATGCGCTCTTACCGCTACGGCACCGAGATCACGCTCGCATCGGGCCGGACATCACTGTTCTACTTCAATATGAAGCCGACGATGCTGCACCCCGAAGGCGCCTACCTGATAGCCCGCCTCGTCCACGACAATCTGAAGGATGCCGAAGTGGACCTGATCGGCGGCCTCGAAATGGGGGCCGTCCCGTTGGCATCGGCCGTGGCCGCGGTCAGTCCGATTGTTGGCCGTCCGGTTGCGGCATTCATCGTGCGCAAGGAAGCCAAGGGTCACGGCACGAAGTCGCTGATCGAGGGCCTGGCCACAGGCGAGAGCCTGACGGGCAAGCGCTGCGTCGTCGTCGAGGACGTCACGACGACGGGCGGTTCGGCCATCAAGGCTGCGGCGTTGGTCAAGGCGGAAGGCGGCGAGGTCGTTCGTGTGTTGACGATTCTCGACCGTCAGGAGGGCGCACAGGACGCTTTCGCTGAGGCTGGACTGCCGTTCCAGGCGATTTTGACCCGATCTGATTTTCACCGCGGTTGAGCGAGGCGGCGCGGGCATTCTCGCCCCCACACCGCTCGCCATCCTAGTGCAGCGCACCTAACGTTTGGTACCCGCTCGCAACTCCGCCTCGAACCAAACGTCAGATGCATAAGCTGCACTAAAATCATATAGTTGCTAGTGTTCCTCATGGTTCTGACATTTGCTGTGAGCCAAGCCGCACGGGCAAGCAAATGTCAGAACCGGAACACGAGCCCAGCGGCCCACGTGCACGGACCCGAGAACCTTATTCCGCCGCCTGCCGCACGCCCAACAGCGGCCCGGCCGCCAACACATCGCCATCGACATAGGCGGCGAACTTCTCGAAATTCTTGGTGAACATCCCAGCCAGGCGGGCCGCCATCGCATCATAATCGGCCGGGTCGGCCCAGGTCTCGCGCGGCGTGAGGATCAGGGGGTCGACCCCATCCAGCGTCAGCGGAACCTCAAAGCCGAATACCGGATCGACGCGCATCGGCTTGCCCGCGAGATGCCCGGACAACGCCGCGTTCAGCAAAGCGCGGGTCGCCTTGATGGGCATGCGCGAGCCGCTGCCGAACTTGCCGCCGGTCCAGCCGGTGTTGACGAGCCAGCAGTCGACGCCGTGCTCGGCAATCAGCTTACGCAGCAGATTGCCGTAGACGGAGGGATGGCGCGGCATGAAGGGCGCGCCAAAGCAGGTGGAGAACGTGGCCTGCGGCTCGCTGCCGAGACCCTTTTCCGTGCCGGCGACCTTGGCCGTGTAGCCCGACAGGAAGTGGTACATCGCCTGGGCCGGCGTCAGCCTGGCGATGGGAGGCAGGACACCGAACGCATCGGCCGTCAGCATCACGACATTGCGCGGATGCCCTGCGGTGCCCGTCAGCGAGGCGTTCGAGATCGCCTCGATCGGGTAGGCCGAACGGGAGTTTTCCGCCAGGCTGCCGTCGTCGAAGTCGGGCATTCGGTCGGGCGTCAGCACCACGTTTTCCAGCACCGTGCCAAAGCGGTTGGAGGCCGCATGGATTTCCGGCTCCGCCTCCCGGGAGAGCCGGATGGTCTTGGCATAGCAGCCGCCTTCGAAATTAAAGATGCCGGCTGGCGACCAGCCGTGCTCGTCGTCGCCTAGCAGGGTACGGCCTGGATCGGCCGAGAGCGTCGTCTTTCCCGTTCCCGACAATCCAAAAAACACGGCCGCATCACCCTGCGGACCGACGTTGGCCGAGCAGTGCATCGGCATCACACCCTGGGACGGCAGCAGATAGTTGAGGAAAGAGAACACGCTCTTTTTCGTCTCGCCGGCATAGGAGGTGCCACCGATCAACACGATCCGACGGGCAAAGTCGCAGGCGATCACGGTCTCCGAGCGCGTGCCGTGATGATCCGGGGCGGCGCGAAAGCTCGGCATGTTGATGACGGTGAACTGTGGCGCAAAGCCTGCCAGTTCGGCCGCCTCGGGGCGGCGCAGAAGATGGCGAATAAACAACGCATGCCAGGCGAGTTCCGTGATGATCCGGCAAGGCAGGCGGTGATCACGGTCGGCCCCCGCGAACAAATCCTGCACGAACAGTTCGCGATTGCGGGCGAACGCCAGGAAATCGGCATAGAGAACGTCGAATTGCTCGGCCGTGATCGCCTTCGTGTTGTCCCACCAGATCACGGGGTCGGTCTCGGCGTCGCGCACGACGAACTTGTCGTTCGGCGAGCGGCCCGTGTGCTGTCCGGTGACGGCCACGAAGGCACCGGTCGCGGCAAGCTCACCCTCGCCACGTCGAATGGCGAACTCGATCAACTCGGCCACGCCGAGATTGTGGTGGGTCGCTTTTCCAGCATTCAGCGGGACTGTGAGTATGCTCATCGTTCAGCGCTTTCGACCAAAATACGGGACTTCCGGTGGATGGACAGGCGCGGCATGCGCCATCGCAAGGTCGCGGTATTCTTTCGCGGATGCCGGCGCGCCCCTTGCGGCGCGTGCGGCTGGCGCATGACCATCGCGGGGCTCACGACCCAGAACCCGGCACGGGTGGCCGGAAACCCCAGCACTACGTTCAGCGGCCGTAACCGGCAAGCGATACGGAAGTCGAAACTCGACCATTGGGCATGACGTTTGAGCCACCTTCGCGTCAGCCGATGCCGAACCCGGTGCCGAGATGCCGTGCCGGCCCTCACACCGACAGCGCTCGCAATGCGCCCCGCGCCTCTGCGACCAGCGCGACGAGGTGTTTCCGCGCCTCGTCTGGCGTCGTCACGGGCGCTGGGAATTCCAATCGCGCGCCGCGCAGGCGCCCGGCAATGTCGATGCCCGTCGGGTCGATACCGGTCATCCGGAAGGGCCGCTCGCCCGACGGCATCCGGGCCAGAACCTCGGCATAGAGTTGGACGGCATCGTGATGATCGTCGTTCATGTGCTGGACGATGTCGGTCGCCGCGGCCAGGAGCGCAGACGCTCCATCGCACCTGACCGCGAGGCGATCGAAGACGATCGAGTGGATCCGGCCAAATCCACCAATGAAATGGCAGCTCTCGACCGCCATCGTATAAATCGCGAAATCGGCAAAGCCGGCATATTGGCTGGCTGCTGGATGCCGGCGGACAAAGCGCTGCGCGAGGTCGGCCGACCGATCCTGATCCGACACCTTCTCGATCGTGCCGATCAACGTCGCGCGGTCGCCGGACATCGGATCGGCCGAGCCGGCCGTCCCATCAAGAAGGAGGCTCGCGCGGGGGTCTGCGGCCAGATTTCTGGTATGCAGCGCCAGTGTCGACAACAGCAGGATCGGCGCGCCATCCGGGGTGTAGGCCACCAGGACCAGCGACGCATACGGATGGCCGCGCCCCGCCTGCAGCGTCGCCAGGCTGCCAGTCAGCGCCGAACGCGTCACAATGCGGGCCGCCCGTGCGATCGGATCGTCCGATTTATCCACACGCGGGCCCGACCCCGGGCCAACTCCTGCCGCATCCGCGGCGGAGCCTGGACCAGACCCTTCGGGTGCTTCATTCTGGACAGAGCCCATGCTCTCTGGACCTCCGGGCTGTCTTAACGCTGGGCGACATGCTATTCACGCCACATTCAGCGGGCGTCCGCCACTTTTGTCTTCGCCACAATTCATTCACCATGGGGCCATAGAGCCGCGAGCAGGGATCGCATCCGATCCGGGGCGAGGAGATCATGAAGGAAAAGCACACGATCGCGCTGGTCGATGACGAGCGCAATATCTTGACCTCTCTCCGGATGGCTCTGGAGGCCGAGGGCTACAAGGTCCGCACCTACAACGACGGCGTCGATGCTCTGGAGGCCCTGACCGAGGAGCCGGCCGACCTGGGCATCTTCGACATCAAGATGCCCCGCATGGACGGGATGGAACTGCTCCGCCGCGTCCGCCAGATTTCGGACATGCCGGTGATTTTCCTGACGTCGAAGGACGAGGAGATCGACGAGCTGTTCGGCCTCAAGATGGGCGCGGACGATTACATAGCCAAGCCGTTCTCGCAGCGCCTCGTCGTCGAACGGGTCAAAGCCGTTCTGCGCCGCCTTGGAGCCCGCGAAGGTCTGCCGACCCCCGCGGAAGCCGCCAAGATCCTCGAGCGCGGCAAGCTGAAACTCGATCCCGAGCGTCACACCTGTCATTGGGACAACCGCGCCGTCACGCTGACGGTGACCGAGTTCCTGATCCTGCAGGCCCTTGCCACCCGCCCCGGCGTCGTCAAGACGCGCGATGCGCTGATGGACGCCGCCTATGATGATCAGGTCTACGTAGACGACCGGACAATCGACAGCCACATCAAGCGCTTGCGCAAGAAGTTCAAGCAGGTGGATGATGATTTCGACGTGATCGAGACGCTGTACGGCGTCGGCTATCGGTTCAAGGAGGCCTGAGACCCTGGTGGTGGCGGCGGCTGAGCCGCCGTCGTGACCGGCAGAGGCTGCGACGGGAGACGGCATGGCGCTCGACGGCGGTCGCTTCGACGCGGCGACAACGCGAATGACGGGTTTGCTCGGCGCGGCCAGGACTGGCTTCGGCGAGGTCCAGCATCGCGTTGCGGCGGGCCGGGCGCGCGTGTCCGCCTTGGCTCCGACGCTTCCGGCTTGGCTTCAGGCCGCCGTGTCGGCCTGCCGGCGCGACGGCCCGGTGCGCCGCGCCCTCGTCGCCTGGTTCAACCGCCAGCCGCTCGTCAAGTTCATCTCCCGCTCGCTGCTGCGGCGGATCGTTGTTTCCAACCTGCTCGGCTTCGTCATCCTGTTTGCCGGCATCGTCTACCTGAGCCTCAACTCGAGCTGGTTGATCAACGCCAAGCGCGAAGCGTTGCGCATCCAGGGCGAGATCATTGCGGCGGCCATCGCCGGCGACGCCAAGGTCGTCAAGAACCAGATCGTCGTCGACCCGGACCGGCTGCCTGCCGGCAATGACGCACTCATTCCGTTCCGCGACGACGCCTTTGCCTCGCTCGAGTTGTCCATTCGGCCCGAGGTCGTCGGTCCGATGATCAAGCGCTTGACCCGGCCGACCAACACCCGGGCCCGGATCCTCGATCGCAGCGGCAATCTCGTGGTCGACAGCGAGAGCCTGCTGTCACGCGGACAAATCGTCGACCCAGGCACGTCGGACGCCGGTACCGAGAGCAGCGAACGGCCCAAGACAAAGAATTTCTGGACGCGGCTGCGCTACTGGCTGATCGGCAAGGAAGTGCAGGTCTACCGAGACATCGGCGCAACGAACGCGCAGCATTATCCCGAGGTCCGCGAAGCCCTGAAGGGCAATCACACGGCCATGTTGTTTCTTGACGATAGCGGCCGGCAAATCGTGTCGGCAGTGGTTCCGATCATTCGCGCCAACAACATTCACGGCGTGCTGATGCTGTCGACCAGCCCGGGCGAAATCGACGAGGCGCAAGCCGAAGCGTTCGAATTCCTCTGGCCGATGGTCGGGCTGGCCCTGCTCGCATCGCTTCTGACGTCCTGGATGCTGCATCGCACGGTTGCCGATCCCGTCAAGCAGCTCTCCGTGGCGGCCGAGCACGTCAGCCGCGACATCAACGCCTATACGAGCATGCCCGACTACACCGACCGCAAAGACGAGGTCGGCCAGATGTCCAAGGCATTCAATGCAATGACCGCGTCGCTCTATGGACGCATCGAGGCGTCTGAGCGCTTCGCCGCCGACGTCGCCCACGAATTGAAAAATCCACTCACGGCCGCCAGTTCGACCGCGCAGTCGCTGGAGTATGCCCGCACCGACGAGCAGCGCGCTCAACTCGTCGGCCAGATTCAAAGCGAGCTGAAGCGCCTCAATCGACTGATCACCGATGTCTCCAGCGCGTCCCGGCTGGATGCTGAACTCGCCCGCCAGCAGCAGGAGCCCGTGGACCTCAGGTCCGTTCTTGCCAGCGTGCTGTCGATCTTCGAGGACAAGGCCGAGCGCCATGGCGTGCGCCTTTCGCTGGAATTCAGCGCGGCAGCACCCGACGCCTTCACGGTGAACGGCAACGATGGGCGCCTGGGTCAGGTCTTCACCAACCTGGTCGACAATGCACTGTCGTTCTCGGTCAGTGGCCGTGCTGTCGCCATCGCGGCCCGTCTCGACGGCGACGATGTGATCGTGGAGATCGAGGACGAAGGCCCCGGTATCGACGAGGACAAGCTGGCGACGATCTTCGACCGCTTCTACACGTACCGACCGACCCAATACACCAGCCGTGGCAACAACTCCGGACTTGGCCTGTCGATCACCCGCGAAATCATCAAGGCGCACGGCGGGCGTATCTGGGCGGAAAACCGCTACCCGGCCGGGCTGGCACAGCCGTCCGGTACGACCAGTCCCGGCGATCGCAACACCGAACGACCGCGCTCTGGCGCGCGCTTCGTGGTGACCCTTCCGGTCCTGCGCCAATCGACACGCGGCGGGCCGGCGGGCTCACGCCGGAGTTGACCGCCGTGATGGCCGATGACCCACCATCCGCTGCGGCCGCCGCGAGGCTCACCCGACACCTTCGCCTTCACGCGACGGTCATCGCTCAGGCGGGCCGCGCCGCCCTGATCCGCGGTCCGTCCGGCATTGGGAAATCCGACTTGGCCCTGCGCTGCCTGGCATTGGGAACGAGCCCGCTCCTTCCCGTCGCCGCGCACCTGATCGCCGACGATTACGTCGACCTGCGCCGGGAGGGCGACGTCGTGGTGGTCATGCCCCCCCCCGCCATTGCCGGCCAGATGGAGGTCCGCGGGCTTGGCCTTGTCATGGTCAGTCCGCTGGCAAGTGCGGCCCTCGCCCTCGTCGTCGATCTGGTGGCCATGAGCGAGGTCGAGCGCCTGCCAGATCGACTGCCCCCCGAGACGATCCTCGGCGTGCCTGTTCCGGTTCTGCGTCTGCATGCCTTCGAGTCTTCCGCGCCGATCAAGCTCCGTCTGGCGTTGGGTGGCGCGATACCCGACGCGGCATGATCCCGCATGCCACAGACACGTTTTTCTCACCGGATGGACCGCACGGCACTTGCGCTCGATGCGAACGCTTGCCACCCTTTCAGTCTGATCCGGCTTGCCGGCAGGCATGGCGATGAACCCGCCGCCCGCGACGTGCGGTGGTGACAGGGTCACGCTCCGACCAGCGCGGCAGGTCGAACCGGCGGGACCGCCCCGCCGCACGGTCTGCCCGCAAGGCTTTATCAGGACCCGGTTGAGACCCATGATAGGATTGGTGATCGTCACCCACGGCAAGCTCGCCGATGAGTTCCGTTCGGCGTTGGAGCATGTCGTTGGGCCGCAGCGGCATCTAGAGACGGTCTCGATCGGCCCTGACGACGACATGGTCGAACGACGCCGCGAGATTCTGGCGGCCATCGGCCGCGCTGAAACCGGCCGGGGCGTCATCGTCCTGACCGACATGTTCGGCGGCACGCCGTCCAATCTGGCGATCTCGGTCATGGACGAGGCCAAGATCGACGTCATCGCCGGGATCAACCTGCCGATCCTCGTCAAGCTGTCGTCGGTGCGTGCCGACCTCACGCTGGCCGAAGCCGTGGTTGAAGCGCGCGACGCGGGCCGTCGTTACATCAAAATCGCCAGCCAGGAGCTGTCGGGCACGTCCTGACGCGCGCCCGCCGAGACCCCCATGGCAGAGCTCCCAGACAGCCGGCATCCCGAGGCCTTCGTCACGATCCGCAACCGCAAGGGCCTGCACGCCCGCGCGTCGGCGAAATTCGTCAAATGCGCCGAGCGCTACAACGCCGTCGTCACCGTCACCCGCGACGGACAAAGCGTTGGCGGCACCTCGATCATGGGCCTGATGCTGCTCGCCGCAGGTCCAGGGGCCACTCTGCATATCAAGGCGAAGGGCCCGGAAGGCCCCGAAGCCATCGAGAGCCTGGTGGCACTGATCAACGATGGCTTCGGCGAGGATGTCTGCGAGGAAATGTAGGAGGCAGGTGGGGCTCGGTCCCCGAAACCTGTCGCCCGGCACGGGTCTCGCTCAGCGGGTCAGGTAGATGTCCGTCACCTTGAGTGCGATGTTGCGGAAGGACTGCTTGAGCGCCTCACCATCCTCGGCGATGTAGAAGTTCTGGTCGCTGGTGGCGCACAGCCGCAATGTCTCGGCCGCCTCGCTCCCCGCCGGAATCTGGAATCCGACGGTGTAGACGGTGATGCCCTTGGCCTTCATGCCGGCACACAACGCCCGCGCCTGCACGGTCGACGAACCGTTGGGGGCCACACACGCGCCGCGATCGCTGGCAATCCCGTTCGATCGGGAGTCGCGCACGCCCGTCTCGCAGTACTGCATGTTGTATTCCCCATCCGACATCAGGATGGCGATCTTGGCGAGCTTCGGCTTGCCGTCCGCGTTCGTCTGGCTGAGCAGCTCATAAGCGGCTGGCCGGCTGTTGGCCGGGAACACCTCTGCCCAGTTCGGCGACAGCGTGTACCAGGCCCATGCCGTGCCCAAGTGACCGGCGGTCGATCCGATGGCCGTAAACGCGTCGATCGTCGACATCAGGTGCTGCTTGTCGTTGGTCAGCGGGACGACCGGGTTCGTCGGCTGACAGCCTCCGCTGGCGCTGTAGACCTTGCTGAGTTTGCTCTGCGCCGTTGGCTTGGCGTCGGTGAAAGCATCGGGCCCGATCCGCTCCGCGGCGCACGTCGCGTTCAACAGCAATGTTCTCGTACGGCCATCGGCCATCCGCACACTCTGCGTCGCCTGCCCGCCGCTGACGAGTTCGCTTCCGAACGCGCCGACGTTGACGGCGGCCGAGAACGGAACCAGCGCAACCTTGGCGGTATTGGCCCCCTGTGATTTCCACACGACGACATCGACCAGATCTTTGGCCGCCGTCTTGAGGTCTGCGAGCTTCTGGCCGGCCATCGACCCTGTGATGTCGAGCATCATGGAGATCTCCACCGTCTGGTCGGCGAAACTGCCGACGGCCAGCCGCGCCTTGGAGAATTCCGCGCCCGACGCTTTGAACAGCGGCACCTTGTCGATGCCGATCAGCTTCAGCAGCACCGTGTCGAGGTCGGCTGCCCCATCCGCGGTAACCGCGGTGCCCCCATCGACGATTTTGAAGTTGATCGTGTCGTTGACCTGGCCCGTCCGCTCGCGGACGTTCTCGCGGTAGAATTCGCTCGCTGCTGCCAGCGCCAGAGTTGCGTCACCCGCCTCGCTGTGCAGCACGCGAGCTGCCGCCAGAACAGCCGCATCCACTGCGCCGACGGTCACCGCGCGCGCACTGTGCCAGCGCGCGAAATCGACGGCCCCGCCGATGACCGTGAGCAGGATGATGGTCACAAAACCGAACATCATCGCGATGTCGCCACGGCGGTCGGCAGCAAATCGGGAGAGGCTCACAACGAACCAGCGCCGGGCATGAACTCCGGCAGACGCAAGCGGAAGATGACGATTCATGGCACGACCCTGCAAACGGACGAACGACTTGTGCACGTTGCAAGTCATATGACCTATAACAAGTATATGAGCTGAACTTGTTTCTTCTTTACTGAACAGAGTGTTGACGGCCGCACCAGAGGGATCGGCGCGCGGTCGAAGCGTGGCTCGCCTCGTGGGCCGCGACGAAGACATAAAGACTTGTTTATATGTTATTGCGTACTTCGCGCCCGCATCCTATAGAAGCCGCCGGGGTCGCTGAATGCGCCTGCCTGACCGCGCCATGTTGGCCAGCCTCCGGCTGCTCGAACGCGCGCACGGCCACCGGCCACGCCCCGTCGCAGAGGCCGGCGACAGCGACGATCTCCATGCAAAAGCAACGATGAAGGACACCGCAATGACCAAGTCCATCGACTACGTCGTCAAGGACATCAGCCTGGCTGGTTTCGGGCGCAAGGAGATCCGCATCGCCGAGACGGAGATGCCCGGCTTGATGGCGACGCGCGAGGAATATGGACCGCGGCAGCCGCTGAAAGGGGCCCGCATCGCCGGGTCCCTGCACATGACCATCCAGACAGCCGTGCTGATCGAGACGCTGGTCGCCCTCGGCGCCGATGTCCGCTGGGCCTCCTGCAACATTTACTCCACACAGGACCATGCCGCGGCCGCCATCGCCGAACAGGGCATCCCCGTTTTTGCGATCAAGGGCGAGAGCCTTGTCGACTACTGGGACTACACCCGCAAGATCCTCGAGTGGTCCGACGGCGGCGTGCCGAACATGATCCTCGACGACGGCGGCGACGCCACCATGCTCGTTCATCTCGGCCTGCGCGCCGAGCAGGGTGATGTGGCGTTCCTCGACAAGCCCGGCTCGGAGGAAGAAGAAATCCTGTTCGCCCTGATCCGCCGCACGCTGACGGAGAAGCCGGGCTGGTTTGCCAAGCTCGCCGGCTCGATCCGCGGGGTCTCGGAAGAGACCACCACCGGCGTCAACCGGCTCTATCAGTTGGCGAAGGTCGGTAAGCTGCTGTTCCCGGCAATCAACGTCAACGACAGCGTGACCAAGTCGAAATTCGACAACCTGTACGGGTGCCGCGAGAGCCTCGTCGACGGCATCCGCCGCGGCACCGACGTGATGATGGCCGGCAAGATTGCATTCGTCGCCGGCTTTGGCGACGTCGGCAAAGGTTCGGCCGCCAGCCTGCGCAATGCCGGCTGCCGCGTGATGGTCTCCGAGATCGACCCGATCTGCGCGCTGCAAGCCGCCATGGAAGGCTATCAGGTCGTCACCATGGACGACGCCGCGCCAGTCGCCGACATCTTCGTCACCGCGACCGGCAACAAGGACATCATCACTGCCGACCACATGCGGGCGATGAAGGACCGCGCGATCGTTTGCAACATCGGCCACTTCGACAACGAGATTCAGGTATCCGCGCTCAAGAACTACAAGTGGGACAACATCAAGCCGCAGGTCGACGAGATCGAGTTTCCCGACGGCAAGCGGATCATTCTGCTGTCGGAAGGCCGCCTCGTGAACCTGGGCAATGCGATGGGCCACCCCTCGTTCGTCATGTCGGCCTCTTTCACCAATCAGACGCTGGCTCAGATCGAGTTGTGGACCAAGCGCGACACCGGCGAGTACGGCAATCAGGTGTACACGCTCCCCAAGCACCTGGACGAGAAGGTCGCCCGGCTTCACCTGGCAAAGATCGGCGCGCGTCTGACCGAACTCACTCCCGACCAGTCAGACTACCTTGGGATCGCTCCCACAGGCCCCTACAAGCCCGATCACTACCGCTACTGAGCCGCAGACGAACCGCAAACCCTCCCTCCATCGCTCGGCACGGGCGATGGAGGGAGGTCCCGGTCGGCGGCGGTAGCATGTTCGACGTTTGACTTGCACCGGCACGCCACCACCCAAACCACGCTGAATGCTGACATTCCGGTCGAGTGTGCCAGCACTGCTCTGGCCAGGGTTATGACCACCGCTCATACTGTTCGGGATTGATTCGGTCGGCGACGGGCCCAGACGGCCGCCGCCTCCCTGCCCCGCTCAAGCGCCGCGTCGGGGATGCATAGACCTCCCCGGCAACAGCGGTGTGCAATGTCGCGATCACAATCGGCCAACGGACCAGCCAACGCGCACGGCGACATCGCTCTGCTGCTGGCGGCCAGCTTGGCTTGCGCGCTGATGCTGGCGGCCGGGCTCACCACCAGCGCGACGGAACTGGCTGGCGCATCTGCCGTTGGTTATGCCGTCATCGTGGCCCTCAGCCTCGGCGTACTTGGCTTTTCTGCGCTTGCTCTGGTGCGGGTGGTGATGCGCACGCGCCAGGACCTCGCCACCGCCCGTGCCGACGCCGAGGCCCTGCGTGAGCGGCTGGCGGTAACCGAGGCTGTGATCGGCGGTGAGCCTCAGGTGCTCGTGCTGTGGGACCAGGGACTGCAGCCGTTGGTCGTCAACCACACGCTGCGGGGCATTCGTGGACTGCCGCATGAGAACGCCCACCTGCTGACGTTCTCGTCGTGGCTCGATCCGACTGCGACCGACAAGTTGCACGAGTGCCTGGACCAGCTCCTTCGCCTCGGCCGCCCCTTCAACATGATCCTGAAGACGGCCGCCGGCGGGCACCTCGAAGCCGATGGCCGTGCTTCTTCAGGTCGTGCCGTCCTGCGATTGCGCGACATCGCCGGATACAAGCGCGAGATCTCCCGCATCATCGACGGCCACGAGGCGCTCGCGCGCGACATCAACGCCAGCCGGGCACTGCTCAATGCCTTGCCGAACCCGGTCTGGCTCAAGGACCGCAACGGCCGTCTGACATGGGCCAACACCGCCTACATCGAGGCGGTCGAGGCCACCAGCCTCGCCGAGGTGACCGACCGCCAGCTCGAGCTGCTGGAAGTGCGCCAGCGTGACAGCCTGACCAAGGCCTTGAGTGCCGCGCCATCCTGTCGCCGCCGCATGAAGCTCATTGTCGGATCGGAGCGGCGCATGCACGAGGTGGTGGTGCTCCGCCTCGCCGACGCCAGCGCCGGCGTGGCCACGGACGTCTCGGCGCTCGAACTCGCCCAGGGCGAACTCGACCGGCAGACTGCCGCCTTCGACCGCACGCTCGACAGGGTCGCGACCGCCATCGCCATCTTCGATCCGATGGGCAGCCTCGTCTTCTTCAACGATGCCTACGTCCGCCTATGGAACCTGGATGCAGCCTGGCTCAAGTCGCGCCCGAAAAGCGCCGACGTCCTCGACCGCTTGCGCGCGCTGGGACGGCTGCCCGAAGTGGTCAATTATCCCGAATGGCGCGGCAAGGTGCTGTCCACGCACGAGACCGGGGACGAAGCCGATCGCTGGTGGCATCTGCCTGATGGCCGCATCCTCCACCTGATCGCCGAGCAGCGCCCCGACGGCGGGTTGACCCACCTTTACGTCGACGAGACCGAGCGGCTGGCCCTCGAAAGCCGTTTCAATGCACTGATCCGCGTACAGTCCGAAACGATCGACAGCCTGAAGGAAGGCGTCGCGGTGTTCGCGACCGACGGACGGCTGAAACTAGCCAACAAGGCCTTCGCGACGATCTGGCGGTTGTCACCGGACCTGTTGGCTCTGGGGCCGCACATCGACGAGATGATCAGCGCCGCCCGCCCACTGTTCGAGGATGCCACCACCTGGAATGCCCTGAAGCGCGCGACGACCTCGATTTCGGACGAGCGTGTTCCGGTGGGCGGCCGCATGGCCCGCGCGGATGGCTCGGTGGTCGATTATGCTGTCACACCCCTGCCGGATGGGGCGACCCTCCTCGCATTCGCCGACGTGACCGACAGCAAGCGCTACGAGCGCGCGCTGGTCGAGCGCAACGAAGCGCTCGTGGCCGCCGACAAGCTGAAGAACCGCTTCATCGAGCGTATCTCCTACGAGCTCAGGACCCCGCTGACGAACATCATCGGCTTCACCGACTTGCTGCTCAGCCCGCTGTTTGGTGATCTCACGGCGCGCCAGCGCGATTACTTGGCCGACATTTCCAACTCGTCGTCGCAACTGCTGTCGATCATCGACGGCATTCTCGACCTGGCGACCATCGACGCTGGCGCGCTCGTGCTCACTCCCGAGCCCGTCGATGTCAGCGATCTGGTCTACAGCGCGCTCCGCGCCATCCAGGACCGTGCCGAGAAGGCCGGGCTGACGTTTGACGTCGCACTGGGCGACGACGTCGGCTCCATCACGGCCGACAAGACGCGCATGCGCCAGGTCCTGTTCAACCTGCTGTCGAACGCCGTCGGATTCTCGAGTGCCGGCAGCACCGTCTACATCACCTGCTGGCGAGAGGCTGGCGAACTCATTGTCCAGATCGAGGATCGCGGAACGGGCATCCCGCGCGAAGAGCAGGAGCGGGTCTTCGACCGCTTCGAAAGCTCGTCGCGCGGGTCGAAACACCGCGGAGCCGGCCTTGGACTTGCGATCTCAAAGAGCCTCGTCGACCTGCATGGTGGCGACATCGTGCTGGACTCCGAACCCGGCGTCGGCACCCGCGTCACGATCCGCCTTCCCGAAGCGGGCCCGCCGGCTCTTCAGCAGCCAGACGGCGCGGTCCTCGCCCCGCCGGCACGCCAGACCGCCTGAGACCTCGACGATTCCTGCATTGCGCACGCGGCCCCTCGAGAGGACACCCCACAGGCAGCGGCCGTGACAGCCGAACCCGCAGGCATTAAACGGTTTGACGAGACCCGCTTGCCGACGGGGGCCCATGCCGACGCTGAACACACCATCACTGGACACACCGACGCCGACCCGCCTGACCTTTGCGGCGCTGACCGAGCCCCAACTCGCGCGGCTCGGCCAGGAAGTCGCGTTCTGCCTGAAGCCGGGCGATATCGTCACGCTGCTGGGCGATCTCGGCGCGGGCAAGACGACGTTCGCGCGGTCCACCATCCGCGCCCTCGCCGCCGATGCTGCCGTCGAGATCCCAAGCCCCACATTCACGCTGGTCCAGACCTACGATACACCCCGCTTTCCCATCGCCCACCTCGATCTCTACCGGATCGCCGCGCCCGACGAGTTGGACGAATTGGGTCTGGACGACCTTTTGCGCTCCGGTGCAGCTCTCGTCGAATGGCCGCAACGCGCCGGTGACAGACTGACCGGCGACCGGCTGGAGCTTGCGTTGTCCGTCGGCGGGCCGGATGCCGCATCCGAAACCCGCGATGTCGACCTTGCCGGCCATGGCGCTTGGGCCGCGCGTTTGAGCCGCCTGGCCGCCCTGCACGGTACGATCCGCGCGGCAGGCTTCACGGCCGACGATGACCACCTGGCGTTCATGGAGGGTGACGCCTCCGCGCGGCGCTACGGCCGGATCACCCGCGCCGATGGCACGAGCGCCATTCTGATGGACTGGCCGCGCCAGGCCGATGGCCCGCCGATCGCCGATGGCCGTCCCTACAGCCGCATCGCCCATCTGGCCGAGGACGTGTCCGCTTTTGTCGCCGTCGCAGGACATCTGGTCCGCCATGGCATCTGCGCGCCGGAAATCATCAGCACGGATCTCGCCAGCGGCATCCTCGTCCTGACCGACCTTGGCGAGGCCACGTTCGGTCGCGCCCTGCAAGCTGGACAACCGCAGGACGCTTTGTGGGGCGCCGCCGTCGATGTGCTGGTCGCCGCCCGCGCGATCCCTGTAACCGAACCGTTGCCTGTGGCCGGCGGCCAGCCGCATTCACTGCCGGCCTACGATACATCCGCCTTGGCGATCGAGACCAAGCTTGTGCCCGATTGGTTCTGGCCACTCGCCTGCCGGCAACCGTGCCCGCAGACGGCGCGTGATCGGTTTGCGGCCGCCTGGGCACCGCTCATCGCCGAGATCGCAGCATCGCCCCGTCACCTCGTGTTGCGCGACTACCACTCGCCCAACCTGATGTGGCGATCGCATGCCGACGGCCTGGCGCGGGTCGGTGTCATCGACTTCCAGGACGCCGTCGCCGGCCATCCCGGCTATGATCTCGTTTCGTTGCTTCAGGACGCGCGACTGGACGTCCCAGCGGCTCTCGAAAGCGCACTCCTGGAACGCTATTGCGCGGCCGTGACAGCGCGCGAGCCGGGCTTCGACGAGCCGGGTTTCCGCCGCGCCTACGCGATCCTGGGTGCACAGCGCAATACCAAGATCCTCGGGATCTTCGCCCGCCTGTGGCTGCGCGACGGCAAGCCGCGTTATTTGTCGCATCTGCCACGCATCTGGGGTTATCTCGAACGCGATCTGGCCCATCCCGCACTGTCCGACCTCCGGGCGTGGTACGACGAAGCCTTTCCCGCAGCCGTCCGCCGCCAGCCGATCCCGACCTGATGCAGTCCCGCGCCGCCGCCGTACACATCGACCGTGTTTTCCGCGATCTGGCCCCGACGGGGTCGCCCACCTCCGGAGCGACATGACACAAAGCCGTCCCGAGACGATCGACACCGCCATGGTCCTCGCGGCGGGGCTTGGCACACGCATGCGCCCGCTGACCGAGCGCATGCCCAAGCCCATGGTCCCGCTCGCCGGCCGTCCGCTGATCGACCACGCCCTCGATCGCCTGGCGGCGGCTGGCGTCCGCAATGCGGTCGTCAACGTCCACTACAAGGCCGATCAGATCGAGCAGCACTTGAAAGGACGCGAGCGCCCGGCGATCACGATCTCGGACGAGCGCGACGCGCTTCTCGATACCGGCGGCGGCCTCAGCCGCGCTCTGCCGCTGCTCGGCGATCGTCCCTTCATCATCCACAATTCCGATACCGCCTGGATCGAAGGGGTCGGAGCCAATCTCGACCGTCTCATCGCCGCCTGGGACGCCGACCAGATGGACAGCCTGCTGCTGCTGGCCCTCGCCTCGCGCAGCCTGGGCTATGCGGGCAGCGGAGACTTCACCATGGACGCCGAAGGCCGCCTGAAACGCCGGCAAGCCCCGTTTGTCGCCCCGTTCGTCTTCACCGGCGTCTCGATCGCTCATCCCCGCATCTTCGACGACGCGCCCTCCGGGCCCTACTCGCTCAATCGTCTGTGGAACCGAGCGATCGAGCGCGGTCGCCTGTTTGGCATCAGGCTCGAAGGCTGGTGGATGCACGTCGGGACGCCCGAGGCGCTGACCGAGGCCGAGGAGTGGCTGGCCGATGCCGACAAGCAAGCCTGAGCATCCGCGCGGAGACAGGCCAGCGCCTGCGGCCCGTGTGTACACCGTCGATCCCAGCCGCCCGTTTCTCGATAGCCTCGCGCGTGCGCTTCTGGCGGGCGACCTGCCGCGCGCCGGCGGACCCGTTCCCGATGCGCTCGACCTGTCTGGCCTCACGGTGCTGCTGCCCACGCAACGCGCCGTGCCGGCCCTGGCCAATGCACTCTTGGCGGCGAGTGGCCGGCGTGCCCTGCTGCTGCCGGTCATCCGGCCCGTCGCCGACCGTGACGAGGATCTGGCGATCCTGCGTTCGGGGCTGACCAGCGGGCGCACCGGCACAGGTGCGGCGGCCGCAGAGCTGGAACTCCCCCCGGCCATCCCCGATCTCGACCGCCTTCTGCTCCTGACGCAACTCGTGATGGGTTGGTCGGCCGCGATGCGCAGCGCTCAGGCCGACGAGACCGGCGACCTCGGCTTGGGCCCCAACCCAGCCGCGGGTGCGCGTACCCCCGCCCAAGCCGCCAGCATGGCCCAGGACCTCGCCCGACTGATGGACCTCGTCGAGCGCGAGGGCAAATCGCTCGATGGCCTCGCCGAACTCGTGCCGGCCGAGCACGCCGTTCATTGGGAGGAGACGCTGGCCTTCCTCGAGATCATCACCAAGGCCTGGCCCGCCGTGCTCTCCGAACGCGGTCAGATGTCACGCTACGACCGCCAGAATGAGCTCATCCTGGCCGAGGCCCGCCGCCTTGTCGCGACGCCGCCGACGGGGCCGGTCGTCGTGGCGGGCGTGACGGGTTCGATCCCAGCGACGATGGAGCTGATGCGCGCGGTGGCCGCCCTCGACCATGGAGCCATCGTCCTGCCCGGCCTCGACATCGGCCTGGATGACGAAAGTTGGGAGGTGATCGCGCCGTCAGCCGACGCACAGCCCGGCCATCCCGAGCATCCCCAGTTCGGGCTGAAGCGCCTGATCGACGGCCTCGGCATCGCCCGCGAGGCTGTCAGAGAATTACCGGGACGGCCCGCCGCCGACCACCTCGCCGATCGCATCGTGCTCGTCAACGAGGCCATGCGCCCGACGGCGACGACCGGGAGCTGGCATGCCTATGTCCGCGCCGCCGACAAGACCCGCATGTCGGCCGCCCTGTCGGGCCTGTCGCTCGTCGAGGCCGCCTCGAGCGCCGACGAGGCCGAGGCGATCGCGCTCGTCATGCGTGAAGCAGCCGAGCATCCGACCCGGACAACCGCGCTCGTCACGCCCGACCGGCTGCTCGCGCGCCGCGTCACCATCCGGCTCGATGCCTGGGGCATCCGGGTCAACGACAGTGCCGGCCGCCCCTATGCCAAAACCGTTCCGGGTGCGCTGGTCGATCTCGTCGTCCAGTGCCTCGATGACGACTTCGCGCCGGCCACCGTCATGGCACTGTTGAAACATCCGCTGGCCCGCCTCGGCTTACCCGCTCGCGACGCGCGCTTCGCCGCGCGCGCGTTGGAGCTGGCCGCCTTCCGCACGATCTACATCGGCACCGGACTACCCGGCATCCGCGCCGCCCTGGCTCGCGCCAAGGACGAGGTCGCCGCACGGGAGCGCCGGGAAGGTGCCGTCCGCCGCTTATGGCAGGAGGACTGGGACCGGGCACAGGATCTCGTCGCGCGGCTCGACCAGGCCTTCACCCCGCTGGCCGCTCTCTTCGCCACGCCGTCCCCGCAGCGCCTTGGCGACCTGACCACCGCCCATCTCGCGGTGGCCCGCGCCATCGCCCGCATCCCCGACGAGGAGCGCGCGGAGGCCGAAGACGAGCCCCTGTTTGCCAACGAGGCGGGCCAGTCGACACGGGACCTTTTCGAGGAACTTGGCCTGTCCGCTTCGCGCGCCGACACCGCCCCCGCCATACCCGCGGCCGACTATCCGGATTTCTTCCGGGTGCTCTCCACCGGCCGCAATGTGCTCCCACGCGTGCCGGCTCACCCGCGCCTGTTCATCTGGGGGCCCCTCGAAGCCCGCCTGCAAAGCGCCGACACGATCATCCTCGGCAGCCTCAACGATGGCACCTGGCCCGCCGCGGTCGACCCGGGACCCTGGCTCAATCGTCCGATGCGACGCGCGCTGGGCCTGCCTTTGCCGGAGGAGGAGATCGGCCGCGCCGGTCATGATTTTACCGCGCTGCTCGGGGCCCCGCGGGTCATCCTGACGCGCGCCCGCAAGATCGACGGGGTGCCGAGTGTCCCCTCGCGCTGGCTGATGCGCCTACTCGCCCTCGTCGATGGGATGGGCCTGCGCGCCGAACTCGTCACCGACCAGCCCTGGCTGCACTGGGCGCGGCAGCGCGATGCGGTGCCGGACATCGCCGACCGCCCGAGCCCGCCGCGTCCCTGCCCGCCGCTCGATCTGCGCCCTCGCAAGCTGTCGGTGTCTGCGATCGAGCGCTGGATCGCCAACCCCTATGCCATCTTTGCCGCCCACATCTTGAAGCTGTCACCCTTGCCGATGCTGGGGGCCGAGCCGGACGCCGCCATGAAAGGGGCCATCATTCACGCCGCACTGGCTGAATTCGCCGATCGCCATCCCGTGGCGCTGCCCGACGACACGGCCGGCGTACTGTATGACCTTGCCGCGACCATCCTGAAAAAGCACGAGAGCCATCCGCGCATCGCCGCGTTCTGGCTGCCCCGGTTCCGCCGCTTTGCCGAATGGTTTGCCGCCACCGAGCCGGCCCGCCGCAGCGGCCTCGTCGAGACCATGGCGGAGGTGCCTGGCACGTTCGAGATCGCGGCTCCCGCCGGCCCCTTCCTGATGACAGCACGCGCCGACCGGATCGACCTGTTGGCCGGCGGCCTCGCCATTACCGACTACAAGACCGGCACGCTGCCGACACCGAAATCGGTGATCGACGGGTTGAGGCCCCAGTTACCGCTCGAAGCCGCGATCGCCGTGGGCGGCGGTTTCGCCGAACTGGCCGGTCCGCAGACCGTAACGGCTCTGCGCTACATCCGGGCCAGCGGAGCCGAGCCGCCCGGCGAGGAGGCCACGCTCGACAAGATTGAGCCCGCTGCCCTGGCCACCAGCGTATTGGCCAACGTGACCCGCCTCGTTGCGTTGTACGATACGCCCTCGACCCCCTACAGCGCGGTGCGCCGGCCGTCCTTCCGCTACGATTTCGACGACTACGCGCACCTGGCTCGTGTCGCGGAATGGTCCGCCGGCCTTGCCGAGAGCGACGACGCCACCGACGACGGCTCGCCCGCAGACACGGAGGCCTGAGCCCCATGGAGAACCTCGAGGAGGTCATCGACACCGCGCTGGCCGCGACCAGGGCCCGCCAGTTGCGGGCCTCCGATCCGACAGTATCCGCCTGGGTCGCCGCCAGCGCGGGCACTGGCAAAACGCACGTCCTCACGATGCGCGTCGTCCGCCTGTTGCTGGGCGGCACCGCGCCCGAGCGCATCCTCTGCCTCACCTATACCAAGGCGGCGGCCGCCGAGATGTCGTCCCGCGTTTTCAGCCAGCTTGGCCAGTGGGTGATCGCCGACGACGCCGGCCTGGCCGCGACCCTTGAAAAAGTCCTCGGTACCAAGCCCGCACCAGCGACCCTGGCGCTTGCCCGAACCTTGTTCACCCGTGCCATCGAAACGCCCGGTGGACTGAAGGTGCAAACGATCCATGCCTTCTGTGAGCGCCTGCTCCAGCGGTTTCCTCTCGAAGCCGGCGTGGCACCTGGCTTCTCGACACTGGACGACGACCTGAAGCGGCGGCTCGAACGCGAGGCGATCGACACCACGCTGCGGCGTGCGCTGGCCGACGCCACCGGCCCCCTCGGCCGCGCACTGGAGATCGCCGTCCCCCATGCCGCCGAGGATCGCTTCGATACGCTGCTGTCGGCTGCACTCGCCGCCCGTCCGTGGCTGGACGCCGTGCTGCGCGAAAGCACCGGGGCCGGAGAACCGCCAGCGACCATCGCCTGCCGCCGGCTGCGTCCGCGGTTCGGCGTCCGACCGGACGTCGATGACGCGGCGATTGTCGCGGACCTTGCCGCTCTCTTGCGCGACGACGACTTGCAAAGGGCCATCGGCGTGCTCGCCGTCGGCAGCACCAACGACCAGAAACTCGCCGACAAATTGCGTCTCGTGATCGCCGCGCGCGCCGACGGGCCACGGATCGACGCCTTGAGTGCGGCCCTGCTCACGGAAAAAGGCGAGCCGCGCAAGGACGGCTACATCACCAAGCCGACCCGGCAACGAGAACCGGGTGTCTGTGACAGCCTCGACAGGGCGCGCGACCGCTGCGCTAGCCTGTCGGCCGAGCGCCGGGCGCTGGCCTGCCTCACCGCGACCGAGGCGCTGCTGACCTTGGCCACCGAGACCCTTCAGCACTATGCCGATCTGAAGGCCCGCCGCGCCGCCCTCGACTTCGACGACCTCATCACGCTGACCGCGAGCCTGTTGCGCCACGGCGAGCAGGCACAGTGGGTGCTCTACAAGCTCGACGGCGGCATCGACCACATCCTCGTCGACGAGAGCCAGGATACGAGCCCCGACCAGTGGTCGGTCATCGAAGCACTTGCGCGCGAGTTCTTCGCCGGCGAAGGCATGAGCGAGACCATCCGCACCCTGTTTGCGGTCGGCGACGAGAAGCAGTCGATTTATTCCTTCCAGGGAGCCGCGCCAGAGATGTTCGCCATGATGGGCGAACTGTTCGCCAGCAAGGCGCGGTTGGCCGGCCAGCCGTTCGACCACATCCCACTCAACCTGTCGTTCCGCACGGTGGCCCCTGTTCTCGACGCCGTCGACCGTATCTTCGCCGACCCGGCCCGCACCCCGGGCCTCGGCAGCGCGGCGGGGCAAATCCAGCATATCGCGCGCCGCCTCGGTGAGGCCGGGCTCGTCGAAATCTGGCCAACGGAAAAGCCCTCCGACGCCTCGCCCGCCGATGCCTTCTCGCCGCTGGACGACACCACGTCGCGCTCGCCCGTCGTGCGCCTGGCCGAGCGCATCGCCGGCACCATTCGCGGCTGGCTCGATCGCGGCGAGACGCTGACGTCGACTGGTCGCCCGATCACTCCTGGCGATATTCTGATCCTGGTCCGCCGCCGCGCCCCCTTCGCGGGCCCGATGGTCGCCGCCTTGAAGACTCACGGCGTTCCGGTCGCCGGCACCGACCGCATCGACCTGAACACGCAGCTCGCCGTGCAGGACCTGCTCGCCCTCGGCGACTTCGTGACCCTCCCCGAGGATGATCTTGCACTGGCGTGTGTACTCAAGAGCCCGCTGATCGGCCTGGACGACGATGACCTCGTGCAGCTTGCCGCCCGTCGCGCGGGCTCCCTGTGGCGTGCGCTGCTGGACCAGCGCGGCGATGACCCGCGCTTCGAACTGGCGGCGAGCCGCCTGTCGCACTGGCGCAAGCGCGCCGACTTCTCGCCCCCGTTCGAGTTCTTCGCCGCGTGCCTGGACGGCGATGGTATGCGTTCCCGCCTGCTCGCCCGCATGGGCGTCGAGGCCGCCGACAGTCTCGACGAGTTCCAGAGCCTGGCGATGGCCTACGACGAGGAAAACCCGCCCTCGCTGACCGGCTTTCTGTCCTGGATGAGGACTGCGCGCCGCGAGATCAAACGCGACATGGATCAGGGTGCCGGCGAGGTGCGCGTCATGACGGTGCATGCCTCCAAGGGGCTGGAGGCTCCCATCGTTTTCTTGCCGGACACCTGCGCAAAGCCCGGTGCCGGCCCCAATGGCAACCCGCTGGTCGTGCTCGACACCACCGAAGAACCCGATGCACCCGATGACGCGGACGATGCGATCGGCGCTGCCGCCGCCGGACACGCCGCGCGCGTCTGGCAGGTCAAAGGCGCGTCCGCGATCCCCCCCGTGGCCGCCGCCCGGCAGGCCCGCGCCGAGCGGGAACGCGAGGAATTGAACCGCCTGCTGTACGTCGCGCTCACCCGCGCCCGCGACCGCCTGTACATCACCGGCTTCGAGGGCCGAAAGGGCCGCGACCCGGCCTGCTGGTACGACATCGTTCGCGATGGCCTGACAGGTACGGCGGAAGAGGTCCCAGGACCGAGCAGCGGACCCAGCCGCACCGATCCAGCCGGCACGAGCCAGACCGAGCCGATCCTGCGCCTCTCCTGCCCGCAGACGCTGGCCAGCGGACAGCCGACGGCCAGGAGAGTCCCGGATGTCGCGCTGCCACCGCTGCCGGCATGGGCGCACCGGCCGATCCGTCCACAGCCGGCGACCACCCTGCCGCTCGTGCCATCCAAATTGGCCCCGTACGCCACGGACGACGAGGGCGATCCGCTCGCCTTCGCCAGAGCTCAGCCGCCGGCATCAGGCAAGCCCATGCCTCTCTCTGTCGACCCGAACGTGGGGGCACCACAAGAGCGATCGGACCCCGCCGCCGCCGACCTCGGCGAACTGCGCTTCCTGCGCGGCTCTTTGACCCACGCGCTGTTGCAGCACTTGCCCGAAATGGCACCGGCCGACCGCGAACGCGCCGCCAGGGCTTATGTGGCGCAGCGTGGTGGCGGTCTGCCAGCCCACAGCCTGGCCAGCATCGTGACCGAAACCCTGCGCATCCTCGACGACCCGCAGTTTGCCGCGCTGTTCGGGCCCAGAAGTCGCGCCGAAGTCGATATCGTGGCAGACATCCCCCGTCCCGGCGGCCAAGGCGTGCCCCTGCGTCTCAACGGCAGTATCGACCGCCTTGTCGATACCGGCGACGCCGTCCTGATCCTCGACTACAAAACCAACCGCGTCGCCCCGGCGACCGTCGCCGACACGCCGGAAGCCTACCTTCTCCAGCTTGCGGCCTATCGCCTGGCCCTGGCCGAGATCTATCCCGGCCGCCGGATCCGCGCTGCCTTGCTGTGGACGGCCGGCCCTCACATTCACGCGATCCCGCCGGAAATGCTTGATTTGGCGGTGGCCGAGTTGTGGACCATCGCGGGGCGCTGACCTTGACGCCCGGGTTGGACGTTCTTACGTTCCGCCTCGACCAAGTGCGGCGACTGTCGCCGCCCGCCGCACCGCGCGGCCGAGGTAGGAGCATAGACATGGCAGTGACTGTCTCCGACGCCACGTTCGACGACATCGTGCTGAAGTCGACCAAACCCGTCCTCGTCGATTTCTTCGCCGAGTGGTGCGGTCCGTGCAAGGCAATGGCGCCAGCCCTGGATCAGGTCGCCGACGCGATGAAGGACACCCTGACGGTCGTCAAGGTCGACGTCGATCGCAGCCCCGGCGTCACGCAGCGCTACGGCGTCCGCGCGATGCCGACGCTGATGCTGTTTGCCAATGGCAAAGTGGCAGCACAGCACGTCGGTGCGTTGACGCAGCGCGCAGCGTTGGAGCGTTGGGTCACCTCTTCGATTGGTTGAGCCCACACCACGTATAAGACTTGGCATCGCCGCGCTCGATGAGTGTGATGACCGAGAAGTCCGCTGCATACTTTCCAGCGTGGTCGACAGGCGGACTTCTCGGTCTAAATCACACGAGATGATTGATATTGCTCGTGTCGTTCAGATCGCGAAACTGGCGCGGCGTATGCGTTACGGTACCCTGTGCGGGATGGCGACCATCCCGTCAGTTGGCTTGCTGTTCCACACCTTGCTGTATCGCCAGAACGTGCCCCGCAAGATAAAGCGAGCCCGTTACCAGCACCCGCATGGGGGCCTCGTCGACAGCACGCAGAGCGCTGAGCGCCGCGGCGACGCTCGGGCTCGCATGCGCCGGCAGGCCGACCGCGCACGCCGCCTGGACGAGAGCTTCCGGCGTGTAGGGCGCTTCGTTGGCGCGCGGTATCGGCACGCACGACACGGACCGGGCCAACCCGGCGAAGGGTCGCAGGAAGCCGCTGGCATCTTTCAGACCCATCATGCCGACGACCAGATGCAGCGGACGCGGGCTGCGATCCTCGAGATCGGCGAGGGTTTGCGCCAGGACTTCGCCAGCCGCCGGATTGTGCCCACCATCGAGCCAGAGTTCGCTGCCCGGCGAGAGCAGCGACGGCAGTGGCCCCGTGTCGAGCCTCTGCATGCGCGCCGGCCAGTGCGTGGCCACCAGCCCGGCCTCGATGGCGCGCTCGTCGAGACGCAAGCCGGGCAACTGAAGCGCTGCGGCGACCGCGGTGCCACCATTGATGATCTGGTGCGGCCCGAGGAGGCTTGGAACGGCCAAGTCCATGAGTTGCTCTCCGGCCTGAAAAACCAGCCGCCCGCTCTGCTTGAACGCGATGAAATCGCGCCCCCAGATGCTCAGCGGCGCACCGACTTGCGCGGCCCGCGCCTCGATCACATCGAGCGCTTCCGCCGGTTGCTGCGAGGTGACCGCCCGCACCCCCGGTTTCAGGATCCCCGCCTTCTCGCGCGCGATGTCCGCAAGGGAGTTGCCGAGCTTGTCGGCATGATCCATCGACACGGGCGTGATGATCGAGAGCGCCGGTCTGGCCACCACGTTGGTGGCATCGAGCCGTCCGCCGAGCCCGACCTCGAGCAACAAGACATCCGCCGGCACCTCGCTGAATGCCAGGAAGGCTGCCGCAGTGGTGATCTCGAACTGCGTAATGTCGTCGCCGCCGTTGGCCGCCTGCGTCCGCGTCAAGACGTCGACGAGCGCGGCTTCAGGGATTGGCGCCGAGCGTCCCGGACCGTCGGCCAGTACTATGCGCTCGTGAAAGCGGACGAGATGCGGCGACGTGTAGACATGCACCCGCGCGCCGGCTGCTTCGAGCATTGCGCGCAGGAACGCCGTCGTCGACCCCTTGCCGTTAGTCCCGGCAACATGCACCACGGCGGGAAGTTTGGCGTGGGGTTGGCCGAGTTTGGCCAGCAGTCGCTCTATGCGCCCGAGCGAAAGGTCGATGAGCTTGGGATGGAGCATTTTCAGCTCCGCGAGGAGCTGGCTGCTGTCTGCCATAGGCCGCACCTTTGCGCCGGCATTCGGCGCTCATGAGAATGATCGAGACGGACGCCTTTGTCCTGTGTTGCTGACCCGTGGCATGCCAAGCGACGATGTCGAAAGCAACACGAGACTCAAAACGTTGGTAGTGGTCCTCACGGCTCCGAAACGTGGTCGGTCCGGTGCTGCAAAGAGAACCACGTTTCGAATACGGAACCCGAGGCGAGGGGTCTGCGCCAGGAGACCGGCCTCCCCCGCCGTGGCGACTTCAGGCATCCGACGGGGTACGCGGCACGAACGATCTGATGTCGAAGTTCGATACGTCGGGCGGTCAAGTTGGATGTGCCTTCACCGAGACCAGCGGGACAAGTCTTGGCGGCTGTCGCACCGCCCGTGTGCTCGTCCTCGGGGCATCTCGCATGACCCGCGACGGGCAGACCTGTCTAGCCCCCTCAGGCGAGAGGTCACGCGGTGCCGGCACCACCGCCATCGGACTTGCCGGCGGACTGGGCTCCGGAGGGCTTGGTCTTGCGCTTGGCGCGCTCGGGATCGAAGCGCTGGCCGTCCTCGACGGGTTCCACGTCCACGACGCCATTGGAGCCGTTCATTGGTCGTGTCACCCCGATCGAACCGCCATCCTTGGCGACCACTGGCTTGCCGTTGACGGTGGCACCATTGGCGCTGCCGTTGAGACCGGCGGAATGTGCGGGCTTCACGACCGCGACCGAATGCCCTTTGGCGCTGGCCAGAAGGCCGCACAGACGCGATAGGGTCTCGCGCATTTTGTGGCGATGGACCACCATGTCGATCATGCCGTGCTCGAGCAGGTATTCCGACCTCTGGAAGCCTTCCGGCAGTTGCTCGCGGATGGTTTGCTGGATGACGCGCGGACCGGCAAAACAGATGAGCGCACCCGGCTCGGCAATGTGGATGTCGCCCAGCATCGCATACGAGGCGGTGACGCCACCCGTCGTCGGGTCCGTGAGAACGACGATGTAGGGCAGCTTTGCCTTGCGCAGGGCCTGCACGGCGATCGTCGTGCGAGGCATCTGCATCAGCGACATGATGCCTTCCTGCATACGCGCGCCACCCGACGCCGCAAAGAGAATGAACGGGGCCTGGACCTCGACTGCGCGAAGCATGCCCGCGATGATCGCCTCGCCCGCGGCCATGCCCAGAGAGCCCGCCATGAAGCGAAAGTCCTGGGCAGCGGCAACGACTTTGCGGCCGTCGAGAGCGCCCTCGCCAATGAGAATGGCATCGTCGAGTTCGGTGCTGGCGCGAGCTTCCTTGAGGCGGTCCGTGTAGCGCTTGCCATCGCGGAATTTGAGGGGGTCGGCCGGCACGGACGGCAATGCCACCTTCTCGAACACGCCATCGTCGAACAGATGCGCCAGCCGTTGAGGCGCACCCATGCGTTCGTGGTGGTCGGACCCGGGAAAAACGAACTGGTTGGCCTCCAGATCCTTGTGGAACACCATTTGCCCACTGACCGGGCACGTCCGCCACAAGTTGTCCGGCACCTCGCGCTTCGTCGTCAGAAAGCTGCGAATTTTTGGGCGAACGAGGTTGTTGATCCAGTTCACGCTACCTGTGTCCTCAACTGACGGGTCGCCCTCGCCACGGTTCGAGAGCAGAAAGGCCCGATGCGAGTGCCCGATGCGAGTAAGTGACTTGCCGGTGACGGCTTGGCGCGAGGCTCAGTTGTGCCCGCGGACGCGCCCGAAAGCCGGATGTCCCACCGTGCGCACGTGTCGCGCACACCTCAGGGATGGCCCAACATACACCACTTTTCAAGCAGTCTCACGCGCACTGCGGCGACACGGCAAACGGACGCGAGCAGAATGACCCCTGTTCAGCCATGGCGACGCGGACTGGTCAACCCCGCAGCGCCGCCGCCAGCCCCGAGACGAGGTCAAGGACGGCGGGAACCGTTCGAGGAGTGGCGTTGCCGGTCGAGTCCAGGCTGTCGGATATCGCCGTCACGATCGCCGAGCCGACGACCACACCGTCAGCGCCACGCGCGATTTCCCTGGCCTGCTGGCCCGTCCGTACGCCGAAACCGACGCAAACCGGCAAATCGGTGGCCCTCTTGATCCGAGCCACCTGGGCCGTGACGTCGCTCACGACGGGGGCGGCCGCCCCGGTAATCCCGGTTATGGACACGTAGTAGACAAAGCCCGACGTATTCGCCAGGACGGCCGGCAGGCGCTTATCGTCGGTCGTCGGCGTAGCCAACCGGATGAAGTTGAGCCCGCGCTGCACGGCCGGCAGGCACAGTTCATCATCGGCCTCCGGGGGAGCATCGACGACGATCAGGCCATCGACGCCAGCAGCCTTCGCGTCGTCGAGAAACTGGGGACCCGGATAAACGTAGATGGGATTGTAGTACCCCATGAGCACGATCGGTGTTTCGGCGTCCTCAGCGCGAAAGTCGCGGACCAGCGCCAGCGTCTTCCTCATCGTCTGGCCAGCCTGCAATGCGCGCAGCGACGAGGCCTGGATTGCTGGACCATCGGCCATGGGATCGGAAAACGGCATGCCGAGTTCGATGATGTCGGCCCCGGCGCGCGGCAGTCCCAACAGGATCTGCCGAGAGGTCTCGAGGTCTGGATCGCCGGCCGAAATGAACGTCACGAGCGCGGCCCGCTGCTCGGCCTTGAGCTTGGCGAAGCGATCATCGATGCGTGTCTGTGTCATGACCCGTGTTCTGGCAGGACGGCGCGCGAAGGGCAAGGGGGAGACGCGTCCGCGCAATCTCCGTCAGAAAGACCAGCGAAGGGCCCAAAACAACGGCAGCCGGCCCCCGACGCGTCGACGGCCCGCGGCATTGGCCTTTCAGTTGATCTTCGCGGCCAGGCCCTGAATGCTCTCGTCGATGAGTGCGCTCGCCTTGGCACCTGTCGCCTTCGTGCGCAGGATGTGCTCCGTCGCGGCAATCGCCGCCTCGACCGCCGATGAGCGAACCTCGCTCACGGCCTGCGCCTCGGCGCGGGCGATCTTCTCCTCGGCGAGCTTCATGCGACGGGCCATGCTGTCGCTGAGCTTCTTTTCGGTGTCTTTCTCCAGCGCCTCTGCTTCGCGGCGCGCCTGCTCGATGATCTCGCGGGCTTCGTCCTCGGCAAGGCGTGCTTTCTTCTGGTAGTCGGCCAGCAGCGCCTGAGCCTCTTCGCGCAACCGGCGCGCCTCGTCGAGTTCGTGCTTGATGCGATCGGCGCGCTCGTCGAGGCTCTTGGCAAGCATTCCGGGCACGCCCGCATACACCAGAATTCCGCAGAATATCAGGAACGAGACGAGCACCCAGATCTCGGGGTTGTTGATCAGGTCGGCCATGGCTGGGCTCCTCGAATAGGCGTGTGGGTCGGACGGCTGGAGAGCAGCGCCGGGTTCACGGCCGGGTCAGCGTGCGTTCGGCGCGCCGAGGGCACGCCGGATTTCATCGGAGCTGGCCTGTTCCCCGATCAGGGCCGACACCATGGTGCCAGCCACATCCGAGGCGATCTCATTGACGCTCGCCATGGCCCGCACGCGAGTCTCGTCGATCCGACGCTCCGCCGTTGCCAACTTGGCGTCGATCTGTCCCTCGACTTCGGCCTGCCGCGCTTCCACGCGCGCCGTCAGACGATCGCGTGTGTCCTTGGCGATCGAGGTGGCGTTGTTGCGGGCGTCGCTCAACGCCTTTTCGTAGGTCGCAAGTGCCGTTTCCGTCTCGCCATTCAGGCGCTCCGCCGCGTCGAGATCCCGCTGAATGCGCTCGCGCCGCTCCTCGATGACCTCACCGATACGCGGCAACGCCACGCGCGACATGAGGTAATAGAGCGCGACGAACGTGATCGTCAGCCAGACGAGCTGCGGCGCGAACGTTTCCTGGTTGAACGGCGGGAACCCGGCCTTATGACCACCGCCATGGGCTTCCGTGCCCGTTTGCGTGCCGTGACCGGCCTCGGTCGCTTTCGATGCCATCGCCATCCATCCGCGTCGGTTTTCGACAGATAGAGGCGAGGCACCGCGATAGTGCCCCACCTCGAAACCAAGTGAGCGGGCGTGCCGGTGACGGCCGCCCTGTCACATCAGACGGCGAACAGCAGCAACAGCGCGATCAGCAGCGAGAAGATGCCGAGCGCTTCGGTCAGGGCGAAGCCGAGAAGCAGGGTGCCGCGCTGGCCGTCGGCAGCCGACGGATTGCGCAGCGCGCCTGCGAGGAACTGACCAAACAGGTTGCCGAGACCGATGCCTGCGCCAGCCATGCCAAGGCAGGCAATACCGGCACCGATGTACTTCGCTGCGACTGGATCCATGTCAATGCTCCCTTTGCGTGGGTTGGGCTCGCACCGCCGCGCGGTTGCGAAGGTTGGGCTAGAGTAACGTCGGAACAGGTCTAGTGATGCCCGCCTTCGACCGCATCGTTGAGGTAGATGCAGGTGAGAACGGCGAACACGTAGGCTTGCAGAACGGCAACGAGCATCTCCAGCGCCGTCAACGCCACGGTGAGCGCGAGCGGCAGAGGCGCGAGGATCGCCCATGCGCCGGCACTGAGGAGAAGCCCGACGAAGCCGGCGAAAATCTTCAGCGCGATGTGCCCGGCCAGCATGTTGGCGAACAACCGCACCGACAGGCTGATGGGACGCGACACGAACGAGATGATTTCGATGGGGACCAGGACCGGCAGCAGCCAGCCGGGCACGCCCGACGGCACGAACAGGCCGAACCAGCCGATACCGTGCTTGTAGACCCCATAGAGGACGACGATCGCGATCACCAGCAGCGCCAGTGCGGCCGTGACGATGATGTGGCTTGTCACCGTGAACGTCACGCCCGGGATGGGGATCATGCCCAACAAGTTGAGCACCAGGACGAAGATGAACAGTGAAAACACGAGCGGGAAAAACTGCATCCCTTTGGGGCCGACGTTTTCTCGGACCGTCGCGGCGACGAACTCGTAAATCAGTTCAGCGATCGACTGCAAGCGCGTGGGAACGAGGGAACGGCCACCCGACGACAGGTAGAGAAAGCCGAAGACCAGCCCGACGCCGACGATCATGTACGCGCCCGAATTAGTCAGCGATACGTCGATACCGCCGATCTCCATCGGGATTAGGTTTTTGATCTCGAACTGCTCGATTGGGCCGTGTCCAGCTGCCACAGTCCGTCCCCCTACGTGTCGTCGTCATCATCGCGAACCGCCGGTCCCTTGGCGGGATCAGATGGCCCGGTTTTCATTTTCATGCCGGCGCGCACCACGTTCAGCATGCCGGCCGCAGAGCCGAGCAGAAAGAACACGATGAACATCGCCGGCCAAGTGCCCAGCACGTAATCCTGGTCGAGCAGCCAGCCGATGCCGGCACCGACCACGACGCCGCCGATGAGTTCGGTCGACATCCGCAATGCGCTGCCCATGCCCCCGTTCGAGCCTGACCCGGCCGGTGCCCGCGAAGCCGGAGTCCCGGTCGCGTCCGTGCCGCGGGCTGCCTCGAGGCGACGCCCGAGGTCGGACGCACGCTCGCGGAACGCAGCCCGGTCTTCGGGGCTCAACTCGCCACGTTGGGGGGGGTCGCCCTTGCCTGCACTCGACATGTCGACCCTGGATTGCTGCAGCGCAGAAAAAGTGAGGACGAAGACCGACGGCGCTCACCCTCGATCTTCTGCCAACGGCGCGGACCATAGAGAGGGGGCCAAGGGGTGTCAAGAAACCGGGGTCGCTTCCGACTTGCCCAGCCGATGGGACGAAACCGCGCATGCTGCGCTGCGGCAGCCCCCCCTCAGATACGCAAGCACTGCCTGTCATCTCGTCGCGACGAGCCATGACCAGTCATTGAACATGTCGTTAAGTCGATGGTGAGACCATAACCGCTAAACCAGGGCCATCGGCGTGCCTTGCGCGAAGACGCGCGATTGCAACCACGCCGCTGTGCGAGGATCAGCGATGCTCAGCTTCGATACGTTCATCTTCATCGCGGTGGCCGCCACGCTCGGCACGGCCGGGTTGCTCGCCTGGATCATCGACGGCGGCGTCCCGGACAAATATCAGGCCCCCATCCGTTATGGGTTGTTCGGCATGTTCGCCGCCATTATCGGCTTGTTTTTCCTCATAGATGACCAGTCGGAGTTCGAGTACAAGGACTGGGAGTTCGAGGAGAAGCAGGGCCAGGCCAAGCAAAGCGCGGGCATGGATATCGCCAACAAGAAAGCGGCCGCGGCCGCTCCGCAGAAGGCCAAGCAGGGCGACGGGGGTGCTCCGGCGGCGGCACCGGCGACCGGCGGCGAGGCCGGCGACGGCGACAAGGCGGACGACGGGAAGAACCAGAAAATCGTGGGCAAGTCCGACTGCGACGTCTGTCCGAAGATCGTCCCCATCGAACCTGGCGTAGCCCTCCTGGGTAGCCCGCTGTCAGTGGTCTCCGGCACGGCGCAGACCGGCCCACCGATGCAGCAGACGTTCACAAAGGGCTACGGCATCGGCCAGTTCGAGATTTCGCTGACCGAGTTCAATGCCTTCGCCAAGGAGACCGGCTACAAGACGAAGGCACCCTGCCGGGTCGCTGGCACGAAGCGCACCTACGGCAACGTCAATGATCCCGGCTTTACGCAGGAAGCCAACAGCCCCGCCGTCTGCGTCACCTGGATGGATGCCAATCATTATGTAGACTGGCTGTCGCAAAAGACGAAGGCCCGCTACCGCCTGCCCACGGAGGCCGAGTGGGAGTTCGCAGCCCGCGCTGGCATGACCACGGCGTATGCGAGCGGTGGCATACTCGAACCCGGCGCGGCCAACTTCACGGCCAAGCACGCCGCAAGCGTTTCGCGCACCGCGCCGGTCGGCAGCTACGAGCCCAATGGCTTCGGGCTCTATGACGTCCACGGCAACGTCTGGGAACTGACCGCCGATTGCTGGTCGGCCGGTTATCAGATCCCGCCGGTCGGTGACCAGCCGCCCCCGCCCAAGGCCGACTGCTCGCGAAAGGTTGCCAAAGGCGGCGGCTGGTTCAGCCCGCCCGAGCAACTGAATTTTGCCATCCGTGTCGCGATCGAGCCCGAAACAGCCAGCAACGGCATGGGCTTCCGCGTGGTGCGCGAGAACGACCCGGTCGCAAAACCGGCGGCCGAGGCTGGCGACGCCAACGGTAAGCTCGCCCAGTCGATTGCCGGCGCAAAGCAGTAACCTCGCGCGGGCGATGGGCGCGTCACCACGCAACAATGACGATCGGTCAGCTGTGCGGCAGGCCGTGCGCAATGATCTTTTTCATCACGCTGGGCAACGCCTGTGTGTCCAGATCCCGCCGGCGAACCCAGCGGCAGCGATCGGCGTCGGCCCACACGTCGAGGGTCGCGTCCGCTGGCACGATGGCGCGCAGAACGGCAACCTCGAGCCGAAAGTGCGTAAAGGTGTGCGCCACAATGCCCGAGACGGGCAACCAGTCGGCGCGAACCGGCGCAGACCTCAACGCCGCGTCGGGCTCGCTCCACGCCTCGCCCCAATCCGACGACGGCACTTCGAGCATCCCGCCGAGGAGACCGCGCTCTGGCCGCTGCCGCAGCAGTAGGTGCCCGTCTTCCGAAAGGGCCAGGAAGGCATGCGCCCGGCGGGTCGGCCGCTCCACCTTCTCCGGCCGGCGCGGGAGGCTGGCTGCGAGCCCCAAGGCATACCCGTGGCAATCCTGCTGGATGGGGCACATGAGGCAGGACGGTCGTCGCGGCATGCAGACCGTGGCCCCGAGATCCATCATCGCCTGCGCGAAATCGCCCGGCCGGTCGGCCGGCGTCAAGGTGACGGCCAGCCGCTTCAAGTCCCGCTTTGCGGCCGGCAGTGGCGTTTTGAGTGCGAACAAGCGGGCTACGACCCGCTCTATATTGCCGTCGACCGGGGTCGCGGGCAGCCTGAAGGCAATGGCGGCGATGGCCGCAGCCGTATACGGGCCGATGCCGGGAAGCTTGAGCAACTCCTGTTCTGACTTTGGAAAGCGTCCGCCATAGTCACGGGCGACCATACCGGCGCAGGCGTGCAGATTGCGGGCGCGGGAGTAGTATCCAAGTCCGGCCCAGGCTGCGAGCACGCTCTCCAGATCTGCGGCGGCGAGCGCCCTGACCGTCGGCCACGTGGCAAGGAACCGCTCGAAATAGGGTATGACCGCCTTGACGGTCGTCTGCTGCAGCATGATTTCGCTGAGCCAGACGCGATAAGGATCCGCCCTTTTGCCGGGGGGCGAGCGCCAGGGCAGCTTGCGGTGCTCGACGTCATACCAGTCGAGCAGGGCCGCGACGGTGTCGGGTCCTGCTGGCCTTAGCGGCAGTTGCCGTCTTGCAACAGAGCCCATGCGCTACTCCCGGCCGGTGACTCGCGAATCAGCACTCAGATGGTAACGCTGTCGGGGACGATGTGAAGCGCGCAGCGCAGCGCGTCGCTTCACAGACCTGTCCGTGGGAGTGGCGTGGCGGCCGCGCGCTCAATCGACGCGATCAGACGACGCCATGAGACGATGCGATCGAGAGGCTGACCACCATGGCCGTCCGAACCAACCGGACTTCTTCGCGACCGCCGGGCAAGTCGGTCGGCAGTTTCGTGCCGCAATTGACCCGAAAAGCGTTCGAAACCTATGGGTTTGCATCGGCTAGCCTCATCACTGACTGGGAGACGATCGTCGGCGCCGACATTGCACGCCAAGCGCTTCCGGTCAGGCTACGCTGGCCGAAAGTGCCGACCGCACCTGCCGGTGACGGGACCGATGCGGCCGAGCCGCGCTCGCGCCCGGCGGCGACGCTCGTCTTGAAGGTCTCACCCGCCAGGGCCCTCGAGGTGCAATATGGCGCTGCGCAGATCATCGAGCGGATCAACGCATATTTCGGCTATCGCGCCGTAGGCGACCTCCGCCTGATCCAGGCTCCGCTTCCCGATCGGCTGCCGGTGCGGCGGATGCATCCCAGTTTGCCGGCACCGCCAGCGCCGTCGATGCCGCAACACCCAGCGCTTCCGGGGATCGCCGATCCGGGGCTGGCCGCCGCGCTGGCCCGGCTGCAGGCACTCGTGTCGAATCCAGGTGCGGCGGCCTGATGAGCGCCCCCGGCCGCGACGGCGCGCGCCGGGCGGTAGCGATCTCGTGAACCATGCCACCCGCATTCAGGCGGCGTTCACCGCGCTCTTGCCTTAATCGGCATGGCTTCACAGGGCGTGCTCGAGGCGGTATGCCTTCACGCCGCATCCGGGTGGCCTGCCCGACATTCGCCAGCATGGGAGACAGCTTTGACCGACCTCGATTTCAGCCTCGCGGCTCAGAGCCATTCGCGGCGCTTCGTGCTGAGAGCCGGCGGCGGTGCCCTGGCCATCGCAGTCGCAGGGCCGGCACTTCTCCGTCCGTATGCCGCGCTCGCCGACACCGTTCCCGTCGAGGAATTGATGAAGGCGGGCGACCTGACGGACATGGCCATCGGTCCCGTCGAAGCCAAGGTGGTCATCGTCGAGTACGCGTCGATGACATGCGGCCACTGCGCCCGCTTCCACGTCGATGTCTATCCCAAGCTCAAGGCCAAATACATCGACACCGGCAAAGTCCGCTTCATCATGCGCGAGTTCCCCCTCGACAACCGGGCAGCGGCAGCCTCGATGCTCGCCCGCTGCGCCGGCGCGGGCAAGGATTTCCCGCTGGTCTCCGTGCTGTTCGAGCGGCAGGAGGATTGGGCCTTCGTCAAGGGCAGCCCGGTCGACGCCATGTTCGAACTGGCCAAGCAGGCCGGCTTCACGCGCGAGGCCTTCGATACCTGCCTGAAGGACAACGCCTTGTTCGACAAGATCAAGGTGCAACGCGAGCGGGCCGCGTCGGTGTTCGGGGTCAATTCTACCCCGACGTTCTTCATCAACGGCGAGCGCCTGAAGGGCGGCGGCACGATCGAAGAGTTCGAGAAGATCATCGACCCCATCCTGGCCAAAGGCTGAACAGTCGATGGCGGCAACCTCGCCAGAGCAGCGCGTCTCATGGGTGGTTGGGCTTGCGGTACTCGCAACGGCGGCCGGCCTGTTGGCCGGCTGCGCGTCCGGCCAACTGACTTCGGCTGGCGGGCTGACGTCGGATGCGACACCGATCGTGTCACCCGGATCGGCGTATGCCGTGCCGACCGCGGCCACAAAAGCGGACGGCACGTTCAACCCCTTCCGGGATGTGCACGACGTCGGTTCGGGCCCGCGCCAGATCATTGCAAGCCCGACGCTCGCCGAAGTACTCGCGCCGGCCGGCCCCCTCCCGGAGATGGCGCTCGGCCGTGCCGACGCCCCGGTTACGGTCGTCAAGTACGCCTCGCTGACCTGTCCCCATTGCCGGAAATTTCACCGCGAAATCTTTCCGCGCTTCAAGCGCGCCTACATCGACACCGGCAAGGTACGGTTCATCCTGCGCGAGTTCCCGATCGGCCGCTCATCGGGCAACGCGACGATCGCGCTGCGCTGCGTGCCGCCCGAAAAATACTTCACACTTTACGGCCGGTTCCTGGAGAACCAGTCCAAATGGGTTTCGCAAGAGGTGCGGCTCGAGGCCATCCACAGCATCGCTGCCGAGGTGGGGCTGTCGCGGGCAGCCTTTGACGACTGCTTGAAGAATCAGGGAATGATCAACGGGCTGGCGCTCATCAAGGACCGCGGGCGGACGTTGGGCATCATCGGTACACCCAACTTCTTCGTGGCCGACAAGCTGGTCAAGTCGGTGCTCACGTATGACGAACTGGCGGCCATGGTCGACGCGGAGCTGACGGGCAGTGCTGCCGCGGCTGTCGCGCAAAAGCGCCAGTAGGTCACGCGTCTTCGGCGCACGCGCCTTGTCGCGAGAGGCATCGTAGCCGAGGGCGGACACCATGCGCATCAGCCGGCTGAAGCTCATCGGTTTCAAGTCCTTCGTGGAGCCGACGGAACTGCTGATCGAGCCTGGGTTGACCGGCGTCGTCGGGCCCAACGGCTGCGGCAAGTCGAACCTCCTCGAGGCGCTGCGCTGGGTTATGGGAGAGACCTCGCACAAATCCATGCGGGCAGCCGCCATGGACGACGTCATCTTCGCCGGCACGAGCACGCGGCCCGCCCGGAATATGGCGGAAGTCACGATGGTCATCGACAACGCCGAGCGGCAAGCCCCGGCAGAGTTCAATGGCAGCGATGTCATCGAGATCGCCCGGCGCATCGAGCGGGACGCCGGTTCGGCTTACCGCATCAACGGGCGGGAGGCGCGCGCCCGCGACGTCAAGATCCTGTTCGAGGATGCCGCAACAGGGGCCCGGTCGCCGGCTCTCGTCCGCCAGGGCCAGATCGGCGAGTTGATCAACGCCAAGCCGGAGGCACGCCGTCGCATCCTGGAGGATGCCGCCGGCACGGCGGGCCTGCACTCGCGCCGGCACGAGGCTGAACTGCGCTTGCGCGCTGCGCAGGCCAATCTTGCCCGTCTGGCCGATGTCGTCGGTGGTCTGACCACCCAGCTCGACGGCTTGAAGCGGCAGGCGCGGCAGGCGCGGCGCTATCGTGAGATCAGCGAGGAGATCAGGCGGAACGAAGCGCTGGCCCTTTATCTGCGCTGGCGCGACGCGCACGCGCAGGTCGAGACCGACGAGGCCGCGCTCGGCGAGGCTTTGATCCGGCTCGGCGAGGCCGTCCGGGCCGAGGCGCAAGCGCTCGCGGCCGAAGCGGACTGCGCTGCTCGACTGGAACCCCTGCGCGAGGCGGCGATGATCCGGTCGGCTGTCTTCGGGCGGCTGAAGGTCGAGGCCGATGTTTTCGAGCGGGAGGCCGAGCGCCAGACCAAGCGGGCGGCGGAACTGGCTGAGCGGGCCGTCGAACTGGAGCGCGATCTGGCCCGCGAGAGCGAGTTGCAGCGCGAATCTGACAGCGTCATCGCGCGACTGGACGAGGAGGCGGCGCGGCTCGCGTCGGAGGAGGAGGGCGCCGGTGCGGCGCATGACGAGGCCGAGGCGCGCGCGGCGCTGGCCGCGGCCGAACTTGCCGGCGTCGAGGCGCGCCTTGCCGAACTGACAGGTCGCGTCGCGGACGCGCGGGCGCGTCACGCGAGTCTTCAGGCGGGGGCCGCCGATCGGCAAGGCACGGCGCAGCGGCTCGCCGCCCAACTGATCGAGCTGCAATCACAAATCGCGCAGGCCAACGCACGGTTGCCCGATGCCCTCGAAGCCGACGCGCTGGCGACGGCAGCGCAGGACCTCACCCTCAAGATCGAGGCCCTCGAGTACGCTCTCACCGATCAGGAGAGCGCGTTGGAAGAAGCCGGCGACGCGGTCGCCAGCTCCCGCGAGGCCGCCGCGCAGGCACGACTTGAACTGACCCGGCTGGCCACCGAGCGGCGAACCCTGACGCGGCTGCTGGTGCCCGCACTGTCTGGGACTTCGGCCGCGGTCGCCGACAGCATGACGGTGCAGCGAGGCTATGAGGCGGCGCTGGGGGCTGTCCTGGGTGACGACCTCGACGCGCCTGCCGATACGGCCTCACCAATCCATTGGCGGTGCGTGGCCGGTACGGACGGCGATTGGCCCGGTGATCCCAAACTACCGGAGGGGGTCACGCTTCTAGCGCAATTCATCGAGGGCCCCCCCGAATTGACCCGCCGGTTGAAGCAGGTGGGCGTGGTCGATGCCGCGCGCGGGCCGGATCTGCAACAACGGCTCGCAACGGGACAAGTGCTGGTCAGCCGTGACGGCGCGCTGTGGCGGTGGGACGGATTCGTTTCGGGTGCCGGAGCGCTGACCGCGGCGGCGCAACGGCTGGAACTCAAAAACAGCATCGCTGCCATCGAGCAGGAGGAAGCTGACGCCGCCGCCACGTTGGACGTGCGCGAATCCCGCGCGCGAACCGCCGCCGAAAACCAGACCCGCATCGAGGCTGAGGTCGCCGCGCTGCGGCGGTCGCTGAAAGACACCGCGGCCCGGCTTGTCCAGGTGCGCGAAGACGCATCACGTCACGAGCGCGTGCGACGCGAGGCGGAAAGCCGGCTGTCCGTGCTTGCGGATGCGCAGGCGCGCGTCGCCGACGAGGTGCAGATGGCGCAGGCAGCAGCCGACGACGCCGCCCGCCAGCTCGCCGATCTCGGCACCGATGATCTCGGCCGGCTGGACGAGGAACTGGCCGTCCTCCAGGCCGACGCCCGTCGCGCCCGTGAGAGCGCAGCCGAACGGCGGGCCGAGGTCAATCAGCAGGCAAGGGTCCGCCAGGAGCGCGCGCGGCAGGTCGCGACCATCGCTGCCGAGCGTGCTCGTTGGCACCTGCGCGCGGCGGGCGCGGGCCAGCAACTGGCCACCCTGTCGGCGCGGCTGGCGCAGGCGCGGGCGGAACTGGACCATCTCGCCGACCTGCCCAGCCAGATCGACGAACGCCGTCACGCGCTTCTCGATGGGCTTTCTCGCGCCGAGCAGGAGCGCGCCGAGGCCTCCGACAAGCTGGCTGTGGCTGAAACCGCGCTGAAGTCCGCGGCCTCCGATCTCAAGACTGCGCAATCCGACGTCGTCGCCCGTCGCGAGGACCGGGCGCGCATCGAAGCGCGGCTGGAGGGATCGCGTCAGCGCCGCTCCGCCGAGGCCCACGCCATCGGCGAAACGCTGGAGGTCGAGCCGGACGGCTGCCTTGCGATCGCGGGACTGTCTGCGGCGGCAGACTGCCCCATGCTCGCCGACGTCGATCGGCTGCTCACCCGCCTCAGGTCCGACCGTGAGCGACTGGGCGGCGTCAACCTTCAGGCTGACGACGACGTCACGCGCATCTCGGCCGAAGTCGCGCGCCTGGAGGCGGAGTGCACCGACGTCGAGCAGGCAATCGCCAAACTGCGCGCTGCCATCGGTCAGCTCAATCGCGAGGGCCGCAAGCGCCTCAACGCGGCGTTCGAGACGGTAGATGGCCATTTCCAGAGCTTGTTCGCGACGCTGTTCGGCGGCGGTGAAGCCCGGCTCGAGATGATCCAATCCGACGAAGACCCGCTCGATGGCGGCTTGGAGATCATTGCCAAGCCTCCCGGCAAGAAGCCCGCCACGCTCTCGTTGCTGTCGGGCGGCGAGCAGACGCTGACGGCGCTCGCACTCATCTTCGCCGTGTTCCTGACCAACCCTTCGCCGATCTGCGTTCTCGACGAGGTCGACGCGCCCCTGGACGATGCCAACGTCGACCGCTTCTGCCGGATGATGGAGACCATGGCCGCAGACACCGCGACGCGCTTCCTGGTCATCACGCACCATCCGATGACCATGACGCGCATGGACCGGCTGTTTGGTGTCACCATGGCCGAGCGCGGCGTCTCGCAGCTTGTTTCAGTAGACCTGCAGACCGCACACGGGTTCCGCGAAGCCGGCTGACGCGCAAGTCGCCCGCTGCGGACACCGGACGTGTGGGCGCATCAATCCGCCAGCAGTTCCGGCCGATACTCGAAGTGCATCGTATCGTAATGATACCATTTGCCGCCCCAGATGAAGCCGTGGCGCTCGAAGATTTCGACGATCTCCATCGGGACCGAATTCTTGTAGACGGGCTTTTTCTTGCCGTCCTCGTTGCCCCAGCGCCAGTAGTGGGCGTGCTTGATCGAGATGTCGATGGCGGCGGCATAGCCGTGCATGCTGCGCCGGTCGGTCCCGGCTATCGTGCGGCAGGAGAGGGTGCCGGCGATCGGGTGGAGGAAATCGACGAACGTCGCGTCGAGCTTGTCGAGTTCGTCGGAAACCTTTTGCAGTTGTCCGGCGATCCCGTTGATCTTGCTGATCTTGATCTTGGCACCGACGCGCGTCGGCAACCAGATGACGTCGGCCATGGTTTCGGCCAGATAGCGCGGGTCGTCGCAATCGCCGTACATCTTGCGGAAGAACGGTTCATGGCGCACGCGGCCCGGATCCATGTTCAGCCCGGGTGGCGTGACGGCGCGCCCTTTGGCATAGGGCGCATAGAACTGATCCTCGATATCGGCGCTATTGAGCAGCGTCTCGAAGTCCTTGGTGGCGACGCCGTCGTCGAGCGGCATTTTCGTGCCGTCCTTCCAAACCAGCAGTCCGTCCTCGATGCCGGCGAGATGATCCGGGTAGGCGGCCACGAGGCGCTGTCCGATCTCTGAGAGACGCTGGGGCGTCGCCTTGGTGGCGCTCAGTGCAGCGGTGGTCATCGCCAGGCCGGCCACGAACGCGGCGACTACAGTGTGCAGTACACCAGCACTGCGACCGCTGCCCCAGCGCGTCTGGCGCACGCTGCGGCTGAGACGATGGCCGGCCGCCGTGGCTTGACCGAGCGCATTCGTCCGTCCCGTGACGATCCCCGCCAACCCGGCAGTCGCGTCACGTGTGATGTCCGAGGCATCGGGTGTCGCGATGCGCCGCGCGCGGGCGCCGATCATCTGCTTCAGTCCACTCGTCATCGGCGCGTGCATGTCCCGGAGCTCCCTGGCGGATCGAGGTTCAATCGGCTGGACTAGGTGCCACCGAAAGTGCTTAACGTGCAACGGGTGCATCTCGAGCGATGTGTGTTGCGACAGCTTGCGGTGGGGATCGGATGTCGACGCGTATCGGCTGTTATTTTCTGGTCGTCGTCGCAGCTCTGGTGCTGGCGCGGCCAGCCATTGCGCAGACGGGCGGGATCGCCAGTTGGGAGCGTCCCCGTGTCGCCCTGATCGTGGGGGCGAGTGAGTACAGGCATTTGCAGAAACTGCCCAACCCGGTCCGCGACGCCGAACTGATCGCTGCCACAGCGCAAGACTTGGGCTTTCAGGTCAGTCTGGTCATCGACCCCAGCCGCAAGGAACTGTTCAAGGCGATTTCGGAGTTGCGCTCTGCGATCGTCTACACGAATGCCGTCGTGGTGTTCTACTTCGCCGGCCACGCCGTACAGGTTTCCGGCCGCAATCTCATGATGCCGATCGAGGCGAAGGTCGCAACCGATGGCGTCGACCTCGACGAGGTGTATCAGGCGCTTGGGTCCCGCGAGCCGCACGAGGTCAACATCGTGATCCTTGACGCCTGCCGCGACGACCCGCTGGGTGGCACCACTTCGGGACTTGCCAAACCCCAGGTGACGTTGCCCGGTACCTACATCGCCTATTCGGCCGCACCGGGCCAGGTCGCAGCAGATGGCGAGGGGACCAACAGCCCTTTCGCAGCAGCGCTCGCGAACGCCATGCGGATCCCCGGCTTGACCATCGAGGAGGCGCTGAAGGATGTGCGGACCGACGTCGGTCGACAGACAAATGGCCAGCAGAGCCCGTGGGATACGAGTTCCCTCAACGTCAAGTTCCACTTTGTACCGCGCCGGTCGATCTTTGCCGACAGCTCGCAGCGCTTGTTGACCGACGCGGAGCTTGCCACCCTCGATTGCCCCAGCCTGTGGATCGCGCGCAACGAGATTTTCAAGCGCCACGGGTACTGCTTCGCCACGCCCAGGGGCCAGGACTATTTCGGCAACGCCGGCTGCACGACACCCGATCAGGACGTGGTCAAGCGGCAGGCTGCGAGCACGCCGGTCGACAATATCGAACGCATCAGCCTCGAGGAAAGCCGGCGCGGGTGCCGCGGCGGAAAGCCTGCGGTGGCAGGTCCGTGATCGAGGAAAGTTGAGGTCGCCGCAGTATGCTGGGGCCTTCATCGCTGCCCCAGTGCGGTCGCAGTTATCACCAAAACTCTGTTTGCTGCCGTATGGTGATCCTTGCTGGGGACGTCGGCGGCTGCCAAGACCTGGGGGAACGTCGAGGATCATCTCGGAGGCCCGTACATGCTTTTCAGTCGGCACGCAGCCAAGGTGATGGCCGCAGGTCTCTTTGCGGCACTTTTCGCCGTTCCCGCGCAGTGCCAGACGGTGACCGCGCGGGCGGAAACCGCGGCAGACCCGGCGGCGAGTGCATTGCCAGTCACCGATGCGCAAGGCGACGACGCCGCGCCCCGCCCGGAGTCCGGTGCAGCCGACCCCCTGACGCCCGCCGAGACGGACAAAGCCGCGCCACTGGCGCCCGGCGCGCCGATTGACGAGCCCGCCAGCACCGCCGCGACCACCGATCCGATCGTCGAGGCGGTCCGGGCCCTGTTGACCACAACCCCAAAGCCGCGCCGGAAAGACGACGCCGACGACCTCGCCGCCATCACCGCCTATTACGAAGCGCACCGCCATGCGCCGATTTGGACCGGCGGGGCGGGCATGACGGAGAATGCGAAACGGGTGCTCCGTGAGATTGCCGAGGCGGCAGACTGGGGTCTAGTGCCGTCCGACTTTGAACTTCCCGCACTTCCCGAACAGTCACCCGCCGTGACAAAACTGGCGGAGGCGGAACTCGCCTTATCGGTTGCAGTATTGAAATACGCCCGGCACGCCCGGGGCGGACGTCTGGAGCCTTCGGCCGTCAGTCGTAAGTTCGACCAGAAACCGGTTGTTTTCGAGCCTGGCTCGGTCCTCGCAGCCATTGCCCGCGCCGAGGCCGCCGACGCCTATCTGCGCAGCCTCCACCCAAAGCATCCGCAATTCGAGCTGTTGCGTCGAGCACTGATCGCAGCGCGCACGGCGGCAGCCGCCAACGGCGGGAAAGTGCCGGCCGGTGCGGTGAGCGCGCGCCAGATCATGGCCAATCTCGAGCGTTGGCGCTGGCTGCCGCCCGAACTCGGCCGCTTCCATGTCTGGAACAGCGTTCCCGAGCAGATGACACACGTCTATCTCGACGGCAGGTCGCAGTTTTCCGAGCGGATCGTAGTTGGCAAGACGAGTTCGCCGACGCCGGTCTTCTCGGCCGACATGCAGTTCGTGATCTTTCATCCCTCCTGGGGCGTGCCTCCGGGCATGAAGGCCAACGAGTTGGCACCCGCGCTGCGCAACAGCGGTGGCGGCTGGTTTTCGTCCAGGCCGCTGGCCTCGGCGGTATTGCGGGCCCATGGGCTGACGGCCATGCGTGGCGGCGTCCCGGTCAACCCGGACTCCGTCGACTGGAACAACGTCGACATCTCGAGCTTCCATTTCACGCAACCGCCTGGACCGACGAACGTGCTCGGTATCGTGAAGTTCCGTTTCCCGAACAAGCATGACGTCTACATGCACGATACGCAGGAACGGCACCTGTTCGGCGGCAAAGTCCGCGCCTTCAGCCATGGCTGCATGCGGGTGCAGAACCCCGTGCGGCTCGCCGAGGTGATCCTTGCCCACGACAAGGGATGGTCGGCCGACGAGGTCAAATCTCAGCTCCGGCGCGGGGCGGACGTGACGCTGTCGACGCCGGTACCCGTCCACACAACCTACTTCACGGTGCGCGTCGAGGAGGACGGGACTGTCCGCTCGTTCGCTGACCTTTATGGCCTGGACGCCCGCACGGCGTCGGCGATCGAAGGCCGGTCCGTGACGATCAGCCCGGCCGCCGTAGCCGCGGCGGAGAACGGCGAGCAGGTTACACCACCCCCGCGCCAGTCGCGTGCGTCGGCCCGTCGGGCTGAGCGCGACGCGCGCCGACGTGCGGCACAAGCACCCAAGCCGTTCAATCCATTCGGATCCGCTTACGGCCAGTAGCCCCGGCTCTCAGCGCGCGGCCACATGCCTGCGGAACACCTCGAGCGTTTCGGCGCTCACATGGTGTTCGATGCCTTCGGCATCCGCCTCCGCGATCTCGGCGGGCACGCCGAGCGCGATAAGAAAGTCCCGTACGGTCTGGTGTCTCTCACGTGACGTGGCCGCCACCGCCTGTCCTTCGGGCGTGAGAAAGATCGACCGGTAGGGCTTGGTCGTCACCAGTCCATCGCGCATCAACCGCTGGACAGTGTTGTTGACGGTCGCACTCGACACGCCGAGCCTGGCGGCGAGGTCAACGACACGCGCCTCTCCCAATTCCTCGATCAGGTCGGCAATCAGTTCGACGTAGTCCTCCGCGATCTCGGTCTGGTGGGCATCGCGCACGCGCTTGAACCGCTCAGCCTGCCGACGCGCGGTGTCGCTCGGCACGGATGCGGCTTTGCTGTCGCAGGGCGATGCCATGGCGCACTCCTCGCTGTCTTCCCGATCCCATAGCGGGCATGACTGCCATTGACAAGAAAATTAGCCGTAGCTAATTTTAATCGGTACAACTAATTATGAATGTCAGAGCAACACGCCGGGGATTTCCAGACAATGCGCAGGGTGATGGGTACGCGAGCAACCCCCTGGAGGGTTGCGCTGGCCAGCAGCGGAGCGGTGACGCGCGCCTCTGCCGCTCTGGCGATCATCGTGGGTCTCGGACTTCTATCCGCCTGCTCGGAGAGCGCCGCGCCGGAAAAAAAGGGCGGGACCAAGCTGCAGGTGGTCACCACGTTCACGGTGATCGCCGACATCGCACGCAACGTCGCCGGCGAGGCTGCCGACGTCGTCTCGATCACCAAGCCGGGTGCCGAGATCCATGACTACGAGCCGACGCCGCAGGATATCGTGCGGGCACAGGGCTCCGGGCTCGTTCTATGGAACGGCCTCAACCTCGAGCGCTGGTTCGAGCAGTTCCTGGCGAACCTCAAGGACGTGCCGAGCGTGGTCGTGACGGAAGGCATCGCGCCCATGCCGATCCGCGAGGGACCCTACACCGGCAATCCCAACCCGCATGCCTGGATGTCGCCGTCCAATGCCTTGATCTATGTCGAAAACATCCGCAAGGCGCTGTCTGCCCGCGATCCCGCCAATGCGGACGTCTACGCGGCCAACGCCAAGGCTTACTCGGAGAAGATCCGCGCGCTGGACGCCCCACTGCGCGAGAGGCTGGCCCGCATTCCCGACAACCAGCGCTGGCTGGTCACGAGTGAGGGAGCCTTCAGCTATCTGGCGCGCGACTACGGCCTCAAGGAACTCTATCTCTGGCCGATCAACGCCGACGAGCAGGGCACGCCGTCCCAGGTCCGGACAGTGATCGACACCGTACGCCGTGAGGGGATCCCTGTTGTTTTCAGTGAAAGCACCGTGTCCGACAAAGCCGCACAGCAGGTCGCCAAGGAAACGGGGGCGCGCTATGGCGGCGTCCTTTACGTCGACAGCCTGAGCGCGGAAACCGGCCCGGTGCCGAACTATCTGAAGCTGCTGGAAGTGACCGTCGAAACCATCGCTGGAGGCTTCGGCACATGATCGGGACGCCAGCCGTCACTGCCGAAGTGCAGCGGGTCGACCCGCTACAGGCTTCGCTGACGGTCGAGGGACTGACAGTCGGCTATCCGGGCGGAACGCTGGCCCTCGACACTGCGACGTTCGAACTGGGTCCTGGCACCATTTGCGGATTGGTCGGCATCAACGGCTCCGGCAAGTCGACGCTGTTCAAGGCAATCATGGGCTTTCTGGCCCCCGCCGCCGGCTCGGTGACCGTTGCCGGGCTGCGCGCGCGGGAAGCACAGAAGCGCAATATCGTCGCCTATGTGCCGCAGGCAGAAGAGGTCGACTGGAGCTTCCCCGTCCTGGTCGAGGACGTCGTGATGATGGGCCGCTATGGGCACATGGGTCTGCTGCGCATTCCCTCCGCCGAAGACCGGCGTCGGGTCGACGAGGCGTTGGCGCGTGTCGGTCTGACGGCGCAGCGAGGTCGTCAGATCGGCGAACTCTCTGGCGGCCAGCGCAAACGGGTGTTCCTGGCCCGCGCCATTGCTCAGCAGGGCCTCGTCATTCTTCTCGATGAGCCGTTCACCGGTGTCGACGTCAAGACCGAGACCGAGATCATCGCGCTGTTGCGCACCCTGCGCGAGGAGGGTCGTCTGATCCTGGTCTCCACCCACAACCTCGGCTCGATCCCCGAGTTCTGCGACCGCGTCGTTCTGCTGCGAACCAAAGTCATCGCGGCCGGACCGACCGAGACGACATTCACGCCAGCCAACCTCAAGAGAGCTTTCGGCGGTGTGCTGCGCCACTTCAGGCTTGAGGGCTCCGACCTTCATGACGACGACGATGCCCGGACCGTCACCGTGCTGACCGACGACGAGCGACCGGCGGTGTTCTACGGTCGCAGGGGCGATGGCGAGCAGCCGCGCCAGACCCGCGCGGGAGAGGGCGCCCCCGGCGAAGGAGCACGCCCCGAAGGCACGACAACCGGTCAGGCCGGCGGGCCGGCCCGATGACGGAACTGCTCGCCCCATTCGCCTATGACTACATGCTGAAAGCCATGTGGGTGTCCGCCCTTGTCGGGGCGACGTGCGCCTTTCTCTCCGCCTTCTTGATGTTGAAGGGCTGGTCGCTGATGGGTGACGCGCTGGCGCACGCGATCGTTCCAGGCGTCGCAGGCGCATATCTTCTCGGCTTGCCCTATTCGGCTGGTGCCTTCGCGGCGGGTTTGCTGGCAGCCCTTGGCATGGCGTTCGTCAAGGCGCAGACGCGGCTGCGCGAAGACGCGGTCATCGGCCTCGTCTTCACGGCCTTCTTTGCGGCGGGCCTGGTGCTCGCGTCGATCAATCCGATCTCCGTCAATCTTCAGGCGATCATACTCGGCAACATCCTGGCCATCTCGGATCAGGATGCGTTGCAGGTCGTGATCATCAGCATCGTGACGCTGACGGTCCTGTTGGCCAAGTGGAAGGACCTGATGGCGACCTTTTTCGACGAGGCACACGCCCGCTCGATCGGTCTCAACCCGCTGCGGCTGAAAATCCTATTTTTTACCCTGCTGTCGGCAGCGACGGTGGCCGCCCTGCAAACCGTAGGCGCCTGTCTCGTCATTGCCATGGTGGTGACGCCGGGCGCGACCGCCTACCTCCTGACGGACCGGTTCTCACGGCTGATCGCGATCGCCGTCGCCATGGGGACACTGACGAGTTTTGCTGGCGCGTACGTGAGTTTCTTTTTCGACGGGGCAACCGGCGGGCTCATCGTCGTGTTGCAGACGGCACTGTTCCTGGCAGCCTTCGTCTTTGCCCCCAAGCACGGCGTCCTGGCCCAGCGTCGGCGGACCACCGAAGCCATCGAGAAGGCGCGCGAGGATCAGTCGGTTGCCGCGAAAGTCGCACGACCATGACGGACCTCCTCGACCTCGTGACGGGTCCGCTCGCCTATCCGTTCATGCAGCGCGCGCTGCTGGCCGCCGTACTCGTCGGCACGGTCTCGGCGATCCTGTCCTGCTACCTGATCCTGAAGGGCTGGTCGCTGATGGGCGATGCCATATCGCACGCCGTACTGCCGGGAATCGTGGCGGCGTTCATGCTCGGACTGCCGCTATCGGTCGGGGCGTTTGCGGCCGGTTTCTTCTGCGCGTTGGCGACCGGCTACCTCAAGGAGAACAGCCGTGTAAAAGAGGACACCGTGATGGGCATCGTGTTCTCCGGCATGTTCGCGCTCGGTCTGGTGATGTTTACCAGGGTCGACACCGACCAGCATCTCAATCACATTCTGTTCGGCAACTTGCTCGGTGTCTCGGTCGCTGACCTGATCGAGTTGGCCATCGTGTCGGTCGTGGTGGTGGCCATCGTTCTCGTGCGCCGCCGCGACCTGCTGCTCTACTGCTTCGATCCCGCCCACGCCCAGGCGATCGGGCTACCCGTGCGGATGCTGCACTACGGCCTGTTGATCCTGTTGGCGCTCACCATCGTCGCAGCACTCAAGGCCGTCGGCATCATTCTCGTGGTTGCAATGCTGATCGCGCCAGGCGCTATCGCCAGCCTGATGACGGACCGCTTCGAGACCATGCTGGGGGTAGCGGTCGCCAGTGCCGTCGGCTCGTCGGTTGTGGGCACGCTGTTCAGCTTTCACCTGGATACCGCGACAGGCGCGACGATCGTGCTGGTCCAGGCGAGCCTGTTCGTGCTGGCGTTCCTGTTTGCGCCCAAGCGGGGTGTGGTGTGGGGCGGATGGGGCGGTCGACCGAAGAGTGCGGAACCTGAGGTGCGCACCGCCGTTGCAAAAAATGCGAACGTTCAAGCCGCTGGAGAAATATCTGTCGCCGAGAAATCCGCACCCTTATAGAGCAACGGAATGTTGTGCGTCTTGGCTAAGGCGTAAGAGGCGCAATCACCAAGGTTGAGCCTGGCTTCTGCATGAATGCCCTTGCCGTAGACTTTGAACGCTTGCATCGCAGCGCTTGCCCGCTTTTCGTCGAAAGCTACGATTTCTGGTTCGAATGAGGCCAGCCACACCTCCAATAAGGTCTCGCCGGCGTGGCCATAGCGGCTGAAGGTGACCAGCCGTGTTTCGAACAGGCCCAAGTCCGAGATCAAGCAGCGATCGGATCCGGCGATGATCTCAAGGAAGCGAAGGCGCTCGGCTTCGTGCGTGATGACAGCAACCAATGCGGACGTGTCGATCGCGATCACGTCGGCGCTCCCACCTCATCGTAACCCAGGATCTCATCGGGGAGTCGGGCATCGAGCACGGGAAGGCTCGCAAACGCTTCGGTGATCCGGAGCATACGTTCGAGTACGGCCGATTTCGAAAGTCGAGGTGAGGACGCCTGCCCTACGCCTGCCTCCACAGCCTTGGCCACGATTGCTTCGCGAACCACGGTCGCAACTGGTTGGCCAGTCGCACTGGCAACCGCTTGCGCGAGGCGCTGGGTTTCGCTGTCTGCCGGCAAACTGTTCATCGTCTCCCCTCCCTCAGATATCAATCCCCAGATACCCCGCCACCGCGAACACGTCCTTGTCGCCGCGCCCGCACATGTTCATGACGAGCAGATCGTCCTGGGGCAGCGTGGGTGCGAGCTTCGTGACATGGGCCAGCGCATGCGAGGGTTCCAGCGCCGGGATGATACCTTCGAGCCGCGTGCAGAGCTGGAACGCTGTCAGGGCCTCGGTGTCGGTGACGGAGACATACGTCACGCGGCCGGAGTCCTTCAGCCAGGAATGCTCGGGGCCGACACCCGGATAATCGAGGCCTGCCGAGATCGAATGACCCTCGAGAATCTGGCCGTCGTCGTCCTGCAACAGATAGGTGCGGTTTCCGTGCAGAACGCCGGGCGTGCCACCGTTCATGGAAGCGGCATGGCCGTTCGGCACGTCGAGGCCGTGGCCGCCGGCTTCGACACCGACGATTTTGACGGTCTGATCGTCGAGGAAAGGATGGAACAGGCCGATGGCGTTCGAGCCGCCGCCGATGCAGGCGACCAGTGTGTCGGGCAGTCGGCCCTCCCGCTCCAGCATCTGCGCTCGCGTTTCCTGGCCGATGACGGACTGGAAATCGCGAACCATGGCCGGATAGGGGTGCGGGCCAGCCGCCGTGCCGATGATGTAGTAGGTGTCGTGCACGTTCGTCACCCAGTCGCGCAGCGCCTCGTTCATGGCGTCCTTCAGCGTGCCCGCGCCCGCCGTGACCGGGTTCACCTTGGCACCCAGCATCAGCATGCGGGCGACGTTGGGCTTCTGCCGCTCGGTGTCGAGCTTGCCCATGTAGATTTCGCACGGCAGGCCGAAGCGGGCACACACCGTGGCCACCGCCACGCCATGCTGGCCAGCGCCCGTCTCGGCGATGATGCGCGTCTTGCCCATGCGGCGGGCGAGCAGAATCTGGCCCAGGCAGTTGTTGATCTTGTGGCTGCCGGTGTGATTGAGCTCGTCGCGCTTGAAGTAGACCTTGGCGCCGCCGGTGCCGCCCGTCTTCGCCGCAAGCCCGCGAAAATGCTCGGTCAGCCGCTCGGCGAAGTACAGCGGGCTGGGCCGGCCGGCATAGTGGGTGTTGAGGTTCGACAACTCCGCCTTGAAGGCCGGGTCAGACTTGGCCGCCGTGTAGGCGCGCTCTAGATCGAGGATCAGCGGCATCAGCGTCTCGGCCACGAAGCGGCCACCGAAAATGCCGAAATGTCCGCGCTCGTCCGGGCCAGCGGTGTAGCTGTTGCGCTTCATCTCGGGCGAAAGGTCGATCGTGCTGGCCATCGTCGGGGCGTTCCTTTTGCGGCTTGGTATCGGGTGCGCGTTGCCGTGTTCGTTACATCACGAGCGCTGCCTCAGATCTCCGGGGTGTCGTCATGAGGTGTAGCGGTCTTTGCCGCGGCGAGAAAGCGGGCGATCAACTCGGGCGACTTCTCGCCGGGTACGCGTTCGACGCCAGAGGAGACATCGACGATGTCGGCTCCCGTCAATCGGATCGCAGCCGCCACGTTGTCCGGGTTGAGACCGCCGGCGAGCGCAAACGGCAGCTTGCCGCGTACACCGTCCAGGATATGCCAATCGAACGACAGCCCGTTGCCACCCGGCAAGGCGTCCTCCGCACGAGGGTGCGGCTTGGCGTCGAACAAGATGAGGTCAGCCAGCCCGTCGCGCAGATAGGCCTCGGCATCAGCCACGTCCTGCCGGCTCGAAACGCCCAGCGCCTTCATCAGAGGGCGGCCCGCGCGCGCGCGGATCGCGGCCACGCGCTCAGGCGTTTCCCGGCCATGCAATTGCAGGAGGTCCGGCTTCACCACGGCGCAAACCTGGTCGATGAGGGCGTCGTCGGGGTCGACGAGCAGGACGACCGTCAGCGTGCGCCCCCTGGCGTGCGCGGCCATCCCGGCCGCATCCTCGATCTCCAGGTGACGGGGACTTTTGGGAAACAGGACAAGCCCGATGTAGTCGGCCCCGTGCTCGATGGCGCAATCGAGGGTTTCACGCGTCCGCACGCCACAAATCTTGACCTTGGTCATCGGTTGTCTCCAACGCCCTCCCGCGGTCTATGGCTGGGCTCGGCCATGGCGACATCGGCCGGGCGGCCGGGCCGGGCCTTGTAGGGAGGCAGTGACCAACCATAGACGAGCGCCAGGGAGCGCACGAGCAGGCATCCGCAAAATCCCGCCCCTGCGGCGATTGCGGCGGGGGCACCGATTGTCGTCAACGCAACGAACACGCTGGCCCCGACGATGGCAGGGATGACGTAGATTTCTCGGCGCAGGATCACTGGGCTTTCGCCGCCGAGAATATCGCGGATGATCCCGCCGAACACGGCCGTGATGACCCCCATCACGATTGCGATGAAGCCTCCGGTCCCGGCCGCCAGCCCCCTGTCGGCACCAATCACGGCCACCAGCGCGAGGCCGACGGCGTCAAGCCACAGAAGCAGCCGGTAGCGCGATTCAGGAATGTGGGCCGTGAAGTACACGAGAACCGATGCGACCAGAGCCGTCACGACGTAGGTCGGGTCCTTCACCCAGAACACCGGCAGCGAGCCGATCAGGATATCCCGGACGGTCCCGCCCCCCACCCCCGTGACGGTGCCGAGCAGCGCAAACCCGAAAATATCCATCTGCTTGCGGCTGGCGACCAGTGCTCCGGTCACGGCAAAAACGGCGACCGACGCCGCATCGAGCCCCCAGACGAGCGTTGGCAGCACATCACCGGATATCATGTCGCTCAAACTCGCTCAGCGACCGGCAGCAACCAGGGCCCGCGTCGGTGTCCGCCCAGTTTTTGCGCCGGCCGACTCGGCCTCGCGCTCACGCGTCAGACGGTCGGCTTCGGCTTGCCAGCGCTTGGCTTCCTGGGTTCGCAGGCGCGCGAGATAGCGCCACCGCCCCTGGTTCAGCCAGACAGCCGCTCCCCCGGCGAGCACCCCGAGCGTGAGCGCCCCGAACAGATAGGCATAAAACGGCAGCGCGACCGAGATGACCGGGGCCTCCGGCGTGAACGGGTCGAGCACCAGTCGCACGGTGTGCCGGTTGACTACGGCCAGTGTGATGAGCAGCAACGCGACGGGGAAGGCCACGAGCAGGGAGAAGATACGCTTGAGCACGGTGCGCGGCCTTTTCATACGAGGTCCTCAGGCTTGCCGACCGGGCGCTCGGCGCGGCGGATTGCCCATTAGGTCAGAGAGACGATCGCGCAGCAGCCCCGGCGTCATCGCGACCGGATACGTGGCCGGCCAAGTCGTCCCGGCGCGAACCTGGACCGGCCGGCGGAGTATCTCAAAGCTGCTTCAACGGTTTGTGCGGCTTGTTCAAGCGGTCTCGCAGTTCTTTTCCGGTTTTGAAGAACGGCACGAACTTCTCATCGACCGGTACCGCCGTACCGGTGCGCGGATTGCGACCCTCGCGCGCCGGGCGATGCTTGACGGTGAACGCACCGAAGCCCCTCAGTTCCACGCGGTCGCCGCGCGCCAGAGCATCAACGATCTCGTCGAAGATGACATTGACGATCCGCTCGACGTCCCGGTGATAGAGGTGAGGATTCGACGATGCGATCCTCTGGATTAGCTCCGACTTGATCACGGCCCCGCTCCCTGGGAAAGCTTTTGTAATTCCTCACTTTTCCGCAGGGTGCCAAACAGAAACGAGCCCGTCAAGGCCCAGTGTGGTCAAGCCGCCCGCCGCTCCCACCGCCTCGCCGAGCCCGGCAAGGCCGCCGCCGACCACCGCGCGACCCAGGTTGCGAGCACTTCCCATCAGCCAGGTATCGGCCCCGCTGTCCCGCGGTTTCCAGTCGACGACATCGAGGTCCTTGTCGATTCCCCGCTTTGTTTCGAGCCAGAGTTTGGCCTCGGGCTCACCGCCGATCTCGTCGACGAGCTTCAGTTCGAGGGCCTGCCGACCGGAAAAGATGCGGCCCTCCCGGAGGCCGGGTATGTCGGTGACCTTGACGCCGCGGCGCTCCTCGACGAGGCCGACGAACCAGCGAAAGCCGTCGTCGATCATCTCCTGTGCGACGCGCAGGGCTTCCCCATCGGCGGGCTTGAACGGCGACGGTTCCGCTTTTAGGGTCCCGGACTTCACCTCGTTCATCTTGACACCGACCGTGTTCAGCAGCCCGCTTACTTCCGGCCACTGCATCAAGACGCCGACCGAGCCGGTAATCGTGTTGCCGCGCGCGACGATGTGGTCGGTGGCAAGGCCCACGATGTAGCCGGCTGACGCGGCGACTGTCCCGAACTGGGCCACGACCGGCTTCTTCTCGGATACGTCACGCAGCGCGGCATAGAGCGCTTCTCCGCCGGTCGTTGTACCACCGGGAGAATTCACGAACAGGATCAGCCCGGCGACGTTGTCGGCCTCGGCGATCCTTTTGAGCATCCTCAACTGGTCGCGATCCTCGGTGATGGTGCCGGAGATCGTGACGCGGGCGATCTGCTTCTTGCCGAAAAGCGCGGCGAAATCATCGCGCGAGGCGAGCGCCACGCCAATGGTGATCGCCAGGGCCAGTACGGCCAGAGCGCGCCAGAGCGCCATTTTGCGGCGCAAACGGCGGCGGTCGAGAACAGTCTCGGTTTCGGTTGTCATGGATCGGCTGTTGCCCCGTCGCGGTCTGAAGATGGTTTCCAAAACGTGTCTCTGACATCAAGGCTAGGCAAGTATTGGGCCGTCTTCAATGGCCGGACGCCGACGCGCTGTCCGGCCGGCTCCCGGAACGGGAGTCGGAAAGCGCCAGACGCCGACGCGCCGTCCGGCCGGCTCCCGGAACGGCGGTCGGAGAGCGCCACACGCAGACGCGCTTTCCGGCCGGCTCCCGGAACGGGAGTCGGAAAGCGCCACTTAAAAAGGCGCGCAGGGTCTCCCCCGCGCGCCCGTACTGTTCGAGTCCGGCCTCGCCGAGGCGGTGTCAACCCTCGTCGGCGTCGTCGCGCTTGTTGCGCATGGCGGCACCCAGGATATCGCCCAGCGAAGCGCCCGAGTCGGACGAGCCGAATTGGGCGACGGCCTGCTTCTCCTCCGAGATCTCCAGCGCCTTGACCGAAACCGCGATGCGGCGGGCGGCCTTGTCGACGTTGGTGATCTGGGCGTCCACCTTGTTGCCGACCGAGAACCGCTCGGGGCGTTGCTCGGACCGGTCACGCGACAGGTCGGAGCGCTTGATGAAGGTCGTGATGTCGGTATCGGCGATCTTGACCTCGATGCCGTTCTCTTGAACGGCAACGATCTCGCAGGTCACTGTGGAGCCCTTGCGGAAACCACCGATCGTCTCTGCCGGGTCGCCGGCCACCTGCTTCACGCCGAGCGAGATGCGCTCTTTCTGGCTGTCGACATCGAGGACGACGGCCTGGACGTTGTCGCCCTTCTTGTAGTCCTTGATCGCCTCGTCGCCAGCGCGGTTCCAGTCGAGATCGCTGAGATGGACCATACCGTCGACACCACCATCGAGCCCGATGAACAAGCCGAATTCGGTGATGTTGCGGATCGGGCCCTCGACGACCGAGCCGCGCGGATGTGAGGCCAGGAACGTCTCCCAGGGGTTGTCCTGGGTCTGCTTCAGGCCAAGCGAGATGCGTCGCTTGTTGGGGTCGACCTCGAGGATCTGCACGTCCACCTCCTGGCTCGTCGACACGATCTTGCCGGGGTGGATGTTCTTCTTTGTCCAGCTCATCTCGGAGACGTGGATCAGGCCTTCGACGCCCGGCTCCAGTTCTACGAATGCGCCATAATCGGCGATGTTCGTGACCGTGCCCTTGAAGCGGCCGCCGACCGGATACTTGGCCTCGATGCCCTCCCAGGGGTCGTTGAGGAGCTGCTTCATACCCAGTGAAATGCGCTGCGTATCGGGATTGATGCGGATGATCTGCACTTTCACCGTGTCGCCGACGTTCAGGATCTCGCTGGGGTGATTGACGCGGCGCCAAGCCATGTCGGTGACGTGCAGCAGCCCGTCGATGCCACCCAAATCAATGAACGCGCCATAGTCGGTGATGTTCTTGACGAGACCGTCGATGACCTGCCCCTCGCCGAGACGGGCGACGATGTCGGCGCGCTGCTCTGCGCGGCTCTCTTCGAGAACCGAGCGGCGGGAAACGACGATGTTGCCGCGGCGGCGGTCCATCTTCAGGATCTGGAACGGCTGCGGCTGATGCATCAGCGGACCGATATCGCGCACGGGGCGAATGTCGACCTGCGAACCGGGAAGAAACGCGACTGCGCCGTCGAGATCGACCGTGAAGCCACCCTTCACCTTGTTGTAGATGACGCCGGTCACCTTTTCCCCGGCCTCGAACTGGCGCTCGAGTCGGTTCCAGCTCTCTTCGCGACGGGCCTTTTCGCGCGACAGGACGGCTTCACCGAGCGCATTCTCGACGCGCTCCAGATAAACCTCGACCTCGTCGCCGATCTTGAGTTCGGCCGACTTGCCAGCGACCGCGAATTCCTTGAGCGGCACCCGGCCTTCCATTTTCAGGCCGACGTCGATGACCGCAAGGTCCTTCTCGATATTGACGATCCGGCCCTTGACGACGCTGCCCTCGTAGAGATCGTCCTTGGTGAAGCTCTCGGTCAGCATGGCGGCGAAATCGTCGAGCGTCGGGTTCATCTCCTTGGCGAAATCGGTTTGCGACATGTGGTTCGGAAACTCCTGCAGATGGATGTGGCCGATCCGGGCCCGAGGGCTGCGGCGGCACGTTGACGGGTTGGCGCGCGATGAAGTGGCCAGCTGCCGAATGACCAGCAGGCACCATCCTCAGACCGCGCTCGGCTCGGGGTGTTTCGATCGGGACGCAGGCCGTGATGGGCAACTGGCCCTGCCAACACGATTACGGGCGCACGTTATGGTGCCCCCTGTTGGCCGATCTTCCTCTTGATCAATCCGACGGCCGCGTCGAATGCGGCATCTATATCCAACTCGGTGGTGTCTAGCAACAGCGCATCCGGTGCAGGTCTCAGCGGGGCGATCGCCCGCGATTGGTCGCGCGCGTCTCTGGCCTTGATGTCGGCCAGCACGTCGTCGTAGCAGGCCGCCTCGTCGTTGGCCTGGTGTTCGCGGAACCGGCGCTCGGCGCGAACGTCCGGGGTTGCCGTTACATAGATTTTCACGTCGGCGTCGGGACAGATGACCGTACCGATGTCGCGACCATCGAGTACGGCCCCCGGTGCGCGTCGGGCGAACGCCCGCTGGAAGGCGAGGAGCGCGAGCCGAACTTCCGGGATGCGGGCAACGACCGAAGCCCGCTCGCCGCTCGCCACGCCGCGCAAGTCCGGGTCGTCCAGCCGGCCGGTATCCAGTCCGCGTGCCGCCGCCAGTGCCGCCCAGGGGTCATCGAGCCGAAACCCCATGGCGTGCACGTCGCGCGCGACAGCCCGGTAGAGCAGGCCAGTATCGAGAACATGGAAGCCCAGCAGCGCCCCGATGCGACGGGCGAGCGTCCCTTTGCCGGACGCGGCCGGCCCGTCGATGGCGATGATCATGCAACGTCCCCTCACCCCAACCCACTTCCCGTGAGACCGGGAGCGGGGGAGTGTCGTGATCTTGTTCGGGGCTGCACTAGGGGATTTGGCCGGCGTAGGCAACGGCACAGCGCGTTCGCTGCCCAGGCAGGGGCTGGCGGCCGGTCGCATTCAAGGCGGTTATGGCCGGCCTGGCGCTCAGAGAAACGCCGCGCCGAGCCCTTCCATCAAGCCTCGGAACTCCGGGAAACTCGTGGCGATCATGGCCGTATCGTCGACCGTGACAGGGGCCTTTGCGGCTAGGCCCAGCACCAGGAAGGCCATGGCAATGCGATGGTCGAGGTGGGTTGCCACGGTTCCACCGCCGCGAACCGTGCCGCCGGTGCCACTGACCACGAGGGTATCGCCCCGAACAGTGGCCGAAATCCCATTGGCGGCGAGCCCCGCTGCCGTTGCTGCGAGCCGGTCGCTCTCCTTCACCTTCAACTCGGCCAGCCCGTCCATGACCGTATCGCCGCTGGCGAACGCCGCCACGCAGGCCAGCACCGGGTACTCGTCGATCATCGAGGGCGCGCGGCTGGCGGGTACATGGACGCCCCGCAGGATGGAGGACTTGGCGCGGATGTCGGCGACCGCCTCTCCACCCTCCTCGCGCTCGTTCTCGAACGTGAGATCGGCCCCCATTTCCCGGAGCGTGCGGTAAAATCCCGTCCGTGTCTCGTTGACGAGAACGCCCGTGATCGTGACGTCCGAACCGGGGACGATGACGGCGGCTGCGGCCAGGAAGGCGGCCGACGACGGATCGGCCGGCACATCGACCGTCTGCCCCTGTAACGTCGGATGACCTTTGACGGTGATCCGGCGCGAACCATCGGGCTCGTCAGTGACGTTCACATCGGCACCGAAATGGCGCAGCATCCGCTCCGTATGGTCGCGCGTGGCCTCGGCCTCGATGACGCTCGTCTCACCCGCCGCATGAAGGCCCGCCAGCAGGATCGCCGATTTCACCTGCGCCGACGGCACCGGCAGCCGATAGACGATGGGGATGAGGTCGCTCGTTCCGCGCAGCGTGAGCGGCAGCATCGTGCCTCCCGCCGGCTCGACATTGAGGCCCATCTCGCGCAGCGGGTCGAGCACACGTCCCATCGGGCGTCGCGACAGCGAGGCGTCTCCCGTCATGGTGGCCTGGATCGGATTGCCGGCCACGACCCCCATCATCAGCCGCGTGCCGGTCCCAGAGTTGCCGAAATCGAGGGGCCCCGGCGGGCTGAGAAGACCGCCGACGCCGCGCCCCGTGACAACCCAGGTACCGGCCTGCTTCGCCGCTGGCGCTCCAAGCGCGGTCACCGCCTTGGCCGTGTTGATGACATCTTCTGCTTCGAGCAGTCCGCGGATACGCGTCGTGCCGAGGCTCAAGGCACCAAAGATGAGGGCGCGGTGCGAAATCGACTTGTCGCCCGGTACGGTCAGCGTACCCCTGAGGGGCCCCGACGCGGCAGCCGACAAGGGCGTCTTCTGGTGGGAGGCGTGGGACACGGTGCGATAACTCGACGATTGTTGAACCGCCCTGCTTAGAGCAACCCCGTCGACCGGCTGTCAATCCAGCTCCGAAGCCGTTCCGTCGTCCGCCCTGACCGGCCTGCGTGGCGACCGGGCCGTGCAGGATGGTTTTGACAGCGCGAGGGCGGTGTGGCAGACGGCAGCCTCTTTATGCGCGCGCCCCAGTCGATCGCGACGCCAAACAGCACCACGAGAGGTCCCCCGAGAATGCCGACCAAAGACGCGCGCGGGACGAAGCGCACCTGCCAGAGCAACGAGTGCGGCTTGCGCTTTTACGATTTGAACCGCAACCCCATTTCCTGCCCCAACTGCGGTACGATTTACGAGATCGCCCACGCGCCGGCCGGCGCAGTGATCGAGGCGATCGAGCCGACACGGCCCAAGGCCAAACGCGCCGAGTACGAGCCCGTGGCGGAAGAGGCGGTTCCCGCCGAAGCCGAGGAACTGGCCTCGATCGAAACCGACGAGGACCTCGGCGAGGAAGCGGCTGACGAGACGTTCCTCGAGGACGAAGAAGAAGGCGGCAACGTCGGAGAGATCATCGGCGGGCCGGTCGGGGAAGGCGAAGAGGACGAAGTCTGAACGCCATCGGATAGGATGAAGTCAACCGATCTGGTGCCGCTGAACCACCTCAGCCGTCAGGTCGCCCGACTGCAGGCCCGAGCCGTGAAAAATTGGCTTGCAAGTTTATGGGGGAGACCCTAAGCACTGCGCTCTCTGCTCGGTGCGCCGATCAGATGTATCCCAACCGGTCGGGGCTGTAGCTCAGTTGGGAGAGCGCTACAATGGCATTGTAGAGGTCAGGGGTTCGATTCCCCTCAGCTCCACCAGTCGTCTCGGCTCGAGGCGGCTTGGTCGCAACGGCCGGTTCGGTTGATCCCCAGCCCTTCACCCAGGCACCCTTCGCGCGTGCGCGCGGCCCGCGGGGAGGCTTTCCTCGTCACGTGGTGCGCACGGGATAACGCCATGCCAAGCCAATCTGGCGACGCGGACCAGTCCCCGATCGGCGCACGGCCACCGCAAAATGCCGGCCATGGCTCTTCGGGGCCCCGCTGTGGCAAAATCCTGCTCCTGGTCACGGAGGACTGGTTCGCGCTCTCACACTTCAAGCCATTGATCGCGACACTGGTGGAAACCGCCCGCGATGTTGTCGTGGCGACCCGGTCGTCAGGCCGTCTTGGCGAGATTGCCGAACTCGGCGCGCGCGTGATCCCCTTCGATTTCCACCGCGCCTCGCTCGCTCCTCACACCCAGACCGACGTGGTGCGACGTCTGGCCCGCCTCATCCGCGCCGAGCAGCCCGATGTCGTCCACGTCATTGCTATGCAGCCCATGGTGGTGACGGCGCTGGCCCTGCGGCTCGTTCCGCGTGTCCGAGTAATGATGCACCTGACCGGACTGGGATTTCTGGGCATCTCGGCGGGTCGCGCCGCCCGCGTGATACGTCCGCTGGCGTTCGCAGCGCTGCGCGGCATTCTTCATCGCGACGGCGCGTGGGTCCTCGCCGAAAACCCGGAGGACCATGCCTATCTCGTTGCCAACCGCGCTGCCCCGGCCGACCGCTGCACGCTGCTGGGCGGGGCCGGCATCGACCCGCGCCTGCTGCCAGCCTTGCCTCCGCCCGCCGCACAACGGCCTGTTGCCGCATTCGTCGGGCGCATGATCAAGCCCAAAGGCGTCGAAGTACTGATCGAGGCGGCCCGGCTTCTGGCGGCACGCGGCACGCCGCTGGAGGTGAGGCTCTATGGCGGGATCGACACCGACAATCCCGACGCCCTGTCACGCGAGACCCTGCACCAGGCCGAACGCGACGGTCTCGTCACCTGGTACGGACACGTCTCCGACATCGGCGAGGTTTGGCGACACAGCGATATTGCCGTGCTACCAGCCATAGCGCGCGAGGGCATGCCGCGGGCGGTGCTGGAAGCCGCGGCCTCGGCGCGCCCTCTGGTCGTGACGGACGTGCCCGGCTGCCGCCACTTCGTGCGCCAGGGGACAGACGGACTGATCGTCCCGCCGTCGGATGCACACGCGCTCGCCGCGGCACTCGCCGCACTTGCAGGCGACGCCGGTCTGCGCCACACGATGGGACGCGCTGCGCGCGCCCGCGTTCTGGATGGCTTTACGATGGCCCAGGTGCAGGCCGGTATTCGCGGCGCCTATGCCCATCTGCTCGACGGTCCGCTCGGCTGACCTGCGCGCCCACTCCGAGAGGCTGACCACTCGACATGTCCGCGCAACTTCTCAGTCTGAAGGACATCTCGTTGACGTTCGGCGGCACGCCGCTGCTGGAGGGGGCCGAGCTATCGGCCGCCCCGGGCGAGCGCATCTGCCTTGTCGGCCGCAACGGATCGGGAAAGTCGACGCTCTTGAAGATCGCCGCCGGCATCGTCAAGCCAGACGACGGCGAGCGCTTCGCTCACCCCGGGGCGATCATCCGCTATCTGCCGCAAGAGGTCGATTTTACCGGCTATGCTTCGACGCTGGACTATGTCGTCGCCGGGCTGAAGCCGACCGACGAGAGCTACCGCGCAGAGATCCTTTTGCATGATGTCGGCCTCACCGGCACCGAGGATCCCGCGCGGCTGTCGGGTGGCGAGTCGCGGCGCGCTGCCCTGGCGCGAGCGCTCGCCCCGGATCCGGATGTCCTGCTGCTCGACGAGCCGACAAACCATCTTGACCTGCCCGCCATCGAGTGGCTCGAATCGACCCTGCGCGGCTCGCGCGCGGCCATCGTCCTCATCAGCCACGACCGGCGGTTCCTGGAGACGCTATCGCGGTCGACGGTCTGGCTCGACCGCGGTCGGACGCGCCGCGTCGAACGCGGGTTCTCCGAATTCGAGGGGTGGCGCGACGCCATCATCGAGCAGGAGGAAAGCGAGCGGCACAAGCTCGATCGCAAGATCGTGCGCGAGGACCAGTGGATGCATGGCGGTATCTCGGGTCGGCGCAAGCGCAATGTCCGCCGCGTCGCCGAATTGCGCGCCATGCGCGAGGAGCGCCGCAATTTCCGCAAGCAGCAGGGCACGGTGAAGCTGGAGACCGCCGACGCGGACCTGTCGGGAAAGCTCGTCATCGAGGCCGAAGGCGTATCGTTGAGCTTCGGCGAACGCGCCATCGTCAAGGATCTCTCACTGCGGGTTCTGCGCAGCGATCGCATCGGCATCGTCGGGCCCAATGGCGCGGGCAAGACCACGCTCTTGAAGTTACTGACGGGAGAATTGTCGCCCGACAGTGGGCGCATCCGTCTCGGCACCAACCTGACGACGGTCTATCTCGACCAGCGCCGCGACGACCTCGATCCGACAAAAACTCTGGCCGACAGCCTGACCGGCGGACGTGGTGATCAGGTCGTCATCAACGGCAAGGCCCGGCATGTCGCGAGCTACATGAAAGACTTCCTGTTCCTGCCGGAGCAAACGCGCTCCCCGGTCTCGGTTCTGTCCGGCGGCGAGCGCGGCCGGCTGGTGCTTGCCCGGGCGCTCGCCAAGCCGTCGAACCTCTTGATCCTCGACGAGCCGACCAACGACCTGGACCTGGAAACCCTCGACCTCCTCCAAGAACTGCTGACCGAGTACCCAGGCACGGTCCTGCTCGTCAGCCATGACCGCGACTTCCTCGACCGCGTGGTTACGAGCGTCCTGGCCCCAGACACCGACGGCCGATGGGTCGAGTACCCCGGTGGCTATTCCGACATGCTGGCGCAGCGCAAGGGCGAGGCCCCCAAGCGGGACCAGTCCGAAAAAGCACCCCGGGGCGGATCGCGCATTACCCTGTCGAAGGCGGTGGCCAATGCGGGACCGCCGTCCGAGTCGACCGCTGTCCCGCTGAAGAAATTGTCGTTCAAAGAGAAGCACGCGCTCGAGGAGTTGCCCAGGCAGATCCAGGCCCTGGAGCGTGAGATCGCGCGGTTGACGATGGAGTTGGCCAAGCCCGATCTGTTCACCACGTCGCCGGCTGCGTTTGCCTCGGCCACCCAGGCCCTTGCAGCGGCGCAGGCCGAACTTGCCGCCTGCGAGGATCGCTGGCTCGAACTCGCCATGAAGCGGGACGATTTGGAGTAGAGGCGGGAGGGGAGGCGGCACGGGGCGCAGCCACCTGCAGCCCGCATGTGATGACGCGCGAAGCGAAACAGTGCCTCGTCAGCACCCCTGTCGCCAGGACGCGCTAGTCCGGCATTTCTTGCAGACGCGATTGCCGGACCAGGTGCTGACGAACCGGTCGCGGCAAACGAGGCAGCGCCGCACCTTCTCCTGATGGGGGGCCGGCTCGCTGTCCGCGGGACAGTCATCCGGGCGACGGTACGGTTCGACAACGCGCTTCATGTCGAACATATGAGAAACGACCACCGTGTCTACAAGGCATCAGCCCCTGGCGAGCAATCTTCGTTCTCATTAAATTTTTGTTATGAGCCGCACGGTGCGCATTTGACGCTTGGTGCAATGCGCGGCTCGCCTCCGAACCAACCAGCGAATGAAAAAATTCAGCAACAACAATTAATTGGTGGCACCCTGAACGCTTCGGGCAAGTGCTCGAAACCGTGGAACCGCGGCTGACGAGTCGCGAAACCCGCACGCGGCTGACTTCGAGACAGCGAAATCCTTGATCTTGCGCTAGCGGCACCCATATGCCGTGGAACAGAAATAGTCTGGTGCCCCGATGGTGGGGGCCAGGGACCGCAACCGCCGCAGGTGCGGGGTCGCGAGGACAAAGACGACACTGACGAGTCGCTTGATCGCAGAGGACTTGTTGACCATGACCCGAATGGGCCTGTTGTCGAACCCGCTGCTGCTGGGGTTCGAGGAAATAGAGCGGCTGATCGACCGAGCCGGCAAGGGAGCCGATGGCGGCTATCCCCCCTACAACATCGAGCGAATAGCAGCCAGCGGGCGCAACGACGAGACCGAACGTTTGCGCATCACGCTTGCAGTGGCCGGTTTTGCCCGTGACCAACTCGACATCACTCTCGAGGACCGGCAACTGACCATCCGCGGCCGCCAGCAGGACGAGAAAGCCCGTGATTTCCTGTATCGCGGCATAGCAGCGCGGCAGTTTCAACGAACATTCGTGCTCGCCGACGGGATCGAAGTGTCGAGTGCCGACCTCGACAACGGTCTTTTGATCATCGACCTCGTCCGTATCGAGCCCGAGCGTACCGTCCGCCGCATCGCGATCGGGCGGTCCGAGGCCGGTTAGCCACGCCAGCAACGACAATGGTGGGCGACCGGTGGAATGGGGCTCTCGAATCAGCCGATGATGTCTCGTCACCACATCTGGGTCGGAATGTCGCTCGATTGACGCCGCGAAAAGCGGTCATGATGGCAACGGTGCCGGGATTTCGGTCACGCCCTGAGGCTCGAGGCGAACCTTGAGGAGAAGTGTCATGGTGTCGAATAGCGAAGTGAAGATGATCAGCGCAGCTGACCTGGCTGAACTCGGGGATGGTCAGGTCGCCTACATCCGGACGATGACGTCCGACGAGGCGCACCGCCTCTTCCCGGCGGTCAATGGGCTGCCGGAGGGGATCAACCTCTACGCGCTGCATGCTGCCAACGGGCGCCCGATCGCGCTCACCGATACGATGCAGGCCGCACTCGGCCACGCGCTCGAGGACGAGTTGCAGATCGCCAGCATTCACTGACGTCGCGCGTGGCTGGTACATGAACGAGCCCCGACCCGCCGCAGCGGTCGGGGCTCTTTTGATTCGTTCGTGCCCGTTCCTTGCCGCCAGGGCGGCCAGCGCCTGCCGTCAGCCGCGATAATGCGCAAACTGCCCTTTCGGCTTGAAGCGCTCGAGATAGCCCGGCACCACCAGAGCCATGGACTGCGGTCGCTCGATGCCGAGCGCTGCGATGGTCCGCCCCTCCGCCTTGGCCGCCGGACTGACCACGTTGTCGCTTTGCAGCATGCGCACCTGATCGACGGTTATCGGTCGCAGTGAGTTGGGCAGCGGCCAGGTCAGAAGCGCTTGCAGCTTGGCGGCCCAGAACGGCAGGCTGACGTAGCCGGGATTGCGCCCGGACCATTCCTTCGTCCGGTCGAGCAGCCCGCGGAAGCTGATGACCTCCGGTCCGCCGATTTCGTAGATCGTGCGCGGGCGGCCGGCTCCTTCGACCGCGTTGGCGATGGCAAGGCCCAGATCGCCGACGTACACCGGCTGGAAGCGCGTCTTGCCTCCGCCGATGAGGGGCAGGATCGGCGACATCTGGGCCATGGCGGCGAACCGGTTGAAGAATTCGTCCTCCGGGCCGAACACGATCGACGGTCGCAGGATGATCGCCTCGGGGAATTCTTCGAGCACGGCCGTCTCGCCTTCGGCTTTGCTGCGCGCATAATTCGCGTCGGATTTGCTGCTGGCACCGATCGCCGAGACGAGGACGAGCCTCTTGACGCCGGCCTCCCTGGCGGCGCGGGCGATCGCGCGCGGCCCGACGACATGGAGGGCCTTGAAACTTTGTTTGCCGGTCGATGCGAGCACGCCGACCGCGATGACGACCGCGTCAGCACCGGCGACAGCCAGTGCGACCGAGGCCGGATAGCGCAGGTTGGCTTGCACCGGATGGATTTGCCCGACGACGCCCATGGGTTGCAGGTGACCAGCCAGATCTGGCCGCCGCGATGCTGCCCGAATACGCCATCCACGCTGAGCCAGCGTCCGCGTCGCGTAGCGTCCGACGAAGCCCGACCCTCCGAAAATAGTGGCGAGACCCCCGTTAAGCCTGCTCTCGGTCATTTCGGCCCTGCCTGCCCGTGACGAACCCTGAAGTGCTGGCGGACATCTACACGAGCCCGCGGCCGCCTGGAACCCCACGAAAAGTCACGGCGAGGCCAACCCTGTCGATTGACAACACCGGCGCACCCAACTAACTCAAGCCCCTCTGGTCCCCTGCCCAGGTGGCGGAATTGGTAGACGCACTAGTTTCAGGTACTAGCGCCGCGAGGCGTGGAGGTTCGAGTCCTCTCCTGGGCACCACCCTGATCGCCGCGATGCCATCTGTGATCCGGTCGGGCACATGGTGGTCGGCGCGACCTTCTCGAGGACTGCGCCTCACCGACCGGACACGCGAGTTGTCTCCCTGCGACTCGAGGGGCTTCTAGCAGCACGAGGATGGGGAGGCCCGGCTCAATGGCGAACGGTCGAATTGTGGTGCACGAGGGCGACCTTCCCGCCCACGTCAAATTCTCCGACGCTGTCGCCGTCGATTCCGAAACGATGGGCTTGAACCCGCTGCGCGACCGCCTGTGCGTCGTCCAGCTTTCGTCCGGCGACGGTACGGCGCACCTCGTCAAGTTCTCGGGCCGCCGCTACGACGCGCCGCATCTGAAGGCGCTACTGACCGACGCCGGTGTACTGAAGATTTTCCATTACGCCCGCTTCGATATCGCCGTCCTCAGACACGTCCTCGGCGTCGAAGTTGCACCGCTCTACTGCACCAAGATTGCCTCCAAGCTCGCCCGCACCTACACCGACCGCCACGGCCTCAAGGATTTGTGCTCCGAGCTTCTCGGCGTCGAACTCAACAAGCAGCAGCAGAGTTCCGACTGGGGTGCCGACACCCTCAGCGACCAGCAAAAAGCCTATGCCGCCTCCGACGTCCTTCACCTGCACGCCCTGAAGAGCAGGTTGGACACCATGTTGGTCCGCGAAGGACGTGCCGGCATGGCCGCTGCTGCGTTTTCGTTTCTGCCGACACGGGCGGCTTTGGATCTTGGTGGGTTTGCCGAGGACGACATTTTCTCCCATTGAGTCGCCGTTTGGCGGTCAAACGGGCGCAACACGGCGACAAGCGCCGCTGGGCTGTGCTACCTCCGGAGTCACAGGCCGCCAGAAAGTGTCGAGCGGTCCCAATCCGACCCAATTTGGCAGCCAGAGAGCGTTGTTGCGCGTCCCCGCTCGCGGCCGTTGGTGGCACTGCTGGTCTGGCGAGCAACCGCCCGATGCGCCGTACCAGCGAACCGCGAACTGAGCATGATCTGGGCCCCGATGGCTGAAACCTACCCTCCGCACGCAGCCCAATCCCCCGGCCGGCCGGCCCGCTCCGGCAACCGTGGCTTGGTGCTCGACACGGATCGAACCCAGGAGTTCCGTCGCGCCGCCCGCCACACGTTGCTGGTGCGCATCCTGCGGCGCGTGCTGCCTCTCTTTACCATCGGCATCATCGGCTCGTACGTCGCGACAGGGTTCTCGAATGTCGACCTCCTCGGCGGCCTGGATGGCCTGTCCATCCCCAAGATCAGCGCCGAAAATCTGACCATGGAAAACCCGCGGTACGAGGGCTTCACCGAAACCGGCGGCTCCTATCGCGTGACCGCGCTCAAGGCGCGGCAGGACTTCGCCAAGCCCGATCTGATCCAACTGGAGGGCATCAGCGGGGATATGCTGGATGCCGCCCGCCAGCAGACGCGCCTGGAAGCCAAACGCGGCGTGTTCAACTCCAAAAAGAACGAGTTGTCCCTCAGCGGCGGCATTCAGGTCGTCACCACCGAGGGCAACCGGGCCATCCTCCGAAGCGCGCTGGTGCGCATGAAGGCGGGCATCATCACCAGCCGGGAGCCGGTGCAGGTCATATCGGCGACGGCCCAGATCGACGCCAAGCGCATGCTGCTCAACCAGAAGACCAAAGAAGTGCAGTTCGCCGGCGACGTGGTGACGGTGCTTCAGCCGGCCGTGCCGACCGCTGGCGACCAGACGGAGGCCGGCAGCACGGCTCCTGCAGCTACCGCGTCAAACGCTCCCGGCACGCTCGAATCGGGCGGCAACCCGGACGCCGAGCCGGCACCCGCGCCCGCCGCGAAGCGAGGCTCGGGTTTGTTGGCGGCAGGCAATTCGTCCCCCGTCCGCATTGAATCGACGGCGCTGGACGTCAACGATATCGCCGCCGTTGCTGTCTTCTCCGGCGACGTCAAGGCCGCCCAGGACGGTCAAACACTACAAACCAAGACCCTTCGGGTGATCTACGCGCGCGCCGCCGGCAGCGACGCTCCTGCGACGCCCGCACCACCCGCGGCAGCGGGCTCGGCCACCCCGTTCGGCGGCCAGGGCACCCGCGTGACCGAGATCGTCGCGGATCACCCCGTGCTGATCACCCGTGCGACAGGCGAGCAGGTCACCAGCGACAAGGCGCGCTTCGACGTATCGGGCGGCAAGGCCGAGTTCGTCGGTACAGTCGTCATGACCACGACCACCGGCCGGCGCGTCGCGGCCGACCGGGCCGACCTCGACGAGGCACAGGATACCGCGCTGATGGTCGGCAATGTGGTGGTCAACGACGCTGGCAACGAGTTGCGCGGCGAGCGACTGTCTCTCGACCGCGCCAAGGGCATCACCGTCTTGTCGGCTCTTGAACCGAAAGGCCGCATCACGGCGAGCCTCAACCGCCAATCGGACGCGACCACCGCGCGCGCGGCGGCAACCACGACCCCGGCAGCGTCGCCGGCGACAGCGGCCACGCCAGCGGGTACGGCGGTCAATATTTCAGCCTTCAAGGCCGATCCGAAGGCACCCATCGACATCGAGGCCGACACGCTTCAGGTCGACGACACCCTCAAAGCCGCGGTTTTCCGGGGCGCGGTGGCCGCCCGCCAAGGTGCTTTCAAGCTCACGACGTCCGTGCTCACGGCGAACTACACCGGAGGCGGCGGGCTGGCAGAGGCCGGAGCCGCACCGGCTGGCACCCGCGCCGAGGATCAGTCTGCCGGCAAACTCACGCGGATCCTGGCTCGCGGCAAGGTTGTCATGGGCTCGGAGAACGGTCAGAACGCCACTGGCGACTGGGCAGATTTCGATGTTGCCGCCAATACGGCCATCCTCGGCGGCGATGTCGTTCTCAGCCAGGGCAAGAACATCGTCCGCGGCACGCGCCTGAAAGTCGATCTGGCGACCGGCAAGGCCGTCATCGAAACCGCGCCCGAAACCGTGGGGGCGGCGTGGGCTTCGACACTCCAAACCAAGGGTGCCGAGCCGGTCGACGTCGATCTGCCGACGGGCCCGGCTGGGCGCGGGGCGCGGCCGAGCGCGGTGTTCTACCCCAAAGAGTTACGAACCGGCGGCCAGCCGCAGCCGACCAGGACAGAAAAGGCGAAAGCGCCGGCAGCGGGCAGTGTGCCCGGTGCGGCTGGGTCCACACCCTCGGGCGCGACCGCGCCAGCCCAGGCGGCGAGTAGCTGGGAGGCAACCACCGAGCCACAGTTGCCGGAGGAGACCGACGAAACGGAGCAAGACGGCCTGTCACAGTAACCGGCCGCGGGTCCGTCCATCGAGCACGGATGCTGGCGATATGGTCGCGACGGCATTGGTGCCTATCGCGCCGCGTGGTGCACCAAAGCCGCAGTTGATGGGCATTGCCGAGGCTATGGGTCTATGGTGAGCTAACGCTGCCAACACGCGCGTGGAGAGCGAGAACCTTGAAATTCTGGCCAATCGGATCGAAGGCACAAGCCGTCGTGACCCAGCGCCGGGCGCGTGCCCAGGGTCAACAGGTCGATCCCCAGCAGTTCGATGCTGCGATGGACCGTGCGCCACCGTTCAGCGCCGCCTCTCAGGCACGCCCGACCAACGGACATGGACAGCCCCAGCACGCCGCGTTCGCGCCGGCAACGGCGTCCCAGCCTCGTCCCGGCCCACCTGTCATGGGAGCGGAGGGCTGGTTGACGGTGACCAACGTCCGCAAGAGCTACCGCAAGCGCATGGTCGTGCGCGGCGTCAGCCTGGACGTTCGCCGCGGCGAGTCGGTCGGCCTTCTCGGCCCGAACGGTGCCGGCAAGACGACGGTGTTCTACATGATCACGGGCCTCGTTCCGGCCGACGATGGGACGATCACCATCGACGGCCGCGATGTGACGAAGCTGCCGATGTACCGGCGCGCACGCCTCGGCATCGGCTACTTGCCGCAGGAAGCGTCGATCTTTCGCGGATTGTCCGTCGAGGACAACATCATGGCCGTGTTGGAACTCGTCGAGCCGGATCGCCGCAAGCGCAAGGAACAACTCGACCAGTTGTTGGAGGAATTCACGATCACGGCGCGCCGGAAATCACCGTCGATCGCCTTGTCGGGCGGCGAGCGACGGCGGTGTGAGATCGCCCGGGCCCTGGCGACGAGGCCCGCCTTCATGCTGCTCGACGAACCTTTCGCTGGCGTCGACCCCAAGGCCGTCAGCGACATCCAAGAGTTGGTGCGGCACTTGACGCAGCGCGGCATCGGCGTTCTCATCACCGACCACAATGTGCGAGAAACGCTCGATCTGGTCGAGCGCGCGTATGTGATCTACGAGGGTCAGGTTCTGACACAGGGTAACCCTCGGGAAATCATAGCCAACGAAGATGTCCGCCGGGTCTACCTCGGAGACATGTTCGTCAACGGCGGCTAGTTATACGGACTCGAGCGACCAGCGTGGGGTGGGATTTGGTCAGGTCATGGCATTAACGGCCAAACTCGAGTTCAGGCAAAGCCAGCAACTGGTGATGACACCCCAGTTGCAGCAGGCGATCAAGCTCCTGCAACTCTCGAACATGGAACTCGTCGAGTACGTCGAAACCGAACTCGAGCGGAACCCTCTCCTCGAGCGGGACACGTCCGGCGACGGCCCGATTGCCCGCGACGACCCGCGCGCCGAGGTCGACGTCTCGCCCGCGGCCGCCGAAGTGACTGACTGGCTCGAAATCGGTAAGGCCACCGCTGATCCGGCAGCCACCTTCGATACCGAGGTGGAGAATGTTTTTCCCGATACGTCGGCGAGTGATCTGGGTCCGGACCTGACCGGCGGAAGCTGGGCTGGCCTGCGCACGCGCGGCCCCAACGCATCCGACGACGACGTCAACCTGGAAGCGTTCCTGTCGTCGGAGACCTCGCTCAAGGACCATCTTGCCGCGCAACTCCCGCATGTCCTGACATCCCCGGCTGAGCGCCTGATCGGACACTACCTGATCGACACGGTCGACGACGCCGGCTACCTGGGTGCCGATCTTGCCGACGTCGCCGAGAAGCTTGCGGCTCCGCGTGAACTCGTCGACCGTGTTCTGGCGACGCTCCAGACGCTCGAGCCGGCAGGTATCCTCGCCCGCACGCTGTCGGAATGCCTCGCGTTACAGCTCAAGGAACAGAACCGCTACGATCCCCAGATCGCCAGGCTTCTCGACAATCTGCCGCTGCTGGCTGCCCACGACCTGACCCGCCTGAAGAAGGCGGTCGGGGTCGATATGGACGAACTGGCCGAAATGATCGCGGAGATCAAGGAACTGAACCCCAAGCCGGGCCTGCAGTTTGGCTCAGTCCAAGTTCAGAGCGTCGTACCCGACGTGCTGGTCCGGCTGGCTTCGGACGGCAGCTTCATCGTCGAATTGAACAGCGATACGCTGCCGCGCGTTCTGGTCAATCGCACCTATTTCGCCCGCGTCTCCAAGACGGCGCAGAACCCAGGCGACCGCGATTATCTCTCCGAGTGCCTACAAACGGCGAACTGGTTGGCCAAGAGCCTCGACCAGCGGGCGCGCACGATCCTCAAGGTCGCCGAAGAGATCGTGCGCCAGCAGGACGGCTTCTTCACGTACGGCGTCGAGCATCTGCGCCCGTTGAATCTCAAGACCGTCGCGGAAGCTATTTCGATGCACGAGTCGACCGTCTCGCGCGTGACATCGAACAAGTACATGGCCACGCCCCGCGGCATCTTCGAGCTGAAATACTTCTTCACGTCGTCCATCGCCTCTTCGGAGGACGGGGAGGCGCACTCGTCGGAAAAAGTGCGTCATCGCATCAAGCAACTGATCGACGGCGAAAAGGCGAGCTGCGTCCTGTCCGATGATCGGCTGGTCGAGATGCTGCGTGCCGAAGGCATCGACATCGCCCGGTGGACGGTCGCCAAATATCGGGAGGCCCTGCGCATCCCGTCGTCTGTGCAGCGCCGCCGCGAGAAGCAGATGGACGAGCGGATGGAGCGCGCCAGCGCCTGATTTAATTGACCGCTCCGAGGCCGTGGTCGTCGCGAGCCTGCGTCGCTGACGGTGCTGCACTTTGCCACGGCCGAGCCCACAAACAACTGTCGCAAGCCCCGACACGGACAGCAGTGGTCACATGCGGCCGAATGCGTCATACTCGACCCAGTCAACGATCCGGCGCGCCGTGGGCCGCTCCCCGGCACTGCGGAAACCGCTCCGGCAGGCATGAAGGCGATGGCATGACACTTCAGGTGACCGGCAAGAACGTCGAGATGAGCGACGCGTTCAAGGATTATGTGTTCGAGAAGATCGAAGCCGTTCTGGAGAAGTATATCGGACGGGAGATATCGGGCCATGTGAGGCTCGAGAAAGAACGCTCCCTGTTTCGAACGGATTGCTCGATCCGCCTGCCGACCGGCCTCCTCCTCGAATCGCACGGAACCGGAGCCGATGCCTACGTCAGCGCCGACAAGGCGATCGAGCATCTGGATAAGCGCGTGCGCCGCTACAAGCGCCGCCTGAAGGATCATCATGGGGCACGCGCCAATGGCCAGGCGAGCGAGCCGATGACGACGGCGCGGGACTACGTCCTGCAGGCGGGGTCAGACGACGAGGACGCCGTTCGCACGGCCGACCATCCCGTGATCATTGCCGAGACACAGCGCGAGATTCGTGAATTGACAGTCGGTGAAGCCGTCATGCATCTCGATCTCGGCTCTCGGCCGTTCGTGATCTTCCGCAATGCGGGAACAGGCGGCATGAACATTGTTTATCGCCGTGACGATGGCAACGTGGGGTGGCTGGACCCTGAGGTCGGCGCGCAGGCGGCGGTCGGCGGTTAACGCATAGGGCACCTCTGGCCGGTGCGACGGCGGGGTGGTCAGAGGCTGGACGGCCGCACTATCGACGGCTTATGCCTGCGGCCACGACCAGCGCGCGGCGTCGGGCAGGTCCAGGGCCGGACGGCATGATTTATGCTTCCCGGGCGATTGATGGGCAGTGTGCGCCTGTCGAGGGCCTGGCAGGTTAGCGAGGCCCGGCGTTCGCAATCGACCTATCGGGCTTTGGTCTCCAGCGGCTGGGCACGCGACTTCAGGATGATAACGAATGCTTTGAATCGTGAGGTGTCGTACACAGCGCTGATGCAATAGTGTGCAACGTGATCGAATCATGCGGGGTGATGCGGATCCCGCGAGTCGCACTCGGTAGATTGAAAACACTCGTTCAGGCAGCCGTCGGCGAGGGGGATTTCGCCACCGGCAGGCACCTTGGGCCCACGCTCGGGCCTTTGGCGGGGTTGGCAGGCAACGGTGGGACTGACAGGTTATGGACCTAGGTGACCTTCTCGCACCCGACGGGGTAATCCCGACGCTGGTTGCGAAGAGCAAGAAGCAGGCGCTCCAGGCGCTCGCGGAGCGGGCAGCGGACGTAACGGGCCTCGACTCGAGAGACATCTTCGACACGCTGCTTCAGCGCGAGCGGCTCGGCTCCACCGGCCTCGGCCGCGGGATCGCCATCCCGCACGTCAAGTTCCGTAGTCTCGACGGCATAACGTGCCTGTTCGCGCGGCTGGTCGAACCCATCGAGTTCGAGGCCCATGACAACGAGCCGGTCGATCTCATATTTCTGCTTCTCGCCCCCGAGCACGCCAGTGGCGATCACCTGAAGGCGCTGGCCTGCATCTCGCGGCTGGTCCGCGAGCCATCGACGCTGGAACGCCTGCGCGCGGCACCCGATGCCAACGCCATCCGTGCTGTGCTGACCGCCTCGCCGGCGTCGCACGCCGCATGACATCGGCGGCCCTGAAAGGGGCCTCGAGCACGTCGAGCACGATCTCATCGGGGTCGAAGACCAGCCCAGGGACTGTCTCGGACCGATGCTGACGCGCCGATACGCCAGGCTGGCATCGCCCGGCCCAGAGCCGCTCAGCCGAGAACCGCGAGCGCACCGAGACCAACCCCACCGACGATGATGCGCCACCAGCCGAACAGCGCGTAGCCATGACGGCTGACGAAATCCAAGAGGTAGCGCACGACGATGACGCCCGCGATGAATGCGGTCACGAACCCGATGACGATGTTGGTCGCATCACCCGCGTCGATGGTCGACCAGTTCTTGTACAGGTCGTAGGTGAAAGCGCCGGCCATGGTCGGCATGGCGAGAAAAAACGAGAACTCCGCCGCCGACCGCTTGTCGGCCCCCAACAACAGGGCACCGACGATCGTCGCACCGGACCGCGAGACGCCCGGTATCATGGCGAGGCATTGACACAGGCCAATCTTCAGGGCGAGCGAGATGGGATAGTCCATGGCGTCGGTGTAGCGCGGCGCGGTTGCGATCCTGTCGACGAACAGCAACACGACGCCGCCGATAATCAGCATTATGCAGATAAGCATCGGGCTCTCGAACAGAACCGTCTTGATCACCGAATGCAGCGCCACTCCAACCAGGGCCGCCGGCAGGAAAGCCACCAGCACCCCGAGTGCGAACCGGCGCGTTCGCGGGTCGTGCGGCAACGCCATGACCATGCCCAGGAGGCGGGCGAAGTAGACGGTCAGGATCGCGAGGATTGCGCCGAGCTGGATCAGCACCTCGAACGTCTTGCCGGGCGAGTTGAAGCCGAGAAAGTGTCCAGCCAGCAGAATATGTCCGGTCGATGAGACCGGAATGAATTCGGTGAGCCCCTCGATGAGCCCGAGGAGTATGACGGTGAGTGTGTCCATGGATCGTGCGCCCCCTGCAAGAGCCGATCGTTTAGCACACCTGACGACTGGTTCGCAGGCCGGCTGCAAGCGGGGTCCAAACGTCACAGGCGATCAGAACGGTTTAAGTGTCCAAGCGTTGGTTCCAGCCGAAGCGTGCCGTCCATGACTGGAGCAAGGCCGACCGATTGGATACTGGATGAGGCATCCGTCGGTCCAGCCGAGCCGCGCCAACGCGCTCAACCCAGGATTGCGGCTTGACGAATCATCGCCGTAATTGAACGTGATTAAGGAGCGATCACGGCTCTGCTCCCAGTCTTGGACGAGGCCGCCTCCCGATGCATACGCTGACACACTTCCGGCTTTGCCCCCGCTCCCGGTCGATCCGGATCATGCTGGGAGAACTGGGGATAGACGTGGCGCTGAACGAGGAGCGCCCGTGGGAGATGCGCCCCGAATTTCTTCAGCTCAACCCGGCTGGCGAACTGCCCGTGCTGGCGATCGAGGCCGGTCCGGTGCTGTGCGGGACCTATGCCATCTCGGAATACGTCGCCGAGGAATTGAAGCGGCAGGCCGGAGACGTGCGCGTGTCACCCCTGTTTCCAGGAACCCGCGAGGATCGCGCCGAAGTTCGCCGGCTCACCGATTGGTTCCACGGCAAACTCGACCGTGAAGTCACGCGGGAATTGCTGCACGAGAAGCTCTACGCGCGGCTGGCTCCAGGTGCCGTGCACGCGCCGGATGCGGAGATCCTGCGGGTCATCCGGGCCAACCTGCGCTATCATATGGGCTACATCGGGTATTTGGCTGACGGCCGCCGCTGGCTCGCTGGCGAGGATTTTTCGTTTGCCGACATCGCCGGGGCGGCGCATCTCTCCTCGATCGACTATCTGGGCGAGGTGCCGTGGGAGGATGTTCCGCTGGCCAAGGACTGGTACGCCCGGGTGAAGTCACGGCCGTCGTTCCGCCCTGTGCTGGCTGATCGAATTCCCGGCACGCCACCACCCGCGCATTACACGGACCTGGATTTCTGATCTCGAGCGTGGTGGTTTGAATGTGAGCGCGCGTGCCAATCCTCGGTCGACAGAGAGCCGCATTGCCGCGCGCGCCCGAACGCTCGGGTTCGACGCCTTCGGGATCACCGACCCCACCGCCGTTTCGGAGGCCGGCCAGCGATTGAGGGCATTTCTCGCCGACGGCCGTCATGGCGATATGGACTGGCTGGCCGAAACGGAAACGCGCCGAGCCGATCCTTTGCAGCTGATGCCCGCTGCACGCAGTGTCATCGCTGTCGGGCTCAGCTACGCGCCCTCGACAGACCCTCTCCAGGCGCTCGACGCGCGCAATCACGCGGTCATTTCAGTCTACGCCAAAGGCCGCGACTACCATGACATACTGAAAGGACGCCTGAAGCAACTCGCAGGCTTTATCGCGGCCGAGACGAAAGCCGACCTCAAGGTGTTCGTCGACACCGCACCGATCATGGAGAAGCCCCTGGCCGCCGCCGCCGGGCTTGGCTGGCAAGGCCGCCACACCAACCTCGTGTCCCGCGATCATGGATCCTGGCTGTTCCTCGGGCTGGTGCTCAGTGCCGCCGCGCTTGCCCCCGACGCTCCTGAGAGCGACCATTGCGGCACGTGCCGGCGCTGTCTCGACATCTGTCCGACCGATGCCTTCCCCGCCCCCTACCAGCTCGACGCGCGCCGGTGCATCGCCTACCTCACCATCGAGCACCGCGGCCATATCCCACTCGAGTTTCGCCAACCGATCGGCAATCGCGTATTCGGCTGCGACGACTGCCTGGCGGTATGCCCCTGGAACAAGTTCGCCGCAGCCTCGCGCGAGACGCGGTTCGCCGCCAGCGCGGCTACCGACAATCCACCGCTCGCCGACATCTTGAGCCTCGACGAGGCAGCCTTTCGCCGCAGCTTTGCCGGGACCCCCGTCAAGCGGACCGGCCGCGCCCGCATCATACGCAATGCCCTGATTGCCGCCGGCAATAGTGGAAACCCCGACCTGCTCTCGCAGGTGATCCCTCTCCTCGACGACGGATCCGCCCTGGTCCGCGCTATGGCGGTGTGGGCACTTGCCACGCTTGCCTCGGAGCCAGAATTCGCCAAGCATCGCGCCCAGCGCGCGCCCGGCGAGACCGACACGACGGTCGCTGCCGAATGGGCGCGGCTTGAACCGGCGCGACCATTCGATCGGGAGGCGACATGAGCCATCTACTGTGCTGCGGCATGGGCTATTCGGCCTCGGCGCTGAGCCGGCGCGTGGCGGCGCGTGGCTGGGAAATATCAGGCACGTCCCGGTCGTTGAGTGGGGTCGATGCGCTGACCGCCAGGGGATGGCGCGGCGCGCTGTTCGATGCCGGGCAAGGCCCCTCCGGCATGTTGAAGTCAGCCCTTGCAGAGGCGACGCACCTGCTCGTGTCAGCCGCCCCCGGTGCCAGCGGCGATCCGCTGTTACACCATCACGCTGGCGACATTCTGGACGCGCCCCGGCTGCAATGGATCGGCTACCTGTCGACGATCGGCGTCTATGGCGACTTCAAGGGAGCCTGGATCGACGAGACCGCGGCCACCAGTACGACGTCACCTCGCGCTCTTGCGCGGGTCGCCGCCGAAACGGCCTGGATGGACCTTGCCGCGCGCCGCGACACGCCGCTGATGGTGTTCCGTCTCGCCGGGATCTACGGGCCGGGCCGCAGCATCCTGGACGATATCCTGGACGGAACCGCACGCGTTGTCGTGAAGCCGGGTCAGGTCTTCAACCGCATCCATGTCGACGATATCGCCGGTGCGCTTGCAACCGCCATAACGAAGGGCCGCCTGCCACACGTCATCTACAACGGCACGGATGACGAGCCCGCCCCGCCGCAAGAGCCAATGGCGTTCGCCGCGCAGCTACTGGCCAAGCCCATGCCGCCGCTGGTCCCTTACGACGAGGCCACGTTGTCTCCAATGGCGCGCAGCTTTTACGGGGACGTCAAACGCGTGTCTAACGCCCGGCTGAAAGCCGACCTCGGTTACACGCTGCAATGCCCGACATACCGGGAAGGTCTGACCCGCATCTGGGACGAAATGCGCCACGACTAGGCGGCACTGGGGGCGCACTCAATAGGCGACGGCCGTCCCGTGCGTTGCTCAGCGCGCTACGTTGACGGCCTTGTCCTGCCGGTCGATCAGCCGGCCCCAATAGTCGTCGTACTTATGCACGATGTCAGTCCTCTGACCGTTCTGGATCAGCGTCCGCTGCTCGTTGTGCCAGCGGAAGATTCCGCCGCTCATATTGACGACGTCACGCGCGCCGGCGGCTTTGAGCGAATCCTGCACCCGCTGCGCCAATCGCGAGGAGCGCACACCGACGGCGCAGTACAGCACGAAGGTCTTGCCCGCAGCTTTCTGGCCGAACGCATTGACGAAGCTCGACGTCCAGATGTTCGGGTCGACGCGCGTGGCCCCGGGAAGATGACTGATGGCAAACTCTCCTGGCTCACGCACGTCGAGCAGGACGACATTGGGGTCGGCCAGCAGCCGCTCGATCTCGGCGGGGTCTGAGTGGAGAACGCGCGTATAGTCCTTCCGCACGGACTGCTCGACCTCGGCCAGGGGATGCGGTTTCACTTCTGGCACCGACCTGTTCTGCTCCGATGCCTGCGATGCGCCGGACAGGACCGCCATAGACCATGGTCCTGTCGCTGCGGCAAAGGCGACAACTGCGACGCAAAACAGGCCCCTGGAGACGGTGCAGGTTGGCGTGAGCCGCGCCTGTCGGCTGATCATCGGAGAACGTCCTTGCGCAGATGTGCGATGGCCCTAGCGTTACCCGCGGCGGGGGCGGGCCTGCAAGTCAAGCTCCGCCCACGCAATCACACGACGCCGTGAGCCGGGACCCACGTCGAGCCGGCGTCCATCGGTCTCAGGCAACGACCCGCTCGGGCTGATGGGCTTCGGATGCACCGGTCGCAGCAGGACGTCGGGCGCGGTCCTTCGAACCGTTCACGGCGGCAGGCACCGATATGTAGTCACGCTCGCGGTGCTCCGCCGCTGCAGGCGCGGCAACGGGGGGGTTGGTGTCCTGGACGATGCGCGGCGCGGCGGGATGAGCCAGCCCTGTGGCCATCGACATGACCTCGGCCATGCGACCGCTCGCGTCGGCATAGTGCTCGAACGCGGTCGCCCAGTACTGGGCCTGCACGCGGCCGATGGCTTCCGGCGTGCGGCATTGGACGAGGTCGGCGGGAAGGGCCAGCATCGCCCGAGCGCGGCGGCTCGCCAGGCCCCACATTTCCAATTGGCACTGAGCGATTGTTTTGCCGAGCTTCTCGACGTGCGCTGCCTCCTGGGCCGGCTGCGCGAAATAACCTTGCCAGACCGACTGCCAGGCGCCAAAGCCGAACTCGTTCGTGTTCTTCATCAAAGTCATGGCGCTACTCCCTGGATAGGGCCGCGCGGGAGGACGCGGCTCCTCAGGACATATAACGCAGAGCCGGCACGTCAACCGTGGTGCGGCGCCGCCAATCAACAGTCAGATAGCGACATTGCGTCGCCGCAGCGCAGCATAATCCACAATCTGAAATTGAACGTCCAAAATTCATACTACTTTAGGAAGAAAGACGCCCGTTTTGATTGTTTTACGCACAAAAATTTCAATCAAAAGTAGAATATGAGCCGATTGCTGAGAATCTTGAAGATGACGACTGATCATCATGGTAAATAAAATCGCGAGTGCTGAATTTCGGCTCAGTTGCCTTCGCGTTGGTCATTGCGTAAGCCATGAATACATTGCTCGAACAGGTGCCACGGGTCCGAAGTGTCAGCAATGCACGCCGTGTCGTGTCTGGATTGCTTTACTTGGCCACGGCTCAACTCCTAGTTGCGCCTGCACGTGCCGATCCATCCCGATCGCAGGATGACTGGCTCGGCAATCTGGCGGGCATCGTGATGGCGGCACGAGGCCAGGGCGACGCAGATGTCCGCCATTATGAAATTTGGACCGGTGCCGATGTCGGCCACAATGTTTGGCTCGCCTATACCGGCACCACGATCGCCCCGTTCGGCGACATCCACGAGCAGGGCTGGCGGCTGCGCTTCACCGGTGGCTACGGGGGATACCGGTACGAAAGCTTCGATCTGACCGCGGAGACGTCGAGCCGCCATCGTGCGGAGGTCACATTCGCGGATGCTCTCGTCGGCTATCTCTGGCGGTTCGACCCTCTGATCCTCAAGGCATTCGTCGGAGTGGGGATGATCGACCACAGGATCGAACCATTCGACGCACAGAATTTGGCGTCGGGACCCGATCTCGGCATCAAAGGCGCACTCGAACTCTGGCTCAACATCGGGAACGACGCGTACGCTTCCGTCGACCTCACGATGTCCGAAGCGCACCTGACGCGCTCAGCGCGCGCCCGCTTGGGCTACCGCTACTCGGCCGCGATATCGACGGGCCTGGAGGCGGGGATCAATGCCGATCGTCAGTCCGACTTCAAAGTGTCGGACCTCGAACAGGCGAGCCATCGCACCGAGGCCTGGGATTATGCCCGGACAGGCGCATTCGCCCGCTATGAATGGTATGGTGGCGAAGTCTCGGCTTCTGCAGGCCTCTCGGGCGATGTGCGCGAGGCGCGGGACAAGGCCACCCCCTACGCCACGGTCAACTGGATCAAGCAGTTCTGATCGCGCGCGCCCATTATGCGAGAACCAATGTTTCCCAGCCTGATCGTCGGTACATTCGTGCCCCCTGCCGCTCTCAGCTTGCTCCTCGCCATGGCCGTTGCCGGGCCGGCAAGCGCAGAGAACTGTGCCGAGGCCAAAGTCACGGCCCGTGGCGAACCGGCGAGCTTCGAATGGCTGGCCCGCGCCAACTGGCGGGCAAGGGTTCGCGCTCTCCCGGCCCTCGGCGACGCTTATGCCAACTTCGATCGCGCACGCGAGTCGAACGAGTGGTGCACAGCCGGACCAACCGGTACCGTCTGCCAACTCGAAGCCATTCCGTGTCGGAAGGACTGAAGATCACTCTGGCGCTCAATATACCAACCAGACCAATAACTTGTCGCAGTTGACCCGCTCCTGCCGACCCGCCATACTTCTGTCGTCGCATGCTGTGCGGGAGAGACCGGGGGCGACCCCGGCGCCGAAGGAGCAACCGCCCCGGAAACTCTCAGGCAAAAGGACCGCGCGGCGACACGACACTCTGGAAAGCGGCCGGACCAATCGTTTCCACCGGCCCACCGACGAGGACAAGGCGCTGCTCGACCGCTCGAACCGGTTGCCAGCACCCAATCTTTCAGGTCACAGGACAGAGGGGGCTCACGAAAGGCGTGGCTGATCCGCGCTGGTGTCGAGCCTGGAGAACCCTGTCGTGACGAGCCCGCACACCCCACCTACCCCTCATGCGCCAGCCGCCCCGCTGAGCCGCACCCCGCTTTATGATCTCCACTTCGCGCTGGGTGCCAAGATGGTGCCGTTCGCCGGCTACGAGATGCCCGTGCAGTACCCTCCCGGCGTGCTGAAGGAGCACCTGTGGACGCGCGAGCACGCCGGCCTGTTCGACGTTTCCCACATGGGACAGGTGACGGTCCGCTCCAAGCTCGACGGCGAACCGGAGGCGGCCGAGGCGCTGGAACGGTTGATCGCCGCGGACGTGATCGGCATTCCGGCCGGCCGCCAGCGCTACGGGCTGCTCACCAACGACGCAGGCGGCATCCTCGATGACCTGATGATCATCAACCGCGGCGACCATCTGCTGCTGATCGTCAATGCCGCGCGCAAGGATCACGACTGGCGCCATCTCGACGGCTACCTGTTCGACCTGTGCGATATCCGTCTCGTCGACCGCGCGCTGCTCGCCCTGCAGGGCCCTAAGGCCGAAGCCGCTCTCGCCAAACTGGCACCAGCCTGCCGCGACATGCGGTTCATGGACGTGGCCGACGTCACGCTGCTCGGCCATGACGCGATCATCGTGCGCGCGGGCTACACCGGCGAGGATGGCTACGAGATTTCACTGGCCAACGCAGCCGCCCGGCCGGTCGCGGAGGCCCTGCTGGCCGACCCCGACGTCGCCCCGATCGGGCTGGGAGCCCGCGATTCGCTGCGCCTGGAAGCCGGCCTGTGCCTTTACGGCTCCGACATCGACGAGACGACATCGCCGATCGAGGCAAGCCTCGCCTGGGCCATCGGCAAGCGCCGCCTGACCGAGGTTCCCTTTCCCGGAAGCGAGCGCATCCGCGCCGAAGCTAGGGACGGGACCAGCCGCCGCCGCGTCGGGCTGAAGCCGCAGGGCCGCGCCCCCGTGCGTGCTGGCACCATGCTCTTTGCCTCCGAGATCGCCGCCGAGCCCGTTGGTCACGTCACCTCCGGCGGCTTCGGTCCCAGCGTCGATCACCCCATCGCCATGGGCTACGTGACCAGCCCCTTGGCTAAACCCGGCACGCCTCTGTTCGCCGAAGTGCGCGGCAAGCGGTTGCCGGTCGCCGTCGCCACCCTTCCTTTTATCACGCCCCGCTACAAGCGCGGCTGACCTCAGCCACCCGACAGCCAGGAGTTCCCATGCTCAAGTTCACCGAGGACCACGAGTGGGTGTCCCTTGACGGCGACATCGCCACCGTCGGCATCACCGCGCACGCCGCCAGCCAGCTCGGCGATCTCGTCTTCGTCGAATTGCCCGAGGTTGGTACCACACTGGGCAAGGGCGATGGTGCCGGCGTCGTCGAGTCGGTGAAGGCAGCCTCCGACGTCTATGCGCCGCTGGCCGGCGTGGTCGTGGCGGTCAACGAAGCGCTGCCCGCCGATCCGGGCATCGTCAATACTGACCCCATGGGCAAGGCGTGGATCTTCAAGCTGAAGCTGACCGACACAGCCGCCGTGGACGCCCTGATGGACGAGGCCGCCTACAAAGCGCTGATCGGCGAGTGAAGGACCGCGACCATGGCACGCCCGGAACGCTACAACCCCTATGACTTCGCCAACCGCCGCCACATCGGCCCCTCGCCCTCCGAAATCGCCGAAATGCTGGAGGTCGTCGGTGCCGCGACGCTGGACGACCTGATCGACGAGACGGTGCCCGAGGGCATCCGCCTGCAGGAGCCGCTGGACTTCGGCCGCCCGCTGTCGGAGCGCGCTGCCCTCGACCGCCTGCGCGAGACCGCCGACAAGAACCGGCGTGTCACGTCGCTGATCGGCCAGGGCTACCACGGCACCATCATGCCGCCGGCGATCCAGCGCAATATCCTCGAGAACCCGGCCTGGTACACAGCTTACACGCCCTACCAGCCCGAGATCAGCCAGGGCCGGCTGGAGGCGATGCTCAACTACCAGACCCTGGTCGCCGACCTGACCGGCCTCGACGTGGCCAACGCCTCGCTGCTCGACGAGGCGACGGCTGCCGCCGAAGCCATGGCGCTCGCCCACCGTGTGTCGAAGTCCAAGGCCAACGCCTTTTTCGTCGATCACGCCTGCCTGCCGCAGACGATCGCCGTCGTGAAGACCCGGGCCGAACCGCTGGGCTGGCAGGTGATCGTCGGCGATCCCTTCCGCGATCTGAAGCCGGAGCAGGTGTTCGGCGCGCTGTTCCAGTATCCCGGCGTCGAGGGCCACTGCCACGATTTCACGGGTCTCATCGCAGCGCTGCACGCCGCCAAGGCCTTGGCGATCGTGGCTGCCGATCCCTTGGCGCTGACACTCCTCAAACCGCCCGGCGAAATGGGGGCCGACGTCGCCATCGGCTCCATGCAGCGCTTCGGCATGCCGGTCGGCTATGGCGGGCCGCATGCGGCTTATATCGCGGTGAAGGACGCCCACAAGCGCGCCCTGCCCGGCCGTCTGGTCGGCGTGTCGGTCGATGCGCGCGGCAACCGCGCCTATCGGCTGTCGCTGCAGACGCGCGAGCAGCACATCCGCCGCGAGACGGCGACCTCCAACATCTGCACCGCGCAGGTGCTGCCGGCCGTCATCGCCTCCATGTATGCGGTGTTCCATGGGCCGGTCGGCCTGAAGGCCATCGCCCAGCGCGTCCACGAGGCGACCGCCCGGCTTGCTGACGGGCTCACCTCGCTCGGCTTCAAGATCGAGCCAGACACGTTCTTCGATACGTTCACCGTCGATGTCGGCCCCTACCAGGGCCTCATCATGAAGAACGCCGTCGACAATGGCGTAAACCTGCGCAAGGTCGGCACCTCCCGCATCGGCATCACGGTCGACGAACTGACGCGGCCCAATATCATCGAGGCGGTGTGGCGGGCGTTCGGCGGCTACACCCTCAAATACTCCGAGGCGTTGCCGCGCCCGCGCCTGCCGCCAGCACTGGTCCGCACCTCCGACTATCTCACCCACCCGGTGTTCCACATGAACCGGGCCGAGAGCGAGATGACGCGCTACATGCGCCGCCTCGCCGACCGCGACCTCGCGCTCGACCGGGCGATGATCCCGCTCGGCTCGTGCACCATGAAGCTCAATGCCACCGCCGAGATGCTGCCGATTTCGTGGCCGGGCTTTGCCGAGATCCACCCGTTCGCGCCGGCCGATCAGGCTGAGGGCTATGCCGAGCTGATCGCAGACCTGTCCCAGAAGCTGTGCCAGATCACCGGCTACGATGCGTTTTCCATGCAGCCGAACTCCGGCGCGCAGGGCGAATACGCTGGGCTTCTGACGATCCGCGCCTGGCATCTGTCGCGTGGCGATACGCACCGTGACATCTGCCTCATTCCAGCCTCCGCCCACGGCACCAACCCGGCGTCGGCGTCCATGTGCGGGATGAAGGTCGTCGTCGTGAAGACCGACGACGAAGGCAATATCGACCTGGACGACTTCCGCACCAAGGCCGAGGCCAACACGGCCAATCTGGCCGCCGCCATGATCACCTACCCGTCCACCCACGGTGTCTTCGAGGAGACCGTGCGCGAAGTCTGCGCCATCGCCCACAAACACGGCGGCCAAGTCTACCTCGACGGGGCCAATATGAACGCGCTGGTCGGACTGGCCCGGCCGGGCGACATCGGCGCCGACGTCTCCCACCTCAACCTGCACAAGACGTTCTGCATTCCCCACGGCGGCGGTGGCCCCGGCATGGGACCGATCGGCGTCAAAGCGCATCTGGCCCCGTTTCTGCCCGGCCACCCGGAAACGGGCGGGCCGGCGATGACCGTCTCGGCGGCCCCGTATGGTTCGGCCTCCATCCTGCCGATCTCGTGGGCCTACTGCCTGATGATGGGCGGCGATGGCCTGACGCAGGCCACCCGCATCGCCATCCTCAGTGCCAACTACATCGCCAAGCGCCTGGAGGGGGCCTACGACGTGCTCTACGTCGGAACCCAGGGTCGCGTCGCGCACGAGTGCATCGTCGATACTCGTCCCCTGCTTGAGGACTGCGGCGTCAGCGTCGAGGACGTCGCCAAGCGGCTGATAGATTGCGGTTTCCATCCGCCGACCATGAGCTGGCCGGTCGCCGGCACACTGATGATCGAGCCGACGGAATCAGAGACCAAAGCCGAGATCGACCGCTTCTGCGATGCGATGCTGCATGTCCGCGAGGAGGCCCGCGCCATCGCCGAGGGCCGTCTCGACAAGATGAACAACCCGCTGAAGAACGCACCGCACACGGTGGAGGATCTGATCGGGGAGTGGGACCGCCCGTATTCGCGCGAGGCCGGCTGCTTCCCGCGCGGGGCCTTCCGCGTCGACAAGTACTGGCCACCCGTCAACCGCGTCGACAACGTCTACGGCGATCGCCACCTCGTCTGCTCGTGCCCGCCGCTGGAGGCCTACAAGGATGCAGCCGAATAGCGAACGGCGATGACAGTCGTTGCGCTGGCAAAGCCGTCATTCGGCCCGGGGCTCATGTGCCGCCGTTGATGGTGATGGGACGGATCGCACCGCGCTCGAGCTTGTGCTTGGCCACCAGCCGATCGTAGACACCGCTGGCCTGCAGCCCGTCGAGCGCGCGTTTGACACAGTCGCGGAGCGCCGTGCCCTCGGGCGTCTTCAGAAACGGCATGCCGACCAGACGGGGGGCAAATGGGGCACCGACCGGCCGGAAAACGCTGGGCGTCATCATATCGAAATAACCGATGGTCTCGCTGCCCAGCAGCGCCCCGTCCAGCCGGCCCATCTTGACTTGCATGCGCGCATCGAACGAGCCTTCGGTCCCGACCACGTCGACCGGCGGCCGGCCTTTGCCCTCGCAGGCTTGCGCCGACCAGGCCGCCAGGTCGGCCGGCCACGTCGTCGAGCGTGAGGCCCCGACCCGCTTGCCGCACAGGTCGTCGAGCCCGCCGACCATGCTCTCGTTCTTGCGCACGAGAACGACCGCCTCGGAGCGCAGATAGTCGACGAAATCGAGCGTGGCGCGGCGCTTCGGCGTGTCGGCCATGAAGGCCATCACCATGTCGATGCGGCCGGTTTTCAGGGACGGGATCATCTGCGCGAAGGAGACCTCGCTCCATTCGACGCGCAGTCCCAACTCGGCTGCGATCGCCTCCCCCAGCTCGATATCGAAGCCGATGAGCTGCATCGTGTGGGGATTTTTATAGACGATCGGTGGATAGTTTGGGTACGTGCCGATGACGAGCGTGCCGGCCGCCCGGATGCGCTCGGGTAGCTGCGGCACCGGCTCGGCGATCACCGGGACAGCGCAAGCCTGGACCGCCAGATTGACAGCCAGGACGACGGCGAGCCACGCGACCACGCACCCTCTCACGATAGCACCGCCGCGATGAAGTCGCGCGTCCGCGGCATGGCGGGGTTCGCCAGCACCTGCGCCGGTGGCCCCCGCTCGATGACCCGCCCCCCGTCCATGAAGGCGACGTCGCTGGCAGCTTCGCGCGCAAACCCCAGTTCGTGCGTCACGATAATCATGGTCATGCCGGACGCCGCCAGGTCACGCATCACGGCCAGCACCTCGCCGACGAGTTCCGGATCGAGCGCCGAGGTCGGCTCATCGAACAGCATCAGGCGTGGTTGCATGGCCAGTGCGCGGGCAATCGCCACCCGCTGCTGTTGGCCACCCGACATCTCGGAAGGGTAGGCATCCCGCTTGTCCCACAGCCCGACGCGGGCCAGCAGCGCCTCGGCCTCGGCCATCGCCTCGGATTTCCGACGCTTGAGCACGTGCAGCGGACCCTCGATGATGTTTTGCAGCGCGGTCATGTGCGGGAACAAGTTGAACCGCTGGAACACCATCCCCGTCTTCAGTCGCTGGCGCGCGATACCCTGCTCTTTCATCGCATACAATTTCTGGCCATGGGGCACGCAGCCGAGCAGTTCTCCCTCGATGAAGATCGCGCCGCGATCCCAGCATTCGAGCTGGTTCAAGAGGCGCAGGAGCGTGCTCTTTCCAGAGCCCGACGGGCCGATGATGCATTGCACCGCCCCCTGCGGAATGTCGAGCGACACGTCCTTCAGCGCCTGGAACGCGCCATAGGATTTCGTAACGCTGACGACGCGGACCATCGGCACAGGCTGCGTCATCGCGCGTCCTCCGTCCGCGTTGGAGCGGATCGTCCAAAGCCTCGGGCGAAGCGGCGCTCGAGCGCGTACTGGCCGATCTGCAAAACCGTGACGACGATGAGATACCAGCCCGCGGCCACGATCAGCAGCTCGATCACCCTGGCGTTGGCGTAATAGATGGTCTGGGCACTGCGCAGAATTTCAGCGTACTGGATCACACTCGCGATCGAGGTCAGCTTGACCATGCTGATGACCTCGTTGCCCACGGGTGGGATGATGACGCGCATGGCCTGCGGCAGCACGATCCGTCGCAACGTCGTCAGACGGCCCATGCCGATCGCCTTGGCCGCGTCCGTCTGTCCGGAGTCGACCGAGAGGATACCCGCGCGCACGACCTCGGCCGTGTAAGCCCCCTGGTTCAGCCCCAGACCCAGGAGGGTGGCGACGAACGGGGTCATGACATCGACCATACGCGCCTCGAACACGCCGGGTATACCGATCGTTGGAAAGACGAGGGCGAGGTTGAACCACAGCAGGAGTTGCAGGATCAGCGGCGTGCCGCGGAAGATCCAGATGTAGAAAAGGGCTGTGGTGCTCGTCACCGGATTTGGCGACATGTACATGATGGCCAGCACGACACCCAGGGTGAGACCCAGGGCCATGGCGCATACTGTCATGATGATCGTATTGACCAACCCGATGAGAATGGCGCGCGCCGTGAAGAATTCGCCGACCACGCCCCAGGCGATGTCCCCTTCCGCGAACGCCTTCACCAGGAAACCGAGCGCCAAAAGGATCAGCGCCGCCGTGACCCAGCGCCCGTAGTGCCGGCGTGGCGTGATGGCGAGCGTGGCGTAGTCCGGCGCTCCGGGGCGTCCGCCATCGTCCACTCCTCGTGGCTGCGCAGTCATCGAACGCCCCCCTCGAGTGGGACAAGAAGAGCATCAGACGCCCTTGAAGCCCTCCCGACCCTCGACCTCCATAACCTCCGAGTGCGTCAGTCGTTTGATGCTCTCCCGCTGCTCTTTCAGCTTCCGCGCATACCAGGCACCGGCCTGCGCGATGAAGATGCCGAGCAGAATGACGCTGCCCCCGATGACGATCGGCCAGCCCGGCACTTCACCGAGTAGCAGATAGGCAAAGATAACAGCGGCAATCGGCGAGAACGACTGGGCAAGCGCCACATCCTGACCGCGGGCATTGCGCACCCCGAGCAGGAATAGCGTTTGTCCGCCGGCGACGATGATCGCACCGTAAACGAGCATCCACTGCCACAAAACGGGTTCGAAGACGTCAGCAAAATGAACGGGCCCGAAGAAATAGTAGGCCCAGAAGAAGTAGATGACCGCGCCGATCAACATGCGCAGGACGGCAAATATGCCGAACGGCACGGACTTGAGGAATATCTTCGACAGCAAGGTACCGGCCGCCAGAGCGACCGCCGCCAGCAGCGCATAGACCTCGCCCCGCCCCAGCATGAACCCGCCGCTCTCGAGCCCGCTCAAATACAGGATGAGGGCGACCCCGACGAACGAAATAGCCGACCCGACGATCGACCAGCGGTCCGGCCGGTCGCTCAACACGACAGCCGCAAGGATCATGAAAACCAGGGGCTCGATCCGGCCGAGAAACACGACGTTCGACACGGTAGTGTTTTCCAGAGCGAGAAAGGCCAGGGCCGGAGCGAGCGCGCCGGCGAGCACGCCCATGATGAGGATACCGATCCAATCGCGCGCCGTCAGCCGGGCAAAGTTCTCCCGCGTCCAGTCCTTGTGGTGCAGCGCATAGAGGGTAGCGGCCGCGATGAGATTGCCGACCAGGAGAACGTTACAGAAACTGATCGGATTGCGCCCGTCGATGGGATTGGCGGCACCGATTTGGGTGAGCAGCGCGACCACGGATTTGGCGAGGGCAAAGATGCCGAGTGACACCCACACCATCAGGGCGGCATTGCGGGCGGCATCGGTTGTCACGTTTGGAACCGCGGACGGCGGTATCGGCATCATCGGGCGCTCGGCCATGGGGCTCTCACGAGTATAAACGGGTCTCAACTGTGCGATTCGCGGAGGACGTGTTCGCCTGTCACTTTGCGCGCCCGGCAATGGAACGCCAGTCAAACCATCTCAATATCTTGTCAGCGGTTCCCTTCCGCGCCTTCACGGCCCCGTCAACATGCCGCTGTCGGAAGGGCGCGCCGATCGGCTAACTTGGATCGGCCGTTCAATGATCGGAGCGACGAAACTCCAGCCCGCCTTGCACGATGAGATTGATCCCCATGCTGCTGCCCGACACGACCCGCCCCGTCGCCACCGCGATCCTGGTGGCCCACGGTTCACCCAGCGACCCCGATACGCTGGAGGCGAAAGCGCGGGCCGTGGCTGCCGCAGTTGATGCGCAATGCCCGGACTTTCCGGTCATCGCCGCCACGCTGGCCAAGGACGGATCGCTCGAAGCCGCACTCGAGTGCGCAAGCTGGACCGACAGGATCATTGTGTATCCGTTCTTCATGTCGTCGGGCTGGTTCGTGGCAAAAGAACTGCGCCGCCGTGTCGCCGAGGCAACCTCCCGCGCGGTCGAATTCACCGAGCCGTTCGGGATGGACCCGCGGCTGCCGTCGCTGTGCATCGAACTGGCCCGGCAAGCGATCCTCGCTCGGCAATGGTCGCCGGAATCAGCCACGGTCGTCCTAGCCGCCCACGGCTCCCGGTCCAGCCGCGCGCCCGCCGCCGCTTCCCAGGGTCTGGCGCAGGCCATGCGCGGACTGGGGGGCGTGGGCCATATCCGGGTCGGCTTTGTCGAAGAAGCCCCCACAATTGCTGAAGCCGCCGCTGGCATCGGCTCGGCTCCCGCCGTCTGCCTTCCGCTCTTTGCGCTCACGGCGGGCCACGTCATCGACGATATTCCAACCGAGCTGGGCAGCGTCGACTTCACCGGCCCCATCCTGCCCCCTGTCGGCGAGGACGATGCGGCACCTGCGCTCATCGCCGCGAGCTTGCGGGCGTTCGCCGCCACTGCGCCAGCCATCGCTTGAGGCCAGCGCCGGGGCGCCCCTGACGATGCGGGACGCCATAAAGGCGCGATCTGCAAGGACAAGACCATCGGGCCCGCCGCTCGGCAAGCTGCACGACGAGACCGGGGAGATGGTTCAGCTTTCGGTATCGCGGCTCTCGCCCCGCGTCCCGACGAGCGCACCCGCGGCCAGGCGTCCTGCCGCGACGGCCTGCCCCATCACCCGACGCCAATCAAATCCCGGCCGCGCGTCCGCCACGACCCGAAGGAGCTGCGCACCCTTGGCTTCAGGCAGGACCTCGACCAGCTTTGCCCACACGATATCGACGTCGCTGACCCGGCCCGGCGCAAGGCACACCGGCAGGATGTCAGCCAGCCTGACGCCGAGGTCGTCTGCGACCGCCGCCATGGCCGCGCGAATGTTGACCGCCTTTTCGCCACTCGGGGCCGCCACGTCGTAGGGAGGCTGCCACTCGTCGAACGGTCGCAGCTTGTCGATATGGGTGAGGACGACGAGAACCGCTGGGGCCCGGCGTTCAGGTCGGTCCGCGAACGCGCGCTGCACCGCGGCAAGTCCCTCGCGGTCGATATGCCGGTCGGCCCGGTTGGCTGCGAGAACCCAGAGGACCAGATCGCTGTCGGAGGCTTCCTGGGCGAGCAATTCGTAGGCCGCGCCACCGGTCAGGCCAGGGCTGTCGATGAGCGCGAACCCCGGCAGCCCCGGTCGAGAAACCTCATAAGCCTGGAATCCGCGCGTCGTCGGCAGCACGTCGACGGCCGCCTGCACCTCCTCGGCCAGCGCATTGACGAGGCTCGACTTGCCCACCGACGTCTGCCCCGCGATGAGCAGCCGCAACGGCTCGGCCAGCGACGCCGATTCTTCCCGGTCCGCCAACGTCGCGGCCGTGACGTGCTCCTCACGCTCGGCACCGGTCAGCCGCAGCCGACCGGTGTACAGTTCGATTGCCGCCTGCCCAACCTCGCGCACGTAAGCCGCCGCCAGCCGTTTGGTGATCTCCTCGCGCACGCCATCGAGCATCGTTCGACTCAACCGCTCGCGGATTTCCTGCGTGGCCGCCGCCGCAGGGTTGAGCATGCGAATGACGCGCCATACGTCGTAGGCACGCCCCGCCACGTCGGCGATGCCGCGCCAGCGGTAGAGTTCGGCCATTTGCGCCAGGGTAAGCGTATCGCCGAGCGGGATCGAGTGGCTGACGATCGGTCGAAGCCGCCGGCTGGTCTCCTCGACCAGCGCCAGGGCTTCCGGAAGGGTGAACTGGAGTTCGGGACGCTTGACGTTCGGATGGACGTGCCGCGCCACGGTCTCGATGGTCGTGATGCCCAACGCCAGCAGGGCCTCGCGCGAGGCGAGCCCGACCGGATCGACGCTTCTGGCAAGGGCTTCGACAGCAGCAGTGGCCGCATTTTCACGTGGCGAGCCGATCTTCTCGAGCGCACCGTCGGCCCGGTCCAGCGCGCCGATCCTATGGCGCAGCCTGCGCACGGCCCAAAGCCAGGCCGCAAATGCCAGCAGCGAACTCACCAGCGTTCCGGCAAGCCAGTGCAGCGCATAGCCGTTCTGCCAGAGCCACACCCAGCCCAGCGGCACCAGGGCGAGAACGGGCAGCCCGGCCGCCAGCACAAGAACGCCAATCCCAATCCATCGGTCCAGGCGTGTCATGCGGGAGTTCCCTTTCCGCCGGCGTCCCCGCCCCCGAGACCGCGCTCTCGCGCCAGTTCGAAAGCCCGTACCAGCGCCTGCCGGTAGGCATCCGCGACCGCCTCGGGATCACTTTGCCCACGCCGCCGCCGCTCCAGAAACACCAGGGCCGCCCGCCCCAGCGCATAAGTGGTTGCAAAACTCGACACCGCGGCGGCTGCGGCACCGACCGTCTGGCCGTAGCCCGGCACCAGCTTGGCGATCTCGCGGATGCCGAATTGCGCGACGAGCCGGCTCACGAGCCCCGCTCCGAGGCAGGCACCGAACTCGGCGAGAGCCCGGCGGTCCCAGGGGACACCGTAGTGGGCCGCCAGCGCATGCAGCAGCTTGGCCTGGATGCCGGGGACAGCGAGTGCGCCGGCAACCGGGACGACATCGGCAGCAGCCGCCGCTCCGGCGTAACCCAGGATCGTCGGCCCGACGTCCCGCGCGACGCTGTCGGCGATACCAGCCCGGATCTCGGCGAGGCTGACGACGACGGCGGCGGGTGCCGCGTGCGCCAGCGTGTCGATGAGCGCGTCGAGACCGTAGAACCGGGGCGTATAGCCATCATCGTCCCGGGTAAAATCGAGGGGCACGAAGTGTAAGGACCCCGTCCCCGCGATCCGCGCGCGGATGGTCTCGCGCTGATGGGCCAGGCTGCGCACCAGTGCCGCGGGTACTCTCGCATCGGGCGGCAGCCGGCCGTCCTCGAACGGATAAGGCAGCGCGTGCGCACCACCTGGTTCGTAGGCATCGTGCAGGGCTGTCTGCGCCACGACGACCGGCCAGCCGGGATGGCGGGCGCGCACGGCCGCCACGACGTCGATCACGCGGTCCTGCTGCGGGTCCATGGCCCGCATGACGACGAGAACGACGTTGGCAGCCGCCTCGGCCACGGCGAGATCGGCCTGCGGATCATATCCCGCCTCGCCAAGGCCACGCGTATCCAGAAAGCGGATGACCGGGGCCGCAGCCGGGAAGTCGAACACCCGTGCAGAGGCCGTGCAGCCCTTGAAGCCGGCCCCGACCTGCGCCTCACTTGCCCCCGTGAGCGCGGCGACGATGGAACTCTTCCCGGCCTGGACTTTGCCCAGCAGCCAGACGACCGGTGCCTGCGCGGCGGCCGTATTGGCGACCTGCTCGTCGCCCAGGTCTGCTCGCGGCCGGCCAATCAGCCGCGCCCAGGTCTCCACCACGCGCCCGGACAGTCCACCAGTCCCTGAGTTCATGACCCGATCCAACCCATCATCCGCCAAAGTCGGCGTCGGCGGCGCGCGCACTGGGATATAGGCATTCGCCAGCCGACCTGCACCCATCGACGCACTTGCCTTCATGCTGCACTGCACACAATATGCCCGCCGATGGACGCCCCGCTCGACATCCTCGTCATAGACATGAACCGCATTCGCGCCTCGATCATCGAGGAGGGACTGCGCGAGGCCGGCTTCGAGCGCGTCACCGTCCTGCTCGACACGAGTGAGCTTGTCCGCCGGATCGTCGAGATCGACCCCGATGTCATCTTCATCGACCTGGAAAATCCCGGCCGCGACGAGTTGGAGCACATGTTCGCGGTCTCCCGCGCCGTCAAACGTCCGATTGCGATGTTCGTCGACCGTTCGGATAACGCCTCGATCGAGGCCGCGGTCGATGCCGGCGTTTCGGCCTACGTCGTCGACGGTCTGCGCAAGGAGCGCGTCAAGGCGATCCTGGAGACGGCCATCAGCCGCTTTCGTGCCTTCGAGCGGCTGCGCCGGGAACTGGAGGAGACCAAGACCGAGCTTGCCAATCGCAAAGTAATCGACAAGGCAAAAGCGATACTGATGCGCACGCGCGGCCTGAATGAGGCCGACGCCTACGCGCTGCTGCGCAAAACCGCCATGAACCAGAGCCGTCGTATCGTCGATATCGCCGAAAGCCTGGTGATCGCTGCTGGCCTGATCGGTGAGAAGGACGAGCCATGACCGCGCGCCTCGATACCATTCGTGTCGGCTTCATTCCCCTTCTGGACTGCGCCCCGTTGATCGTCGCGCACGAGACGGGCATTGCCGCCGAAGAGGGCCTGGCCCTCGATCTCCACAAGGAGACCTCCTGGGCAACCTTGCGCGATCGGCTTGCCGTCGGGCACCTGGATGCGGGCCATAGCCTGGCACCGATGCCGATTGCCGCCAAACTCGGACTGGCCCCCCTGGCCAGCGACCTGGTGGTCCCGATGGCGCTCTGCTCTGGCGGCAACACGATCACCATTGCCGAACGGCTGTGGCTCGAATTGGCCGACCTCGGGGCACCCGAGCATTTCGACGCCCGCGCAACCTTGACGGCGCTCGCCGCGCTGATCGCACGGCATGCGGCGGCCGGCCTGCCGCGGCTCACGTTCGGCATCGTGCACGCCCATTCGGCGCACCACTACGAACTGGCCTATTGGCTGGCTGCCGGCGGTATCCGACCCGGCGTCGACATCGACCTCGTCGCGGTTCCGCCGTCCCTGATGGCAGCCGCGCTGGCCAGCGGCCGCATCCAGGGATTTTGTGCCGGCGAGCCCTGGGGTACCGCCGCCGTAAGTGAGGGCGCTGGCCGCATCCTCATCACCAACGCGCACATATGGACCAACAGTCCCGAGAAAGTGCTTGGGGTGCGTGCCGCCTGGGCTCAGTCCCTACCCGAGGTCAACCAGCGGCTGATCCGCGCCGTTTATCGCGCCGCCTTGTGGTGCGACGCGCCCGCCAATCAGGACACCCTCGCCATTCTGCTGAAGCAGCCCGGCTACGTGGGCCGGCCACGCGAGCAGATCGCCATCGGCCTGTCGCGCTGCATCCAATCCCCTGGTGGGTCCCGCGAACCGGTCGAGGGCTTTTTGAACTTCGCCGGCAAGGCCCAGACGTTCCCGTGGGTCAGCCATGCGCTGTGGTTCTATTCACAGATGGTCCGCTGGGGCCAGGCGACCCTCTCTCCCCAGGCTGTCGCTGCGACCCGCGCCACCTACCGCCCTGAAATGTACCGCGCAGCGCTCGGCTCACGCGGCATCACCATGCCTGCCGCCAATTCCAAGCTCGAGGGCGCACTGACGGCCGAAACCCCTGTCGGCTCGACGTCCGGCCGGCTCGTGCTGGGACCCGACACATTTTTCGACGGGCGCGTTTTCGATCCCGAGGACATCGTCGGCTATCTCGCGTCGTTGCGTGGGTCGGACCCGTCGGCACCGTCGCCGGCCATTGAGGGGTAGGCGGGCGCTGCACTGCACAAGAGTTGGGCGCACTCGCCTGAGGCGCAGGCACGCATCGGTCGGGCGGCCACCGGCCTTCTCCAGAAAAAATAGATCAACCAATTGGTTTTAATAATATTTTCAGCATTCGCAGCCCGTGGCACGCTTCCTGCTATCTCTCAGATTGCCCGAGCCAGCGTCGGCTCGCGCACAGGGATCAGCCCCTCGAGAGGGCAACGGCAACGCCGCCGATCTGATGATGCCTCCATGCGAGGTATCGAAGGATCGCGCGGCGTTTTTTTGTTTCAGGCCTTCACCATCCGGCCGCTCCAGCGCCAACACGGGAAAACGACCATGAGCAGATCGAAGACCCCTCCGACAAAGTCCCCGCGCACGCCGATTGCCGCGGCCGCCCCCATCGAGATGGATCGACGCCAGTTGCTGCGGGTGGCGACCGCGACCGCTGGCACGGCGGCCCTCATGACCGCCATCAAAATGGCCTTTCCCGGTGGCGCGTTTGCGCAAGGAGCCGGGCCGGAAGTCAAGGGTACGAAGCTCGGGTTTATCGCGCTGACCGATGCCGCGCCCCTCATCATCGCCAAGGAAAAGGGCTTCTTCGATAAGCACGGCCTGCCCGACATGGAGATCCTGAAGCAGGCGTCCTGGGGCGCGACGCGCGACAACATGGCGCTCGGCACCAAGGCCAACGGCATCGACGGCGGCCACATCCTGCGGCCGAAGACGCATTTGTATTCCACCGGCAAGGTGATGCAGAACAGCCAGCCGCTGCCGATGTACACGCTCCTGAATCTCAACGAGGATTGCCAGGGCCTGTCGGTCTCTAACGAGTACAAGGACTTGCCCGTCGGCACCGACGCGAGCGCGCTGAAGGACGCCTTCGCCAAGAAGAAGGCCGAAGGCAAAGAGGTGAAGGTCGCCATGACCTTCCCCGGCGGCACCCACGACCTGTGGATCCGCTATTGGCTGGCAGCCGGCGGCATCGACCCCGACAAGGACGTCTCGACCATCGTGGTGCCGCCGCCGCAGATGGTGGCCAACATGAAGGTCGGCAACATGGACGCCTTCTGCGTCGGCGAACCGTGGAACGAGCAGCTCGTCAACCAGGGGATCGGCTTCACGGCTGCCACCACGGGCGAGATCTGGTTCAAGCACCCCGAAAAAGTGCTCGGCATGCGTGCTGACTGGGTCGACGCCAATCCCAAGGCGGCGCTCGCCATCATGATGGCGACCATGGAAGCGCAGATGTGGTGCGAGAAAATGGAGAACAAGCAGGAGATGGCCGAGATCATCGGCCGCCGCCAGTGGTTCAACGTGCCCGTCCCCGACATCATCGGCCGCATCAAGGGCGACATCAACTACGGCCGCGGCAAGGTGGTCAAAGGCTCCAACCTGCTCATGAAATACTGGGGCGAGAAGGGCGAGGTCTCCTACCCCTGGAAGAGCCTCGACACCTGGTTCGTTACCGAGAACATCCGCTGGGGCAAGTTCGCTCCCGACATGGACGTCAAGGCCCTCGTCGCCAAGACCAACCGCTCCGACCTGTGGCTGGAAGCAGCCAAGGGTCTCGGCCTCACCGATACCCCCACCGGCGACAGCCGCGGCGTCGAGAAGTTCTTCGACGGCAAGACCTTCGATCCCGCCGACCCGATGGGCTACCTCAAGTCGCTCTCCATCAAGCGCGCCGAGGTCTGAGCCTTCCTCCCTGAGACACGACTTTCCGAGGGGCTTCTCGCCCCTCGGGCTCCCCCGGCAGGGGCTTGCCCCTGCACCCGGACCGGACGGGGCAACGAACGCACCTCTCGGAGATCATCATGTCGCTCATCGAGCCTCAGACCGTATTCGTCGCGACCGCAGCCGGCAACGTTCCCGCCGCCGTGGCTGCGAAAGCCGCTCCGGCCATTGCCTCGGCGGCTAAGCCCAGTGCCCTGTCACGCTGGTTCTCAGCGCGCGCCTCCGACGTGCCGGGCATGCTCGCCAACATTGCGACTGTGGTCGTTCCCCCGCTGATCGTCCTGCTGGCCAGCCTCTTGGTCTGGGAGTTGGCCTGCTCGTCGCCGACCTCGAGCCTGCCGTCACCCTCGCGCATCTGGAGCGAGGCCAAAGACCTCATCCTCGATCCGTTCTTCGTCAACGGCTCTCAGGACATCGGTCTCGGCCTGCGCGTCGCGACCTCCCTGCAGCGCGTGGCGATCGGCTTCGGACTTGCGGCGATCGCAGGCATTCTGCTCGGCGTGCTGATCGGCCAGAGCGTGTGGGCAACCCGCGGTCTCGACCCGATCTTCCAGGTGCTGCGCACCGTGCCGCCGCTGGCCTGGTTGCCGATCTCGCTGGCCGCCTTCCGTGACGCCAACCCGTCGGCGATCTTCGTCATCTTCATCACGGCGATCTGGCCGATCATCATCAACACGGCGGTCGGCATCAGGAATATTCCGCAGGACTACCGGAACGTCGCGGCCGTGCTGCGGCTCAACCCTGTCGAATTCTTCTTCCGCATCATGGTGCCCTCGGCCGCCCCTTACATCTTCACCGGTCTGCGCATCGGCATCGGCCTGTCGTGGCTGGCCATCGTGGCCGCCGAAATGCTGACCGGCGGCGTCGGGATCGGCTTCTTCATCTGGGACGCGTGGAACTCCTCGCGGCTGTCCGACATCATCGTTGCCCTCGTCTACATCGGCATCGTCGGCTTCATCCTCGACCGTATGGTCGCGGCCCTCGGCAACATCGCAACGCGCGGCGCGCAGGCGTCCTGAGAGGATCGTGGAACATGATTGCCCCTGTAGAACCAAAGCTCCACACGACGACCAGTCCAACGGCGTCGGGCCGGCCCTTTCTCAAGATCGAGAGCGTCGGCAAGTCGTTCAGCCGCGCCGGGGTCACCAACGAGGTGCTGCGGTCCGTCGACCTCACGATTGATCGTGGCAGCTACGTCTCGATCATCGGACACTCGGGATGCGGAAAGTCGACGCTGCTCAACCTTGTGGCCGGACTGACCGAAGTATCGAGCGGCGTCATCCTGCTGGAGGACAAGGAGGTCAACGGCCCCGGCCCCGACCGCGCGGTGGTGTTCCAGAACCACTCACTGCTGCCTTGGCTCACCACCTACGAAAACGTGCGCCTGGCCGTCGACAAGGTGTTCGGCCGCTCCCGCTCCCGCGCCGAGCGTCACGAGTGGACGATGGAGAACCTCGAACTCGTGCACATGACGCACGCCAAGGATAAGCGCCCGTCGGAAATCTCCGGAGGCATGAAGCAGCGTGTCGGCATCGCCCGCGCGCTGGCCATGGAACCGAAGGTGCTGCTGATGGACGAGCCGTTCGGCGCCCTGGATGCCCTGACGCGCGCTCATCTCCAGGATCAGGTGATGGAGATCCACGCCCGCCTCGGCAACACCATCATCATGATCACCCACGACGTCGACGAGGCCGTGCTGTTGTCGGACCGCATCGTGATGATGACGAACGGGCCGTCGGCGACGATCGGCGAGGTGCTTCCAGTCACGCTGCCACGACCGCGCCAGCGGCTCGATCTCGTCGATGACGTCGACTATATCGCCGCCCGCGCCGCCGTCCTCGAGTTCCTCTACGCCCGCCACACCAACCCGGCCCTCCAAGCCGCGGAGTAACACGCACGCTCTCCCGCGGCTGCCTGCGGGAGAGGCCGGCTACTCGCTGTCCGCCAGTCTACGGAACCCGCAGTCATGAAACAGAAACTCGTTGTTATCGGCAACGGCATGGCCCCCGGCCGCGCGCTCGAGCGTCTCTTCGATGTCGCTCCCGACGCCTACCAGGTCACCATCTTCAACGCCGAGCCGCGCGTGAACTACGACCGCATCATGCTGTCCCCCGTTCTGTCGGGCGAGAAGACCTACGAGGATATCGTCATCCACGGCGACGCCTGGTACGTCGAGCATGGGATCACCCTCTACAAGGGGCACAAGGTCGTTGCCATCGACCGTGCGGCAAAGACCGTGACCAGCGCGCAAGGCGATGTCGTTTCCTACGACAAGCTCGTCATCGCGACCGGTTCGAACCCGGTCATCATCCCGATCCCGGGCCATGACCTGGCCGGTGTGCTGACCTATCGCGACCTCGACGACGTCGATGCGATGCTGCTGGCCGCCCAGTCGGGTGGTCGCGCCGTGGTCGTCGGCGGCGGGCTGCTGGGACTGGAGGCGGCGGCCGGGCTTCGCGACCGGGGCATGGAGGTCACCGTCCTTCACCTGATGCCGACGCTGATGGAGCGCCAGCTCGATCCAGCGGCGGGCTACCTGTTGCAGAAGGCGGTCGAAGCCCGTGGCATAATCGTCAAGACCAAAGCGAACACGCACGCCATCATCGGGAGCCACCCAGCCCTTGGGCCGCCGAAGGTGCGCGCCGTCAAGCTCGACGATGGCAGCGAGATCGCCTGCGACCTCGTCGTCATGGCCGTGGGCATTCGCCCCAACGCCGCGCTGGCCAAGGCGGCCGGCCTCGAGGTCAACCGCGGCATTCTCGTCTCGCCCGATATGCGTACGAGTGATCCCGACATCTTCGCGCTCGGCGAATGTGTCGAAGTCGCCGGGCAGACGTTCGGCCTCGTCGCCCCGCTCTACGAACAGGCTGGCGTGCTCGCCGCGCAGCTTGCCGGGGACGCAACACCATCTTTCACGCCGACGGCGACCGCCACCAAGCTCAAGGTGACGGGTATCAACCTTTACTCGGCCGGCGAATTCGGCGATGCGCCCGATCGCGAGGAGATCGTGCTGCGCGACGCCGCGCGCAGCATCTACAAGCGGCTGGTCTTGAAGGCCGACCGGCTCATCGGCGTCGTCATGTACGGCGAGACGGGCGACGGACCCTGGTTTTTCGACCTGATCAAGAAGGGCACGCCCATCGCCGAGATGCGCGAGACCCTGATTTTCGGGAGCAGCTACCAGGGAGGTACCCCACTGGACCCTATGGCGGCCGTTGCAGCATTGCCGGATGACGCGGAGATCTGTGGCTGCAACGGCGTCTGCAAGGGCAAGATCACCACGACGATCACCGAAAAGGGGCTGCGGTCACTCGACGACGTGCGGGCGCACACCAAGGCGTCCGCCTCGTGTGGAACGTGTACCGGCCTCGTCGAGCAACTGCTGAAGATCCAGCTCGGCGATGCTTACAATCCGAAAGCTGTCCAGCCGATGTGCGGCTGCACCGACCTCGGCCACGACGACGTGCGCCGCTTGATCGTGGCAAAGGAACTGAAGACCATCCCCCAGCTCTTGCAGGACCTCGAGTGGAAAACCTCGAGCGGCTGTGCGAAATGCCGCCCGGCGCTCAACTACTATCTGGTGGCGACCTGGCCGGGTGTTTACGAGGACGACGGCCAGTCCCGCTTCATCAACGAGCGCGTGCACGCCAACATCCAGAAGGACGGCTCGTTCTCGGTTGTCCCGCGCATGTGGGGTGGCTTGACGAGTTCGAAGGAATTGCGCGCCATCGCCGACGTCGTGGACAAGTTCCAGATCCCGACCGTCAAGGTGACGGGCGGCCAGCGGATCGACATGCTGGGCGTCAGCAAGGAAGACCTTCCCGCTGTCTGGGCCGACCTCAATAAGGCAGGGATGGTTTCTGGCGCGGCCTACGCGAAGGGTCTGCGCACGGTCAAAACATGTGTGGGTACCGAGTGGTGCCGGTTCGGCACTCAGGACTCCACGGGCCTTGGCGTCGCCATCGAGAAATTCCTCTGGGGGTCCTGGACACCAGCCAAGGTGAAGCTGGCGGTTTCCGGCTGTCCGCGAAACTGCGCCGAGGCGACATGCAAGGACGTCGGCGTCATCTGCGTCGACAGTGGCTTTGAGATTCACTTTGCGGGCGCAGCCGGCCTCGACATCAAGGGTACCGAGATACTGGGACATGTCGCCACCCAGGAGGAGGCCGTCGAGGTTATCGCCGCGCTTGTCCAACTCTACCGCGAACAGGGCCGCTACCTCGAACGCATCTACAAATGGGCCAAGCGGGTTGGCAACGACAGCATCAAAGCTCAGGTCATCGACGATCTGGAAAAGCGGCGCGCGCTGTATGACCGGTTCGTCGTGTCACAGCGCTACGCGCAGTCCGACCCATGGGCCGAGCGCGCCGCCGGCAAGGATGCCCACGAGTTCGCGCCGATTGCCGATCTCAGCATTGCGGAGGCCGCCGAATGACCATCATGGACAAGGCCTGGATCGACATTGGCGCACTCGCCGACATTCCAATGCTGGGCGCCCGAAAGCTGAAAACGGCCCACGGCTGCATCGCAGTGTTCCGCACCGGCGATGACCAGGTTTACGCGCTGGCCGACCGATGCCCGCACAAGGGGGGGCCACTGTCGGACGGCATCGTGCACGGCAGCTCGGTGACGTGCCCGTTGCACAACTGGGTGATCAGTCTGGAGACAGGCCTCGCCCAGGGGGCCGACCAGGGGGCCGTTGCGACCTTCCCGCTGCGCGTCGAAGCGGGTCGCATCCAGATCGACGCGGTCGCACTGAAGGGGTCGAGCTGACCCTGCACGATCGTCCTCGCCGGCAGCCGGTAACAGGCGGAGCAACCGATGACCACCGATGTGACCCGCACCACGTGCCCCTACTGCGGCGTCGGCTGCGGCGTACTCGCGCGACCAGCCCCCGATGGGCAGTCCGCCGAGATCAGTGGCGACCCGGAGCATCCGGCCAACTTTGGCCGCCTCTGTTCCAAGGGGTCCGCGCTCGGCGAAACTTTAAGCCACGATGACCGGCTGCTGTTTCCCAGGATCGGCGAGCGGCGCGCCACCTGGACCGAAGCGCTTGATCTGGTCGCGGAGCGCTTCGGCCAGACCATCGCCAGCCATGGCCCGGACAGCGTCGCGCTGTATGTCTCCGGCCAGCTCCTGTCCGAAGACTACTACGTCGCCAACAAGCTGATGAAAGGCTACATCGGGAGTGCCAATATCGACACCAACTCGCGCTTGTGCATGGCCTCCTCAGTCGCCGGCCACAAGCGTGCCTTCGGTGCCGATACCGTACCCGGCACATATCGCGACTTCGAGGACGCCGATCTCGTCGTGCTGGTCGGCTCCAACCTCGCCTGGTGCCATCCGGTCCTCTATCAGCGACTGATGACCGCGCGCGAGCAGCGCGGCACCCGGATCGTCGTCATCGACCCTCGCCAGACCGCCACCTGCGAAGGGGCCGACCTCCACCTGCCGCTGAACCCAGGCAGCGACGTCGCGCTGTTCAATGGACTGCTGGCGCATCTGATCGCCGACGGCCGCACCGATGTCGCGTATGTCGGCGCACACACGGCCGGGCTCGGCGAAGCGATGAAGGTCGCCGAATCCTCGAGCCTCGACGTCGTTGCCCACGCGACGGGCCTGGCGGCCGAGACCATCGCGCAGTTCTACGCGCTGTTTGCCCGGACCGAGCGCGTGGTCACCGCCTACAGCCAGGGGGTGAACCAATCCTCGGCGGGGACCGACAAGGTCAACGCGATCATCAATTGCCATCTGGTGACCGGCCGCATCGGTCGACCGGGCATGGGCCCCTTCTCGGTGACCGGGCAGCCCAATGCGATGGGCGGGCGCGAAACCGGCGGTCTGGCCAATATGCTCGCCGCTCACATGGACCTTGCCGACGCCGGGCACCGCCGCATCGTACAAGGGTTCTGGAATTCACCCGCAATCGCCAGCACGCCCGGTCTCAAGGCCGTTGACATGTTCCGGGCCGTTGCCGATGGCCGGATCAAGGCGATCTGGATCATCTCGACGAACCCCGTCGCGAGCCTGCCGGAAGCCGACACGGTGCGCGCGGGCTTGAAAGCCTGTCCCTTCGTCGTCGTCTCGGACGTGACGGCCCAGACGGACACGGCGCGGTGCGCGCATGTTCTGCTGCCGGCGAGCGCCTGGGGGGAGAAGGACGGAACCGTCACCAATTCCGAACGACGCATCTCACGCCAGCGCGCCTTTCTCACCGCGCCTGCCGAGGCGCGTCCCGATTGGTGGCAGATCGCCGAGGTTGCAAAGCGCATGGGCTTTGGGTCAGCTTTCGACTACGGCGGGCCCGCCGACATTTTTGCCGAGTATGCCGCCCTGACCGGAGCCGAGAACTCTGGCAGCCGCGATCTCGATATTTCAGCCCATGCGGCGATAACGGCACAGGCCTACAGGGACCTCGCCCCCTTTCAATGGCCGCAGCCCGCCGGCCAGCCGCAAAGCGAAAGTCGCTTCTTTGCCAACGGCGGCTTCTACACGCCCGACCGCCGCGCCCGCTTCGTGGCCACGCCATTCCGTTCGCCGCAACAGCACGTCAGCGCGCGCTATCCGCTGATCCTCAACACCGGCCGCATCCGCGACCAGTGGCACACGATGACCCGCACGGGGAAATCGGCACGGTTGATGAGCCACATTGCCGAGCCGTTCATCGAACTCCATCCCGACGACGCGACGCGCCTCGGTCTGTCGTCCGCCGATATCGCAGAGGTCGAGAGTGCGCATGGCCGTGCCCTGCTGCGCGTCAGCATCACCGACCGCCAGCCGCGGGGGAGCGTTTTCGCACCGATCCACTGGACCGACGAATTAGCCAGTCACGCGCGTATCGACGCCGTCGTCGGTGCTGCAACCGACCCGGTCTCCGGCCAGCCCGAGTTGAAGCATACCGCCGTCGCCGTCCGCCGCTTCGACGCCCAATGGTTTGGCTTTGCCGTTCTGAGGCAGCGCCCGACCGTCATTCCGGCGGACTACTACGCGCTTGCCCGCAGCAAGGCTGGCTGGCGGCTGGAGCTTGCCGGCACCACCTGGCCAGGTGGTGCCGACTGTTTGTTCCGCGAATTGATCGGGCACCAGATCGACGCCACGCGGCCCGCTGACGTCCTGTCCTACTCTGATGCGGCCAACAGCCGCCATCGGTTCGCCGCCGTCGAAGGCGATCGCCTGATCGGCGCGCTTTACATCTCGCCCGTACCCGTCGAGGTCTCGCGCACGTGGGCGGCAAGCCTGCTGGAAACGGAAGTGACCCCGTCCGATCGCATGCGCCTTCTGGCCGGGCGGCCCGGTGGTGCCACCAGGGACAAGGGCACGCTCGTGTGCGCCTGCTACGAAGTCGGGGCAAACGAGATCCGGGACGCGGCGACGCGCCTTGGCTGTCTGTCCGTCGAAGCGATCGGACAAACCCTCAAGGCGGGAACCAACTGTGGCTCCTGTCGCGCCGAAATCCGCCGCATTCTGGAAGCGACGCACCTGGCGAGAACGGGCTGAGTGGCTGCACGCGGCACGGCCCGGCTCGGATTGCCGCAAGCGCGAGAGCGCGATCAGTTTGCAAACCACACGGCGATGGCAGCGGCCATGACACCGACGAAACCGATCAGAACGAGCGAATTGACGAGCACGCGGTAGCTGAGCCGCGACCGCGAGCCCTGCCGCGCGTCGGTCGTCGTCAAAACCTGCCGTGTCGGGGACCTGCGCCGCGCAGGCGGACCTCCCGATCCCCCCTCAGCGAGTTGAGGGGCGGCAGGCGTGCCGGATCCGGGCACCTCTGCCATGGGCTCACGGCGTGTGGGCGCATCGCCGGAGGTGGCAATCCTGAAGCGCGCGATATCATCCCAGCTCTGCGAGGCCGAAGACCTGCGCCGATCGTTCGTGTTAAGACTATCGCTACGGTCGGCACCAGCCGGCAGAGGTGACTTGGCTGCGGCGACCGGATCGCTCACGATGGGCGTTTCAACATCATTCTCTGTCGACATGGCGTGGGCCCTTTCTTCCACTTGTGTATTGGAAGAACGCGGCTCAATTCACCGGAGTTCCGAAGCGAAGCGCCGCCGAGCCGAGGGCGCAGTCCAATCGTCATGGTGCCAGACGTGCCACGCCACCCCGCACGCGCAGCCCTACATCAAATGATAGGGACGATCAGAATCCACCAGTATAGGGTGGTGCTCGCATCGTTCCTTGGACCATTCTGTTGAGGTGTGCGCATCGACGTGATCGCGAACCGGCTTTACCAACTGCTGCAGCAGACGGCGCAGCCCCTTGCCGCGCGCTCGCGGGGCCTGTTGGATGTCCTAGACCCGACAGTCGCGGAGCAAACCGTGCACCCGCGAGATCCCCGCGCAGGGGACGGGCGACCGCGGCCGACGCACATGGAGCGAGCACGGCCCGCACTCGTTGCGTCCGGCAACTTGCTCTGGATCCACCGGTACTCGCTTCTGGCGACGCTCCTGGCGCTTGCAGCGAGTTTGGCCATGTACTGGGTCGCGCTTTCGGCCGAGACCGAGCGCCACCAGCGCGCCATCGTCCGCCAGACCCAGTTCATCGGCGAGACTCTCTCGGACGTCATGCAGCGCTACGAGCAGGTTCTGCGCGCTGCGGCTGGTTTCGTCCGCGCCTCCGGCCAACCCAACGAGCGGAGTTGGCGCGCTTTCACCGCGTCATTGAACCTAGAGACCGAGTTTCCCGGCGTGCAGGGCCTGGGCTATGTCGACGTGCGCCAGCCGTCGAATGCTTCGGGCGGCCTGGACCTGGTGACGTCAATTCGGTTCCTGGAACCCAAGGATTGGCGCAATCGCCGCGCCATCGGATACGACATGTATTCCGAGCCGGTCCGCCGGCGCGCCATGCAACAGGCCCGCGATACCGGCGAACCTGTTCTTTCTGGTGTCGTGCGGCTGCTGCAGGAAACAAACGAGAACCCTCAGCCTGGGGGACTTGGTTACGTGCCGATCTACCAGGGCAGCGACGTCCCGACGACCATCGCCGCGCGACGCGACCGGCTGTCGGGATACGTCTACGGTGCATTCCGCTGGGGCGATTTCATTTCGCGCTCCCTTGCCAAGTACGCACCGGGCACACTGCAAGACACACATTTGCAGGTTACGACAACCACAGAAGACGGCGAATTGCGCACGTTGTTCGATAGTTTGGGCGGGGCTGGCCCACCCGAGCGGTCGAGCTTCACACACGCAGCCGCCATCGACATCGACGGATTCACCTGGAACTTGGCGGTGTCGAGCCTGCCCGCATTCGAAGCTCGGCTGGATTGGTCGAGGCCGAATACCATTCTTCTGGGTGCATTGGCCTTCACCGCCATGCTGGCGACGATCCTCGTAACGCTGGACAGGTCGCGCGCTCGCGCCTTGCTGGCGAAGGAGGCGCTGGAGCGTGAAATCCAGCAGCGTCGCATCGCTCAGGACCATGCTCAACTGGCCAACGGAGAACTCATCCACCGCGTCAAGAATACGTTGGCGATCGTCTCGGCGATCGCCTCTCAGACGGCGCGCCACAGTCCCTCCCTGCCCGAGTTCACGCGTGCCTTCCGTGAACGGCTGGCCGCCCTGGGCACGGTTCACGATCTGCTGCGTCCGGACCCTGCCTACACGCCTGATCTCGAGATGTTTCTGCGCGACATTCTCAAAGCATTCGGCGGTCTGGCAGCAGGCGACGCAGGCGGCGAGCCCCGTCTCGTGCTCGACGGGCCGCGCGTATCGCTGCCACGCAACGAGGCGGTGCTGCTGAGCCTACTCATCAACGAATTGGCGACCAATGCGACCAAGTACGGTGCCTGGTCGGGACGCGATGGCCAGGTCAAGGTCGGCTGGACCCTGGAGGAGAGCGAGCTCGGCGAGGAGGTCGTGCTCGTCTGGTCGGAGCGGGGTGGCCCGGCACCGGCACCGGAGCTGAAAACGGGGTTCGGCACCCAGGTGATACAGGCCATCGAGCGCGGGCTGCGCGGAAAAGTCGAGCGTATTCTCGGGGAACACGGGCTGTCCCTCACGTTCCGCTTTCCGCGTCCCCACACGATCCGTCCCCACGCGAAGGCCTGAGCGCCTGACCGCGAGCGCCAGATTGGACTGCAACCAAATCCACCCCAGCCGAGTTTTGTCGACATGGTTCGATGGTCGCAAGCGTCGATCAATCCCGAGCCGAAATTGAATACAGCACGACCAAAAAGCGCGTTTGCGCGCGAGGAGTACGCATGTCCAGCACATCAGATAAGTTCAAAGGTCACGCCAACGAAGCCATCGGCAAGTTGAAGCAAGGCATCGGCCACGTCATCGGATCGGACGACCTGAAGGCCGACGGCAAACGGCAGGAAATCAAGGGCGAAGCCCAACAGGCCGTTGGCGCTGTGAAGGCGCAGGTCGAAAAGGTGCGCGACAGCGCCAACGACGCCCTCGATAGCGCCACGTCATCCAGCACGGCCGATTCGATTGCCGGGCACGCAAACCAGATCGCCGGCAAAGTGAAGCAGACGGTAGGGCGCGCGGTCGGCTCGACCGATCTCGAAGTCGACGGCCTGGCGCAAGAAGCCAAAGGCGAAGGCCAGAAGGTCTCCAGCGAGGTCAAGCGCACGTTCGGCCGGTGAGTGCAGCACGTCTGACGTTCAGACCTGCACCCATCTGAGCTTCGAATGAAAAGTGGGCGTAAAGCCACAGAGTTGGTAGCAGTCCTATGGTTCAGACCGTTGCTTTTGCACGCGTAAAGAGGCTCAGCGGCGGTCTGAACCTGGATACAGGCAGGTCGCAGACCGATCACGACCTCGCGGTCGATGTCTCGGGTACACCTGGTCTTCGGTCGGCCACGGCCAACGAGCAGAAGCGTTCCGCTTCAGCCGCTGCCGACAGCCAACAGACCAGTTTTCCCGCCGACCCAAGGCACGTCAGTGACGACGATCTCGTTGGAATAGCAGCGTTCTTCCGGTAATGTTCCGCAGCCGGCGACAACTGGCGGCCGCAGCGAACAGCCTCCTCGGCTGGAAAGGACGCGATGACGTCTCGTTCAACCGCCGGGCGGCGACCGAAGACAACCAAGCGACGGACCCCGAAGCGGTCGCCATCAGACAAGTCCGTAAAGCCTGCACAGTCCAAAAATCAGACCATTCCCGATTTGGTCGATCGCATCGCCCAGCTCAAGACCGAGTTGCGCGATACCATCACCACAAGCAATTCGGAAGCTGCCACCGTATTCGAGGCGCGCGCCCTCGAACAGCGGCTGGCCGAATTGGAGTCGCGCGCCCGCACATCGTCCGGAGAGCTGGCAGAGCTGAGTGATTTGGAGACACACGAGTTGGCTTCTGCGGTCGAATTGGCCGCGGCCGGCTTGAAGAAAGTGTTCTCCGAAAACACTGAGTGATCGCGATCGGCAGACGACGTGACCCGGCACCCAACGGGCCGCGCGAAATAAGTGCATCAAGCATAGACAAGCGCTAAATCAGCGGCCGAAGTACGGGAAGACTACCGGGATAATTCGCGACGATCGCCAAACCGGGTTCATCCAAAATCTCGAGTATACCGGCCTTCCAGCGGAAGAGACGCCGTTGCAGCAGTGATTTCAGTGTCCTGTTCGTATGCACCAGCGACAGCCCGAGGGCGTCGGCCACGTGCTGCTGCGACAAGGGCAAGGCGAGGCTTGCACCCTTGGTGAGACCGATGTGACGCGCTCTCAGAAAAATATCGAGCAGCATGTAAGCGATCCGTTCGCTGGCCGACCTGCGACCAACACTGAGGAGGTTCTCGTCGAGCAGCCGCTCACTGCGCGCCGCCAGCCAGGTCAAGTCGTAGGCGAGACTGGGATGCGAGGCGTACAGCTCCCACAGCTTGGCGCGCGGAAAGACGCACAGCACCATGGGCGTCAAGCTTTCGACGGAATGCTGCATTTCATTCATCATCGAGCTTTGCAGGCCGAGAAAATCGCCGGGCAGCACGACATTCAATATCTGCCGCCGACCATCCTCGAGGGTCTTGTAGCGAAACGCCCAGCCGCTGAGAACGGTATAGAGATGCGGGCTGCTGCTCCCTTCGAGAAGGACCGTGGTACCAGTTTCAGTGGCAAACTCGCCCGATTTGAGCGAATCGATAAAGGCGAGCTCCTGGGGCGTGACCGCGCGAAAAACTTCCAGCGACTTCAGCGGACAGGTCTCGCAGCGTGTTGGTCGACTGGCAGCACCCGGCATTAGCCTGCGTTCCTTCCCGCATCAGCAGTGCACGTCCTTCTGCGCCCTATCGACATCGCCACACTCCCCGATTGAAGACCGTTCGAAGTCCTATCGAAGATGGACCCGCGCCGACGGGAACCAGCAGCCGTCAACAGCGTTTGGCAAGCACAGAGATTTGCATCTGGACCTTCTGGCCACAATCGGAGATTGATCATGTCGAGCCTTCTGCATTACGCCGTCGTCTTCCTCGTCGTTGCAATTGGTGCAGCACTTCTCGGCTTTGGCGGCGTTGCCGGCACTGCGATGGAAGGCGCGCGCATTTTGTTCTGGGTGGCCATCGTGCTGTTCGTCGTTTCGCTCATCGCGAGCGTCGTTCGCCGGGCTTGACCGACCGCCGGCGGATGGTCCTACCACGCCGTCCGTCGGCATGCATCGGCCGGTCGCATCGGGGCAGCCGGTCCACGTCCAGCACCCTCGCTCAGTCGATAGACTGACGCTGAGGCAACGGTTGGCGCGGTCGACATCCAACAGCTTGGCGGCACAAGCACAGTCGGACGCAGGCATGGTCGCGGGACCCGATGTGTCGGGTCCTGCAGACTTTGTCCGCAAGACAAGGCCGACGGATGGAACAAAACATCGCCAGCGGCGTTGAACCGACCGAAGACAGGTGAGACACCGGGGTCTGCGTGTGTGGGGGACGGCGTATAAAGTAAAGCCGAACACAACCCGGAGTAGAAATGAGGGGCTGGATTGACCATGGCGAGTAGGGAAGGCGGCGACGGAACGATGCGGTTCAACAACGACGCAACAGGCGAGCAAACTGCGGCCGGCACGAGCGAGGGCGGCGATGCAAGCGACTTGGTCGGCGGGTTGGATATCGCATTGACGCCGGAGGCCCAGGACGCAATCAACCACCAGTTGCGGCGGCTCTACTCGGGCATCCTCAGCGAGCCGACGCCCGATAGGTTTGCTCAACTCCTCGCCGACCTGTCGAAGGTAGAGGGCGGTAAATCATGAGCACGGCACAGCACGACGTCGACGGGTTGCAGCATGATCTGGCGCGACTGATCCCGAATTTGCGGGCCTTTGCGCGCTCGCTGTGCGGTTCGGCGGATCAGGCCGACGATCTCGTGCAGGAAACGCTCGTCAAGGCTTGGAACAGCCGGGCATCGTTCCAGCCGGGGTCCAACCTCAAGGCATGGTTGTTCACGATCCTGCGCAATGCCTTCCTGTCCGAGCGCCGCAAGCGCAAATGGGAGGTGCAGGACGTCGATGGGATCGGTGCCGGCATGCTCTGCGTGCGCGCGGCGCAGCACGGTCATATGGACATGATCGACTTCGAGAAGGCGTTTGCGACGCTCCCTGCCGACCAGAAGGAAGCACTGCTGCTGATTGGCGCAGAGGGCTTTTCCTACGACGAGGCGGCACTGATGTGCGGATGCGCTTTGGGCACGATGAAGAGCCGCGTCAACAGGGCGCGCACCCGGCTCGCGCGCGAACTGGGGTTGGATGCGGCGAGCTACGACATTCTCGATCCGCATATCGGGACGGGCCAGTTGACCGCGTGAACCTGGCCCGCGCCGAGAGGCCCGCGGGCAAGGGACTGAGCAATGCCCCCCGGCAGCCCTGATCTCTCCGCGCGTCGGCCAGTGGTAGCGCGGCAGGCTGGACGGCGGATGAGACCAAACCTCGCGGGCCGGCGAGTTACGCGATCGACAATCACCCGCCAGCTTCGATACTACGAAAAATTTTCGCTGAATTGCGGGAACAATCCGGACACTGAAGCGTTCACGCTCGGTGCCGACGCGGCAGGTGCATGCCGCCAGGGCGATCCGAACAGACCCGACGGGAGACCAGATCGAATGACGAACTCGCTGGCCGATCACATTGCCCCGCAGTTGCCCTATCTGCGCCGTTTCGCCCGCGCCCTGAGCGGTTCCCAGGAGCGTGGAGACGCGTATGTGGTCGCTCTGTTGGAGACGCTCGTCGCCGACCAGGGACTGTTCGATCGCACGCTGGCTCCCAGGGTCGCGGCCTACACCGCATTCCTCAAGGTGTGGAACACCGTACCGACGAACCATCGTACGGAAGACGCCGAGCGGGCCGAGGGCGGCGTCGCGGATCGCCGCATCGAAACACTGACGCCGGAGCCGCGACAGGCCTTCGTGCTCGCCGGGCTCGAGGATTTCTCGGCGAACGAGATCGCGACGATCATGGGGCGCAGCGAAGAAGCTGTCCGCGGCCTGATCGACGAGGCCGCCCGCGAGATTGCAGAGCAACTCGCCGCACGCGTCATGATCATCGAAGATGAGCCTCTGATCGCCATGGATGTCGAGAGCCTGGTTTCTGATCTCGGACACTCCGTCGTGGGCATTGCGGCGACGCGGACCGAAGCCACTGCGCTTGCCCTGCGCGAACGCCCAGAAATGGTGCTTGCCGACATCCATCTCGCCGACGGCAGTTCAGGACTTGACGCTGTCAACGACATACTGCGGTCCCTCGACGTTCCCGTAGTTTTCATCACGGCCTACCCGGAGCGACTGCTGACGGGCGAGCGCCCTGAACCGGCCTTCCTCGTGACGAAGCCTTTCAAGCCCGAGATGCTCAAGGCCGTCATCAGCCAAGCGCTGTTCTTCGACGTGAAGGCCGGCAAGGGCCGACAGGTCTCGGCTGCCTGAGTCCCAGCCTTACTGCCCAGGTCGCGAGGGGCCCATGGCACCCCCCGTGCGCAACTGGTGTCGAGATATCCACCGGGACACCAAGCAACACTGAACACCCATCGGCGCGAGTCCGGAGCGGCCAACAGGCGATATACACACCACATGGATCACCGCTTCTTAGAGGCAAGCCTCGATTGGGTGACGCTCATCTCGCTGGACGGCAAGCTGACGTACCTCAACGAGAACGGCTGCCGCCATCTGGAGGTCAGTGATCCTGCGGTCCTGCGTGGCTCCGATTGGTCAGCCGTCTGGCCGTCCGAATGCCGCGAGCGGACGAGCCTGGCTCTCGCCGCGGCGGCATCGGGCGACGTGACGCGCTATTCCGCATTTTGTCCGACACACAAGGGTACCCCCAAATGGTGGGACGTTGTGGTCAGTCCGGTTCGTGATGCGGGCGGTCTCGTCGAACAAATCCTGGCGGTCGCGCGCGACGTCACCCGCGTCAAGGCGGTGGAGCAAACCCTGAAGGAGAGCGAGCAACGCTTTCGCGCTCTCGCCGACACGATCCCCCAACTGGCCTGGATGGCCGACCCGAGCGGCTCGGTGTACTGGTACAACCAGCGCTGGTTCGATTACACCGGCAAGTCGATGGACGAAATGCGCGGCATGGGTTGGACCAGCGTTCATCATCCCGATCACGTCGAGCGGGTCGTCGAGAAATTCAAGGACTGCCTTGCCCGCGGCGAGGAATGGGAAGACCTGTTCCCGTTGCGCGGGACCGACGGAACCTACCGCTGGTTTTTGTCGCGCGCCTTGCCACAGAAGAACGCCGATGGTGTGCCCGTTTTGTATTGTGGCACCAACACCGACATCACCGACCAGCGCAACCAGAGCCAGCGGCTGCGCCAGCTCGCCCGGATCGTCGACCTGTCCCACGAGGCCATCCTGGTCTGGGACCTGGAGCAGGGGATCGTCAGTTGGAATCGCGGCTGCGTCGAGCTGTACGGATACGCCAAGACGGATGCCATTGGTGCGATCAGCCACGATCTGCTGCAAACCCGGCTACCCGTTCCGCCGGCGGAGTTCGAGCGTTTACTCGTCGTGGAGGGATCCTGGAGCGGCGAGTTGCTGCACCGCGCCGCCGACGGGTCCGAGGTTTGGGTCGAGAGTAGGCAGGAACTCATGCGCGTCGGCGGACGACGCCTAGTCCTGGAAACCAACCGCGACATCACCGAGCGGCGGCAGGCGGACGAAACCCGTAACCTGCTCGTCGCCGAACTGAACCACCGCGTCAAGAACACGCTGGCCATCGTGCAGTCGCTGGCGACGCAGACGGCCCGCACGGCGCGCAGCCTTCCACAACTCGTGACGAGCTTCAACGGCCGCCTCCACGCGCTGGCGACCGGCCACACGATCCTGACCGAATGCGATTGGGTTGGCGCGTCGATCGACGAACTCGTCCGCGCGCAGCTTGCCATGTTCGGCGACTTCACCGACCGGATATCCATCAGTGGCGAGGACGTATTCCTGCCCCCACAGACCGCGCTGCAATTGACGCTGATTCTGCATGAACTGGGCACGAACGCGCTCAAGCACGGGGCCCTCTCGAACTTGGCCGGCCGGGTCGCCATCGACTGGTCTCTCTCTGAAAGCATGGGCGCGGCAGCACCAACCCTCGAGTTGCAGTGGCGCGAGCGCGGCGGCCCACCCACCAAGGCCCCGAGCAGCCAGACCGGCTTCGGCCTGGCCCTGATCGAGCGCACGAGCCGGATGCCGAACTTCGACGCCAAACTGGACTTCGCCCCCGAGGGCATCACGGCGTGCGTCACCGCGATCCTGCCGACACCTGCCGAACATGCCAAGCCGGCCTTGTTCAATCCTGGCAAGCGGCTGTTGCGTCGGCGGTCCCCCGCCCTCGCGTCCGCGTCGGCGCGCATCGTCCGCGAACGTATTCTCATCGTCGAGCGCGAGCCGAGCGACGCCATGCGCCTCGAGGACATGCTCTACGATGCTGGCTATACGACACTCGGCCCCGTCGCGACACCCGCTGAGGTCGATCAGAAGCTGGAACGCCTGGGCGTCGAACTGGTGATCGTCGATGCCGACGGGCTGCGCACCGACGTGGAGACCGTGATGCGCGCGATATCCGAACGAAAGCTGCCGTGTATTCTCATCGGCTCGGTGCGCTGGCTGTCGCAACTCCCCGAGCACACCTCCGAGATCCCGCGGCTGACCAAGCCACTCGAGCCACAGCTCCTGATGAGCACGATTGCCACTACGATCGCCTCATCGCGCAAGCCCGCGACCTGAGCTCCCTTGCGGATCGGTCGGCACGACCCGCTGCCTGAAACGGCCCCCACCACCCGTAAAGTCAGACGTTCGCGGCATGGATGCCGTGCCATCGCATCGCTGCGCTGCGCGGCATGCTGGTCACCTGCGTCCGAAAGGGCGCGCGCCACCGCCTTGTGATTGAGCATCCCACGCGAGCTGATTGCCCAATTGTCAGGCCCCTATTTTTGTTTTGGGGCATCATTCGCCGCCCCGCTCGCGGCAACCTCAGACACGACCGCGTTCTGGTCGCTTGGCACGCCAGTTGCCTATTGAACGTCTGATCTCATGCCCTGAGGGCACAAGCTTCGAGTATGCGGCAGCACCGTAGAGGAGACGTCCCATGAGCTTCGACGATCCGTTTGACGCCAAGCGCTCCCTGTCTAGCGGCGGCTGCGGCTGCGGACGCCACGCAAGTTCCGCCGAGCATGAAGCCGAGGCGCGACAGTTGCGCCTTGCCGTCGCGGGCGACGAGGACGCGCGCACCCGGCGCGTCGTCGAATCGGCGGTCTTGCGCTCGATCTTCCCCGATGACATCGAACGCCGGAAAGTGCTGCACGCCGTGGGGGCCTCCACCGTCATGGCGGCGGTCTCGCAGTTTTTCCCGCTCGGCACCGCGATGGAAGCGTTCGCCGAGGCCGGGAAACCTGAAAAAACCGATCTCAAGGTCGGGTTTATTCCCATCACCTGCGCCACGCCCATCATCATGGCCAAGCCGATGGGCTTTTACGAGAAGTACAGTCTCAATGTCGAAGTCATCAAGACCGCAGGCTGGGCAGTCGTTCGGGACAAGACGATCAACAAGGAATACGACGCCGCCCATATGCTGTCGCCGATGCCACTCGCGATCACGATGGGTGCCGGCTCAAATCCGATCCCCTACACGATGCCGGCAGTCGAGAACATCAATGGTCAGGCCATTACGCTGTCGATAAAGCACAAAGACAAGCGTAGTCCGAAGGATTGGAAGGGGTTCAAATTTGCCGTCCCCTTCGATTACTCGATGCACAATTATCTTTTGCGCTACTACCTGGCCGAGCATGGTCTCGATCCCGACCAGGACGTGCAGATCCGTTCCGTTCCGCCACCCGAGATGGTCGCCAACCTGCGGGCCGACAACATAGACGGGTTCCTCGCCCCCGATCCGGTCAACCAGCGCGCCGTCTACGATGGCGTCGGGTTCATCCACATCTTGTCGAAGGAGATATGGGACCGCCATCCGTGCTGCGCATTCGCCGCGAGCCAGGAATTCGTGACCGGCACGCCCAACACGTACAAGGCACTGCTGAAAGCGATCATCGACGCGACGGCCTTTGCCTCTAAAGCCGAGAACCGGAAGGAAATCGCGGCGGCGATCGCGCCTGCCAACTATCTCAACCAGCCGGTCACCGTCGTCGAGCAAGTCCTGACGGGCACATTCGCCGATGGGTTGGGCCAGGTTCGCACAGTTCCCGACCGTATCGACTTCGATCCATTCCCTTGGGAAAGTTTCGCCATTTGGATCATGTCGCAAATGAAGCGGTGGGGACAGATCAAGGGCGAGATAGATTACGCCGCCATTTCCAAGCAGGTGTATCTGGCGACCGACGCTGCAAAACTGATGAAGGAAGTCGGCCTCACACCTCCCGAGTCGACCAGTAAAACCTTCGTCGTCATGGGCAAGACATTCGATCCGGCCAAGCCCGAGGAATATATATCGAGTTTCGCGATAAAGCGGGTATGAGGCGTTGACACAATCGCTCACTCTGCGCGCAGCAGCGTTGTCCTTGACGCTGCTGGCGACATTCCTCCTCTGCTGGCAGCTCGCGGTCGGCGGCACCGGAACGGTCGCCGATCTCGATCCCGAGTACGCCAAGCTGGTGGGTGCGACCGCCAGCCAGGGCAAATCGGCGATGCCAGGTCCCATCGAGGTCGGCACCACGTTGTGGGGCCTCCTCTCAGATCCCTTTTACGACAAAGGACCCAACGACAAGGGCGTCGGCATCCAGCTCGCGTACTCGCTGGCGCGCGTTCTGACCGGCTACGGCCTGGCTGTTCTGGTCGCCGTTCCATTGGGATTCTTGATCGGCATGTCGCCGCTCATGAACCGCGCCCTCGACCCGTTCATCCAGGTCATGAAGCCGATCTCGCCGCTGGCCTGGATGCCACTTGCCCTCTACACGATCAAGGACAGCAACACTTCGGCGGTGTTCGTCATCTTCATCTGCTCGTTGTGGCCCATGCTGCTCAACACCGCATTCGGCGTTGCCAACGTGCGTCGCGACTGGCTCAACGTCGCCAAGACGCTGGAGCTGGGTCCGTTTCGCACGGCGATCAGCGTCATTCTGCCAGCGGCCGCGCCGACGATCCTGACGGGTATGCGGATCTCGATCGGGATCGCCTGGCTGGTCATCGTGGCAGCCGAGATGCTCGTTGGTGGCACCGGGATTGGATACTTCGTCTGGAACGAGTGGAACAACCTGTCGATCACCAACGTCATCAACGCGATTTTGCTGATTGGCGTCGTCGGCATGTTGCTCGACCTGGCCATGGCGGGATTGCAAAAGCTCGTCTCTTACGCCGACTGAGGCCGAGCCCGATGGACCCACGACCTTGTCCCGTCGAGAACCGATGTCTGCTGCCGCACGCCGGGGCGGACCGGATCGAGAGACCCCCAATGATGCCGACAACGAGGCCGCGTCCATGTCCAAGCCACTGATCAGCATCGAGGGACTGGCCAAGCGTTTCCCCGAACCGGGCGGCCGGGGCACGCTGACCGTCTTCGAGGACCTCTGGTTCACCGTCGACGAGGGGGAATTCGTCTGCGTCGTCGGCCATTCGGGCTGCGGCAAATCCACGATCCTGAACATCCTGGCCGGCCTCGATCAACCGACCGAAGGCGTCATCATCGTCGGCAACGAGGCCATCTCGGGCCCGAGCCTCGACCGCGCCGTGATCTTCCAGGGTCATGCCCTCATGCCGTGGCGAACAGCGCTCGGCAACGTCGAACTCGGTGTCGCCTCCCGGCACCCGAACTGGTCGCGAGAGATGGTCCGGGAGCATGCCCGCAAATATCTGGCGCTCGTGCATCTGGAGGATGCCGAGAAAAAGAAGCCCGAGCAGCTGTCGGGCGGCATGCGCCAGCGGGTCGGCATCGCGCGTGCACTGGCCATCGAGCCGAAGATCCTGCTGATGGATGAGCCATTCTCCGCGCTCGATGCCCTGACGCGAGGCTCGCTGCAGGACGAGGTTCTCGCCATCCGCGAAAACAGCCGCCAAACCACGTTCATGATCACGCACGACGTCGACGAGGCGCTGCTGCTGGCCGACCGCATCCTCCTGATGACCAACGGCCCACAAGCGCGTGTCGCCGAGGTCGTCGAAAATTCGCTGCCGAAGTCGCGCAAGCGCGAGGCTCTGCACCTGGAGCCCGATTACTACCCGCTGCGCAACCATCTGATCGAGTTTCTGGTCACACGGTCGAAGGCGCTGCAGGGTACGAAGCCCGCCGCTGGAGCCAGCCGTTATCCCCCAACCATTCGGCCCGCTGAAGGAGGCAATGCGCGTGCAGAACAAATCCCGGCCCGTCAACCGGCCGCTTGACCCCGAACCCGGCCTTTACCGGCACCGCCTGCGTGGCGGTCGCGCTGGTCCCATGCCACGTCTCTCAGACCTCAAGTCCCCCAGCAGGGTTCTGGGCGAACCCCTTCGCATCGCGACCACAAGCCCCCCCGAGACACCCACGTCTGAACGAGGAGAAGCACGGACCATGACCCGCGAGCAGTTGACCCACAAGATCCTCGACATCAAGCGCACGAAAGGTTGGACCTGGAAGCAGATCACCGACGAGATCGGAGGCATGAGCCCGATCCTGATCGTCGGGGCGCTGTTGGGCCAGCACAAGCTGCTCAAGCCACTGGCCGCCAAAGCAGCCGCGTTGTTCGGCTTGACGCCGACCGAAGCTGCGATGCTGAACGAGGTGCCCATGCGCGGGGCGGGCGTCCCGATGCCGCCGACAGATCCGCTCATCTACCGCTTTTACGAACTCGTCATGATCAACGGGCCGGCCTGGAAAGCGCTGATCGAGGAAGAGTTCGGCGATGGCATCATGTCGGCGATCGACTTCGATATGGAAATGGAGCGGCTGCCGAATGAAAAAGGCGATCGCGTCAAAATCACGATGTCGGGCAAGTTCCTGCCCTACAAGTATTTCGGTGCCGAGCAGGGCATTGCGCCCTTGGGCTACAAGGAGATGGACCTCGGCTGAGCTTGGGCACCCGCCGGGCTATCGGCCCTTGGCCTGAGCACCGGCGGGCGACGCTCGGGCAATATGCCGAGCCACGACCGAAGTGGACGGACGATGTGGACGGAGGGCGGCGGCGGGCCGCCCTTTCCGCGCCGGTCCGCACGCCTTGCCCGTCCCGCGCGTCATTTGACGGAGATGGTGCCCGTCATACCCTTGTCGGCGAAGCCATTGCAGCTCCACGTGTAGGTGCCCGGCTTGATCGGCGTGAAGAACAGCTCGGCCGCGCCCTCGCGCTCGAACTCGATTTCATAGACCGCCTGCACCTTCAACTCGATCTTGTTGATCTCGATCTTACGGAACCACACGTTCTGAAAGAATTCGGGTGCCTCGAACGCGCATTCCTTAGCCCCGGTCGCCTTGATCCACAGCCGGTAGCCCTTGCCGGTCTCGAGCATGTAGGAATGCGAAGACACCCCATAGCCCGCATCTCCCAGCCCAAGCTCGATATCCGGCAGACGCTCCATCCGCCCGACCAGAAAACCTTCCGCGACAGCCGGCAGCGGCGCGAGTGCAACGAGTGTGCAGGCAAGTGCGATTTGTCGAAGGCTCATGGATGGCGATCTCCAAACAGGGAAAACTAAGGACACGGCTCTGCCGCGCAAAGCGGCAAGCCCGCCGCGGGCGTGTCTGCCACAAGTGCGTTTGCCCCTGGTGCCGGTCAACCCGGAGACCTTCCCTCCCTGACCGGGAACTTTGCCCAACTCCTCATGGCACGACGTCGAACGTCTTCGGGTTGAACGAATAGCGCGGCATCTGGATGAAGTTGCCATCCTCCAGCCGCGGCACCTTGTGCAGCCGAACGCCGCCGACCTTGATCGAGCCGTCTTTTTCGTCGAGCCAGAAGTCGATGTCGTAATATTCCTCCTGGCTTCCGACCTTGCGGAAGTCGGTGCAGGCGAAGAAGCGGCCATCCTCCCTGAGCTTGCGGACCGGCTGGTGAATGCCCACGAAATCGAGGGAGAGTTCCTCGCCCGTTTTGTCGTCGACCATCTTGTAGACGCCACCACCCTTCGCGCGTTCCGCAGCGATGTGGTCATGCAGCGCACTCATGATTTCCCAGCCGCGCTTGTGTTCGGTCTTGCCAGGATGTTCCGAGGCTGGGATCCACCACCAGGGCTTAGGCAGGCGCGTCATCATCACCCAAGTGTCACCTTCGCGCCGTGGAGCCTTGTAGACCCGCACATCGACGATACTGAGCTTGCCGTCCTTGGGACGCACCCAGAAGTCGATCTGGTACTTTTTTCCCTGATCGTCCTTGTCCACGAAGATGACGTTGGGAAAGAAGCCATAACCAAACAGTGTGCGGACGAAGTCGACGGCCTGGAACTTCAGCCCCAGCGTCTGGCCCGCCATGGCATCGTCGATTCTGTAGAGCCCACCGCTGGCCGCAGCCGTCCTCTCGATATGCTCTGTCACGAACGCGGTCACGTCTTCGGCGGTGAAACGCCCCATGTCCTCGCCGGTCTGCTGCATCTCGCCCATCGCGAGGTGCTCGCGCGCCTTGCGCAGATTGCCCTCGGGGTCCTGGAGAAAGAGCGTCTTGGCGTCCTCCGTCGCAAAGCAGAAGAGTTTGCCCGCGGGGTCGGTCCAGGTGACTTTACAGTCGGTCTTGCGCCGTGCCCCCTCGGCCAACCCCATCGGGCACATGCCTTCGAACTCGGCGGTCTTCGGGTCGGCGGCCGTTGCCTCCAAGGGCACCGACATGACGATCGCCAAAGCAAGGGTCGCAGCGACGGCCCGGCCGAATTTCGCCCACACACCCTCAGTCATCATCGCAGCCACGGTGCCACTCCCCAAGCATCGCACCCTTGCAATGTCCGGATGCTGCACAACTGTGGACGGACCCGTGTGCACGCGGAATGGGCGGAGTTCCCGAGCAGCCGGTCACATTTCCGCGAGGCGGATGTCGCCATGAATTCAGCGCGCATTCGGGCACCCGATCCGCTCCGGAGTGCTGTGCAGGCCTGATTGGGAATGACCGCCATGATCCTTGGCGAAATACTCCCGCCACGGAAGGTAATGCTAGGCGATCATTTCACAGCTTGATAAGCCCGGGCCTGGCCCGGCCCCGCCGAGCCGCCAAGCCTTGTCAAAGTGCACATCGAAAGACGGGAGAAACGCATGGCTCGTATCGCCAGCTCGGCACTGATCCTCGCCCTGACCACGACGACTGCAATGGCCGCCTCGGAGGGCAAGTTCTCGAAATACACCGTGGATGGAATCACCAAGGCGCTGGCCGGAGCCAAGTGCACGCCGGGCGACATCCATTCCGGTAGCGGCTATTATCAGGTTGCCAAAGCTCAGTGTGCCGACGGCCTTTACGACATCAAGGTAGACACCGATTTCAAGATCATCGAGCAGAAGAAGAAGGATTGAGGTCACCCGTATCCGACGCGGCCTGCCCCTCGTCGCGCATCGACACGAGCGGGCAGGCCAGCGTCTTTTGCAGCGCGTCGATCAGCTCTTCCGTCGTCTCGACCGATACGTACAGACCGGCGGTTTCCTCGGCCATGCACCTCGACTTCCAGACGGCATCCCCAGCACCTCGCGGTGCATAACCGATGACATGGATGGTGAGGTCCTTGGCCTGTGACTTGAGCAGCCGCGCGAGTTGGCACGGGGCCCCGCCGCACGTCTCCTCACCATCCGTCAGCAACACGATGACCGCCGGCCGCTCGCGATACACCAGCACATCGGCGGCATGGCGAACCGCTGTCGTCAGCGGCGTACGACCGGCCGGAACAAGCGCGCTGATGTCGCGCATGATGCGCTGCGAGGAGTGCCGCTGCGGCTGGAGCCTCAACTCGATGTTGTCGCATTTGTTGTAGGGGCCAGGGCCATAGACGATCAGGCCGACATTGCGTACGGGCGTCACACGCGGCAGGACGATCTCCAGCGCCTCCTTGACGCGAGCAATGCGCGGGGCGAACCCCTTGCCCCAGTCCGTACCCGCCATCGAGCCTGAGGCGTCAAAGACGAGCATCGCATCTTCGGTGCAGCGATCCTCCGGCGGCTCGGCGCGCGCCGGGTGCGAGACGACGCACCACGCAGCAAATGCCGCTACGGCAACCAAGCCGGCGAATACACGAGCCCAGGGAGGTGGCGAAGGCAGCCGATCCGTTCCCATCACTGCACCCGTGCGCTGAGCCAAAGACATCGACCGTCAGTGCACGACGACGCGCCTCTCGTGGCAAGACAATTTCCGGTGTGGCCAAGTCGCAGCCAGCCCCGCGTGCGCAACTGCCGTACCCGCCATACCGCCGTCGAAGACCGGCAGGACGCCCGCTCACTCGCCGCGGGTGGGCACCTTCCAGATCAGCGCGACGCCGTCGAGTGCTGCGGTCAGCAGGCGGGTGCCATCCGGACTGAACTCCGCCGCGTCGATCTCCTTGGTGTGCGTCGGCATCGTCGCAACGAGGTTGCCGTCCGCGGCATTCCACAGCCGGGCGGACTTGTCGTGCGAGGCTGACAGCAGCAACCGGCCGTCGGGACTGTAGCGCAACACCGCGATAATGCGCTTGTGAGCGTTTGCGATTGCGCGCACCAACCCGCCGGTTGCAGCATCGAACAGGCGGATCGTTTTATCGCTGGCCCCGGTCGCGACGTGGGCACCATCCGGGCTGAAGGCAACCGCCGTGACCGCCCGCCCGTGCCCGCCCAGCGTCGCCAATTCGCGTCCGGTTGCGACATCCCACAGCTTGGCCGATTTATCGCTCGATGCGGTGGCGATGGTTCGCCCATCGGGCGTGAACTGAGCGGCCGCGAGCAACCCGTCGTGGCCGGCGAGTGTCCGCAGCAACGCGCCGTCGCGGCTCCACAGGCGTGCCGTTTTGTCGTTGGAAATGGTCAAGATAAGCGTCTCGTCCGGGCTGAAGTACACGCCCGTCACCCACTCGGAATGACCCGACAGAATGGCAAGCTGCGTGCCCGTCGCCGCGTCCCAGAGCCGTGCAGTATTGTCGTAGGACCCGGTAAGGATGCGTGACCCGTCGCGCGTTATGGCGATGGCGTCGACCACGGTCGCGTGACCGCTCAACACATGGATGGTCGCACCCGTCGACGCGTCGAACACGCGCGCGGTCCCATCGCGCGAGCCAGTGACGACCCGCCGGCCATCGGCGCTGAAGGCGACCACGGCAACGCCCTCCTCGTGCCCGGCGAGCGTCAAGAGGCTGACACCTGATGCCGCATCCCAAATGCGGGCGGACTTGTCGCTGGAAGCCGTCGCGACCTTGCTGCCGTCCGCGCTGAACGTGGCCGCCGCGATGTCGCGCTGATGCCCTTGCAGGACGAGTATCGGCTCCAGGATCGCCCCGTCGGGCTCAGCAGCGGCGAGCGTGACCAGCACCGGCAGCATGGCCAGTCCGAGACCAGATAGCGCGACAAGCCTCAGTATCATGGCAATCTCCTAAAGATCGCGCGGGCCCTTCCAGCCCGGATGATCGAACAGGTCGGCGTAGCGCTGCAGCATTTCGTCCATCAGCACGATGCCCTCGATGGCGCTGAGGCCAGTGGCCGGCTGAGTGGCCGGCTGACCGGCGATCGCCATCGCGCCCCGCGCCAGCCCCGCGACGATCTCCGCCAGGGGCGGTTGCGCGCCCGCCTCCGCTGCGATGGCAGCCAGCCGGGCGGCGACATCGCCGTGAAATCGTAACGCCTTGTCGCGAGGCATGCGGCGGTGCGTGATCAGGGAGTGGTTGTCGGCGACCAGATTGCGGACACCCGTCATGGCCGCGCGCACGGCGGGACTGGTCGGCAGCAGCGCAGCCGCGACTGCGGCCGCACCGGTCAGCACGACGACGACTATCAGCACCAAACAGCCAGCCCGCAGACCGCGCATCGCGTGCCCTCCTCACGGCCGGATGGCGACGCCCCACGGCAGCCGCCCGACCGGGACCGACTTCTCCGGCCGAAGCGTCACGGCATCAATGACGGTCATGTCGTTGGTCAGCCCGTTGGCAACGTAGATCTTCGAGCCGTCAGGGTGGATCTCGAGATGCCAGGGCCGCTGGCCGACCAGGATGAAGCTTTTGACGTCATACGTCGCTGTGTCGATGACGGCCACACGATTGGCTGGCCCCAGCGCCACGAAGGCCTTGGTCTGGTCCTTGGAAAACCGCAGCCCGAGAGGCTGGATCAGTTCGGGCCGGATCCCCGGGATCTCGAAGGAGATTTTGCGTTTGACCTTGTAGGTGGTGGCGTCGATGACGGCGACCGTGCCGCCGATCTCGGAGGTCACCCAGGCTTCCTGGCCGTCCGCCTTGAACTCGGAATGGCGCGGCCGTGTGTCGACGAGGATGTTGGCCAGCACCTTCAGCGTCTTGTTGTCGATGACATGCGCCATGCTGGAGGCTTCCGAGGTGGCCACCGTAATCAGGCCGTTGGGGCTGACGGCCATGCCCTCCGGCTCGACCCCGATCGGAACCTCGCCGACGGTCGCGCCGGTTTCCCGCTCGATCACCGTAACGATGCCGTCGTCCTCGTTGGCGACATAGATGCGCTTGTTTTCTGGGTCGACGTCGAGGAGTTCAGGGTCGGGTCCGCTGTCGATCTGCCGGACGACCTCCAGCGTTTCAGGGTCGATCACGTCGAGCACGTTGTCATCACCAGCGCAAACCAGCACTTCCTTGAAGTCCGGCGTGATGATGATGCCGCGCGGGCGCTTGGAGGTCTTGATGGTCTTGATCACCTGCAGCGTGTCGCTGTCGATGACGGTGACCGTGTTGTCCTTCTCGTTGGAGACGAAGATGCGCGCGGCCTCGGCGGCAGACACCGACCAATAAAGCCCGAGGGCGGCGGTTGCGGCGATGGAAAGCGAAACGGCGCGCGGCATAGGGTTCTCGTCCTTTTTCCAGCAGCTCACCTGGCCATGCGGCAAGCGGTTTCCGGCTCATCGTAGCCCAGCGTATCGGTGAGGAATTTCTCGTGGAGAAAGCCCTGTTGCGGTGAGATGGAGACCAGCGTGCGCGGCCCGGTGAGCAGGATCGGCTGGCGCAGTTGATTGTCCCAGGGGCGGAAATTCATGCCGACGCCCTTGAATCCGGCGACCTCGAACCTGGGCGACAGGATGTAAGCGCGCAGTTTGCCCGGATCGGGGCTCGCCACACGCAGCACAGCTTCGCCGATGACGCGAACGGCAACCCAGGCAGCGTAGTCGCGCTCGGTCATCGGCCGCTTGGCGATCCGCTCGAACTTGTTCTGCATCTGCGTTCCCGCGTACTGCTCGAAGGACCGGTGCCAGGCGACCGCCGCCAGCCCATGCGTACCGACCACCGGCCGCGGCTCGAACGTCCGCCACATCAGGAAGTCGCCGAAAACCTCCGAGGCATCGGCGGCGAAAACAACGTCGTGCGCCGCCGTGGTCTGCGTCAGCAGCGGCATCTGCGTCTGCACCTGCTGGTGCCCGTCGTCCGTCCGCCGGTTGCCCGCGTCGAATGTGTAGGTTTTCTCTTCGACGATCTTCGCGCCGAACCGGTCGGCAGCCCGGCGGATCGCGGCCACGAATTCCAGATCCTTCGGCTGCTGGCCGGAAATCAGGAACCAGCGCCGCCAGCGCTTCCACAGGAGATATTGCGCCAGCGCATCCGCCCGCATCGCCCAGCTCGGCACCACGTGAAAGACGTTGCGCCGGCAATCGACGCCGCGCAGTTCGTCGCGGCTCGATCGGACGTTGAGAATGATCGCGTCGCGGGCAGCCGGCAGGTCCGCGACCTTGAGCAGGTCTTCGGCCTCGAGGTCGGCGACGATCAGGCGCTCGCCCTTTTCGAGGAGAGCCATGGCGGCCGGCACGATGTCGGCATCGGCAGCGACGATCACCTCGTCGAGCAGATAGCTCTGATTGATGAGCCGGCCCGTGGCGACGTTGTAGGCCGTGCCGACCCGCGCACCCTGCACGCCGTTGTCAGTCAGGATCTTGTCGACGAGAGACAGCGGCTCGGGCTCTTCGTAGGCCTTGCCGAGGTAGGCGACGGGAACGCGGACCTTTGGATGCTCGTCCGCCGCCGCGACCGCGGGTGGCGCACTCACGGCCCCTTGCGCCAGTGCCGGGACTTCGGCGGCCAGCGCGAAAGCGCACGCGATCAGGGGGGCGGCTGCGGACCACCGCACCCATGCCACGACACGCCGCCTCGTCGCATCCGCAGAGCCGCTCCTCGGCAAGTGGAACCGCTCTGCCCTCATGCCTCGACCATCACACTGCAAGGCGGATCACCAGTCACGCTTTTCAGGCCGGCCCGCGTAGACCGTACGAATGAACGCGATGATTTTCCAAAGCTCCTCTTCCGTGTCGATGATCTCCAGATATCCTGGCATCGGCCCTTTCACGGACTCGGTGCGCTTGCGCGTGTAGCCCAATGCCTGCAAATCCTTGGTCCCCATAGCGATCAGCCGAAACATGGTGTCGTCGTCGCTACCGTAGATCCAGACCTCGTTGGTCAATGGCGGGCACATCCCACCGCCACCGCCACCACCGTGACAGCCATTGCAGCTGTAATTGAAATAGATCTTCTTGCCCTCAGCGATCGCCTCGGGATTATCGGTGAAAGGGTTTTTGAGCGTCCCTTTTTCCGCCTTTAGAGCATCGGCGAGTGTGCGTGCGGCACCCGCGGCTGGCGCGGCGGCGGCGGCTTCGGCGACTGGCTTTGCTCCCCCGTTTTCCGGTGCGGCCCCGGCAGCGGCCGGCGCGTCGGCGGCCTTCGGCGGCTCGTTGGCGCGCAGGTCAGTACCGGCTCCGAAGGCCAGCACCATGGCGATTGGTAGCGTGATGATCAGTTTCAAGCGCATTTCCCCTCCCGTTGGGTCTTCCGTCCCGCTCGATGTCGAAACGTGTCGAGTGTGCCAGGGCCTGTCGTCCGATCGCCGCGGCGAACCGCGCCCCTCATGTTTGTGTAGAGGAGGACGTATGCCCCGCGCTTCTGCTTACGATCCCGATTTCGCGTCCCGTTTTTCCCGCATCGCGACTGACGTCCGATCCATCGGGCATAAGCACCGGAGTGTGATCATCCGTGATCACTGGCCGCCCGTTGCCGACAGCAGCCGCAAGATGCTGACGACCTGATCGTTACCGTTCGACTGGGCGATCTCGAGGGCGGACCGACCATCGCCCCCCTTGAGACCAGGTTGGGCACCGGCCTGGACGAGCAAGCCCACGACAGGGATCTGGTTCTTGGCTGCCGCCAGGATGAGCGCCGTGACTCCGGACCGGCTGGCCAGATCGACCTGAGCCCCTCTGTCGATGAGCTTGCGCGCCAGGTCCAGCGTGGTTGGGTAGCGCGGATCGAACCGCTGGATGCGGTGGCGACCGGCACCCAGTGTGAACTGTGAAGCCTCCCGGCCCGCGGTGATCATCAGCGGCGTCAGCCCGTCGGAGCCACTGCGGCTGTTGACGTCAGCTCCCGCCTCGATGAGCGCGATGGCGGCGGCATAGTGATCCTCGGCGATGGCGATGGCGACCGGCGTTGCGTCCTCGACGGACCGCGCCTCCAGGTCGGCACCGTGCCCCGCCAGCAGCTTGATCGCCGCGACGTCGTCCTTGAGGATGGCATGCTGGAGAGCGGTGTATCCGTCCCGGTCGCGGAGATTGATGTCGGCACCAAGCTCGAGCGCCAAGGCGATCAGGTCGGATTTTCGCGTCCGCGCGGCGGTGTGGATCGCAGCGTATCCCTGACGATCCAGCTTGTTGATCTGGGCCCCCTTCTCGACCAGAAAGCGGACCCGTTCAGGGTCCGCCGCCAGCATGGCGTTCGACAGTTCCTGGTTAAGGTCGGCCCCTGCCTCGAGCCACGCTTCGAGGCGGGCCCGCGTCACCTTCTGGTCCTCGGAGATCTTCGCAGGATCGCGTTCGAAGCTCTTTGCGGTGTAGGGGATCTGGTAAATGCCGTGCGCGGGCAGATCACCTTGCACGTAGCATTTCGAGCACTCCACCAGCGGCACGCCATACGAGCGCAGAATGGCCTCGATCTCGGCCTTCTTCTCATCCAGCGCCAAGTCGATCTTGTAGCGCAGGATATGATCGACTTTGCGCAGACCGATGGAGATCGAGAACTCGACGGGGACCTCGTCCTCCATCACGTTGACGGGCCGCAGGGTGATCGGCGCGCCCTTGGCCTTCAACCAGCCGGCGAACGGCCCCCACACGGCAACCATGTCGAGCTTGCCATCGACGACCTTCTGCACCTGCTGCCAGGGCTGGTACTCCGGTCGCAGATCACCGTCGTGCGCCACGACGTGCAGTTCCAGATTCTCCTGAATGCCGCGCTTCTTGAAAGCGCGACGCATGCTCGACGTCTGGTAGACGCCGATCTTGAGGGACTTCAGGAGTGGATCGTCGAGGGTCTTGATGTCGTAGCCGCGGTCGGTGCGCCACGCCAGCACGTAGGTGGTCCGGTAGACCGGTTCCGTGGTCAGGTACTGGTCGCTGTCGGAGGGCATGCCGAGCAGCACGTCGCACTCGTTGGTGTCGAAGGTCTGGCGCGTCATCCCGCGTTCGAGATACGGCCGCCAGAAGTAGGAGACGGACGTCTGCATGGCATCGGCGACCACCTCGATGATCTTGTTCTGGTAGCCCTCGCGCGAAATGTTGGAGAACGGCATGTTGCCCGGATCGCCGCAAACCTTGAGGTAGGGCAGATGACGCTCGCCCGCCGCGCGCTTGAGGGCCGTGTGGTCGACGGCGCGCAGCGGCTCCAACGAGTCGATGCGGCGCAGCGCAGCCTCCAGGTCGCGCTTGTGCTTGGCATCCTTGGCTGGCGTTTGCGCCTCGGCCGCGAGCGCACCCATCGAGATCAGCAGGCCGGCGGCTACGAGCCTGATCCACGAGGTGACGCGAACTGATGACGGAAACTCCGTCGCGAGTGATGTCATGTGTGGGAGCGTTTCCGGTGGGGGGCATGGCGTTGCATCGTCCCCGTGCGAGACTGGTGCGAACCACGCCGGTCATGCGATGTGCCCGCCTCCTTTCGAAGGCGGGCACAGGTCGCGTATGAAGAGAGCGCGGCCTCACTCCATGATGGCGAACGTATAAAGCGTGCCACCCTGCGGGATCTTGTCGAGGTTGGCCGCCTTCGTCATCGCGGTCGCGCCGATCGCACCGAACTTGTCGTTGAGATCGAGACCAGCCGTCACGGGCAGACCGATCCAGCCACCGATGCCAGACAGGACCGACACGTACTGCTTGCCCTTGACCTTGTAGGTGATGGGGTTGCCGATGATGCCCGAGGACAACTTACGGCTCCAAACCACCTTGCCCGACTTGCGGTCGACTGCGCGGAAATCACCGCCCAGCGAGCCATAGAAGGCCAACCCGCCGTCCGTCACGAGAGCACCGCCCCAGTTGGGATACTGGTCGGGGATCTCCCACAACGTCTCGCCGGTCAGCACGTTGAACTTCTTGAACTTGCCCGTCGTGCCCGGCTTCTCCGGGAACATGAACACGTTCGCGAAGACATACACCGTGCCCTGCTGGGTGTGCGAGCGCTCCTGCGGCTCGAGTTCCATGCACCAGTTGTTGGTTGGGCAGTAGGCGATGTGCGGCTCTTTCGGGTCGATCGCGCAGGGCTGCTGGTCCTTGCCGCCCATGGCCGACGGGCAGGCATTCACGTTGCGACCCAGTTCGAGCGGAGAGTGCTCCCGCACCTTGACCGGACGACCGGTCTTGAGATCGACCTTTTCGGCCCAGTCGGTCGTGACGTACTTGTGCGCGCGCAGCAGCGAGCCGTCGACGCGATCCATGACGTAGGCGAATCCGTTGCGGTCGAAGTGCACCAGCGTCTTGCGCTTCTTCCCGTCGACGTCCATGTCGACGAGAATGTTCTCGTTGACGCCGTCATAGTCCCACTGGTCGAACGGGGTCATCTGGTAGGCGAACACGGCTTCACCGGTATCGACCTTGCGCCCGAAAATAGTCATCGACCACTTGTTGTCGAACTCACCCGTGTTGCACTCGTCGTGGGTTTTCTTCGCACAACGATAAGATGGGCTCCACAGCCCGGGGTTGCCGGTCGAATAATAGACCATCTTCAGTTCGGGGTCGTAGCTGAACCAACCCCAGGCCGCGCCGCCACCGATCTTGTAGTCGTCGCCGACGTGCGTCTTCAGACCGAGGTCGTTTCCGGCTGTTCCGAAGTGCGGGTTGGCCTTGTTGGTGTCCTTGGACAGGCAGACATCCTTGTCCGAACCCGTCGAGTGGCAATTCCAGACCGTCTTGCCGTCAGCAAGGTTATAGGCCGTCACACGGCCGCGGGCCGCGAACTCGTCGCCGCCGAAGCCGATGATCACGAGGTTCTCGGCAATGACGGGGGCATTGGTGATCGTCTCGCCCTTCTCAGGATAGGCGTGTTTGACGACCCAGACTTCCTTGCCCGTCTTGGCGTCGAGCGCGATGACGAAGCCGTCGAGCGTGGCGTAAACGATCTTCCCATCGGCATAGGCCGGGCCGCGATTGACGGTGTCGCAGCAGGCGCGCGGCACTGCCGACTCGTCGCGGTCCGTCACCTTGACGTAGTTCCAGATCTGCTGCGGCTGGTCCGGATTCGACAGGTCGAGGGCCTGGACGATGTTGCACTTCGACATTTCCGGGCAGCCCGAAACGAAATACATCATCGGCTTGCCGTCGACGTCGACCACGACAGGCTGACCCTCGTGACCGCGCAGGGCACCGCTCGACTGCGACCACGACATCTGAAGCTTCTTGACGTTTTCGACGTTGATGTCGGCGAGCGGGCTGTGGCGCGTCAGAGCGTTATCGCGTCCCGGGGCCGGCCATTGATTGGCGTCGGCTGTTCGTTTCTCGACTTCGTCGTTGGCGATCGACGGGGCCGGCAGGAACAATGCCATGGCCAACGCGCCGCATGCGCCCAGAAGTGCTGTGCGAAGCATGCTCGGGTTTCCTCCTGAATGTCACGTCTCGTTTTGGTGTCCGTTCCAGACGTGCCAAGGCGCGGTCCTCTGGCGTGGGCCTTTGCGCTGCGCATTGCCTGGGAGCACTCCCCGACTTTTCGTCAGTCGGGTGTTTCCCGGTCGATTGGCCCGCGGCGATAGCGATTGATGTCGCAAACCGTCGATAGCCAAATTTCCCGGTTCAGGTTCGTACACAAGGCCGACTATAGCCTCAACGACAAGGGGTGACATGGCACAATACCCCGGCGCACCCTTGCCGTTTATTCCCGATAACCGTTTAATTCAGGAAATTCGCCCGAGAAGGAATTCATAAATGGGAATGTTGCAGCGCAGCGTCGGACTGAGAACAGATTGGGAAGTATCGCGCACCGATCACGCATCGGGCGACCGTCGGCAAACCTAAAAATATGAGCCAGAGTCATGGTGTTGGTCCCATGATCCCTGGCTCCAGAGGCTGTCTCACAAGCCTGCGGACATTACCGTTCCAGCTGCCGCCACTGGTAGCCGCAGCCATCACGATAACAGCGTCAAAGCTTCCCGATCATCGGCGATGAGGTACGCCATTCGCGTGGTTGCTCAAACTCAGTTGTGGTCAATCTGCTACGTGCGCCACGACGCTCAACAGTGTTCGGCGCAAATACCTGAGATATGAAAAACACCGGCAAATATATGAATATGAAGTTGGTTTTGCCGCTCGCGCCTACCGTTGAAGCAAGCTATTCAGGGCAACCAGGCGTCACCTCCGCAACACTTGACCGAGTTCGGGAAAGACAACCCGTGATCATTGCATTATCTTTTCCCGCGTGACTGGCATCGGAGATCGGAATGGGGTCCGCGACTATAGGGGCATGCCAGTGGTCTCACGGTCATGACGATGGCAAAGCAATGAGCACCACAGGAGTGTCTGCAATGTCCCTCGGAACTGGCATCTTCCGCTGGCGCACGATGGTCAGCGCCGCGGCAGCCGTGGCGGCATCGCTTTTGGGTGCGATCACCGGACCAGTGCAGGCCGCCGACGATGTCTGGCCAAGCCTGCAAAAAGAGATCTTTAATGGCCGCAAGATTGCCGCGGCGGGACCACTGTTCTCATTGTTCGTCCCCGCGCAGGCCGCAGATGCAGCCCTGGTCCCCGTGTCGATCCGCCTCCCCGATGCCGTTGCCCGCAAGTCCAAGGCGCTGACACTCCTCATCGACCGCAATCCAGCCCCGGTTGCAGCCGCCTTCGAGTTCGCGGACGGGTTCCGCGGCGGTCCAGACATCGGCGAGCGGCTGATCGAGACGCGCATTCGGATCGACAGTTTTTCTCAGGTACGCGCTGTCCTCGAACTGACCGATGGCACGCTGCACGTTGCCTCGAAGTTCGTCGCCGGCGCGGGTGGCTGCTCCGCGCCTTCCTCGAAGGATACCGACGCCGCCCTCGCCGGCCTCGGCGCAATCCGCATCGACATGCTGCGCAATCCCGTGCGTGGCGAGCCGTGGCGCGACCTGCGCGTCATGATCCGGCACCCGAATTTCACCGGCATGCAGATGAGCGCCGCCACCAGCACTTATGTCCCCGCCCGGTTCGTCGATACGCTCGAAGTCAGCCGCGACGGCGTCCTCGCGCTGCGCATGACCGGTGGCATCTCGCTCTCTGAAAACCCGCATCTGCGCTTGAGTTTCGGCTCTTCGCAGGCGAGCGAGACAATCGCGGTGACGGCAACCGACAGCGCGGGGGCGCGCTTTGCCGCTTCATCCGTGGCCGATGGCTCCTGACCCGCCGCGCCCTTGAATTTGACATGACGCGTATCGCGCAGGCGGTAACAACCGTTCCGAGCGCCCCGTAGAACGAGACGAACGTCGCACGCACGACACTGGGACAGGACCATGAATTCGATATTGGGCATCGCTGAAAGGACCGGCACGGCATCGGTCATGATCATGGCGCTTGTCGTCGTGGCCGCTGTGCAGTGCCCGGCGCGCGCCGGCACAGACGAACCGGCAACCAGCAAAAGCGCCCGAGAGACAGCACGCGCCAGCGGCGACGGGATCTGGAAGGCCATCGTCCCGCCAGGGCGCATGGCGAGCGAGTTCGAGGCCTACGACCCGATCGGATTGGCGGCCGGCGCCATGATCAAGGCCGATTGCTCGATCAACTGGCGCGATCCCGATACCGGCCGTCTCTACTGCTTTGCCAGCGGAACCTCTCTCAATCACTTCCTTGCCTGGCCGCGCGCCAACATCCGCCGGGCCACCGAGGCATGGCAGCGCGGCAACGTGCCCGTGAACTGACTGACGCCGCTGCCGTCACACCAAAATTCGACAACGCATCACCACTCTGGAGGAAGAATGCCGGGCCTTGATCATGCAGCGCGTTTGAATTCAGTTTTCCGCTCGCAGCCGCTCGCCTCATCGAACGTCGATCGCCAAGGCGACACCGGAAGCATGGCTCTGTTCGCGCTCCTCATGGGTCGAACACGTCCAGCCAAGAGCGCCACCGGAGCAGCCGGTCGGCGGCACCTGAACACCGGCTTCCACGCCGCCGCCGTGGCTGCCGCCTGCATGCTCACCGTTCTACCCGTTCACGCTGCCGATGCGACCCTGCCGATGCGCAAGGCGGGTTTATGGGAACTCGTCACGGCAATGGATGAGGGCGGCGGGCCGCGCGAGTCGACGTTCACGATGTGCATCGGCGCGGAAATGGAACAGGTGTCCGTGGCCACGAGCATCGCCCAGCATCAGGACAACTGCGCCCGCTACGTCATCAAGAAAGAAGGCGGCAATGTCGTCGTCGACGCCGACTGCAAGTTCGACCGTGCCAACGTCATCAGCACGACGCGGATGTCTGGGGATTTCCAGAGCGCCTTCGAGGTGAAAATCGAAAGCACGACCGTTGCCGGCGGCGGCGGTCAGTCGCGCGCCGTCAAGCGGACGATCGACCAGTCGGGCAAATACCTCGGAGCCGACTGTGGCGAGTTGCAGCCGGGTCAAGCGCGCACGGCCGACGGAAGCACGGTGTTCGTTCAGTGAGCAGAGTTGTCTGCGCGCGCGGCCACCCGACTGCCGTCAGTCGAGCGACCGCGCGACGCGGAAGCCTACGGTGAAATTGCGGAACTGCGGCCAGTTTCTCAGCCGCATAGCGGCGCGCATCTTCTGCGGATCATAAAAGCAGGACCCGCCGCGCAGAACGCGAACACCTTCCGGGCCCTGCTCGCCGGGACACTTCGGGTCGAGCCGGGCGCTGCCGTCACTCGGGCCGGAAGCATAGGACTGGCAGTAGTAGTCTGCGACCCACTCCCAGACGTTGCCATGCACGTTGTGCAGACCCCACGCATTGGCGGGCAGCGCGTCGACCGGGTAGAAGCCCGAGCCGTCATGCGTGCTGCCGCAGCCCTGGCAACAGCCCATCGGGCCGCCGGTTTCCGGCCGCGCGTCGCCGCCCCACCAGTAGGCCGTCGTCGTCCCCGACCGCGCGGCGTGCTCCCATTCCGCCTCCGAGGGGAGACGGTACGGCTTGCCCGTTTTCCGCGCCAGCCAAGCGGCATAGGCTGTCGCATCCTCATGGCTGACGCCGACGACCGGCTGCCGATCGCCGGTTATGAACGGCTTGACGCTGCGGTAGGTGACACCGCGGCCGGTCTCGATGTGATGCTCCGATCCGGGCTCCAGCCACTCGGGAGGCCGGCACCCGCCCTGCCCGACGCAGGCCATGTAGTCTCCAACACTCACCTCGCCGCGCCCGATCGCAAACGGCTTGATCGAGACCGCGTGTCGCGCCTCGCTCGACAGCCTCTCGGGTTCTTGCTCGGGAGAGCCGATCGTGAAGCCGGCCGGCGCGGCGGGCACGACGACCATCGGCGGGCACCGCTCGGACGCCTCGCAATCGGTGAAGGCATGTCCGCTGCCTGGCGAGATGCCGACGGGCGTCGTGGCGACCTCGCCGGCTGTGACCATTGTCGCGACGGCACACAGCCCCAGAGCAGCGACGGCCACAGCGCGCCTCCAGCGGCCTGGATCGGTGAACGCAACCCGTGCATGCGATGGCGTCGACATATGTGCGATGACCGATCGGATCGACAAAAAAGGCCCGGTCGCAAAACCGGGCCTCTGGTATAGCGCGAAGGATATCGAGATCAATCCTGAGTAACGGCGATCACCTTGAAATCCTTGTCGAGCTTGAAGTCATACTGACCGCCAGCTTTGCACTTGGCGTCGTCGATCTCGAAAACGCCCGTCGCCTCGGTCTCTTTTTCGTAGCTGCCGCCCTCGCAGCCCCACGCCGAGAGCGCTTCTTTGATCTTGGCGGCCTCTGCGTCGGTCGGCTTTCCGTCGGCGAATGCGGCCGTGCTCAACAGGCAGGCCGAGGCCAATGCGATGATTGCGCGCTTCATGATGTCCGTCTCCTTATAGATTTATTCCCGTGCAATGCTTCCAATAATTCCCGAAACCATCAAACCAGGAATTATTGCACGTGGAGATTCAGGAAATGACGGCATTTCGCGTATTTTGCAATGCGTCAATTCGCCGGCACCGGCAGTTTATTGTTCACGGCACACCCAGGGATGCCTGGCACGACTTGAGGTCCTCGCACGGTTCGAGGATGCCGATCGCGGACTGACACCCGAACAACGAGGCTCCGATGCACAGGCTGAAGAGCTGGTTGGGATCGCCGGCCATCTTGTCCATCAGTCCCAGCGTGAACGTGCTGCAGGACTGTTGGATTTTCGACCAGGCCTTGGGCTTGATCTCGTCCTTGGTCGATATGCCGCTCGCCCCGCAGATCGACGCCCCGTATCCGCGGCCGATGGTGCGGAGCCTCTCCAGCGCGTCCGGGGCGAGGTCATGCAGGCTGGGCTTGGCCGCCTCCTGCCCGATCGCCTTGAAGGGCCCAACCGGCAGGAGCAGGGCCAGCGCAACCAACCCGATCAGAACTTTTGTCACGACCCTCTCCCCACCCCTCGACTGTCAAGGCTTGTAGACGACACCCCAGGGCAACTGCCCACCGACCGGCACCGACCGGACCGCCTTGCGCGCCGCCACGTCGACCACCGTCATGTCGTTGGTCAGTCCATTGACGACAAAGAGCTTGCTGCCGTCTGGCGTCAGCGTCATGTGCCACGGCCGCTGGCCGACGAGGATGTAGTCCACCACGGTGCGGCGGCCGACGTCGATGACCGCGAGCCGGTTGGCCGGCCCCAGAGCCACGAACGCCGTCTTTCCGTCCGGCGTGAACCGGATCCCCATCGGCTGGATGAGTTCGGGCCGGACGCCTGCGATCTCAAAGCGGAACTTGTGGACGATCTCGTGGGTCTGCGCGTCGATCACCGCAACGGTTCCACCGATTTCGGCGGAGGCCCAGACGAAGCGGTCGTCGGGCGTGAAGCGCGCCTCGCGCGGTCGCGTATCGACGAGCACATTGGCAATCACCTCGAACGTGCGGGTGTCGATGAAATGCGTCATGCTCGTGCTTTCCGACGTCGCCACCGCGATCGTCGCGGTGGAATTGACGTGCATGCCCTCCGGCTCCACGCCGACGGGGACTTCGGCGAGCACCCGGCCGCTGGCGCGCTCCATGATGGTGACGAGCGCGTTGTCCTCGTTGGCGACATAGACGCGCTCGTTGCGGGGGTCGACGTCGAGCAGCTCGGGGTCAGGCCCCGAATCGAGGGTGCGGACGACCTCCATCGTCACGGGGTCGATCACATCGAGCCGGTCGTCATCGCCGGCGCAGACGATCACCTCCTTGAAGTCCGGCGTGATGACGATGCCGCGCGGCCGACGTCCGACCGGTATGGTCTTGATCACCGCCAGCGTCTCCTCATCGAGCACGGTCACCGTGTTGTCGCGCTCGTTGCTGACGAAGAGACGCCCGGCCGCGGCGGGATCGAAGGGCGCGAAGGCCAACAGCATCGTCAGGGCAACGGCGACGGGGGCTGCGGTCATGTCTGTCCTCGCAGGCTCGAAGGGGTTGGGGAGTCGCGATCATCCGGGCTGCCCGCAGGCCGTTTCCGCCTCGTCGAAGCCCAGTGTATCGGTCACGAATTTAGGGTGGAGGTAACCCTCCTGCGGCGAGATCGAAACAAGCGCCCGTGGCCCCATGATCAGCAGCGGCTGGCGCATCTGCCGGTTCCAGGTGCGAAAGGTGAGGCCGGTTCCCTTGAAGCCGGCGACGACATACGCGTCCGACAGCATGAACGCCCTCAGCGCCGCCACGTCGGACGTGCCCGAACGCAGGACAGCTTCGCCCATCGTACGCACGCCGAGCCACACGAGGTGGTCGCGCTCGGTCATCTTGCGCTTGGCGAAGTCCTCGAAGCGCTGCTGCATCGTCTTGGCACCGAATTGCTCGAACGCACGATGCCAGGTGGTCGCAACGAGCCCATGCGTGCCAACGACGGGCTTCGGCTCGGCGGTTCGAAAGGGCAGGTATTCTCCGAACACCTCGCCAGTGTCGGCCACCAGCACGACATCGTGAGGCGGCGCACCCTGGGTGACGAGCGGCATCTGCGCCTGGATCTGCTGATGGCCCGTATCCATTCGTCGCGAACCAGCCTTGAACGCGTAATTTCGCGTCTCGACGATCTTCAGGCCAAATCGACTGTAGGCACGCTGAAGTGCGGCCACGAAGGGGGCATCGCTCGGTGCCGACCCTGTCACGAGAAGCGCCCGCCGCCAGCCTTTCCAGGCCAGGTACTGCGCGAGGGCGTCTGTCCGCATCGCAAAGCTCGGCGCGATATGGAACACGTTGCGCCGGCAGTCGCGCTGCCGCAGCCGGTCGTCAGGCGCGCGCACATTCAGGATGATGGCGTCGGAGGCCCCCGGCAGGTCGGCGACGGCCAGCAGATCGTCGGCGATCAGATCGGCGATGATGACGCGTTCGCCGGCGGCCAGCAGCTCGGCCGCCTTGGCGACGACATCCTGCTGTTGCCCGACGACCGCCTCGACGAGTTCGTGACGATGGCCCAGAAACCTGCCGGTTCCGACAGTCTGCTGGTGACCGTATCGCGCGCCAGCGAGCCCCTGGTCGGCCGCTACATCCTCGAGCAGCGACAGCGGCAGTGGATCGGCATAGGCCTTGGACAGATAGACGACGCGCGCCGTCAGCTTAGGCGTGGCATCGCCGACGGCGCGAAGTGGCGAGGGCCAGGACGCAGCCATTGCCATGCCGGCGAGGGCCGTCAGGATCACCCCGCCCCGGCCACGTCGGACGCGCGACGAACCGATGGCAGCAGCCTCACTGTCCGCGCAAGACGCCTGCGAATTCGAGGCCAGCCGCCAGCGTGAGAAAAAGCGCGGCGAGGACCGCCAGAACCATGCCGAACCGCTCCGCGCGGCTTCTCGGCTCACTGTCATCGCGCATTCCGGTTTCATTGACTGCTGCCACGTTGCAAGAGACTGTAGTCTCTCCGCCGCACCTTCCTAGAGAGGCGTTTTTCCCGACTTTTCGTCGGTCTTGGCCTTTGCCGGCCCGTCACGGCCACCCGGTGGCACCGCCAGGCGCGCTAGGAATTCGAGGCTTTGCCGAGCCCGGTCGTGTCCGGCCTCGCGCGCGATCACGACGGCGGTTTTTCCGGCCTTGTTGGCGGCAGCAAGATCGGCTCCGCGCTCGACGAGAAACCCGATGAAGGCCGGGTTGTCGTGTCCGGCCGCAACCATCAGCGGGGTCACACCATCGGCTGTCGCCATGTTGACGAGCGCACCGCCCGCGACGAGCGCGCGTGCGATGTCGAGGGCGTCTGGTCCCTGCTCGATCTGTTTCTCGCGCTTGGCGGCTGGCTGCTGCGTGGCCAGCAGCATCAGCGGTGTGAGGCCGGAAGGCCCCATGGGCCTATCGAGCGCCGCACCCGCCTCGATCAGCGCTTTCGCGGCCCAGAACGAGCGCTCGGTGATGGCAACTCCGAGCGCGGTCAGCCCCACCGCATTTTCAGTCTCCAAAGCTGCACCAGCCTTGGCGAGAACCTGGATCGAGGGGACGTGGTTGCGAAATGCGGCGTGCATCAGCGCCGTCCAGCCGTCGGCATCGGTCACGTCTTTGTCGGCACCTCGTGCCAGCAATAACTCGACGATGTCGGCGTCACGGTTGCGCGCGGCGGTGTGCAGCGTGGCGTAGCCCTGGGCGTTGGGCTTGTCGATGCGGGCCCCCTTGTCGATGAGGTAGCCGATGCGATCGGGATCGGTCGCCACGACGGCGTTGTGCAACTCCTGGTCGACATCGGCACCCTCGGCGAGCCAGGCGTCGAGCCGCTGCCGCGAGACGATCTGGTCGGCCGTTGCCTTGCTCTCGTCGATGCGGCGCTGCCGACCGGCATCGGTCTTCAAGTAGCGGTCGTGCGACACCGCCATGAAGCTCTCGTAATAAGAGCCGTGCGAGGGGATATCGCCGGCTACGACGCACTTGCTGCACTGGACGAGGGGAACGCCATACTCCTTCAGGATCGCCGCGATCTGATCCTTGACCTCGATCAACGCGGCATCGAGCTTGTACTTCATCAGGACGTGCGTCGTGCGCATGCCGATCGACAGGCTGAATTCCAGGGGGATCTGCTGGTCCATCGCGTTGGCCGGTTGCAGGCTCAGCGGCGCCCCGAGCTTGTGCTTCACATAACCCGCGAACGGTCCCCATACGGCGGCGATGTCGAGTTCGCCATCGACAACCCGCTGAACCTGCCGCCAGGGCTGCTTCGTCGGGTCGAGGTCCGCCATCTGCGAAATGATGTGCACATCGACGTTGTCACCCCGCACGCCGCGCCGCGACAGCGTCTCGCGCAGACCCGAATGCTGGAACAATCCCAGCCGCAGGGTCCTGAGTTGCGGGTCGTCGAGATCGGCAATGGTGATGTTGCGGTCAGCACGCGTGGCAAAGACATACGTCGAGCGGTAGATGGGGATTGTCGTCAGGATGCCTTCATAGCCCTCGGGCATGCCCATCAGGATGTCGCATTCACGGTTGGCGAACGTTTCGCGCGTCAGCCCGCGCTCGATATAGGGTCGCCAGAAAAACTCGATCGTCGCGCCGATCGTCGTCGCCAGCAATTCGGCGATCTTGTTCTGGTAGCCTTGCCGGTCGGCGCTCGACAACGGCATGTTGCCCGGGTCGGCGCAGACCACGAACGTCGGCGGACGATAATCACGGGAGGCTCGCCGGGCGGCCGTATGCTCGGCAGGTGTCAGCTTGTCGAAGTCGACCTCCTTGCGAAAGCCGAGTTGGTCATTGGCCGCCGCAGGCACCGCCTGCACACATGCAAATGCAGCAAGGACGGTCATCAGGAGCGTGCGCATGATCTCTCCAGTGTCGGCGTTGCAATGATGGGCGAGGCCAGGCGGTGGACCGGGCTCTGCAAGGTCGCGGATTGAGGGAGAGAGAGTGGACGCGAGGAACGCGGCGCCAAGGCGCAGCGTTCCCCCGTCGTTATGCCTGACGGCTCACTCGAACAGCCGGAAGGTGTGCAGCGTGCCACCCTGCGGGATCTTGTCGAGGCTGGTCGCCTTGGCCATGGCGGTCGCACCGATCGCGCCATACTTGTCGTTCATGTCGAGGCCAGCCGTGACAGGCAACCCGATCCAGCCGCCCAGGCCAGAGAAGATCGACACGTATTGCTTACCCTTGACCTTGTAGGTGATCGGGTTGCCGATGATGCCGGAGGCGAGTTTGCGGCTCCACAACACCTTGCCCGACGTGCGGTCGACCGCGCGGAAGTGGCCAGACTTCGAACCGTAGAACACCAGGCCGCCGTCAGTCACCAATGCGCCGCCCCAGTTCGGATAGGGATCCGGGATCTCCCACACGGTCTCGCCGGTCAGCACGTTGAACTTCTTGAACTTGCCCGTGATACCCGGCTTCTCAGGATACATGTAGACGTTGGCGAACACATACACCGTGCCCTGCTGGGTGTGCGTGCGCTGCTGTGGCTCGTCCTCCATGCACCAGTTGTTGGTTGGGCAGTAGAACATGGTCGGGTCCTTCGGATCGACCGCGCAGGGCTGCTGGTCCTTGCCACCCATGGCCGAGGGGCAGGCGGCAGTGTTGACGCCCACCGCGAACGGCGAGTGCTTCTTCACCTTGACCGGACGGCCGGTCTTCAGATCGACCTTCTCGGCCCAGTCGACGGTGACGAACTTGTTGGCGCGCAGCAGCGTGCCATCGACGCGGTCGTGAACATAGGCAAAGCCGTTGCGGTCGAAGTGGACCAGGACTTTGCGCTTTTTGCCGTCGACGTCCATGTCGACCAGGATGTTCTCGTTGACGCCGTCGTAGTCCCACTGGTCGAAGGGCGTCATCTGGTAGGCCCAGACCACTTCGCCGGTATCGACCTTGCGGGCGAACGTCGTCATCGACCACTTGTTGTCCCAGGTGCCGTCGTTGCAGTTCTCGTGGGTGAGCTTGTCACCTTCGTAGCCGCAGCGGTAGGACGGCGACCAGTGGCCCGGGTTGCCGGTCGACCAGTAGATCATCTTGAGCTCGGGGTCGTAGCTGCCCCAGGCCCAATAGGCACCACCACCGATTTTCCACTCGCCGCCGTGCGTCGAGGGATAGCTCGTGATGCCGATGTCCTTGCCGGCCGTCCCGAAATGCGGATTGGCCTTGTTCGTCTCAGGCGTCAGGCAGACGTCCTTGTCCGAACCGGTCGAGTGGCATTCCCAGACCTTCTTGCCGGTCTTGAGATCGTAAGCCGACAAACGGCCGCGCGCGGCGAACTCGTCACCGCCGAACCCACCGATGACGAGGTTCTCGGCAATGAGCGTCGGTCCGGTATGCGTTTCTCCCTTCTCTGGGTAGGCATGCTTGACGACCCAGTTTTCCTTGCCCGTCTTGGCGTCGAGCGAAATGATGAAGCCGTCGAGCGTGTGGAAGACAACCGCGCCGTCGACGTAGTTGACGCCGCGATGTACGACGTCGCAACAGGCGCGCGGAACAGCCGATTCGTCGCGGTCCGTCTGCTTGTTGTAGTTCCACACCTGCACGGGGTTATCCGGATCGGTGAGATCGAGCGCCTGGATGATGTTGGGCCAGGCGCTGGAGAAGAACATCATCGGCTTGCCGTCGACCTCGACGACGACCGGCTGGCCCTCGTGGCCGCGCAAAGCACCCGTCGACTGCGACCAGACGGAGTGCAGCTTGCCGACCGAGTTGGGATTGATGTCCTTCAACGTGCTGTGACGCGTGAGCTGGTTGTCGCGGCCAGGTGCTGGCCAGAGGTTTTCGTTCTTGGCCCGCTTCTCGATTTCGTCGTTCGCCGCGACCGGCCCGGACAGGCCGACGGCAGCAGCCAGCACGCTACTGGCCAGGAAACTAAGTCTACTGAATGTCATTGCTTTTCCTCTCCTCGGACTTTTGATGCGAATTGTTCTTGTTTTTGATGTCGTGTCGCTTGCGAGTATCTTCCACACAGAGCCGGAGATCGGACCGCTCCTTCTGGAAACCCGACCAATATTGTCCTGCGATCTTTCGGGACATGTCGAAGCTGATTTTTCCGATATATCCCGGGCGGCCTACGCGGCGTCCAGTTCGCCATTTCGGACCAAGACACACAAGGACGCGGTTATTCCGTGCGATCATGCCTTCAACCGCGATTTATACCGGCATGCACGGCACTTTTTTTGTGAGGTGACAGTAGCGGACGATGACTCTCGAAGACCATTCCACAATGTCCCGGGCCCAATTCCATCGCGTCCTGATGTTCGCCGAAATATGGGAGAAGCAATCGTGATGATGATCCCGAAAACGCCGATGGCCGCTAAACGGCGCGCGTTATCGCATCAGGCGCTCGATGGAAAGACGAATGAGTTCGGCAGTCGTCTGCAATCCGAGCTTGCCCTTGATCAGCGCGCAGGTGTTGGCGACCGTCTTGTAGGAGACGCCGCACGCTTCGGCGATCTGCATGAGCGACTTGCCCTCGCCCAGCAGGCGCAGGATTTCGAGTTCGCGTGTCGAGAGCAATTGCAAGGGGTCTTCATTGCCGGAAAAATTGCCCACGGCGAGCTGCGTGGCGATCTCCTGCTCGATATAGAAACTGCCGTCGCGCACCCGCTTGATGGCCTCGATGAGGTCGGCCGACCCCGCGCCCTTGCTCAGGTATCCCTTGGCACCCAGCCGCAGCGCGCGCGCCGCGTAAATCGGCTCGGATCGCATGCTGAATATGATGATCCGCGCGGTGGGCTGCTCGATCATCAGACGTCGCAACAGTTCAAGGCCGCCGATCGCGGGAATATTGAGATCGAGGAGGACGATGTCTGGCTTCAGACGCCGGAACAGCTCGAGGGCCTGCCGACCGTCCTCGGCGTCGTGAATGGAGACCGCACTGCCCATGAGATCGTTGATCAGCCGGCGGAGTCCTTCGCGCACGATCGCATGATCATCGACCACGAGGAGCTTCATTGCAGGACCACGGCGTGTGGCGCACCCAGCGCGCGGCCAGGCAGCGTCTCGGCAAGTTCGCCAGGGATGCGCGCCCGCACCATGACGCCTCGGCCATCGGCGCTGTTGCGCACGCTGAGGCTGCCACCCAGTGCGGCGATCCTGTCGGTCATGCCCCGGATGCCATAGCCGGACCTAGGCGCGGCTTCAGGGCCGAGGCCGCCGCCATCGTTGTCGATCTCGACCACGACATCGCCGTCGTGATCGCTGACCCGAACCGAGATCCTGCGCGGGGCACCATGACGCAACGCATTGTTGAGGCTTTCCTGAACGACCCGGTAGACCACCGCGTCGACGGTCGCGCCAAGGCTGTAGGGCGGGACTTCGGTCGTCAGCACCAGTCCTGGATGCCGCTTGCGCCAGAACTGCGCGAGTTGTCCGACCGCATGGGCAAGCCCCAGATCGACCAGAGCCGCCGGCTGAAGGATACCCAGCAGGTCGCGCACGTTGCGCTTCAGGTGGTCGATGGAGCCGCGCACGAGTTCGAGGCGCATCAGCGCCGCGTCGCTGTTGCCCTCCCCGCACGCACGCGTCACGGCAGCCGTATCGACGTCCATCGCAAACAGCAAGGGGGCCATTTCGTCATGCAGGTCACGCGCGATTTCGGCGCGTTCCTCCTCCTGCACGTGGGCGAGTTGGTCGTTGAGTGCCGCTGAACGCGCCTCGGCCGCCTCCAGGCGCACCACCATATCGTTGAAGCCGCGGCAGACCGCCACCAGTTCCATCGGCCCGCTCTCGGCGAGCGGACGCGCGCTGCCCGGCCGGTTCCCGACGTCGGCGATACCCTGCGACAGCACGCGCAGCGGATCGAGGATCCAGCGCAATGCGAGGAGAGAAAGCCCCACGATCAGAGCACAGAACACTGCGAGGATCGCGAGCAGGTTCATGGTATCGGCCCAGACCTCGCCAATCTCGTTTCTGGCGTCCGTTTGCAGCGCCAGCCCGCCGTAGCCATGAAACGCGGACGGCAACGCGACGGAAACGACGATCGGCTCGTGTCCGATAAAGTCGATCAGCCAGCCCGGCACCGGCTCTTCGGGCACGGCCAGGCGCGAGGCCGCCGCCACCGATCCGTCGGGGTTGACGAAGAAGGCACGCAGATGCCGGTCTCCGTCGAAATCGGCGACCAGCAGTTCGAGCCGCCGCCGCGGCTTCGACCGTTCATCGACATCGTCGACCGCGTTGCGCGCGATCCGCGCGCCAACCGCGATCGCCGCCTCCATTTCGGTACGCACCTTCTCCACCGCGTGCAGCGTGGAAAGGCTGGCACCGAAGACGAGCGTGAGGGCAATCGTCCCGAGCACAGCGGTCGCCAGCAGCTTGCGCAGCGACACCGTCTGCAACAGTGAGCGTTGGGCCGCCTGCGCCATCGCCAGCCTCAAACGAGTTTCGACTGGACAGCGATCCGCACCATCTCGAGTGGCGTGCGCGCATTGAGCTTTTCGCGGATGATGGAGGCGTCGTTGGTCACGGTCTTGTAGGAGACGCCGACCGCCTCCGCGACCTCGCTCATGTTGCGGCCATGCGCCAGCAACTGGAGGATCTTCAGTTCTCGGTCCGTCAGCACCCCCGATGTGTGGCCGGCACCGATGCGGTGCAGTGCGATCTCGCCCGCGAGGTCGTCCGGCAGCCACGTGCGCCCGGCTGCCACCTGTCGGATCGCCTCGATGAATCGCGACGGGTCGTCGTTCTTGCTGATGAACCCGGCTGCGCCGCAGTCGAGCGCCTCCATCGCGAGCACGGCATCGTCGCTCATGGTGAAGACGATGAAGCGCGCGGCGTCGTCGGCCGCCTTGAATGTCCTGGCGAGTTCGAAGCCGCTGACGTCGGGCAGGTTGATGTCGATGATAGAAACGTCCGGCCCGATCCGCTTGAAAGCCTGAAGGCCTTCCGCGCCGGTCGTCGCCTTGTGCACGACGATGTCGGTCTCTTCGGCGAGCAGCGAGACAAGCCCGGAGAGCACGATCGGGTGATCGTCGATGACGAGAAGTTGCATGGACGAACTCCGGCGGCGACCGCCCGCTCAGGTGGACTCCGAAAATGTCCGGTACGCCGCTTCGCTTCAATGGACAGACTTCCCGGCAATCGAGCGGAATGTTCCGCGCCGCTTCGCATGTCACGCATTGACGCGCTGCCCTGCCCGGTAAAGAAGCCTTGGGCACGATCGCACGCCGCAACCGGGGAGCCGCGAAGATGCCGCTGCACATGCGCCTGAGCTTGATGATCTGGGGATTGCTCCTCGGCGGCTTCACCCTGATCATCCTGATGCTGTTCATCGAGGCGGGCCCGCGCGTGCGCGCCGAGACCGAGGCCGTCATGCGGCTCACCCGCGACTTTCTGCACGCATCGGTCGGCACCGAAACGGGGTCTGGTCCCACCCGCGTTGCCTTGGAAGCCTACGTGGAGCGCCTGGCGCGCATGCGTCACGTCACCATTGCAGTGACCAAGGAGAGCGGCGATGGCACAACCAGCGACACACCCGTCGCCGCGGGTCCGGGCGGCTCGCCTTGGCCGGCTTGGCTCGTCGGCAAGCTTTGGCAGGAACCCAATCCCATCGTCGTGCCGCTGCGGCTCATCGGTGGCGAGCAGGTCGCGATCCGCATTTCGCCGCGCCCGGAGGATGAGTTCGCCGAAGTGGCCGAGGCCTTGGCGACGGTTTCACTGGCTGGTGCGGGCGTCGCTCTCGGCGTCCTTCTGCTCACTGGGGCGATCCTGGCCCGCGCCCTCACCCCGCTCGCCGACGTGGCCGCGGCCCTCAGGCGTCTGGAGGCCGGCGACTACACGGTGACCATGCCCCCGCAACCCCAGCGCGAGTTCGAGGCGATCGTCGGTCGCATCAATACGTTGGCCGCGGCACTGATGTCGGCGCGCCTGGAGAACCAGCGCCTGAACCGCCGCCTCGTTGAAATCCAGGACGAGGAGAGACGCGAGATCGCGGGCGAGTTGCACGACGAGCTGGGACCGTGGCTGTTCTCGGTGCGCGCCGAAGCGACCGGCCTGCGGCGTGACAGCGAACGTCCGTCGCCCTCGATGGAGCGGATCGCCACCCGCACGGCGACCATCCTGACCCAGGTCGAAGCCATCCAGGACACCAATCGCCGCGTCCTGCGCAAGCTCTACCCGGCCGGCCTCGATGAATTAGGCCTCGCCGCAGCCATCGAGGGCCTCGTCGCCGGCTGGCGCTCGCGCGACATGACGACGACGATCGACCTCGAAATCGACCCGGCCGTCCGCGTCCTGGACAAGACCCAGACCCTGACGATCTACCGCGTGGTGCAGGAAGGTCTGACCAACACCTTCCGGCACGCTGGTGCCGAGCGGATCGAGATTCGCGTCCGGATCGAGCCATCCGGCGAGGGCGGCGACGAGCTACCGCGGCAGCGCGTTCTGGTCGAGATTGCCGACGATGGGACCGGACCGGGCCTCGCTCAAGAGCTGGGCTACGGACTGAGCACGATGCGCGAGCGGATCGAGGGGCTATCCGGCGCGTTCGCGTTCAATCGTCGTGATGCAAAAGGGGCCGTCCTGCGCGCGGTTCTTCCGATCGACCCCGACGGACAGACGGGCCGGGGTGTAGCGGGCCCCGCAGAGTTGCATGAATTTCCCGAAACGAATCACCGGCACTAACCGTTGCGCAGAAGCCACGATTTTGCAGCGCTAAACGGTTGATTCGGGAACTATTGGCAGCGCCGTTGCCATCATCGGAATTTACCGCCTCACCCCGCAGAAAGTACCACTTGAATGAAGGAAACTGCCGATCGCGCAGGATCCGGCCTGACAGGGACGCAGTGCATTCTGAAGCGCACGGGACGGCGCGCAGCTTGCGGGACGAGTGGACGGAGGGGAGAAATCGCATGAAAAGATGGCAATTGTTGCTGTCGGTCAGCACAGTGGCCTTGGTGCCGCACGTGGCCGTGGCACAGACGGCACTTCCGGGGATCGACGTTTCGACGCCGCAGGAAGCGCCCGCAGGTACCGCGGCATCTGGTGGACGCACGGCCGACGACGGCCGTCTGACAACGTCGGCGAAGCAATCGACCTCCCCCGTCGACCCGTCGAGCGTCCTTCCCTCCGACCTTCAGAATTATTCGGGCGGTGCGACTCGGGTGGCACGCGAACAGCTCGACCAGGAGCGGCCGCTGACGATCCACGAGGCTCTGGTCGCGGTGCCCGGCGTGGTCACCGTCAACGACGACGGACTGGCGCGCCACGGCGGCATCGGCATCCGCGGCTCCAACTTCCGGCGCTCGCGCAAAGTCCTCAACATGGAGGACGGCCAGTCGATCAACTACACGAGCTACCTCGATCCATCGACGCACTATACCCCGCCGATCGACCGCATCGAGAACATCGAGGTTCTGCGTGGCACCGTCTTCGCGCATGGCCCGCTCAACAACCACGGCGTCGTCAACTTCCAAAATCTCAACCCGTTCGGTAAGTCCGAAACGGTCATCAAAGGCGCGCTGTCTTATACCGAAGACTCGCTGCAGGAAGTCGGCAACCAGCGTCACGTTCACACCCGCCAGAACCTCGGCAACGTCGGCGCGGTGGTGTCCTACACGGGCGCTGACGGTTCCGGGGCCTGGGACAACGAGCGCCTGCGCTTCAACGATCTCTACGGTGCGCTCGGTTGGCGCAACGACAAGCAGGATCTGACGGTCTCGGGTGTTTATTTCTGGCAGCGCGACGACTACGACGAGGACAACTTCGTCGGTCCGATCGAAGCGTTCTTCGCCAACGGGCGAGACAAGACGGGTGCCCAGGACGACGACCGCACCGCGTTCAATACGTTCAACGCCGACTACTGGCGTCTGCAGGCCGCCCACAACCTGTACATCACCGACGACGTCACCTTGTCCACGCGAGTCTATGGCAGCGACCACGAGCGCAACCGCTACTCGAGCCGCGAGGCCGGTCTGGCCGACGGCGGTTGGATGCGTGGCCGCGTTCGCGACTTCGAGATCTACGGTGTCGACAGCCGCATCGAATTCGCCAACCTCCCGTTCTTCGGCGACATGAAGCAGGACATCCAGGCCGGTGCCCGTTACGAGCATCAGAAGCATCGTCGTTGCACGAGCTTCGGACTGGTGGGCCAGGTGCTGGACAACAAGAATTCCGGCAACTGCTTTGCCAGCGAAGCAGGTGGATTCCCTGACAACGCCGAGCTGGATATCTTCGAGGCCGACTCGTTCGCGGCCTTCATCCAGACCGCGGTGCACGTCACGCCGACACTGACGGTCACACCCGGCCTGCGCTTCGAGAGCTACGACGTCTCGCTGCGCCAGGTCTTCCGTGGCGATCCCGATGACCTGCCGCTCTCCACCGGCTCCACCACCATCGACGAGGTTCTGCCCGGTGTCGCTGTGGCTTGGGAGTTCATGCCGCGCTCGACGCTGTATGGCGGATACCACCGCGGTATCGGTCCCCACAACGTCGCCGAAGGCGACTTCCCGATCCTGGCCGACATCGGCGACAACTTCGAGATCGGCGTCCGCAGCACCGCGCTGCGCGGCTTCACCTTCGACGTCGCCTACTTCCACAGCCTGATCGACGACTATCAGATCAAGGAAGCTTTCACCGACGACATCGGCAACAACGTCTTCGGCGTCCTCGACGAAGTGCAGTTCAATGGCGTGGAGATGGCGGTCCGAGCCGACAGCCGCGCTTGGACGGGTGGCCCCTGGAACCTGTTCAGCGTCGCCTCCTACACGTACACGAACAACGAGATCCGCTCAGGCCAGGACTCGGTGTTCGAGGACTTTGCCCTGCAGGACGTTTCTGGCAACGACGTGCCCTTCACGGTCAAGCACGTCGCTTCTCTGACGGCCGGCGTGGCCTACCAGAACATCTGGGACGCCAGCCTCACCTACACGTATCGCGGCGCGTTCTTCAGCAACTCGCTCAATAGCGTTGCCCTGACCTGTATCGACGAGGACGGAAACCTCGACGTCGGCTGCGACGGCGGCGACGCCGACGAACTCGTGGGCGGTCAGGTGGACGACGTGTGGCTGTTGTCGGCGCGCGCCAACTGGCACGTGACCGAGCAGTTCTCGCTGTTCGCGGCCGGACACAACCTCACCGACGAACTGTACGTCGCCGACTTGCAGGACGGTGCAAAGCCCGGCCAAGGACGCACGCTTCTTGGCGGCTTCACGATCAAGTTCGACTGAGCGGGTGGGCGCGAGCGATCGCGCCCACGTCCTCGCGGTACCGTCTCGACGCCGCGTCGGCCCTGAAGAGGGGCTGGCGCGGCTTTTTACTTTACGCGGGCTGATGTGAAACTCTGGCGGGCCGGCCCCGACGTAGCGCTTCCAGGGAAACCGAAGGGAACAAGGAATACGGCGAGAGAGTGCCCAGCACACTGGCGCAGCGGAGCGGACCGTGGCGCAGCGGAGCCGGCCGGGAGGCATCCGCGGGGCCCGCCGCTACTCCCGTATGATCGCCACGATCTCGGAGGCCAGGTTCTCCAGCCCGTCCACTTCGTCACGGTTGGTCAAAATGCTGACCGACACCCATCCTGCATCATCGACGCGTCGGCTGATCAGGTTGAAGGCCGTGTATCCCGGCACCGTCCCGGAGTGGAAATACTCCTCTGTCCCTCGCTGCTCGTCGATTTCGATGAACCAGCCCATGCCATACCAAAGGCTCGGCCCGATCCGGGCGGCAGGCGTCCACATCGCGGTCCGCACCGGCACCGGAATGGCCTCGGTCTCCATCAGCGCGTGGTTCCATGCAAACAGGTCCTCGGCCGAACTGGCTGCATCAGCACTGCCCTTCAGCCATTCGCCGAGCGCAAAGGCTGGCCGGCGGCCATAACCGGGCACGGCGACGTCGGTATCTGCGATCGGCTCGCCTCCGAGAAACGTCCGCGTCAGGCCAGCCGGTGCCAATACGCGGGCGCGTACTTCCTCTCTGAAGGTGCGACCTGTGAGGCGCTCGACGATCTCGCTCAGCAGAAAATAGTTCGTGTTGGAATACTCGAACCCAAAGCCTGTCGGTGAGGTCGAGAGAGTCCTGACCGCCCCCAGAAGCTGCGGCGCGGCGATGCTGCCCCACGGATCGACGTCACGCGGTGGGGTCTGTGTGAAGTTCGGCAAGTTGGAGCGCATGGTCAGCAGATCGCGCAGCGTTACCGGGCCATGCTCTCGAATACGCCAGTGTCCCACGCCGTCGAGCAGGCCGGCGACGGGCGTGTCCAGGTGGACGGTCGCCGGTGCCGGCAGCTGAGCCGCCGCCTCCGGTCGGGCGACCAGCGACAACACCGCAGCCGCCGTGAACGCCTTGGCCAGCGAGCCGATGCGATAAACGGTACGCCCACTCGCCGAACGGCCAGGCCGCGCGACCCCATAACCCTTGGACAGCAGCAGCCCGTCAGCACCCCCGATCGCGATCGCCACCGATGGCACGCTGCGGGCAACCCCGTCCGCCCCAGGGCGGAGGTAGAGATCGACGAGCCTGTCGACGCGCTCTGTCTTTTCCGGCGTCCACGCGCCGGCTCGGGTCTGTGCGGGCACGGCCATCAGGCCCGCGACGACCACGGCCATCAAAACGAAACTTCGCGTCATGTCGAACTGCTTCGGCGGGTCAGTCTGGTGACCGTATGCGACGGCCGCGCGGGCCCTGCGAGCTTACGGCAACCTCTTTGCTCTTGGCGAGGCCCTGCGATGGCGTGTTCGTGTCGCGTGACAATGGGAGATGCCTGCGATTACGTCGCCGAGCCAGCGCCCGGCCGTCGCCGCAGCAGATAGATGTCCATGATCCACCCGTGGTCGGCGCGGGCTTGCGCGCGGGCCGCGATGATGCGCGGCCCGACGTCGGCGAGAGGACCCGCCAGCGTCATGGCCTGCGGCAGACCGAGGTAGGCACCCCACCAGATCGCGACGTCTTCCGCCGGAAGGTGACGGAACGCGCACTCGCCGTCGAGCATGACGACGAGGGTATCGACCGCGGCCGGCCAGCCGCTCTCGGTGATGAGCCGGCCCGTAGTCACCATGACGCTGGCTCCGATGGCATTGAGCGGAATGCCATGCGCCGCCGTCAGGGCCTGGATGGAGGTGATACCGGGGACGACCTCGATGCGGACGGGCCGATCCCGAGCTAGCCGGCCGGCGATCCGCAGGGTGCTGTCGTAGAGCGACGGATCGCCCCAGACGAGCAAGGCAACGCGACCCGACGTGCCGATATGCGCCTCGATTTGCCGCTGCCAGGCGACCGCGATCGCTTCGTGCCAAGCCTCGACACCGGCTTTGTAGTCGGCGCTATCGGCATCGCGGCGAGGCATGTCGAAGGCGGCGACGCACACGGCCGGGTTGGTGACAACCTCGGCGATGATCGCCCGCCGCGTCTCGGCCAGGTCCGCCTTGTCGGCACCTTTGAGCGGCAGGAGGATCAGGTCGGCCCGGTTGAGGGCCTTGATCGCCTGCAGAGTGAGATGATCGGGGTTGCCCGTGCCGATCCCGATCAGATGGAGTTCGATCATGGGACAGCTCTGGTGAGGTGACGGCCACGACCGGCCGTCACCCAACGGCTAAGATCAAACGGAGGCCGCGTGCAGCCGCGACGTGAACAGCCCGGTCGATGTCAGGCCACGGGCGAACTTCGCCGCAGCAAGGACGGCCAGATCCAGGACTGGCTCGATCAGGACAACCAGCATGTATGCTCCGCCGAAGACCGCGACCGACGAGAGGTTCTCGGCGCCGAAGCCGCCTCCATACAGGGCCCAGAATGCCACCCAGGCGACGACACCACCCTGAAACGCCGTCGAGAGCGCCAGCGCCTGCCCGTATCCAAGATCGGCGTAGGGCGTATTCGGAGCGACGATCCGGTCGGCGAGTGCCTGCACGGCGAACAGCGGCACCAGCAGCGTCGTGACATTCATGCCGTATTGCGGAAGGTCGGGCGAAGCAAACAACAAGCCCTGCAGTAGCAGGCCGAGCGCCAGACCGATGGCGGCCGGCGCGGCACCAAACAGAAGAAACAGCGTTGAGCCGAAGATGAAGTGAACCTCCGAGACGCCGGTCGGATAGTGAGGCAGCACTTCGAAGAACGAGAAGACGAGCGCGGTCGTCGCGATCGACCGTGCGACGAGCGAGACGAGGCCCTGCCGTGCCGTGTCGTCGACGGCGAGCTTGATGGCATAGCCGCCGGCCGCTGCGGCGGTCGCGTAACTGAGCACGATTTTAGAGGCGTCGACCAGTCCGGGTTCAATGTGCATAGAGGTTCTCCAGGCCGTCCCACCGACGGCGGTTTAGGTTGACGTGCAGGGCCGGTCTCCTGGCTCGCGGGTCGCTGCCCGCCTCCAGCCTTCCCAGGCTCTGGAGCCCAGTGGCATCTGCGGAGGCGAACTCACCGCATACAGTCGCGGGGGCGGCTGGGGCATAGGGCGCCGCAACTGGGTCCGCCCTTCCCCATTCCCTGATTACGTCCCTGCGCTTTGCGCATGCTGGGACGCCGTGCACGAGCCCGATGTAGACGCGAGCCGCGACCGTGCGTCAAGCGGACTGTGCGCCAGCGGCAATGAGATGGAAGAACGACCCGCTGGCCATTCCACGACGCGAGCCTGTTTCTGCGACGACGGCCCCGCCCGCATCGGTGACATGCGCGAGTGGATCATCTCGCGTCTCGGCAATGCTCGCATAGTGAAACTCGTGGCCGACGAGCGTAGACCCGGCGGGATAACCCAGGACTGCGCCCATGAGCCGGGCTCTCCGGTAACCTAAATGCAGCTTGCGCGCGGCAAACGACGTCACGAGGCCCAGTAGGCCGGCCATCGGATGGGCGATGCCGTCCGCATCGACCAGTGCCTCGCCCATCGCCATGTAGCCCCCGCATTCACCATGGACCGGCCGCGTCATGGCAAAAGCGGCAAGCTCCCGGCGAAAGTGGTGCGCGGCCGACAGCCGGCCGGCGTGCAATTCCGGGTAGCCGCCCGGCAACCAGCAGGTATCGGCTGACGGGTCGGGCCCCTCGTCGGCCAGCGGACTGAAAGGAAGAACCTCGGCACCCGCCTGCTGCCAGCCGGCCACCAGATGCGGATAGACGAACGAGAACGCCTGATCGCGCGCGATCGCTATGCGTTGGCCGGGCGGATGCGGCATCTGCGCGCTGTCTGCGGCCGGCAGTGCCACCTGGCCAGCAGCCGCGATCAGGCGGTCGAGATCGACGTGCGCGTCCATGAGCCCGGCGGCGGCATCCAGGATGGCGTCCAGGTCGCCGAGTTCTCCGGCCTGGACCAGTCCGAGGTGCCGCTCGGGGAGAGCCACACTGGCCTGGCGTGGCAGGGCACCGAGAATGGGCAACGACAATCCCGCAAAGCCGGCCCGCACAAGCGCCTCGTGCCGCGGACTCGCGACCTTGTTGAGTATCACCCCGGCGATCCGCACATCCGCCCGGAACTGCGTCATCCCGAGCGCGACAGCGGCGGCCGTCTGCGCCTGCCCGCCGCAATCCAGGACGAGGACGACGGGCCACCCCATCAGCGCCGCGATATCGGCGCTCGCTCCATTGCCGGCCGCACCCCGCAAGGCCGCGCCGTCGAACAGCCCCATCGCGCCTTCCGCCACGATCAGGTCGGCGTCGTGGGCCGCACGGGCCAGATGCGCGATGAGACCAGCCGTCATCGCCCAGCCGTCGAGGTTGAGGCAGGGCCGACCGCTCGCGACGCCATGAAAAACGGGGTCGATGTAATCGGGTCCGCACTTGAAGGGTTGCACCGCGAGCCCCCGGCGGCGCAACGCGCGCAACAGGCCGAGGGTCACGGTGGTCTTGCCCGACCCGGACGCGGCAGCCGAGACAACGAGACCGGCCGGCAGAGAGCGAGGGGCTGCAATCGACGTCATTCGGCCTCCGGAAACCGCGGGCTGGTGCCACGCGGACGAAACCGCCGGTCGTAGTCACCGGCATACAGGCGGCTCTCGGCGAAGTCGCGGGCCCCCAGGGTGCGGCCGACCAGGATCAGCGCGGTGCGCTCGGGCACCTCTCCTACGGCGGCGACGAGATCGCGCAGGCACGCCCGCACGACGCGTTCATCGGGCCAGCTCGCGCGCCAGACCACGGCCGCCGGGCAGTCGGGGCCGTAGTGCACGACGAGGTCGGCGACGACCTGTTCGAGGACATGGATCGACAGATGAATAGCCAGCACCGCTCCCGTTGCCGCAAAGGCCGCCAGATTCTCACTCTCGGGCATTGCGGTCGCCCGGCCCGTCGTGCGCGTCAGCACGACCGATTGGCAAAGACCCGGCAGGGTCAACTCGGCACCCAGCGTGGCGGCCGCGGCGGCAAACGACGGCACGCCGGGCGTAACGGTGTAGGCAATGCCGAGGGTCTCGAGGCGACGCACCTGCTCGCCCATGGCCGACCACAGCGACACGTCACCGGAGTGGAGGCGCGCGACGTCGGAGCCTTCGCCATGGGCGCGCGCGATCTCTGCGATGATCTCGTCCAGTGACAGGGATGCGGTGTTGATGATGCGGGCCCCGGGCGGACAGAACGCGAGCACGCCCTGCGGAACCAGTGACCCGGCATAAAGACAGACCGGACACGCCGCGATCAGATCGCGCCCCCGCAGGGTGATGAGGTCTGGCGCGCCAGGACCGGCACCGATGAAATGCACCGTCATGGGCCCTCACGATCCGCAATGGCGGCGGTGGCGTGTCCGTCGGCAGAAACCGCGCGTGCAGATACCAACCGTGCGGCGGGTCCTGCGGCGACCACAGCGGCCGCCTCGGCGACACTGCCCGTGCCATAAAGCGCCGCCACGCGGGTCGAGCGGGTCAGGACGGGAGCGGTCGCCAGCTCGCCGCGGGTCACAGCCCTGATCGGCAGGCCCAGCGTCGCGGCCAACTCGCGCAGGGGGCCGGCGTCGGCTTTCGCGGCGGCCGTCGCCAGGACGACGAGACCGTCCACGCCGCCAGCCCGGTCGAGGGCGTCACGCAGCGAAGCGGCCGTTGCCGCCGAATTGAACCCCAGCCCCGCCGCTCTCATCGTGTCACACTCCATTGCACGATGGGGCGGCCTGGAACCCAGCCGCGAAAGCGGCCGAGTGGCGCGGCTTCGGCGATCTCGATGCGCACAAGCTCGCCGCCGTGCTGTCCTGCCCATTCGATCAGAAGCGCCTCCGTCTCCAGAGTGACGGCATTGACGACGAGGCGCGCGCCGGCCGGCAGACCCTGCCACACGGCCGCCAGCAGCGCACCGTCCGCGCCGCCGCCAAGGAAAACGGCATCTGGCGGTGCCAATCCCGCGAGCGCCGCCGGGGCTCGTCCCGCGACGACGCTCAACCGGTCTTCCAGCCCGAATGCCTGCCCGTTGGCGCGGATGGCCTCGGCTCGGTCGGCCCGCGCTTCGATGGCGATGGCGTGCCCCCTCGACCCCGTCGCCAAGAGCCACTCGATTGCCACCGAACCCGAGCCGGCACCGATGTCCCACAACCGCTCCCCCGGTCGCGGGGCCAGGGCCGACAGCGTCAAGGCGCGGATCGGCCGCCGCGTGATCTGTCCATCGTGCCGGAAAGCATCGTCGGCAAGCCCGCTCGTCCCCGGCAGGCCTGGCGGCCCCGTGGCGATGAAAGCCACCGCCACGGGAGCGGCGATATCTTCGGGAACGGGTCCACTGGCGGGAAACTGCCGCACCCGCTCGCGCTGCCCACCCAGTGCCTCCAATATCCAAACTGTTGAAGCACCATAGCCCCGCGCGTCGAGCCAACGCATCAGGCTGCCCGCGGCGGGTCCGTCCCGCACGAGGCAGATGGCCGCCCAGCCATTCCTCAGTTTCGGCACGAGCCGCTCGAAAGGCATCGCGTGAAGTCCGAGGCAATCGGTCTCCTCGATACGCCAACCCAGCCGAGCCGCGACCAGCGCGAAGGTCGAGGGGGCCGGAAAAGCCTGCCAATCATCGGGCGCGAGAACGGCCGCAAGGCTCCCGCCGGCCCCGTACCAGAACGGATCGCCGGATGCCAAAATCGCGACCCGACGCCCACGCAACGCCAGGACGGGCGCAACGGAGAACGGTACTGGCCAGGGCCGGCCGCGTGCTCCCGCGCCGGCAAGGTCGAGATGTCGCGGCCCGCCGAATATGATCTCGGCCCGGTCGAGCGCCGCGCGGCTTGCGGGGGCAAGGCCTTCAAGGCCATCTTCGCCCATCCCGACGATCGAAAGCCACGCAGGGGCCGGATCACCCATGACGCGCGTCCTCATTCTCGGCGGCACCACGGAAGCCAGCCGCCTGGCGGTCGCCGTGAAGGCCGCCGGCCTCGACGCGGTTTTCTCCTATGCCGGCCGGACGGTTGCCCCGGTCCGGCAGCCGCTGCCGACGCGCATCGGCGGCTTTGGAGGTGTCGCTGGCCTTTGTCGCTACCTGCGCGATGAAGCCATCACGCACGTTGTCGATGCCACCCACCCGTTTGCCGTTGAGATCAGCGCCAACGCCGCTGCCGCCTGCGCCGGATGCGGCGTGCCGCTGCTGGCCCTGGAGCGAACGCCGTGGCAGGCCGGACCTGGGGATCGCTGGCGCGGGGTGCCCGACCTGGCCCATGCCGTTGCGGCGCTGCCGATCCCGCCGACGCGGATCTTCCTGGCCATCGGCAACCAGCATCTCGCCGCCTTCGCGCACGCACCGCAGCACCACTATCTCGTTCGCCTGGTCGATCCACCGCAGCACCCGCTGCCGCTGGCACGGGTGGAGATCGTGATTGCGCGTGGGCCGTTCGATATCGACGGGGACTGCGCCTTGATGCAGCGGCACGGCACGCAACTCGTCATCGCCAGAAACTCCGGCGGTGCCGGCGCGGACGCCAAGTTGGTCGCGGCCCGCCGTCTCGGCTTGCCGGTGGTGCTGATCGAGCGGCCGCAGATGCCCCCGCGCCGCCGCGCGGAAACGGTCGAGGAGGTGATGGACTGGCTCGCCGACACTCACCGGGCACCTCTGGGCGTATAGGTGAACGAACCGACGCGGCGGGTTGCGCTGCTGCCGATGATGACCACGGTGTGCATGTCCGCCATGCTGGCCTGCGCTTCGGCAAGCGTCACGGTCTCCACCCGCTGCCGTGGGCTCGCCAGTGCCTGGGCGAAAACAATGAGGCGGTGGGCCTCGCACGTCTCTCGCAGAACCGCGAGCGAGCGCTCGAACCCTTCGGGCCGCGCCTTGGAGCGGGGATTGTAGAGCGCGATGCACAGATCCGCCTCGATGGCGAGCCGCAGGCGCTTCTCGATCAATGCCCACGGCTTCAGGTTGTCGGAGAGGTTCAAGGCGCAGAAATCGTGACCGAGCGGCGCGCCTGCCGCTGCGGCGGCGGCCAGCATGGCGGTGATCCCCGGCAGCACGCGGATGTCGAGAGCGTGCCAGTGCGGCGCGCCTTCCAGCGCTTCGAACACGGCCGCGGCCATGGCGAAGACGCCCGGGTCGCCCGACGAGACGACGACGACGCGGCGTCCGCTGGCGGCGAGGGTCAGCGCCTCGCGAGCCCGCGCGATCTCCTCGCGGTTGTCGCTGGCGTGTCGCGCCTGCCCGGTACGTTCGGGAACCCGCGCGACATAGGGCCCATACCCGACGATGTCGGTTGCTTCCGCCAGTGCGGCCGTCACCTCGGGCGTGACCAGACGATCATCGCCCGGTCCGAGCCCGGCGATGACGAGTGTGCCGGCCGGGCTCATTCCGGTGTCTCCGGCCGACGGCCGTTGCCGGGAACGAGCACGATGGCGAAATACGGACAGTCAGCGCTCGCCACGTCAGCCAGCTTCACGATGCGCTCGCCCGGCATGGTGCCGCGTTCGACGAGCCAGGCCTCGCCGAGCCGCCCGGCCTGTTCGAGCGCGCGCCGCACCTTCGGCAGGTTGCGACCCGTCTTCATGATCACGAGCGCTTCCCCCCCACGCGTACGGGCAGCGAGTTCGTCCTCCGCCATCGTGCCCATCAGCACGGTGAGTGTATCGTCGCCCCAGGCCATCGGCTCGCCAACAACATTCCAGCAGCCCACCATGCCAGGAATGCCCGGGATCACCTCGACGTCGGCGCGGTGTTTGAGCCGAATGTAGAGATGCATGAACGAGCCGTAGAACAGCGGGTCGCCCTCGCATAGGACGACAACGTCGCTCGTGATGGACAGCGCCGCCAGCCGATCGGCCCAGTCGTCGTAGAAGGCGGCGAGCAAGCCGATGTACGCGGGGCTGTCGAACGGCAATTCGGTCGTGACCGGATATTCCATCGCATGCTCGACGACGCCGGCCGCCAGCAGTCCATCGACCATGCGGCGGGCATTGCCGGGCCGTCCCTTCTTGCGAAAGTACGCAACGTGAGCGGCACCGCGCACGACCCGGTCGGCGCGTACGCTGAGGAGATCGGGGTCGCCCGGCCCCAGGCCGGCGCAGATGATCTTGCCCATGGCGCTTGCCTCTATTCTAACCGGCTGGCGAGTGCGTTGATGGCGGCAACCGTGATGGCGGACCCACCCAGCCGGCCCTCGACGACGAGCGCGGGTGCCGGCGGGTCGGCGATCAAGGCGGCCTTCGATTCAGCGGCCCCGACGAACCCGACCGGGCAACCGATGATGGCGGCTGGCCGCGGCACGATGGGATCAGCCAGCAGGTTCAACAGATGAAACAGCGCGGTCGGCGCGTTGCCGATGGCGATGACAGCCCCTGCCAGGTATGGCCGCCACAACTCCACCGCGGCGGCCGAGCGGGTGGTCGCCAGGTCACGGGCAAGGGCCGGCACGCTGTCATGATGCAGCGTGCACACGACCGCGTTGTCAGCCGGCAGGCGCGCGCGTGTGATGCCCTCGCTGACCATGCGTGCATCGCACAGGATCGGCGCGCCGGCCTCGAGTGCGGCGCGCGCCGCCACCGCCATCCCTGGCGTGAAGCGGACATGGCGCTCGAGGCCGACGAGACCGGCGGCGTGGATCATGCGCACGACCACGCTTTCCTCGTCGGGCGAAAATCCCGCCAGCTCGGCCTCGGCGCGGATGATGGCGAACGACTGCGCGTAAATGCGGGCTCCGTCTGTCTCGAAGGTGTGTCTCATGGGCGGCCCTCGACGAAACGTGCAGGCACCGCAACAAGAGCAGCCTCGGTCAGCCCGCACGAGGCGGGCGCGTCGCCGGCGCGGCCGTCTCGAACGAGATCGTACCCATCAGGAGTGGCAACGAGCGTGAGGCTGGCGGCTGCTGGATGCGCGCACCCCTTGGCACACCCCGAGACGTGCAAGTGACGACCGGCGGGAACGTGCGCGGCGAGGGCGCGGGCCAGCGGCCGGGTCGGACCGAGCGCCTGCGGGCAGGCCGGTGCTCCCGGACAGGCTGTGACCGCGAGTATGGGATGGTTCGGGTCCGTGACGAGGCCGGGGATCGCGGGCAAGTCGGCTTGGCCCACGACCAGCAGCATGCGCCAGGGCGTCAGCCTGAGATCGGCTCCAAGGTCAGCCAGTGCGGACAGCGCCGAAGCCTCGAACTGGCCGAAAGCCGCGGCGACCAGCACGCCTTCGGCATGCGGGCCAGGACCGGCATGAGCCAGGGTCGGCGCAGGAGGCACGCTCCAGGCCGTCGGTTCGGGCAGCACGGCCCCCGCCGCGATGTGGCGCGCCATGCGTCCGCGTCCATCGTGCATCCCTCCCGTTGCCAGGAACCAGTCTGCAAGATCGAGCGCACGGGAGACCGCCGTCTCGGCTGTCACTTGCCGTCCAGCCGCGCCACCATCGGGCCGGATGAGGAGGGACCCGTCGATGGCCCGCTCGATGCGGATGTCGGCAGAGGCTCCGGCGAGCGCCCGGTTGACCGCCGTATCGACGGCAAAGCCGAACTTGCCGGGCAGGTCAGGGCCCTGTGCGAGCGCCGCCTCGAGGTCGCAGGCGAGTTGCGCCGTTTCTGCGCCGGTCCCATCGGCACGGAAGGGCGTCACGATGACGTTGCGGCGCGCGTCGCTGGCAATGTCCGCATCGACGAGCCCGAGCCGGCCCAGGGCATCAACCAGCGGCACGTGGTCGTGTAACGCGACACCGCGCACTTGCAGGCTGGCCCGCGCCGTCAGTTCGAGGCACCCGTTGCCATAGGTCTCCGCCGCCCGTGCGATGCCACGCGCCTGCGCAGGACTGAGCACGCCGCCGCGCGGCCGCACGCGCACGATGTAGCCGTCACCCGACAGCATGGGCCGCAAGGCACCCGGGCACCACCCCCTGATCTGAACTGTCGCCGGCCCTCGGGTCACCGCTCGTCCTCCAGCGCAGCCGCGATGGCATTGCGGCGTGTCGACCAGAGCCCCGCCTCGCGCAGACGTCGGAACGTGGCGTTCAACGCGGCGAGGGCCTCGGGATTCTCGCGGGCCATGAACGCGGTCACGTCGTCCCTGCCGAGCGTCGCGTCGTGATACAGGTCGAACAGGTGCGGAGCCACGACGTCGGCCAGATGCGCGAATGCCGCCATGTGATGGAGCGTGGCGGAGATCTCGGCGGCTCCGCGGAACCCATGGCGCATCATGCCGTTCGCCCAATCGGGGTTCGCCGCGCGCGACCGCACGACACGGCCGATCTCCTCGCCCAGCGTGCGTGCGCGCGGCCGGTCGGGTCTGGTCGCGTCGAGGTGATAGAGCGCGGGCCCCGCTCTGGATGCGTCGAGCGAGCAGGCCGCAGCCGCGAACCCGCCCTCGTGAGTGGCATAATCGGCCGCCATCAGCAGGTCGGTCTCGGGCAGGTCCTGTGTGTGGACGTAAGCATCGGCCCGGCCGACTCTGGCTTCGAGCCCCGACCGGTCCAGCCGCGCGATGCCATCGGTACCGATGGCAAAACTCGATGCGGACAACCAGGCCTCGGCGGCTTCGGCCCGCGCCGCATCGGTGAAGATCGCATCCAGGCCGTCCATGCCCAGGCCGTAGTTTCCCGGCTTGGGGCAGAACACGCGCGCCGACCCTTCGGGCCCGGGTCCCGGTAGAAACGGGTTGTCGGCGGGATCCTCGTCGCGCCGTGCGAGCGCCTCGACGCCGGCCTGAAAGAGTTGAGCGAGGCCGGGAAAGATATCGCGGAAAAGGCCGGAGATGCGCAGAGTCACGTCGAGGCGCGGCCGGCCGAGGATGGCCAGTGGCACAATCTCGAAGCCCGTGACGCGGCCGGTCGCATGATCCCAGGTCGGTGCCAGCCCGGCCAGATGCAGCGCCATGGCGAAATCCTCGCCCGCCGTCCGCATTGTCGCCGAGCCCCACAGGTCGACGATCAACCCCCGCGGCCAATCGCCATGATCTTGCAGGTGGCGGCGGACCAGTTCCTCGGCGAGCTTGACGCCTTGTGCGCGCGCGGCCGGGGTGGGCACGGCGCGCGGATCGACGGAAAACAGGTTGCGCCCGGTCGGCAGCACGTCGCTGCGTCCCCGCCAGGGTGAGCCCGCCGGCCCAGGAGCCACCCGGCGGCCCGCGAGCGCGGCCAGCAGTCCGGTTCGTTCGGCCTCGCCGTGGGGACCGCGCCCCAGCACGTGCAGGCCGTCGCCGAGCTGGCTCTCCTTGATGTCGCAGACGAAACGGTCAATGCGGGTGATCGCTTCTGCGGCGGAGGCGTCGGCGGGCAGCGCCAGATCGGACTCGACACCGGCGGCCTGGGCTTCGGCGCGGATGTCGGCGATCAGCCGGCGGCGGCGGGACGGGTCGAGGCCGTCGGCGTTGGCGTACTCGTCCAACAGCCGCTCGAGCGCGGTCAGTCCTTCTGGCAGGCGAGCGTCGATCAGCGGCGGCGGCAGGTGACCGAGGGTCAGCGCGCCGATGCGCCGCTTGGCCTGCGCCGCCTCTCCCGGATCGTTGACGATGAAGGGATAGACGACGGGCGTCGCGCCGATCAGCGCCTCCGGCCAGCAGGCCGGAGATAGGGCCACGGCTTTGCCAGGCAGCCACTCCAGCGTCCCGTGCGCGCCCATGTGCATCAGGGCGTGGGGGGCGACTGCGCTGCGCAGCCACAGATAGAAGGCGACGTAGCCGTGGCAGGGGACGCGGGCGAGGTCGTGGTAGTCGGCATCCCGCAGTCGTCGAGGTCCGCGCTCTGGCTGTAGCGTGACGAGTGCGCTGCCCCGGCGAACGGCGGCGAAATGAAATGCCCCCTCGCGGCAGGCCGGATCGGCCTCCGGCTCGCCCCAGGCTGCGCCGAGAGCGGCACGGAGGCTTTCAGGGAGTTCAGCAAGAGCGGCGCGGTAGGCGATCAGTGGCCAAGATTGAGGGGTGCTGCTCCTCAAGCTCTCCGCCAGGGGCTCGTCCCTGGACCCCGAAGTCAGGTCAATGACGTAACCCTCGGAGATAAGGTCCGCGAGCAGAGCATCCGTCGAGGCCAATGTGTCGAGCCCCACGGCGTGCGCCATCTGGTCGGCGCGGCCCGGATAGGTGGACAGCACGATCGCCAGCCGGCGCTCTGCGGCGGGCGTTACCGCCAGCCGATGCCAGGCCGCCACCCGGTCCGCGATGGCCGCGACGCGCTCGGGCTCGGCGCGGAGCGCGAAGCGGGAGAACTGCAGCTCGCGATCGCGGCGGCCGGGCGATTTGAAGCTGGCGACGCCGGCGAACAGGCGACCATCGACCTCGGGCAGGACGACGTGCATCGCCAGATCAGCCGGCGAAAGCCCGCGCTCGGCGGCAGCCCAGTCGCGTCGCCGCGCGGTGGACAGCGCCACCTGGAATACCGGACAGCCCGGCGCATCGAGGGGGGAGCGGCCAGTCGCATCCTGTGCCGAGAATGCGGTCAGATTGACGATCGCCACGGGTGGGCGGCGGGCGAAGTGATCGGTGAGCCAGGTGCCCACGCCAGGCGCTTTGAGGGACGGCGCGAACAGTCCGTAAGCTGCAAACCCGCGCGCCTCCAGGGCCGCGATGAGCGTATCGACCGGGTCGGTATCGGCGGCGGTGAGGTACGACCTGTAGAACGTGACAGCCACCGCGGGCCGGCCGTCGGGCGTCGGGGCATCGGTCACGGCCCCGGCCCCAGGCAGATAGAACCCCATCTGCGGTGTGTCTATGGGCAAGGCAACCGCGGCAGCCGGTAGACCGGCCGCCTCCGCCAGGACCCCGAGAGCGGCCTCCGCTGCGACCGCGCCGCCGGCATCACAGAGCGCCGCCAGCCGCCTGAGTGTCGGGCGCGGAACGGTCGAGAGCTGGTCCAACCGCGCGTCTGGCCTGCCGTCACCGGGCAGCACCGCGAGCGCAATGCCCCGCTCGCGGGCAAGTCCCGCCACCGTCTCCAGGCCATAGGGCCAATAGGCTTCCCCGCCGATCAACCGCACCAGGATCGCCTTGGCATGGGCCAGGGTACGCTCGACATACGTGTCGACTGACACGGGATGGCGCAGTGCGACGAGATTGGCGAGCCGCAACGAGGGCAGGCCGCCCGCCGCGCGCCTCCAACCGGCCGCGAAGGCACCCAGGTCACTGTCGGAATAAGACAGCACGATCATGTCGGCCGGGTCCTGCCCGACATCGAACGGCGTCTCGGTCTCCTCCAGTCCGTGGCTCTCGCGGAAGACAACGTGCACGCGGCTCAGACTCCGCCAACGACCGAACTGGCCAAGGTCTCGTCGATGACGCGGCGGATGGCGGCGGGATCGAGATCGGCGTGCTCGGCAATCAGCACGAGGCGGCCGACACGCTCCCGGTCGCGCCACGGCCGGTCGAACTCGCGCCGAACGCGCCCGCCGACCGCCTGCACCAGAAGCCGCATGGGCTTGCCGGCCACCGCGACGAAACCCTTGGCGCGCAAGATCTTCTGCTCACGGGCCAGCCGCTCGATGGCCGCGACGAGAGCGTCTGGATCGGCGATCTCCGGCAGGTCGATCACGCAACTGTCGAAATCCTCATGCTCATGATCGTCTTCCCCGTCGTGATGGGAGGGGCGATTGGCGATGTCGTCCTCGGCGGCCGCTGCCAGGCCCAGGACCACGCGCGGGTCGATCATCCCATCGGTGACTGCGACCATCGGCAACGGGCGTGGGGCCTCGGCTGCGATCTGCGCGCGTGCGACGGCCAGTCCCGCCTCGCCGGCAAGGTCGGCTTTCGTCAGGAGAACCAGGTCGGCACAGGCGATCTGGTCCTCGAACACTTCCGACAGCGGCGTGTCGTGGTCGAGGCTTGGATCAGCGGCGCGCTGAGCTTCGACCGCCAACACGTCGGGGGCGAAGCGGCCGCTGGCGACAGCCTCGGCATCGGCGAGCGCGATGACACCATCGACGGTGATCCTGGAGCGGATCGCCGGCCAGTCGAACGCTTTCAGCAACGGTTTCGGCAGGGCAAGGCCGGACGTCTCGATCAGAATATGGTCGGGCCGGCTCGGCAGCGCCATCAAGGCCTCGATGGTCGGGATGAAATCATCCGCCACCGTGCAGCAGATGCAGCCGTTGGCGAGTTCGATGATGTTCTCCGCCGGGCAGGTCTCGTCGGCGCACGATTTCAGGATGTCGCCGTCGACGCCGACGGTGCCGAACTCGTTGACCAGGATGGCGAGCCGCTTGCCCTGTGGATTGGCCATCAAATGGCGGATCAGCGTCGTTTTTCCCGAGCCGAGGAAGCCGGTAATGACCGTGACGGGGATTTTGGCGGCATCGCTCATGGCACGTTGTCCTGGTTGGCGTCATTGGCTGGGTCTGGACCGCGCGGCGTTCCCAGCGGCGGCAGCCGTGCAAGCGACTGCTTGCGGAAGATGACCGGCCGTTCGCGCCAGACCACGAGGCCGTCGGACGTGGCGGCGTAGGCCGCCGCGCCGGTGAGTATCTCGGCGGCGTTGGCCTCGCTCATGTGGCCGTAGACGTAGGACCATGCACCGGGGGCGGTCAGCGCGATCGCAGCCCCTGTGTTGCAGGCCGACAGGCACTCGACAGGAACGATCTCTACCCCCTCCGGAGCGCCCAGCGCGCACAGGGCCGCGTGCAGCCGCGCGCCGGCACAGGGGCGTCCCTCCTCGGGCACCTCGCTGGCGCGGCAGGTCGTACAGACGAAGAGGGTGGTCGGTCCTGAACGTGTCGTGGCCATGCCGGTCGATCTCGCTGCGCCGGGCGTGGCCAGAAGAAGCGCCGACGGATGAACCGCCCACGTCTCGTCCGGCGCGGAACACCCCGTCCGCCCGATTACCAAAATGGAAGCTGGCAGGTCTCCCGGCTCGCGGAGTCGGGACCGGTGCGCGCGGAACTGGTCCGACATGCACGGATCCTGCGGCCCGTTGGCCTTCCCAGCCGTGTCGGGCCAGTGGCGATCGCGGACCTCTCCGCTGACGGTCGCGGGGGCGGCTGCGTCTTGGGGGCGATCCAGACCGGATGTCGCCGCACCTATCGCATTCCCTCTTCGCCTGTCCTAAGACAGGAACCAGCATCACCGACACGTTTGCGGCCGGAGGCCTGCCGTTGTCAAGGAACGGTTGTTTGGCGGCACGCTTCGAGGACAAAAGGATGACGAGCCATGACGGATGCGCCTGCGACCGTTAACTCTGACACTGACGCGCACGAAGCCGCCGCCCCCGAGACGGCCGCCACCGGGATCGGCACACCCGAAGTCGGCACACCAGAGACCGGCGGCGCGACAGACGCCCGCCACGCCATGAAGATGGCGAAGAAGAAGGCCGCCCGCGACAAGATCATGGCCGGCAAGTCAGGCGACAAAGGCCTCGTCATCGTCCACACCGGCACGGGCAAGGGCAAGTCGTCGGCCGGCTTCGGCATGATCCTGCGCTGCATCGCCCATGAGATGCCGTGCGCCGTCGTGCAGTTCATCAAGGGGGCGTGGGATACGGGCGAGCGGCGGCTCATCACCAGCCATTTCGGTGATCTGTGTCAGTTCCACGCCATGGGTGAGGGCTTCACGTGGGAGACCCAGGATCGCGCCCGCGACATCGCAGCCGCCCGCGCCGGCTGGGAGAAGGCGAAGGAGCTGATCCTCGACCCCGACATCCGCTTCGTGCTGCTCGACGAGATCAACATCGCGCTGCGCTATGATTATCTCGACATCGCCGAGGTCGTCGCATTCCTGAAAGACGAAAAGCCCGCGATGACGCACGTGGTGCTGACCGGCCGCAATGCCAAGGAAGAAGTGATCGAACTGGCCGACCTCGTCACCGAGATGACGCTCGTGAAGCATCCATTCCGCTCCGGTATCAAGGGCCAGCCCGGCGTCGAGTTTTGAGAAGGGCTCGGTGCGCATGTCCACACCACGCGCGCTGATGATCCAGGGAGCCGGCTCCAATGTCGGCAAATCGCTGATCGTCGCCGGGCTCTGCCGGGCAGCTCTCAGGCGCGGGATCAGTGTCGCCCCTTTCAAGCCGCAGAACATGTCGAACAATGCCGCTGTCACGGCCGACGGCGGCGAGATCGGCCGGGCGCAGGCGCTCCAGGCCTTGGCGTGCGGGCTCGAACCGATCACCGACATGAACCCGGTCCTGCTGAAGCCGGAGACGGACAACGGCTCGCAGGTCATCGTGCAGGGCCGGCGGCTGGCGACCCTCAAGGCGCGCGAGTACTGGAAGCTGAAACCGCAATTGCTGGCGCATGTGCTGGAGAGCTTCCATCGCCTCGAGGCCCGGCACGATCTCGTGATCGTCGAAGGCGCGGGCAGCCCCGCCGAGGTCAACTTGCGCTCCGGCGACATTGCCAACATGGGCTTCGCAAGCGCCGCGAATGTGCCGGTGGTGCTCGTCGGCGATATCGACCGCGGCGGCGTCATCGCGCAGTTGGTCGGCACCAAGGCGGTGCTGGCCCCTGACGACGAGGCGCGTATCGAAGGCTTTCTCATCAACAAATTTCGCGGCGACCCGAGCCTGTTCGACGACGGCTATCGCTTCATCGCGGAGGCAACGGCGTGGCGTGGTTTCGGCGTGCTGCCTTTTTTCGCCAGCGCTGCGCGCCTGCCGGCGGAGGACGCACTCGACCTTGCCCCCCGCAGCGGCACGGGCCCCATCGTTATCGCCTGGCTTGCCCTCTCGCGCATCGCCAACTTCGACGACCTCGACCCGCTGCGCCAGGAGCCGGGAACCAGCGTCGTCCTGGTGCGGGCCGGCGAACCGATCCCGGGAGACGCCAGCCTCGTCATCATCCCCGGCAGCAAATCGACGCGAGGCGACCTCGCATTCCTGCGCGCGCAGGGCTGGGACATCGACATCGCCGCCCACGTCCGTCGCGGGGGGCGTGTCCTGGGCATCTGCGGCGGCTACCAGATGCTGGGACGTGTGATCGCCGACCCGAACGGCATCGAAGGCCCGGCCGGTGTCTCGCCGGGCCTGGGACTGCTCGATGTCGAGACGCAAATGACGAACGACAAGCGCTTGGAGCGGGTGACGGCGCGGCATGCGGCTACCGGCCTGCCGATCGAGGGCTACGAGATCCATATCGGGCGAACGGCTGGCCCAGATTGCGCGCGCCCCTTCGCCCTCATTGGCGACGGGCCGGACGGCGCGACCTCGGCCGACGGTCGCGTCAGCGGCAGCTACCTGCACGGCATGTTCACGGGCGATGCGTTCCGCGCAGCCTACCTCACGGGGCTCGGCGGCGTGGCGTCGCACCAGTCCTATGGCACCATCGTCGAGGCGACGCTCGACGCGCTGGCCGACCACATGGAAGCGCACCTGGACGTGGCGGGGTTGCTGGGGTTGGCGCGCTGAGACTACCGGGCCAGTGCCGCCTCGAGCCGCTGCCACTCGACGTCCGCCCCCGGCAGACCAAGGCGCAGCCACGTCGGCGCGTAGGGGAAGGCGCGGCTCCAGATATGGCGGCGAGCGAGGCGGACCTGCGCGGCTTGCGCATCGCCCACCTCGTACAGCCGGAACAGCCGCGTTCCGCCGACGGGCAACCAGCCTGCCTGCAACGCCAGACGATCGAGCCGGTGCGCATCGCGGTTCAAGCGGTCGGCGGTCGCCGCGGCCCATGCGGCATCTGCGAGCGCCGCGCACCCGACCGTGATCGCCGGCCCCGAAACCGGCCACGGCCCCGCCAGTTCGGCGAGCGCCGCGACGTCGGCCGTGGAGCCAAGGACGAAGCCCAGCCGCACACCCGCTAGCCCGTAAAACTTTCCGAATGAGCGCAGCACCAGAAGACCCGGCCGTCCGGCCTGCGGACAGACTGACAACTCCGGCTCTGGGTCGACAAAGCTCTCGTCGACGATCAGACGGCCGACCGAGCCGCACAAGTCGAGAAGGTCCATGCGCGGCCAGCGCCGGCCATCCGGATTGTTCGGGTTGACGACGACGGCCAAGCCGCTGCCGGCGAGTTCCGCCAGCGTCGAGACCTCCTGCACCTCCCAACCAGCCGCGCGCAGGGCGGCGGCATGTTCGTTATAGGTCGGTGCCAGGATAGCGGCGCGCCCCGGTGGCCCCAATCGCGGTATAAGCTGGATGGACGCCTGCGCCCCGGCGATGGCAAGGATCGCCCCGCCCGGTGCCCTGTAGGCGGCCCGTGCCGTCTGAGTCAGGCGTGCCAGACTATCGGCGGTCGGCAGGCCACGCCACGCGGCCATTGCGACGTCGGGCACCGGATAAGGCAAACGGTTGATGCCGGTCGACAGGTCGATCCAGTCGGCCGCCGTTCCGCCATGGCGCGCCATCGCTTCATCCAGATTGCCACCATGGTCGCGCATGGGTTTCCCGCTCAAGCCAGGCCGACGATCGTCAAAACCAGCAGCACGACGAGACCGACGATCGCCCGCCGGTATAGCCGCAAGCCGGCGGCGACATCGTCGGCATCGGGATCACGCGCCGCTGCGTTCAGCCAGGGCTCGTTGCTGACGCGCCCATCATAGACGCGCGGGCCGGAGAGGCGCACCCCCAAAGCCCCCGCCATGGCTGCCTCGGGCCAGCCGGCATTGGGCGAACGATGACGACGGGCATCCCGAACCATGGCCCCGACGGCCTCCATGGGGCGGCCCGAGGCGAGCGCGAAGAGAAGCCCCGTCAGTCGCGCCGGAATGAGGTTTGCGGCATCGTCGATGCGGGCGGCCGCCCAGCCGAACGCCTCGTGTCGGGGCGTGCGATGGCCGATCATCGAATCGAGCGTATTGACCGCCTTGTAGGCGGCAATGCCGGGCAGCCCAAGGAGGACACCCCAGAACACCGGGGCGACGATGCCATCCGATGTATTCTCCGCCAGACTTTCGAGCGTCGCGCGGGAGACCCCGGCGGCATCGAGCCCGGCCGGGTCGCGGCCCACGATCATCGCGACGCTGGCACGCGCACTGTCCAGGTCACCCGACGACAGCGGTCCGTAGACCGCGTCGACGTGATCGTGCATCGAGCGTGCGGCAATGAGCGGCCACGCGAAGACGGCCATCGCGATCAGGCCCAGCGGCCCATCCGGCAGCAGCGCTTGCAGCACGAGCCCCGCCCCGGCCGCTACCCCGATCACGCCGAGAGCGGCTGCAAGACCGGTGAGCCGACGCGACAGCGCGGACCACGCCGGACGGTTCCAGCCGCTGTCGAGCCGGGCAATCAGCGCCCCGATCCAGGTGACAGGATGACCGATGCGGGCATAGAGCCAGCCTGGCCAGCCGACGACGGCGTCGATGCCGAGCGCGCCGATCATCGCGGCGGTGCAGACAATCATCGTCATGGCGGAAAGACCAGTGGGTTGAGTGCGCTTGGATAGGCCCGGCGACCTGCTGTCCAAGGCAGACCGCGCGCGTCGTCGCGCCGACGCATGGAGCCGACTGGCGAGACCGCCGCCAAACCCGGGTAGCCGTCCTCCGGCCCCTTGGCAAGCCGCTCCCGGCCGGCGACACGCAAGACGGCACGAGGATACCGCTCGTAGGTCCTGTGACCCGTCAAAATCGTTGCACGCGCCGTCGACCGGCTTAAGGTCGACGGCATGCACGGGCAGCGGGAGACCATATGAACGAGACAGCATGGGCCACGCGCGGCATGGTCGTCGCGCCGCATCATCTGGCAGCCGAGGCTGGTCTGTCGGTCCTCCGCGAAGGGGGCAACGCGCTAGAGGCCATGGTCGCCGCCGCAGCCACCATCGCTGTCGTCTACCCGCACATGAACGGTCTGGGCGGCGACAACTTCTGGCTGGTCAGTGAGGCTGGCACCCCACCGGTCGGCATCGACGCCTGCGGCGCTGCGGCCGGATTGGCCACGCGCGAATTCTACGCCGGTCAGGGCCACGCGAACGCGATACCCGCGCGCGGGCCCCTATCCGCGTTGACGGTCGCCGGCGCGGTCTCCGGCTGGCAATCGGCCCTCGCCCTGAGCACCAAGTGGGGCGGGCGGATGCCGCTGTCGCGCCTGTTTGCCGATGCGGTCCACTATGCCCGCGCCGGCTTTCCTGCCAGCGGCACTCAGGTCAAGAACAACGTCGGCAAGCGCGCCGAGCTGGAGCACATCCCGGGCTTTGCCGATCAGTTCATGCCCGGTGGCCGCCAGCCTGAGATTGGCGAGCTGTTCAGGCTGCCGCGCCTTGCAGCCACCCTCGAACACCTCCAGGTCGCCGGTCTGGACGACTTTTACCGTGGCGATCTGGCGCGCCAATTGGCCGGTGATCTCGAGGCGGCGGGGAGCCCCCTGCGGCTGGCGGATTTCGAGCGGCATCATGCGCTGACTGTGTCGCCGCTGTCGGTGCGCTTGCGCCACGGCACGGCCTACGGCATGCCGCCGCCCACCCAGGGTCTCGCCTCGATGATGATCCTCGGGCTGTTCGACCGGCTCGGCATATCGCAGGCGGATGGCTTTGCCCACATCCACGGTCTCGTCGAGGCGACCAAGGCGGCGTTTCTCGTTCGCGACGCCGAGATTACCGATCCCCGCTATATGTCGGTCGACCCGGCGCGCTACCTTGCCGCTGGTGATCTCGATAGCCGCGCGGCAACGCTCGATCGGCTCGAGGCAACGGCATGGCCAAGACTCGCACAGCGCGGCGATACGGTGTGGCTCGGGGCTGTGGACCGGGACGGTCGGGCGGTCAGTTTCATTCAAAGTATCTACTGGGAGTTCGGCTCGGGCCTTGTCCTGCCGGGCTCGGGGATCACCTGGCAGAACCGCGGCACAAGCTTCAGCCTGGAGGCATCACGACCCAACGCACTGGAACCACACCGCCGCCCGTTCCACACGATTCAACCCGCCATGGCCATCCTCGACGACGGTCGGGTGATGCCCTACGGCACGATGGGCGGCGAAGGCCAGCCGCAGACGCAAGCGGCCGTCTACACACGGCACGTGATGTTTGGCCAATCGCTGCAACAAGCCGTCTCGGCTCCACGCTGGCTGCTCGGACGCACGTGGGGGAGCGAGTCGACGAACCTGCGGATCGAAAGCCGTTTTCCGCCAGATGTGATCAGCGCCTTGAAAGCCGCCGGCCACGATGTCGAGGTCGTGGGTCCATTCGAAGAAGCCATGGGCCATGCGGGTGCACTGGTGCTGCACCGGTCAGGTCGAACGGCTGGCACCATCGAAGGTGCTGCCGATCCGCGCGGCGATGGCCGACCGGCCGGATTTTGACGCCGCAGCCGGGCGGGGTCCGTGCGTGACGCGCCGGGCGGACCGGATCACGGCCACTGCCTGCCGTGTGCACAGCCAGAACCTCACCTGCCGCAAAAAGTGGCAGCACGCCTGCATCTTCAGGCCGCGACCAGCGCAAATGCCCGAAATTCCAGCCGCAAAGCCTGTGGCATGCAAAGTGCCTACCAGGATCGCGCCTTAACCATCACGTTGAAGCCGCACCGGACAGGGAGAACCACAATGAGCATCTCGCGTCGTCGCTTTATGAAGACGGGCATGACCGCGGGTCTGGCCACAGGCGCCGCCGTCAGCGCGCCGGCCCTCGTCAAGGCCCAGACGACTTTCAACTGGAAAATGACCAACGCTTACGGACCCGGTGCCCCCTTCTATGTCGAAGGACCCGGCAGCCCGAAATACTTCATCGAACTCGTCAAGAAACTGTCGGGCGGTCGGCTCAACATCCAGCACTTCGCCGCCGGCGAATTGATCCCCGCGCTCGAAGGGTTCGACGCGGTGTCGAAAGGCACCGTCGAGATGAACTGCGCCAACAGCTACTTCTGGTCTGGCAAGACGTTCGCAGCGCAGTACTTCACGGCCGTTCCGTTCGGGATGAATTTCCAGGGCATGAACGCGTGGCTGTACCACGGCGGCGGCATCAAGCTGTGGGAGGAAGTCTACGATCCGTTCAACCTGGTCCCCATGCCGATGGGCAATACCGGTATCCAGATGACCGGCTGGTTCAAGAAGCCGATTGAGAAAATCGAGGACTTCCAGGGCTTGAAGATGCGCATCCCCGGCCTTGCCGGTAAGGTCTACGCAACGCTTGGCGTCGATGTGAAGCTGCTGCCGGGCGGTGAGATTTTTCCAGCTCTCGAGCGTGGCGTCATCGACGCGGCGGAGTTCGTCGGCCCGTTCCAGGATCGCCGTCTCGGCCTGCACAAGGCGGCCAAGTTCTACCACACCACCGGCTGGCACGAGACCTCGACCGTTACCGAGTTGATCATCAACAAGGCGGCCTGGGGCACGCTTCCCGATGACCTGAAGGAGGTCGTTCGGACTGCCGCGGCCGCCTGCAACGTCATCAGCCACACGTGGTGCGAAGCAACGAACGCCGAAGCCCTCGACGACCTGGTGAAGAACCATGGCGTGACGGCCGCGCCCCTGCCGCCCGAGATCATCACCAAGTTGAAAGAAGCCACCGAAACCGTGCTGGCGGCCGCCACCGCCAAGGACCCGCTGGTCAAAAAGGTTCACGACAGCTTCATGACCTTCAAGGCCACGCACGACAAGTGGGCCGGCATCAGCGAAGCCGTCTACCAGTCGCAGATCCGCGGCCAGATCAAGGGCTGATCCGGCCTTCGCGAAACAATCAGCAGGCAAACACCGCAGTGCGGACGAAACTCCGCACTGCATCTTATTTAGGCCGAGGAGACGCGACGATGACCACACTCCAGCGGACTGCCGATCGGCTCGACTGGTTCATCGACAGGGTCGGTCGCGTCACCGGCTGGTGCGCGTTCGCGCTCGTCTGCGTGATGGCCTTCAACGTGCTGCTGCGCTATTTCTTCCGCACCGGCTCGGTCGCGATGCAGGAACTGGAGTGGCACCTCATGGCCCCCATTTGTCTGCTGGGCCTGTCCTACGCTCTGCTGCACGACGGCCACGTGAAAGTCGACATCCTCTACGGCCGCTTATCCCAAAGGCTGCAACGTCTTATCGACTTGGTGTCGATGGTCTTGGTGGCGGTCGTCGTCGCCATCCTCGTCTATCTGTCGATCCCTTACGTCGAACAGTCCTATTCGATTGGCGAGCAATCTCCCGATCCTGGTGGACTGACGCACCGGTGGATCGTCAAGGCGATGCTGCCGATCGGCTTTGCCTTGCTGTTGATCCAGAGCATCGCTGCGATACTGCGCGCCCTCCTTGCGGTTCTCGATCCGACCATGCCGCAGGTCGGCCACCCCTACCTCGAGAAGGGTCGTTGAGATGACTCCCAATGAGATCCTGGCGATCCTGTCGATCCTTTCGTTTTTTGCCATGCTGGCGATCGGCATTCCGGTCGCACTGACCCTGGCCATTTCCGGCTTCGTATTCGGATTTCTCGGCTTCGGCGCAGGGTTGTTCAATCTGTTGCCGGCACGGATTTTCGGCATTACGGCCAATTACACGCTGATCGCCATTCCACTGTTCGTTTTCATGGGCGTGATGCTGGAGAAATCGAAAATCGCCGACGATCTGATGGACGTCATCGGGCATCTGGCCGGCGGGCTGCGTGGCGGCATGGGGATCGGGATCGTCCTCGTCGGGGTCTTGATGGGTGCCACCACCGGCATCGTCGGGGCGACCATCGTCACGCTGGGGCTGATCACGCTGCCCGCACTCATCCGGCGCAACTATCATCTGCCGACCGCCTGCGGAACGATTTGCGCATCGGGCACGCTCGGGCAGATCATCCCGCCCTCGACGATTCTGATTCTGCTGTCGGACATTCTCGGCCAGTCCGTGGGGACGCTGTTTGCCGCCGCGCTGTTTCCCGGCATGATGCTGGCCGGCATCTTCGTGATCTACCTGCTGGTTCTCGGCATGGTGAGGCCGGAGATGATGCCGCCAGTCGATCTTGGCGAGCGACAGTCGATGAGCCGCAGCGAGCTTTGGCTAAAGGCCGCCCGCGTGGGCCTGCCTCCGATCGCGCTGGTTCTGGCCGTCCTCGGCTCCATCATCGGCGGCGTCGCGGCGCCAACCGAAGCCGCCTCGATGGGCGCGCTCGGATCGCTGCTCGTCGTCGCGATCAGCGGGCGCCTGTCGTTTTCCGTTTTGCGCGAGTCCACGCTCGCCACGACGCGGATTACCGCCGGCATGATGTTCATCCTGATCTGCGCACAGGTGTTCGCGCTGGCGTTCCGCGGGCTTGGCGGCGAGGCCCTCGTCCACCGCTTGTTCGAGTGGATACCGGGCGGCATCGACGCGGACATCCTGTTCATGCTGCTGCTGATCTTCCTGCTCGGCTTCTTCATCGAGTGGATCGAAATCAGCTACATCGTCGTGCCGCTGTTCCTGCCGATTCTGATGCAGGCCAACGTCGATCTCGTTTGGATCGCGGCCCTGATCGCGCTGGTCCTGCAAACGTCGTTCCTGACGCCGCCGTTTGGCTGGGCTCTATTTTACCTGCGGTCCGTTGCGCCGCCGTCGGTCTCGACCTGGGACATCTACAGGGGGGTGGTGCCGTTCATCTGCTTGCAGATGGTCGCCGTAGCCTTGTTGTTCCTGTTTCCCGGCATTGCGACATGGCTGCCCCGCGCGATTGGCTGGTAAGTGTGCGCAGAGGCGACATACGAAAACCGACGGGACCACGGGGCACCGCGATTGGCGGCCCCGTAAACGGCAAAAGCGATGGATGGGAACGCGAGTTGCCTCCAGCCAGACCGTGCTCGTGTCGCGTCACTGACGGTTGGTTCCCGCCTGCTGCAGTCGGAGCCGAAACACGAGGTCACGTTGCGGCAATACCCTGAAGCCCGACCACACGCTCGATCTCCTCGGCGGTAAACCTCGGTGTTATGTGCTGCGGGCAGTTCCAATCGAACGCCTCGACGGTGATCAGGAAACCGCGCTCGATGCGGCCTGGATATTGCGGAAGGGTCAGCCGAGCCATCGTATCGGCTTCATCCACTCCGATCAGGCGGGCGCGGCCGAGCAGCTTGAGGCGCGTTCTGCCCGGATAATCCATGAGAAACAGCGAGACCCGGTCGTTGCCGGCGATGTTGCCGACGCTGACATACTGCCGGTTTCCCGAGAAATCGGCGAACCCGATGGTCTTTTCATCGAGCACGCGCAGAAAGCCCTTCGGCCCGCCGCGATGCTGGATATAGGGCCAGCCCCTTTCGCTAATCGTCGCCATATAGAAGCTGTCACGCTCGGAAATGAACGACGCCTCGCCCGGTCCGAGCCGATCATTGAAGTCGACATCGCCGCCCGCGCGACGGGCATACCCGTTGCGGCTGCCCATCTTGGTTTGCACGGCCTTCACGGCGTCGGTGAAGGCGATCTCTGCGAATTTGTGGCCCACCTGTCATTTCCTTCCGTCATCACAACTCTGACCGGTGGGCAATTCAGAGGCCAAGCTCCGACAAGCCCGGGTGGTCGGCAGGCCGAGGCCCTTGCGGCCAACGAAACTTTCGATCCGCTTCTTTGATCGGCAGATCGTTGATGCTCGCGAAGCGGAGCCGCATGAGGCCGTGCTCGTCGAACTCCCAGTTTTCATTGCCATAGGACCGGAACCAGTGTCCTGAATCATCCCGCCATTCGTAGGCGAAACGGACTGCGATCCGGTTTTCTGCGAATGTCCAAAGCTCTTTGATCAGCCGGTAGTCGAATTCTCTCGCCCATTTCCGCTCGAGAAAACCCTTGATCTGTTCGCGACCGACAGGAAACTCCGCCCGGTTCCGCCAGCGGGTGTCTATGGTATAGGCACGAGACACACGATCGGGATCGCGCGTGTTCCAGGCGTCCTCGGCCATTCGCACTTTCTGGACCGCGGTCTCGCGTGTGAAGGGTGGCAGCGGCGGTCTTGTCTCGCTTTCCGTCATTTACTGTCTCCAAGGTGCAATTGCGGATCAGGGATTGCTTAATCGCCCAGGGTATCAGTCTCCATGGGCCCAGTCTGCCGAAAGCCAGCGAAGCTCGCCGCGGTCCTTTGCGATCCGGCCAAGCCCTGGAAACGGCATGTGCGTCGAGGCGATCAGCGCCTTCTCTTCGGCGGCGCGGGGAAAGAAGCGCTCGCGCATCTGGCGGGCCGCGGCGGCGTCTTGTTCGAAGACGAATCCGATGTCGGCACCGGCAGGATGGATCGCCGGATGGAAGAGCATGTCGGAGACCATGATCAGGCTGTCTGGGCCGTCGGCGATGCGCACACCGATATGCCCCGGCGTGTGGCCCGTCAGGTCGACGATGGAAACGCCACGGCTGATCTCGCGCTCGCCGTCGATGCGGTTGAGCTTGGGATAGAGCCCGACGACCTCGATGGATTTGTCGAAACTCGACTTTAAAAAGTCGGGCGCGGCAGCGCGCTTGGCCGGATCGGTCCAGTGGTCGACGTCGCGCCGGTCGGCGTAGACCTCGGCGTTGCCGAAGACCTTGCGCCCGCCGGTGACGAGGCCGGAGATGTGGTCGAAATGGAGGTGCGTCAGCACCACGGCATCGACGTCGTCAGGTGTCAGCCCGAGTGCCGCGAGCCCGGACGGCAACCGGCCGGTCTCGCCGATGTTGCCCGCCGGACCGGTGTCGATCAGGATCAACTGGTCGCCGTCGCGGACGAGGAACTGGTTGAACGCGATGCGGAGCCCCGTCTTGCGGGCGGAAAGAGCTGCCACGGCCGACTGCTCGATGTCCGTCTCCGGACGGCCGGTGAAATAGCCGTAGGGGATATCGGCATACCCGTCGTTCAGCGCGATAACCTCGAAGCGGCCGACCTTGATGCTGGCGAGCGGCGGGGGCGTGCGAGCCGCGACAGGTGCCTTGGAAAAAGCCGTCGAAGTCAGCATCCCGGCCAGTGGCACGGCTGCGAGGGGCGCGGCGGCAAGGGAGGCCAGTAGGCCCCGGCGGGAAAGGTGATCGCTCATCCTGGTCTCCTCTGACGGCTGTGACAGCCGGGCAAAATGGATCGAATTGGGGGCGGGCGGCGTCTGTGACGTGCGTCGGCCAGCACCGGCAAGGTGTCAGACCGTCCCGGTTGAAGGAATGCACACAATGTGGAACGGATTGTTCCGCTGAGAGGAATGATCCATGGACAGACTGCGCGAGATGGAGGTCTTCGTGGGCATCGCCGAGGCTGGCAGCTTCGCCGGCGCAGGGCGTCGCCTGAACATGTCGCCACCGGCGGTCACGCGAGCTGTCGCGGCCCTGGAGGACCGGCTCGGTGCCCGCCTGCTCAGCCGGACCACCCGCAGCCTGAGCCTCACCGAGACCGGCCAGCGCTTTCTGGAGACCGCACGTCGCGTGCTGGCCGAACTCGACCATGCCGAACGCGAGATCACCGGCGAGGCGACCACCCCGAGCGGCCACCTGACGATGACGGCGTCGGTGACGTTCGGTCGGATGGCACTTGCACCAATTGTTTGTGACTTTCTCGCCGCCCACCCTCGCATTACGGTCTCGCTCGTTCTCCTCGACCGTGTGGTCAGTCTCGTGGAGGAGGGGATCGACGTCGGCTTCCGCATCGGCGATTTGCCGGACTCGACGATCATTGCGCGACGGGTGGGCGAGGTTCGCCGCGTTCTCGTGGCAAGCCCTGGCTACCTTGCCAAGCGTGGCGAGCCGCAGCGGCCATCCGATCTCAGCGCACACAGCTTCATCGGGTTCCGTGGCCTCATGTCGAGCCGAGGTGTGCCCCTGACCGCCGGCGACAAACCGCTGAACATTCCAGTGCGTCCACGGCTGGACGTCAACGACGCCGCGACGGCCCTGATGGCCGCCGAAGCCGGCCACGGGATCGCGAACCTTTACTGCTACGTGGCAGGAGAAAGCATCCGCGCCGGCCGATTGACGCCGGTCCTTGCCGCACACTGGCCGGCCTGCGCACCGGTTCACATCGTTTACCCCGACGCCCGCCTCCTCGCATCAAAGGTCCGCGCGCTCGTCGACTGGGCCGCGCCACGGCTCACGTCTGAGTTGCACCGGCTGTCGGCGCAATCAGATCACCCCTGACCCGTCCCCTGGCTGTTCGGGCCGGCGTGAGCGAGAGGGGCGGCCTCTCCCTTCGCGCGTCCTGTCAATGCCATCGAACCGAGAGAGTCGCGACGCGTTCTAGCGCAGATTGCAAAGACTTCCGACCGTGCTGCCGGAAATCATACGTCGGACCCACGAGGTCCGCCTCGATGACGTCGATCAAACGGCGGTCGACGGTGGCCGGGGCGGTGCTGCAAACAGGGTCCGTGAAGTGAGCATTACCCCGGCTCATCTCGCATCACGCAAAAACGCAAGAACTTCCCGCCGCGTCTCCTGCTGAGAACTCTCCGGTGGAATGTGGTTGCAGGTATCGAAAATACTGAGCTTCGAGTCCGGTAGGTCACTGGCCAACCTGCGCCCGATTTCGAGCGGCACGGTGCGGTCGTGTCGGCACCAAAGTATCAAGACCGGAATTTGTAGGCGCGGGTACCATTTAATAGTTCGACCGAAGTCGGCAGGGACAATCTGGCGTCCAGTCTCGATAAGCGCATGTCGTGCCCCGCGGAATTGGAAGGGGTATGCATAGGCAAGGATATCGCGGCGCATGAATTTGCCGGTTCCACTGCCACCATCTTGCAGGATATTTCTCGCGGCAAATTCCGGAGATACGACGTTGAGTGCCAGATACGATAGTAATCCCTTGTTCAGCAACTTGACGCCAGCCGACATCGGCTGGGGGTACGCCGGACTATTCATGAGGATCAGTCGAGCGATCCGAGAATCGCCGGTCTGATCGTATTTGACGGCGAGTAACAGGGCCACCGCGCCGCCAAATGAATGGCCGACGAGAGTTACCGACCGAAGATTGAGCTGGTCGATGACCGAGGCCACCATTGCCGCGTGATCGTCGATGGAATAACGAAAGTCAATTGGTTTTTGTGATTTTCCAAACCCCTTGAAGTCAATTGCTATAACCCTATGTCTCGAGGCTAGTTCCGATGTCAAGTGTCGCCACATGTATCCAGAGGCGCCCAGCCCGTGCAACAGGACGACCGGAGGCCCAGCGCCGTGGTCCTGAACATGAAGCTGAACCGGTTGCATGCCCGGTGCATGCGCAGATATCCGGTATGAGCGAGCTTCGGCAGCCGATCCCGCTGCCATGGCTGTCGACATGACAAGTGTGACCGCAATCGCCAGCCAAAGTGACGACGCCGCTTTTAGCAGTGAAATCGTCTTGTTCTGCTTCGGCAGCATATGATCCTCCACTGATCTGCGCGTAATTCTCAGTTCGATCTTGCGGCGATCAGATTGTTTTGGAACTGGCTTCCAGTGAGCTGGGCGGAAACAGCCCATAGCTGCTCGGCTACTTCACGATCCAAGGCCTGCTCAGGTGGCACGGCAACGCCTGGATAGCCGCGCGTTTCCCAGAATCGGTCCGGGCCATAATAGCCTCCGGCTTGTGCTGACGGGGATGTGGCGGCAAACAGTGATGGAAGCGCGCCCTGTTCTGCCGGCTGGAATAAAAACCACAAACTCGTGCGGACGCGGCCCGCTGTGCTCGTCCGGCCTGCGCCATTGTAGAGGAGATCGGTTCGCGAAATTCCCGGATGTGCCGCGACACTCGTGAGGCCCCAATTTTCCGCGACGCTTCGGCGCTGAAGCTCGAATGCAAACATCAGATTTGCGAGCTTCGATTGCGCATAGGCCGTCATGGGCGCGTAGGAACGCGTCGACTGAAGATCAGCAAAATTGATGGTACCGCTTCTGGCTGCAATGCTCGACACCGACACGACGCGGGCGCGATGTCCTTTGAGCAGAAGCGGCAGCAGCGCTGCGGTCAGTGCAAAATGGCCGAGATGATTGGTACCGAATTGCAGTTCGAAGCCATACGACGTCTGCTCCCGCTGCGGAGGCGTCATAACGGCGGCGTTGTTGACCAGCAGGTCAAGGCCCTTTTGCCGTGCGCGCAGGCGCTTGCCAAACTCTGCGATGGAGGCCAGATCAGCGAGATCGACCAACTCGAAGCTGATCTCGGCACCCGGAACAGCCTTGCGAATACGCTCGGCTGCGGCCTCCCCCTTCCCTGCATTGCGTCCCGCAATCGTGACGCGCGCCTTCGCGCGGGCAAGAGCGATTGCCGTCTCGTATCCAATCCCGCCGGTTCCCGTTACGACTGCGGCTTTTCCATTCTGCGGGGGGATGTCGCTCGTCGTCCACCTGACCATTGGCATCTCTAGCGATTGATTTATTGTGCACTGGGTGCGATTTTGCACTCAGTGCAGTTGTAGCTGAGGGATGTTTGTGTCATATTTCGGGCATGGTGGACGATCTGACTGATGCATCCGGCGAGGGAGAGCGTGGGGGACTACGCGAAAGAAGGCGCAAGCAGACACAGCAGCGCATCGCCGAGACCGGCCTCAAGCTGTTCATCGAGAATGGCTACGAAGCGACGACCTTGGATGCCATCGCAGAGGCAGCCGGCATTTCGCGTCGGACGATTTTTCACTACTTCAAATCGAAAGACGAGATCTTGCTGGTATGGCAGAACGGCATTCCAGAAATGATCCGCGCTGCAGTTCTTCAGGAGTCCACCGACCATGCGCCGGTCGATGCCGTGCTCCATGCATTGTTGAAATTGTCGTCACGCTATAAGCCCGAGCAGACGATCGTCATTGATCGTTTGATGCGCTCGACCGAGCAATTGCAAACCGCCAAGCACTCGAAGTACTTGCAGGAAGAGCAAGCGTTGTTCGAAGCGCTTTGCGAGCTCTGGCCGCAGCCCGAGCGACGTCAGCGGTTGCGTGTCGTAGCGATGGCTTGTGTGGGCTCGCTGCGACTGGCCATCGACTCCTGGACGCAGTCGGGCTGCGAACAGCCCATAGAAAAACACTTACGCGACGCCTTTGCCGATCTGCGGGCAGAGATTTGAGGGCCGATTCGAAATCGTGCTCGCCGAGGCGATGGACCGCCTCTCCCGCGATCAGGCCGACATCGCCACGATGTACAAGCGCCTGCAATTCGCGAGCGTGCAGATGCACACGCTCTCGGAAGGGGAAATCTCCAATCTCCATATCGGCCTCAAAGGCACGATGAACGCCTTGTTCCTCAAGGACCCCGCCGACAAGACGCGCCGGGGCCTTCGCGGGCGCGTCGATAAAGGGCAAGTCGGGCGGTGGTCTGACCTATGGCTATGATGTCGTGCGCCGCGTGGCCGAGGGCGGAGAAGTCACGACCGGAGAGCGCGCCATCAATACCGATGAGGCCGAAATTGTCCGACGTGTCTTCCGCGAATACGCCGCCGGACAGTCGCCCAAGCAGATTGTGGTCAAGCTCAATGCCGAGCGGATTCCGGGGCCCTCCGGCAGCGCCTGGGGGCCGAGCACGATCTATCGCAACCGCGAGCGCGGCACCGGGATCGTCAACAACGAACTCTATATCGGCAAAATGGTCTGGAACCGGCTTCGTTACAACAAGGACCCCGACACGGGTAAGCGCGTCTCGCGCCTCAATCCCCAAGAGCAATGGATCATCAAGGACGTACCCGAGCTGCGCATCAACGACGATGTGCTCTGGGAAGCCGTCAAGGCACGCCAGGGTGCCTACATCAAGCAGGACACAGCCTTCTGGGATCGCCGCCGTCCGCCCTACCTATTCTCCTATCTCGTCAAGTGCGGCGAGTGCGGCGGCGGCTGCTCCATGATCTCACAGACGCATGTCGGCTGCTCGACGGCGCGCAACAAAGGGACTTGCGGCAACCGCCTCTCCATCAAGCGCGCGACGCTTGAGGAGGCCATTCTCGGCGCACTGCGTACCCACCTGATGAACAGCGATCTCTGTGAGGAGTTCTGCCGCGAGTACACCGCGCACATGAACAGTGTGCGCCAGCTGCACAACGCGTCCCTTGCCCGCTACCACAAGGAGAAGGGCAAGCTGGAGCGCGAGAAGGCGAAGATCATCCAGAGCATCAAAGATGGCGTGCCCGGCGTCATGTTGAAGGACGATGCCATCCGGGTGCAGACGCGGCTGGAGGAGCTGGAGCAGCTTCTTGAGAGCACCCAAGAGGCTCCGATTCTGTTCCATCCCAAAATGGCAGAGCGTTATCATCTGCAGGTTCAGCGCCTCATTGCCGCGCTGAACGAAGAGCAGCACCGGAGCGAAGCCGGAGAGATCCTGCGCGGTCTCATCGAGAAAATCGTGCTGGTGCCTGAGCCCGGCCGCGAAGAGCTGGCGATCGACCTTCATGGTGATCTGGCAGGCATCTTGTCTCTGGCGACGGGCAGAGGCCTGCCATCTAGCGCCGGATCACCGGCCCTCGGAAACTCGTCTCTCACTGGAAACCGCAGCTGCCCCAAGCTGTCTGACTATGAAATTCAGCAGGCAAAAATGGTTGCGGGAGTGCACAACCAGCTTCCCCTACGAGAAGGAAAAAATCAGCAGGAAAAGGTGGTTGCAGGGAAGCGCAACCAGCTTCTCCTTACGGAGTCTGCCGATCAGCAGGAGAAAATGGTTGCGGGGGCTGGAAGCCACACCCGTTATAACTCGCGACCCGAATGTTCGTTTCTCGTTCCGCCCGGCAGCAAAATCGAGGATCGACATCAGCTCGCCGCGTAGGGTTGCGTGGATCTTGCCGCGCCTGTCGCCCGGCGTCAGAACGATCTCGCCGATCAGCGATCGAATGGCCATGGCGGCCTCCTGGGTTGTCTTAGGATCGGCCAGCGCCGCGGTCAGGTGCTGGACCTTGTGACGGTAGACCTCGGCGATGTTTGGATTGACGTCGGGCAGTGGCGGCGTCTCGATCGCGATCCGTGCGATGATCTCGGCCTTCTGCCGTTCGAGGTCGTCCATGCGCGCCTTCATCGAAGGCTGGTACATGCCTTCTTCGATCGCCGTGATGATGCCGGAGATCGCTTTCTCGACTTTGGCCAGTGCATTTCGGTCTAAGCTCGTCTGCGCGCGCCGCGCCTGCTTTTCGCGGTTCAGCTCCTCGTGGTAGGCGCGGACGGCTTCCGCCACCGCGTCTGCGGACACGAGGTTTTCTTTCAGCCCCGCAAGCGCGCGTTCCTCGATCACGGGTCGACGGACCGTATGTCCGTTGTCGCACGTGCCACGCCGATGGCGATTGAGGCAGCCGTAACGGTCGCCAACGACCAATCCATACTTTCCTTGGCAGCGGCCGCAAACCAGTAGCCCCGACAGAAGATAGCTCGGGCGCCTCAGTCCATTGCAGGACTTGGCGCGCGATGCGCGAACTCCGCTCGTCGTCGCCTCGAACACTTTGGCCAACTCGGCTTGATGGGCGCGAACCGCCTGCCATTGCGCGTCGTCGACGATCCTCAGCTCCGGCACGTTGACCGTGATCCAGTCATCCGCCGGGTTGGGGCGCGAGACGCGTTTGCCGGTGCTCGGGTCCTTGACGTAACGCTGTCGATTCCAAACCAGACGCCCGGCATAAAGCTCGTTGTTGAGAACGCCCGTGCCCCGGCTGACATGGCCGCGGATCGTGGTGTCGCCCCACAATTTGCCGCCGGGGCCCCGAACGCTGTCCTTGTTCAATCCAACGGCGATCCGGCGCGGCGACCGTCCGCTGGCGAATTCGCGAAAGATGCGCCGCACGATGTCGGCTTCATCTGGCACGATGCGGCGTCCACCGCAGATCGGCTCGCCTGCCGCGTCGGTCTGTTTGACGACCTCATAGCCGTAGCAAAGCCCGCCACCGGACTTGCCAGCCTCGACCCGGCCGCGCAGCCCGCGCCGCGTCTTGTCGGCAAGGTCCTTCAAGAACAGCGCGTTCATCGTGCCCTTGAGGCCGACGTGGAGGTGCGAAATTTCGCCTTCGGACAGCGTGACGATTTTGACGTTCGAAAACGCCATCCGCTTGAACACTCCGGCGACGTCTTCCTGGTCGCGGCTGATCCGGTCGAGCGCTTCCGACAGAACGATATCGAACTGGCCGTGGAGCGCACCGATCAACAGCCCCTGGATGCCAGCGCGGACCAGCGACGCACCAGACACCGCGCGATCCTGGTACGTGGCGACGATTGTCCAGCCCTGCTTCTCGGCATAGATACGGCACAGCCGGAGCTGATCCTCGATCGACGCATCGCGCTGATTGTCGGACGAGAAGCGGGCATAGAGCGCAACACGGGTCATGATCAGGTCCTCGCAGTTGTCGGGCTGTGGTCGTTGCGAATTTCGCGGTTGTTCGACATCGTGGCGCGTGAAGTGGCCGGTCTCATGACGCGCTCTCCGGATGGTTGTCGTTGGCAGCGCTGAGCGAGGCGAGCTCTTCGCATGCGATCTGCCGCCCGATGGCGCGCGCGACCGCCAACAACTGGGCATCAATCGATGTCTTACGCTCGCCGTTGTCGTTCGCCGCGGCGAGTTGGGGCTCGGCCGGATCGTCCTGCGGGTGCGGCGGCGTCTCGTCGGCGATCATGGTCCTCAGTCCTCAGTTCTAAGTCTTCGGTCCTCGTCAACTTACCGTTTGCTTTCATGTTCAGGTTGCCCGATACAATAACGCAATTGGGAAACGCGGGAATTCGCGGGAGCCCGAATGCCAAGCGAAAATGGCCCGCGTCATATAGTGAGACCGGCATTTCAATCTGTGAAGATGGTATCGCGGTGAATGGAAGGTAGGCCAGTGTAGGCGGGTGTAGAAGATGTGGAGGTGCTGCCCCTATCGCGATGGCAGAGCCCCCTCAGCGTGTTTCGCGAGGGATCTATTTACAGCGATCAGACGATCAGATGATCTGGCGGCAGCGGCAGCCGAATGCACGATGACGTCCAAGACGGTCCGTAAAGGAACATCGAAAACCAGAATTCGAACATTGCGCAGCCGGTCCAGAGTCCGTTCGCTGCCGCCGGCAAGTAGGAGCCAAGTTAGCAGTTGGGCGGACCCTCGCCGAAGAGGGCGAGGGCCGCGCTCTACCTCGCAGCCAACTGGCCGCTCGCCCGAGCCCAGCCGATGCCGGTCTCGGCCCTCACGGGCAACGATCGCTTCCGCAAGAAAGTGCGAGTTCATGACAGAAGGCCACATTCAAGGCGAAGCGGTCCATGCCATCGCATGCCGACGATGTCTGCAGCAGACGGCACACCGCCCATTGCCAGCGCAAAGCAACTGCCAGTCGGCACTACTGGTTGGAATGCCTTTTCGCCGGTTGGGGCCGCTCTGCCCCGATAGCCGACAGTCAGGGGCCGACGTGATTGACCCGGAGCCGACGAAGTGCCGGTGCGCAACACCTTTGTTGCAAAATTGCCGAACACAGTGACAGCGACGTGTGCGCCGCAGCAAGCTCACTTTTGATAGGCCTTGGCGGCCAGTGGCAGCAAGTCACCCGTCTCGGTTCTCATTTCCGAGACGGCCAGAACGAACCACCCGGCGACACGGACGATCAGACGGCGTGTGCTTCCCGTGGACGCCAGTTTTGCGGGTCGTGGGCGCAAGAAAGCGGATTTTCGCGTCCGACGGTTGGGCAGCCTTATCAAGCCCTTAGATGTTTGGATTGAACGGAGGGCTGGGTACTTCGCGCTCACCCAGCCAACCGGCTGGCCACCACAAAGATCTGGGATGCTGCAGCCTGTCGATGTTGCCACAGCGTGCGTGTCAAGATTGACAATTATGACAGGCAACATTTCAGCCCGGGACGTGTTCCGCGGGCCGGGCACCAGTTCGACATCGCCGTCATGCGTTGGGTGCGATGAGGGCACAGAGGCCGTCATCGGGAGGCTAATTTAATTGCCGAATGGGTTCTTCCAGCCGCCCTGGACGGGTGCCTTTGGAGGGAACGCGACCGCCAAGTAATCGAGCACGTTGTCAAGTTCCTTGTCATCGAGCTTCGGCAGGTTGTGCTTAGCCGTCATCCAGGTCATCGTCTCCGCCCACGTCTGACGCGTCATGCCCTGGGCCGCCACGATCTTGAAGCTGTGGCACGCAGTGCAGGCGTAGAACGTCTGCTCCCGATGGGGCGCATCGGGATAGAGTTCGGGTTTGTCGTCGGCCGATTGCGCGCGGGTTGTACCAGTTGCAACCGCCAGGGCCATGGCAAGCGCGGCCGCGGCTGTAAAGATAGGGCGGCCCGACGCGGCCGCACCCTTCCGCGTGTTGTGAAACGTCATCGCTCGCCCGCTCATCCGACCAGCACCGCCACACGATGCATCGGGTTGGCCCCGTAGCCTTGCGGATTCCAGCCGCCGGCGACGTGGGGCTGCGCACGCCCCTTGGCGTCCGTCGCCCGCACCCAGATTTCGTAATAGCCGTCGCTCGGGAGGGAGACCGTCGCTGTCCAGCGCCGCCAGTCGTAGCGGTTGCGAACGTCGGCTGCCGAGGCCTGCTGCCAGGTGGCGCCGAAGTCGATCGAGACATCGACCTGGGCGACGCCCTCGTGGCCGTCCCACGCCGCGCCCCGCAGTGCCAGCGAACGGGTGCCGGCCGCGAGCTTGGTGCCGTTCGCCGGGTTGGTGATGATGCCGCGGACCGGCATGTTGGTCATCGTGCGCATGTTGGCGTCGTCTGCCTTGCCGCCCGGGACCATCGGCTTGATCGCAACCGCATAGGATGTCCCGCCCATGCCCTGGCCGTCGTGGACCTTGTCGCGGATCCAGATGCGCTTCAGCCACTTATGGGAGACCGAGGCCGGGAAGCCAGGAACGACGAGCCGCAACGGACCGCCGTGGATATTGGGCAGTGGCTCACCGTTCATCGACCAGATCAGGAAGGCATGTTCGCCCATGGCATCGGCGATCGGGATTCCACGCGACAGCGCGTCCTTGGTCTCATCGCCGGAGAGGTGCCGGTCCGCGCCATAGTGCCCGGTGTGGACCGCGCTCGGCTTCACGCCCGCGGCCTTAAGGACGTCAGCCAGACGGACGCCGGTCCACTCGGCGCAGCCCGCGCCACCGTTGGTCCACTGGTTGCCGCGCGCCGTCGGCTGGAAGAACGAGCGACCGTTGCCGCCGCACTCGAGCACGATGCGTTGGGTGACAGCCTTGTACTTGGACTTGAGTTCGCCGACCGTGAGCGTCAGCGGCGTTGCGACCTCGCCGTCGATCTTGAACGACCAGGCGTCCGGGCTGGCAGCCTGATCCGGCGGCGTACCGTTGTTGCGGATGAAGAATTTCGCGATCGGCGTGGTGTCGTCGTCAAGCAGGTGCTCGGGCGTCTCCGCGACCATCGGCCGGTCACCGAGGACGACCAGCCCCTTTTCCTTGCCGGGGAACTCGAGAATCTGCGGGCCTTTCGCAGCGGCCGCAGCCGCCGGAGCCGCCGGCGCTGCGGGCTTGGCGTCTTGCGCGAAGGCTGCAGGAATGAGGCCCGCCGGCATGTTGGCAGCAAACGGAATCGCGCCGCCCACCGCCGCGCCCATTGTCACGAGCCCGGCGCCGCCGAGAAACCCGCGCCGCGTGGCGTCCGTGCGCCGGCCGAACACCTCCGCATCGGCTCGGGCGGGGTCGTCTTGATAGAGTTCACTCAGCGAGCGTTCGCGTTTCGTTGTCATCGCATTTCCTCCATGGCGCCTCTCAGGGCGTACCGACAGCGAAGATGAGACGAACGAGGGACCGGAAATATTCCATCACCAAAATACGATCAGGTGAGACGATCAGGCGAGACAGGGCCGACCGTCGCGCCAACCAGCGACGAGACGCGCGCGGGCCCCCGCATCGGCGCTTGCCGGCACGTCGTCGCCGAGGAGCGCACGCACGAGTGACACGGCCGCCTCGAACCGCTCCGCTGGCATCGCCGTCGCGCGCACGATCACGGAATGCCGGGGCCCATGCCACGCGCTCACCTGTTGCCCGGCCAGACGCCCCATGTCGAGCCGCTCGTGCGCCGAGGCGACATGGACCGAAAGGCGGCATCCGCGCGGCCCGCCAAAACCGATATGGAGAAAGCCAGGTGCGTCTTGCACATGCCATAGTGGAACGAGACCGATCAGGGCCAAGCTCTCCTCCAGCGCCGTGGCGACAGCTGGCAGCAGGGTTCGGTCGGTCTCCGATCGCGGGGCGGCCGTCAGAGCCGCGGTCGCGAAATCTGGCGGAGCAACCTCGCGGCTCTGGTGACCGAGCTGGAGCCCGAGCATGAGCAGCAAAACGGCGGCCACTGCGCCGAGTGCTGCAGCGGTACATCGCGCACGCGACCGAGGCACCAGACCCAACGCCGACAACGGCAGCTTGGCCGAAGGCGGCTCCAGTGCGCCGAGCTCGCGTTTCAGCGCGACGATCCCGCGTAAGGCGGCGCCGGCGGCGGGCGTACTCGCGACGAGGCGCGCGGTCTCCGCTTGTTGTTCGTTGCTCAGCTCACCGTCGGCAAGCGCGTTAAGTGCGCACCAGCCTGCCTCACCGATGTCGCCGGCAGACGTATCAGTCTTTCGTTCCATATCGAGCCGGTAGTACCCTGACAGTAGTGTCGCTGACCTTCAATAGCAGTGCCGTCCGCCCGCGGGACAGTCGGCTCATGACGGTGCCGGCCGGAACGCCCATGATCTCGGCGGCCTCCGCATATCTAAAACCATCGAGGTCCACCAGCGTTATGACCTCGCGCAAAATCGGTGGAAGATCGTCCAGCGCTTGTTGCACCGAGATAGCGGACAGCGTCCGCTCGTCGAACGACCAGTCGGCGAGGTCCGGGACGTCCATCAGACGTTCTCGTTGGGCCTTGCGAACCTCGTCGATCAGCAAATGGCGCAAAGTCTGGTATACGAAGCGTCGATAGGCCGGGAGATCGAGCGGGACTGTGCGCGCGGCTAGGATCCTCACCGCCGCTTCCTGTGCCGCATCGCGCGCCCGCTCGCGATCTCGCGTAAGGCTGCGCGCATAGCGGTTGAGCCGGGCCCACTCCGCCTCGAGTTGTTCTCGTCGCTCGATACCCTGCTCGCGCATAGACCCCCTCCGGAAGCGTCCGGCCAAGTCTGCACCAAGAACGTTCCTTTTCACCTCTTAAGCTCGCATGCTTGGTGTCGCGAGTTCAAGGCGCAACGACATTGCGCCAGCGTCTGCTCTGGCGACGCTTAGCTCCGGCCAGCTCAGACGGTAGCCAATGGCGGCCTCGTCCAACTTGAGTTCTGGTATCGTGAACAGGGGCAGGCCAAGTCCGCTTGCAGGTCGGGAATGAAGCGGTCTCGAGCGGCCCTCGCAGCCAAGACGTGTCGAACGTGAGGCTGTTGCGGTGCACATGGCGCGTGGTTCCGCTCTGCAGCATTGCAACACAAGTGTTGAACCCCGGCACCGAGTCGGCAGTGGGTCAGCCTCGCCCTATAACGACCCGAACCCGGCTGCATCGGCGACGCTCGACGATCCCCCAAAAAACCGACCGTTCGCTGCCATGACGTTCGCGGTTTTCGTTGCAGCGCAACGAGTTCTGCGCTTCCCATCACCTAGTCACCGCACCCCAAAAGCACATGCCGTCTGATCATCCGTGTCGTGGGACGGCAGAAAGTGGCCCATGACGTCGACGCAGCGCGCTGCCCCGGCCGGTCCGCCCCGATTGCGGACGTTCTTTGCAGCCGAAGTCGAGCTGACCTCCAAGTGATCGGAGTGTCCGCTGTCCGAGGTAGTCCAGTCAAGACGTCGCGCGTTCGGTCTCGATGACCATCTAAGCCGCCTCGTAGTCCAACTCGGTGCGGATTGGCTCGATGCTCGATCTCAGTCGCCATGCTGCATAGCACCGAATGCCCGGTATGCCGCGTCTGTGTCGTGTCTGTTGCTCCGACGACCAGCAGCGATTATCTTGTTGGCTCAGGAGACCAGTTTATGACGAGTGTGACGATCCAAAACATCGACGAAAATCTGGCGCAGCGTCTCGCCGCGCGCGCGGCGGCGCATGGCCGTTCGATGGAGGCCGAGGCCAAGGACATCCTGAGCACAGCTCTTGGTGGCGAATTGCCGGAGCGCGCACCTGACAATCTTTACGACGCAATCCGCGCCATCGTTGAGCCAGTTGGCGGCATCGAGTTGGAGCTAGCGCCACGGCAGCCCGTTCGCGAGCCGCCGAGATTCGAGTGAACTTCGATGATCGTGCTCGACACCAACGTGCTGTCGGAAGTGATGAAGTCGTCACCTGCTGTTGAAGTCGCCAAATGGATGCTGCGCCAAACGAGAAGCGGCCTTTACACGACGGCAGTATGCGAGGCTGAAATTCGCTTGGGGATTGCATTCCTCCCGGACGGCAAACGCAAGTACGACCTTGGGTTGGCTGCAGCACGGGTACTCGATCTTCTGGATGGTCGGATACTACCGTTCGATAGCGCCGCCTCGGAGCAGTTCGCCCGGATCGTCGCCGAGCGAAGGCGGGCCGGGCGACCGTTTCAAAATTTCGACGCCCAAATTGCTGCGATCAGCTTGTCGCGCGGCATGACTTTGGCAACAAGGAACGCCACGGACTTCGCCAACGCCGGGTTGCTGGTGGTCGATCCGTGGAAAGCCTGACCATCTTATTGGCTACCAATCGCCATGCCTCACCCCATCGTAGCACGGTGCTCGGCCGGTCAAGGATGAACCCTCCGGGCGACCGCCAGAGAGGCGGTCGTCCTGGACTCGGCCTTGCGCTCCGTGCTTCAGCAAGCTGTACGGCTGGGACGAAAAGATGCTCCCGGCTGAACCAAAAGATGGACCCGGCCCGAGCCCGTTTGGCCGACTAAGGTCCAAGTGGCAGGCAGGCTTTTTGGCAGGAAATGAAGGAAGTAGCAGTCTTCACACCCTATGCACCGGTGGTGCTGACACCTGCGGCGAGAGAGGTACTTAGGCCATTGTCGTGACTGCTGATTTTGCTCTTCGGCCTAGAATACACGGTGATTTCACGCCGTCGATCGAGGCTGGAAATATTATTTCAAATCATAAGCTTGCTTCGAAAAAATGGCGCTGACGCCCGTCGCGAGATCCCTCGAATCGCAGCGCCTCTGTAAGCGCTGCGCCGGTCCCAAGTTGACTGGTCAGGCTGGGATTTTGGCGTAGGTCCACGGCATCAGATCGTCGATGCGCGACGCCGGCCACGGGTAGACGAGTTTGGTCAACGTGTCGGCGAGCCACGCATGCGGGTTCACGCTGTTGAGCTTACAGTTCTCGATGAGCGAGGCGATGATCGCCCAGTTGGCGCCGCCTTCGTCACTGCCAGCGAAGAGTGCGTTCTTCCGTCTCAATGCGATGGGGCGGATCGCGCGTTCGACCACATTGGTGTCGATCTCGACGCGACCATCGTCAAGGAAGCGGCAGAGGCCCTGCCAGTGGTTCGTGCCGTAGCGCATGGCTTCAGCGACTGGTGAGCGGCCGGGGACGCGTTCGAGTTGCTCGTCAAGCCAGATGCGAAGCGCTTCGACGAGAGGCTGCGTCCGCGCCTGCCGATTTGCGCGGCGCTCGTTGGCGGAGCGGCCGGATATCTCGGCCTCAATCGCGTACAGCTCGCCGATGCGGCGCAGCGCCTCGCTGGCGATCGGCGCGTTGCCGGCCTTGGCGATGTCGTAGAAGCGACGACGAAAGTGGCTCCAGCAATAGGCGAGCACGAGCGGACCGCCGGGGCGCCTGGCATCGGCTTGCCGGTCCTGCCGGAGGCGGGCCACAGAGTCGTATCCGGCATAGCCGTCGACCTGCAGCACACCGGAGAAGCCGGAGAGCAGCGTCGCTGCGTGCTCGGCGCCGCGTCCCGGAGCATAGGTGTAGGCGACAGCCGGTGGATCGCTGCCGCCCCATGGTCGGTCATCGCGTGCGATGGCCCACAGATAGCCGGTTTTCGTTTTGCCACGCCCCGGATCGAGCACTGGGCAGCGCGTCTCGTCGGCGAAGAGCTTCGTCGAAGTCTTCAGGAGGTGCACGAGCCGATCGTGCAGCGGCGCCAGCTCGAAAGCCGCGAAGCCGACCCAGTGCGCCAGCGTCGAGCGATCGATCCGTACGCCTTCGCGCGCCAGGATTTGCGCCTGACGGTAAAGGGGAAGATGATCCGCGTATTTCGAGACGAGCACGTCGGCGACGAGCGCCTCCGTCGGCAGGCCGCCCTCGATCAACCGATGCGGGGCCGGGGCCTGAATCACGCCATCGGTGCAGCTCCGGCTGGCGTATTTCGGCCGCCGCGTCACGATCACGCGCAACCGCGCCGGGATCTTGTCGAGACGCTCCGAGACGTCCTCGCCGATGACGTGCAAAGCTCCACCACAACATGGGCAAGCTTTCGCCTCGGGTTCTATGACGATCTCCTCGCGCGGCAGATGTGTCGGCAAGTGGCCTCGGTTGGCACGGCGGGCTTTACTCCCTTCAGCCCTGATGATGTCGCTAGTCTTCTCAGCTGCGGCGTCCTCGGTGCCGTGCTGCGTCTCGACGTCTTCGAGGGCCAGTTCGATCTGGGCCTCGCTGATCCGCTCCGAGCGACGGCCGAACTGTGCGCGGCGCAAAACCGAGACAATATGGTCGAGACGCTCGGCACGCGCGGTCAGGCGGTCGACCTCGACGGCCAACGAGGCTGCCCTGGCTTCGGCGGCTTGCGATGCTGCGTGCACGGCCAGCAGCAGAGCCTTCAGGCTCTCGACATCGTTTGGGAGTTCGTCGATCGACAGCGACATGTCGGCAGAATCGCTGATTTGCCCACGCCTGCGCCAGCCTTCAGCTCGCCCTCGGTGTGGATCATTGCGTCGCTGTGGGACGCGCGACACGGCGCGCGTGCACGCGCGACCAATCCAACCCTTCCAACAAGGCCGACAACTGTGCCGGCGACAATCGCATCACGCCGTCCTGCACCGCCGGCCATCGGAAGCGGGCATCCTCGAGCCGCTTGGTCACCAGGACGAGCCCGGTCTGGTCCCAGAACAAGAGCTTCACGCGATCGGCCCGCTTGGCGCGGAACACGTAGATCACCCCGGAGAACGGATCGGCCTTGAACGCCTCCTGCACATAGGCAGCAAGCCCATCCATGCCCTTGCGGAAGTCGACGGGCTTCGTCGCCACGAGCACGCGGATGCCGGTCGGAGGAACGATCACGCCATCACCCTCAGCGCCTTCAGAACCGCTGCCAGCGTCTTGGCGTCGACCGCACCTCGGAGGCGCACCGTCGCGACGCCGACACTGATCTCGATCTCTGCAGGCGGCTTGGCGGGCAGCGGCGGCGAAGGCATGGCCACGGGAACGTCGACGACTGCAGGCGCGAACATCGGCGACGGCCGTGACGCAATCGTCGCCAAGGCCGCGTCGCGGAACTGCCGCATCCAGCCGAAGAGCTGCGAGGGCGTGATATCGTGGCGACGAGCCACATCCGAGATCACGACGCCGTCGGCCAACGCCTCGGCGACGATCGCGATCTTGGTCTCGTCCGACCACTTGCGCCGACGCTCTGGCCCAGTCAGCACCTCCACCCGGCGCGACCGCACAGGCGTAGTGACGTCACTATGGTCATCACTATGGTCGTATCGATCGTGCACCATGCCCGAACATCACCGACCCGACCTCAGATCGGCAACGTGGGCTCAGCGCATCGCTTACTGCTCATGAGATCGGTCAGGCAGTGCAGGACGTCATCCGATCGCAAGCGTCTCGCCACGACGATCGCCAGGCAGCGCCGCGTGAATTCGTCGATCACGGTGAGCATCCTGAACGGTCGCTTGTCCTCAGTCTGATCCTGCA
>JANRIE010000028.1:0-2837 GCA_033765285.1 Hyphomicrobiaceae bacterium | reverse complement strand
GTAGTGCCTGCCCTCGAGGCGGAGCGCCACGGTGTGGGTGAGCTTGACCTCCACACCAGCGCCGACGACGGCACCCCAGATCATCTGTGCGTCGCTATCGTTGATCAGCGGATCGTTGACCTTGAGCACGGATTCCTGCAGCGCGAGGCCGCCGGTGGCATAGAGCAGCGCCGGGCCGATCGGGAGGCCCATGCGAACGCGGCCGGATGCGAGCCAACGGTTCGAGAAGCTCACCGTGCTGACGCCATCCGTCGATGCCGGCTTGATGTCACGGACCATGCCGTCGATCTCGATGCCGAGATACGTGCCGCCGGTTACCCGGCCGTAGCCGATAAAGGCGCCGCCGAAGAGACCCGTATCCGCCCAGCTCGGTCCCTCCGGCGCATCGAGCGCGCTGGCACTGAGGCCGGACATGAACCCCACGTAGGCGCCATCATGTGCGCCGGCCAGCTGCGGCTCAGCATAGCCCGTCGCGCGCATCGGCGGCTCGGAGGCGGCCGGAGCCACACCGAGCGCAATCAGGCCAGCCGCCAGGATGGCAGCGGATCGAATCCCCATGTCGTGTCTCCTGTCAGATGAAGAGTGCCCAGCCAAGGGCGATAGCGCCGGCATAGAGCACCGCATCCGGCCCCCACACCCTCAGAAGCCGCCAAGCAGCGCGCCCCCGGCCCGCTCGAGAACCTTCCCCGCCTCGCCGCTGACCGCGCCGCTGCGGGCGAGCGCGAACATGAGCAGGCCACCCGCCACCTTGAGGAGGGAGACCGCCGCCTCCGCCCGCTGAATGCGGTCGTGCAAGCCACTCGTCGTCGACAGGGTCGAGGCGAGACGGCGGTGCTCGTCCTCCAGGGTAGAGACCCGCTGCTCCAATGTGCGGTGGCCATGCGTGAGGTGCAGAGACCTCTCGTCGAGCCTCGCTACTAGGCTCGCCGTCTGCTCGTCCCGCCCCATTATCGGATGCCCCTACGATACGGAGGGCGATTGCTGTGCGGGCCATGCGTGCGTCACTCCTGATGCGCCGTGGCTGATCATGATGCGCCGCCCCCAACGCAAAACGGCCCGCTGATGAGGCGAGCCGTGCATAATTCGTGGACCTGCCTACTTATGGCTGAATCTTGTCGAACCTGTCAAGCACAGGTTACCAATGCTCACTCATCTCATTGTTGCCACCTCTCTGGCCATTCGGCGCCCGCACAGTGACCCGAATCTCAATGTCCTCGCCGTCTCGCTTGCCGCTCATAAACGCGACGCCATCCACGATCGACGTGCTCGCAGCGCGCGCCACCAAGAACCTCGCGGATCAGGCTGGCAATCGAAACGTCGCTCTTCATGTCCATTCACCTCGTTGGTTATGCCGCCAAAGCGGCTGGAAAATTCTTGTACTCGACACCATCGACGAGACACCCGTTTGCCTTCGGCCTGATGCCGCCCCACTGCTTGTGGTGAAACGCAATTCCGGCCATCGAGCATTGATCGCGCAACGAGCGCACCCAATCGGCATTCGTCGTTCGATGGCCTGCTCCACTTTCTCCGCCCGTGATGATCCAGTCTGGACGAGCGTCACCGATGCTGATCGGACTAAGCAGAGGCTCCATCGAAATGCCGCGCCACGCAGCCGGCGTGCGCTCCAGCTTGGGCCAGTCGCGGTCCCATTCGTCCTGCGTCACGATGGTCGAAATCAACCCGACGTGCGAGAACGGCCAATCAGACGGAACCATCTTTGCGACGTTGCCGATGCGCTTCGTCACCAGCATCCATCGCAGGTTTGGCGTCTCGCGGATGAGTTTCCAGAGGTCGTCTCGCCACTCAGTCGGGACCTCGTTGTCGAACACGTCTGCCAGAGAGGCGCAGAACACGCGCGGCCGATACCCCGCCAAAGTCGCCTTGCGATCCCACTTCACCGGATCGCCCCACGTCTTCGTGCGTCGACGCGGTACGCCAGCGCCCCAACCGTCGACCCACTTTCGCCGCTCGTTGTCGCGAGCAGCGTAGCAATGATCACAGGCCGGCGACACTTTCGTGCACCCAATCCAAGGGTTGAACGTCGCGTCGGCCCATGAAATAGCTGTCTGCTCAGCCATATTCGCACCTATCGCTTACGCTCGAATATCGACATGCCAGAAACTCCCGCCGAACGCAACAATGCGGCGCACGAATGCACCGCATTCATTTCCACGTGTCGCACACTGCGTCAGGCTGCTGCGTCATCCCTCGTCGTAGTGGAGGTGCAGCTGGTAGAGCGCATCCCGCAGCGTCACCATTCCCGCTGCCATCGCCTGCGCGCGATCGCGGCACGTCGAGCACGCGCGGCCGATTTCCTCCAGCGTGTAGGGGCGCAGCGTCGACGTGGCGTCCGCTTGGCGCGGGGCCACTGCCATCATGAGCGCCCGTTGCCCATGGGGCGAGCCGATGGACGCCAGCGCTTGGTCACTGCGCTGCTTGGCCACGATCTTCCGCACCTCCGCATGCTCGCCGCCGTCGCTTGATGCGCTGGCGATGCGCTCGCCATATCCCGCAATCGCGCTCGGGACGGCATGGCCGACGCTCCAATCGGTGTCGAAACGCTGGAACGCTCGCAGGCACTCGTCGCTGATTTTGCCGTCCGTGTGCATGCGCGCGACGATCGACTGTGCCTGATAGGCGCGGCGCTGCACACGCTGGTTGATCTCGGGCGCCTCCATCAGGCCCATGGCATGGGCGATGCGCTCGGGCGTCGGTGCAATCATCTCGGCTGTGTCGGTCATGTGTCCCCCGATGTAGATAATCGTTGCAGGCGCGGATTTGCTAGGTGGCGGCCTCCATTCGTTGCGTCACGACAGATCGCGCCATGCCGAGCAGCA
>JANRIE010000048.1:0-1659 GCA_033765285.1 Hyphomicrobiaceae bacterium | reverse complement strand
AAGATGGTCGGCATATTTGCTGACCAGAACATGGGCCAGCAGGCCCGGACCGGGGCGGCCACGTTCGATGGGCCGTGACGGCAGCGGGGCTTGCACGAACCGTTCACAGCACGAACAGGTCAGCCGAGGGCGAACGATCCGATTCACGATAAAGCGGCCGGGGACGTATTCCAGTTCCTCGGTCACATCTTCGCCGATCCGACGCAGGCGCCCGCCGCAATCGGCACAGGCATCGGTGCCGGGGCTGAGTTCCACTTCCATCCGGGGAACATGATCGGGAATCGGACGGCGCTTGGGCTTGTCCTTCTCTTCGATGTCCGGCAGCTTCATACGCGCCGTCATCGCGGCGGCGGCGATCTCGCTGGTCTCGAGCGCGAGTTGCAACTGCTCCGCCGTCTCGGAAGACGCGCCAAACCGGTGCGCCCGGTGCCCGGCCAACTGGTGGCGCAGCTTCTCGATCAGGATCGCCTGCGCCTTGACCTCGGCCAGAAGCCGCGCGGTGAAGCTGCGCAACTCCTCGGGGTCTTCCGGCAAAGTCAGGGTCTGATTGAGCATGCGGGAAGTTTATCCCACTGTATTCCTTGTGGGAATCATTGATTGCAGGCCCCACGGATTATCCCGCCGCAAGAGGCCGCCACGTCCGTTCCGGTGCTCGCCAGTCGATCCCTTCCAGCAGCATCGACAGTTGTGCAGGCGACAGCGCCACCTTGCCATCCTTGGCCGAGGGCCAGACGAACCGCCCCTTCTCCAGCCGCTTCAGGAACATGCAGGCGCCTTGGCCATCCCACCAGATCACCTTTACCAGATCGCCCCGACGGCCTCGGAAGACAAACAGATGCCCGGCAAACGGATCCTGCTTCAGCACGGCCTCGGCCTGCGCCGCGAGCGCCGCAAAGCCCTTGCGCATGTCGGTGACCCCAGCCGCCAGCCAGACCCGCGTGTTGGCCGGAACCGGGATCAAACCGACAGTCCCCGGATCAGGCGGGCCAGAGATTCCGGGTCGTAGCTGCCGCTGATGCGCATCCGGTGACCGCCAGCCAACTCGATCTCGATGCAGTTGTCCGGAACGGGTGCGGCCACAGGCACCTTACCCTCCGCTACGATCTCTATTGGCAGAAAGCGCGCGATATCGGCCCCGTCGGCATCTGCAAACCGCGGATCGCGCAACCAGGCAAAGACCAGGTTGGCATTCACGTCATATCGCCGGGCAACCTGGCTCACCGACACGCCGGGCATTCGCGTCTGCCCGCAGATCATCCGCTTCTCGTCGTCAGACCAGACCCGACGCTTCCGCCGCTTCGTCACAAACCACCCCGATAGTGTCCATTATCCGTTCGTGGACACTATCCTCTACGCAGCGGCACAGGCAGGGCGGTCAGGCCGGACGCTTACCGCTGAAAGGCGGGCGTTAGCGTTTCTCGCCTTGCTTGAGCGCGAGGTCGGTGAGCGGCAGCACCAGCCCCAGGCGCTTCATCTTGTTGACCGTCTTCAGCACGCTTCCGACGTGCGTCAGATCCTTGTTCGCTGAGTTCGGAGTCAGGTCTTCTTCCGCCAGCTTTTCCATCCACCACTGCCGGAAATCGAGCATGTCGTCGCCGCTGATTTCAGCGATGGCCTTGTCGCCGATGACGCCGATCAGGTTCTTCAGGGCCTTGATGT
>JANRIE010000038.1:0-6224 GCA_033765285.1 Hyphomicrobiaceae bacterium | reverse complement strand
TGGATCGGGATCCCACCAGACGAGATGAAGGAGCTGTTGCGGAGCATCGTGACCCGGGTGACGTTGCTGGCCGATCGGATTGACATCACGATCGGAGCAGGCCGACTGGCGCACGCGCTCGGTGCATCAACCGCATCCGGGTATGATGCCGGCTCGACAGTCGATCTGTCGGTCGCCGCGGAGCTTCGGCGGTCCGGACAGGGCAAGCGCATGGTCATCGGGGCACCGCATCAAGCCGCGAGCGACGCAAGCTTGGTCGACGTTCTGAAGGAGGCCGCTGCCGCGCGGGAGAAGCTGCTTGCCGATACCGACGAGACGCTGAACGAGATCACGGAGCGCACGACCAAGAGCAAAGGCCGACTGACGGCACTCATGCGCCTGTCCTATCTGGCGCCCGATATCATCGCGGACATCCTGGCCGGCCGGCAGCCTCCCGAACTCAGCGTCAAGCGGCTGCTGCGCACGTCTCAAGACCTGCCGCTCGACTGGCCGGGCCAGCGCGCTTTCCTGGGTCTCGCCTGACCAAAACCGCCCCACGGTTCGCGAAGAGTTCTGGGTCCGCCCGCCCCGATTGACGCCACTTGAGACGTTTGCGCACGCGGCGCCCGAAACGGCGGCGATCTGCGTCTCTGATCGGCTCTGTTGCGATGTCGGGGGCGCTAACCCGCGGACATGCCGGCACGATTCCACAGAGCGCGGAGAAGGAGACAAACGTGTGATTTCAACGAGTTGCGTGGCTGGTCAATCAGGATTCGAACCTGAGCAGGCACTACCAGAGCACTCACTCTAAGTCATTGAAATCTCATAAGAATCGGCAGCGAGCGACTTGGGGCACGTCAATGCTTGGAAACCGGCTCGCCGGCTATTGCGCCAAGCAGACCCTCCTCGGCGACGCTTCGCAGGAACTCGGCCTTCGCTGCGGCGGCTGTTTCGAATTGGTCATCCCACACTGTCGATGTGCCCTCGCCGTCGACGACTTCCAGTGTCCACTGGGTGCCTTCAAGCCGATAGATCTGGACGTCGACGGTCATGTCACCTTCGGTGAAGGGTCCGCTGAGCGGCGACGTGATGAGTTTCTGATCAGCCATATGCGGTTCTCCAGCCGGTATCGCGGCGCACTATAGAGCTGCCGTGAGACCGTGTTAACCTACACGTCGATGGCCAGTTTCTGCAGCGAAATCAGCCCTCGACTTCTGCCGCAAAGGACGCATTGGTGGTGGCACAGGCGCCCGGGTGTCCGGCCGCCGACTTCTCTGGGCTCGCCTCGCGAACCGCGGGGCTTTGGGTGGTGGTCCCGCTGAAAGCGGGCAAACGAGGCGCGCCGATGTGGCGTGCCCTTGAACCCTCGGAGCCCACAATGACGACGATCGAATCTCGCCACACGCCCCCCGCCAAGCGCACCAAGCCCGCGACGACCGCCAAGGGCGAGAAGCCGAAGGCCGCCGGAAAGCCCGCGTCGGCGCACGCCGCCGCGAGCAAGACGGGTTCCAGCGACGACGTCCACGCCGCCCGCGTCACGAAGCACGATCGCATCCTGACGCTGCTCAGCCGGCGCGAAGGTGCCACCATCCCCGAGATGATGGAGGCGTCGGGCTGGCAACAGCACAGCGTCCGTGGGTTCCTGGCCGGCACCGTCAAGAAGAAGCGGGGCTTCCCGCTCACCTCGTCGAAGGCCGAGGGTGAATTGCGCCGTTACCGCATCGATACCAAGCGCGGTCGCTGACATGACGCGTGCCTCGATTGACATCGCAGCCGAGTTGGTTCGGCTCGAAGCCCTCAGCAACTTCGAGTTGCGCGGCGAGTGGCGGCGGCTGCATCACATGCAGCCGCCAAAGAGCCTCTCGCGCGAACTCCTGCTGCGCGGCATCACCTACAAAATCCAGGAGAGGGCGTTCGGCGGCCTCTCCAAGTCGATCCTGCGCAAGCTGACCGGCACCGAGCCTGAAGCATCTGCGTCCGAGAACCGGAGAGCTGCGCCACGCACCACCGTCAAGCCGGGGACGCGGCTTGTGCGCGAATGGAACGGCGACACGCACACCGTCCTCGTTCACGCGGACGGCGTCGAGTGGCGCGGCCAGCGCTACCGGTCGCTCTCGGTCGTCGCCCGCGAAATCACCGGCGCGCACTGGTCCGGTCCGCGGTTCTTCGGCCTGACCTCGAAGAAGGGGGCGGAGGATGGCTGACGTTGACCTGGACGCCGTGCGACGGGAATTCGCCGACCTGACGGGCCTCATCGAGGACGCGGCGCTGATCGCTTCTGCCGGCCAGGGCGCCAAGACCCTCGATGAGGGGCGCCGTCGATTCAAGCGCCTCTCGAAAGCGATGCACCGCATCCGGAGGCGCCTCGCCATTCTGGAGGAGCGTTTCCAATGAAGCGGCTGAACTGCGCCATCTACACCCGCAAGTCTTCCGACGAGGGGCTGGAGAAGGAATTCAACTCGCTCGATGCGCAGAGGGAGGGCTGCGCTGCATACATCACGAGCCAGAAGCATGCCGGCTGGGTGCCCCATCCGGATCTCTATGACGACGGCGGGCTGTCCGGCGGCACGATGGAGAGGCCGGCATTATTGCGGCTGCTGGCCGACATCACGTCGGGCAAGGTGCAGATCGTGGTCGTCTACAAGGTCGACCGGCTGACGCGCTCGCTGGCCGACTTCGCCAAGATCGTCGATGTGCTCGATGCGCATGATGCGTCGTTCGTCTCGGTGACGCAGCAGTTCAACACGACAACGTCGATGGGCCGGCTAACGCTCAACATGCTGCTCTCGTTCGCGCAGTTCGAGCGTGAGATTGCCGGTGAGCGCATTCGCGACAAGATCGCGGCGTCGAAAGCCAAGGGCATGTGGATGGGCGGCAACGTCCCGCTCGGCTACGACGTCCGCGAGCGCAAGCTCATCGTCAACGAAGCCGAAGCCGAGATGGTACGCATGATCTTCCACCGCTACGCGGAACTCGGATCGGTCCGGCTGCTCGGCCACGAACTCGATCGGCTGGGCGTCGTCAGCAAGCGCCGCGAGGGGGCAGGTGGCGTCCTGGCAGGTGGCAACCGACTTTCACGCGGCGCACTGTATACACTGCTGCAGAATCCGATCTACCGCGGCGAGATCGGGCACCAGGGCAAAGTCTACCCCGGTCAGCACGAGGCGATCATCGATGCCGAACTCTGGCAGCGCGTCCAAGAAAGGTTGGCCGGCAACCGACAGGCCCGAGCGCTTGGCGATACCGCGGAGGCGCCGAGCCTGCTCGCCGGGTTGATCGTGGATGGCGACGGACAGCGCATGACGCCGACGCACGCTGTGAAGAAGGGTCGACGCTACCGGTACTACGTCTCGGCGCAACTCATATCCGGCACGCGGTCCGACCAAGCCAAGGGCTGGCGCATCCCCGCGGGCGATATCGAGGTTCTGGTTCTCGACCGGCTTCGCGCATTCGTCGCGTCCGATCTCGGTGAAGCGCTGTCACGCTTCGACCTCGATGCTTCGGCCGTCCGGTCGGCCATGATGAAAGCGAGCCAGTTCGTCGAAGGCTGGGCAAGCCTGCCGCCGATAAAGCTCCGGGAACTGGTCCGCACAGTCGTCGAGACCATCACGGTGGACGACGAGGGGGTGGTTGCGTCGCTCAAGCCGAGGGAGTTCGCGACCATCCTGCTGGGCGAGAGATGCATTATTCCAGAGGCTCGCCAGCCCGGAGCGATCGAGTTGACCATCGATGCCAAGTTGCGCCGCGCCGGGAAAGGCATCCGATTGGTGGTCGGGGGTGGCGCGGCCGAGAAGCCCGACGGACAGATGATCACACTGCTGCGCGACGCGCACGCGACCCGCGATGCCTTGATGTCCGGACGCGACAAGACCATCGACGCCATGGCGCAGCGTCTCGGCATCAAGCGGGACCTCCTGTCGGCGCAGATGCGGCTGACCTATCTCGCGCCGGACATCGTCCGCGCCCTCATCCTCGGGCGGCCCGGCGAGGGGCTGACGCCGGCCGGCCTTCTCTCCCTGTGCAAAAACCTGCCGCACGACTGGCAGCTCCAGCGGACAGTCATCGGTCTCGAGACCCGGTAGCACCCCGGAAAGTGCCGAAAACGATGCGAGTCTGACCGGCCCAAAACGGCCCCTCAGAGATAAAACCGGCGATGAGCCGAGGAACGTCACCGAGAGACGCCGCTGGATGCGCGCATCCTCCAAATGCATGTCGCCAAGCCGCGGAAATCGCGGCAACTTTCCGCCCGCAGAAATGACGAAATATGAAGCGATATCAATGAGTTAGTCGGTGGCTGCGCAACATGGATTCGAACCATGCTGGGCAGAGTCAGAGTCGTTTACTTCTAACCCACGGAAAAGACGACAGAATTTCCGATGCGCAGCGGCGGCCAGGGCCCAAAATCGCCTACTGAGACGTGCATCGCAGAAGGCAGCGAGTCCTCTGCGAACCGCGTCGGCAAGTTTGGGCGGGGCCACGTCGGCCACCTTGAACTATACCCCCTGGGGTGATATATGTGTGCCGTCACCCAGGAGACGGCATTGCGGGTATTCGCCACCAAGGAGTTTGCCCGCTTCGCTCGCAGGGAGCACCTGGGACCGGACCAGCTTTGCGAGGCCGTCAACCGGGCGAGCAGCGGTCTGGTCGATGCCGATCTGGGTGGCGGCGTCATCAAGCAGCGGGTCGCGCGACGGGGGCAGGGACGGTCCGGCGGATTTCGAACGATCATCGCCTTTCGATCAGGTGACCGGAGCATCTTTATGTACGGCTTCGCCAAGAACCGGAAGGCCAATCTCACCGACGATGAGCTTGTGGTGTATCGCCGGCTCGCGGAGATCTTCCTCGGCGCTGACAATGCCATGCTGGGTAGACTGCTTGCTGCGGACGAATTGAAGGAGGTGGACTGCGATGGCCAAGAAGAGCGCTAGCTACCGCAGCGATGCACTGGCGGTCGCGCACAAGACGGCTCAAGGCCTGCATCGTGCCGGCGTGATCGACAAGGGAACGATGCGCGAGTTCGATGCATCGTGCCTGACGACCGTCGAGGACCTGTCACCGAAGGCGATTCAGGCGATCCGGGAACGCGCCGGCGTCAGCCAGGCCGTGTTCGCGAGCTTCCTCAACGTCAAGGCCAAGTTGGTCAGCGAGTGGGAGCGCGGCGAGAAAAAGCCGAGCGGGCCGTCGTTGAAGTTGCTCAGTCTCGTCAAGACCAAGGGCCTCGACGCGATCACGTAGCGCGCCGCGATCGATTTCGTTCGCGCGGGCGCGTACGTGTGCACTGTCTCTGCGTCCGAAGACACCTGCCCGCATGACTGGCTGCCCCCGTGCAGTCCTCTATCTCGAGACGCGTAGCTCCCCGAAAGCGCCAAAAACGATGCGAGTCTGACCGACCGAAAATGGCCGCTCAGAGATAAAACCGGCGATGAGCCGAGGAACGTCACCGAGAGACGCTGGTGGATGCGCGCACCCTCAAAATGCATCTCGCCAAGCCGCGGAAATCGCGGCGACTTTCCGCCTGTGGAAGTGACAAAATATGCAGCGATATCAATGAGTTAGTCGGTGGCTGGGGGACTAGGATTCGAACCTAGACAGGCAGAGTCAGAGTCTGCAGTCCTACCATTAGACGATCCCCCAAAGCCGGGATCGCGGCGGGCCGTTCCGTGAACCATTTGCATCAGCGTCAGGAGAGTAGGATCTGACGCACGCCTGGTTCGGCGCGCCGAGCGGGCCGTATAACAGCTTGCTCAACGGCACGCAAGGAAGGACAGCGACCCCCTTGTTTTGGCCCGTGCGGGACTGGTTTCACGGTGACGTCTCGTGCATCTTTCGGCGGCTGACAGCCGACGGCCGACTAGCGCCCCGGCTCGTCTGTCGCCGAGGGCGACGAGGTGCTCTCGCTTGTTCCGTCGTTCTCGAGTCCCTGGAGACGGCGGCGGATGGTATCGGCAATCGTGCCGGCAAACGCGCAAATCGCGGGTGCCAAGCCCGGTTTTCCTCTGTGTAAACCCACCTCACCGCTTTTTCTTTACGGCGCGCACTCTCCTGCTACAGTGGGCTCAGGTGCAACCAGATGACGCCTGATGCGAGGGTGAGCCGGCTTTGCCGCCTCCCTGGATCCAGGTGCTGGGGAAATGACGTGCCGGAATTGACGGACGACGAGCGCCCAAGCGCTCCTGCTCTTGATCCGAGGCCTGTTGATCCACAACGGCCGCATTTTGTGGGTCACGCACGCAGTGGGGAGCCTC
>JANRIE010000037.1:0-36852 GCA_033765285.1 Hyphomicrobiaceae bacterium | reverse complement strand
CCGAACAATGCGGTGGAGTACTTCGTTTCCTATTACGACTACTACCAGCCGGAAGCCTATGTTCCGCGCACGGACACATATATCGAGAAGGAAAGCTCGATCAACGAGCAGATCGACCGTATGCGGCATGCCGCGACACGCGCCCTGCTCGAGCGCGACGACGTCATCATCGTGGCGTCCGTGTCGTGCATCTACGGTATCGGATCGGTGGAGACCTATACGGCCATGACCTTCGCGCTCAAGGTCGGCGAGAGCCTGCCGCGCGACCAATTGCTGGCCGACCTCGTGGCGCTGCATTACCGCCGCAACGATATCGCGTTCCAGCGCGGGGCGTTCCGCGTGCGTGGCGACACCGTCGAGGTGTTTCCAGCCCACTTGGAGGATCGCGCCTGGCGCATCTCCTTCTTCGGCGACGAGATCGAGGCGATCACCGAATTCGACCCGCTGACCGGCCAGAAGGTCGACGACCTGGCGCTGGTCAAGATCTACGCGAACTCGCATTACGTGACCCCGCGGCCGACGCTGCAGCAGGCCATCGCCTCGATAAAGGCCGAGTTGAAGGCCCGGCTCGAGGAGCTGTATGCGTCGGCGAAGTACCTCGAGGCGCAGCGGCTGGAGCAGCGCACGCTGTCGGACATGCAGATGATGGAGGCGACGGGATCGTGCGCCGGCATCGAGAACTATTCGCGCTATCTCACCGGCCGCAAGCCCGGCGAACCGCCGCCGACGCTGTTCGAATACCTGCCCGACAATGCCCTCGTGTTCGCCGACGAAAGCCATGTGACGGTGCCGCAGATCGGCGGCATGTTCCGTGGCGACTTCCGGCGCAAGGCCACGCTGGCCGAATACGGCTTCCGGCTGCCGTCCTGCATGGACAACCGCCCCATGCGGTTCGAGGAATGGGACGCCATGCGCCCGCAAACGGTGTTCGTCTCGGCGACGCCGGGAAATTGGGAGCTGGAACAGACCGGTGGCGTTTTCGTCGAGCAGGTGATCCGCCCGACCGGCCTGATCGACCCGCCTGTCGAAATCCGCCCGGCGCGGACCCAGGTCGACGACCTGCTGGACGAAGTGCGCCAGGTGACGGCCAAGGGCTACCGGACGCTGGTGACGACGCTGACCAAGCGCATGGCCGAGGACCTGACCGAATACATGCACGAGGCGGGGGTCCGCGTGCGCTACATGCATTCCGATATCGACACCCTCGAGCGGATCGAAATCATCCGCGACCTGCGGCTGGGCGCGTTCGACGTGCTGATCGGCATCAACCTGCTGCGCGAGGGCCTGGATATTCCCGAATGCGCGCTGGTTGCCATCCTCGATGCGGACAAGGAGGGCTTTCTGCGCTCGGAGACCTCACTGGTGCAGACCATCGGCCGAGCCGCCCGCAACGTCGACGGCAAGGTGATCCTGTATGCCGACGGCATGACCGGGTCCATGGAGCGCGCCATTGCCGAGACGGACCGCAGGCGGGCCAAGCAGATGGCCTACAACGAGGCGCACGGCATCACGCCGACGTCGATCCGGCGCAACATCGCCGACGTTCTGGCCTCGGTTTACGAGGCCGACCACGTGACTGTCGACGCCGGATTGGCGGCAGCCCCCGCGGCCCAGGGACACAACCTGCGCAAGGTCATCGAGGACATGGAGGCGCGCATGAAGGCGGCCGCCGCCGACCTGGAGTTCGAGACCGCCGCGCGGCTCCGCGACGAGATCAAGCGCCTGCGCGAGACGGAGCTGGCCGTGGCCGACGATCCGCTGGCGCGCCAGTCCGAGATCGAGGACAGGGCCGGCAGCTACAAGGGTGCCCGCAAGTACGGGGGCGCGCCCGAGGCCGCGCGGAGCGGCAGCCGCGTCGCAAAGCCCGACCTCAACGCCATGGGCCCGGGAACCGATCGGGAAGTTCCGCTGCGGCCGGCTACCGTGGACCCGCGCACCAAGGCGGGCGCTTTCGGCGAGCGCATCAAGGGCGCACACAAGCCGACCCTCGACGAGATGGGCCCGCACGCCATGATCGCGATCCCTGCCGGCGAAAGGCCCGCAAAGCCCACGCGTACGGTCGAGCTGGATGATCCAGCCGTGAAGAAAGCCCGTCGCGGGCGTGCCCGGAAAACGGGGCGTCCTGGCAGTTGAGGACCCACACGCGCGCGGAACTGCCGCCGTCAGGCCGGCCCGGAGCGCAGAGATGCGTGGACTGTCGCTCCGGCAGGCCCGACGTCGGGCCGTGCCCGGGCGCACGGCTGGCCACCACTTCGCAGGTGCGCGCCGTGGGACGCCAGGTCCCCACGCGGTTGTGATCGGCTTTGAACTGACAACTCGGACGGTTGTGGCCAATGTACGTGCGTCGTGATGCGGATGCGTCGTGGCCGGCCGACCGTGGCCGATGACCGTTCAGGGAGGCAAACCGTGCTCAGCCGTCGTACGTTCACATTGTCAGGTCTCGGGCTTGCCGTTGGCGCAGGTCTGGGAGCGAGCGTCACCGCCACCCGAGCCGGAGAAACACCGATGAGCTTCGAAATCACCAAGACGCCGGAGGAGTGGAGGAAAATCCTCACGCCGCAGCAGTACTATGTGCTGCGCGAGCACGGCACGGAGCGCGCTGGCACCAGTCCGCTCGACAAGATCTATGAGCCCGGCCTCTACCACTGCGCCGGATGCGACCTGCCGCTGTTCAAGGCCGAGACCAAGTTCAATTCTGGCACCGGCTGGCCGAGCTTCCATACGCCGATCGAGAATGCCATCGGCACGACGGTCGACCGCAAGTTCTTCATGACGCGTACCGAAGTGCATTGCCGGCGCTGCGGCGGTCATCTCGGCCACGTGTTCGAGGATGGTCCGAAGCCGACGGGCCTGCGCTACTGCATGAATGGCGTCGCCATGACCTTCAAGCCAGCCGAAAAGCAGCCGAGCTGAAGCCCGGCAGGAGACCCGACAATGACGAGAACACTCCCGGCGATCCTCGCGGTCGCCCTGCTGGCCTTGGTTTGGGGTCCCGTCGCGCTGAACGCGCAGGACGGTGCGGCACGGCCGTCCGGCAAGGCACTGGAGGTCGCGACGTTCGGCTCTGGCTGCTTTTGGTGTACCGAGAGCGACTTCGACAAGGTGCAGGGGGTGGTGAGTACCGTCTCGGGCTACATGGGTGGCAAGTCGAAGAACCCGACCTATCGCGAGGTTTCGACGGGACGCACGGGGCATGTCGAGGTCCTGCAAGTGACCTATGATCCGGCGATCGTCACCTACAAGCAGCTTCTGGACCACTTCTGGCGGACCACGGATGTTCTGGACGGTGGCGGTCAGTTCTGCGATCGCGGTAACCAGTATCGGCCGATCATCTTTGCCCATACGCCCGAGCAGCGTCAGCTTGCCGAGCGCGGCAAGAAGCTTCTCGACGAGAGCGGTCGCTTCTCCAGCCCAGTCGCAGTGGAAATCGGTGACGCCAGCACGTTCACGGCGGCCGAAGATTACCACCAGAATTACTACGTGACGAATGCTGACGGTTACCGGCAGTACCGCTATGGCTGTGGCCGTGATCGGCGCTTGCGCGAACTGTGGGGTGACACGGTTCCGACGAACTGAGGCACGCGGGCAGCGATCGGCTCGCTGCCTCAGGTGGCGGGTGGGGCCTGTGCCACTCCCTGCCTCCCAAGGGAGTGGGACGCAGTTTCGCCCCGGGGGGAGTGGCTCAGTCCTGGCTGTATGCCCCGGGCCTATTCCGCCGCGTGCCGGTGGCCGGCGATAATCTGATCGGCGAGCTTTCCGGTCAGTTCGGACAGATGGGCAAAAGCGGCGGTGAATGATCCGACGCCGCCAGTCATCGAGCGGATCTCGACGATCAGATCCTCGATCTCCGCCTCAGGAATAAGGGCCGACACGGTGTCCCAGCCGGGCCAGCCCGGCTTGGTATCGAAGCCGAGGATCTGCCCGCGCCGCTGTGGGATCAGGCCGTTGATCCGCGCGGTCGCCTCGTTGGGAACCGAGATCGCGACGTCCATGACGGGTTCGAGCAGGACCGGCTGGCAGAGCGGCAGCCCGTCGCTCATGGCAATGCGGGCAGCCTGGCGGAACGCCATGTCGGAACTGTCCACGCTGTGAAACGACCCATCCTTCAGCGTCACCTCGATATCAACCACGGGAAAGCCCAGCGGGCCCTCCTTGGTGGCGTCGTGCGCACCGGTCTCGACCGAAGGGATGAACTGCCGTGGAACCGAACCACCACTGATCGTCTCGCGGAATTGGAACCCGGACCCGCGCGGTAGCGGCCTGATCTCGATGACGCAGTCGCCGAACTGCCCGTGGCCTCCCGACTGCTTCTTGTGCCGGCCACGCACCTCCGCCGATTTGCGGATCGTCTCCTTGTAGGCGATCAGCCGGCGCTGTCGTTCGACCCCCACCGCGAACTTGCGACGCAACCGTTCGAGTGCAACGCGCAGATGCATCTCGCCCTGTCCGTGCAGCACGAACTGGTGGGTCTCGATCGCATGCTCGACGACGAGCGAGGGGTCCTCCTCGGCGAGCTTGGCCAGCGCGCCGGTGAGCTTGACCTCATCCTTGCGGTCGACGAGGCCCAATCCCGTGCCGAGCACGGGATGCGGGGCGGCGGGGCACGCGAGTGGTGGCCGGGGCGTCTTGCCGGTGGTCAGCGTATCGCAGGTCCGCACGCTGTCCAGCCGGCCGATCCCCACGGTATCGCCGGCCTGCGCCGCGCCCCGCTTGATCGCCTCCTCGCCCATCAGCCGGAACAGGCCGGACACCCGCTCCTCGCGCCCATCGCCCGCCAGGACGGTCGCCCCGTCGGCGATGCTGCCCGACAGCACGCGCACGATCGACATCTTGCCACCATGCGCCGTGTGCTGGGTCTTGAGCACGAACGCCGCCGAGGCCGTCTCATCAAGGCCCAGTCGCCGCGCGGTCGCCTCGACGAACGGAACCTCGTGGCGCAGTGCCTTCAAAAGTCGTCCGATCCCGTTGCCGTGCTCGGCCGAGCCGATCAGGACGGGGCAGATCACCCCGGTGCGCAGGTCCGTGGCCAGATCGTCGAAGATGCGATCCTTGGGCGGCATGATGTCGGAGATCAACTGCTCCATCAGGTCATCGTCGTAGTCGGCGAGCTGCTCCAGCATGGTGAAGCGCGCTTCGCTTTCCCGCGCGCGCAGCGCCTCGGGGATGGCGACGATCTCAGAGGCGGCGTGCTCGCGGTAGACGTAAGCGCGCTCCGAGGCCAGATCGACGAAGCCGGTCGCGATCCCATTTTCCCAAATGGGAATTTGCCTCAAGACCAGGGGCCGGGTGCTGGCTGGTTGCAGCATCGGGATGATATCGCGCACAGGCGTGGTGCAACTGTCGATTTTGTTGAGAAACAGGAAATGGGGAATTGCGCGATCCTCGAGCTGTTTGAGGATGAGCTGCAAGGCTGAAACGCGCTTGGGATCGGGTTCGCATACCACGATGGCCGCATCGCAGGCCGATAGCGCGATGGCACCCTCGTGCTGGAATTCGATCGAGCCGGGGCAGTCGATGAAGGTGAACGCATCGTCGAGGTAGGCGGCGTCGGCGACGTTGAGCGATACACTCATGCCGTGTGCGCGCGCTTCCGGCGAGGCATCGCCCACGCTGGTGTGGTCGGTCACTTTGCCTTGGCGGCTGATCGCGCCCGTGCGCGCCAGGATCGCCTCGAGAAGGGTCGTTTTGCCGGAGAGATACGGGCCGACAAGCGCGATGGCGCGGCTGCTGCGCCCTCCGCCTGCGGCCGGTCTAGGGTTGTCGGACTGCCCCATGGTGTTGCCTCCGCTTCGTTGTTTTTGGCGTGCCTCCCCTGAGTGGAGGCCCGGGCGCGCGATTGCTCTGCCGCACCCCGCGCCCGGAGGAGGCGCGACGCTTCATGTTCGCGCCAGCCCGACCCGCGCGCAAGGGGCTCGAGGCAAACTCCGCGACGTTTCGGCTCGCGAGGGAACCAATGGGGCGCGGCTGACGTTTTGGCGGAATGTTAACGGCGTCCTAACATCCGGTGCGGTATCGACCGTCGTCGGCATGCTGGATCGGCGGCTCACGTCTGATTATGTGGTCGATAGCCAGAAAGTCGCCGCAATCTCGGTTGGTGCAATGCATCAATGACAGCTCGTAAAATGCTGCGAACGCGAAATTTATGCCAATCCGAAATGTCAATGCGAAAAACTCTTGACCTGCGACAGGAATGGCACATCATTAGGGCGTGAGGATCGGACACTGATCGTTCAACGCGATGCATGTCCGGGCAGGGCGGGAAGGTAAATGCCATGCGTGTGATGGTTCGGAAACAGACGTCGGCTCCCAGCATGACGACCCTCATGTCGGCAGCGCATGCCGCAGGGTTTGCCATGGTCCATGTCGACGGCACTGATTATGCCTCCGCCAGCCCTGGCATCGATGAGCCTTCGGTGAGTTCCGCCGGCGTTGCGAACTATGTGCACGGCTATGTCGATGTGCGCCGGCCGCCGTCACACGCGCTCGTCGTGTCCACAGCCCCGGTCGCTGGACTTTCGACGACGCCCGGTGTGGTCGCAGATTGGTTCCGCACGTTCGGCATGGGACTGCTCGGCGGTCGCGTCGCGACACCGTAACCCGCCGGCGAGGACTTCGGGCGGCGCTGACGCGATTGCGGGCTCAAGGGTCCTCTTCAGCGCTTGCCGGCGAGCCAGTCGAGGACATCCTCGAAAGCCGTCAGAACCCAGAAATGGCCAGCGCCCTCGGGCTGCTCCAGCGTGCAGGTTGGAATCTGCGCGGCCAGTCGCAGCGCGGCAGCCTGCGGCACGTTGCGGTCCCGGGTGCCGATCCATAAACACGAATGCGCCGTGATGGTCGCGGGGTCGACGCCCCAGCGGCGCGCAAACAGCCGCATGTCGATGCGCGCGCCGTCCACTCCCGAAGCCAACCCGGCAGAGAAGGTCTCCGCCAGCGACCGGCGGACCTCGCGTGTGGCCAGAACCTGCCGGTCCGGCCGACCGGCCCGCGCCGACACCAGCTTGACGGCTGCATCGGGGCTCAGCGCCAGCGCCAGGCGCAGGACCGTAAAGGCAAGTGTGCTGCCTCCGGGCAGCAGCGGCAGGCCGCGGAAACAAAAGCGGTGAAACAGGCCCACACCGGCAAGGTCCCCCGGGCTGGCCAGGGGCGAGACCGGCGCGATCAGCGCCAGTCTGTCGACACGGCGTCCAAGCAGGGCGGCCGCCGCGACGGCATAGGGACCACCACCGGACAGACCGACAAGCGAGATCCGGTCGATCTGCAACTCGTCGGCAAGTGCGGCGATGTCGGCGGCATAGTCCCCAAGCCCGGCGGCACGATCTGGCGCATCGCTTCCGCCATAGGACCAGCGATCCGGACTGATCAGCCGCAGCCCCCGTTGAGCGGCCGAAGCACCCGCCAATGAGAACTTCAGCCGCGACCCGGGTGTGCCATGCAGTGCGATGATCGGCATGCCGTCGGGGGCACCGCACACGCGGTAGCAGAGCCGCCGGCCGTCGGTGAGCCGCAGAACGCGATCACCCAACTGCGGGTCAAAGCCCTTGATCCGCGCATCCCCCAGATCAAAATTTCGTGTGCGCACGATGATCCCGCGTCCGACCGTTTTGTTGCCGGTGTTTGTGCTCACTAAGCGAGGCCGCCGGTCGAGGGTGGACGACGCGTCCGATCTCCCGGGGTAAAGTGTGCGTCAATCAAGCGTGCCAACATCGAGGTGATATCCATGAAGCATCTGCTACTTGCCGCCGCGCTGTTCAGCGCACTCGCCATGTCGGCTCCCGCCATCGCTCAGAACCTCGACGCCATCAAGGCGCGAAAAGAGGCGTTCAAGGCGATGGGCAAGGTCACCAAAGAGCCGGGCCAAATGCTGAAATCGGAGATCCCGTTCGATCTTGCCAAAGTGACCGCGGCTCTCGACGCCTACATCGAAGCGTCCGGAAAACTGCCCGCGTTGTTTTCCGATGATGCCAAGACCGGGGGGGAAACCGAGGCGCTGCCGGTGATCTGGGAGAAGAAGGACGAGTTCGTCGGTCGCTTCGCGAAGCTCGCCGAGGACGCCAAGGCGGCCAAGACCGCCATAACGGACGAATTTACCTTCCAAGAGACTTTTCCCAAAGTGGTCGGGAGTTGTGGCGGCTGCCATAAGATTTTCCGCGAGGCCAAGAACTGATGCGCCAACATTGACATTTGCGTCCCGCTTCGGCCGAAGCGAGACGCAAATGTCAGAACTACGGTGCCCAAAAGGCATGAGACGGCTTTGCGGTCGGGTTCGCGCCCGTTGGTTGGTCTCGAAGGCACCGAACGCGCGGGCCAGACGTCAGGCCCACGCCGACTGATGCGCGGCTTCGAGCGGACGCGGTCGGTTGCCTCGGCGCGGCGCTCGGCCGATCGCGCTGCGAACAGTCCGATCGTCGGATGCCCGTTCAGCGAGCGGCCTTCGCCCCGTTCGTGATGCCCTGCCCCACGGTTTTCGGCGTCGACGGCAAAATCGCTACGGGCGTGACGTCGCCGCCGCGGCTGGTACGCCAGCAACCGCTGCGGCGGCAGACTTCGATGGGTCGCACGGTGCACTAGCCGGTACGGCCCGCTTGTAGCTGCGGCCGAGATAGGCGAGCCGATACCAGCGCCAGTTGGCAGAATGGTCCAACTCGCGGATGCCCGCGACCGTGACGGCGAACACAGCGGTCTTGAGGTCGCGTTCCTGGCCGCCGAGGTTTTCCGGAAGCTTGGCGCTGGCGTAGGCGACGTGAAAGACCCGTTCGGCGCACACCAGTCCCGCCGTCGATTCTCCGACCAGCCGTGCGGTCATCTGATGGTCGGGGTGATCGCCGAAGTTGGTGCGAGCCTCGGGCTCTGAGGCATTGAGCAGGATCGCACGGGCCGAGCCCCGCTCGCGATCGACGATCTGGCGAACCGTTGCGGCGAGGTCGGCCCAGCCTTGGTAGGAAGTTGAGCCGTCTATCGCCATCATCGAGGCGATTTCGGCATCGGCCAGCCGCCGCAGAGACTGGTGGCCCGTCGCCGCATATCCCCGTCCACTGAGGCCGCCATCGGCGAGCCGCAGGAAATAGCTGACGGTGTTGCGGTAGGCCACGCGGCGCACCTTGTGGCCGTTGATCTCGACGGTACCGGCCTCTTCGATGCCGCTGGCGGTGTTTTCAGCGTCGGCCATGAAGCGAACGGCAAGCTCCGCTCCCCGCTCCCGAGCCAGGTAGTAGGGATGCCTTCGGCTGCCCTTGCCGGTGCCGAACCCGGCATCGCCAGCCGTCACGTAGATGAACACTGCGCGGCTCGCCGGCCGAGTCACGTCCTCGAAGGCGGCGGGGTTCATGAAGAGCTGCCAGTCATCCTGGTGAGCGGCGAAGTAGAAGCTCACGCGCTCGGGCATGCCTGGGTTTTCGGCCTTTGCAGACACTCCCACAGCCGCCAACGCGAGCATCATGGAGACGGCCAATCGCCATCCTGTTGCCAATCGCTTGGTCAAATTGCCTCCCCGCGACGCAGACGATGCCTGTTTTTCCCGCCATGTTTATAGCGGACGCGGTCATTGTGACAGCGCCTGTGCATGACAACAGCGTGAACACTCGGTTCGACATTGCCCCGCCGCAACACAGACGTCGCGCTACGGGCTGCCTTGTACACGGCTGGCGATACGTGCTCCACGGATATGTCCAGATTTCAGCAAACGCTAACGCGATGCCGATACCGTTGCCGCCAGGTACCGTTCAGCAAGGGCGATGTGTGCCATGTCCCTGATCCCGGAGGCCGTACGGCTGCTGGTTGACCGTCTGAACCGGCGGTTCGGCGGCCCGGTTGCTCGCCGCCGGCTGTCGGGCGAGGACGCCTCGCCTTTGCCCAGGGCGCTGCGCGTGACACGGTCGACCAGTGCGCGGGGGATTGCCGCCACCTGGACCCGGCTTATCGCAGAGACACACGCCGGCCAGTCCTCGCGCGATGCGCTCGCTGATCCCCTGACGGTCACGACCGCTCCTGCCTACTGCGCCAATATCGAGAGCTTCATCGGCACGGTGAAGGTTCCCGTGGGCCTCATCGGCCCGCTGCGCGTCAATGGCCTGCACGCGAACGGTGACTTCTTCATTCCGCTGGCGACGACAGAGGCGGCGCTCGTTGCGTCCTACGCGCGCGGCGCGCGGGTCGCTTCGCTGGCTGGCGGCGTTACGGCCGCACTGACTTATGAAGGCGTCATCCGCGCGCCCGCCTTCGTCTTCACCGATATTTTCGAAGCTGGATCGTTCGTGTCCTGGGTCGCGGAGAACGCAGAGGCCCTGAGGGCGGCGGCCGAGGCCACGACCCGCTTCGGCAAGCTGACCCTGATCGAACCGCTGATCGACGCCAATGTCGTGTTCTTGCGTTGCCGTTACGAGACCGGTGACGCGGCGGGCCAGAACATGGTGACGATCGCTACCGACGCGCTGTGCGCGCATGCCCTGGCGCACATGCCGGTCAAGCCGCAGCGCTGGTACATCGAGGGGAACTTCTCGGGCGACAAGAAAGCGTCGTTCCTCGGCTATCTCACGGGACGTGGCCGTAAGGTGACGGCCAGCGTGGTGATCCCCTCGGCTGTCGTCAGCCGCCATCTCGGACTGACCGTCGACGACATGCTGGCTTACGCCGAGGTCGCCAATCTTGGAGCGCGGCTGTCAGGCCAGATCGGGGCACAAGGTCATTTCGCCAACGGCATCGCCGCACTCTATCTGGCGACGGGCCAGGATGCCGCGTGTGTCGCCGAATCTTCGGTCGGCTCGACCCGCATGGAACGGCGGGGGGGCGATCTGTTCATGTCCGTGACCTTGCCGAACCTGCTCGTCGGCACCGTCGGCGGTGGTACCGGGCTGCCCAGCCAGTCGGCGGGCCTCGATATCCTGACGCTGAAAGGCAGTGGAAACGCCAACGCGCTGGCGGAGGTCGTGGCCGCAACCTGCCTGAGCGGAGAAATCTCGATCATGGCCGCCATCGCTGCGGGCGATTTTGCCCGCGCCCACCGTACGCTCGCCCGGGAGAGGTAGCCCATGCAGTCCCGTGCCGGCGACACGACGTTGCCACTTCTGGAGCGGCTTTGGATTTATCAGGCCGAGCGGTTTCCCTTGTTTCGAACAGCCTTGCTGCTGGCAGCCTTCAGCGCCGCCAGTCTCAACGTGTCGGCCTTTCTGGCGGGTCGCCCACTGCCCTCGGCCTGGCCCTATGTTGCTATCTGGCTGGTGCTGCTTGTCGTATTTTTTCAAATGCGGGCGGCGGACGAGTGGAAGGACCTGGAGACCGACAGACGCTACCGTCCGGAACGGCCAATCCCGCGCGGGTTGGTGACGCTGCGAGGGGTCGTCACGCTGGCGCTGGGCCTGGTGCCGATAGCGCTCGCGCTCGCGGCGTCGGTGGCACCCCAGCTCGTTTTGCTGCTGTGTCTCGTCTGGTTGTGGCTGGCGGCCATGACCGTCGAATTCGGGATGCCGGACTGGCTGAAGGCTCGGCCCATCGTCTATCTCGCCAGCCATATGCTGATCATGCCGTTGATCGACCTGTTCGTCACGGGTGCCGAATGGCTGCCGGCCGGTGGGTATCCGCCCGATGGGCTTTGGCTGTTCCTCGCATTGTCGTTCGTCAACGGCTGCGTGCTCGAGATCGGACGCAAAATCTACGCGCCAGCGAGTGAGCGGGCCGGCGTGGAGACCTACACCGCCGCGTGGGGCTTGCAAACGGCGGTTTGGGTGTGGTCGGGGTGCCTCGTCCTCAGTTGCGCGTTGCTGGTGATGCTGGGTGTCCGGCTCGGAGTGGGTGCCGGCATCGCGCTGGTCACTGGCATTGCCCTCGTCGTCGCGCTCGCTGTCGCCTGGACATTTATGCGGTCGCCGACCCCGGCGCGCCAGAAGGCCATCGACACGCTTGCGGGCCTCTGGGTCCTTGCCTGTTATGGTTTGGCGGGCGGCCTGCCCCTCATGAGGGGAGCCGTGCCATGATCGCGACCGCCAACCTTTCGCCGCGCATGTCACACCCGGATTGCTCGCTGCTCGACATGGCCGAGGCCGTCGATGTCACCCGCGCAGGTGGCAAGGCGGCGGCCCTGGCCCGGCTGGCGGCGGCTGGTTTCGATGTTCCTGCCTTCTTCGTCATTCCGCCGGAGGCGTTCGAGGGCGCGACGCTGTCGCGTGAGGCCCGCGCGGCGATTGCCGACGCTCTGACGCGGATCGGGTCGACGGCTTTCGCCGTGCGCTCGTCGGCCATCGAAGAGGATGGCGTGGAAAATTCGCATGCCGGACAATTCCTGTCGGTGCTCGAAGTCAGCCCCGCCGACGTGGCGGATGCGTCTGAGCGCGTTGCCCGATCCGGGTTTGGTGCCAGCCTCACCGCCTATCGCCAGAGTCGCGGGCTGGCAGCGGCCGGGTCAGGCGTTGCCGTCATCGTCCAGCGGCTTGTTCCAGCGCGGGCTGCGGGCGTTGCGTTTTCCGCCGATCCCGTCAGCGGCCGGCGCGACAGGATCGTCGTCTCCGCGACATCGGGCCTGGCCGACCGGCTGGTCGGCGGGGAGGTCGATGGCGATACTTATCTGCTGGCCCGCGATGGTCGCGTCGTCGGCCGGGCCGAGGAGGCTCGGTCGCTCAGCGAGACCGATCTGTCGAAGCTTGCCGCGCTTGCAATCGCCGTCGAAGCCGCGTCGGGCTCGCCCCAGGATATCGAGTGGGCATTCGAGGGCGAGCGGCTGCTGCTGTTACAGTCGCGTCCGATCACGACCCCGTTGCGACCCCTGCCACAGCCTGACCCTCTGGTCACGATCCTGGACAATTCGAACATCGTCGAGAGCTATCCCGGCCTCGTGTCGCCGTTGACCTATAGTTTCGCCCAGTATGTCTACGGCCGTGTCTACCGGACGTTTCTCGGGATCGTTGGCGTCAACCCGAAGGTGATCGCGGAGCACGGCTGCGTTCTCGACAACATGCTCGCCCGCCACCGGGGCCGCGTCTACTACAACCTCATGAGCTGGTACCGCCTGCTTGCGTTGCTGCCGGGCTTCCGCCTCAACCGCGCCCACATGGAAACCATGATGGGCGTCGGCGAGCCCTTGCCGCGAGATATCGCCGACAGCCTGGCACCGCCGGCGGCAACGGGTCTGGGCCGGCTGCGCGAGTGGAGCCGTGTTGGTTGGATGGCGAGCCGACTGGGCGTTGCGGCGCTGGGTCTTCCGCGCTCGATCCGCAGCTTCGAGACACGCCTCGGCTCGGCCCTCGCGCGTGACCGGGCCGAGTTGAAGTCCCTGCCGCTGACGGCGCTGGCCGCCGAATATCGCCGCATCGAGAGCCGCCTCCTCGACCACTGGGATGCGCCGCTCGTCAACGACTTCTTGTGCATGGTCGCCTTCGGTGCCTCGCGGCGCATGCTGGAGCGGTGGGCCGGCGCAGAGGGCATTGCGCTGCACAACGCGATGATGATCGGCCAGGGAGACATCGTCTCGGCCGAGCCGCCGCGCCGCATCGCCGAAATGGGGCGGCTGGCCGCCGGGAACGATACGCTTATTGCCGCGCTCGACGCGGGAGACAGGACTGCCGCCCAAAGCCATCCCGCGCTCGCCCGGCTTATCGACGCCTATGTCGCAAGGTTCGGCGATCGCTGCACGGAGGAACTGAAGCTCGAGAGCATCACGCTCGCCGAAGACCCCGCACCATTGCTGCGGTCGATCGCGGCGGCGGCCCGTGTGCCGCACAACATGGAGTTGCGTGAGGCCAGTCACGGCAGCGCCGACCTGGCCCGAGTCCTGGCTGGCCGGCCGCTGAAGCGGATCGTCGCGCGCATGGTGCTGTCGTGGGCCAAGGCCCGGGTGCGCGACCGTGAAAACCTGCGGTTCGAGCGCACCCGCGTGTTCGGTCACGCGCGCCAGGTGTTTCTCGCCATCGGCGCTGAATTCGTGGCGCACGGCGTCATCGAGGACGCGCGCGACGTCTTCTTCCTGACGCTGCCAGAGGTCTTGGGTGCCATAGAAGGCCATGGTGTTTCAGCGGACCTCGCGGGCTTCGTCGCCCTGCGGAAGGACGAGGCTGTGCGCAATGGGGCGCTTCCCGATCCGCCGGAGCGCATCACCCTCAACGGGGCAGCCATCGTCCACAATCCGCCACTGGCGGTCGATCCTGCCGCGGCTCGTCCCGTTGCGGGGAGCGAGGCCGATCGGCAGCGTACCGGTACCGGATGCAGCGCCGGCACGCTGTCCGGCCGGGCCCGCGTCGTCACCGACCCACGCGGCATGTCGCTGGAACCCGGCGAGATCCTGGTCGCGCGCCACACCGACCCGGGGTGGATCGCGGTTTTCGCGAATGCCGCCGGCATCGTGGTCGAGCGCGGCAGCCTGCTGTCGCATTCCGCCATCGTGGCGCGCGAGATGGGTATTCCCTGCGTCGTCGGTCTGAAGGGAGCCACGTCCTGGCTGCGAACCGGTGACGTGATCGAGATCGACGGGGCGACCGGAACCGTGTGGATCACCGCGTATGCCGACTGATCCACGCCAACCGGCCGCGACCTCGATCGCCGCGCGGGCGAAATTCGACGACATCCGCTACGGCCAACTGTGGGAGGATGCCGATGTGCTCGTCGGTGCGCTGGGCAAGCGGCAGGGTGCGACCCTCGTTTCTATCTGCTCGGCCGGCGACAATGCGCTGGCACTGCTGCTCACCGACCCGGCGCGCGTCATAGCCATCGACATGTCGCAGGCGCAGCTTGCTTGCCTTCACATCCGGATCGCGGCCATGCGCTGCCTGGATCACGAAGGCTTTCTCGAACTGATGGGCAGCTATCCGAGTGCGCGACGCGGCGCGCTGCTCGCGCAGGCCATCGCCGGCCTGGAGGCGTCGGACCTGCGTGCGTTCTGGCAGGCCCGCGCCGATGCCGTCGTGCGCCATGGACTGGGTGGCATCGGAAAGTTCGAAGGCTACTTCCGGCTGTTGCGCAGCATGGTCCTGCCCCTCACCCACGACCGTGAGACGCTGTCTGCGATCTTTCATTCGAGGCCACGCGCGGCGCGCGCACAGTTTCTCGATACACGCTTCAACGGCTGGCGCTGGCGATTGCTCATGGCGATGTTTTTCTCCAGGCCGGTGATGGGACGCCTGGGGCGCGACCCCGCCTTCTTCGATCACGTGGAGGGGAGCGTGGGGGCCCACGTGGCCCGGCGCATCCGTCATGCCGCCGTCGACCTCGACCCGGCCGAGAACCCGTATCTCCACTGGATCCTCAAGGGCCGCCATGGGGAGGCCCTGCCGCTGCCCTGGCGGCGGTCGGCCTACGAGACGATCCGCGAGCGCCTCGGACGCGTCGAAGTCCGCCACGGCACCCTCGAAGGCCTCGTCGCAAGTGGCCTGAAAGCGGACGGTTTCAATCTGTCGGATATCTTCGAATATATGGACGAGACGACGTTCGCCCAGGTTTACGGGCAGATCCTGGCGGCCGCCAACCCGGGCGCGCGCCTCGTCTACTGGAACATGATGGCCCCCCGCCGCGCGCCGCCGGCCTACGCAGGCCAAGTTCGCGTTCGCCACGACGACGAAGCGACGGGCAAGGCGGCCGACAAGGCGTTCTTTTACAGTGACTTCGTCGTCGAGGAGGTGGTGGCGTCATGACCGTGCTGGATGGCCTGTACGTGGTCGCCATTCTGAGCGCGCTCGTCGGCCTGATCGCCGTCGTGCGTGGGGTGGCCGGCCGCACCGGTTGGTCGGCGGAAGTTCAGCGCAAGATCATCCATGTCGCAACCGGCCTGACGGCGCTGGCGCTGCCGTTGGTGTTCTCGGGTCCATGGCCGGTCATCGTGCTGCTGAGCTTCGCCGTTCTCGTCATGGCGGTCCTGCGTCTGCCGGCGATCGCGGTCCAGGGCTTCGGCGCGGCGCTGCACGGCGTCGACCGGCAGTCTTACGGTGAGATCCTGCTCGCGATCGCCGTCGGCATCACCTTCGTCCGCGCGGGCAGTGAACCCGTCCTCTATGTCCTGCCGATCCTCATTCTCACCGTGTCGGACACCGCCGCTGCCTTGACCGGCGTTCGCTACGGTCGCCGCCGTTTCGTCGTCGAGCGCGGGACGAAGAGCCTCGAAGGCTCGGCCATGTTTTTTGTCGTCACGTTGGTGCTGGCCATCGCGACCTTGCTTCTGATGACCGATCTGCCGGCCGGCACGGTCGCCGTCCTGTCGCTGGTCGTGGCCGCCTTCAGTACGCTCGTGGAGGCCGACTCGTGGCGAGGCTTCGACAATCTGTTCGTGCCTGTCGGATTGCATCTGTTCCTGGCCAGCTACATGCACGCGAGCCTCATGGAACTCGTGGTCGTCATGGCCGCGCTCGGCGTGCTGATTGCCCTGTGCATGTGGGTTGGTCCGCGTGTCGGCCTCACCGGACATGCTGCCCGCGCGTATGCGATCCTCATTTTCCTCATCTTGTCGGTGACAGCCGTTCACAACGCCATCCTGCCGCTGGCTGCGGTGGCCGCGCATATTCACGCGCGTTTGAGCCGGCCCTGCAGAGGGGCCTTTCCCGATCTCGACCTGGTCGCGGCCATGACCCTCGTCGCCTTGTTCTGGCTGGCTTTTGGCGAGTGGCACGGCTTGAGCGCCATCAACATGTACAACCTGACGTTTGCCGCGCTCGCCCTTGGCCTGCTGTCGACGGCCGGCCTGGCGGGCTGGCCGCATGGTGGGCTGGCCGCTGTCGGGCTGGGTGGAGCGGTGCTCCTTGTCAGTACCGTCAACCCGGATGCCGCGCGCTGGTATGGCTCACTGCTGCCTTGGGTCGGCGTGGCTCTGGGGCTGTCTTGGTTTGCGCCGCGATGGCTGGGCCCGGCCTTTGACACAGCCCGCAGCCTGCGCCTCAGCGGTCTGGCCCTCAGCACGCCGCTTGCCCTCTATCTCTCGAGCCTGGTGATCCGATGACCGACACCCCCGTGCCTTTCCCATCCGATGCCGCCCAGCCCGAAGCTGTCGTCATGGATGGTGCCAGCGCCTTGCTCTACTGGGATGCGCCGCGTTGGAACGACGAGCCGACGCTGGCCATCGGGTCATTCCGCTGCACGGACCCTCGAGCCGGAATGACCCTTCTGGCCCAGGCCTGCGAGATGGCCCGGGCGCGCGGGGTCGCCCGCGTAATCGGCCCGATGGATGGCGACACCTGGCACGCTTACCGACTGGTGACCTTTTCGGACGGGTCACCGCCGTTCCGCATGGAGCCCGAGAGCGGTCCGCATGATCTGGTGGTTTTTCGCGCGTCGGGATTTGTTCCGGTTTCGCAGTACGTGTCGACGCGAGCAGCCCTGACCACGACGATCGGTGAGCCACCACCGCCGATCGACGGGCTGACCATCGCGCCCTGGGATGGTCGCAATGCCCAGGCTCTCGTCGGCAAACTGTTTGCCATGTCGTCGCGCGCCTTTGCCCGCAACGCCTTCTACAAGCCCATCACGCGAGAGGCGTTTCTGGACCTCTATCGGCCAGTTATTCCGGCGATCGACCCCGACCTCGTCCTCTTTGCTCGGTCGGCCGACGGTGAGATCGCGGGATTCCTGTTTGCCTTGGCCGATGCCACGCCCGGTACGGTCATCGTCAAGACCTACGCCAGCAGCGTGCGCGGATGTGGGCGTCTACTGATCGACACCTTCCACCGGCGTGCCCTGGCCGCAGGGTTCACGGACGTCGTCCATGCCCTCATGCACGAGGCCAACGACTCGTTGGATCGCAGCGCCCGGACGGGCGCGGTGGCGTTCCGCCGCTATGCTCTGATGGGCCGTCCTGCGGGTGGCTTCCCGGTCCTTGCGCGATGAGCAGCCTGGCGGCCTTCCTCTCCCGCTGCGAAGCCGATCCCGGGCGCGCGGCCATTATCGAGGGAACCGGTCGGGCGATCAGCTTCGGCGACCTCGCGGAAGCCTCCGGGCGGCTTGCGGCGGCGTGGAGGCGTCGAGGATTGGGTCGAGGCGACCGCGTGCTGATGGCGCTGCCCTTCGGTCTCGACCTCTATGTCGGGCTTGCTGCTGTGTGGCGGTGCGGCGCGGTTGTGGTCCTGCCCGAACCGGCTATGGGCTTGCAAGGCGTGCGCCATGCAGCCCGCGCCACGGCGCCCAAAGCGTTTCTGGCCAGCGGCTGGTTGAAGGGACTGCGATGGGTGACGCCGGAGTTGTGGCGGGTGCCGCTGATCCTCGGCATAGACGAGCGGAGCGCGGTCGGCGACCCCCTCGCCAGCCTTGCCGACACCGCCCCCGCACTGATCTCGTTCACCAGTGGCTCGACCGGGCCACCCAAAGCGATCGTGCGCAGCCATGGCTTACTCGCCGCCCAGAACGCAGCCGTGAGCGATCTGCTCGATGGGCGGGGGGACCCGGCAAGCGACCTCGTCGCGTTCCCCGTGTTCGTGCTGGCCAACCTTGCCGTCGGCAATACATCCGTGCTGCCGGCGTGGAATGTCCGCCGTCACGATCGCGCGGGCGTCGATGTCATCGCCGCGCAGGTGCGGGCACACCGCATCACGCGCGCCCTGGTCCCGCCGGTCATCTGCGAGACCATGGCCGAAAGCGGCCTCGATCTGGGGCTGTTGGCCATCATGACCGGCGGCGGCCCGGTTTTTCCCGACGTCTTGACCCGGTTGACGGCCATCGCGCCCGGAGCCGAAATCACCGCCGTGTACGGTTCGACCGAGGCCGAGCCGATCGCCCATGTGTCCGTTGCCGACATCAGCCCGGAGGACTGGGCGCGCATGCGGGCTGGCGGCGGGCTTCTGGCCGGGCATCCGGTGGCTGCGACTTCGGTGCGCATGGCCGACGACGAGATCCTGGTCACGGGGGCCCACGTCAACAAGGGCTATCTCGATCCGTCTCACGACGCCCACACCAAGGTCATCCGTGATGGCGAGATCTGGCACCGCACGGGCGATGCGGGCCGCTTCGACGACCAGGGCCGGCTGTGGCTGCTGGGTCGCCGCGACGGCATGGTCGGCGAGATGTTTCCCTTCATGGCCGAGGCCGCCGCGCGCTCTTGGCCGGGTGTCCGCCGTGCCGCCCTGATCGAGCGCGCCGGGCGGCCCGCCCTCGTCATCGAACCCACGGGCCGCCCGCAAGAGGCAGCCTGGCGGACAGCGGCAGCCGGCATCGGCGAACTGGCGATTCTGACCGTTCCGGCCATCCCGCTCGATCGCCGTCACCGCTCCAAGGTCGACATGGCCGCGTTGCGCCGCATGGTCGGCTGAGGCTGGCCGTGGTCGCCGCTGCTGCTCCTGGCCCTCGTGGTCCGGCTGCGACACGCGGTACCCTCGGCAGCATCCGACCGACCAAGTGTCGGAGCCACAAGAAACACGAGTAAAACTCTGTTTCTACGGCAGCTTATGCATCTAACGTCTGGTCCGAAACCTTGCTGCGAGTGGGGGCGAAACGCCAGATGCGCTGCACTAGGACGCCAACGTCGTGAACGGTTGCCAATCGGCGGCGCGTAGCAGCTTGATCAGGCCCGCCGCGGCGGGGGCCAACTGTCGCCCGGATACGGTGTAGAGCGATACCGTCCGCTCCAGGCTCGGTTCGGCGAATGCCAGCGCGCACAGATTGGGCGACGTGACCGAACTGCGAGGCAACAGGCCAACGCCGACGCCAGCCTCGATCAGGGCACACAGATCGGCGTCGGATGCCACGTTGTCGTTGTGCTCGATGGAGATGCCGTGACTGCTCATCGTCGCGGCGAAGTCTTCCGCCGTCTCGCAGTGCACGCGGCCGAACAGGCGCCAGCCGCGCAACTCGTCGGCGCTGACCCGCCCGATCCGCGTCAGTGGGTGGTCGACCGGAACAACGAGGTCGAAGCGCTCGACGAACAGGGGCCAGGAATCCAGCCGTTCCCAGGTGATCGGCATCTGCGCGGCGATGCCGACCTCGCTGGCCCCCGTGCGCAGCGAGGCCGCCAGTTCGTCGCGGGAGCAGCGTGTCAGCTTGAGTTCCAGGCCGGGCAGGTTGGCGACCAGTTCGCGCAGGGGCGCGACGACCACCTGCACGTGGATGGTGTTGGACAGCGTCAGTCGCAGCGGTGCGTGCGCGCCTGTCCGAAACGATTCGGCAAGGTCACTGGCAGCCAGCGCACTGTCGTGGCACTGGCGCAGCAGTGGCAGGACGAGCCGGCCCAACTCCGTGATGTGGGTGAGATTGCGCTCGCGGCGGAACAGGTCTCCGCCGAGCTCGTCTTCCAGCTTCTTGATGGCGCGGCTCAGCGCCGGCTGGGTGACACCACACAAGTCCGCAGCCCCAGTGAAGTTGAGGCAATCAGACAGTGCCAGGAAGTAACGGATCTGATGCAACTCCATAGCGGTTCCTCGAGTGCCGATTGCGAGCGGCGTTTCGGCAGGGTACGGGCGACGGCGCTCAGGTCGTGTGCTCCAGCGCATCGAGGATGTCCTCGATCGGCATGCGGTGGCGGAAGTCCGGATCGACGAAAGCTGCGGTGATTTTGCCGTCGGGCCGTAAAACGAATGTTGCCGGGACGGGCACGAACCAGCCCGCGTGCCCCTGGAAGACCTCCAGATCCAGCCCGCATTGCAAAAACATCTCGCGCAATCGCATGCCGAGCGGCATCACCAGCCCATTTTCGAGCGCATATCCAAGATCGACGTCGCACAGGACGGGAAACGGCAAGTCAAGGTCACGCTTGAGCGCGTTGGCGAAGGGCGCGCGCTCCGGGGTGATCGAGACGATGCGCGCACCCCGATCCGCGATAGTCGCTGCGGCCTGCCCGAGCGCGGCGAGTTCGAGCCGGCAAAAGTTGCACCAGTGGCCGCGATTGAAGCTCACCACGACCGGGCCTTTCGACATCAGCGTGCGCAGGCCGACGAGCCGGCCTGTGCTGTCGGGCAGCAGGAACTCGGACAGTGCGGTGCCGACGGTCGGTGCCGCGCTCGACCAGTCGAACGCCGAAACCCGATCGACGAGCGCCTGGTAGGCTTCGGCCTCCGCCGGCTCGAGCTGACAGTGCCAAGCGGCATACCGTGCGAGCTGCTCGCCCAACGGGCGCGCGAGTGCACGCGCGGCTTCGAAAGCCTCGCTCTCCGTCAGCGGCGTCACTGGGTCTGGTGGCATCTGGGTCATGGGCCGATGTTGCGAGCACGCCGACTTTACCCGGCGACAGCGCCACTTCAAAGTGATGTGAGGAGCACACACGCATTGTGGGCAAGATATCTACGAATATCCATTGTATTCAGTTGTTTGTTAATTTCTACTTTTTGGTCAGAACCGGCGCGCATCGTATCCATGCTCGCCGCTCATTGGCGCGGTTTTCCCGCTCGCGATAGCTATCGGCATGCCCGATGGCACGCAATCCGGCGTGCCGGGTTTCGCGACCTAGCAAAAATTAGGGATCATCCGAAATGAAAACCGCCCTTGCCGCATTTCTGGCCATCGCGCTCAGTGCGTCGGCCGCCAACGCCGCCAAGAACTGCAACACCAACTTCGACGAGTTCTGGGAGAAGATGCGTCAGTACGGTAACGCCAAGCTGTCGACGGATGCCATCGTCGGTATCAATCGCCAGGCGATCCGCGCCTTCGATGCGTGCCAGGCCGGTGACGCTTTCACCGCCGACAGCTTCTTCGACAAGCTCCGCCAGAACGGAGAGATCAAGAGTGTCTGGGAGGAAATCCAGGCGCAGCAGGCAAAGGGTAAGTGAGCCGGCAGTCCTGATCATGCCCGCAGCGCCGCCAAGCGGTGCTGCGGTGTCGTCACGTCAAATCAATGCGCGCAGCCCAGCCTCACTCTTAGGAGACCCGATGTGCGTGGAGTCCACGTCATCCTCGCCCTGGCTTTGTCTGTCGGCCTGTCATGCGACGGGCGCGCCGACGAGAGGACGCACCGTGCCGACCCGACCGGGCAGGAGAGCCTGATCCTCGAGGGCCTGCCGGGTGGGGATACAGCGGCTTACCGCTACCTGCGCGAAATTGCCGGTCCGATGGCGGGTGAGCGGCTGGAGATGAGCGGGGCTGAGCTTTGGCAGGTGGATGAGAAGCGCCTGGACATGTTGCACCATGTCGCCGGAGAACAGGGCGTTGCCATCACGCGGATGGGCGATGCCTTCTCGCCGGTCATGACCGTGGTGGCGAAACTTGCGCCCGAGAGCTCCGGCATGCTCGAGCGCATGCGTCTCGACAAGGCCGTCACCGGTCTCAGCATGGTCGAATTGAAATCACCGGCTGAACTCGAGTACGCGCTGGCGCGCGGCACCCGACCCATGATGGGCATGGATGGTCATCCGCTGCCCATGGCGGCAAGTGCGGAGGTGACGGGGATTACGATCGGACTGCCTGGCGGTGAGCAGATCACCGTCCAGCGCAGCTTCGTCGAGACGACTGCGCTCGGGTGCTTTTGGCAAGGTCGCGTCACCGGCACCGACATGCCGGTGAGCCTCATGTGGTGGCCCGGCGGGCGCATGGCCGGCACGATCATGCATGGCGGGCGGGTCTATCAGATCCGCAATTTTGGCGATGCGGCGCATGCGCTCGTGGAAATCGATCCGCGCCGTTTGCCCCCCGAGCACCCGCCCCTCAACAGGCGAGCCGATCTGCGCCCCGCGACGTCGGTCGATGCCGTCGCCCGAACCGGGGAAGCGATGCGGGCCCGTGTTGGCCGCCTCGAGGCCGGCGGTTCGGCTGCCGACGCCGCGGGCGACGCCAACCGGATACCCGACGAGATCGCAGCCTTGCTCCCCGGCAGTGCGAACCGTGCCGGAGCCCCGGTTGCGGACCAGCCAGATTTCCAAGCCGCGGCGGGCACACCAGCGGCTGTCGCGATTTCTGTCCTCGTGGCCTACACCGATGCGGCCAGCCGCCAATACACCGATATCGAGCGCGATCTTATCGCCCTCGCCATCGAGCAGACCAATCAGAGTTTCCGAGACAGCGGGGTTGCCCATGTCACGGTCGAACTCGCCGGTGCTGTTCGCGTGGCCTACGACGAAGGCGATGGCAATCATTTCAATCATCTCTGGCGCATGGTCGACCGCGGGGACGGCCACCTGGAGGGTATTTTCGCGCTGCGCGAGGACAAGAAAGCCGATGTCGTCGTCCTGGTGGTCGACAGTGCGACCGGGTGTGGCCTCGCCACGCGGGTTGCCGCTCCGGCCGACGAAGCCTTCGCCGTCGTCCATCACGGCTGCGCGACGACCTCCTACAGTTTTGCCCACGAGATCGGACACATCGTCGGCGCGCGCCATGACCGCAGCCTGGATGCCTCGGAGCGTCCATTCCGCTACGGCCACGGGTATGTCAACGGCCGCAAGTGGCGCACCATGATGGCCTACGAAACATCCTGCGAAAAATGTCCGCGACTGCCTGTGTGGTCCAGTCCGCGCGTCATCATCGGCGGCGATCCGGCCGGTGACGCCAACACCGACAATGCCCGCGTCATCGGAGAAGGTGCCGCCCGTGTCGCCGCGTTCCGCTGAGGGCCGCCCCATGCGCCAGCCAATGTCGTCCGTCCGTGCAGCGTTGCAGCGGTGGCGCGCCGCTTTTTTGGCTGCTCTACTCGTTGCGCCGCTGTCGTTCGCAGGTGCCGGCGACGCCCCGGTCGGTCATGTCGAGAGTTTCACCATCGACAACGGACTGGAGGTCATCGTGATCGCTGATCACCGCGTGCCGATCGTGACGCACATGGTCTGGTACAAGGTCGGCTCGATCGACGATCCGCCGGGGAGTTCCGGACTTGCCCACCTGCTCGAGCACCTGATGTTCAAGGCCTTCGATGCCGGCGCGCAGGAGGGGTTCGCCCAGGCGATTTCGCGTCTGGGCGGCATCGACAACGCGTCGACGACCCATGACAGCACCCACTACTGGCAGCGGGTGGCGCGCGACAACCTGGGCGAGGTCATGGCCCTGGAGGCGGCCCGCATGGGGGGGCTGACCGTCAAGGCCGAACAGGCCCTGGTCGAGCGGGACGTGGTGCGCGAGGAGCGCCGCGCCAATGTCGACAGCGATCCGGTCAAGCTGCTGACCGAGGAAATGATGGCCGCGCTCCACCGCAATCACAGCTATGGGCGGCCACCCATCGGCTGGGCGCACGAGATCGCCGAGCTTCGCCCCGAGGATGCTCTGGCGGCGTATCGGCGGTTCTACAGGCCCGACAATGCCGTGCTTGTCGTGGCTGGCGATGTGGCAGCCGGCAGCGTGCGCCGCATGGCCGAGGCGACCTATGGTCGAGTTGCGCGGCCCGGGGAGCCTATGCCGGAAAGGTCCGTCGTCCGCGAGCCCTCGCCACTGGCGGCGCAGCGGCTGACGATGGCGGACGCGCGCGTGGCCGTGCCCACGCTGCTGCGCAGCTACATCGTGCCCAGCCGGGCGACCGCGCGCGGCGGCGAGGCCGAGCACTTGGACGTGCTGCTGACGGTACTCGGTGAAGGCGAGGCGAGCCTGCTGCACTCAGCGCTCGTCGAGGACGCCAAGACAGCCGTTTCGGTGGGCGCGCGCTATTTCGGCGAGGGCCGCGATTATGGGCGGCTCGTGGTCTACGTGCTGGGTGCCGCCGGGCACCAACTCTCAAAGATCGAAGCCGGTCTCGACCAGACCATCGCCCGGTTGATTGCGGAGGGACCCTCGCCGCAGCACCTCGACCGCGCCAAGGCCCACTTGGATGTGCGTCACGTGCTGACCATGGACAGCCAGATGGCGAGCGCCAAGCGCATCGGCGAGGCCCGCGTCGCCGGCCGTGCCCTGGATGACGTGATGGCCGAGCCCAGGCGGATCGGGCAAGTCACATCCGCTGATGTGCGCGTGGTGGCCCGCACATATCTCGATCCGCGCCGCTCCGTGACCGGACTGCTGATGCCGCAGGGACAGGAGACCGCACCGTGAAATGGCTGTGCGCGCCCCTGGCCGTCCTGCTGGCGTGCGTCGTCGCACTCTGTCAGCCGGTATCGGCGCGCGATGTCGTCGAGATCGAGAGTCCGACCGGCATCAAAGCGTGGCTGGTGGCTGATCCTGGCGTGCCCATCGTGGCCATCGGCTTCGCCTTCGTCGGAGGCAGCGCGCAGGATCCGCCGGATCGCACCGGTCTGGCCACAGTCCTCGCCGCGATGCTCGACCAGGGCGCGGGCGAGGCCGATGCGGCTACGTTCGAGGCGCGACTGGGGGAGGTCGGCTCGCGGCTGTCGTTCTCGGCGTCGCAGCTTGCCATCGGCGGCGGACTGCTCAGCCTGAAGCGGCATCTGCCGGTTTCGGCGGCTCTCTTGCGCGATTCGCTCGTCGCACCGCGGTTCGCCCCCGATCGCCTGGTCCGTGTCCAATCCCAACTCTCCGCCGAGCTTGCGGCGGATGCGACCCATCCTGCGACTGCGGCTCATGCCGCGTTCGCGCAGGAAGCGTTCGCGGGTCATCCCTTCGCGCGGCCCGTGAAGGGCGATGCGGCCGGGATCGCGGCGGTGACGACGGGCGAACTCGCACGGCATCATCGTCGGCTGGTGGCGCGCGACAGTCTGCGCCTCGTGCTGGTGGGTGACCTTGCCCCAGACGAGGCCCGCGCACTCATCGACACCATTTTCGCCGCGTTGCCCGCTGCGAGCGACCGCGCCGCCATCGCGACCGTTGCGCCGTCACCGTTCGAGAAGCGGTTGCCAGGACTGCCCGGACAGGTCTTCGAGACGGCCGTTTTCGCGCTGCCCGCTCCCGCCTTGGGGCACGAAGGCTTTTTCGCCGCCCTCGCCGTCAATCACATCACCGGCAGCGGCAATCTCGACGCGCGGCTGACGCGTGCGCTGAGGGTCGAGCGGGGGCTCACCTACGCGGTGGCCAGCGCCCTGGTTGCGACGCCCCAGTCGAGCTACATCCTGGGCAGCCTATCGACGCGTCCCGGCAAGATGGACGAGGCCGTCGCCGCCCTGAAGGAGACCTTGGCCGAGATAGCGCGCGAGGGCATCGGCGAGGCCGAATTGAGCCGTGCAACGTCCGGTCTCATCGGGTCCTATCTGGTGCAGCACGACACGAGTGCCGCGCTCGCCGCCCATTTGCTCGCGCTCGCAGTCGATGGATTGCCGCCCGATTACGCCGAACGGCGGCGGCTGGTACTCTCACGGCTCGACGCGGCCGTTGCTTCTCGCGCAGCGCGGGTGCTGCTCGATCCCGATAAGCTGAGTATCCTGGTTCTGGGAGCCGCCCCATGACGGTGTTGCCGGCACGAACGCGCAGGATGGCCTTATGACGATGAACACCCCCCTGATGGCGTTCGCCTCACTCGCCGACCGGCAGCCCGCTTACGCCTTGGTGGCGGACGTCGATCTGGTGGTCGTGCGAGAGGGCGAGATCGTGCACGTCCTCTACGGGCGCTGCCTGCATCGTGGCGCGCTGCTTGCCGACGGGCATGTGCGAGGCCGCAATCTGATCTGCCCGCTGCACAATTGGGATTATCGCCTCGAAACGGGTGTGTCGGCCTACGACAACAGCCATGCGCTGCAACGCTTCACTGCCACGGTCGCAGACGGCCAGGTGGTGGTGGACGCCGACGAGATCGCCGCGTGGGCGCGCGAGCATCCGCAACCCTACCAACGCAAAGCCTACCTGGGTCTTTATGCTGATCCGCACGGCACGCCAGAGGAACCCCACGTCAAATTGATCGAAACCTACGCCCGCGACGGCCTTTCGAAGACCGGCCATCATGGCGTCGTCGATGCGATGGGCGTGCCCCGCCAGCGTCTGCCCGACTGGGACGACATCCAGCTCCTGACCGCCCAACTCCAGCGACCGCCGCTGCTCGACGCCGAACCTGTCGATACCCGGGTCGTCATCGGCCCCAACGCGCAGCGGCCGCTCGTCTTGGCGCTCCCGCTCCTGATTTCCGACATGAGTTTTGGTTCGCTGTCGGCGTCCGCCAAGGTGGCCCTGGCCAAGGGGGCAGAGATGGCCGGCACCGCGATCTGCTCGGGCGAAGGGGGGATGCTGCCGGAAGAGCAACAAGCCACGTCACGCTACATGTACGAACTGGCGTCCGCCCGGTTCGGCTTTTCGTGGGAGAAGGTCGCGCTCTCGCAGGCGTTTCATTTCAAAGGCGGGCAGGCCGCCAAGACGGGAACCGGCGGCCACCTGCCCGGTGCCAAGGTGACGCCGGACATCGCCGCTGTGCGCAAGCTCCAGCCGGGGCAAGACGCCATTTCGCCGGCTCGCTTCGTGGACATGACCGAGCCGGCGCACTTCCGCGCGGTGGCCGCCGAGGTGCGTGATCGCACCGGCGGCATTCCGATCGGCTTCAAGCTGTCAGCCCAGCACGTCGAGAAGGACATCGACGCTGCGCTCGAAATCGGCGTCGACTACATCATCCTCGACGGGCGCGGCGGCGGCACGGGCGCGGCGCCCCTATTGTTTCGCGACAATATTTCGATGCCGACGATCCCGGCACTCGCCCGCGCGCGCCGTCATCTCGACCGGCAGGGTCGATCCGATGTCACGCTGATCATCACGGGAGGCCTGCGGACGCCGGCCGACTTCATCAAGGCCCTGGCACTCGGCGCGGACGCCGTCGCCATCTCGAATGCGGCGATGATGGCCATTGGCTGCATCGCCATGCGGGCCTGCCACACCAACAGTTGCCCGGTCGGCATTGCAACGCAGAAGCCGCACCTCGTCGCGCGGCTCGCCGTCGACACCTCCGCCCGGCGGCTGGCGAATTTCCTGGAGGCTTCGGCCGAACTGATCCGCGTCATGGCACGGGCCTGCGGACATGCGCGAATCGACGCCTTCTCGGTCGACGATCTCGTGACGTTCAAGTATGAAATGTCACAGCTCGCGGGGATCCGTTTTGCGGGTGTGGGTGCGCCGGACCTGACCTGAGCGCCGCACCAGATACAGGGCCGGGCACGTGCTGATCAGGTGGAGCAATCGACCGATGCCAATGGCCGAGTTCACGATGGCCCTCCTCATTGTCTATGCTGGCGTCGGGCTCTGCGTCGCGGCGGCCTTCCTGCTCGTCGGGCTCGATCGCATCGACGACAGCGCGCGTGGGGTTTATGCGTTCCGGCCGCTGCTGATCCCGGGCGTGATGCTGCTGTGGCCGCTGGTCGTCACCCGGTGGATGACCCTCGAGTTCGAGCGGCGGGAGGTCAGCGGTGCCATGACCGGCAGATCGAACGAGAAGGCAGACCGGTCATGATGGCCTCGCACCGCCGTGCGCATCGCCGGATCTGGGCGGTCCTCGCTCTGCTGCTGCCGGCCATCCTCATTTCCGCGCTCCTGTTGCGCCGTGACCCGTCGAGCGGGGCCGCGGCCGTCCAGATCGAGCCGGGCCAGGGGCGGTTGCGATGAGCGTCAAGTACAAACCGGTCATCTGGAACCGGGGCAAGATCGTCTATGATATCGTGCTGGTCGTGATGATCGTCGCGTTCATCGCGCTGTTCCTCAGGGTTGCGCCACTGTATTCGGAGGCGGCTTCGGCCAGCGATGTCCAGATCCAGCGCATGCGCGCATTCGGGTTGTGCGCCTTCCTCCTGCTGAGCGTGGCGCTGGCGATCGGTCCGGCCTGCCGGATCGACCGTCGGTTCCTGCCGCTTTTGTACAACCGTCGCCATCTTGGTGTGGCGACCGCCGTTGTCGCCTTCTCCCATGCCGCCTTCGTCGTCGACTGGTATTACAACTATTCCGCCATCGACCCCTATGCCGCCGTCCTCGGCTCCAATACGAGCTATGGTCAGCTTCTGGGCTTCCCCTTCGAGGCCTTCGGGATCGCGGCGCTGCTGATCCTCGTCGTGCTCGCGGCTACGAGCCACGACTTCTGGCTGAGCTTTCTCACGCCGCCCGTGTGGAAAACGATCCACATGTCGGTCTACGCGGCTTATGGGCTCGTCGTCGCGCATATTGCGTTCGGCCATCTCCAGGACGGCTCCACCTCCGGCGTGCTGGTCGTGACGGTCGCCAGTGTCGTCGTGGTCGTGGGTCTCCATCTCGTCGCGGCTTGGCGAGACGGTGTCGACGAGCGGGCGCTGCGGGCGGCGTCCGGCGTGGCGATGGCAGAACCAGGACCGGCGTGGATTGCGGCGGGTGACCCGACGACGATCCCGAACGGTCGGGCCCGCGTCGTGGAATTGCCCGGCGGCAGCCGCGTGGCCATCTTCCGGCATGGCGGCGACAAGCTGTCGGCTGTCAGCAATGCCTGCGCCCACCAGAACGGGCCGCTGGGCGAGGGCCGCATCGTCGGCGGTGCCATTACGTGTCCGTGGCATGGCTATAACTATCGCCCGGAAGATGGCTGTTCGCCGCCCCCCTTCACCGAAAAGATCGCGACCTTCAATCTCCGCCTGGAGGCGGGCGTGTTGATGCTCGACCCCGTCGCCAACCCGCCGGGGACCCGCGTCGAGCCTCTCGTCAGTGCCGTTGTCCAACCAGCATCAGCCGGGGCTCGCCGATGATGGCCACGGGATCACCGCCGCAGCCCGAAGCCGTGCCAGCCAAGCCGAAGGCTTCGGATTTTTATGTCGGCTACAGCAAGCGGCTGCCGGCCGATCTGCGGGTCTTCCTGCCCATCGTGGCCCTGTTGCTCGTCGCCCTGTTCGTCGCTAGCGGCCTCCTGCTGGGTCTTGCCCAACCGCATCCCGGCGAGGGCCGATTCCGGTGGGACCTTGGTCCGCAGACGCTGGTCGGCACGCTCGAAATGCATCCCGTCCCGATCGTGCACGCGCAACCCACCGCGCGCTTTCCGGCGGGCCATACGATGATGCTGACCGGTCAGGGCAAGGTCGGCGTGCAGGCGGTCGCGAGCGCCCTCGACGGCAAGCTGGTCGAGGTCAAGGGCTTCATCACCGAGCGGGGCGCGCTCGACATGCTGGTCGTCGATACGCTGCGCGCCGCGGATGCTGGTATGGGGGAGGCCGGACTGCCGCCGGTCGTCGATCTTGGCCGCTGGCGGTTGACCGGGGAAATCTGCGACGGGAAATGCGTCTCGGGTGCGATGCGCCCGGGCCGCGGCGCCTCGCATAAGGCCTGCGCCAACCTGTGCATCCTCGGCGGCGCGCCACCTGTGCTCGTCGCCAACGGTGCGATCGAGGGCCGCAGCTTCTTCCTCCTGGCCGACGAGGCCGGACAGCCCGTTGCCGACCGACTGCTCGATGCCACGGCGGTGCCTGTCGAAGTTGAGGGGCGGGTGGAGCGCCGGGGTGATCTCCTCGTCCTGCGGCTCGATCTGAAATCGGTCAAGCGACTGTAGGGAGCGTGAACAATGGCTCACGACACGAAGTCAGGATCGGGCTTCTTGCATGTTCTGGGGCTTGTTGCGGCCGGTTTCCTGGTCGCGATCTGCGCCTGGGTCTGGCAGGCGTCAGCGCAGGCGACCGATCAGGTCGGCTGGCCGGAATTCAGGATACTGGCAGCGGTGGCTGGCTGCGTCCTGGTGTTGAGCCTGGCGCAGATCCTGACGAGCCGGGGGCGCTGAAACAGGCTCTTGCGGCGGACCCGCCTCGTCAGCCGTGCAATCCGGGAGCCTCGTGGCCCGTGCGCGCCACGTACTCGGTGTAGCCGCCGCCATAGGCGTTGAGGCCATCCGGCGTCAGTTCCAGAACCCGGTTCGACAGCGCGGCGAGGAAATGCCGGTCGTGCGACACGAACAGCATGGCACCCTCGTAGCGCGAAAGTGCTGCGATGAGCATCTCCTTGGTGGCGATGTCGAGGTGGTTCGTCGGCTCGTCGAGTACCAGGAAGTTCGGCGGATCGAACAGCATGTGGGCCATGACCAGACGGGCTTTCTCGCCGCCCGACAGGACCCGGCACTTCTTCTCAACATCGTCGCCCGAAAAGCCGAAGGCTCCCGCGAGCGCCCGCAGCGAGCCCTGGCCGGCCTGGGGAAACCGATCGTCGAGCGATTGGAATACGGTCTGTTCGCCGTCCAGAAGGTCCATGGCGTGCTGGGCGAAGTAGCCCATCTTGACGCTGGCTCCGATCGCGACGGTGCCGGTGTCGGGCGCGGCGGCACCCGCCACCAGCTTCAGCAGTGTCGACTTGCCGGCCCCGTTGATCCCCATGACGCACCAGCGCTCGCGCCGCCGCACCTGGAAGTCGAGGCCGGCATAGATCGTTCGGCTGCCATAGCGCTTGTGGACGGCCTTGAGTGTCGCCACGTCCTCGCCCGAGCGGGGCGCGGGTGCAAATTCGAATACGATGGTCTGGCGGCGCTTTGGAGGCTCCACGCGCTCGATCTTTTCCAGGCCCTTGACGCGGCTCTGTACCTGCGCAGCGTGCGAGGCCCGCGCCTTGAAGCGCTCGATGAAGCGCAGTTCCTTAGCCAGCATCGCCTGCTGGCGTTCGAACTGGGCCTGCTGCTGCTGCTCGGCAAGAGCGCGCTGCTGGAGATAGAATTCGTAGCCGCCGCCGTAGGTCGTCAGGTCGCCACTGTCGATCTCGACGATCTTGGTGACGATGCGGTCCATGAATTCGCGGTCGTGCGAGGTCATGAACAGCGCGCCGTCATAGGCCACCAGAAACTTTTCCAGCCAGATCAGGCTTTCGAGATCGAGGTGGTTGCTGGGCTCGTCGAGCAGCATCGCGTCCGGCCGCATGAGCAGGATGCGGGCAAGCGCCACCCGCATTTTCCAGCCACCCGACAGGTTGCCGACGTCTGCATCCATCATCTCCTGGGAGAAACTCAAGCCGGCCAGAACCTCGCGGGCGCGGCCCTCCAGCGCATAGCCGCCCAGTTGCTCGAAGCGCCCCTGTACCTGCCCGTACCGCTCGATCAGCGCCTCCATCTCGTCCATGCGGTCGGGGTCGCCCATGGCGGTTTCGAGCGCTGTAAGCTCGGCGGCGACCTCGCTGACGGGGCCAGCCCCATCCATCACCTCGGCGACGGCGCTGCGGCCAGACATGTCGCCGACGTCCTGGCTGAAGTAGCCGATGGTCGCGCCGCGATCGACCGAGACGCGGCCCTCGTCAGGCTGGTCCTGGCCCACGATCATGCGGAACAGCGTCGATTTGCCGGCGCCATTCGGACCGACCAGGCCAACCTTCTCGCCTTTGTACAGAGCCGCCGAGGCACCGATGAACAGGATCTGGTGGCCGTTCTGCTTGGTGATGTTGTCGAGGTGGATCATCTGCGTCTGGGGTGCCGAGGTCTGGGCTATCGAAGTCTGCGTCGTCGAAGTCCGGCCTGTGTGGACGGTTGGCAACTGGGCCCGGCGGTCACCGTACCGACGCCATGGCGCTGGTCGTCGTGTCGGGCCTTCGCCGTGTCGGGCCTTCGTCGTATCGGGGCAGGGGCCAGATATCGTGGTCGCGTGAAACGGTCGCGACACACGGGGCGCGCGACCGTTGGCTCACACGTCGGTCTGCCGTTCACGCGCCGGCGACCGGCTCACCCTGATCGTTGACGTAGGCGATGCGGATCATGTTGGTCGTGCCGGGCGTACCCAGCGGGACGCCGCCGGTAATCAGGATGCCTTCGCCGGCCGTGACATAGCCTTGCTCGAAGGCGATGCGGCAGGCTTTGCGAACCATGTCGGCGGTGTTCTGCGGGTCGCCGTCGAGCACCAAGGGATGAATGCCCCAGACGACCGCGAGGCGGTGGGCCGTCTCCTTGACCGGCGTCAGGCCGATGACAGGCAGTCCAGGACGTTCGCGGGCCACGCGCAATGCGGTCGAGCCGGTCGCCGTATAGCAGACGATCGCCTTCAATTGGACCGTGTCGGCGATGGCGTGGGCCGCCGCAGCAATGGCATCGGCAGCGGTTGGCAAGGGCTCGGACTGCCAGGCGTAGAGAATAGCCTCGTAGCCCTTGTCGTTCTCGACCTCGACGGCGATGCGGTTCATCATCTCGATGGCTTCGACTGGGTATTTGCCGACCGCCGACTCCGCCGACAGCATGATGGCGTCGGCTCCCTCGAACACGGCGGTGGCCACGTCGGAGACTTCCGCGCGCGTCGGCACGGGGGCCGTGATCATGCTCTCCAGCATCTGCGTGGCGACGACGACGGGCTTGCCGGCCGCGCGCGCCTTCCGTGTGATTTTCTTCTGCAGCCCGGGAACCTGCTCGATCGGCATCTCGACGCCGAGATCGCCGCGGGCGACCATGAACCCGTCGGCGGCCGCAATGATGGCACTTAGGTCGTCGATCGCCTGTGGCTTCTCGATCTTGACCATGATCTCGGCCTTCTTGCCGATGATGCGGCGGGCCTCCTCGACGTCCTCGCCGCGCTGCACGAACGACAGCGCCACCCAGTCGGCACCAAGGTCCAGGGCGAGCACGAGGTCCTTGTGGTCCTTGTCGGTCAGCGGGCTGATCGGCAGCAGCGTGTCGGGAAGGCTGATGCCCTTGCGGCTGGCCAGCGGGCCGCCCACGACCACCTCGGCCGCGATGCGCTGCGGGCTCGCCTCGATGACGCGCATGCGCAACTTCCCGTCGTCGAGCAGCAGCGCATGGCCCGGCTTGACCGCTTCGAAAATCTGCGGGTGCGGGAGGAGCACGCGTGAGGCCGTGCCGACGGTCTCGCTGCGGTCGAAGACGAACGTCGATCCAGTGGGGACGTCGACGCGCTCGCCCTCGAAGGCACCCAAGCGGAACTTCGGACCCTGCAGGTCTGCGAGGATGCCGATCGGATAGCCCAGCTCGGTCGAAACTGAGCGCACGCGATTGAACAACTCGGTCGCCAACTCGTGGCTGGCGTGGCTCATGTTGATGCGAAAGACATCGACGCCGGCAATGGCCAGCTTCCTCAGCATCGCCGGTTCGGCTGACGCCGGTCCGATGGTCGCCACGAGCTTCACACGGCGATTGCGTCTCATGGTGCCTGTCCCCCTGCCTGATCCTGGTCCGTCAATCTGATCGTCCAGTCCTTGGCTTCCCCGGTGTCGACTTCGAAGAAACCCGTGCGCTTATAGCCGCGCTTCTCGCAATCTTGAACATCGCGGATCGCAAACACCTTGTCACCCGTGCACATGAAGTTGGTACCGACCCAGGCTCCGCCAACGTCGTAGTCAATGGCGTGCACGTAGATGAAGCGGCTTGGAACAGGCCCTTTCAGGAGTGTCTCGCAGGTCTGCGCCGGGACATTCCACCAACCCTCTGTCGCCCAACCCGTGTCGTCCTTGTAGCCCACCGAAACGCCGATGCGGCTCGAGGTGGCGTTGCAAATCTTGAGTTCTGCAGCCGCCGGCGCGGCAGCGGCGCACATAAGGCTGGCGATCATGAGGGCCCGGCTGAGCGGCACGGCTCGGATCGACCACGCGAACGGGAAGGGCGCGAGCACGCGTTCTTTGGCTGACACGGCAGCTGCAAGCTCCATTGGATGCGTCGATTGAACCGGGCTGCGCGCGGCCTGGTATTGGCGCGAGGTGGTCAGCGCGGCGGGTCGACCAGCACGACGCGGAAGTCATTGACGTTGGTTTGGGTCGGTCCGCATTCGACGAGGCCGCCGATGGCGCGGAAAAACCCGCTGCTGTCGTTGTTCTTCAGAAACGTGACCGCATCGAGGTTGGCGGCCTTCGCACGGGCCAGTGTGTCTTCCAGGACGATCGCACCGGCCGGATCGCTCGCCGCGCCACCGCCGCCGTCGATGCCGTCGGTGTCGCCGGCAAGACCGACGATCCCCGGCGCACCGCCCAATGCGATGGCCAGTCCCAATGCATATTCCTGGTTGGGGCCGCCGGCCCCGTTGCCACGCACGGTCACCGTCAGTTCGCCACCCGACATGATGGCGACCCGCTCGCCGCGACGGCTGGCGTCGAGGGCCATTTCAGCGTGAAAGCGGCCCATGTCGCGGGCTTCGCCCTCCAGCGAGTCCCCCAGAACGTCGACCCTGTAGCCGTGAGCGCGCGCGACATCGGCGGCCGCCGCGATGGACTGGCGGGGAGCTGCCACCATCACGTAGCTGGCCGATGCCAGCGCCGCGTCGCCCGGCTTGGGTGTCTCGTTGGCTGGGTCCTCGAGGGCGGCGGCGATCTCGGCGGCAGGCGTAATGCCCCACCGCGCGAGGACGCCACGCGCCTGCGCCAGGGTCGTCGTGTCGCCAACGGTCGGGCCGGAGCCGATGGCATCGGGGTCGTCGCGCGGAACGTCCGAAATCGCCAGCGTCACCATGCGGGCAGGATAGGCGGCAGCCGCCAGACGCCCGCCCTTGATGCGCGACAGGTGCTTGCGGACGCAGTTCATTTCGCCGATCGGAGCGCCCGAGCGCAGCAACTGCTTGGTCAGCGCCTGCTTCATCTCGAACGTGACACCCGCGACGGGGGCCGACCAAAGCGCGGATGCGCCGCCCGACAGCAGGCAGAGCACGAGATCATCGGGGCCTGCGGTGCGCGCGGCTTCGATGGCGCGCTGGGCGCTCGAGATCGAGTTGGCGTCAGGGACCGGGTGGCCGGCCTCGATCACCTCGATATGGCTGGTCGGCAGGCCGTACCCGTGGCGCGTGGTGACGAACCCGCCGACGCGGTCGGCTTCGCCGCGCGCCAGGTAGTGCCGTTCGGTCGCCTGCGCCATCGCCGCGGCTGCCTTGCCGGCACCGATGATGATGATCCGCCCCCCCTCGGGCAACGGGGGAAGATGCGGCGGCACGCACGTCAACGGGTGGGCTTGGCGCACCGCGGTCTCGTACAGCGTCATGAGGAGTGACCGCGGGTCGCGGGAGGTGGTCTCGGCCATTTACGGGGTCCTTGGGCGCGTCGGACGCCTCTTGTCTGCGGTGCGTTTGCCGTGCCTCGCGTCGAGGCTGTGCACCTCGACCTTGGTTCAATCCACATGGCCCAGGTGCGCGGCGGCCGTCAAGCGGCCGGTAGCGGCCGCTGCCACGGCGCACTATGTCTGGTGACGTCCGGTCCTGAAGATGGGCCCCAAACCAAAAAGGACAGCCGACCATGAACAAGCTGCCGGTGATCGACGAATCGGTCCGAGTCGAACTCGAAGCCGCGGCCTTCCGCAGGCTCGTCGAGCATCTGCGAGGACGCACGGACGTGCAGAACATCGACCTCATGAACCTTGCCGGCTTCTGCCGGAACTGCCTGGCCAACTGGTACATGGACGCGGCCAAGGCTCGCGCCATCGAACTCGACAAGGCGCAGGCGCGCGAGATCATCTACGGCGAGCCCTACGAGGATTGGCAGGCCAAGCACCAGACCGAGGCGAGTGCCGATTCGAAAACCGCTTTCCAGGCAAACCGCCCCGGTGATCACTGAGACGTTGCGGTGTCGATGCATCGCGGGGCGGGCGCGATGACGGTTCGTGACAAAGCGTGGATGAGTGTGGCCGCGACCTTGAACTGGTTCCTGACCGTGGCTAGCGTCACATCCTGCGCCGGAGAGAGGGTCTAGTGTGATGACCGAGGGGTCCGCTACATACCGTTCAGCGAGGTCGAGAGGCGGACGTCTCGGTCTCGATCACACGAGATGCTTGATGTTGCTCATGTCGTTCAGATCGCGAAATTCGTTCAGTGCCCGCCGCAGAATGAGACGAATTTCGCGATCACGACACGAGAGCAGCGCATCTGACGTCTGGTCCCCGCTCGCAGGCGAGGTCTCAAGCCAGACATCAGATGCATAAAATGCACTGGAATCATAAAGTTGTTAGTGTTCGGTTTGGTTTCGGCATTCGCTCGTCACCGTGCTGCGATGGGACGTCCGTGTCGCAACCGGAACACGAGTGCCGGCCGGGCTGATGCCTGTGCAGGCCCGGCCGTCAGCCTAGGTGCTGGGGCCGGCATGTGCGGAAGGGGGCGAGGGCCAGCCTCAGTCCTGCCATTGAACAGGACCGCCGACGTTCGAAATCCAGCCAGCTCAGCAATCGCGACAGTGGGGGTAATTCATGACGACGCTTCAGGCGACTGCGCAGGCACAACTGCGCCAGTTCATCGAGCAGATCGAACGGCTCGAGGAGGAGAAGAAGGCGATCGCGGGCGACATCAAGGACAAGTTCCTGGAGGCCAAGGCCAC
>JANRIE010000036.1:0-2417 GCA_033765285.1 Hyphomicrobiaceae bacterium | reverse complement strand
TTCCTGAATGCGGGCGTGGACCGCCGCACCGTCTCGCCCGATCGCGTGATGGCTCCGGCATCGCCCTATGTGCTTCAGACTGGCGCCGTCATCGCCGCGGCGCTCATCACCGGCATCCGATCCGACCTGCCGGGCCAGATCACCGCGCAGGTCACGGAGCATGTCTACGACAGCCCGACCGGGCGCATCCTGCTCGTCCCACAGGGCACGCGGCTGATCGGCGAGTACAGCAACGATGTCGGCTTCGGTCAGCGCCGGGTGCTGCTGGTCTGGAAGCGGCTCATCCTCCCGGATGGCCGTTCGATCGTCCTGGAACGTCAACCCGGAGCCGACGCGCAAGGCTATGCGGGTCTTCAGGATGGCGTCGACTATCACTGGTGGGATCTCGCCAAGGCAGCCGGCCTGTCAACCCTGCTGTCGGTCGGCGCCGAACTCGCCGTTGACGATCAGGATCGGCTGCTCCGGGCGATCCGCAACGGCGGGCAGGACACCATCAACGACGCAGGGCAGCAGATCATCCGTCGGCAACTCAATGTCGCGCCGACCCTGACGATCAGACCGGGGTTTCCCGTGCGCGTCATCGTCACCCGCGACCTCGTGCTCGAACCTTATGGAGGGTTTTGATGACCAAGCTGAAGCTCGGCCCGATCATCGACGACAAGCCGGTGAAGGTGACGATTGAACTCCCTGCGCCACTGCATCGGGACCTCGTCGCCTACGCCGCAGCACTCGGCCGCGAACAAGGCCAGTCCATCAGTGACCCGACGAAGCTGATTGTGCCCATGCTCGAGCGCTTCATTGCAACCGATCGGGGGTTCGCCCGCGCGCGCCGCGATAGCGGTCAGCACGCACCTCGCGCCGTAGCTCAGGGCGGATGAGGCGCTGGCGGACGAACCTCGCCTGGTCCTTCTCTGAGAAGGACTTCGACAACGTCAGCAGATGTTCGAGATCCCTGTGGAGAGTCCCACGCGAATGGACCGCGCCATAGCGAAGCATGGCGTCCTCGATCGGACGGAAGGTGACGCCGGATAGGCCAGAACGGACATGAGCGCTGCCCGCGATGGTGACGCCGCCGCCGTGGGCGACGATCTGCATCAACGACTCTCGCGTCACAGACAACTGCTCGACGCGCAGTGCATTACGCGGAGCCTGGAGTTGCCGCTCGAGATACGCCTTCGCGAAATCGCCCGTCACCAGGTCAGTCACCACGAAGTGGCGATCGCGCAGATCGCACCATCGAATTGCCTTCTGGTCGGCGAGCGGGTCACCCTCCGGCATGGCCAGGTAAACAGGTTCGTCCCAAAGATGGGTGATGGCATAGCCCTGCCCAGGCGGAGCCTCGGCAACAACACCGATATCCAACTGCCCGCGCCGCACGGCCGCGATGAGGTCAGGCGTGCTCGCCTCGCTGAAGCGCAGCCGGGTGCCCGGTCTGTCGCGCCGAAAAGCGCCGAAGAGTTCCGTCAGAAACCCCATGGTCAGTGGCCCGAAAAGGCCGACCGTGAGATGTCGCCCTGTCGCCGCGTCGGTCCGCGCGCGTTCGAGCGCCGAACCGATCTGATGTGCGCCGGGGCTGGCTTGGTGCAGAAACTGCCTGCCGATGTCCGTCAGGTCGACGCCGGCAGGATGACGGCGGAAGAGCTGAGCCCCGATCTCATCCTCGACATCACGGATGCGGCGGCTGATCGCCGACTGCTCGACGCCGAGATCTTGCGCCGCGCGCCGGAAGCTCCCGCTTTCCGCGGCAGCGATGATATAGCGCACATGGCGCAGCTCGATCTTCGATCTCGGCACGATGGTTCCCCATTATGCAAAGGTCTTTGCAAACGTCGCCCCGTCAGCCCCCGAGAACTGTTCCGATCAGATTATGGGTCGTCTCCGTCTCCTCGCTACCGCCGCCCACGAAATCCTTAAGTGTCACACATTCGACTGTTGCTACGTCGCTAGCGGACTTCTGGATCGCATCTCGCCGGTGAAAGCAGTAAATGGTGCGTGATCTGAACAGCGCAATTACGGCGCGGAACGCGTGCGGCGAGTCGTGCAGATTCTGTGGGCTGACGGATGTCCGGCCGCGCTGTCAGGACTGAAAATGACCCGCCGTTTTCTACGCCAGAGCCCGAAATTGCCGCACGCCACTCGGGAGGGACTTCCGGCATCGGCACCTATCGTTCTCAATCGCCAGCGACAGCCGCTAAGGAGATTGGGTATGGGTCACCGCGAGCCTTTGGAGATCAGGAAGACAATCCGGCGGCACCAACTGCGCGAGATGGTGCCCCTAGCCGACAGCACAATCTACGAGATGGAGCAGCGCGGCGAATTCCCACGCCGCTTCGCGCTGTCGCCGCGCTGCATCGTCTGGGACCTCGCCGAGGTCCACGCTTGGTTGCTGGCGCGGCGCGCGAAGCCAATCCCTCGCG
>JANRIE010000004.1:0-3604 GCA_033765285.1 Hyphomicrobiaceae bacterium | reverse complement strand
TGGCGCGCCGTACAGGATAAAAGTGCGAACACCTATGTGATTGAAGTTGCTCTGTAATCTTCACAGCCTTTGCCCGTGGGCCACGTGATCAGACGAAACGTGACCCATTAGCAGAATGATGGCTGCACCGCCGATGCAGATGGCCGCGCCAATGGTATCCAAGCGATCCGGTTAAGCGCCTTCGACAGCCCAGAGCCACAGTAGTGACGCTAGAGTGAGGATGCCACAATGGGTCGCATAGGTACGCCCTGCTGCCGCTGCATCGACGAGCGTGAGCAGGAATGCAAACAGCGCCAGCGAGGCTACTCCGGAACAGGCATAGCCATGACCGACCCGATCGCGCTCAAGCCCAGAATGCAAAACTTCCCGCGATCTCGAGAAACGCCGCCCCGCCAGAAACGAGCTACTGCTTCATCGGCTCAGCACGCCGTCCGCATTTTCGAAAAGGTTATTAATGAATTGTTTATCGAATGATTATAACCTTTAACAAATATTTAAAAATAAACGAGATAACATTGAAACATTCTGCAGTAACGCCGACGCCCGTGAAAAATGTCCCACCGCGCAAACCGATGCCCTGCCCGTGCTGAGGAGTAGCTCGCCGGTCGATCATGACCGTTGGCCATTCTGACCGTCGTCGGGTAGAAGACGGAAACGGCACATCAGCAATCTCAACTCTTGGGTTGTGATCGCAAGCGAGGACTTTTGGCAGCAGGACATGATCATGGCACCGGCCGGGCAGCCAATGCACGCTCGTTGAGCTGGGCGCTGGCGCTGACGGGATCGTTTCTGGTTGCCGAGGTCATTGGTGGCATCGTTACGGGCAGCCTGGCGCTGATATCCGATGCAGCGCACATGATGACCGACACGATCGGACTCGCGATTGCGTTGGCGGCGATCAAGATCGCCGCGCGTCCGGCTGACAGCCGGCGCACCTTCGGCTATCAGCGTTTCGAAGTACTCGCCGCCGCGTTCAACGCGGTGCTGCTGTTCGGCGTGGCGGGTTACATCCTATACGAGGGTGCGAAGCGCTTCATCGAGCCGCCGCAGGTGCAGACGTTGGGCATGCTCGTGATCGCGACGCTCGGCCTGTTGGTCAATCTGATCGCCATGCGGCTGCTGAATGCCGGCAAAGACAGCAGCCTCAACGTCAAGGGTGCCTATCTCGAAGTTTGGAGCGATTTGCTGGGCTCGATCGGCGTCATCGGCGCGGCCATTGTGATCTGGCTGACAGGTTGGACCTGGATCGACGCCGTGGTTGCCATCGGAATAGGGCTATGGGTGCTGCCACGCACCTGGACACTGCTCAAGGAAACCACGAACGTGCTGCTCGAGGGGGTGCCCGACGGGATCGACCTCGATGCGGTCGCCGTCGCCTTGAAAGCCATTCCGAACGTGCGTGACCTGCACGATCTCCATGTCTGGGCGCTGACCAGCGACAGTCCTTCGCTCTCCGCGCATCTGGTGGGAGCCAAGGATGTAAATGCCGAATCGGTGCGTGCACAGGCGCGCGCAATATTGAAAGAGCAGTTTCACATCGAGCATGTGACGCTGCAGGTCGAGGATGAGGATTGCCGGATCAACGGCGTGGCCGGTGCCGTGCATTGACCGCGTGTGCTTTCGTATCGTGTAGCCCTACCGCACAACTTCCGAGTTTGATTCGCCGCGTTCGGGTCTGTCACGCGCATTACGCAGCTTCTCCTCGAATTCCCGCAGGAGGAAAAGACTGACGTCGTCCATCGACCCGTGCCCTTTACGAAAGGGCTCCTCGAGAACGCTGATCAGGTGCAGGGCATAGACGAACATGTACGCGACAAAGCCAAAGATCATTGCGGATTCGGGCGAACCTTCCGTCTTGAGAAAGAGCAGCAGAAACAAGACTGCGCCGACGAGCGTCTGCACCAGGATGTGGATCGAGGGCACGAATTCAATCGCCTGAATGTAGTAGATGCGAAGCACGCCGCGCCGCAAATTGTCCTGGAGGCTGCGAAGACGGACAACGAAGTTTGCCGGCATTCCGAGGCGTTCCAAGGAACGGAATCTGGGCGAAAGCTCGTCGATCGCGACCAGCGCTGGCCTCATATCCGAATGTCCGCCTTCATGATCCAGGCCGACGCGTATCGCCTTCAATATCGCGAGGAGAACGACGCGGAGGTCGGCGATTTCGTCGCCATTCTTTTCAGCGCAGAATCCGGCAACGTCGTCATCGATGGCTTCGAGCGCGACACGGAGTTCAGTGGGAATACGCTCGGCTTCCTTGTAGTCGGACAAAACGCCCGAGAGCATGAAGCCGATGATGAAGATCGCTCCAGCAATAGCGCTGGTGAACAACGGGTTGAGGGTCAGGAATTCGAGCCCCGACCAGTGAATGGCGGCCTTGCCGAGACTGAGCAGGAGAACAACGACCATCACGGTCGCGAATAGCACGAACCTCTTGCCAATCCATCGCGAGCGCTTCTCGAAAATGTGTTGCAGGGGATTTGATGGCATCGCGGGGGCACCCAGTCGTGGTCGAGACGGATATGATTGCGTTGCTGCGAACGGCGGGCAATCGATTCGGCGCGTGTTCCGGGTGTCCGGGTAGCGACCGTCGCGGCGTCGGGTTATGCTGTCACTTCATAGACTTGGATCAAAGGAGCAGTTGCCATGAACCGAATCGCTGGTCTTTCTGCCGCGGCCATTCTGTTGAGCGTGCTCGCTCTGGATGCTCCCGCGCAAGCCTTGCCTGGAACCGGCTTGCAGACCGTCGAGCAGGGCGGGCTGATCCATCAGGTACGTTCACGCCACGGGCATCGTCACCACCACGCGTTTCGACACCGGGGACGGCATGTGACGATCTATCGGAGCTACCGCACGCCGTATTATTATCGCGCTCCCTACGCCTATGCGCCGGCCATCGGACTCTCCATCGGCGGCGGCCACTACGGTCATCACGGATATCATCACGGTGATCATGGCCACCACAGGCGTCATCACGACCACCATTGACGTATGAGGCGGCCGGAGCTGAAGCCCCAGCTGCCTCACATCGACGAGCCGTGCGGTTCAGTGCTTGTGATCGGCTCAGCTCGATCGCTGATGCAGCCTGCCTCGGATCAGAAAGGAGGACCTCATGGTGCGTATCACGACAGCCGCTTTCATCCTCATGTTCGGCGCTACGGCAGTTTGGGCGGCAGCCTGCAAACCGTCGCCTCGCGGCACGGTTCACTCGAGTCTCCGCGTGCAATAAGCGGTGTGAACAGGGTACAGAGCCGGCAAAGTGCAAAGCATGGTGCAGACAGAACTGCACGCAGTGATATCGCACACCATTACTATTATGGCGCTCCCTCGCCGCCGTTCGGGCGCTTCTTCGACGGTATTGGTGTCCATGGCGGTTTCCACCAGGAGCGTCATTACGGTCATCATTGACGCAAAAGGCGGCCGGAGCAGAAGCCCCGGCCGCCTCGCGAGACAGGTCGTTCGGTTCAGTGCTTGTGATCGTGCTCGACGCCGACCATCTTCTTGGCGTCGAGGAGGGCTTTTTCACAGTCGGCCTCCTTGCCACCTTTGTGCAGCGCATCGGCGTCCGCAAGCGCCTTGGTCACGGCCGCGGCATCGGCCGGAT
>JANRIE010000080.1:0-2449 GCA_033765285.1 Hyphomicrobiaceae bacterium | reverse complement strand
GGCCGGCGAAGGCGTCGAAACCATGCTGTCGCTGCGCTGCGTCCTGCCGACCATGCCAATGGCAGCCGCGCTGTCGGCGGCACATCTGGCTGCCATCCAGTTCCCCGACACCCTGCACCGTTTGTATGTCGCGCGTGATGTCGATCCCGCCGGCGATGCAGCGATGACGACCTTGATGGCCCGCGCGGAAGAAGCGGGCATCGAGGCGCTCATCCTGTCTCCGACCCTCGGCGACTTCAATGAAGACCTCCGGCTGCTGGGACTCGCAGCGCTCCGGGCGGCCATCCGTGTCCAGATCGCGCCCCAGGACGTCGCACGCTTCATGGAGCACGCAGCCTAACCGGGATGGAGGCAGGCGGCTGCCGGTCGAGCATTTCGATCAACGCTCGCATCTGGGATGACCGTGTCGCCAGAGGACCGCGCCGTGGCCTTCCAGAGGGCGATCGGCCATCAGACGGTCCATCCAGGCAACCTTGTGGCCGACTATTTTCCGGCGGCCCGTTCCACCCCGCGCGGTCCAGCCGCGCGGGGACCCCGGCTCGGGCCTTTCCATCGCGAGACAAAATAGCCGGCCCCTGCGGTCCTTCGCTCACGCTGCGGCCCCTCGCTGTCGCTCCGGGTGCCAGTCCAGCCCGTCAGACGGCTTCGTCGCCATGAAGGCCGCGGCGGTCGCGGTCCAGCGAACGGAGCTTCCCATGAGCGAGCATGACGAATTTGAGCCCGACCACATCTCTTCTCCCACCGACCATGTTCTGACCGAGCTTCAGCTCTACGGCTTTCATCCCCGCCACGATGAACCCGATCCCCGGCCTATCCCGGAAGATCGCGTGATCGCCGGCGCCGTCGCCGATATCTTCGACGCGCTGATCGCCACCATGGCCGATACCCGCCTCGACGCAGATCTCGACGACCTGCTGTGGTCAACGGTCAACACCTTTCACCGCGCCGTCGAACGGGTCGAACGCACACTCGACGACAATGAGCAGGCGCAGAAGCAGGGGCAGCGCGAACAGGACGGCTCCGAGGTGAAGGCCGTGCAACTCGAAGCGCTGATCGCCACAGGACAGCGGCTCATCGAACGCCGCGACGCCCTCGAACTCTTCCGTGATACCGGCGCCGACCTCTATCGGAAGACGACCGGCTCGAACTGGTCTCCCCGCCACGGCTCTCGCGTCAACCATCGCCAGCTCACCTCCGCGATGATCGACAGCCGCGACTTCATCGCCGCACGCAAGCGGGCCGATCGCGAGGTGCTGCTGCCCGCCGGGCCGAAGATCGCGCTGACCGGCGGGCTCGACTTCAACGACCATCAACTGATCTGGGCCAAGCTCGACCAGGTCCGCATGAAGCATCCCGACATGGTGCTGATGCACGGCAAATCTCCGAAAGGGGCCGAGAAAATCGCCGCCCGCTGGGCCGACCACCGCGGCGTCACGCAGATCGGTTTTGCCCCCGACTGGACCAGGCACGGCCGTTCAGCCCCGTTCAAGCGCAACGATCAGATGCTGGACGTGCTGCCGATCGGGGTCATCGTCTTCCCCGGCACCGGCATCCAGGACAACCTGGCCGACAAGGCGAAGAAGCTCGGCATCCCGGTCTGGAGGTTCGGCGGCGCGTGAGCGCCGCCTATCCCAAATCGACTTTCCAGAACTTCAGAACATTCTCGACCTCAGTCTTCGGATAGTGAAGTAAATTGGCACTGGCGAGAGCAGACCGAATCTTCGACTTCCGCTTTTCGATTTCGCGTTCGATGCGCGGCGTGAACGGCGCGGTCCCAGGAGGCAAGACGCCTCGCCGATCCGCGCTTGGCCAACTCTTCGGGTAGTCGGGAGGTGTCCAGCCAGATCGCACCTGTTCAGCCTGTTCGGCGACCGCCTCGTGCTCGCATGCCCATCCGTACAGATGGAAAGCGCATACGCGCAGCATGGCTTTGATTTCAGGAAGTGTGTCGGTGAAGCCCTTCAGCGAGGTGGGCAGCCACACCATGTTCGCGACACAGGAGAAATAGCGTGGATCCTGCACCACGCTGCTGCCCTGCGCGAACGATGGATCGTCGTAACCCCAGATGTGACAGACGGTCCAGTTTTTCGGCCTTGGAGACGCTACGTCGAGCGCGGCGACAAGGGCGTTCAGCGCAGCCACATTTCCTTCGAACTTCTCCGCCGTGACGCCGGTCAGCTTGCGCGTGTTCGTGTAACGCCGCGTCCACCCGGCATCAAAGAGCGGCCGACCGCGCGCAGTGTGCGGTGCCCAGACCGGCAGCGCGCGAAACGTGTCGGGATGTACCCAACGTGCCGTCCGCTCGATGAGTTCGACGATGGCAGGAATATCCGACCTCAAGGCCTCGTTGCCATCCGGCACATGGAAACCGCTTGCCATTTTCCTCCCAGACGAAGTTGTCGCCTCGTCTGCGCGAGACGTCCGGTTGAGGTCTTGGCGGCAAGGCTGT
>JANRIE010000010.1:0-153811 GCA_033765285.1 Hyphomicrobiaceae bacterium | reverse complement strand
GCCTCATAAAGCAGGCCTCGCACCATGCCGTCGCCGCACTTCGAGACTCGGCCGGCCTGGTCGACCTCTCCGGATTGATAGCGGCGGGGCGTCATGCCGAAGAAGGGTAAGCGCTGCGCCGCTCCCACGTTGACGGATCAGTCGGCGGCCTTCGCATAAGCCCAGGGCATCAGCTCATCGATGCGGGAGGCTGGCCAGCGGTTGACGAGCTTGGTCAGCGTATCGGTGAGCCAAGCGTGCGGGTTGACGGCGTTGATCTTCGCCGTCTCGATCAGTGAGGCGATGATCGCCCAGTTGGCGCCGCCCTCGTCGCTGCCGGCGAACAGCGCGTTCTTGCAATTGAGCGCGATCGGCCGGATTGAGCGCTCGACCGTGTTGCTGTCGATGCGCGTCAGCCCATAGGAGGCGCATCGCTTAGCTCGAGGGGGCTGGCGGGAGGATCACGACGTCGACAAGCATCGGTTCGAGTGGCCGTCGATCCCGACACCCATGGAGCGCCGGGTGTAACAAATGGCATCTTACGCTAAGCGCTTTTCTCACTTTGCTCAGATTCGTCAAGCACCTAGCGGATTGAGCGCGCGGTACTACACTTGCCAGGCTACACAATACGACCCACCAGAGATCGGTGTGATTTGGTCGCTCGTCAGGACGTGTCAGGGGATGTAAAATCCTGGAAATCGAATCAACGAGCAGGAGCCAGTCATGATCAGGCAGGACCTACTAGAGCTGCAATGGCGGCAGCTCAACCATGACGAGCTTTATCACCGCGAAATCGCACGGTTGTCCGTCGGTGATCGGATGAAGCACATGACGTTGCATTTGGCCAAGTATCTCGGGCATATCGCTGAAGCGGACGCAGCCGGGACCTGCGTCGATCCCCAGCACTTAGTCGACGTCTACATTATTTGTCTGTCGGCTGCTAACGTCGTGAACCTTGATTTGGCGAGCAATTTTAAAAGTCAATCAGGGGAGTCGCGGACGGTACTTGAATTGGGCAAAGAATTAAACGGTGATAGATCTGCTGGCATCCCCAATATCACGGGGTTCGCCCGGGATCTTGCGATCGGCGTGGGGCGCCTTGCCAAGGCCTGTGAATCTCTTGATCACGTCGAGACATTTGCATTCCGAGAAAGTATGCAGCGAGGCATCTTGAGTATATTTAGCTTGGTGGTCGCAGAATGTGCGCACCGTGATTTGGACCTTGAAGCCATGACGATCGCACGACAAGACCGCGTAAGGGCGCGGCATATCTTCGATGGGTTCCTCCGGCCGACTTTCGAGGACGCTATAGCAAAGGCGGGGCTAAAATGAGCTTTTGGAGCGGGGAAAAGCTCGAAGAGCGCTTAGAGCCCGAGGGACTTGTCGTCCCGTTCTCGGCATCGCAGATTGATTGCGCGGCATACCAGTTGCTGCTGGGGTCAGAAATCTATGTCTCGCCAGCGACGGAGTCCAAAGAGCCTAATCAGGCGACTATTCGTCAACTTCCTAATTTGGGCGAGGCCTTCACAATACCATCAGGTCAGTTTGCATTTTTGATGACAGCTGAGACAATCAAAGTCCCTGATGACGCCATAGCCTTTATATCCATTCGGGCCAACATCAAATTTCGCGGTCTTGTGAATGTTTCTGGGTTTCATGTTGATCCCGGCTATCAAGGCAAGCTAATTTTCTCTGTTTTTAATGCGGGTCCCGCACCTGTTCACCTGAAGCGAGGAGATGCTTGCTTTTTGATTTGGTACGCTGATCTCGATCGCAAATCGAAAAAGGTGAAGCCTCCTAAAGCTGGCCATATTGGAATTCCGGCAGCGCTTATCAATCCTATCGCTGGCGGTATTCACTCCTTCGAAGGGTTGCTGGGTAAATTTAAAGATAGCGAGACAAAGCTCGAGGGTCGTATTCAAAAAGTCGAGCGCGATCATGAATATATAAAGGCTATTGCCGTGGTTTTGGTAACGATTGCTGTAGGAGTCGGCGCCAAATATATATTTGGCGGTAGCGACGAAATAAAGAGTTCGGCACGACCCACGATCGAGCAGTCAGCTAAGGTCGGATTAGATCAACCTGTGCCGGCAGGTCCGCCAGCGGCTGTGCCCAAGATGGAGCCAGCAAAAAAGTGAAATCAAAATCATATAAGCTGCCCGTTCGGTCAAAGAAGCCAAGGATCGCGCCGCAACAGAGCCTCGCGATGCGCCTAGCAACGGAACTCGCATCGATCGAACTTGAGAACGTGTTCAACCCGTATCGCCATGTATGCGAGGCTCATGATGCAGCAGATGCGGCGGATGTGCGCTTCATAAATCTTTTGGGCTATCTTGAAGGTGCACTAGAAAGACGCCCGCGGACGGCGTGGATCGGGCGGGATCTAGGGTATCGCGGCGGCCGCCGTACCGGCCTGCCACTGACGGATGAGGCTAATCTCGCCGCATTATCCGCTTGCTTTGGTATGGGCTCGGCTAGGAAGGCGACACGCACTGGCGTGGTGGCGGAGCGCACGGCGGCAGAAATTTGGCGGGTCATCAGCCGGATTGAGGAACCTCCATTTTTGTGGAATGCGTTCCCGTTCCATCCATATGATGCAGGAGATCCACTGGCCAATCGGTGTCACACGCGGGGTGAGTTCGGGGTATGTGAGGATATTTTTTCGACGCTTCTCGATGCATTCGAGTTTGAATGTATCTATGCAATTGGAAATGACGCAGCTCGGGCTCTCGAAAGATTTGGCGTTGCGTTCGAATGTGTGCGCCATCCAAGTTACGGTGGTCAGTCGACATTTAGAAATCAAATGGCGTCAGCCTATCGATTGCATGCTGCTTAGCTTTGAACGGCGGTTGCAGGTGGCGTCCTACAGGCTTTCAACAGTTCGCCAACGGCGCGCATGCCACCTTTGGGATCGATTTCAGCGTGCGTGGAAATGATTGTCAGCGCACCAACATCAAGGCCGGTCTCTTTAGCGACGAAGGCAAGAACACGGCCAAGTCCGATCAAATTGCCAAGAAGCTTTTCTATGTAATACTGGTTCCGGTAAATGGCTGTAAGCGCGATGCGCCGCTTGTCGCCATCCTGAATCTTGAAACTCACAAAGCTGAGGCACTGTCCGCCGTATGGCGAGAGATCAACATCGCGTTCCGGGTCAAAAATAACCAGTTCATATTTGTTGAGTGCGGTGACAGCCGGATTGCGGATGCGCACTATAATCTCCCAAAGGGGATTGCGATTGGCTGCTGGGTCCGAATAGCGATCCCTGTAGTGAGTCATGCGCTCAAAGTAGTATCCGGACCAACGTTCGTTTTTCCGAACCTTTGGCAAGAGCTTTTGATGAAAGACGTCGAAGAATTCAGGAGCCCCGTGCGTCTCGTAAATTGCTTGTGGGAAAATCGTGTTGGCAACCTTGAAAACGGACGTGTCATGTTCGTTGAGGTAGCACTCGACGCGACCGATGATCGGGTTAGAGCGCTGCGTGTTGGCGACGGGGTCGGCAACGTCAATGACGACATTATACGCTTCCCGCCCGCGACAAGCATATACGGCCTCGGCCGCTGCGAGCCATGCCGTTGCGCAATCAGGTTGTGGCGGGATTGCGAGATACATCGTGTGCCTCCAATACTATGCCTAGTCCAAACACTTGCTTGGCGAGGTACCGCTCAGCGACCCACGCGTGACCGTTGAATCCCCACGCGATGCCCCAACTATTGCGTACCAGAAGGCAGCGCTTGCCGGTGGCTAGCCCGTGTCCGACAGCGACAACGGCGTGACGCGCAACGACACCGGGTGTAGTGGCAGGGTCTTCATCAATTAGGGAGTGTTCGGTTGCGGAAAAGAATGTGGGCGTTATGTGCATCAGGATGATGCATGGCTTTGACCCATTGAGTTGTTCAATGATGTGATCGATGGCGTTGAGGCCCAGAGCGGCCCGACAGTGAAAGGTGGCTCCAATGATCGCGGGTGGGTTCCAACTCGCGACATCTTGAGGCGTCGCGGCCAAGTATGGCCAGTCTGCTTCAATCGGCTGGCCGTCCTCAAGCAGGGCATCAATAATGCCCGGCATAGTAGCGCCCGTATCGGGCGTCCGTTGCTGCCGGCGTTGAGCGTGATAGAAGAGGAATTCACATGACAACGGAGCCCAGGGCAAACGAAACGCGGCATGTGCGTCGCTTGCTGCGAAAACGAGGCAGGTTGGTCGTGGTCCTTGATCTCGGACCACACCAAACCGTTGCCGAAGATCGCGCAGAAGGGTAATGCTCATTAGGCAGCCTCAAGAAGGCGCCGCCGCTCGGCACGCGAGAACCCAGGCTGCTCGGCTCCCCTAAGATCGAAGCGAAGGTCCAGCGTCTGCAGTGGTTGATGGGGTAGCCACGGTCGCCGTTCTACAAGACGGCACGCCGTGAACGGTGCCTCGCCAGCTTGGCTGATGATTTCGCGTACGCCAGGGCTGCCGACACCAGCTTGATCAAGCAGTAGATGGCCGTTGCGGAGAATGGCAAAGCCGCTGCTTTCGAGTTGCGAATAATCCCATAGATAGCCGCTCCCCGAGTGTTCATTGAGCTGCATTACGAAGAGATCGTTAGGACTTCCAGCAATGAGAGTGCGGTGATCGTTATCGGTTAGAAGCCAGACATCACCGCGATAGTCGGTCGGTCGGACATCGCCCAGCAAGGCGGTCTTGAAGGTGCGCGGTGCAATTGCAGCAAACGCTCGCGCATCGTCGGTGCTGATCATTCTGTAACGACCAAGTGTCCAGCAAGTAGCCTCGTAGCTAGCACCAAGGCGCAGAGCGAGCTGGTAAATATTTTCTGGGCGAAGTTTGGGGCCAATCCAGCCATGTCGTTTACAGTGGTGGGCTACCAGCCAAGTTGGCATCAGGAACGAGGCTGCAAAAGCATTGGCTTCAACTTCCTGAAAGTCGCTGCCAAGTGGCAACGCGGTGAACATCCCGCGTCGCAGGATGCCCTCATCGTCGAGGCTTGGTTGATGCTTCATAAAGTAGTGACCAACCTCATGTGCGGCTGTGAAGCGCTGAATGCGTAGCGGACGCTCTGTCGTGATGAGTATTCCGGGTGCTGGCAGCGGCAAGAAGGCGCCAAGGAGGCCTTTGAGGGGACGAAAGAGTATTGAGACGCCGAGGTCGAGCGCAGCTGAGACCACGTCAACGCTATCGATGCCATCTGGAAGAAGGCGGCGGGTCTTCAGCCGCAAGTGTAGACGTGCGGCAGCGGCTGTGCCTTCGCGAATTGCCTCGGGGTAGGAGGAGCTCATTGATCCCCCAGATCGCCGCGCCTTTTCGAACGCAGATATTCAGCAAATCGACCCAGTTCGGCGCGATCGTCAGCGGACAAGGCGTTTGCTTGACGCGCAAGGTGGATGACTTCTGCAGACATTTCGACGCCGACGTCTTCTTCGCCAGTGAGAAAGCCTACCGATTGGCGATAAATTTCGGCGAGACGTTTGAGTTCGAGAGCTTCGACCCGCCGATGTCCACTTTCCATTTCGCTGACTGCGGTGCGCGGCACTTTGAGGAGCGTCGCGACCTCTTCCTGACTGAAGCCGACATATCGCCGTGCTTCCTTCAAGCGTTCGCCGATTTTCGCACGCTCTGTCTCGTCAGTCGTCGTTCCATCTGTACGCTTCATCATTTACCTCTTTTGCGCTTTGACCAGCATTTCTCGATCCCCGGAAGGAGGTGCTCGATCGCTGCATCAACGGACGCGTAGCCACCAGCACGCACGACCTTTTGTGGGACCTCGAAACCGACGATCTCGTCAATGATGCAAAGAACCTCAACGACGCTGAGCGAGTCGATCGCAATTGCCGAGCAGGCCCCAGCAGTACCACCACCCGAACCACCAGTGATGGAGGCGCGCGCCGCAACCAAATCTTCCATGCCTTCCCGAAGCGTAGCTTCGACGTCGGACATAGGAAAAAGCTCAGTTTTGGCGGTTGCGTCGCGTACAAGCGTGCTCATCAAGGATGTCACCATGGCTGAATTTCAGACATCGTAGCACGCCCATGTCGGAAAATTCAACACATTCGCGACGCGTCCGCCACGGCACCACGATAAGCACTGAGTGTCATCCTGCCATGCTGGATGCACACTACATCGTCGATTGATTGCTCCCAACGGTGCCGCAATCTCTCGGGCGTCCCCCGCCGGTTCGAGCGGTTGAGCCTGAACGATGCGGATGTCTCCGATCGGCGGCTTCTAAAGGTATCGCGTCGACTTTTTTATTCGCGCCAGTTTTGGCTTTCGCCCGGCAGCTTGATCCTCGCCGGCTTCCGCTCTGCCATGAAGTTCAAGGCCAATTCTGATCAACCTAGAACCTAGGCGGCCTCAGATCGCCGCGACCTTTGGAGGCTTGCTGTTTCATTTGGCGCAATTCCATTATCAACAATCAACAGCTCCGACTATCGCTCGCGCTCCTCAGTTCGTCGTCGAGCCGGTTCGTGATTGCGCAGGTCGATCGCTACGCCCGGCATGCTCGAATTACCGTCGAGTTGCCGCGCGGCGCGCGACATTTGGCTGGCGCTGGTAACAAAGGTTTCGGCTGCCGTGGGAGGCGATCTATCGAGGGATCGGGTGACAGCGGTACCGCGGATGAGCTCTCGGTTCTGGTCGAGGGCGAACCCGATCTCATGGGCCTCGGCCCTCCAGGTCTCGAACAGGTGCTCACGCGGCTCTGCGCGCTTGGCTTGGCGAGTTCGAAGGGCGGCCAGTTCCATGCCGGCCGGGGTGTGGTAACCGTGCAGGGCGGCGGCTTTTTCAATCACATCGCGACGTTTGGAGAATTGGCGCTCGACGCTGCGCGGGATAGCAGCGATGCGAAAGCCGCTGTTCGGCAAGCGCTCGATCGCGTGGCCGGATCGCTCCAATTCATTAGCCAGCGCCTCGCGGTAGACCGCACCGGCCTGCTTCTGCGCCTTGTAAAGTTCCCGGCTGACGATCGCGCCCCAGGTGCCGTCGCGTCGCGGCGCGAGGTTGAAGACGAAGACGTGCGTGTGCAGTTGCGGGTCGAGTTCGCGGCTGGTGTGGTGGTCGAACTTCGCCATCAGAAGTCCGGCCGTCTGCTCACGGATCGCGCCGCCTTTCCCGCGCCGAGCCCAGGCGGCATGGCGTTCGAGGTGGCGCGTCGCGGTTGTGACGGCGGCCGCTTGTGCGCGCTCGATCGCAGGCCGGTCCCGTGGTTCAGAAAGTGCCCACAGCACCGAGACGGACTTCGGTGCACTGAACGTCATGTCCCAGCCAGCCGCATGTTGCTGCGCACGCCCGCCGAGTTGGGCGATCCGCTCACCCGTCTTGGGGTCAATGCCGCGCAGGGCCGCATCGAACTCCGATCGCGTCACCGGGCCGGACAGCGATAACCGCGCCGACCCTTCTCCGGCCCATCGACCAGGCGGCTCCGCGCCGCGCGTGTAATAGTCGTCGCGACCGAGATGGCCATAATAGCCAAGTGCGGCCTGCACGCCGCCGCGTGCCGAGATGGACGCCACCATGGCTAGTCTCCGGCGTCACGAATGCGGTCGATGGCATCCTTCGACAGGCGCGGACCAGGGCGAATTGGATATATGTTTGGTTCGATCTGGATGGTTCTGCCTCGCACCCAGGTTGCTGGCACGTGGCCGGGCCGCAGTTTGGGCAATGACACGTAGGGCACGCGGATGAGCAAGGCATCGTCGCCAATACCGGCAATCAGCACATCAATGTGAGCAGCGCGCGGACCAAGCTTGGTCGTGATCTCACTCGCCGTGATCACGCGCCGGATATCGCGCCTTTTGACGGTCGTGACGCTGGATTTGCCGTCGACAAACGTTTCGCTGCGCTCCTCGCGCTCGATCTCCTGGTCGCCGATCAGCTTGCTCGCCTCGTCGGCCCCGTGCCCGACGTTGAGCTTGGTGATGATCTTGGTGCCGATCATGCCGACCCAGGCTTCCGCGCGCTCATGGCCATAGGTGGCGCGCAACTGCGCCAGATCCTGCGCGCATAACACGGCCACCACACCCTTCGAGCGGCCAAGGTCGAGGAAGGTCGAGAAGTTCGCGATGCGCGGCAGTTGCGGGAACTCGTCGGCAAAGATCCAGATCCGTCGCTCTTGGCTTTCGGCCAGCGACGGGCTGCCGACGGCCGAGGCCAACAGCGTCAGCATGCCGCCAATCCAGATGCTCGACAGTCCCGGATAACGCGGGTCGTGCTGCAGGATCACTGGCCGAAACGGTGTCGGCGAATGCAGCCACTCCGAAATCGAGAAGCGCTTGGCCGCTGGGTTGCCCCATGCCTCGGCCAGCGTGGCGACGACATTCATGTGCGTCTGGAACGTCGACAGCACGCTTTGTGTCGTGCGGTTTTCCGGATTGGCCAGAGTACGCAGGGCATCGACGTGGTGCTTGCGCGCCATGTCGGATAGCGCCTCGGCCGACGAGGTGCCGATCTGGTGCAGATCGGCCCAGGACCATCCATCGCCCTTGGTCGCAATCAAGGTCGCAAGGCACACGACCAGGATTTCGCGGGCGGCCTCGGACCACATCGGATCATGGCTGTCGGGGATCATGCGGCTGGCAAGCTCACGTGCGTCCTGTTTGGTCCGGCAATCGCGCGCGATATCCCAGACCAGCGACCGGGCATCCTGCGGTGCGATCAGCAGCGGGTTGCCATGGAGGCCCGCCGTCATGTCGCCTTTGACGTCGATCACCAGCACGCCGTCGCCACGGTCGATGGCGCCGAGGATCAGATGCGTCATCGTCTGCGTTTTGCCCGCACCAACGCTGCCCCAGATCAGCCAATGGCGCGTTTCGCGCTCCCGGCTGACGGCCAGCCCTGGCACCAGTTCCAGACCAATGCCCGACCGCCGGGCTTCCAGCTTTGTCGCGTTCCGCAGCGACCTTTCCGCCTTGGCGCCGGTCAACAGGCGACGACCTCGAACGACCTTGTATGGTTCGCGGCCGAAACGGACGGCGAGTGCGAAGCCGAACGCGGCGACCAGCGTGAAAGTCGATGAGGCGATGATCGCGAAATAGCGCCAGCCAAAGGCATCGAGCGCGCCGTGTTTCCAGAAATGCTTCGCGCAAGCGTTCCACAGATCGATGCTGCTCCGGTCGGCGAGGTTGGTCAGCAACCGGGCACCCATGCAGCTGCGGATGTCCGTCGGTGCAAAATAGCCCCACTGCCCGGTCGACGTTTGCCACGTCTGCGGATACCGATTGAGAGCCAGCTCGCTGACCAGCGCCGTCGCGGCAATGCCGACCAGCAACGCGATAAACATCACATGCTTGGGGGACCACGTCATCGCCCGCCCTCATCTGTAGAGAGCGCCGTGAGCAGCGCGGTGAACTTGGTTCGGAGGTCCTGGGCGCCGACCTCGGTGCGGCTGGCCCACTCAACCTGCTCGCGTGCAAAAGCCTCGATTGCAATCAGCCGCCGCTCGATCAACGTCAGCCGATCGGCGAGCGATTTGTTGTCGCCACCGGCAAGGCCGGTCAGGATCAGATCGCGGGCAACGCCAGTAACCGAGCCCGAAACCGTGAAAGCGCGGGCTTGAAGCTGCTCGATGTCGCGGAGTGCCAGCCGAAGCGAGACCGGTTTTGTTCTCGGCTGAGCGCGACCGTTGCGCAATGATTTCAATGACATGGCCCGGTGCTCCAGGCCTGTCATATCGAAACGACGAGTGAGTTATAACAAAAGTGGTTGCGGGGGCTGGATTTGAACCAACGACCTTCAGGTTATGAGCCTGACGAGCTACCGGGCTGCTCCACCCCGCGTCACCAACGGAAACCGGACGGTTCGACCTCGCGCGTGGCGTTGTCGAACATTGGTCTATCGACTTGTCCGGAGGCAGGTCATGAGCAAGCGCGGTACGACCGACAGCGTCACGACCCTGTGCCTCTCGAGCCGCTAGCTCGAGTAAGGTCGCGCTTATAGCACAGATTCCGACGTTGTGAAGGCCCAACGCAAAACCAGTAGAGCCGCCGCCACGGCGCGACGATGGCAACTGCAATCACACAGTGCGGAGAGCCCAGTCGTCGCCCGCGAGCGGCCTCAGCGGGCTCCGGCGGCGGCGCTTGTCAATCCATCCAGAGCGCTGGTCATCTGCCCGATAACGGCGTCCTGCCCCACAATGCTATGGCGCTCCTTGAGTTTGGCCGGATCGAGATAGCCGATCTTCACAGCGCCGCCTTTGTCCTGCCAGATCAGAACGCGCATGGGCAGGTCGAGGCCGACCGTCGGGCTGGCCTGCATCAGTGGGGTTCCGACTTTCGGGTTGCCGAAAATGACGACCTCGCTCGGGTCGAGGCTGAGACCAGCCGATGCAGCCCCCGCCGCGTGATCCACACGAGCAAAGACCGTCAAGCCCTTTGCGGCAATCCCAGAGACGAGCGCATCACCGGTCTCCCGGACCGAGCGACCACTATCCTTGATGATCAGATCGCCGGCACACACGTCCGGTGCGATCGCACAGGTCACCAGGCTAGCAACGATAGACATCCGAAACGACGTCAGCATCGACACCATGGAACGACTCCGGTTAAAACTCATTCGAGCGTCCAGGACGAAGCACCCGGAGCCGGTACAGCGCCAGTGGCTCTAGGCGGTCGCCAAGCCGCAATCAACGCAGCCGGGTCGATCTATCGGCAATTCGGCGTCGCTGGCCATCACATTCCCGTGGGCTGTCATCGCCGGCTGCGCAATTGTCTAACCAGCTCTCCAACCAGCAAACGCCGGACACCGGCCGTCACGCTTCTGGAACCTCTTTCGAGGCGTGATGCCGGCTGATGACGAACCGCGCCAGCACCGCAAGCCCGATCCAAACGACCGCCGCCAAGACGAGGTACGCGATGGCAGCCGTCTCACCGGCACGGGCCCGCTCGACGACCTTGCCGAGCAGAGCGATGAGCGCCGTTTTGGGAATTGATCCAACCGCCGTGCCAGCTAGAAATGCGGCCAATGAGGTCCGTGTGAGCCCCAGCGCCATGTTGACGACGACGAAGGGCGCCGACGGAACGAGCCTGACCAGCAATGCGGCCATGAAGCCGTTGCGACCCACGAGGCGCGACAGCCCGTCGATCCCGGTCCAACCGCGCTGACGCAGCCATTCGGCCCCAACCGCGCGCGCAACGAGGAAATTGACACAGGCACTGACGAGCGTGCCGAGATAGGCATAGACAAAACCCATCATGGGGCCGAACGCAGCCACCGCGACGATGATGAGCAGAAACTGCGGCGCGCCGGTGAACGACGCGACGGTGAAAGCCGCAGCAACGATCGGCAGCGCCCACGCACTGTGCTCGTAGCTGTGGAACGTGCGACTGAGGATTCCATTTTCGTCGAGGCCAACAACCCCGGCAAGACCAATGAAGATGAGAGAAAACGCGACGAGCGCCACCGTCACCCCGAGCGTACTGCGGAGCGTTCCGGCATTCACTTCACTCAAGAGTGCGCGCAGACGTTGCATCCCGTCAGCCCCTTGCAGATCAGCCCCTTGCAGACATAGCCGTCCGGCGCTCTCACGGACCACCCGCGTCAGCCATGGGCCCCTGCGTCGTTCGCATTGGCAGTTCGACGATCACCGGTACACGCGTCCGCCGCCTGAGCCAGCTGACACCAACCAGATCGTAGAGGCCGACCAGCGCGCGATTGAAGTTGTTGTACTTGGACACACCGGCCTGACGCGGGCGATCGTTCACGGGGACATAGGCCACCGTGTGCCCATATGTCTGGAAGAACGCCGGCAGATACCGGTGCATACTTGTGAAGAACGGTAGCCGCAAGAACACCTCACGCCAATAGACCTTGATACCGCAGCCGGTATCGGGGCAATTGTCCCGCAACACGAAATCGCGGATGTTGTTGGCCGCCCACGAGGCCCAGCGCTTGGAACCTTCCGCCTTTCGCTCCGTCCTCCAACCGTTGACCAGGGCCGGACCGCCGGAACCGGGGGCTCCCAGCGCCGCCACGAGCTTCATGATGTCGCGTGGATCGTTCTGGCCATCGCCGTCCATCGTCGCGATGACAGGACTAGTTGCCGCCAGGACGCCGGTTCTCAGCGCCGTACTCTGCCCCGCCCGGTGCGCATGGCGCAGCAGCCGCAAGCCGGGGTGGCGACCCGAAGCGATCATCGCCGCAATCTCGTCGGACGTTCCGTCCTCGCTGCCATCATCGACGACGATGACCTCGGCCAAAGTATCGGCCGGCACATGATCATAAGTCTCAGCAATCAGCCTGCCGATGTTGCCGGCCTCGTTCAGCGCGGGTATGACGACAGTGATGCGCATCAGGCCTCCAGGTGCATGTGATCTGCGATCAGCCGCGCGCGTGACGCCATTGCGGGGAATCGGTGGTCGGATCGGCCCCCACATACCACGAGCGCGGTCGGCGGCAATAAGGCCGCGACGAAGGTGACGTCGCTCGCCGTGCGCTGCATCACGTCGATATCATTTGTCCAGGCCAGGGCGAACCCGTCGGAAACAGCAGCCGCTCCGTGACGGAGCAACCGGCCACCACGCAGAAAATGCGATTTGCAAATCGAGGGCTGATCGGGCTTGGTGCGGCCCCGAGCCATCGCGATCGAGGCCGGCAGCCGGGAGGCTAGCCGACCCGAGATGAGGAGACGCGAGGACGATGCAACACAACGCCGGGCCCCAGAACCCGGGCCACGACCGGCAATGGGTGAGGCTGCTGTTGGCTGGCCTTGCCGCCCTTCTGGTCATCCGCGTGGGAGCGCTGGCCGCCAACGGGACAGACTTGTTCTTCGACGAAGCACAGTACTGGTTCTGGAGCACACAGCCGGCCTTCGGCTACTATTCCAAGCCGCCGCTCATTGCCTGGCTGATCGGCATCTCCACGGCGACATGCGGAGATAGCGAGTTCTGCATTCGGTTGCCGTCGCCGATCCTCCACACCCTGACGTCGCTCGTCGTCTACGCATTGGCGCGCCGGCTCTACGATGTCCAAACCGGCGTTCTGGCAGGGCTCGCCTTCGCCACGCTCCCCGGCGTCTCGGTCTCGGCCGGCATCATGTCGACCGACGTGCCGCTGCTGTTGTTCTGGGCCTTGTCGCTCCTGGGCCTCGTCTGGCTGATGGAGCAGAAGGACGAGCCGGGCGACTGGCGACCGTCGCTTCTCCTTGGCACCAGCCTCGGCCTCGGCCTCAACGCCAAGTACGCGATGGCGTGGTTCCTGGCGTGCCTAGTCGTCTATCTTCTTGCGACACCTCAGCGCCGCTGGCTGCTACGCGACCGCCGGCTTTATGCGGCCTTGGGTTTGGCGCTACTCGTCATTTCGCCCAACCTGGTCTGGAACATGGGCAATGATCTGGCGACGTTCTCCCACACGGCCGACAACGCCAAATGGGGCGGATCGCTGTTCCATCCGGGCAAAGCGCTCGAATTTTTCGGCGCGCAGTTCGGCGTCTTCGGTCCGATCCTGTTTGGCAGTCTGTTGATCATCGCGGTGCGGGCCGCGCGCGAGCCCCTGCCGGAGGCCGATCGTCTGCTGTTGGCGTTCTGCCTGCCCCTGATCGCGGCAATCACGCTGCAGGCGTTTCTGTCGCGGGCCCATGCCAACTGGGCCGCGCCAGCCTACGTCGCCGCCAGCGCCCTGGTCATGGCGACCATGGTTCGGGATGTCGCCTCCCGCTGGATGCGCGCATCGTTCGCCGTGCATGCACTGGTCCTCATCGCAGCCGTCGTCGGCGTCGCGCTGGCGGGACGCTATGCTCTGCCATTGGCTCGGGACCCGTTCGCCCGCACCCTCGGGTGGCAGGCGCTGGCGCAGGCAACGCGCGACGAATTGCAAAAGGCCCGCGCGGCCGGCCGGCCGTTCGCGGCCGTCCTGACCGATGATCGCCCGGTGACGGCCGAACTGCTCTACTACCTGCGCGACGAGACGACACCCATTTACGCGTGGCGCGATGGCCCGCACGCGCGCGACCACTTCGAACTGGTACGCCCCTTCGTACCCGCCGGGAATGCACCTGTCCTGCTCGTCAGTCTCATCGGCAGCGACGGACCGATCGTATCTCGTTTTGTCGACGCCGAGACCATCGCGACGCGGGACATCCCCGCCGGCCCGCTCGAAAGCCGTCGCGCCGTCTTCGTCGCGCTTTCAGGGCTGAAGAACCCGGGATAGAAGAAAGACCCCATGAGAATGGCCGTTTCGCCGCCACACCGGAGCCAACCCATCGACCCGCAGGACAAGCTGTCGCAGGCCTTCGTGCTGCTCGACAACTCGACGGGCCAGGGGCCCCCTTCGCTCCTCTACACCGACCCAATCGAGATCATCGAGGCACATCACCCCGAAGACGTCGCAGCAGCGATCGCCCGCATTGAAGCTGGTATCGGCCGGGGTCTCCATGCGGCGGGCTTTTTCTCCTACGAACTGGGCTACTGCTTCGAGCCTCGCCTCGCGCATCTCCTGCCCGCCAACCGGACGGTCCCCCTCGTCTGGTTCGGGCTTTACGATGCGCCGCGCGAGATGGGCAACGCCGAAGTCAAAGACTGGCTCGACCAGACGACGCGCAGCGTCAGTCACAAGTTCAGCGACGTATCGTTGTCGTTGAGCCGCGACGCCTATCTAGAGCGCTACGCCCGCGTCATCGAGATGATCCGGTCTGGCGACATTTACCAGCTCAACCTTACATTCAAGACACGGTTTCGGCTGTCCGGCTCGCCGCTGACCTTCTACCGTGACTTACGGGCAAAGCAGCGCGTCAGCTACGGCGCGATCGTGGACACGGGACAGGTCACCGTGTTGTCGGCCTCCCCAGAGCTGTTCATCGCAAAGAGCGGCCAGATCATGGAAACCCGGCCCATGAAGGGAACGGCTGCCCGCCTCGGCACGATTGCCGGCGACGCGGGCCAGCGCCTCGAACTGGCGACTGACACTAAGCAGCGCGCCGAGAATCTCATGATCGTCGACCTGATGCGCAACGACCTCTCGCGTATCGCCGACATCGGCAGTGTCGAGGTCACTGATTTGTTCACGGTCGAGACCTTCAAGACCTTGCACCAGATGACCTCGGGCATCCGCGCCCGTCTGCTCGAGGGCACCGCGCTCTCGGACATTCTCGCGGCAATCTATCCAGCCGGCTCGATCACCGGTGCGCCGAAGATCCGCGCCATGGAACTGATCGCCGAGTTGGAACAGGAGGCGCGGGGCGTTTACTGCGGCGCGATCGGGCGGCTGTCTCCCGACGACACGATCCAGCTCAACGTCGCGATCCGCACCCCTGTCATCACCCGCGACGGCACCGGAGAAATGGGGATCGGGTCCGGCGTCGTCTATGATTCCGACGGGATCCGCGAGTACGAAGAGTGCCTTCTGAAAATGAAGTTCCTGACCGACCCGCCCCGGCCGTTCGAACTGATCGAGACCATGTTGCATGAGCCCCCGGGCGGGATCTGGCTCCTCGACCGCCACCTGGAACGCCTGTCGGCCTCCGCGCGCTATTTCGGCTTCACCTGCGATCGCGCCGCTGTCGCTCGAGCTTTGGCCGTTGCGATCTCGGAAAAAGCCGACGAGCGTCTGCGCGTCCGGCTCACGCTTGCGGAAGACGGACGCCTCGCCATCACGACGGCCCCCATGCCGAAGGCACCAGCCGGCACGCTCATGCGCTACGTCGTTTCTCCGACACGCCTGACGTCGGCCAATCCGTTCCTCTATCACAAGACCACCCGCCGCGAGCTTTATGATGGTGAGTGGGCTCACTTCAACACGACGGTTGGTGCCGATGAGGTGGTCTACCTGAACGAGGCGGACGAGTTGGCCGAGGGCAGCCGCACCAGCATCTTCATCGAGCGCGATGGCCGGCTTCTCACGCCACCCTTGGCAGCGGGTCTGTTGCCTGGAACATTGCGCGCCGAACTTCTGGCGACTGGCCGCGCCGTCGAGCATACCCTGACGCGTGCCGATCTGGACCTGGGCGATCCCGTCTACCTGGGCAATTCCCTGCGCGGTCTGGTGCCGGCGGTGCCCCTGTCTGGCGGCTGAAAGCTCGCGGTCATCGACCCGCATGCGAGACAGCGAACGCTGGCTGATCGGAAGGGACGACCGCACCGGCGGACGTCGCATTCACCGTGCGCGCTGCAATCCCGGAATTTCAGCCGCCTGCTGTTGCGGTGAGCCGCCCGGACCAGAGTCCAGCAGCCGCGCATATAGACCAGCGACGACAAACCCGAGCGCTGCAACGGTCAACATCACCGCAACGAAAATTCCATGCACGCAGTTGCGTACACGCCTGGCGTAGTCGTCTTGAGCGGCTTGGGGAGCTGACTTGATCATGACCGCATTTCGCCAGACGCTGCGTCGCGCGACCAGAGCGCCCTCTGCCGCGCGACAGAACGGCACAGAGTTTTTCAACAGTCCCGGGCTGGTCAGAGATACGACGTCAGGCAGGCCGACACGAGAAGCACATGCGCCACCAGCAGCGCCCAGAACTCGTTGCCGACGAGCAACGGAACCTCGGCGTTGAAAAACTTCACGATCAGAACCGTGACCGTGAGGATGACCGACAACAGAAACGTGATGAGGCCAGGTGCCTTGAGACCCATGTTCTGCACTCCCCTCTGAAGGCCTGCGCGCGCGGCATGGCGGCAAAGCCTGTGCATTGATCCGGGCGGCTTATACCAAGGCGCGCGGCCCCTGCCACCGCGTCCCTTTGAGAGGCGCGCGGGATCCACATCGGCTGGTGAGCCCGGAGGAAAGCACTCAATTCACTGATAATTCTACAGTTTACGTGCAAAGCACCAGCCTGCAACCGGGGCAGGGAGGTCATCGTCTGTGGCAAAAGTGCCGCGTGCTCTCACGTCCGAAAACTGTGGAGCGCGCCGCTTCGCGAAGAATCGGGCGCAGACCTAACCGCCGCGCGGAGCCTGTTCGGCATCACCGGCCGCCAGCCGAGACTGCTGCGGCCGCGCGGCGCGCGGGGCACTGAACAGGCGCAGCACCATGAGCATCAGCACGAGCAGGCCGCCGCCGACGACGCTCAGAGCGATCGGATGCTTCTCGACAATCAGGATCGGGCTGATGTCGCCTTGCCAGGCGTGCTTGATATCGCCCCAGGTCACAACTGGATCGAACGCCCCGGAGGTTCGCAGCATCATCTCGACCGCGGCGGTTTGGTCGGCGCTCGCCAGTACGGCCCCGCGCACACGATCCGACGCGATGAGTTGCATTTTGCCCGGCGATTGCGCAACGGCGCGCAGAACAGCCTCGCGCGGCTTGGCGCTCAGCCCTGTCAGGTAGCGAGCAAGTTGACCCAGTTCCTCTGCGGTCAGACTGCGCGCGAGCGATTTCAACGTCGTGTCGTCGATCTCGAACAGCGTTTCGCGGGCCTCGCGCGAGACGCTGGCCAGCCGTGTTATGGCGATGCGCTCGCCGGAGGCAAGCACACGCCCGAGTGCCGCGGTGGTAAAATCTTCTGGCTTGGCGACCAGATGGATCCCGTTTTCGACGACGTCGTTCGTCCGCGTGCCGGCGATCGCCGCCCATTTCAGAGCCGCCTCGATCGACTGCGTGGACCGCGCGATCGCCATCGCGGGTTCGCTGAGCGACCGCACCGCCGTGTTGAGCGAGCCATCCTCGAGCCGTCGCAGGAGTCCCGCCTCGCCCTCCGCTGGCAACACGATCGAGACGACCTCGTCCAGCCGGCCGAGCTTCTCCGGCCCGACACCGTTCAGGAACTTGCGAAACGGTTCATTGCGCTCGGCGATCTCCAGGGCCTTGAGGTGCGCCGCCTGGAACTGCCGCCACACCGCGACGACACGTCCGGCCGATTGCTGGCCGATCTCGCGCACGTGGAGCTTGATCTGCTCGGAAATGCCGACCGCCAGCTCTTCTTGAACTTTGAGCTTGGTCGCTTCCGACTTCATTTCCTGAGCGATGATGGGCAGGACGCCGTGGCGCAGGTCCCACACGTCTTTGGCGATCAGGACCAGCCCCACGCCCCCGGCGACGACCGATACCAGCCGCGACAGCACACTGCCGACGATGCGGGCACCGACCGTGCGCGCGAGGTTGCCGAGTTGCCGGCGCACGAGCAGGATTGCCGCTCCCGCCAGACCTTCGGTCGATTGCGCAGCGACACTGCCCGGGCCGATCTCGTTACCTTTGCCCGCCTCGACGGCAAAGTCGCGGCTGGCTTCGCCGCCGACGATCTCGGAAATGGTCGATCCATAGCGCGGCCCGAGATAGGCTTGCAGGCACTTCAGCGCCGGGACTGCCGCGACCCGGCTCGCCTGTTCGATACTGGACCCCACAACGGTGCTGACGCCGACGGCCAGGCGCTCGATCCCGCCGGTGACGACGTCCGAGCGGTAGGTCCGTTCGGCCACTTCGGTCGCCAGTTTCTGCGCCTGCTCCGACGAAGCAAGCGACTGCAGGAGTGTGCCCCACCCCGTTTTCTCGCGCACGTCCGCCACGGCGATATCAACCCGGGCGTCGATGACCGAATCGAGGCTTTCCTTACGCCACTGGTCGGCAACAATCGCTTTGTAATCGACCCCGGACAGATCGCTCTCGAGCGCGCGGATCGTGACCGCCTCGATGGCGCTGGCGAATTCGGCCTCGTCCTTGGCCGCGCACGCCTCTTGCTCGGCGCGAGTCATCGGGGCCTGCGCATATCCAACCGACGCGAAAGGACCAGTGGCGAGCGACAGGCAGACGATCGACGAAACGAGCTTGCGCATCCAAAGTGCCACCGCCACCAACTCCCGATCGAGCCCTCGAACATACAGCTGAGAAAACGGGCGGCAGCGCCAATCTGTTCCGTCCGCAAACAAGCCGCCTCAGTCTATACGACGCAAATCAGCCAGGAACAGTGGCAAACCCGACAGCCGTCGCGACAAGAGTTGTCTCGATCGACCGCGAATATCGACCACAGCTCGTGTCGTAATCGCGAAATTCGTCTCAATCTGCGGCGCGCACTGAACGAATTTCGCGATCTGAACGACACGAGCAACACCAATCACCTAGTGTGATTCACACCGAGAAGTCCGCCTATCGACCACGCTGAACAGTCTGTATAGCGGAGGTCTCGGTCATCACACGAGCGCAGTGCACATCATCTTCGCGGCGTGTTCCGGTCCCAACCCTTGCCTGCCCGTGTCATGCGTGTCAGAGCCAACGTCGCAACCATGCGGCGCACGAGCGCAAGTCGCTCGGCTGACGGGGGGCAGGCGACCGCCCGTCGGACCGCCTTCGTGGGGAGAGAACCGCCGTGAACGCTACCTTGCTCGCCATCGCGGCCTATGTGGCCGTGCAGTTCGCCATCGGCATCTGGGTCAGCCGCCAGATCGCGACGCAGAGCGACTACATCAACGCCGGCCGCCAACTGGGTCCACTCGTCGGTGCCTTCTCCGTCTTCGCCACGTGGTTCGGCGCGGAAGCAATCGTCGGTGCGGGCGGATCGGTCTATGCCGAGGGACTGAACGGGGCCACCATCGACCCGTTCGGCTACGCCGCCGCCCTCGTCATCGCCGGCCTTGTCATGGCCATGCCCTTATGGCGGCGCGGCTACCTGACCTTCGGCGACTTTTTCCGCGATCGCTACTCGCCAGCCGTGGAGCGTCTTGCCGTTCTCCTGATCCTGCCCGGCCCGATCATCTGGGCTGCGGCTCAGATCCGCGGTTTCGGTGTCGTCGTCGGCTCGGTCAGCGACGTATCACTGGCCACCGGAATGATCGTGGGGACACTCGTCATCGTGGCCTACACGGCCATTGGCGGCTTGCTGGCGGATGCCTACACGGACCTTCTGCAAGGACTCGCCATCGTTCTCGGCCTGATCGTCATCGCGGTCCTCGTCGCCACCGAGGTGGGAGGCGTGGGTCCGGGCCTCGCGACGGTCCCGCCCGAACGCCTGGCCTATGCGTCCGGCGACACGAGCGCCCTCGCACTGGCCGAGCAGTGGCTCATTCCAATTTGCGGAACGATGGTGTCGATCGAACTCATCTCGAGAATGTTGGCCACCCGTTCGGCGCTCACCGCCCGCAACGCCTGCATCGTCGGCGGCACGATGTACCTGCTGGTCGGCTTGATCCCGGTGTTCCTCGGCCTGATCGGTCCAGTGCTGGTCCCCAACCTCGCCAACCCCGAGGAGATCGTCTCCAAGCTCGCTGCAGCCTATCTCCCCCCAGTGCTCTTTGTCGTGTTTATCGGTGCCATCGTCTCGGCTATCCTGTCGACGGTCGACACAGCACTGCTGGCGGCTGGCTCCATGCTCTCCCACAACGCGGCGCGTTCGGTCATGGCCGGGCTCGGCGAGAGCGCGCGTCTTCTCGCCACGCGCCTGACGGTTGCCGCCCTCGGCGTTACGGCCTGCATCATCGCGCTCGGCTCCGAATCGATCCACGATCTCGTCGAGACTGCCTCCGCTTTCGGCAGCGCCGGTCTGATCGTCGTCGCCTTGTTTGGTCTGTTCACGCGGCTCGGCGGACCGCGGAGCGCGCTCGCCACGCTCGTCACCGGCATGGGTGTCTGGAGTGCCGACACCTTGATGGGGTTCACGGAGACGCCCTATGTCGTGGCCCTCGCTGCGGCAACAGCGGTCTACCTCCTGGTGGCGATCGTCCTGAATGACTCGGCCACCGACCAGCGTCCACACACCCCGGCCTGAACCTGTTCCGCGGTCGTTCCGGCCGTGCGAGAGCCGGGTATGGAGTTTACTTAATGTCATATATCGTAAGAAAATGTGATCAGTAGACGCTTGCCGCCCATACGGGAGTCCTGAGTTGCAGCGCAATGCAACATCCAGCTTTGGTTAGCCTTTATCCGATAGGCTCAATGGTCGAGGGATATGCTGAAGTTACGAGATTGTTACAGGCATATCTCGCAACCAACTGGTAACGAATGCAACTGCGTTATCGCTGGCCGATATCGTTGTGCGGCGCAGCATGAGCTTCGCATTTGCGTCATGATGACCCATCGTCATCACGGTCGAGGTGCGAGAGAAGTCGCCGGCTCGGGTCGAGCCGACGTCTTGACCCCCGCGGCGGCCTCTGTCGCCGCCCTGAAGGACTGGATGTGGCGTTGCCTCGCACGGCACGCGTCGGGCCGGCGGCAACCGCCTGCTGCTCGATGTTGCTAACCTTGTGATGCGACGAGAAAGGCCGGATCGGCGCTTTTCCCACATCATCGACGAGCTTGCGTGCCCTGGCCGAACTGGGGCGGACACGTAACGCGCGGCCGAAGCATGACTTTACGACGGGCACCCGTTCGGCGTAAGAGTGTTAGGTTGGCGTATCAGCGGGTACAGATAACGGCATGAAGAAAAAGCAGAATAGCAGCGGATACCTCAGCAGCGTTTCGTTCTCTGGCGGGCGGACCGGCGTGCTTCTCGTGCACAGCCTGGGTGGGACGCCGCTCGAGTTGAAGTATGTTGCGCAGGGTTTGTCGCGCGCCGGCTACACCGTGCATTGCCCGATGTTGCCGGGCCTCACGCACGGCACCGATGTTCTGAGCCTGTCGCGCTGGCAGGACTGGTACGCCGAACTCGAGCGCGCCTTCGACGAGTTGCGCAGCGAGTGTGACACGATCCTGGTCGGGGGATTGTCGGCAGGTGCCATTCTGGCGCTGCATCTTGCATCGCGTCGCCAGTCGGAGATCGCGGGCGTGATTTCGTTCGCGCCCACCCTTTGGCCGAACGGCTGGGCCGTGCCTTGGACGTTCAACTTCTTCCGCCTAGTCTACACGCGCTGGTTCAGCCGCCTGTTCCGCTTCCAGCTCCGCGCGCCCTACGGCATCAAGGATGAGCGTCTCAGGACATTCATGGAAGACTCGATAAAGGCGGACAACCGCACCGTCGGAGAAGTCTACTCCCGGTCTGGTGTCACGGTGCTCGAATTCACGCGGCTTGTTCGCAAGGTCGAGAGCGAGTTGCCCGGTCTCAAGTTGCCGACGCTGATCATCCACCCGCGCCATGACGATCAGAGCCATATCGACAATGCCCTGCGCATTCAGCGGCAACTCGCAGGCCCGGTCGAGACCGTCATTCTCGACGACTGCTTCCATGTCGTGACGCTCGACCGTCAGCGTGACGTCGTCCTGGACCGGACATTGGAATTCGCCCATCGCGTGCTCGCCAAGAGCGCGGCTGCCCAGAAGACCGACCAGCGCAACAACAAGACGGCGACGCTCGGCGTCGAAGCCTGAGGACTGCGAAGCCGAATGCGGTGAAGCTGTCCCTCGATCTGAAACGTCAAAGTGCAGGAACGGCGCGCTTGTCACCAGGCGCGCCGTTTTCTGTTGGACCAGCCAAAGCCGGGGGCTGCGCCAGCGACAGTCCCGTGATCGCTCGACGATGCCAGATCACGGGTGATCGGGTTCAGCGCGCCAAGGCCGGTGGTCGCCCGTCGCAGGCCGGCAGGTCCTTCGGGGCCCTGGACCACGAATAGGACTTGCCCATCAGCTTGATCGACAGGTAGCCGCGCACCGTCAGCGTGTCCGGACCCTGCTGGCGGACTTCGACCTTGTACGTCTTGCCGACCTTGGGGTCGTAGATCCAGCCACCATCCCAGGAGCCGTCGGGCTGCGCTGCGAGGTCGCCGATGACCTGCAATCCGCAGATCGGCCGCTGCTGCGCCGCCGCGTCCGGGTTGTAGCGATCCCGCAGAGGCTTGCCTTCGGCGTTGATCGGGTCGCGGAGCCAGTAAACGTAGCCGCACAGGCCGCCGCCGCACGGGCGCAACTCTACCGCGCCCCGGCCCGTGTCATCATACCACACACCGGCCGCGCCGGGCTCGGCTGCGCGTGCCACGACCGGCAGGCCGATCGCACCGGCGGTCGCGATCGCCAAGCCAGCCCACAGAGCAATGCGCGCAGCCCATGTTTCAAGGACTTCTGTCATCTGGGGATTTTCCATCCATGCAAATAGCCGCCAAGGCCTCGGAGTAGCCGCGGAAAGTGGCAAAACCAGTGGAGTCCTCATGGTCTCCAAGTGCCGAATATCAGCGGCCGATCCTAGCGCGGGAGAGTTAAACTTATGGACTGTCCTGGAAAAACATGTCTGATCGCCTCATGTTAACCTATCGACGACGGCTGGTGTGTAAGTTGGTCCCATAGGCGGATGGGCGGTGTCGTGTGAAACACCGACGCCTTTCTGCCGACACTATTTGGCACTTGCTGCACACTCTGTGCGGACATCGCGCGATGGCGGCGTGTTCGCGGCGCACCCGCGATGCGACGGCGGCGGTCGCAAAAGGCTCCAGCGCGTCGGGGCTCGAACGACGACCAACTGAAGATCACCAGCAAGGCATGGCCACAACACGATGATCCTGACTCTTGCGTTCCGAAACTTGTTCCACGATCGCGTCCGGCTCGCCGTGACGCTCGTCGGCATCCTGTTTTCGATCGTGCTGGTGGCGATCCAGCTCGGGCTTTATCTCGGTGCCAGTCGAATGATCACGGCCAACATCGACAATGCCCGCGCCGACCTCTGGATCACGGCCTTCGGAGCCAAGAGCTTCGAGGATGGTGGCCTGCTGCTGTCCTCGCGGGAGCGTCACCAGGCGCTAGCCACCCCGGGCGTGGCGGCGGTCGTGCCGGTGGTGGTGAAATTCTCCGAGTGGCGCAAGCCCGCCGGCGGCTCGACGCGTGTCGTGATCGTCGGTGCCGATGCCGAGGAAGGGGCTGTGGCCCCCTTGGCGCTCGTCACAGGAACCTGGCAGGACATCAAAGCCCCCGATGCCATCGCGGTCGACCGCACCTACCTCGCCGACCTGGGCATCACCGGGATCGGCGACACCGCCCAGATCGACATTGGCCGTGTCCGCGTCCGCGCCTTGACCGACGGCGTGCGCTCGTTCACGCAATCACCTTACGTCTACATGCCGCTGGCCCGCGCTCGGCATGTGATGGGCGCGCCGGGAACCGACCTTGCAACCTTCCACCTGATCCAACTCGAACCAGGAGCCGATCTGGAGCGCGTCCGGGCCGACTTGAAGAGCCGGCTGGAAACAGCCGAGGTTCTGACCACGAGCGAGTTCCGCGATCGCAGCTTAAACCAGTGGCTGTTTCGCACTGGTGCCGGCGTGGCGCTCATCGGCGGAGCCCTGTTGGGCATCCTGGTCGGCACCGTCATCGTCGCCCAGACGCTCTATTCGAGCACCAAGGACCACATCAACGAGTTTGCGACACTGCGGGCGCTGGGCTCGTCGTCGGGCTACATCCACCAGGTGATCCTCGCCCAGGCCGGCTTGAGCGCCGTGATCGGCTATGGCCTCGGCATGATGATTGCCCTGCTGGTCGTGATGGCGAGCCAGTCGACACCGTTGCCCATCGTGATGACGCCGGGTCTGGCCGCCGGCCTTTTCACAGTGACGCTCTTCATGTGCGCGATCTCCGCGATCTCGGCCATCGTAAAGGTCACGAAGATCGACCCAGCCACGGTGTTCAGCCGATGACAGACAAATCTGTGATGGTTGCCGAGAATGTCTTCAAGGAACTCGGCAGCGGTGCCGGCAAGGTCATCGCCTTGAAAGGTGTGAGCCTGGCCTTGGCGCCTGGAGAACTCACGCTGCTGATGGGCCCGTCCGGCAGTGGCAAAACCACGCTGCTGTCGATCCTCGGCTGTATCCTGCAGCCGACATCCGGCACGATTTCCGTCGCAGGCACCTCGACGGCGGGCCTGTCGCCCGAAGAACTGGCGGCGCTGCGCCGCAACCACATCGGCTTCATCTTCCAGTCCTACAATCTGTTCCCGACGCTGAACGCGCTCGAGAACGTCCGTATCGCGCTGGATGTGCGCGGCCAGAAGGGCTATGCGGCCGCGCGGCGCAGCGAAGATGTTCTGCGCCAGGTCGGGCTGGGCGGCCGGTTACTCAACTACCCGAGCAATCTGTCCGGCGGTGAGCAGCAGCGCGTGGCGGTCGCCCGCGCCATCGTCAGCGAGCCCTCGATCGTTCTGGCCGACGAGCCGACCGCCGCTCTCGATAGTGAAAACGGCCACGCCGTCATGGAGCTGCTTGCCCGCATCGCGCGCGAACAGAACCGCAGCGTCCTCGCCGTGACGCACGATCCCCGAACACTGGGCTATGCCGACAGGGTCGTGAAGATCGAGGACGGTCTCATCGTCGGCGAGGATCGCCGGCCCCGCGGGCTCGATGCCCCGGAAATTACAGATCTCACCAAGAGGCGAAAAGCTCATGCCTAGGATCGATTCGACCGTTTCGACGCTCGCACTGGCGGCGGTGATCGCATTCGCCACCTTCTCGACCGTGATGCGCGGCGTGCCCTGGCCGATGACACCCGCCCAGGCGCAAAGTGCCGCAACCGGTGGGACCGGTACGGACGCGCGCCCGGCGGCCCGCTGGGCTGCCTCGGCCACGGGGCGCATCGAGCCGGCCAGCGGCACGATCCGCATCGCGCCGCAGGCCGCCGGACTGATCGTCGAAGTCCCCGTCGGTATCAACCAGTTCGTCGAATCCGGCGATCTCGTCGTCCGCCTTGACGACAAGGATGTCCTGGCTCGCATCGACGCTGCACGCGCCGAGGTCGAAGTGCGCAAGCGCGAACGTGCCGAGGAGCCGGCAACGGGCCTCGCACTGGAGCGTCAGCAGGCCGAGGACAATCTGGCCGACGCGCGCAGTGAGCTGTTCGCGGCCTGGCGGACCTTCGACATGACACTCGCGCGCAAGCGGGCCAATGAAGCCAAGGTCACCGACGTCGTAACCGCCCGTGAAGCGATCGAGACCGCCCGCAAGAAGGTGAGCGCGGAACTCGAGGACGTGGCGCGCGTCTCCGCCAAGGCCAACATGCCGCTGCCGACGCGCCTCGAAACATCGTTGACGGTCGCCCGTTCAGACCTCGCGCTGGCCGAAGCCGCCTTCGAGCGCACCCGCATCCGGGCTCCGTTCGACGGCACCGTCCTCAATGTCTACGCGCGCGCCGGCGAGACGGCGGTGCCGAGCCCTGACGCCGCCCTGCTGCTGTTTGGCGATATCGCGAAGCTGCGTGTGCGCGCCGAGGTCGAGGAGCGTGACGTCGCGAAGGTGCGCGTCGGCCAGAAAGTCATCGTCAAGGCCGATGCGTTTCCCGACCAGGACTTTGCCGGCACCGTGACCGAGATCGCGTCGGCGCTCGGCAGCCCGCGGATTGCCTCGCGCGGTCCACGCCGCCCCAATGACGTGGACGTGCTGGAAGTGGTCGCCGATCTTGAGGGGACGCCGCCGCTGTTGACCGGCATGCGCGTCGACGTGTTTTTCAAGAGCGAGGGCGAGGTCCGCTCGTCGGCTGCCGGGAACGCCCAGCGCTGAGCAGTGTCCCAAAACTGGGCCCACGCGCCACGATTGAAGCCGGATAGAAAAGGGCGGGGTCTTCCGATCCCGCCCTTTCGTCGTCGTGATATCGACCTTGGTTCAGGAGCCGACCTTCTGCGCCGTCGCGTCGATATTGCCGACAAGGGCATCATCGAGCCCCAGCCGATCGGCGAGACGAATGAGGAAGCGCTGCTCGCCCGTCGTATCCGGCTCGATTGCCAGACGGGCCGCCGTGTAGAGCTGGACGGCCTCCTCGCGCGTCGTCACGCCTGTCACCAGTGCCTCGATCGTCGCGGGCGAATTGAGTTCGTTGGCCAGGAATTCCTCGGCCGCCGCATCCATGCCGCCGATCTTGAGATTGGCCATGATGGCCTGCTGCTCGGCCTCATCGACGCGACCGTCGGCGGCTGCCGCTGCGATCATGGCGCGCACCAGCCGCGCCGCTTGCTCGTTCGACACCGCCGTGGGCTCGAACCCGGAGCCGGCAGGCGGGGTCTCGACGCCGCCGCCCAGATCCATCGGCGAGCGACCCTGCTGGTAGTTCTGGTAGGCCTTGTAGGCCAATCCCGCGATCAGGGCGAGCGCGCCCATTTTTGCCGCGCCGACCGCCACCGAGCGGCCGGTCTGCGTACCCAGTATCAGCGCGCCGAGGCCACCGAGTGCGGCGCCTGTGCCGAGCTTGTTGTTGGCGACGAGGTCCCGCACCGTCGCCATCAGTTCATCGGGCGACTTACCGGACATCTGGCGGATCATGTCCTGCAATTGCGCACCCGCCCCTGTCTGCTGGTTGATGTGGCCAGCCCCTTCCTTCGCACCGGCGGCTGCCTGCTTGAACACCTCGCCGAGGATGTCCATCAGCCCGCCGCTGCCCGGCGCGCCACCTGCCGGTCCCGGGCCGCCACCACCGAGTTTGCCGAGAATATCTGACAAGGGATCGCCCTGAGGGCCAGCCGTATCCGATCGGCCCTGCTGGTTGGGCAGCATGTTGCGCAGGAGATCGCCGAGCGGACCGCCGGGCCCGCCGCTGGCCTGGCCCCCGCCAAGTCCGCCGAGCAGGTCGCGGAGAGGGTCACCCTGTGGTGCGCCGCCAGTGGGCGCTGCTGCCCTCTGCTGGGCACCGTTGACGAGGGCTTCGAGCAGGCTCTTGGCGTCGAACATGGGACATGTCCTTTCACTGACGATTTCGGACGCTGACTGATCCCGACCCTACGTGCGACGTCCCACAGGGGCAAGACGACGCGGAATGGCGCTGTTTCGCCTCAACCGCGTCTATTCTGCCGGGGCCCTCAGGGCAGCATCGGCCTCCGCAGTCTCGGGGTCAGGCTCTGCCGGCCCGACGAAGCGGCCGAACACCCACCATATGCCACGACCCACGTCGTCCATGAGGATGAACACCGCCGGGACGAACAGGAGCGACAGCACGGTCGAGGAAATGAGACCACCAATGACCGCGATGGCCATCGGCGCACGGAATTCACCGCCCGCCTCCAGCGCCAGTGCAGACGGCAGCATGCCGCCCACCATCGCGATCGTCGTCATCACGATCGGACGCGCGCGTTTGCGGCCCGCATCGACGATGGCATCCGCGCGCGGCATTCCCCGGGCGATCTGCTCGACGGCGAAGTCGATCAGCATGATCGCATTCTTGGTCACGATACCCATCAGCATCAGAATGCCGATGACGACCGGCAGGCTGATCGAATTGCCGGTCAAGGCCAGCGCAACGATGGCACCGCCGATTGAGAGCGGCAACGAGAACAGGATCGTGATGGGTTGCAGGAAGCTTGAAAACAGTAGGACCAACACCGCGTAGACCATCATCAGACCCGCGCCCATGGCGAGCCCGAAACTCGCAAACACTTCCGCCATGATCTCGGCATCGCCGAACTGCTTCACCTCGACGCCCTCGGGGAGCCCCTGCGCCGCCGGCAGCGCCAGAATGGCCTCGACCGCATCGCCGAGCGGCGTCGTGCCTGCGAGATCGCCACCGATCAGCACGCGCCGCGCACGGTCGTAGCGCTCGATCGACGTGGGCCCTTGCGACAATTCGAACTCGGCCACCGTCACCAGGGGCACCGACGTTCCGGTTGCAGTCGTGACCGCGAGCGACTCCAGAATGCTGCGCTCGGCCCGCGCCTCGTCGGGCAGCTTGACCCGGATAGGCACCTGCCGGTCGCCAACGTCGAACTTCGCCAGATTGGCACCGATGTCGCCGATGGTCGCGATCCGCACGGCTTCCGAGATAGCCTCCGTCGACACGCCGAGTTCGGCGGCGACATCCGCGCGCGGCTGGATGCGCAGTTCCGGTCTGTCGAGTTGGGCGGTGGAAACCACATTGAGCAGGTTGGGAACGCGCTTGGCCTCGCTCGTCAGCCGCGCCGCCACATCATCGACCACGGCCGCTTCCCGGCCCGCGACCACGATCTGCAGTTGCCGTTGACCGTTGTCCTGGATGAACCAGTAGCGGATATCGGGGATGTCGGAGAGTGTCTGTCCAATCTCTTCCTGGATCACCGACTGATGTTGGCGGTGCGTGCTGTGAGCATCGCTCAAGGTGATGATGAGCGTGGCCTTGCGCACCTCGCTGCCCGCACCAAGCAGCGTGCCACCGTTCACGAAGACGCTCTTCACGTCCGGCCGCTTCTTGAGCTCCTCCGCGATGACCGCGGTGACCGCACGCGTGTCCTCCAGCGGACTGCCCGGCGGCAGTTCGATGGCCAGCAGGGAGCGCCCGGAATCTTCCGGGGGCAGGAACCCGGACGGTAATAAATAGAAGGAGCCGATCGACCCGGCAAAGATCATCATTCCGATCAGTACCGTCGCTATGCGATGCCGCACGGACCACCCGACCACTCGGGAATAGGCTCGGATGATGGCCCCCTCACGCTCCGGCTCGTGCGAGGCCCGCATGAAGAACGCCGCCAGCATCGGCGTCAGCAGCCGTGCGACCAGCAGCGAAAAGAACACCGCGAAGGCGACCGTCAGGCCAAACTGCTTGAAGTATTGCCCGGCGATTCCGCCCATGAAGCTGACCGGCACGAACACCGCGATAATGGTTGCGGTAATGGCGATCACGGCAAGGCCGATCTCGTCGGCGGCTTCCATGGCGGCGCGATAGGCCGATTTGCCCATGTGCGTATGCCTGACGATGTTCTCGATCTCCACGATCGCATCGTCCACGAGGATGCCGGTCACGATGGTCACGGCGAGCAGTGAGACCAGGTTCAGCGAGAAGCCCGCCGCATCCATCGCCCAGAAGGCGGGGATGATCGACAACGGCAGTGCGACGGCCGCGATCAGCGTCGCCCGCCAGTCTCGCAGGAACACGAACACCACGATGATCGCCAGGATGGCTCCCTCGATCAGCGTCTTCATCGTCGCTTCGTAGGTGCCGTAGGTGTAGCTGACCGTATCGTCGATGAGGCTGAACCCGACCGAGGGGTGGTCTTTGGCCAATCGGCCGATTTCGGCCTCGACCGCCGCCGCGACCGTCGTGTCGCTCGCCCCCTTGGCCCGGCTGATGGCGAACGCGACGACGGGCTCCCCGTTGAGGACGGCGAACGTGCGCGGCTCCTCGACCGAATCCGAAACCGTGCCGATCTCGTCCAGCCGGATGTCGCGACCGCCCGGCAGGGAGATGGCCGTCGCCGCCAGGTCATCAACGGTCCGCTGTCCCGCCAGCGTACGGATCGCCTGCTCGCGCCCGGCAATCTCGCCGCGCCCTCCGGCAAGGTCGATGTTGGTCGCACGCAATTGCCGGTTCACGTCACCCGCGGTGACACCCAGCGCCAACAGCCGATCCGGGTCGAGCGTCACGTGGATCTCGCGCGTCACGCCCCCGATCCGGTCGACCGCGGAGACGCCCTTCACGCTCTGCAACCGCCGCTTGACCGTATCGTCGACGAACCAGGACAGCTCTTCTGGTGTCATGGTCTGCGCACTGACCGCATAGCTGACGATCGGCAGACCCTCGATTTGAATGCGCTGAATGATGGGCTCGTCGATGGTCCGCGGCAGGTCGGCGCGGATGCGCGATATGGCGTCCTTCACATCGTTGAGCGCGCGATCCTGGTCGATTTCCAGCCTGAACTCGACGAGTGTCGTCGACGACCCTTCCGTCAGCGTCGAGGTCTGGTGCTTGACGCCGTCGATGCCGGCGATCGCGTCCTCGACCCGCTTGGTGACTTGCGTTTCAAGTTCGGAGGGTGCCGCCCCCGACTGCGTGACGAGCACCTGGACGATGGGCACGTCGATGTTCGGGAAGCGCGTAACGGGCAAGCCCGCAAAGCTCATCGCGCCCAGCACGATCAGCACCATGAACAAGACGAGCGAAGGAACCGGTCGCTTGATCGACCAGGCAGAGATGTTCAGCGACATCAGCGCACCTCGCTGACATCGGTGGCAGGCAGGATCGGCCGCACCCTGTCGCCTTCGCGCAGGAACGTGCCGGCCCGCGCGATCACGACGTCACCCGGCGACAGCCCGCTGGTGATTTCTGTCATTCCGGCCGCGACAAGTCCCGTCTCGACATCCACCGTTCTGACCACGCCGTCTCTGACGAGTTGCACGCGCGTTTTGCCACCCACGTAAAGAAGGGCGGCCGATGGGACACCGTTGCCGTGCGAGCGACCGCTGGTGATCTCGGCCCGGCCGAACGCGCCGACCTTGAGGCCAGCGCCGTTGCCGATGAGCAGGCGCACGCGCCCTTGCCGGGTCGCCTTGTCCACTTCCGGCGATACGAGGCGGACAGTGGCCTCTCGCGCGGCTTCGCCGGCCACCACGACCATCGCGGCTTGCCCCTGAGCCAGCCACGTGAGCTTGGACTCCGGCACGCTGGCCTCCAGCTCGATCTCGGCGTTTTCCACGATCCGAAACAGCGGATCTCTGGCCGACATCGCGACGTCGCCGACAAGCGCCTTGCGCCGCGCGATGAACCCGCTGACGGGCGAGACCAGCTCGGTCCGCGACAGCCGCCACTCCAGGTTGCGGCGCTGGGCTTCGAGTTGGAGGACGTCGGCCTCCGCGAGCGCGACGCCGCTGCGCGCCGAGGCCAGTTGCGCCTCCGCGGTCCGCTTGGACGCCTGACGGGTATCGTAGACGCTTTCGGACACGTAGCCTTTTTGCGTGAGTGGCGCGGCGCGCTCGAGCTGAGCCGTCGCCTCGGCGAGACGCGCTTCCGCCTCGGCGATCTGGCTCCGGGCCTGCTGGATCGCAGCGGCAGACCGTGCGATGGCAGCCGTGTTCTGGTCGAGCTCCGACTTCAGCGTTTCGGTTTCCAGCCGGGCAAGCACCTGTCCCTTTTTGACCATGTCGCCCTCTTCGGCCAGCAGTGCGACGACGCGCAGACCCTCGACTTCGGGCGCAACGAGAACTTCCTCGCGCGGGGCGATCGAACCGGTGACCATCACCGTCTCGCGGAAATCCATCGCGCGCACCAGGGCCACCGTGACCGCTGGCAGCGCCGGCCCGCCCGGCAGCTCCGTTTCCTGTGGCGGCCCGGATGGCGAAGGCGCGGCAAATCGAGTCTCGTCCTGCGCGTCTTGCGGCGTGGCGTCCGCTGCCGGATCGCGCCCACCGGCGACGATCTTTGCCACACCTGCCTGCAAGTCGAGGACGCCGGTCACATGCAGCGCACCGGCAAGCGCCGCCGCGAGAACGATCAGCAGACTGGTCCAGCGGAGCACGCTCGTCATGGGTTGGTATCCTTATCGCCTGGCGAGGCGGCAGCCTCGTCTGCGCAGCTCGGCCGCGCGACTTCCTGCGGAACAGCATTCAGCAGATGCTCGATGACGGACATCACCGCAGGCATCACGCTGTTGGGGTCGAATTCAGGATCAATGGCCCGCCGCCAGAACAGACCCTCGCCGATAATGTTGACGAGCAGGGCGAGTGTCGCGGGATCGTAGCGCGGGCTGATGCGGCCCGTTTCAGCCGCGCGCGCGAACAAGTCCTCGAAGCTTTTGAGCACAAAGCTGTCGACCGACCGGAAGATCGCGCCCACCTCGGCGTTGCGCGTCGCCTCCGCGCCGATCTCGACGCACAGCACGCGCTTGTAGCGCGGCTCCTCGATCGTGTAGTGCTCGCCCAGCTTCTGCAACGCCTGGAACAAGTCGGGCGCATCGGCCAGTGCCTTGAATTCGCCCGCGAGTTTATTGCGGTCTCGCTCGGCGATCCCCGCGATCAGCGCCTCTTTCGATGCGAAATGACCATACAGCGCACCCGGGCTGAGTTTGGCCTCCGCACAGATATCGGCCATCGTTGCACCGTGAAACCCAGACCGCGCGATGCAGCGCTCGGCCGCATCGAGGATTTGTTCGCGCCGCGCATGCTGCGTTTCCGGCTTCAGCCGCGGCATCGTCTGGCTCCGATCGTCGTTGCTTGGGCGGTCACGTCGCGCTCCGGACGGTCAGGGGGGGCGAAATCATTAACGGGGTCGAGGTCACGTGGCTGCCGTACGTTGAGTGCCCGCACGACCCGCCGACAAAGTATGTGGCCGGCCGGCAGACACTCTCGTCACGTTAAAAGAACGAACGTTCGTTTTATTTGACATTCGATAGTGGTTTGTCAAGAGCAGCCGCAGTATCGTGACGGCATCCGAAGGCATTTTGCGGGTGCCCGGCTGTACCCGAAGCGCCGAACCGTCATTTTGCATACGGTCCGCTGATGCCCCGGATCAGATCGACAGACCGGAGCAGGGCCGGAGCAGGGCCTGAGCTGAGAGGGGACCGGCACGGATGCCCGATTGGGACGCGACGTATGCACAGGCCCCGGCTGGCCTGTTCGGCTCCGAGCCCAACGAATATCTGCGTGAAATCATGGCCCGCTCGGATGTCAGGCTGCGCACGGCGCTCTGCCTCGCCGACGGGGACGGCCGCAACAGTCGCTTTCTCGCCGCACTCGGGGTCAGGGTCACAGCCGTCGACCTGTCGTCGGTAGCCGTCGCCAACGGACAGGCGCTCGACGCTCTCGCCGGCCTGACCGTCGAACGGTTCGCCGCCGACCTCGACACCTGGCGGCCGCCGGCCGGGCGGACCTGGGATGCGGTGTTTCTGATGTACTTGCAGGCCCCCTGGCCTACCCGTCGCGCCGCGCTGGCTGCCGGCTGGTCGGCACTCGCAGCCGGCGGCTGGATGGTGCTGGAAGGCTTCGCCGACACCCCGCAGCCGTCAACCCTCGGCCCCGGCAAGTCCGAGTTGCTCTACCGCCTCGACATGACGCTCGCGGAACTGCCGGACCATGACATCGTGGAAGCTCTGACCGGCCGCGTGCGCCTGTCGGAAGGCCCCCGCCACAGGGGCCTCGCCGACGTCATCCGACTAGCAGTCCGCAAGCCCCTTCAGGCGAACTCGACCGCATAGATCGGCGGCAGGGTGTGCGTCACCTCGCTCCAGCTGTCGCCCTGATCCTCGCTGATCCAGAGCCCGCCGGTCGTCGAGCCCATCACCAGCCGGTTGCCGGTTCGGTCGATCTTGAGGGCGTGCCGATAGACGACATCATACGCATGCACTTGCGGCAGGCCCTTCGACAGCACCTCGAAACTCTTGCCCCCGTCCCGCGTGCGCGTCAGGCAGAGCTTGCCATCGACGGGAATGCGCTTCTCGTCCTTGATCTCCGGCACGAACCACGCAGTGTCCGGGTCGTCTGGATGCACGACGACGGGAAAGCCGAACACCGACGGCTCGACCCCGGTGATCTCGGTGAAGGTGCGCCCCTCGTCGGAGGAGACGAATATGCCATTGTGGTGCTGCACCCACATGCGACCGGCCTCGGCCCGACACTGCACCAGACAGTGCACGTCCTGGGCAATCGGATCGTGGGTCAGTTCCGGCGGCACATGATCGGCGCGCATGCCCTCGCCACGCTGCCCCCACGACTCGCCGCCATCCTCCGTGAACCAGATGCCCCCCGTCGATACCGCAATGAACACGCGCTTGGAGTTCCTGGGGTCGACCAGGATCGAATGAATGCCCGGCAGATCCGCCCCGCCACCCATCCACATCTTGCGCTTGGGATGCTCCCAAAGCGACGAGACGATCTGCCAGCTCGTGCCGTGGTCCTGCGAGCGGAACAGGCCACCGGGCAGCGTGCCGCACCACAGCACACCCGGCTCGTCCGCCCCGCCGGGGACCAGGGCCCAGATGCGCACTGTCGTCCACGGCAGCGGCCGGCCCCACATGTCGTTCTCCTCCAGCCCCTCGGGCTTGGGCGGGTAGGCCGGCAGCGCGATCTCTTCCCAGCCTTGCCCCGCGTTGCGATGCAACTTGGCACCGAAATGGCCGTGATCGAGTGCCGCATAGCGCTGGCCGTCCCGCGGATCGGACATAGTCAACGTCACGTTGTCGCCCAGAAAATCGACGGCCCCGATCTCCCACTTGGCCGTCCCTGTGCGCTTGGCGGTGAACAGGCCCTTGCGGGTCGAGACGAGGATCGTATCCGACATGGTCTAGCCTCCTGAGAGCGCCTGAAAAATGTAGAGGGTGTCGTCCTCGCCGACCGGATCGCTGAGGCCGCTGCGGTCGACGATCAGCCGGCCGCCGAGGAAGATGGTCATATGCCGGCGCAGCCCGCCCTGGTCGTCGAGCACGTAGCCACGCGCCCGCGGGTTGGCCGCAAACAGGGCGTCGAGCACCTCACGCACCGTGGCCCCGGACACGACCGTTTCCGGGCAGTCCACGTGCCGCTGAATGTTCTGAGTGAATGCGACGCGCGGCATGGGTCAGCCCACCGCCCTGAGGGCATCTCGTGCTGCCTGCCGCTCGACGATCGCCTTGAGCGAGGCTAGCCCCTTGTCGAAGGCGTTGCAGCACATTTGCTCGCCGCACATGAGAAACCCCATGACCTTAGCGAACGGGCCCGCCGTGCCCGTCATCGACCACGTGACGCGCGTGCCCCGCCCCTCCGGCTCGAGTGTGAACATCACCCGGTTGTCACAGGCGAGCGGCTTGACCATGACGAGCCGCATCTCCACGCGACGGGGCAGATCGGATCGGGCAATCTCGATATGTCCGCTGCCCGACGACTTTGTGTCGAAGTCGTAGCGTTGGCCCGGACCGCTGGCAGCACCGGAATAAGCATCTGGTCCATTCGGCGATGGCTCGTCGAACGGGTTCCAGCGGTTGAAGGCCCGCAGATCGTTGATGTGGTGAAAAATGTGCTCTGGCGGCGCGTCGATGAGCGCCGAGCGCACGATGGGGCGGTCTGGGCGACGCACGACGTAAAGGAACAGCACCGCCGCGCCAGCCATGAGCGCGATCAGGGTCGAGACGATGATATCGAACATGTGGTTTGCTCCGTGCCGAGGTCAGGTCTGAACAGTCGTCTCACGCGCCGTCGTAGGCCCGTCGCAGCGCCGCGATATCGAGCTTGACCATGGTCATCATGGCGGCCATCGCTCGCTGCACACCATCGCGATGGCTGCTGCGCATCAGCTCCAGGTAAGGCTCTGGGATGATCTGCCAGCGCAGGCCATACTTGTCTTGCAGCCAGCCGCACTGGACGGGTTTGCCGCCGCCGGCAATCAGCGCCTCCCAGTAGCGGTCGACCTCGGCCTGATCGGTGCAACTGACCGATAGCGAGACGGCGTCGTTGAAGGCCGTGTGCGGACCACCGTTGAGGCCCTGGTACGATTGCCCGGCAAGAGTGAACTCGACGAACAGCACGCCACCCTCTTTGCCGCCAGGGTAATCGCTGGTCGCCTTGTGCACCCTGTCGATGCGGGAGTCCGGGAAGATCGAGGTGTAGAACAGAGCGGCTTCTTCGGCTCGCCCGTCGAACCAGAGACAGGGCGTGATCTTCTGCGCTGCGGTCATCTTTATGGCTCCTTGAACAACTGCCGTTCGTTGCGCTCAGCGACCTGTCGATCCGCTGCGCTGTTGGGCCTGCGCCATCAGCCGTTCTTCCTGCTCGCGCAGCTCTGGCGTCATCGCCTCGCCGAAATCATCGAGGCTGAAAACCGGGCGGATCTCGATCTCGCTGTCCTCCTCGTGCGGATTGGGACAGCGCTTGATCCAGTCGATCGCTTCCTGCATCGAGCCGACCTCCCACAGCCAGTAGCCCGCGATCAGCTCCTTGGTCTCCGCGAACGGGCCGTCGGTGACGGTTCGGTCTTTACCCTTGAAGGCGACGCGCACACCCTTCGAGGTCGGATGCAGGCCCTCGCCGGCCATCATGATGCCGGCCTTCACGAGTTCCTCGTTGTAGTTGCCCATGGCGGCGAGCAACTCGGTGGACGGCATCTCGCCGGCTTCGGAGGCCTGTGATGCCTTGACGATGACCATGACTTTCATGGGTCGGTTTCCTTTGTCTGCAGTTCAAGGTTTGACTGGTTTCCAGCCGCTTCTCCCCAAGGACGGGGCTGGACCTCCAGTTCCGACAGGACGCCGCGATTTATTTCAAGCGCGTCGATTTTTTTCCGCCTCGGCGGCCAGCCGGTCGAGTTCCAAGCGAATGTGCTGGGCCTCGGCCGGGGTGGTTGCGAGCGCGATCGCCCGGTTGAACGCCTCCCTGGCCTCGCTCACCCGGCCAAGCTCGGCGAGATAGGCACCGCGCGCGCCATGGAAATAGAAATAGCCCGCGAGTTTGGCCTCCAGCGGATCAATGAGGGAGAGCGCGGCCGCCGGTCCCTCGACTTTGCCGACGGCGACCGCCCGGTTGAGCGTGACGACCGGCGACGGCTCCAGCCGTTCGAGTGCACCATACAGCGCCGCAATCTGTCCCCAGTCGGTTGCCTCCGCGCGCGCCGCCCGAGCGTGTGTTCCCGCGATGGCCGCCTGCACCTGATAGCTGCCGGGCCTGCGATGGCGCATCGCCTTGTCGATCAGGGCGAGCCCCTCGGCGATGGCTGTCCGGTTCCACAGCGCACGGTCCTGGTCGGCAAGCAGTATGACCCCACCGTCGGCTGTGAACCGCGCTGCCGCCCGCGAATGCTGCAACAGCATGAGGGCGAGCAGCCCCATCACTTCCGGCTCGGCCGGATAAAGCCCGAGCAGAAGCCGTCCGAGCCGGATCGCCTCCTCGGCCAGTGCCGCCTTTTCGCCGGCGACCGCAACCCCGGTCGAATAGCCTTCGTTGAACACGAGGTAGATCATCGCGCGGACGGCGGCGACGCGCTCGGCCCGCTCCACCGGCCCCGGCGGCTCGAACGCGACCTCGGCCCGGCCGACCCGCGCCTTCGCCCGCGTGATCCGCTGCTCCATCGCCGCCTCGCTGACCAGGAAGGCCCGGGCAATCTCCTTCACCGACAGCCCCGACACCACGCGCAGCGCCAGGGCGATCTGTTGCGCCGCCGCAAGCTCCGGATGGCAGCAGATGAACAGCAACCGCAGGATGTCATCGCGGTAGTCCGCGTTGTCGAGGGCCTCGGCCGTCGCTGCCTCGACGTCGGAAAGGTCCGAGACGAGCTCCTCGGGCGGCATCGGCGCTTCGCGCGATTGCCGTCGCAAGAGGTCGATCCCCGCATTGCGCCCGACCATGACGAGCCAGCTCGCCACATCGCGCGGTGGCCCGTTGCGCGGCCAGGTCTTCAGCGCTCTGAGACAGGCCTCCTGGAACGCCTCCTCGGCACGGTCGAGGTCGCGGAAGTGGCGCAGCAGCGCTGCGACGGCCTTGGGCCGGGCCGCCGACAACAGAGCACCGAAGATGGGTGTCTCAGTCACGACGCGACAGCACCACCGCCGGACTTAAGGCCCGCCGAGAAATATCCGACCGGCCGGATCTCGTAGGAACCGCCCGGATTGGCCTTGGCCAGGTCGCGCGCGATGTCGAGGACCTCGTCCAGGCTGGCGGCCTCTACGATATAGAACCCGAGCAACTGTTCCTTGGTCTCCGCGAATGGCCCGTCGATCACCAGCGGCGGTTCGCGGTCCTTGCGCAGCGTCGTGGCCGCGGTTGTCGGCAAGAGGCGGGCGACCGGTCCGAGCTTGCCTGCTTCCGCGATGCGCTCGTGCACGGCGGCGAGCTTTTGCATCACCGCGTCGTCTTCGGCCTTGCTCCAGGCGCATACGGCCTTCTCGTCGTGGTAGCATAGGATGGCATATTGCATGGTGGGGTTCCTCTCGCTTTCGTCCAAGGACGCGCGAGATTAGCCGATGCCGACACCAGGCGGGCCCACCCTGCGAAAATAGTTGCGGGCAGGCCGCGTCGCCCGCGAAACCCGCCTCACGCCGGATCAGGGCTACTGCCGCTCCGGTGACAGGAACAGCACCTTGCCCTGACCGAAGCCAGTTGCCACGAAGGCGCGCGGGTCCTGTTGCAGGCCGCGCCGCTTGGCGGCCTCCCGCACCGCGCGCGTCACGTACAGGCTCAGTTCGTCGAATTGGATGATGCCGTCTCCGATGAAGTCGGCCTGACCGCTCAGTGCGTCGACGAGTGCCTTGGTGAACAGCCCGCCCTCCTCCTCCCACAGCGCCTTCTGATCGCCTGTGCCCGCGACGATCATGTTGCGTGCCCTGTCGCGGGTCTCGCCTTCGAGCGTCGCGAGCCGGACGATTTCGCTTTTCAGATCGGCCTCGGTCTTCTCCTTGTCGAGGGTGAACATGCCCTGGAGCGCCATCCCCGAGCTACAAGTGTCGAGCGCGACCAGCATGTGCTTGGCCTTGATGAACGGGAATTGCTCGGAGACGAACCGCGACATGGGAAACGACGTCCGCGTCGGCCGCCTCGGCTCGTAGTCGTAGGTCACGAGGTGTCCGTTGCCATCCTTGCCGTCGCCATGCCCACCGAAATAGAACAGCACGCGGTCGGCATTTTCCGCCGCGCCGCCAGCATGGAATTCAGCAAGTGCATCCTCGATCGCCCTGGATGTCGCCTTCTCATTATGAAGCGTGACGATGTTCTCCAACTTGAAACCGTGGCGGATAAGCTCACTCTTGAGTTTTTCGGCACTGGCGACCATACCCGTCAGGGAGCGATATCCCGTCGGCCCGCGCTTTTCAGGATCATTGACCCGGTCGTAATCGTCGATGGCTGCGATGACGGCATGGCTCGGACCATAAGGGTCGGCGAAGGGTTCGACCGTCTGGCCGCCTTTCTCCTTGAAGAAGCGATAAATGGCACCGTCGGCGACGAGGTCCTTTTTTAGGCTGTTGAGCCCGTCGAGCAGGGCATCCTCGGTCCCCGTCAGCATGATCGACTTGTCGGCCGGCTTGACCTCCATCACCGAGCGCTTGATGCCGTTGAGTGTGATCTCCGCGCCTGGCTGTATCGTCGTCAGAAGGTCGGCGGGAACCGTGATAGAAAAGCCGGCCTCCCCACAGCGCTGCCCGCCATCGACCATGATGGCCCGATACCCCTTGTCGCGTTCATAAGCCAGGACGAGATCGCAGTAGACCGGAACAGAAACCCGCCCGCGTCCGTCGATAGTCATCCGATGCTCGAAATGCAGGTGAAACGTCGTAACGGGTTTTCCCTGCATCAAATTGCTGAGGTAGCCGATCACCTGTCCAGCTTTGACACTACTACCTTGACTGACACCTGTAATCTCGGGAGCCAAATCCATCTGCAAATAGACAAAATCACCATATCCACTCGTTTCCAGAATGAGCGACCCTGGATCGGCCTTCTTGATCGTCCCACTATAGACTGCGACGACAGGCACGAGATTCTTCTGACCAGCTTGCATCAGCTTGCACAAAACCGGGCTCCCGGCCCGAAGATCCACGCCCTGATGCCCTTTGCCACTTGGGCAAAGCGGCACATTGAAACCTCGGGTCTCGCAGAAGTTGTCCCACCATTCGGGCTTGAAGTTTGCGTCGTCACACTGATTTCCCGTCGGGCCATTGGTGCCACCCGCACCGAAAATCTGCGAATTCGCGTACGCCGGATACGTCCCGATCGGAAACCGCATCCCCGGCGCATACCCCTTGTACTCGGCAACGCCCTTGGCTTTCGGATCCTGCAGCACGCCCGGCGGATGGACGAGGAATTCATTGGGTCCGATCTGCGGGAGTTCGAGTGCAACCGGTTGAGCCCCGGCACCCGCGGGCGGAGCCAGGACGTCGGCCGCCGCCCCAGTATCAACCGATTGCGATCCGGCCACGGACGGCCACACGACACATAGGGCAAGCCCAGCAAACACAGCCGTACGCATCACGCCACGCCTCCATCAATCGACGAGTTTCCAATATTGAACGGGACCACGAAATTCGATTTCGCTATACAGTATCACAGTCCAAGGATTGGTTCACGTTTGGACCAAACCCCTTCCGACGCAATTCCAGTCCTTGCCTCCCGGCTGCACCCGGTCGATACTCCGCATCAGGCGGGGAGGCCCTGAACGTCTGTCATGCGGGCCTGCCAAACATTTGCCGTTGACCGGAGCCGCGGCGGCACCGGAATTATTCGATTGCAGCTCAAGGAGGCCCCCGATGCGCAGCGCCCTGGCGCTTGTCGTGAGCGTATTCCTGCTCGCCCTCGCTGCGGCTCCGGCTGGCGCCCGCGGTACTTGGGTGCGCCTGGGCGAGATCATCGTGCAGACAGGCACCGAAACCACACGCCTCGATCTGACCAAGGTGCACGGCCTCAGCAAAGCGGTTCGCCTCGATGCGAGTGCCGGCAAGGTCGACATCGAGCGCGTGACCGTCGGCTATTCGAACGGTCAGGCCTATTATCACGACCGCGCCTTTTCGCTGGCCCCGCCAGAGCGCACGCGCCCCATAGACGAGCGCGACGAGGCCGAGGCCCGTTTCATCGACGAGGTCGAGATCGTTTTTGCCAAGGGCGGACCGAAAGAGCCGAGCCGGGTGCTGGTGTACGGTCTTCAGTCCGACGCCGGTGCCGCCGTCCGGCGCGTGGCGGCGGAGGGAGCCAGTGAGCCACCGGCCGAGACCGACGCGGCCGGAGAAACAGCGACAGGCGAGGCGGCCGCCGACGTCATCGCAACCGCCGACGTCTCCCTCTCGGTCGACCGCGACGTCGTGCCGATCACCAACGCGTCGCCCACCATCTCAGAGGTCCGCATCCGGGCGAGGGATGGCCAGATCCGCATCTTATCCGCGATCGTGGTTTATCTGGACGGACGCCTCGAGACCCTCGCCATCGACGAGGAGATTGCCAGTGGCTCGGCGACCCGCTGGCTGTCGATCCCCAGCGGTGCCATGCAGGCGGTGCGCCTCACCTATCGCCCGCACCCGGCGAGTGGATCGCGCGTCGGCTTGGACATCGAAGCCAAGGCCCCGGACGGCCAGAAGAAAGCCAAACGCCGCTCGGTGCGACCCAAGAAGCTGGAGCCGCCGGTCGCCGATGCCTCCTTCGTCGAGGTGCCCGTTTTCTTCGGTACGGATCGTCAGCGCGAGAAAGACCGCGACAAGGGCGGTCGCAAGCTGGCCACCTTCTCCGGCCGCGCGGCCGACACTCTGACGCTCGGAACCGCGATCGTCACAGTTCCCACGCGCGAGGATCGCGAGCGGGGCGTGATCACGCGACCCGGCTGGAACCTGCTCGTCACCACCGTGTCCTTGGTCGAGAAAGAAAACGTCACCCGCCATTTCACCATCAAAGCGGTCGACACCATGTCCGAGGACGAGTTGATCGCCGGCATCAAGCGCCGGCTGGCCTCGGCAAAGGAGTTCCGCAACGAGGCCGTCGTCTTTGTCCACGGCTACAACGTGAGCTTCGACGATGCCCTCTTCCGCGCCGCGCAGATCGCCTACGATACCGGCTTCGACGGGGCGGCGTGCGTATATTCCTGGCCTTCGCTCGGCAGCGTTCTGGGCTATGTCCACGACAAGAACCAGGTGCTCGGCGCTCGCGATCACTTGGCCAATTACCTCGATATGGTGCGCCGGCGCTCGGGTGCCACCAAGATCCACCTCATCGCCCACAGCATGGGCGGCCACCTGTTGACCGAGGTGCTGCGCGACATGACGCGAGGCCTGCGGCCCGACGACCCTTCGCTGCGCTTCAACGAGATCGTGTTCGCTTCGCCCGATGTGACGCGCGAAAACTTCGAGCGAATCGCCCGGGAACTCGTCCCACATGCCGACGGCATCACGCTGTACGCATCGTCGAAAGACAAGGCGTTGAACGTCTCGGGCAAGTTGTCCCTCGGCAAGTTGCCGGCGGGCTACATCCCGAGTTCCGGACTGCCCGTGATCCTTCAGGGTGTCGATTCGATCGACGCCTCGGCCGTGAGCACCGACGTGTTCGGCCTGAACCACTCCGACTTTGCCGACCGACGGCATCTGCTGGCTGACATCGCGCTCCTGTTCCGGACCGGATCGCACCCGCCGAGCAAACGCGTGGCGAATACCTTCGAGGAGATCAAGGCACGCGCCGGTCCGTTCTGGCGACTGCGCCCAGCGCCGCAAGACAGGTGAACAACTGCGCTGCACTCGTATTGCGTCACAGACGCTTGGTGCCGAGCTGCTGCACGGTCTCATGCCAAGCGTCAGTGACAAAAGCAACACTTGGATCAGAAAGTTACTAGTGTTCGTTTTGGCTCAGACACTTGGTCGATCAGGTGGTGCAAAGGGAACCAAGTGTCGGAGCCGGAACACGAGCGGCGGCGGCGGCTCGGTCGTTTGGTCCCGCGGGAAGCTGTCCCGTCGGCGGCACGCGGCACGCCGCCGATGCGGTCCGTCAGCGCAGGTACGGCTCCAGCAGCGTCGCGTTGGTGGATGTTTCCGCGCACCGCTCGCGACCGCACATCTGATCGCCGGTATCGCGATAGACCTGGTAGCGCACGCACGCCGGCTGATCCCGACTGCCCGGATCGGTTTCGAAATCACTCTGACCTTTGACGAGAATTCCGGCGACCACATCCGGCCGGTCAAACAGCACGACGGGCGAGCCCGAGTTGCCATGAAAGGCGTTGAGTTGGGCCTTGAACGCGCCGTCGCCGGTCACCTCCATGATCCGGCTCTTCTCGAGGAGACTGACCTTCTTCGGCAGTCCGGATGGATGCCCGATCAGAGCCAACCGATCGCCGATCCCGACGATCCGGCCGGCTTCACCCGGCAACAGCAAGGGCTCGGCGATTTCCGGCGGCACCGGACGGTCGAGTTGCAGCAGTGCGAAGTCCGGCTGGCCCTGATCCGGGTCAGACAATTCGCGGATGCGCGCAACCTCGAAAATCTCGTCCTCCGGAATGACCGCGCGCGGCGCGCCATTGCGCATTTCGAACCCAAAAACGACGGAGTACTTGTTGCGCGAACTGTCGGCCTCGTCGACGTCGACCCAACCGACGCAATGACCCGCCGTTGCCACCACGTCAGGGGCCACGAGAAACGCCGTGCAGTCACCGCCGGTCTGCTGATCGGCGAATTTCTGTCCCTTGCACAGGGGAAGAGGGCCAAATCCGTAGGTGTCGATCTTGTAGTCGTCGAGCTTCAGTGACCGCGCCGGCCCGTTGCCCGCGCCGGCCTCGGCGGTTGCACGATCGAGCCGGTTTCGGTTCGTCAGGATCGCCGTCGCGCGGATGGCCTTGCGCAGCGCCTCCGCCTGTCCAGGCTGTGGGAACAGGAGCCGCGCCGCCTCTTCAGCTTCATAGCGGTCATCGCGCCCATAGATCGCGCGCGGCTTGCGGCGTCCCCGGTTGTACGTCTCCTCGATCCGCTCTTTGCGCGCGGCTTCGAGGTCGACCGCGCTCGGTTGCAGCGCTGATTTCTGGCCGCTGATGCTGCGGGAGCGCGGCCTGGACTGACCTCTCCGGCAGCGTTTCACCACGTCGAGCTCTGCCGCGTTGGGGACATTCTCGAGCCCGAATTCCTCGACGACACGGCAGGCCTCCTCGTCTTGGCCCCGCGCCGGTCCGACCGCACCAGCGATCACCGCGACGGTGGCCGCCACGCATACGAGCCCCTGCCGCCGTATGGCGGCCCACCCATCACCGACCATGTCATGCCCCCTTGGCTACGGCGCGCAGGCCGTGAGATCTGCGCGTGTTGGAACGACCGGCCTCAATTGAACCGACACGACCGCCCCCCCGGTCGCGTTGCCGTTGACATCGACGTCCGCGTAGCGGTTGGTCATCGGCCGGTAGAGACCACGCGCCCGAAAGCTCGCGGTGGTGCCGTCCGCATCGAAATCGCACGACACGTCGTTGACGATGTGTTCGGTGCGCGTGCCGGGATAGATCGACAGGTCGACGCGGGCCCCGCTGCCGCCGCCCCCCTCGGCCATGAGATAGTATTCGACACCCGGCCCCATGGTGAGTTGACCCGTCGCCTGCGGACCACACGGGACCAGGTCGCGACTGACCGCGTAAGGGTTCTCCTCCTCGGCAGAACGGCGCAGTGCCTCGGGATCGCGCCCGTCGAGCCGGACCTTCAGGTCGAGGCAGATAAGGCTCGATCGGGCGAATTTCTCGACGGCCGCTCCAGCACCGGCACCGGCCTGCACGCCCAGGCGCTTGTCGATCTCCAGCGAGATCTTGTCCTGCGCGTGCGCGACGCTGGTGCTGCCGGCATGCGCCAGGAGCCCCGCCAGCAGTAGCACGGCGAGCCTGCTCGCGCCGCCGGAACCAAACCTCGAAACTGCTCTCATCACGTCACGCTCCCCTCGCCACGACCGCTGCGCTTGCGCCGCGGTCCGCTGCTACGTCTCTGCTTCAAGCACCGACACCATGGGCACCGACACCCTGGGCATCGCCAAGTTGGGGCAACGACCTGCGCCGCCGACCGTCTATGGGCAGCCGTCGTCGTACCTCAGGGCACCTCCACCCGGCGTGGCGCGAGGGTGCGGACGTCACCTTTTGCAACCGGCAGCAGCGGCAAGGTCCAGAAGGCCGCGCCTGATTGTTGGTCGCCGCCGCCGGCAGCCTTCTGCCCCGGCGGCTGTCCCTCGGCTCCGACCCGCTGTGGCGACCGCGCGCCGATACGGATCTGCAAATCGACCCCATCATCAGCGTCCAACGATTTGGAACGACCGGTTGCGCTGCGGCTGTCGGGCGTCAGGACCGCCACCGTGTAGCGGTCCAGAAGTTCCTTATCCTCCGGATCGCTCGCCGATAGCAGCTTGCGCGTGGCTTTCCTGTCGGCGGGAGTGTCGTCACACCAATTCGGTAACTGCTTGTGAGACTGCGGCCATTTGGTTTTGAAATCGACGGTCGGGTCGAGCACGCCATCCGCGATGTTTGCGCTCTTGGCGCTGACCGGCGCGGCCGAACCCGCGTCCGGGGTGATCGCACGCCGCTGCACGGCATTGGCGGTCGGCTGGCCGGTCCCGGCGGCCTGCTGGTCCTCGATCAGGTCGTTGATGCGTGCGTTCAGGATCGAAGCGCGTTTGTCGAGATCATCGGCGAGCACGCGCAGATCGGCAGTCGCCTTGGCAAGCTGTGCCGCCTCCGACGCGATTTTCGCCAGGGCTGGGGGGCGGATTGGAGCAGCCGGCGACGGCCCTGTGGGCGAAGACGCCGACGGTGAAGCTGGCGCTGCAACGGTGTCCGGCGACGGCGGCGCTGTCACTTGTACCGGCGGGTCCGGTTTTGCGGGCGCGACAGGCGCAGGTGGCGGGAGTGGTTCAACCGGCGCAGCAGGCACGACAGGCTCCGACGGCCCGGCAGCCGCCGCGGCCGGCTTGACGTACTTGGCCTCGAAGGCGGCGCGTGAGATCAGCATCCCGTTTTGTGCCAGGATCTTATAAATAGCCTGCCCGTGCGCCGCGACCCGATCGGCGTGCCGTCGCTGCGCGATGAGAACGTCCCGAGCCCTGATCCAGTCGAGCGGGGTGAGAAAGTCGTTCGCGGCCAGCCGGTGGCGGCCCCGGTACCAGCCACGATAAAGGCCGAGCACCGCATTCATGGCCGAAATGTCCAATTGGAGTGCGGCATCCGGAACGGCGAACAGATCGACGCCCTTCGCGCGCAATCCGAGATTATCGGTGATCTTGCTGAAATTGACGTCGAGTGTGAGCTGCGTTTGTCCGCGCCCGTAATACGAGTGATGCGTCCGCTGATGGCGACGGTGATAAGCCGAAGCTATCCCACGCGCATGCAGCTTGCGCACGCAGGCGACCGAGCCCTCGTCTTTGACGCATTTGCACTCGCGGATCGGATAAATGAGGTGGAAAGATTCGTGATAAACGGTCGCCAGGATATAGGCGAGCCGCTTGTAATTGACGAGGTCAGGTGTGGTATCCCAGACGTTGATCACGGCATTGAGTGCCGCCTCCTGATAAACATTGAGTGGCTTGCGCTGTTCCCGCCGGTAAAGGTCGGCGTACTTGGCGACGAAGGCGTTGCGATCGACGCAGGTGTCGCGCGTGCATGTCTTGATGATCTGGCCAGACGCCGTGACGGGTGATCCCGCAGGTCCTGCGGCGGGCCCGGTGGCAGTCCCACCAGCAGGACCTCCAGGTGGCACCGGTTGCGGCGCAGGCGGGCCGAGAGCTCTGGAGAAATTGAACACCAGCGTGTCCGGCGAGAAGCGGTCTGGCTCACACGCGTGCGCGCCGGGGATCGGGCGCTGGCCCTTCAGCACCACCCGCTCTCGACCATTTTCGATCGGGCCGGCCACGTCGAAGGACTGGGCTCCGCACCGTTCGGAGTGTTCGAAGGCGCGGCCGCTGTACCGGTCGCCGCTCGTCGTGCCATCGAACAGAACGGTGCCGGGCTTGATGATCTGCGGCAATCCCGGCCGCGGCTCCACGTATTCGAACGCCCGGCGTGCGCCGCTGGCGACGAGACCGAGCGTCGATCCGCGATGGGTCCACAAGCTGGCGTAGCGCGAGGCACCGGCGCCGGAGGTCGTTCCCGCAACGGGTCCAGCATCTCCGCCCGGTGGCGGTGCCGCACCCGGTCCACCCATCCGGCAGTGCAGTCCGTCACCGACCGGGATCGCCTTGCGCCCGGTCCGCTCGTAGGCGGCCACCATGTCACAATAAAGCGGTACGGGCTTGAACCCGCGACGCGGCGGCGCGCCGTTGAGAACGACGCGGTGTTCCAGATGCAGATGCTGGGTTGTCTGGTTCTTGCCGGCTTTGCCGAAATCGCTCGCGATGTAACCCAGCGTCTGGCCGGCCCTGACACGATCGCCCCGGCCCACCTGGAGCCGCTTCATGTCGAGGTGAAGATAGCGAAAGCTTCCGTGTCGGTCGGTCTCGAGGTCGACCGAGAACGAGCCGATCTTGACGATCCGGCCGTCATAGGTGGCGACGGCCTCGACGTAGGTCTCGTGACGGCTCTTGTAGCGCTCGCACGTTTCCACCGTACCACCGCGGATATCGAGCCCCTGGTGGATGGCTCCGCTGCTGCAAATCGAAAGGCGCCCGCTCGCGCCACGCTTCTCGCAGTAGGTGTCCCACCACACTTCGTTGTAATTCTCGGCAGCGCACTGGTTGCCGGGATTGAACATGCCGCCTTTGCCACGGACTTGCGAGTTCAGTGTCGTGGGAGCCCGCACGGGGAATGTCATGCCCTCCGCGTAGAGCTTGTTCTCCCTGATGCCGTCACCCCACTTGTCGCGCAGCACGCCGGGCGGATTGACCTTGAACGTCGAGACGGAATCTTGCGCGGTAGCCGGGCGGTCGCACGCCAACCCGAAGCCAAAGCTGAGCATCAGGACCAGGACACCGCAACGATTGAACACGCCCGACCTCCTCATTCTGCCCGAATGAATTTCATGCCGCCGGTCAGGCAGCGCCCGTCTTTGGCATTGCAGATCAACAGATCGTCGACGATCTTCTGGGCGGTAGCCGGGTCGATGCACGACGTGGCTTGCTGTCCGGCCTCGCCGTCGCCGTCGGGCTCTCGGCATTCGAACTCGACGCTGTAGTGGCCTCCGGCAAATCCGAAATTGATGCGGCCGCCGGCATAGTCCACCTCGAACGGCTCGATGTAATCGGGGCGGGGCGGCGCGAGCGCTGCCGATTTCCTGCCGGGCACGTCCTCGGTAAAAACTTGGTTCGTGCCGCGCACCGTGACGTCGAAACGCTCGAACGCCATTTCCGCGACATAGCCGTGATCCAGATGCAAAACCGGTTCGCCCGCAGCCGGCCCGCCCGCCCGCTTTTGCCCGCTGCTGGCTTGTCTGGGGTCGACGATTTCGGCCGGCACGAACAGCGGCACCGGCGCAGGCGGCTGACCCGCGGCTTTTTGCGACGCTGCCGGCAGTTGCAGTCTGACGTTGGATTTTCGCGTCTCGGCCGCGAACAGGTCGTCGATGCGCGCGTTGTCTATTGCGGCAGGCTCTGCTGCAAAAACGGCTGGTTCCTGCGCTGCGGCATAAGTGCCGCCGACAGAATTAATCCAGATCGACATAACGACGACAAGTGAATGGCTCACTTGCACTGGCCGAAGCCCAACGTCCCGACACAATACTGGTGTACGCATGTTCGCCCCCCGGGGAACATCGAACGAAAAAAACAGCATTTATTACGACGTCGATCTCAGACGTTACTCTCCGTAAACGTAGCGGTCAATCAGGCAGCAAGCACAATTGTTCGCCCTTTGGCGACCGACATGACAGCATCACCCCGCATTGCGACCAGAGCAGGAGCCCCCTGTGCCAGAAGCACCCGGCTTCACACGGACTTGACAATGACAGCTCCACGGCATGAAGCTTTTGCTACCGATGGCAGACGTTTCCCGCGTGGTCCGCTGACGTGATTTGGAGGCATTTATGTCGAAGCGTTTATGCGCCGCCGCACTCGCCGCCCTGATTGCCGGCACCGGCTTTTCGCCCATCATCCTGCGGGCCGACCCAGCCGCTTACAGTGCCGCGCAATTGGAAGAAGCCAAGGAATTCATCGAAAAAATGGAAAAGGACTCCCCCGCGCTCCACGACAAGCTGAAAAAGGCCGCCGAGGAACAGAATGTGCCGATCGAGAAGGTCTTCCTCGATGCCGTCGCCGCGGTTGGCGACGACACGCTCGGCAAAAACTCCCCGAGGCCGAATGTGCCAAGTCAGCCGGGCACGGGCTCCAACACGCCCGCAACCGGCAGCGGTGGAGACGACGTACGCCCACGTGACGGTCAGCCGAGCACAAGCCCCAACGTGCCGGGAACCGGCAGCGGCGCGGGCGTGACGAGATAGGCTCGGCGAACACCGCAGAGCGGGTGCCTCCCACACGCGACGACGCGGCCGTGAGCACCCGTTCGACGTGGCACGTCCACGGAACGCACCGTTGAACCCAGGGCGTGGAGCGATGGCAGTTCGGCAAATGGCGCTGGCCGTCTGCTGAAAGCCTCTCGCCTCAGCAGACACAACGGCTCTCCAGCGACACCGTCGGGACAGGCAACCATGACCACCCAATCGAACATCCGGCATCCGATGGGGCGTAATGTAGCCATGGTGATGCGGCCGTGGAGAGAAGCTCTCACCTCCGCACGGTCCACGGCACTCTGCGCAGCCATCGCAGCGGGCCTCGTTGCGGCGCTCGCTCACCTCGCCGCCGGCTCCGCCCTCGCCCAAGACGCCGCGCCCGTCCTGGAAACGGCACCAACAGGCCATCGCGGCGCCATCTGGGACATCGCCTATTCTCGCGACGGCCGCATGCTGGTCTCAGCCAGCGACGACAAAACCGCGCGCGTCTGGGACACGGCGACCGGCCAGACCCGTCTGGTCATTCGCGGTGAGGCCGGCGCGGTCGACCATGGCAAGCTTTACGCCGCAGCGGTCTCGGCTGACGGAGGCACGGTCGCGCTCGCCGGCAATCTCTCGGCCGCCAAGCCATATGGCGACATCCGCCTTGTCGACCTCGCCACAGGTGAGCAGACGGCACGCCTGCAGGGCCATAGCGGGGTCGTCTTCGGCCTGGCCTACTCACCGACGGGCGCGCTGCTTGCCTCCGCCGGCAGAGACGGGACAGCCGTGGTCTGGTCGGTGGCTGACCGCAAGGCTATCGCCACGCTCGATCATGGCAAGTCAGACCCGGAGCGCGTGGCGTTCCTCGGCGAGCATCACGTCGTCACCATCGCGACCGACTACAAGTTGCGCGTCTTCGAGATTGCCGGCGCAAAGGCTGTCCGCTCCATCGACATCTCCGCCCGCACCAATGCGTTGGCTGTATCGAGCTACGGCGATCTGTTCGCGGTCGGCGATCAGACGGGGCGCGTCCAGGTTTGGAGCTGGCCCGATTGGAAACGGATCCAGGAATTCCAGACCGGAGCCGCCGTCACGGCGCTCGCCTTCGGCAACGGCCGGCGCGCCACAGAGATCGTCGTCGGCAGCGGCGATGCACCCTACGCCGTCAGCCTCTGGGACGCCTTGAAAGGCCGCAAGCTGGCGAGTTATGGCGGGCTGGACAATGTGATCAAGGCGGTCGCCGTCTCCCCGGACGGTCGCTTCATCGCTTCCGCCGGCGGCAACCAGAACAGCATCGACATCTGGGCACCCGAGGAGCCGGAAAAAGCACAGCTGCGGCTCGTTGGCGGCGGCCGCTCCGTCTGGGGCGTCGGCTTCCTGCGCACGCCGGATGGAAACGACGACAGCGGCACATATATCGCTTGGGGCTTCGATGATCCCTGCCCCGGCAAGCCCAGTTGTCCGGACATGCCCGGCAAGCTCGAATTCGCCCTCCGGCTGCCAGACGCGCGCGATCGCCATCTTGGAGTGCCGCTGGAGATCAGGGACGGGCGCATCGTGTCGCCGAAAGGCATGCCGCTCGACTACACGCAGACCCGGGCGCTTCTGGAACACGATGGCGCAAAGCTCCAGCGCACCGTCTCCCCCAGCGACCCAGAACGGTGGCCACAACTGGAGGTCGACCGCGCGGGTACCCGGAGTATCGTCTCCGTGCGCGACGAGAGTCGTGGCAAGGACCATTACGCTTACAGCTTCCTGCCCGATGGCGGCGCGATCGTCTCAGGCGGGCGCAACAACGTCCTGGAAATCGTTTCAGCACAAGACCGCAAGGTTATTCACGATCTGCGCGGCCACGAGAGCGACGTCCCCGCCGTCGCCGTCTCTGAGGATGGTCTGTTCATCGCGTCCGGCAGCAACGACCAGACCGTGCGACTGTGGAATGCCAAGACGGGAGCCCTGATCGTCTCGATCCACCAGACACGCTCGTTCGACAAGGCTGGCACGCCGCATGACGATTGGATCGTATGGACGCCGAAAGGGTATTTTGTGGCCTCCCCGGGTGGCGAGCGTCTCGTCGGCTGGCGCATCAGCCGAGGGCCCGACCAATCCGCCGAATTCGTCACGGCGGCGCAAACGCGCAACCTCTTTCTGCGCCGCGACGTCGTCGAGGACGCCATCCGTCTCGCCGCAAGCCCGGCCACCGTTCAGCGCGAGACCGCGCGATCGGCCGAGCCCTTGGCCAGCGCTGCCAATGTCGTCCGTGACATCCCCAAACTGGCGGTCACCTCGCCGCGTCAAGACGGCCTTTATCGCGGTGGGGCCGTGACGCTGACGCTGGAGCCGGGTCCGCAGCCCGCTCCGATTACCCGCATCGAGGTGTATGTTCGCGACACGCTGGTCCTGGTCGTGACGCCATCGGCAGACGACCCCGCCAGCCTTGGCGCGTTGAAGGAGGTGCTGCCGCTGTTCAGCGGCACCAACGACGTGCTGATCCGTGTGCAGAACGCCGTTGGCCTGACCGACGAAGAGCGGCTGATCATCAGTCACAGCGGCGAAGGCCGTCTCGACCGCCGCCGCAAAGCTTATGTCCTGGCGATCGGCATCGACGACTATCCAAACATTCCCGGAAACGATCTCGAGTTCGCCGCACGCGACGCTGAAGCATTCGCGGCCGGTCTGCTGCCACATCTGCGCCGGACCCACATGGAAGAGCCGAGCATCCTCGTTCTGTCGAGCAACCAGACTGACCCGGCTCTGCGCCCGACCAAAGCGAACATCGTCCGAAGCCTCGACGTCCTCAAGCAGGCCAGCGTCGAGGACACGGTCGTCGTCTTCGTCGCCGGCCACGGCACCAATGCCGGGCCGCCGGGCTATATGCTCATCCCGTCCGATGCCACTTGGACCGACTATGACAGTCAGATCTCGTGGCGCACCATCCAGACGACGCTGGACGGCGTGAAAGCGCGAAAAATCATGTTCGTCGACACCTGCCGGGCGGCGCACTTCTCGCGTGAACGGCTCGACAACAACGAGATCGCCGGCCACGCCTATACGTCGCGCATCGCATTTTTTTCATCGACGACGGGCCAGCAAGACGCTCTCGAGGATTCTGGGCTGAAGCACGGCTACTTCACGTTCGCCCTGCTCGAAGCCCTGAGCGGGAAAATTGTCGATTTTGGACGGGAAATTTCGGTCCGTGATTTAGGTTCTTTTCTCGGCCCGCGGGTCCATCGGCTTTCGGAGCGCCAGCAGTATCCGGCATTCGATTACGAGCGAACCGCCCCGGACTTTCCGATCGCGAAATTCGAGTGACCACCGCGCGAGACGCCCGTGTTTCTTGACGTCCTGCGTTGGCCGGCCCTGCAACTCAGCTCGCGGCCTCGTGTGAGACCACGGGCTGGACATTTGATGATGCAAAAAGTATTGAATTCACCGCGACCGTCGTTCGACACGACGGCGTCTTGGCCAGGCCTCGACCCTCGTGTTAAGAAGCCGTCGGTTTCCTGCCTGCCAACCGGGCAGGCGAACGCATTGTGGGTGGACAGGCCCTTTCACCGCCAAGTGTAAGAATGCGCCGCAACGCTACACGCAATTGAGGGAGTGGTCTGTTGAGGATTGTGCATCTTGCCCTGGTGACCGGTCTGTTGCTCGTTGCCACCCAGGTAACCGCCACGGCCCAGGATCAGCAGCAAACCTCGCCTGCTCCCATCGCCGGAGAGAGTGCGCCGCAACCCGCCGTTGTCGCGCCGACAGGTCCGGCCGCCGCGTCGCAGACGGCTCCCGCGGTCGGCGCCGGCGACGGCAACGCGATTGCGCCTTCGGCTCCCCCCACCGTGCCCGCAGCAACGGCGCAGCCGGCCCCCGCAACGTCACCAGCCCTCGAGCAGACGCCGGCACCAGCGGCCGACACATCTGCCGTGCCACCCGCAGGCCTCGCGTCCGAGCCGGCCAGTTCCCTGGCAGCCGATCCTGCCGCGAGTGCCTCCGAAGGCGACGCGAAGCATCTGCCTCACGGCTTGTCGCCCTGGGGCATGTTCATGGCCGCCGACATCGTCGTCAAGGCCGTGATGGTCGGCCTTGCGATCGCCTCGGTGATGACATGGACGGTTTGGATCGCCAAGTCGTTCGAACTCTCGCGCACCCGCAGCCGTCTCGCCAGTGGACGCCGCGCCATCAGCGGTGTCGGCAGCCTGGCGGAGGCTGCCCAGCGGATCCCGCGCGACAGCCACCTCGTCGCCGGGCTCGTCGACGCAGCAGCATTGGAGCTACGCCTGTCCCACGGCATCGGCGATCAGGGTGCGATCAAGGAACGCGTCCGCAGCCGGATGGACAGCATCGTGCGCGACACCGGCCGCTCGCTGACCTACGGCACCGGCATTCTGGCGACGATCGGTTCGACGGCCCCCTTCGTCGGGCTGTTCGGCACCGTTTGGGGCATCATGAACAGCTTCATCAGCATTTCTGAATCCCAGACGACGAACCTGGCCATCGTTGCGCCCGGCATTGCCGAGGCGCTGCTGGCGACTGCGATCGGCCTCGTTGCAGCCATTCCAGCGGTGGTCTTCTACAACCAGCTTGCCCGCACCATCAGCGGCTGCAGGGCCGACACTGCCGAAACCGCCGCCGAAATTGAACGTCTGGTCTCGCGCGACCTCGACAGGGGCCTCGCGATTACCTCGATGCGGGCTGCCGAGTAGAGTTGAAAGCGGAGAACACGCGCCATGGCAGGCCGGCTCGACAGCGGCGATGACGACCTCGTGGAGAACCACGAGATCAATGTGACGCCCTTCATCGACGTGATGCTCGTGTTGCTCATCATCTTCATGGTGGCGGCCCCCTTGTCGACAGTCGATATCCCCGTCGATTTGCCGGCAGCAGCCGCACGCGCTGCGCCCAAACCCGACAAGCCGTTGTTCCTGACCGTCAAAACAGACCTGTCACTGAGCCTCGGCAATGACGGCGTCGCGTCCCAGGCACTCGCCGCCGCGCTCGATGAGCAGACGGGCGGCAACCGGGAGACACGTGTCTTCCTGCGGGCCGACAAGGCCGTTCCCTATGGCGAGCTCATGCGCGTGATGAACCTGCTGCGTGCCGCCGGCTACCTCAAGGTAGCGCTCGTCGGGCTCGATGACCCTTCGGTGTTGCCCGCCGCAGCGGCGCAACCAGGGAGCGCCGTCCCACGCCCATGACCGCGCCCAGTTCGCTCCCGAGCCTTGGTTTGGAGCCCGCGGTCCAGCGGCGTCGTCGCTGGGTGACTGCGGCGATCTCCGCCGTTTGCCTCCATGCTGCGGCGGCTGCGGTGCTGATGGGCATGCCGCAAGGTCAGGGTCCTAGCGCCGAAGATGCCGTCTACATCGAGATGACGGCCCTCGACGTTGATCTGCCCGTTGCCGAGGAGGAGCAGGCCGCGGAGGAGGAGCAGCAGGTCGCAACACCGCCGCCCGAGCCGGAGCCGGAGCCCGTCGAGGAGGCCAAGCTCGAGGAACCGCCGCCTGAGTTGGAGCCGCCGCCGCCCCCGCCGGAGGTCGAGCCACCACCGCCCGAGACCAAGGTGGAAGAAGCCCCGAAGGCACCTGAGCCTGAAGTGACACTGCCAGTTGCCGAGCCGCCGAAGGTGGTCGAAAAGCGCGAACCGCGTCCCGAGCCGGAAATCACGCGGCCCGTCCGCAAGGTCCAGCCCAAACCACGTCCGGTCGCCAAGGCCGCCCCGCCAAAAGGCGCGGCGAAGGAAAACCGCGCCGCGCAGACGGCCACGCGAAAAAAGGCGTCGGGTGGTGTCAGTATCGGCGCTTACGCATCGCAGGTCCGCGCCCGCGTGGCCGCGCGCCGACCATCCGGGGGCGGCGCGCGAGGCACGGTCGTGATCTCGTTTGGCGTGTCGTCCGGCGGCGGGTTGCGCTACGCGCGTATCGCAAAGTCGAGTGGCAACGGCTCGGCCGACCAACGCGCGCTGGCCGCCGTGCGTGGCGCATCGTTTCCGCCGCCGCCAGCCGGTGCCACGCCCGGCCAGCTCAACTTCTCGATCGCCTTCAACTACCGCTGACCCGCAGCCCTGCGGCAGGATCACTGGCGGCACGCTGGCCGGAGGCGACGCGCGCCACGCCGGCGGCTCCGAGGGTGTCGGCGAGCGCAGCCTCGAGGTCGCGGTGCTGGAAGCGAAAGCCCGCCGCCTCGGCCTTGAGCGGCAGCACACGCTGGCCCGTCAGCAGCAGTTCCTCGGCAAAGGCTCCAAGCACGACCCGCAGAGGCAGCGCGGGCAACGGCACGATGGCCGGCCGGCCGAGCGCTTGACCGAGGGCTCGCGCGAACTCGGCGTTCCGGACCGGATGCGGCGCGGTCGCGTTGACGACACCGGACAGGTCCTTCGACGTGATCGCAAAGGCGATCAGCCGCACCAGATCAGCCAAGGCAATCCAGCTCATCCATTGCCGACCCGAGCCGATCGGCCCGCCGAGCCCCAGGTCGAAAGCCGGCAGCATACGTCCGAGAAGCCCGCCATCGCGGCCGAGAACCAGTCCGATCCTGAGCGTCACCACGCGCGTGCCGGTCGCTGCGCCGAGCCCGGCCATGGCCCGCTCGACCGCCCGGCATGAGCGCGCGGAAAACGAAGTCCGTGGTCCCATCCGGTCGGCCTCCGTCAGCATCTCGTCGTCGCGCGCACCGTAGGCTCCGACCGCCGATGCCCCGATGATGACGGCTGGCTTGTACCAGAGCCGCGCGACCAACCGCCGGATACCCGCGATACCCCTGAGCCGCGAGGCCAAGATGCGCCGGCGATAGGACGGCGTCCAAAGCCAGCCCGCGACTGGGGTTCCGGCAAGATTGACGATCGCATCGAAGTGCTGATCGACCGGGATATCTTCGAGCCGGCACACGATCCGGACGGGCGTCGCCAGGTGTCCGACCCGGGACGGATCCCGTGTCAGCACGGTGACATCGTGGCCAGCCTTGACGAGCGCAGCTACCAGCGCGGAGCCGACAAAGCCCGTGCCGCCGGTCACCAGCACGCTCTTGCGGCCAACGCGGCCGAGCAGATCGGCAACCCCGGTGATGTTCTGCGGCGTCAGCCGGGCCGACCGCTGGCTGGTATGGAAATCCCGCGCGGCAAACACAGCAACGCCGACGCTGCCGACCATCAGGACCACGGAGCCCCAGCCATAATCGACCCAGAAAAGCCCGGTCGGCTGGCCCGCCCATTGAATGATCTGCGGGCCGATGAGCGCCAGAATCGCACCGTAGTTGATCGCCAGAAGCGTGTGCAGGACTCGCTCGGTGGCTGGCAGCTTGCGCGTCATGTCCTCCTCGACAAAGTCGATCAGGGTAATGACGATCTCGATCGCCAGCACCACCAGGAGAGCGATAGCGAGCCAGCCGGTCGGTGCCGTGAAAGCAAACACCGCAAAAAGCACGGCGTAGAACACGTTCCGCCAGGCATGGAGCCTGAGTTCACGACCGGCATTGGCTTTCCACGCAAGCCGCTCGGTCAACTCGTGATGCACGATGACATCAAAGCCGCCCATGGCGATCTGCAAGGCAACGAGCCCCCACAACAGCGGCGTGTCGAGGACGGTTTCGGGCATCATGTGCGGTCTCCTTTCGAATGTACGGGTTCACTCGACGTCGTGAAACTCGGCGACTTGCCGGCAGACGAGGCCGAAGACGGGGTGGACGAGCGTCAGCGTGAACAGGAATGACTGGCCCGCGATGTCGCGGTGCGTGATGCGGCAAAGACCCGGTGAGAGCCACGACGGCAGACCGAACCGCCAGCCCAAAAGAGCGACCTCGTAGCCCTTGCTGGAAAAAACGAGGGCGCGATCTTCGACCGAAAGTTGAAGCCTCATCACCAAGCCGAGCCAATTCCACGGGCCGAGGAACTCTTCGAGACCCGTGGGTCCGCGCAGGCGCTTGGCCGAGTTGATCGCCTGGGGAAGGTGCCCGGCCCGTGTATAAAGCCGCGACCAAACTTCGCCGCCGAGTTCCGGGTTCTCAGTCACCGTCACACTCGCCGGTCCCGTCGCCCCATCGGCGATCGGCAGCGGCGCGCCGATGAGCCGGGCGGCGGTTGCCAGGAAACGCCCGGCCAGCGGCAGGTTCGTCTCCAATACGGCACCACGGTAGAGCCGGACCTCGCCGGCACGGAGCCGTCGCCCGAAGCGCGCCCTCACGGCGGCGGGAAGCTGCGACCAGTGAGCCTCACCGAGCAGCGCTTCGAAGGGACCCGCCGTCGGGCGGCCGCCATCGGCGGAGCCGACAGCGGGCTTGGCCGCCGTCCGCACGGCTCTCTCCATCACGGCCCTCTCCAACACGGCTTGCATACTCTCGACCTCCACTCCCAAGCGAGACAGTAAAATCCGTTATTTCTGTAATTTGAGAAATTTTGAAGCAGACTAGAGCCGTCCCCTTTTTCTTTGCCGTGCACCTGTTTTCCGTCCGAACCGCAACGAGCAGACCCTGCCGGCCGCCTACGGCTAGCCGTTCGCCTTGCCCCCCCCGCCGATCAACCTGGCAATGCCACCGCCCATTTTCATGAGCCGCATCAAGAGCGGCGTCGGCAGGCGCATGATCTCGCTGAAACCCTTGTCGACCGTGACGAGGAAATCCAGCATGTCGGCGAGCCGCCGCTTGGCTTCCCGGCTGATCCGCGGATCGTCCTCGGCCTCGCTGGCGCATCCGCGCAGCACCTCGATGGCCGGGTCGATCTCACGGGCCTTGCGGCCGTTGGCGATGCGGCGGACCATCTCGAACAGGTCCGCCTCCGCCTCGAAATGATCGCGGCGGTCGCCCATGATGTGGACACGCCGCACCAGGCTCCAGCCCTGCAGTTCTTTCAGGCTCGTCGACACATTCGATCGCGCCATGCCGAGTTGCTCGGCGATGTCTTCCGCCGTCAACGGCTGGTCGGAAACGTAGAGCAAGGCGTGAATCTGGGCGACCGAGCGGTTGACGCCCCAGACGGACCCCATCTCGCCCCAGTGCAGGACGAACCGCTCGATCGCGGGCGGTAGCGGGTTCTTATTTCCGGTAATTTCTGTCATGACAGAAATATATGACGCCAGCGGCGTGCGGTCAAGCCCCACATGAAATCGCAATCCCGGCACCGCACAACGGCTGGACCGGGGGTCAGCAAGCCCGCCCCGTGTCCAGCCCGATGCCTCAGCGTGATGTCCGACCCGTTCAGCGCTCGGCCAGACTTTGCACGTGCACGTAGTAGGCCATGACGGCAACGATCAGCGGCACGCCGACGATGTGCGTGTATTGCAGAGCGGTTCTGATCCAAGGCCGGTCGGCCACATGCCGGTTCACCATCATGATCGAGATCACGATCATGAAGCTCACCATCATGTAGTCGAACACGAAGATGCGGTCCGAAAGGGTGGCTGTATCGGAGCCGAGCTGTGGAATGGAGAGATACAGCGCGACCGCCGACAACAGCGCCGTCACCTGGATCGTCACGATCGCCTCGAAATGCGAGAGCGGGATGAAGATCGACACATAGGCGACGATCAGAATGAACGCGAGCGGGACCACGACCCGCAGGAAGTAATCCGTCGTCTCGCGCTTCATCACGACGGCAAAGCTCGCCTTGTAGTGGGGTACGACGCTGGGCTGATGGGAAAAGGCGTCGATGACGGGCACGAAGTCTTCTTCATAGCTGACGTATTGCGCGCGCTGGATCCAGCCGTCGGTGGCGATGTCCCGGTCGCGCAGGTCTTCGCGCGGTGGCTGCACGATGAACGGCTGGTCGCCCTTCTTGGGTTGGATGTCGATCGAGAACCGCTGCGTGTCGAAGGGATAGTCCGACAGCTTGGGCTCGAACATGAAACGGCCACTCACGCGATAGATTCGCATGGCCTCCGGGAACGCTTCGCTGGCCCCCCCAGGATGCACGACCTCGACCGAGATTTGCCGGCCGTTGGTCTGGGGATCGAGATAGGCGTTCGTGAACTCCAGATTGTCGATCGTCGCGCCCGACCCGGTATGCATCAGGAGCAGGAACTCGGCGTAGAAGGACTTGGCGCTGTCGTCGACGCGGTGCGCCCGCACGATGTCGATGTCGAGATACAGCGTTTTGATGCGGCGCAGCTTTCCACTCTTCAGGCGCACGAACTGAACCGGGGCGAGTTGCGTTCGACCAAGTCCCTGCGGCATCATCACGATGAAGGGTGTGCGCACCGCCGAACGACTGCTGGGCTGAAACGACCAGTTCTGGAAACGCCCCTTGAACGCACCGCGACCGGCCGCGTAGGTCGTCTTCAATTCCGCGATGATGCGCTCCCGGCGCTCGGCGAGGTTGGCGTTGGGGCCAGCCGCCCGTGCCGCCGCCGCGATGAGTTTCAACATATCAGCATACTGGCTGCCGACCGTTATCGCGCGGATGTTCGACGCTGTCAGCGGATCGGGCACCTCCAGTTCAGGACGCTCGGTACACTCACCCTTCGCCCACCCGGGAGCCTCCGGCACCGGCTCGCCCTCGAAACTCCACTCGTGTGGCGTCTCGCCGTCGATGAGGGCGCGCAGACGATTGTTGTAGAGATCGGGAAGCCGGTCGAATGTGACCTGATACATCGCATTCTTGTAGGCGGATTTGAGGTCGGCCGGCAGATCCTCGAGTGTTCCCGAAACAAACAGCGCCGGCATGAATTCCGCCGCCATCAACCCCTTGATGATCTCGACTGTCCGCTGGCCGCCGACCGTCAGGACAATGATATCGGGGCGCTTATCCTTCAAAGCCGCAATGGCCGCACTGACCTCGGCGGCATCGAGCTGCTCGTCCTTCATGCCCAGACGGATATCGGCGGCCCACCCGCCCTTGACCGCCTTGCCGAGGTCGTCGCCGAGCGACGTGCTGTAAAGAAGGTCCTTGAGACCAACGAATGCTGGCCGCGAAAAATCGAGCGCCTCCATGAACCGCGACATGGCCGGAACCCGGTCCTCATCCTGCGAGGCCCGCATGGTGAAGACGTTGGGATGCTTCTCGAAGATGGAATTGACCGAGATATCCGTCAGCCAGGGAATCGCGCTGTTGGCGATCTCGATATTCAGTTCCTCGAACGTCGCTTTCGCATCGACGGAGCGCGCAAGGCCGATCATCGCGATGACCTGTTGCCCGCCAATTGCCGAGCGGACGTTCGTCATGGTCCGCGCCGTATCGCGCACGTTGTCGAAGAACACCGGCTCGAGAGGCCGCCCGAAAATGCCGCCTTGCCGGTTGATCTGCTCCGCTTCGAGACTCGCCAGCTTGCGGATGGACTTGACGTCGCCGCGATCGAAGCATTCGTCCTTGCGCGTGGAGACAAAGATCGGAACGTGAAATGGGGGCCCGCTGGCCGCCTGCGCTTCGTTCTGCGCCTGTGCGGGGCTGTGAGGCATCACGGCGAATAGAGCCGCTGCAGCGAGAATGAGCCGACCCGCGTGCGCGACCGCGTCAGAGCCCAGGCCCCACCTGACGCCTCGCCATTTCAACAGCGCGGTGGAGCCCCCGCCGACACGATCGAACACACTCATCTGGCCTACCCCCAAACAGCTTGCGGTGCCTGCGCGGCGGCGCCGGTTATAGCGTGCGATCACGACGCCGTCGCCAACGAGGTGATCCATCGCGGGAACGCGCCGCAGCGGGGTGACAAGCCCGATAATTCCGCCGGAACAACGGCACCGCGCCGTCCAGCCCTTGCGCGCCCGGCATCGCCCGACTGCGCCAGTGTTGCATCGCTGACGCTTGGTCAAGCCGGTGCTGCACAGAGAACCAAGTTTCAGAGCCGGTACACTTGGACGGGATGCCCGGCCGTTGCCGCAGACCTCAGGGCACGGGCGGCTTGCTAGAAGGAACATGCGCCATTTGGCGCACGACGAGTACGCCGCCGTCGCCCCCCGTTGTCACCTTCAGTGGGCCGCCGCCGAACTGCGACTTCGAGATCTGCGCGATGGTCGCCTCGCACGCCTTGTCCGAACCGACGGCCAGGACCACCCAGGCGATGGAGCCGCTGGTCCATTCCTCCGGTGCGAGCTGCGGGGGCACCTGCGGGTTGGCCATCAGGCGCTGGTCGACAGCCGCCGAAACGCGGGCCCACAGCACGGCCGCCACGGGCCGCACGTTACCCCTCTCGTCACGCGCTTCGGCGACGGCGATCTGGTTGGCGCGGATGGCCGGCAGCACGACGCGCGACAGATCACCAATCGGCATGCGCTGGACTTGTGGCGAGCCGATCATCAGGCTGACGACTTCGCCGAGTGCCTGGAGAGGATGCTTCACGCCAGCGGCCGCCGTGGGCGCGGACGTCGGGGCAGGCGCGGAGGTCGTCGCAGGAGGCTGTGCGCCACTGGGGGATGCGGTCGGTGGCGGTAGAGGCGCGCCGCCCGGCGCGACCGGATCGACAGTCGGCACCGACTTTTTCTTCCCGAAGAACATCGTGCTCGCCCCCCTGACTGGAATTGATGCGGCCGGCCGACCAAAACTATTGTGATGCCCCACGCCCCATAAAGCCGGCGCGCACCGGGCTCGTGTCTCGTGGAGGCGTGCCATAGGCATCACCGAGCCACAGGCCCGCGTCAATCGGCAACGAGCAGACCGACCGGACATCGCAGGTGCAGCCCACAGCCCAGCGCCAAGCCGCCTTCGGTCCATCTGTCGCAATCACGAACGACGACGATGACATCGCAATATGCGAATGTAATGTTGTCGCAAGACCGTTGCTCATCGGGTATCCGGTTCCCACATCAATCTCAGCCGTAGCCCGGAGTTGAGCGCCTGCTTCCATGCGTGGGCCGCGATCCGGGAGCCTCGATCCGGCGTCAAAAACCCAGGATATGGTCAGCGGACGAGCCCGCAGCCCCGAGATGGCCGGATTGGGTGCAGCGACGAAGCAAAACCGGGGATTCGCTCGGCACGTCACCCGAGTTGATAGTGCCAAGTCGTGACGACACTTGTTATGAACACCAGGCAGGAGAGCGTAGAATGACCCGGAATATTGGCACCCTCGATCGTGGTCTGCGCATCGTCATCGGCGCAGCACTCGTCGCTTTTGCGATTTTCGCGCCCCAGACAGACTATGCCGCGTGGGCGAACTGGGGCTGGATCGGGCTCGTTCCCCTCGCGACCGCAGCGCTCGGATGGTGTCCGCCGTACTCTTTGCTCGGCATCAACACCTGCGGACGTTGAGCCCTCGAGCCAGGGGCCTGCAACCCCGATGGCTGACGAGCGAAGACGCCGAGACCTCGTGACCACATTCATGAGCCAATGGAGGACCAAGTGACTTATCCAATCGACACGAGTGTCAAGCCCGAGGTCAAGGGCTTCTATGACAAAGACACCGCGACGATCAGCTACGTCGTCAAGGATCCCGCGTCCAAGAAGTGCGCCATCATCGACAGCGTGATGGACTTTGATTACGCGTCCGGCCGGATCAGCTACGGGGCCGCCGACGCCCTGATCGCGCATGTTCGCGAACATGGCCTCGAGGTCGAGTGGCTGATCGAGACCCACGCCCACGCCGACCATCTCTCGGCCGCGCCCTACATCCAGGACAAGCTCGGCGGCAAGCTCGGGATCGGCGAGCACATCAAGGTCGTCCAGGACGTCTTCGGCAAGGTGTTCAACGAGGGCACCGCGTTTCAGCGCGATGGCAGCCAGTTCGACCGCCTGTTCAAGGACGGCGATACCTACACGATCGGCTCGCTGACGGCGTTCGTGATCTACACGCCGGGCCATACACCGGCGTGCACGGTGCACGTGATCGGCGACGCCTGCTTCACGGGTGACACGCTGTTCATGCCGGACGGCGGTTCCGCTCGCGCCGATTTCCCCGGTGGCGATGCACGCGTTCTGTATCGGTCGATCCGGAAAGTGTTGGAGACCCTGCCGCCACAGACGCGCCTGTTCATGTGCCATGACTACGGACCCGGCGGGCGCGAGATCAAGTGGGAGACGACGGTCGCCGAGCAACGCGCTCACAACATCCACGTCAAGGACGGCATCAGCGAGGACGAATTCGTCCGGATGCGCGAACAGCGTGACGCGACCCTTGCCATGCCCAAGCTCATCATTCCATCGTTGCAGGTCAACATCCGTGCCGGGCACCTGCCGGAGCCGGACGAGAGCGGCAAGCGCTATCTCAAGGTGCCGGTCAACGGGCTGTAATGCCGTTGCGGGCGAACGCTTTCATGCCCGTTTATCGCGGGTCGCACGCACGGTGCGGCCCGCTGCACATGACGAGAGGCACGCCCGATTGGCCGGGCCCGTGCGGCTGGGTGGGCCGGCGCAGTCCCGCGGCACCACCCGAGGCGGCGAAAGGCCGAAAAAACTGATTAGCGGTAACAAAGCATTACCGTCTTCCTGCCACACTCCCCGGGCAACAAACGAGACAGGGACGCCCGGCACCAGTGCCGCTCGACGTCTCAGGTCTATCCCATGCATGCCCGGTGTGATCTTGTAATGCGTCTGAACCGCTCCTTCGCCATCCTGATCGGAATGTCTGCGCTGATCCCGGCGGCCAGCGCGCGCGACCCTGGGGAGATGGACGGGGCACGGCTGAGCAAAGCCGTGGCTGGCGCGACCCTGCACCTCGAAAGCCCACTGGGACTTACGCTGCCGATCGTGTTCGCACCCGATGGCGGCATGGTCGGCGAAGCGGGCGGCCTGACGTTCTTCCTCGGTGCCAGCCGCGACAAAGGCCGCTGGTGGATCGCCGGCGACAAGCTGTGCAAGAAATGGGATGTCTGGTTCGAGGCCAAGACCAAGTGCGTTTGGGTCCGCATGGAGGGTAATGCCGTCGGTTGGCGACACGCCGACGGCAGCACGGGCAGAGGCCTGATCACCGCCCGCTTGCCGATTGAAACGGCTGCCGCGGCAAGTCCTCAGCCGGAGAAAAAAGTACCAGCATCATTGGCCCGCGCACCTGCGGCACCGACCAGGACCGCGGCAACGCCTGCGCCCAATCTGTTCGGCACTGGGCTGCGCCCTCTTGGCAAGGCACCGACCGCAGCACCGGCCGCCGCCGGCTCCAGCAAGTCGGGCGCTGCAGAAGCCGGCCTGCCTCCCCAACCCGCATCGGCGGGACCCGTGCCGCCAAAGCCGCAACTCGTCAGTCCGCGCGTCGCCGCGCTGGCGACACTCGATCCGGCGCGCCTTGTTGCTGCGCCGCCCCTTCCCGCCCCCCGCCCCGCATCGCCCCCCCCCGTCACCGTCGCCCGCACCGCATCGACGACGCCGGGCCCTGCCCTGGCCGTCGCCCCCACTGGCCCGGCAGCATCGGCAAGCCGTCCAGCCGCAACATTCCGCGTTGTCGAGGTCGACGCCTTCGACGTGCTCAACGTCAGATCAGGGCCGTCCGAAGCGTTCGGCGTCGTAGCCACCATCCCCCCCAACGGCCGCGGGGTGATCCTGACCGGGCGTTGCGTCGCCGACTGGTGCCCCGTCCGTCACCTTCAGAGAACGGGTTGGGTGAACAGCTACTACCTCGAGCCCGAGCCCCGCGCGGTTGCCGCTCGCGATCGAGCAGCTTCCACCTACACGCCCGAGGTGCGCATGAACCTGGGGGCCGAACTGCCAGACCGCCAGCGCCGTTGAACGGGCATTTACACCGCCTCGCCCCGGCTTACTTCTGGAACAACTCGATCGACATGCGGATCAGGTCAGCCGTCCGCTCGACGCCGAGCTTCGTTTTCATCAGCGAGCACGAGTTCGCGACCGTCTTGTAGGAAACGCCGTTGGCGTTGGCGATCTGGGTCAGGCTCATGCCCTCACCCAGCATGCGCAGGATTTCCACCTCGCGCGTCGTGAGTTCGCTGAGCGGGTCCTCGCCTGAAAATTGCCCGACGGCGAGTTCGGAAGCCAATTCCCGCTCGACATACCTCCCACCGTCGGCAACCTTGCGCACCGCCGCGACCAGTTCGTCGGACGCCGCGCTCTTGCTGACATACCCGCGCGCGCCGAGCTTCAGTGCGCGCGCCGCGTAGACCGGCTCGGAATGCATGCTGAACACGATGACCCGCGCGGTGCGATCCTCGATCAGCATCCGCCGCAGCAGTTCCAGCCCCGCGATCCCGTCGAGATTGAGGTCGAGCAGTACGACATCGGGCCGGTCTTTCTTGAACATGGCGAGTGCGGTCGTACCGTTGTCGGCTTCCGCGATTTGCGCATCCGGGATATCGGCCAGCAGGCGCCGCACCCCCTCGCGCACGATCGCATGGTCGTCGACGAGCAAGAGCTTCATGTCGCAATCGTCTCCTTGGTCTTCGTGGATTTCAGCAGGGCAGGCGAAGGGTTAGGCATGCGCATGGGCACAGGCGATGAAACAGACGCAGCCTCCGCCGTCGTCGGCAACACGGCGCGCACCACCGTCCCGCTGCCGCGGCCATCGGCCCGGCCAGCGACTTCGAACGTGCCGCCGAGCGCCTTGACGCGCTCGTGCATTCCGGCGATGCCGAGTCCCGAGCCCGGCAGGGCGTCCGCGCCGCGATCGACCGCAAGCCCCACGCCGTCGTCCGTGATCGTCACCTCGACGCGACCGTCGCCAAGGCTGCGCACACGCACATCCACGCGTCCCGGACTGCCATGGCGCATGGCATTGCTGAGGCTTTCCTGCACGACGCGGTAGATCGCGGCAGACACGGCTTCGTCGGTCTCTTCCTCGTCGACGGCGGCGACAATCTCGACTGCCGGCTGCCGGCCCCGCCAGAACGCGGCCAAGTGCTCGATGGCATGCGCGAGCCCCAGATCGAGCAGGACGGCAGGCCGCAGACGCGCCAGCAGCTCGCGCACGGTCCTGCGGAGCCGGGCCAGTGTCTCGCGTATTGCTGCAATGCGCGCTGTCGTCTCGGTATCCCCGCGCGCGGCCGCGGCCGTTTCGATCGCCTTGGCGTCGACGTCCATCGCGAACAGGAACGGGCCGAACTCGTCATGCAGGTCGCGGGCCAGTTCGGCGCGTTCCTCTTCCTGCACATCGGCCAGTTGCATGTTGAGCCGCCGGTTCTGCGCCTCCGACCGTTCGAGACGGTCGGCCATGTCGTTGTAGCCCCGGGCGACATGAACGATTTCGCTGGGCCCGGCTTCGACCACGCGCGGCAGCCGACCGGCGTCACCCACCCTCAGGAAGGCCGCCGACAGCGCATCGAGCGGCTTGAGCCCGAGCTTTAATTGCCAAAACACGAGCAGCAGCGTCAGGCCGCACAGCCCCGACAGCAGCGCCAGCGTGCGCGTCGCGTCCTCCCAAACCTCGGCCATCTCGTTCTCGGGTGCGCTTTGCAGGACCAGCGCTCCGACGCCCTCGAAGACGGGCGGCAGTTCGACGGCAAGCAGTTTGGGCTCGACCAGGAACAAGTCCAGGAACCAGCGCGGCGCAGGTCGCTCGGGCTCTTGTGGCTTGGACGAAGCCAACACGACGCCATGGGGACCGATGAGCACCGCCCGGACATGCCGGTCGCCGTCGAATGTGGCGATCAGGCGTTCCAGCACCTCTTGCCCGGTGAACGGGGGCCCAATCGTCTCGACCGCTCGGTTCATCATGCGCCCACCGATCCGCACCGCCGACGCCATTTCGGTTTCGAGCTTGTCGCCCGCCGTCATGTAGACAGCCGCGATCCCCGCCGCGAGCGTCAGCAGCATGAGGGAGAAGATGCCGGCAATGAGCGTGAGGCGCAGCGACACGGTCGTCGGGTTCTTTCGTTCGTTGCGTGACGTGAGCGTCGTGGGTCCAGGGCCCCGGACGTTTCGCAGCCTGCCGCAGACCGTCGGCCGCCCCGAGGGCCTGACGACCAGGCTCCTTGAAACGCGGCGAACGGACCAGCAATGAGTATGGCCTGGACGCCGGGAGCGGCACAATGCCGTCCCTAGGCCCCTATCAGGATCGAAGACCCGCGCCAGGTAGACTATTGATCACCCGAACAGCGGGAATTATTCCCGATTTGCGGTGGTCGGCACTGTTGCCCCCACTTGCGAGCCTCGCGCGGAGCCCGCATCACATGTTCAGCTCACTCACGCACGTCGGGCAGATTGACCCGATGACGTGGCGTTTGTAGGCCTGTCTCGGAGGCGTCGTCGTTGGGCGCAGAACAGTGCGCACCGTCCGGGGCCGACGCGCGGGTCGCGCTTGCCAGAGGAATCCGAGCCGTGAGCGAACTGACGATTGCCGTTGTGGGGTTGGGCTATGTCGGCCTGCCGCTCGCCGTCGAGTTCGGCAAGAAATACCCCACGATCGGGTTCGATCTGTCTGCGGCAAAGATTGCAGCCTACCGGACGTTCTGCGACCCGACGGGCGAGATCAGCAGCGAAGAGTTGCAGGCTGCCCGCCACCTTGTGCCCACGACAGACCCCGCGCTGCTGCGGCAGGCCGACGTCGTCATCGTGGCCGTGCCGACTCCGGTCGACAGCGCCCGCAACCCCGACATGACCGCCCTCATCGCGAGTTCGCAGACCGTTGCGCGCCACCTCAAGCCCGGCGCGACCATCGTTTTCGAGTCGACCGTCTACCCCGGCGCGACCGAAGAAGTCTGTATACCCGTCATCGAGCGCGTCTCGGGCCTCACCTGGAAGACGGACTTTTTCGTCGGCTACTCGCCGGAACGGATCAATCCCGGCGACAAGCAGCGCACCCTGACGCGGATCATCAAGGTCGTCTCGGGCGACACGCCACAGACCTTGCAAAAGCTGGTTGATGTCTACGGCTCGATCATTACGGCCGGCATTTATGCGGCCAGTTCCATCAAGGTAGCCGAGGCCGCCAAGGTCATCGAGAACACCCAGCGCGACCTCAACATCGCGCTCATCAACGAGCTCGCGATCATCTTCAAGCGGATCGGAATCGACACGATCGAAGTCTTGGAGGCGGCCGGCACCAAATGGAATTTCCTGCCGTTCCGCCCGGGTCTTGTCGGCGGTCACTGCATCGGCGTCGACCCCTACTACCTCACCTACAAGGCCGAGCAGATGGGCTATCACCCTCAGGTCATTCTCGCCGGCCGACGCATCAACGACGGCATGGGCCAGTTCGTCGCCGAGCAGACGATCAAGCAGATGATCGCCAACGATTTGGCGGTCAAGGGAGCGCACATCGTCGTGCTGGGCATGACCTTCAAGGAGAACTGTTCCGACGTGCGCAATTCGAAGGTCATCGACGTCGTCAACGAGTTCCGGTCCTACGGGTGCCACGTCTCCGTCCACGACCCGCTGGCCGACAGCGCAGCCTGCGCGCACGAGTACGGCATAGGTCTCACCGCATGGGAGGATCTGCCCACGGCCAATGCGATCATCGCCGCTGTCGCCCACACCGCCTACCGGGAGATGGGGCCAGCCCGAATCCTCGAAAAACTGGTGCCGGGTGGAATCTTCGCCGATCTCAAGTGCAGCTTCGACCAGGAGGCGATCCGCGCGTCCGGTGCGCGCCTCTGGCGGCTCTAGTATTCCGGCTCCGACACTCGGTACCCTTCGCAGCATCCGATCGACCAAGTGTCTGAGCCACCAAGAAGACTAGTAACATTCTGATTATGGTGCAGCTTATGCATCTAGCGTTTGGTTCAGAACCTTGCTGCGATTGGGGACCGAACGTCAGATGCGCTGCACGAGGCCGCCACCCTCACACGGTTATGGCGTCGATGATCGGCTCGATCTCCGACCCGCTGCCGAACCGGCGTCGCGGCACGAATCGGCCGCCCGTCAGTCGGAAAAGCGTCCCATGGTTTGCACCATCCGCATGCGTCCGGTTGACCAGCAGGAGGCCGCCTTCCCCCTTGAGGTAGGTCGCCAGACTGCGGGCCATCCGCGCAATCGCCGCGTCATCGAAATAGGCGCGGTTGAGGACGTTGGCGGCGCGGACGAGATCGAAGCGTTTGAACAGGCGGGGATTTGGGATGCCCAGATCATCCTCGATCACCTCGACGCTGGGTGCGCGCGTCAGCCGCTGCGTCACGAGCTTGACCACATCGCCAGGGCCGCCCGACGCTGGGACATGGCGGGCGAGCTTGCGCATCATGATCCCCGAGATGAGGCCGAGACCGAGCAGCGTGTGGAGCCGCCCGTGCCAGGGCGAGACCGCAACGCCCATGATATCGAACTGGAGCGGGTGCCCCCGGTCGTCGACCAGCGCCCTTGTCTGGCGGTCCAGGTCGATCAGTCGCGCGTTGACCAGGATGTCGGTCGCCACGATCGACGGGTGAAGATGGCGGGCAATCAGAGCCTCGCGCAGGTCGAGCGTCGTGACCCCGGAGGACACCGCCGCATCGAGCACGACCGGCGTGAGGATACCGGCGTCGATCAGCACCTCGGCGAGGGCCGCGTCGATCTCAGGCATCCGGTTGGCCATCGTGGTCTTGAACGTGCCGTTCGCGGCCTTGATGGCAGCGAAGAACCTGGCCTCCTCGTCCGCGCTCAGAGCGGCACCCCGGGACAGGAATTTACGGGCTGTGATGGGCATGGTCCCTCGACCGCGGGCCGGATGGCAATCGCCAGCCGGAAGAGGAGTGAATGGCACGCGGCCGGCGCGGACAGGAGCCGCTCGTCGAGTAACGTCCGATAGTCCCCGCTTCACCCGTCGTCAAGACGCGAGCCCATCCGCCCGCGAACCCAAGGAGCCTGGGCAATCCAGCCGGCACGTCCGATTGCGGCCCATCGGCCGATGGTCTAGAAGGCCGGGTCACACCATCGTTCGGCCGGCGGCCGTAGGCTTGCCGTTTGTAACGACCGTGGGCAGGCCTGCACGGACGCCAGCCAGAAAGGCACGACGTTGACACGAGGGACACCGGAGACGACAGCCGATGGCAAGTCGAGCCTTTTAGGCTCGCTGCAGTACCTGCTGCATCTCACCCACGTGCGCATGCGCCAGGACGTTCGGGCCTATTCGCTCGGACTGGTGTGGTGGTATCTCGATCCCGTCATCAACACGCTTGTCTTGTACTGGGTCGTCGCCGTCGTCCTGGGCCTGCGCACCGACGACATGATGATCTTCCTGCTCACCGGTCTGCTGATGTTTCGCTACCTCCAGGGGACCATCACGCAATCCTGCAACTCGCTCAATCCGGCGATGACGCTGTCCTCGCGCGTCTATGTCCCCAAGCTTGCCTTCGTTCTGCGCGACGTCCTCGCCGAGACGCTGAAATTCGTGATCGGCGTCGCGTTTCTACTGATGCTGGCGCTGGTGCTCGGCAACTTCCATGCGTCAGCGCTGGAGGTGATCGCGGTGATCGCCGTTGCCGTCGTTTTTGCGACCGGCGCTGCCACGCTGGTGTCATTCGCATCGGCGCTGGTGAGGGACGTTCGCCCGGTCATCGGCTATGTGTTTCGCGCGCTGTTTTTTCTGTCGGGAACGTTCTTTGCGCTCGACAAAGTTCCCGAGGAATGGCGCACGGTTTTTCTGCTGAACCCGTTCGCACTCCTCATGCACGAGTTTCGCCTTGCGGTGAACTCGAGCCAGGGCCTCGACTGGGGGCTGCTCGGAGCGTTGTTCCTGGTGTCCAGCATTCTGACGGCAATCGGCGTGACAGCGCTGGTCCGGTTCGACAGGAAATTCCCGAAGTACATGATCTGAATCACGTTCTGAATGGTGTGCGCCGCGCGCGCGACGAGAGTAGCCCGGCTGGCCGCGATCGCGCGCCCATGTTCCCGCCAAGAACAAGACCAACCAAATGTAACTGCTGTATTTTTTGCGCCGCACGACACGTTTCGAAACCCGCCGCTCGCGGTCTCCAGGCGTCAGGTGCGCTACACTAGCTCTCACCAGTTGAAGCTGCTATACGACCGCCGAAGTGGCAGATCGGAAGGACGCGACGCATGAAGGTTCTTATTCTCGGTGGCGACGGCTATCTGGGTTGGCCCACCGCGATGATGTTTGCCGCGCAAGGTCACGAGGTCGTGGCCGTCGATAACTACTTGCGCCGCACGATGGCCTTGGAAACAGACTCGCAGCCGCTGTTTTCCACCCCGCCGCTGTCGGTTCGCGCGTCCCTCTTCAAGGAGCGTTCGGGCCACGACGTCCGCGTCGAAATCCTCGACTGCAATGACCCGCTGGCCATGGACCGCCTGTTCGCCACGTTCAAGCCGGAGGCTGTGGTGCACTACGCGGAACAACCTTCCGCACCCTACTCCATGCTGTCTGAGCATGCCGCGCGCATGACGCTGCACAACAATCTCGGCGTGACGTTCAACGTCATCTGGTGCGTCAAGACGCACGTTCCCGATTGCCACATCATCAAGCTGGGCACGATGGGCGAGTATGGCACGCCCAACATCGACATCGAAGAAGGCTGGATCAACATCGAGCACAAGGGCCGCAAGGACAAGTTCCTGTTCCCGCGCGCGGCCGGCTCGCTCTACCACACGACCAAGGTCCTCGATACCGACCTGCTCTGGTTCTACGTCCGGACCTACGGGCTGCGCGTCACTGACCTTATGCAGGGGCCGGTCTATGGGTTGTCCACGGCGGAAGCCGACCTGGACGACCAGCTTCTGCCGAATTTTCACTACGACGACATCTTTGGAACGCTGGTCAATCGCTTCCTCGTGCAGGCCGTCGCCGGCGTTCCGTTGACGGTCTATGGCAAGGGCGGCCAGACCCGCGGCTACCTCAACCTGATCGACACCTTGCAGTGCGTGCGTCTGGCCGCACTCAATCCGGTGCCCAGCGGCGAGCTGCGGATCATGAACCAGTTCACCGAGCTGTTCCAGGTCAACGAGATCGCCGAAAAGGTCAAACGCGTCGGCGACCACATGGGCCTGAATGTCGAGATCAAGTCGATCCCCAATCCACGCAAGGAGAAGGAGGATCACTATTACAATGCCCACTTCTCGCAACTGCTGAGCCTGGGCCTGACGCCGCACCTGATGACCGACGAAGTGCTGGGCGGCATGCTGGAAACAGTGCTGCGCTACAAGGATCGCATCGAAAAGCGGATGATCCTGCCGCGCGTCGCCTGGAACAAGTAGACGAGACTGGCCGTCGGTGATCAGCGGTCACCGGGACGATGACCGGGGAGCTTGGGGCAGCGTCTGCGCCTGATCGTCGACATATCCGGCCACGGCCTCGGTCATCTGACGCAGATCGCACCAGTCGTTCGGGCCCTCCGCGAACTGGTGCCAGGGCTGGAAATCGTAGCACGGTCGGCCGTTCCACGAGCGGTCCTGGCGGCCAACCTGGGGCCGCTGGCTGGCATAGCCGCGCCCCCGCCGGACGTCGGGCTGATCATGACCGGACCCCACGTTCCCGACATCGCAGCGACGCACGATGCCTATCGCGCCGTGCATGCCGACCTTCCGCAAGTTGCGTCGACGCAAGCCCGCGACCTTGCCGCGCTCGGTGCTGACGCGCTGGTGTCGGACATTGCATACACCGGCCTTCTCGGTGCCGATCGCCTCGGCCTGCCCAGCGCCTGTCTTTGCTCGCTGCACTGGGGCGAAGTCGTCTCCGCCTACCTGGGCGCCGGCAACCCCGACGTGCGCGAAATCCAACACGAAATCGGGGCAACCTACGACCTGGCGCGTGAATTCATCGTCCCCGCTCCCCGCCGGTCCGTTCCAGGCATCCGCCGTCAGCGCGGCGTCCCCCCACTCGTGCGCACATGGGGGCGACGGCGTCCGGACGAGATTGCCGCGTCTTGTGGTCGTCCCCCCGGAACGCGTATCGCTCTCGTGACGTTCGGCGGCCTCGGCGGCACCCTGCCGGAGGTCCATGTGCCCGACTGGCCCAGTTGGATGTGGATCGTGCCGCAGGCGCACCAGCCGGAGCTTGGACGGGCTGCAATCACGCCGATTGCCCAACTGGCGCAGTTTGATTTTCTCGACCTCGTCGCGTCGAGCGACCTCGTCGTCACCAAGACCGGCTACGGCACATTCATGGAGTGCTGCCACTACGGGGTCCCGTGCGTGTTTCTGTCCCGTCCCGACTGGCCAGAATCGGCCGAGATCGAGGCTTGGATGACGACATCGGGTCATGGTGTGTCCGTGACCTTGCACGAGCTGCAGGGGCCCGGTTGGTGGCACCCGGCACTGTCGATCCTGCAGACGGCACGACCCTCCGAGACTGCTACCGGCCATCAGATTGCGGCCGACCGCCTGGTCGATGTGCTGGAACTGGCCCCCTGACGGCCCTGAATGGACAGACGCCCGTCGTGCCCACGACAGACCAGCCAGGCACCCGTCACGGCCATCCAGGGATTACTGGCGAGGGCGACTTGCGGAATTGGTTGACAAGCTGTTACACGACGCAGTTGTGGCAGGCTGCCGCTCGCGGTCAGGATCGACAGCTCCTGCGTAGCGGCTGGTCCCGGCGGATTGCCGCACTGAACGACGCAGGCTGTTGCCCGGTTGGTCATCTCCGGTCGGGCCGTAGCGAACGCACGATTGGGTCTTTTGCGTCGTGGCACCGAGAGTGAGGCCCTCGATGCCGAAGATCGCAGGTTCCAAATCCGCCAGAAATGCGTCACCGCGCGCAAGCGGGGCAGTGAAGGGAAAATCAACTTGTCGAGCCACAGTGCCCAATCACGCGTTGAAGACTTGAACTGGCTCATCACTGGCGGCTGTGGCTTCATTGGACGGGCGCTCATCAGCGACCTCATGGCGCGCGGCGTGCCCACCGGCCGCATCCGCATTCTCGACAACCTGACGGTCGGCCGTTCTGAAGATTTGGCGAAGGTCGCCCCGCATCGCAACGATGGCGACTGGACGACCGCCGCCGCCGGCATCGGACTTTTTGTCGGCGATATCCGCGACGGCAGCGCCACGCAGCGCGCCGCCAGCGGGGCCGATGTCATCGTTCACCTCGCCGCCTGCACGGGCGTCCAGCCCTCCGTCGAAGACCCGCGATTCGACTGCGAAACCAACGTGATGGGCACCTTGAACTGTCTCGAGGCGGCACGGACGGGCGGTGCCCGCCGGTTCATCATGGCGTCCTCCGGTGCCCCACTCGGCGACGTCGAGCCACCGATCCACGAGAACCTCGTCGCGCGCCCCGTCTCGCCCTACGGCGCAAGCAAGCTGGCCGGGGAGGCCTATTGCAGCGCCTATTACCACTGCTTCGGGATCGAGACGGTCGCGCTGCGGTTCGGCAACGTCTACGGTCCATTGTCGACGCACAAGAGCAGCATCGTGGCCAAGTTCACGCGCAATGCCCTCGACGGTCATCCCCTCGAAATCTACGGTGATGGCACGGCCTCGCGCGATTACATCTTCGTCGGCGATCTCGCCGATGCCATCGCCCGCGCCGCGACAGTGCCTGATCTGGGAGGCGAGGTATTCCAAATCGCCACGGCCCGCGAGACGACCGTCGCCGAAGTGACGGAAGCCCTGCGCGCCGTACTGAAAAGCCGCGGCGTCCCGGACATCGAAGTCATCTACTCCGCCAAGCGCAAGGGCGACATGCCGCGCAATTATTCCGACACCACCAAGGCCCGCGAGCGCCTGCAGTGGACGGCTCGGACGCCCCTCGCAACGGGGCTGGAACGCACCGTCGACTGGTTCTTGCAGCAGCGCAAGTCGGCATGAAACGAACGCCCGCCGCGTCGGCGACCGAGCCCGCTCGGTCCCCCGCTGAGTGATACCCTGCCGGGCCCGCATTCCGCGATGGGATGCTGCCCTTTCGTTCGAGGACGAGGACGCCCATGAAACTCGAAGATTTCTATCGCGGCACGACGGTCGCTGTCACCGGAGCGGCCGGCACCGTCGGCAAATCGCTCGTCACGATGCTCCTCGACCTGGGATGCGAACGCGTGTTCGGGCTCGACAACAACGAAGGCGACCTGTTCTACCTGAGCGGCAAGCTCAAGGACGAGCCGCGCTTCGAAAGTTTCCTCTGCGACATCACCGACATAGAGCCGCTTCGCTATTTTCTGTCCGGGGTCGATTTCGTATTTCACGCCGCCGCCTACAAGAATGTCCCGGTGTGCGAGCGCTCACCCTCATTGGCCGTGCGGGCCAATATTCTCGGCACCGAGAATGTCATCACCGCAGCCCGCCACAACGGCGTCCGGCGCGTCCTGTTCACGTCATCCGACAAGGCCGTGAACCCCACCAACGTCATGGGCACGACCAAGCTCATGGGTGAACGGCTCATCACCGCGGCGAACTCGCTGACCAAGGGGCGCGGCACGCTCTACACCTCGACCAGGTTCGGTAACGTCGCCGGTTCGCGCGGCTCCGTGGTCCCGGTCTTCATTCAACAGATCGCCGCCGGTGGCCCGGTCACCCTGACCGACAAGCGCATGACCCGTTTCATCATGACCCTCGAAGAGGCCACCACGCTCGTTTTGCAGTCGATGGTCATGGCCAAGGGCGGTGAAGCCTTCGTCACCAAGATGCCGGTGTTCAAGATTTCAGATCTCGCCCAGGTCATGATCGAGGAACTGGCCCCCCGCTTCGGCCACAAACCAGGTGCCATCGAGATCGTCGAGATCGGGCCCCGCCCAGGCGAAAAAATGTACGAGGAACTGATCACCGACGAGGAGATCCAGCGCACCTACGAGCAGGATCAGTTGCTTGCCGTGCTGCCGGCGTTCCGGAACATTTACAACGAAATCGACTATTCGGAGCACATTGCGCGCGGCAAGCAGATGACGCACGCTTATAATTCGGCCAACGAACCCTTGGCAGGCATCGAACAGATCCGCAAGTTCGTGCGCAGCCTCGACGAAATCCGCTCGATTGCCGGCACGGTCGGCGACACCGCCGACCACCTTGCCGTACAGAAAGCCGCATTCGGCTGAGGGGCTGACGGGGCCAGCCGAGCCGCAGGCACGGCACGAGGTCATCGGACTTTGGAGCACGCAGTGAAAGCCAGGTTTGTTTCGACAGACAAGCTCAACGCGCTCTTCGCACGATCCCGAAGAGGCACGTCGATCACCGTGCCGAAAAAGATGCTGTTCGATGAAGACACGTCTTTCTTTGCGATCGGAAGTTGCTTTGCTGTCGAGATCAAGCGGCGGCTCGCTGATCGCAAAAAGGCCGTGTATCCGAACTTTATCGGCCTGCCCATCGACGTCGAGCGACATGTGGTCGGCGCGTTGCCGGACGAGGATTCGTCAGCCTACTACACGACCCATTCCATCCGTCAGGAGATCGTGCGTGCGCTCGACGGCGTCTTCTATGCGGATGATGATTTCTGGCGGATCGAACAGCCTGAAAAGCATGCCTTCGCCAAGCGGTTGGCGTGTGACGCGGTCTACCAGGACCCCTATCGGCGCGATGTCTACGGGGCGACCCTCTCCGACCTGCGCGAGATCAGCGAGGCCATCGGCCGATCCGTCCGCCACGGCCTCGACGCCGCTGACGTCGTGATCATCACGCTGGGATTGACCGAAGCCTGGCAGTGCAACAGCAACGGCTTGTGGATTTGCCGGTCCCCCACGCGCTCAGACGATCCGCTTTGGGACCGCATCACCTTCAATCCATCGGGCTTTGCGGAGAACTATGCCAATATCGAAGCCACCATCGAGCGCATCTTACAGTCGTATCCGACCAAGCGCATCGTCCTGACGGTCTCGCCCGTCCCGCTGGGCAAGACGTACACGGACGAGGATATCGTCGTCGCCAACGCCTACAGCAAATCGACCCTGCGCAGCGTCGCCGGGGCCCTCTGCCGCAAGTATGCGAACCGCGTCGCCTACTGGCCGTCCTACGAGTTCGCTCTGTCCCATGATGTCTTCGAACTGGACGGTCGCCACGTGCAGCCTGCCATCGTCGACTACATTGCTGCATCCTTCCTGAATGCCCCGGACCATCCCTCGCCGGCGGGCGCGGACGCAACCGGCGATCCCCTGGCGGCAGCGACGATCGCCCCACGGCAGGACCTTGATGCACCCGCTACCAAGCCGGAAGCCTCCGACGGCGTGAAGACAGTGGTCCTGGTGACCGACGACGCCGTCGTTGCACGGCGGCTCCAATCGGCCATAGAGGCGACGCAGGGCCGGCTTTTCCGCACCCGGCTGATTGTGCTGCGGTTGAGCGATGCGGGCGCTGTCGCGGAAATCGAAACAAAGCGCGTCACCCTCGTCCACTTCCTGAGCCGCAGCGCGTTCGACAAATTCTTGCATGCATTGGCCAACGGCCCGGCAGCGCGCACGACGCAGGCCGCATTGGTTCGCAGGCTCGCGCGGCAGCAGGCCACGCAGAACTGGACGGTCGTCAGCCCGTCGGTCTCCGGTGGCACGCCACTGAATGACGCTGAGAACCTCTGGATCAACGTGCTCCTGGTGCCGCCATCCGAGACGCAGCAGCCCTCGGCGAACGAGATTGTGTGTCATGAGATGCTGCTGTTTGGCCAACCCCATGAGACCAACGGCGCGATCCACATCGACGAGCGCGAAATATCCCGCGTGATCCAGCTCAGCCAACGACAGGCCGGCACAAAATACCACCGCACGCGCTTGAAGGCTCTGGAGACGGCAGCAAGGGACTGACCAGCCATGGTGGCGACACCGACACCGACGCAGACGTTGCAATGGGAAACAGTGGCGCTCTGCGATCATTGCGGCTCCGCAGAGCAACGTGTCTTCCTGGAGAGCCCGAAACCGAAATGGTTCGAGGATCGCCAGTTGCGCCTCGTCGAGTGTGGTGGCTGTGGCCTCGTGTTCGCGTCGCCGCGTCCTGTCATTGCCGATCTTCTTGCCACGATTGTCGGCAGCGCCGAGGACGCTCAGGCGGCGATGGAGCGCAAGCTCGCTCGCAAGAACGTCCGGGCGATCCACAAAAAGCACATTGAAACGGCCATCGGCCGGCTCGGGTACAGCCCCCGACGCATATTCGACATGGGCTGCGGGGCCGGTACGCTGATGATGGAAGCCCAGGACATGGGGCTCGAGGCGCATGGCAACGATGTCAACCGCGTCGCCGTCGAAACGCTGCGGCAGCAGGGCCTAGCGGCTCACCTCGGCTGCACGAACGACCTCGACCTGCCCGAGCAGTCCTTCGATATCGTATTCTGCCTGGATTATCTCGAGCACACGTACACGCCGATGGACGACCTTCGGTACGCATTCAAGCTGCTGCGTCCGGGCGGACTTCTGTACCTGAAAACGCTGTATCTCGGCTCGCCAGGCCATCTGGAGAACGGCGACGCCTGGCATTTGTTCTGTAACGAGCACTTCTACTTCTTTTATCCATCCGTCCTGCGCCGGATGGTGGAGCACGCCGGCTTCGAACTCATCGAGGTCACTCAAGGCACCCTCATCTTCGTCCTGGCTCGGCGCCGCACGGACCAGGGATGAGGATCGCAAACCAACACGTTGGAGACCGATCATGGACTGGTACGACGTCACGAGCTGCAACCATTGTGGCGGCACCGATTTCAAACTCTACATGGAGAGTTCTGTTCCAACGTGGTATGCGGGCCGCCCGATGCGCCTGATCGAGTGCACGAAATGCGGCTATGTACCGGTATCGCCCCGTCCGGACCCCATCTTCCTTTATCGCAACTACATTTCCGGTGGTCCGAAGCAACGTGAGTTGCTGCAGAAAAAACTCGATCGGCCGAATGTGCTGGAGGTGCACCGCACCCACGTCGAGACCGCACAGAAGTATCTCGGCCGCAAAGCCAAGACGCTCTACGATATGGGCTGTGGAGCCGGCACCGTCATGATGGGCGCGCGCGATCTCGGCATCGAGGCTGCCGGTAACGACGTCAATAAAGTCAGTGTCGACATGCTGCGCGAGATGGGCCTCGACGCCAAGCATGGCTTCACCAAGGACCTCGATCTTCCCGCCGATGCCTATGACATCGTGATGAATTTCGACTACCTGGAGCACTCCTACGAGCCGTTCGACGACCTCAAGACCTGCTACCGCATCACCCGGCCCGGCGGCATTCTCTACCTCAAGACGCTCTACCTCGGCTGCCCCGACCATGTCGCCAAGGGGGAAGCATGGCACCTGCTGGGGCAGGGGCACTTCTCGTTCTTCACTGCCGATGCCTTGAAGGCGATGATCAAGAACGCCGGCTTCAAGCTCGAAAGTGTCAAGGCCGGCGGCCTGATCACGGTCGTTGCCCGCAAATAGCCGCGGCGGCGGGATCGTCGGCGAGGCCCAGCACCCGCCCCCTCGACAATGACGTCGGAGGGCGTGCGGGCCCCGAAACAGAGGAGACGCCGATCCACTCTCGCCGCGACGTCACCCTGCACCGCATTCACCCGGCGACGGTCGGATGCGGCACCGACGTCGCAACCGCTGGACGGACCGCCCGGATTTCGTGCGAGCGCAGGATGTTGCACGTTAGGCACGCAGATGATGAAACACGCCAGCCGGGCGATCCGCGCTTCGGTGTTGCCACGGTCCATGCTACGCCGCATCCGCAGGGTGCTGAGGACTTGACGAAACGGGCCAGGCAACAGCGTTGCGTCGCGCATGTCGACCCGGTCTCCGGCGGCCGCTCGGCCGATCCTGTGCCGGCGGCAAGTCACGGACCATCAGACGGGCGAGCAATTTATCTTTTTCGAGGGCATTCGTCGCCGACGTGTCGATTGGGATCGGGGCCAGCATGCGCCACATCGTTTTTTACGAGCCCTGCTACAACAACGAACACCCCAACCTTTGGCAGTTGCGCGGCAATTACAAATATCCCAGCATTCTCGGCAACTTGAAGGACCGGGCGCGCATTACGATCATGATGCATACCCCGCCACCGGCGTCGGACCCGCACCGCCGCAGGCTCGAGCGAGACTACGGTGTCAATTTCTATCGCATCGACGAGCCCAACTTTCCCTCGTCCGACCGCGGCCAGCGCCTTGTCGAGATCCTGTTGCCCGTTCTGCGACGTCTCCAGGCCGACGTGGTCTCGAACCTCAATGGCCGAACCATCACATACTGTTATGCGGCAGCGGTGGCAGCCAAGCGCCAGGGCTTGCGCTATGTCATGCGCGTCGGCGGTGACGATCTGACGACCAAGGCCCACGTCTACGAGAAATCGGGCCAGCCGTTCAGCGGCACGGCCCAATATTTCAACCTGACGCTGACCGAGCGCATAGCCGCCGAACTCGCCGATGCGATCATCGTCATGACGCGGCGCGAACAGGCGCGCTTGTCGCAGATCACGCACGAACCCGAAAAAATCAAAGTCTGCTACCGCGGCGTCGACCAGACGGTATTCAGAAGTGACAAGCCGCGCGAGGGTCCCTGCCGCCGGTTTCTCTTCATCGGCCGAAAAAGCGCGGAGAAGGGGTACGATGTTCTCGAAGCGGCCGCGCGTGATGTTTGGGCCACACATCCCGACGTCACCTTCACGTTCGCCGGGACCTTCGACGCGGGAGTCGAGGAAAACCGGCGCTACATCGGCTACGTCAACTTCAAGGACCTGCCGAAGCTGTATGCCGAGCACGACGCCGTCATCGTGTGCTCGCGGTCCGAGGGCTTCCCGCAGGTGCTGATGGAGGCCATGTCGATGGGGTTGCCGTGCATCATGTCGCGGCACCTGTTCGAAAAGGATTTCACCGAGGGCGAGAACGCGCTGTTCACGGCCATTAACCCCGGCGATCTCGTCGGCAAGATTGGCCAACTCGCTGACCCGGCCAGCGACTTTTACCCGCAGTTGTCAGCACGCACACTGCGCTACGCGAAAGACAGTTTCGACGAGCAGCAGCTTATGTCGCGCTACCAGTCGATCATGCTCGACGACTGAGGATCACGATGCAGCACGCCGCTCAGGTCACACCCCAGCGCAGGATCGACCAGCCGCACCGGTTGTGTGTCGTGTCCTTTCAGCCGCCTGGCCGCAAGCCGGCTCGCATCACCATCAACGCAGGCGAGGCCGACGACATCAGCGTCGTCATGGTGCTCGAGAACGACAAGTTCGGCCAGGCCGTGGCCGAGAAACTCGCGGCAGCCGATCCGGACACAGCCCTTGCCGAGGCTGGCGCGCCCCGCGCGCTGAGCGTCTGCGCCGAGGTCGGGCAGCAACGCGCTGCTGCACTCTCCGCCGCACTGCGTACCGTTGCGGCTGACAGCTTCCTCGTCGTCATCGGTGCGGTGGAGTTGTCGGCCACCGCTGTTGCGGCCGCGGTCGCCCGCCACCGCAAGGCTGACGCCCCGCTCCTTCAGATCGACATGGCGGCGAGCGGCACGTACGGCACCAGCTACTGCTTTGCCGACTACTTGCGCTATCGCACGTACATGGGTGCATCGCCCGCACCCGCTCCATCCATGCCTGCGACGCTGTCACACCTGCTGTTGTCCAAGCCGGCGATGATGGCGGTCGCCGATGCCCTCTCGCTCGCCCCCGTCGCCACGCATTGGCAGCAACTGATCTTCCTGGGTCTCCTGGACAGCCACGGCCCCCCGGCGGTGTCGCCGCTGCTGATCGGACAACTCAAGACTAGTCGCGATCGTGGCATGACGCGCAAGCGGTCCGGGTCCATCCCGACCGCGCACCTCGTCTTCGAGGATGCACTCAAGCGGCTTGCGCGGTCGTCGAGCGAGGACGCACGCTATCGGCTCGCCCTGGCGGCACTGGACAGTCCGTTCTGCGCGGCCGATCTGGCAGCCTCAGGCACTCTGTCACCGCAGGCCAGCGAAGACGCGGGACGGGCACGGGACGCGCTTCGGCATTTTGCGGACAAGAAGCGCGCCGAACTGGGCTCATGCGTCGACATGGCCGTAGCGATCGCCGACCACATGCAGGTGCGCGGCCTCGCGAGCCTGGAGATATCCTGGACCCGGTTCGTACACATCCTCAGTTACCGGCTGCACGCCCATCTGATTTTCGATGAAGAGGCGCTGTTGACCAACGACCTCGAGCCTCTGCTGGCGCGCCTCGACTGGATGATCTTGCCGGACGATGAGGCGATCGAGGACGAACTCAAGGAACTAAGCCTTGAGAGAGCGGCCCTCCTGCTGTCCAGCCTGGAGCGCGCGTTCGGCTCACGTCAGCGCCGGCTGGCTATTCTGTGCACTCCAAATAAAGTCGACGATCAATACGCGAGCGATTTCGCCCGTATGGTCGCTATCGGGGCTGAAATGGGGGTATCCCAACGCAGGCTCCTGAGACGCGCCGACGACGCCGAGGAGCGCGTGCAGGAATTGAGATTGGCCCTCGCGGAGGCCCGTGCGCAGCTCAACAACCCGGGTCGCGTCGCGTTCGTCATTGCCGATGCCCTGAAGAACCCCGGTTGGAGCACCGTGAAACTGCCCTACCGCCTGGCCCGGCTCGCCTATTGGCGGCTGCGCGATCGCAAGCGCTGAGGCCCTCAACACCCGGGCACCCGATTGCGGATGGTGAACCCAGGCCACGCCGTCCTCACACGAGACGCAGTCGTTCTCAGCCCCGCGGCCCTCGGAGAGCCTTTGACCCGGTATCGGGAGGCTTGTCGCAGCGCTGGGCCGGAGGAACGTGTGAAATCCGCGCAGTTGGTGTAGACACTGAACGCCCCGGCGCTGACGGAGGACGAACGACGTGTCTCATTACCGGTTGGACCCCGAGCATGCTCCGATACGTGTACCACGGCAGGATCGCCTGGGATGGCTGCGGCTCGGCGTCGATCGGGGACATCGACCCGGTTTCCCAGACCAGATCCTGGTGTGGGCCACCAGAGGCAAACGTGATCGCGTCGAATGCGAACGCGCTGCGAGCCGCTTGCCGGCGCATTTGGGGTTGCAAAGCGCGGCAAGGGCTCGCGATGCGACGCTTGACTGCGCTTGAAGCGGGGGCAATTCACCAACATTCTGCTTTTCCGAGCATCGAGAAACAGCGAGCAAGACGCCACAATGACGAGCAAGGCCGGATCATCCGTCGCCATCCAAGTCGAAAATCTGGGGGTGCGATTGCCGAGGGGCCGCGGCGTCGGGCGGCTCTGGAGCAAGGGTCACTGGGCGTTCCGCGACGTCAGCTTCAAGCTGAAACGCGGCGAAACGGTCGCCCTCATTGGCCGCAACGGCTCGGGCAAATCAACGATGCTGCGCACGCTGGCCGGCATCATCTCGCCCGACGAGGGCCGCTTGCAGGTCGCAGATGGCCTGACGACCACGATTCTGGCACCGGGTGCCGGCTTTGATCCCATGCTGACCGGCCGGGAGAACCTGTACACGGCAGCACTCTACCAGGGGCACTTTCCGAGCGTCATCGACAAGCATATCGACGATATCATCGCCTTCTCCGAGATCGGAAACTGGGTGGACGAACCGCTCGCCATCTACTCGGCGGGCATGCGGGCCCGATTGGGCTTCTCGCTGTCGCTGTTTCTCCCCGCCGACATCCTGATGATCGACGAGACCCTCTCTGCCGGTGACGGGAGCTTCCGCGACAAGGCCCGCGAGGCGGTGCAGGATCTGATCCGTTCGGACCGCACGGTCGTGCTGATCTCGCACTCGCCGCAGATGATGGAAGCCATGTGCCAGCGGGGCCTGATCCTCGATCGGGGCAGCCTCGTCGTCGATGGCAGCATCGGCGAGGTGCTCGACGCCTACGACCGGTTGATGACAGGCCAGTTTGACATGCCCGAAGACGCCCCAGCCGCCATCGCGAGTGACGGCCACCGCAACACCGAGGAGGAGTTGGCAGAGCTGCGCCGGGACGCTGTGGTGCAGAAAGCAGCCGCCATTTTGCGTGATGCGCGATCGCAACGCGAAGCGATGAGCCACGTCCGCAACAAGGCGAAAGAAGCGTTCTGGATCAAGCTCGATGCACTGCTGAAAGACGTCCAGACGATCGTCGATGGCAAGCACGTGTCGGGAGCCGGCGACGAAATGATGGAGGCCTCCCTGGCTCAGAACTACCAGGCATTCCTGGACGCCCGCCGCCACCTCGAAGGTGCACGATCCAACGACCTGCAGCGGTTGGCCGAGATGCGAGAGGCCACGGAGCGCTGGCGCAGGATACAGGCAGGTCATCTCGAATAAGTGTCTCGGTGCCAGGCGCGATCGGCCTGCGCATGATACCGTCTGCACACCCCCTTGGTATTGGATCGCGAAAGCCCACGGCACATGTTCGGTCGGATCGTGCAAAGCTGCCAGAGCCTGATGGTGCCGCGCCTCATGGACCGGCTCCAAGCCGTCGGTGGTCGCCACGGCACCGTCCTCGCGCGCGTCCTGCTGGGCTTCTGGGCGGCCGCGTCGGTTGCCGTCTTGGTATTGATCTGGTCGGCACCCCTGGCCACGCCGATCGGCTCGGAGCCCGCGCGCCCTCATACCCTGCCCGAAAAAGCCTTCGACACCAACGAAGCAACCGGCTTCATGACCGAGACGGCGATCGGCAGCCGCTACATCGGCCAGATTTTCGATGCACCGATTGCGATGGCACGCATCGAGATCACCTATGGACTGGACTACCGGAACGCACGCGACATATCCATTGCGGTCGAGACGAGCCAAAGCGGCAACGAATGGCAGCAACAGGCAGCCGTACTCAACCAGCCTCGTGCCGGTCCCCACCACCTCAGTCTCTCGGCGCCGGTGGCCGCGACCCATTGGCGTGTTCGGTTTCTTTCTGGTCCAACCTCACCCTTGCTGATCAAGGAGGTGCGGTTCGTGCCCGACGGCTGGGCTGACCGATGGCGAGAGTCGTTGCAGATCAGCTCCGGTTTCGCGCTGACGGTCCTCGTGCTGGCCCCACTGGTGTTGCTCCCACTCGCCGGCTGGCTCACCGGACGCGCAGAACTGGCTGGCCCGTGGTTTTTCGGGGGCTGTGCCATGGCGGGCTGCCTGTGGACGATGATGCTGTTCATGCCCACGGCCGGCACGCCGCTGATCGTGACGGACACGTTCGGCTATGTCGAAGGCGACGCCATGCGCACGCCCGGCGTCCACATCTGGGTGGCGGCGCTCGAAGCGATTGCAGCACTCCCACAGGTGGCGCGCTTGCAGATCATTCTGCTGATCGCCGCAACCATTGCACTGTTCTGGACAATCGCCCGGATTACGGGATGGTGGCTGGCATCCGGCCTTGGCCTGCTGTGGGTTCTGCTGAGCGAATCCGTCGTCGGCCCCGGCCTCTATGTGGCGTCGGAGGGTTTGTTCCAGTTCGGTGTCCTGATTTTTGCGGCGGCCGTTCTGGCAGCCCTGCACCAATACGCCGACACGAAGCTGCTGATCGCTGGCGTCGGCATCGCTATAGCCGTTGTGGTGAAGGGGGTCGGCATCGCGCTCGTGGCACCTGCCGCGATCATCGCGTTGTTCTTCCCCGGCCGGGTCCTGCGCGCCTTCGCGCTGCTCATAGTGGTGCCGATCACCAGCTACCTGGGGATGTGCACTGCAAACTACATCAGCCACGGCCACTTCTCAGCCAGTACACAGGGCAGCCTATCGCTATTCGGCTATACGACGTGGTTCGTCGAGCATGACCCGTCCGATCCCGACCAGGACAAGCTGCGTCGCCTCGTCGACGCCAGCCAGGAAACACGACGTCGGCACCTCGCCGAGCCGTGGCCATGGCGGTACGGCCAAAGCCAAAGTGAAAACTACAATGCGCACTTCGGCCGCGGCATCACGGCGCTGGGCATCGCAAGCGGGGGGCTCAAATCCGAAGGTTGCGGCGACATGTGCGGTCGTTTCGCCAAGCTGGCGATCCAACAGCACCCGGATATCTATCTGCGAAATGTCACGGCGACCTATGTGCTGCTCTGGGAAGGTTCAACGGCGGCGCGACCTGCCTCGCGCAAATTGCAGTCAGCCTGCGAGCGGCTCGAATGGATGACGTCGGGTGACAGCAAATGGCGCGCCGATCGGGTCTACGAGATCACGGCGCTGAGGCCGCCAAGCCAGACGCAGATGCGCGCGTGCGACCAGCGCGCGGGCCGCTATGCCGGTGCGGAAGCCTCGTGGGCCAAGGCCCTGGAGGTCGTCCGCTCGCCGCTGACACTGCTCGTTGCAGCCGCCTCGGTGGGCCTCAGCGCGATCTTCTTTCTTGGACGCACCGCCCCACCGGTTCTGCAAGCCGCGATCGCGCTTAGCCTGATCGTCAATGCTTACTTCGGGGCCCATGCTCTGGCTCACGTATTCCTGCCGCGCTACAGCCTGATCGCCATGCCGCTGGTCGTCGCAGCCGCCCTTTTGATCGCCTGCTACCTGATACGGGTGGTGAGGTCTGGCGACCGGCAGGGTAATGCCCCATGACGCCGAATGTCGACACATCGGGGCCACGCGCGGGAAGCAGTGTCCGGGCTCGGCTGACAGAGTCGGCCCGTGTTTTCGCGATGATCGTGGACGAGACATGGCGGACAGCAGCCTTGCTGATCCTCATCGGCCTCGTGGTCTTCTTCGCCTATAGGTCCCTGCCGGAGGCCGACAAACTTCGACTGGCCCATGACAAGACGACCTCCGTTGTCATCTATGAGCAGATTCTACGGGCGCAGAGCCTGCCGGACCAGGATATCCTGTTCATCGGCGACAGTTCCTGCCTCATGGGCATCCACGTCGAACGGCTGGCTGCGCGCTTGCCGGGAACGCCGCGCGTAGCGTCCCTGTGCTCCATCGCCTATCTTGGGCCGACCGGCTACGCGCGCATGCTGCGCACCTTCCTGGTCGAGCGCAAAAAGCACGCTGGCCGGATCGTTGTCGTCATCCATCCCGACCAGGTGCGCCGCCGCAAGGCATGGGACGCCTGGGTCCGTTTCGTCGACTCCGGAGGCCAGGCCTCTCCCGAACAACAGCAAGCCCCGCTGGCCCTCATGACGCGCATGGTCGAGCAGTACGCCCTCGACCACGTTCTGAGCCTGCCGATGAAGGGCACGTACGGGCTGTATTATGGACCACTCCAGCGGTTTCGCGATGAAGTGACGACGCACGGTGTAGCGAGCGCGCCGGCCCCCCTGGGCCCCCGCGCGAATGCAGCCGATCTTGGAGACGCCGGCAGCCAGCCCAAACACTGTCGCGAGAACTTCCGGCACCCGCCGACAGCACTGTACTTCGCCGCACTCGACGACCTGCGCGCCCTCGTCGCCCAGGTTGGAGCCGAGCGCTTCCTCGTCTTGTTCACGCCGGTTCCGTCGAACTGCCTGGACCCCGAGATCGAGGCGAACTGGGCGCGCATGAAGCCCGACCTTGTGACGCGGTTGGGCCTTGCGCCGGAGCAGGTGATCGACATGCCCGTCACCTACCCGCTCGACGTGTTCGAGAGCTTGACGCACCTGGACCGCAACGGCCGGCTGATTTACACGGACGCACTTGCCGAAAAGCTGTCGGCGATGCCAGTCGTATCCACCCGCGAGTGAGCCGGAAACGCGAGATCCCATGTCGTTCACCGAGATCGCGTTCTTTGCCTTCTTGCCGCTCGTGCTCGCACTTTACCACCTGTTTCACGACAGCCTGCGCATCCAGAATGCCCTGATCTTTGTCGCTTCGCTTTTTTTCTATGGCTGGTGGGACTGGCGCTTTCTTTCTCTTTTCCTTCTGTCGATCGTCGTGGCCTACGGCGTCGGCCGCATGATCGAGACGAGCAAGCATGCGCGGGTGTGGTTGGGTGCGGGGATCGTCGTTCTCGTCGGAATCCTGGTGACGTTCAAATATGCCAATTTCTTCATCGACTCTTTTCTTGTGATGCTCGCCCAGATGGGCTTTTCTCAATCCAAGTTCGTGCTGCAGATCATCCTGCCCATCGGCATATCGTTCTACACGTTTCAGGCCATCGCCTACATGGTCGATGTCTATAGGCGCGACATCCGCGCCGAGCGAGACTTCATTTGCTTCGGCGCGTTCATCGCCTTCTTCCCGCAACTCGTGGCAGGCCCGATCGAGCGCGCGCGCGACCTGCTCACGCAGTTCCATCGCCGGCGAACCGTCACACGCCGTCAGGTAGCCGAGGCGATCTGGCTGATTGTGCTGGGGTATTTCGTCAAGATTGGCATTGCCGACGTTCTGGCTCCACACGTCGAACTAGCCTATTCGACGCGGCACGCGTCCGGCTGGTGGGTGGTACTCGGGACGCTTGCGTTCGCGCTGCAAATCTATGGCGACTTTCTGGGCTACAGCCTGATTGCCAAGGGCGTTGCGCTGTTGTTCGGCATCGAGTTGATCTGGAATTTCAACTTTCCCTACTGGGCGACGTCGCTCGTCGATTTCTGGCGGCGCTGGCACATCTCGCTCAGCAATTGGTTGCGCGACTACATCTACGTTCCGCTCGGAGGCAGTCGCGGGTCCCAGGGGCTTTACATCCGCAACCTGATGCTGACGATGCTCTTGGGTGGGCTTTGGCACGGTGCCAGTTGGACCTTCGTATTGTGGGGTGCCCTGCACGGGGTCGCGCTCGGGATCAATCACCTGATTGGCCGCTGGCCCCCGGCCTACGGACTGGCGAGCCTGGCGGGCTGGATAACCACCATGAGCGTGGTACTCGTCGGCTGGTTCCTGTTCCGGGCCGGTGACAGCACGCTGATGCTGTCGATGATCGGGGCATTGGGCAACTTCGAGTGGTATCCCGCCCACAGTGGGCTACTCGCCATGCTGGTCACCCTCAGTGGGGTCATTGCCGCACTCGAATGGGCCGAGCAGCGCTATGGCCGCTTCTTCGTGCTCGACTGGCCAGCCTGGCCCCGCGCTGCGCTGACCAGCCTGATCGTCGCCTACATCGTGGTGGTCTCCCAACACACCGACGTCGGCTTCATCTATTTCCAGTTCTAGAATTCGGTCCCGGCCGTCCACGTCCGCCGGCGAACCGCTCGCGGCGCTCGCGTCAGGCCCGACGACCGCCAGCACGCCCGTATGCCGCCAGCAGCCTCTGCAGGATACGTTCGGCGACGGGACGAGCTGCTCGCGGGAACCGAACAGCGCATTCGCGCCACGCGCAAAGGCGCAGGCGCGTCGGGCACGCTTTGGCAGCATCACATGTCGACTGCTCGCAATGGCCGGGACACGGTCGCTATGACGATGGTCCAATCGACGTGAAATAGGCTATCGTCACTTGGACACAAATGCCTCTCATCATTTGCGAGTTGGCACTGGGAGGGGGTGAACTCAGCGGCCGGTTGATGCCGCGGTTCGTATTCCTCATATATTGAGCAGAACGCAGGGCTCGTCGGGTTCTGGCATGTCGCGTGCTCACCCCCGGAGTTCGAGGCAACCGAATGTGGAGGCGCTCTGGTTATGGGACTGTTTGAAAGCTACGCGCAGAGCTTCGACGCGCGCCGGGAAACGCTCATGTCGCTCCAGGAGTATCTGGAGGGCTGCCGGTCCGACCCCATGATGTACGCCACCGCGCATGAGCGCCTGCTCGCCGCCATCGGTGAGCCGGTCGTGGTCGACACGTCCAAGGACAGCATCCTCGGCCGCGTGTTCATGAACCGCACGATCAAGACCTACCCCTCGTTCACCGAATTCTACGGCATGGAGGAGACGATCGAGCGCATCGTCGCGTTTCTGCGGCAGGCTGCCCAGGGGCTCGAAGAGCGCAAGCAGATCCTCTATCTCCTCGGGCCCGTGGGGGGTGGCAAGTCGTCGCTGGCGGAGCGCATCAAGGCGCTGATGGAGTTACGGCCCATCTACGTCCTGAAGGCCGGCGACGAGCTGTCGCCGATCTTCGAGAGCCCGCTGTCGCTGTTCGACCCCGAGACCACGGGTGCCGTGCTGGAGAGGGACTACGGCATCCCCCGCCGCCGCCTCACCGGCCAGATGAGCCCGTGGTGCCTCAAGCGTCTGGAAGAATTCGGCGGCGATCTCACGAAGTTCAAGGTCGCCCGCCTGATGCCGTCCCGGTTGCGCCAGATCGGCGTCGCCAAGACCGAGCCTGGCGATGAGAACAACCAGGACGTCTCCTCGCTCGTCGGCAAGGTCGACATCCGCAAGCTGGAGATGCACGCCCAGAACGACGCCGACGCCTACTCCTACTCGGGCGGCCTCAACCGCGCCAACCAAGGCGTGCTCGAGTTCGTCGAGATGTTCAAGGCACCGATCAAGATGCTGCACCCGCTGCTGACGGCGACCCAGGAAGGCAACTACATCGGCTCGGAGAACATTGGTGCCATTCCCTTCACGGGCATCATCATGGCCCACTCCAACGAAGCCGAGTGGCGGACATTCAAGAACAACAAGACCAACGAAGCCTTCATCGACCGCATCTATGTGATCAAGGTGCCCTACTGCTTGCGTGTGCAGGAGGAGGTCAAAATCTACGACAAGCTCATTCGCAACTCTGAGCTGTCAAAGGCCCCCTGCGCACCCGGCACGCTCGACATGCTCGCCCGGTTCGCGGTGCTCTCACGGCTGAAGTCGCACGAGAACTCCTCGCTGTACTCCAAGATGCGGGTCTACGATGGCGAGAGCTTGAAGGAGACCGACCCCAAGGCCCGCACGATGCAGGAGTACAAGGACGCGGCCGGGGTGGACGAGGGCATGGAGGGCATCTCGACGCGGTTTGCGTTCAAGACGCTCTCGGCGACCTTCAATCACGACACCGAGGAGGTCGGTGCCGACCCCGTTCACCTGATGTACGTGCTCGAGCAGGCGATCCGTCGCGAGCAGTTCCCCGACGACGTGCAGAACGCCTACATCGAGTTCATCAAGGCCGAGCTTGGGCCGCGCTACGCCGAGTTCATCGGCAACGAGATCCAGAAGGCCTACCTTGAGAGCTACCACGACTTCGGCCAGAACCTGTTCGAGCGCTACGTCGATTATGCCGACGCCTGGATCGAGGACCAGGATTTCAAGGATCCCGACACCGGCCAGCTCCTCAATCGCGAACTTCTGAACCAGGAACTGTCCAAGATCGAGAAGCCCGCCGGCATCGCCAACCCGAAGGACTTCCGCAACGAGATCGTGAAATTCACGCTCCGCTCGCGCGCCCAGCATGGCGGCAAGAACCCGTCGTGGACGAGCTACGAGAAAATCCGCGAGGTGATCGAGCGGCGCATGTTCTCACAGGTCGAGAACCTGCTGCCGGTCATCAGCTTCGGGTCGAAGCGCGACAGCGAAACCGAGCGCAAGCACGGTGAGTTCGTCGATCGCATGGTGTCGCGCGGCTACACCGAGCGGCAGGTGCGGCGTCTGGTGGAGTGGTATATGCGTGTAAAGCAGTCAAGCTGAGGCAACGCGAAATGTGTCCGGGGGCGCGGGTCACTGCGCCACCGGGCCAAGCCAACCATCGAGCAGTCCAAACGTGCACATCATTGACCGACGCCGCGACCCGAGCGGCAAGAGCCTTGCCAACCGCCAGCGCTTCATCCGGCGTTCCCGCGCCCTTGTGAAGCGCGCGGTGCAGGAGGCCTCGCAAAAGAAATCCATCAAGGACATAGGCCAGGGCGGGGAAATCTCGGTCCCAGCCGGCGGCGTGCACGAGCCAGCCTTCCGCCGCTCTGGTGAGGGCGGCGTGAAGGAGTACGTGCTGCCCGGCAACAAAACCCACGTCGAAGGCGACCTTATTCCCCGGCCCGAAGGGGGCGGCGGCAGTGGCGGATACGGCGGCGACGGCGAGGACGAGTTTCGCTTCGTCCTGTCCGACGAAGAGTTCATGGATCTGTTCCTCGAGGACCTCGAGCTTCCCGACCTCGCCAAGCGCCAAATCATGGGGGAGGACCAGACCGAGCCTCGGCGCGCCGGCTACCGCACGTCGGGTCCCCCGTCGGCTATTTCGATACCACGCACGTTGCGCAACAGCCTCTCGCGACGGATTGCGCTGCGCCGCCCTAGCCCCGACGAAGTCGCAGCACTCGAGGCCCGGCTAGCCGAGGAGGAGCGCGCGGGTGCCTCCGAGGACGTACTGGCCGCCACGCGCAGCGAAATCGAGCGCCAGCACCGCCGTCTGGTCGCCATCCCGTTCATCGACCCCATCGACGTGCGCTACCGCCGGTTCGACAACGAGCCCGTTCCCGTCGCACAGGCGGTGATCTTCTGCCTCATGGACGTGTCCGGCTCGATGGACGAGCACCGCAAGGACCTCGCCAAGCGTTTCTACAGCCTGCTGTATTTGTTTTTGTCGCGGCGCTACCGCCGCGTCGAGGTCGTTTTCATCCGCCACACACACGAGGCCAAGGAGGTGGACGAGGATACGTTCTTCCACAGCCCCGAGACGGGCGGGACCATCGTCTCGACGGCCCTCGAAGCCATGATCGCGATCGCCAATGACCGCTTCCCGGCCCGTGAGTGGAACATCTACGCCGCCCAGGCCTCCGACGGCGACAACCTGCCGACCGACAACGCCACGTCGGTCGCGCTGCTGAAAAACGTCATCCTGCCGATGTGCCAGTACTACGCCTACGTCGAAGTCGGCAGCCGCGACGACAGCAAGGCGGGACGTCCCGGCGGCTCGACGCTCTGGCGCAATTTCGAGTTGCTGCTAGGTGCCGACGTGCCCATGGCGATGCGCCGCGTCAATGACCGCAGCGATATCTATCCCGTATTCCGCGAGCTGTTCGAGAAGAAGAGCGCGCGGGCCTCGGCAGCGACTTGAGACACAGAGGCACCAACCGATGAGCCTGCTGACGACGCCCACAAAAGGCCCCCTGCTCTACAAGGGTGCCGATTGGAACTTCGATACGCTGGACCGCATTTACGACGCCGTCGAACGGGTCGGGCTTCAGGAGCTGGGGCTTTCGATCTATCGCAACCAGATCGAGATCATCACGTCCGAGCAGATGCTCGACGCCTATGCCTCGACCGGCATGCCTCTGTTTTACCGGCATTGGTCATTCGGAAAGCACTTCGCCCGCAACGAGATGCTGTACCGCAAGGGCTATCAGGGCCTCGCCTACGAGATCGTCATCAACTCCGATCCCTGCGTCGTCTACATCATGGAGGAAAACTCCGCGACGATGCAGACGCTCGTGCTGGCGCATGCGGGCCTCGGTCACAATCATTTCTTCAAGAACAACTATGCGTTCAAGCAATGGACGGACGCCGCCGGCATCCTCGACTACTTGTCGTTTGCCAAGACCTACATCGCCCGCTGCGAGGAGCGCTACGGTGTCGCCGAGGTCGAACGCCTGGTCGACGCCGCCCACGCGTTGCAGAACCAGGGCGTTCACCGCTATCCCGGCAAGCGCACGCTCGACCTGCGGTCCGAGGAGCGCCGGGAGCAGGAGCGCCGTGCCCACGACGAGCGCATGTTCAACGACCTGTGGCGGACGGTGCCGGCGGGCCCGGCCCGGACAAAGCGCCGGACCGCCGACGATCGCCGCCGCGAACTATTGGGACTGCCCGAAGAAAACCTGCTCTACTTCATCGAGAAGACGGCACCGCGCCTGAAACCCTGGCAGCGCGAAGTGATCCGCATCGTGCGTATCATCTCGCAGTATTTCTATCCGCAGCGGCAGACCAAGCTGATGAACGAAGGCTGTGCCACGTTCACGCACTACACCATCATGACCCGGCTGCACGAGATGGGCCAGATCGACGACAGCGCCTTCATGGAGTTCCTGCACTCCCACACCAACGTCGTCACCCAGCCCAGCTACGACGATCGCCGCTTCGGCGGCATCAACCCCTATGCCCTGGGCTTTGCCATGATGCAGGACATCGTGCGCATCGTCTCGACACCGACCGCCGAGGATCGCCAGTGGTTCCCCGAGATCGCCGGCAATGGCGAGCCCTTTGCCGTTCTGCGCGACATCTGGGCCAACTATCGCGATGAAAGCTTCGTGTCCCAGTTCCTGTCGCCGGCCCTGATCCGCTCGCAGGGCTTGTTCCTCGTCGTGGACGACGAGGACGAGGACGACTTGAGGGTGGCCGCCATCCACGACGAACGCGGCTATATGCGTGTGCGGCGGTCTCTCTCCAATCTCTACGACGTCGCCCGCCAGGACCCTGACCTGCAGATCATGGACGTCGACCTCGAGGGCGACCGCTGCCTCGAGATCCGGCACGCCGTCAAGAACGGCCTCCACCTCGAGGAACGGGACGCCCAGCGCGTCCTGGAGCACACGGCGAACCTTTGGGGCTACCCGGTCCGCCTCGTCGAAACGGACGACGACGGCGACGAATTGCAGGCCTATCACGCCGACCCGCGCCATCCGTTCATGTGAAGCGCCCCTGACCCGCTCCATGAGCGGGTAAGAGGGAAGGGCCCAGTTCGGCCTCTGCGGCGAACCCGCAGGCGAGGCGGCTACTCGGCCGCCTCCGCGCGCTCGAGCACCCGCTCTACCTTGGCCGCGCAGTACTTGAACTCCGGGATTTTCCCCATCGGATCGAGCTTCGGGTTGGTCAGCAGGTTGGCCGCCGCTTCCGCATAGCAGAATGCGATGAAGACCATCCCCTCGGGCACGTCACGATCGGCGCGTGACTTCAGTTGCACGCTACCGCGGCGCGTCGACACTTCGAGCATGTCACCGGCGGTGAGGCCGAGCCGCCGCAGTTCGCTCGGATGCAGGCTGGCGAAGGCTTCCGGTTCGAGATCGTCCAGCTTGGAAGCCCGCCGGGTCATCGAACCCGTGTGCCAGTGCTCGAGGACGCGACCCGTTGTCAGCACCATCGGGTAATCGTCGTCCGGCAGCTCGTCAGGGGGAAGCAGGCTGGCCGGCACCAGCTTGGCGCGGCCCGATTTCGTCGGGAACGACGTCGCGAAGATGATCTCGTTGCCGGGCTTGTCGGGAGCATCGCAGGGATAGGTGACGGCACCCTCGTTCAACAGGCGATCCCACGTGATATTGTCGAGCGACGGCATGACGTGCGTCATCTCGGCGAACACCTCCGACACCTGCGAGTAGGTCCAGCCGAGGCCGATCCGGCACGCCAGTTCCTTGATGATCTCCCAGTCCTGCTTGGCTTCGCCAGGCGGTGAGACGACCGGCCGCGCGAGCTGCACGCGGCGGTCCGTATTCGTGAACGTGCCCCACTTCTCGGCATGCGCCGAGGCCGGCAACACCACATCGGCGTGCCATGCCGTCTCGGTCAGGAAGATATCCTGCACCACCAGATGCGACAGGTCGCAGATCGCCTCGCGCGCATGCTGCACGTCCGGATCCGACATGGCCGGGTTCTCACCCATGATGTACATGCCCGAGATGTGCCCGTCGTGGATCGCCTTCATGATCTCGACCACGGTCAGGCCCCGCTTCGGATCGAGTTTCGTGCCCCACAGCCGTTCGTACTTGGCACGCGTCGCCGGATCCTCGACCGAGATGTAATCGGGATAAACCATCGGGATGAGGCCAGCGTCCGATGCGCCCTGGACGTTGTTCTGCCCGCGCAAGGGATGCAGGCCCGTTCCGCGCCGGCCGATCTGACCGGTGACCAAGGCGAGCGCGATGAGGCAGCGGGCGTTGTCGGTGCCGTGCGTATGCTGCGAGATGCCCATGCCCCAAAAGATGATGGACCGCTCCGACTTGGCGTACAGCCGGGCGACCTCGCGGATCGTCTCCGCCGGAATGCCGCACACCGAGGCCATCTTCTCAGGTGGAAACTGTGCGACGGCCTTTTTGAGCGCTTCGTAGCCCTCGGTGTGCGCCTGCACGTACTGAATGTCGACCATGCCTTCCGTGACGATCACGTTGAGCATCGCATTCAGCAGCGCGACGTCCATGCCGGGCTTGAACTGGAGCGTATGCGACGCATACCGCCCGAGCCCGACGCTGCCTTGGGCCCGCGGGTCCATGATGATCAGCTTGGCACCGCGCGCGGCCGCCTGCTTGAGATAGGTCGCTGCGACGGGGTGGTTCTGCGTCGGACGCGCACCGATGACGATGATGCAGTCGCTGTCCTCGGCGGCCATGAACGGAGCCGTCACCGCGCCCGAGTTGAGGCCTTCCATCAGGGCAGCGACCGAGGACGCATGGCACAGACGCGTGCAATGATCGACGTTGTTCGTGCCGAAGCCCTGGCGAATGAGCTTCTGGAACAGGTAGGCTTCCTCGTTCGATCCCTTAGCCGAGCCGAAGCCGGCGAGCGCCTGTCCGCCGCGCTCGTCCTTGATCGCCTTGAGACCCAGCGCCGCGCGATCCAGAGCCTCTTCCCAAGTGGCTTCGCGGAACACCTTGCCGATGTCCTCCCGCTTGAGCTGCATGTTGGGGTCCTTGGCAACCCCGTCACGCCGGATGAGCGGCTTGGTCAGCCGATCGGGATGGTGGATGTAGTCGAACCCGAAGCGCCCCTTGACGCAGAGCCGGTTCTCGTTGGCAGGTCCATTGCGGCCGTCGACGTAAAGGATCTTGTTGTCCTTGACGTGGACTTTGGTCTGGCAGCCGACGCCGCAATAGGGGCACAGCGTATCGACGCTCTTGTCCTCGAATTGAACGCGGCGTCCGACCTCGTCCAGCAGGTTGGTCTCGATCAGTGCTCCGGTCGGACAGGCCTGCACGCACTCGCCGCAGGCAACGCAGGTCGATGATCCCATGTCGTTGTCGAAGTCGAAGACGACTTTCGCGCCCGCACCGCGATAGGCCATGCCGATCACATCGTTGTGCTGCACCTCGCGGCATGCCCGAACGCACAGCCCGCAGTTGATACAAGCATCCAAGTTGACAGCGATGGCCGAATGCGAGGAATCGGCGGCCGGCCTGTCACTGCGGGGAAAGCGGCTGTCTGTCGCCACACCCATCGCGCCGACCCACGTCCAGAACTTTGACCCCGGGTCGTAGCTGTCAGCCTTCGCGGGCTGATCGGCGATCAGCAGCTCAAACACCATCTCCCGGCTTTTCTTGGCGCGCTCGCTCGCCGTCTTCACCTTCATTCCGGCCGACGGTACGCGTTGGCAGGAGGCCGCCAGCACGCGCTCGCCCTCGATTTCGACCATGCACGCCCGGCAGTTGCCGTCCGCGCGATAGCCAGGCTCCGGCAGCCAGCACAGGTGCGGGATCGAGGTGCCGGCGCGCTTGGCCACCTGCCAGATGGTCTCGCCGGGTTCAGCCTCGACCGGGCGACCGTCGAGCTCGAAGGTGATCTTCTTGGTCATGATCTGATCCCAGCGGTTCAATTGAGCGGCGAAATACCCTGTCCCCACCCGCGGGGAGAGGGAGATTGCACGGCACCAGCCTTCACTTCAGGTCCTCGGGAAAGAACTTGACGACGCTCATCAGCGGGTTCGACGCTGCCTGCCCGAGGCCGCAGATCGAGGCATCCCGCATGACCTGAGCGAGGTCCTTGAGCAACTCCGTGTCCCAAGCCTCGCTGCTCATCAGCTTCACCGCCTTCTCGGTGCCGTTGCGGCACGGCGTGCACTGGCCGCAGCTCTCGTCCTCGAAGAACTTCATGAGGTTCAGCGCCACGGCTTTCATGTCGTCGCGGTCGGACAGGATCACAACGGCATGGCTGCCCACAAAGCAGCCGTGCTTCTCGAGCTGTCCGAAATCCAGCGGAATGTCGCTCATCGCGGCAGGCAGGATGCCACCCGACGCGCCACCGGGCAGATAGCCCTTGAAGGTGTGGCCATCGGCCATGCCTCCACACCGGTCTATCAGATCGGCGGCAGTGGAGCCGGCCGGTGCCAGCACGACTCCGGGGTTCTTGACCCGGCCGGAGACCGAGTAGGAGCGCAGGCCCTTGCCACCGTTGATGCCCTGCTCGGCAAACCAGGCCGGACCCTCGTCGATGATCTTCGGGACCCAGTAGAGCGTCTCGACGTTGTTGACGAGCGTTGGACGATTGAAGATGCCGACCTGCGCGACGTAAGGTGGCCGGTGCCGCGGCAGTCCGCGCTTGCCCTCGATCGACTCGATCATCGCGCTTTCTTCACCGCAGATGTAGGCTCCTGCCCCCCGCCGCACGCTGACCTTCGTATGCCGCGCCAGTCCCGCCGCCTCGAGCTTGGGTATCTCGGCAGCCAGCATCTCGAGCACGGCGGGATACTCGTCGCGCATGTAGATGAAGACCTCGCGCGCCTCGACCGCCCAGGCGGCAATGAGCATGCCCTCCAGGAACTGGTGCGGGCGGCGCTCCAGATAGTAGCGATCCTTGAAGGTGCCGGGCTCGCCCTCGTCACCGTTGACCGCCATCAGCCGTGGCCCTTTTTCGGCGCGCACGAACGTCCATTTGCGACCGGTGGGAAAGCCAGCTCCGCCTAGGCCCCGCAGGCTCGCGTCCGAAAGCGTGGCGATGACCTCGTCGACGGAGATCGCACCGGACAAACAAGCCTTGAGGGTCTTGTATCCGCCCTCCTCGATATAATCGCCCAGGGTCTGGTAATCGGGCATGGCGTGATGCGTCTCGCCCTCGAGCGCCAGCATCTTGAGCTTGTCGGCGGTCGCATGATCCACATGATGATGGCCGACGTGCGCGGCCGGTGCCGTGTCGCAGGAGCCGATGCAGGGTGCGCGCAATACCCGGACCCCCGGCAACGCCTCGGCATCGAGTGCTGCGATGAGATCCTCCGCGCCAGCCAGCATGCAAGACAGGCTCTCGCACACTCGGATTGTCACCGGCGGCGGCGCGTCCGCCCCGTCCGGGACGACATCGAAGTGCGCATAGAACGTCGCCACCTCATAAACCTCGGCCATGGGGATCCGCAGCAATTCGGACAGGCCGTGCAGATGGCCGGCCTTCAGGCAGCCTTCGTCGTCCTGAATCTTGTGCAGATATTCGATGAGGAGCGCACGCTCGTACGGCCCCTCGCCGATCAGCGCGATCACGGCGTCCCGATCGGCCGGATCGAGCACGCGGCCCTTGGGATGAGACAACGCATTGCGACGACCCGCGCCAGGATGAATGGCTTTCCGGCGGCCGCCGTCACCATCGCCCAGACCCTTCTTGGACATGTCGTTCATGTTGGCCCTTCGCCTTTGCGTTCGCCGCCCGGCCTCGTTCGTCCGGTGGTGTGGCGTGATACCCTCTTGACCCGCGCGCGGCACCACCCGCGCGGGTAGGAAATCTTTGCTATTTCCGATCCGTCGTAAGCCAACCCGATCAAGCCGCGCGCAACAGGCTCAGCCGCATGGTGTCGCCGACCCGCGCCGCATTCGGCGCGATGATGACGCCGGCGGACTGCAACGCTGCGATCTTGCCTTCCGCCGATCCAGCCCCGCCGCTCGCCAGCGCCCCGGCATGGCCCATGCGCCGCTCCGGTGGGGCGTGTCGCCCAGCCACAAGCGCCACGATTGGTTTGGCCGGCTTGCGGTTCGCCACGAGCAAAGCGACCTCCTCCTCCTCGTTGCCGCCGATTTCACCCACCAGGATGATTCCGTCGGTGCCGGGATCATCGAGAAAGAGTTCCACGCAGGTCCGCAGGTCCAAGCCGTGAACGGGATCACCCCCGACCCCGATGGTCGTCGACTGGCCGAGCCCCGCGCGCGTCGTCTGCAGAACGATCTCGCTGGTCAGCGAGGCCGACCGCGACACGATCCCGATGCGCCCGGGCCGGGCGTCCACGGTAGACATGACACCGATCTGGGCGATGCCGGGGGCCAGCAGCCCTTGCGAATTGGGTCCGATCAGCCGGGTCCTCGACCCCATGAGCGCTTGCTTGACCTTGACCATGTCGAGGATCGGGATGCGCTCGGTCACGCACACGACAAGCGCGACCTCCGCCTCGATGGCTTCGATCAACGAGGCAGCAGCCGATGACGGCGGCACGAAACTGATCGCCGCATCGGCCGCGGTGGCGGCAACGGCATCGGCAACGCGGTCGAAGACGGGCAGATCGAGGTGCGTTCGTCCTCCCTTTCCAGGCACGACGCCGCCGACGAGGTTGGTCCCGTACGACAGCATCCGGGCACAATGGAACGTCGCTGTCCGGCCCGTGAAGCCCTGGCAGATGACCTTGGTGTCCGGTCTGACGAGTATGGCCATCACGCAGCCTCCTTGGCTGAGAGCATCACGGCACGCCGCGCGGCATCGTCCATGTCGTCGGACGCCGAATAGGCGACACCATTGTTGGCCAGCACGGTCCGGGCAAAATCGGCGTTGTTGCCAGCCATCCGGATGACGATCGGCGGCCGTCGCGACGTGCGTCGCAGGGCGATCCCCAGCCCTTCAGCAATCGTGTCGCAGCGCTGCATGCCGCCGCCGTGCACGTTGACCAGCACGGCCCGGGTCTGCGGGTGGGCAAGAAGAATATTGAAACCATTGGCGATATCGAGACTGGATGCCGTGGTGCGGATATCCATGAAATTCGCCGGCCGGCCGCCGGCCTCGACGATCAGGTCATGCGTGGCCAGTGCCAGCCCTGCGCCATTGACTGCGACGCCGATCGTACCGTCGAGGGCGAGATAGTTGATCTGGAACCGCTGCGCCTCGAGTTCCGCCGGATCATGGCCCGAGGCTGCGGTGTCATCACGCATGGCCGCCAGTTCAGGCCGCCGGAACATCGCGTTGTCGTCGACCGCGATTTTTGCGTCCAGCGCCAGGACATGACCTGCCGGGGAGATGGCGAGCGGGTTGATCTCGATCTGCGTCGCATCGAATGCCAGGAAGGCCGAGGCGAGGTTGCGATAGACCTCGGCAAGCGCCGTCGCGGCCGTCTCGCCGGCATCGACTTGCCGTGCAAACCCCTCGAAATCCGCCCTCAGGCGATTGGTCTCCAACCGCAGGAATGCGCGGTGTATGACGCCCGGATCACTCGCCGCGCGCGATTCGATCGCCTGCCCGCCCTCGCGCGAACCGAGCATCATGACTTGCCCCGACGCCCGGTCGAGCGTCACCGCAACGTAGTATTCGCGCGGCCGCTCGATCATTTCCTCGATATAGACTCGCGTCACAGGCATGGCCCTGACACCTGCACCAGCCGCGATCCGCATGCCGAGAAGGCGACCAGCCTGCTGGCCCACCTGCTGCGGCGAGTTTGCAAAAGCGATCGCATTCTGGTCGAGGCGGTTGGTGATCGGAATCTGAGCCTTGACGACGTAACGCGCGCAGCCGAGCCGCCGGGCAACGTCCTCGGCTTCAGCGGCGGACTGGGCGACATGCCCCATCGGCGCCGCGATACCGTAGCGCGCAAGGAGCCGTTTTGCCTGAAACTCGTTGAGATTCAAAGGCGTACCTCCAGATGACCCATGTCACAGGGTCGTCGACCCGCAACCGGGGTCGTGGAGAAGCTTGCCTGCCGAACTCGGCTTGGGTCCAGTACGCAAACGCGTGCACGGCACCCGACACGACCGCTCTCCTATTTTGGCATATCGTATACCAGACGTGTTCCTTTGTCGAGGCCGATGGTCACTTCGGCGCTGGCTCGACGGCGACACCACATCATCGTTGCTTGTGCTGCAAAAATGATCAAGCCCGTGTGGAATCGATACTCAATGAGCCTGCTTCACGTCGCGGCCCGCGAGATGTCCGCGCGTGGCCCCAGGCTCTCGATGGGCCGCCCCGGGGCCCCAAATTCGGACCGTTGCCCGAGCAAACCGATTTCCTCTGCCACCAGGAACAGCGGCCGTGCCTTCACTTCCTCGTAGACCCGCCCAAGATACTCGCCAATGATCCCCAGCGAGATGAGCTGGATCCCCGACAGCATCATGATCGATACGATCAAGGTCGGAAAACCCGCAAGATCACTCCCAAAAATGAGTGTTTTGACGAGGTAGTAGACCGCTGCGCAGAACGCGATGAGCGAGACCACGCCTCCGACGTACGACCAGATCCGCAGTGGAACCGTGGTGAACGAGGCGATCCCGTCGATGGCGAAATGCCAAAGCTTGCGCAGCCGCCACCGCGACGGTTCCCCGCTCACCCGCTCCCCGACCTCGAACGGCAGGCCGATCGAACGGAAGCCGATCCAGGCGAACAATCCTTTGTTGAAGCGCGCGCGCTCTCCCAGCCGGTTGAGTGCATCGACCGCCCGCCGCGACAGGAGCCGGAAGTCACCCGCGTTTTCGTGCAGCCGCGTTCCCGATAGGCGGCGAAACGCGGCGTAGTAGCCGCGCGCCAGCAACCGGCGCAGCGGCGTATCGGTGCTGCGGTCGATCCGCTGGGCATAGACGACGTCGTAGCCCCGGTGCCAGAGCGCCAGAAAATCAGGGATCTTTTCGGGTGGATGCTGGAGGTCGGCATCCATGGCGATCACGGCATCCCCGGTCGCGTACCGGAGGCCGGCAGCCAGGGCAATTTCCTTACCAAAGTTGCGACTGAACGAAATGGCCTTGATCCGGGGGTCCCTGCTGTTGAACGCACGCAGCTTGGCCAGGGTGCCATCGCGCGAACCATCATCCACGAAGACGATCTCGAAGGGATACCCACTGGTCTCGAGCACGGGCAGCAACCGCCCGAGCAACGCGTCGAGCCCGCGCACCTCGTTCAGGACCGGAATAACGACCGAGACGGGCCCGCGATCCGTGCCGGGCTTCTGCGCGCCCAGGCTTGCACCGACTGTCTGCTGGACACTCAAGGAGACGCCCTCACGTTCGATTGGTATTGAAGTGTTCCATGAGCGGCCAGAACCGAAGAGGCCGCGACGCATCGGTGGCCCTCCACCGCCATGGAACGCGCCACGCGCTCTGCCGGGTCATCTTGCGCTGCGAGCCGCCAGCCGGCCAGTGGAAATTCCCGCAGCCGCGGTCCCTGCCGGCATGAATATAGGGCCCGACCTCAATCGACCTCTGGAGACAGACGGTTGTTCGTGCTGAAATCCGCCGCTACGGGGTATGGTCCCGCACCGCCCAGCAAACTTCCACGTCAGGACAACTGGTTCACATGGCCGATCGGCCCGATCTCATCGCGCACCTTTCAGGCTGGTCCGGTCGCGATGCCGCCAAGAAAGAGGTGGCCGAGGCCATCGCCGCCACAACCGCAGCAATGGCCGAGCTTGCCGGCTGCCTCGATCGCGGCGAGTTGCTCGGGCTCGGTCCCGATGGCCTGACACGCCGAGCCGAGGATCAGTTGAGCGCCGCGCTCTCGTCGGCACCGGTCGCCGCCGTCCTGGTGGTGGAGAGTGAGGCTGCAACCGTGCTGAACGCCGACCGCCCCCTGCTCGTGGCCATCTCCCCGCTCGATGGCGCAACGAACATCGACACGAACGCGTCGGTCGGGTCGATCTTCTCGATATTGCCACGGCCCCTCGATGCGACGGACGGAACTGGCAATGCGATGGCCGACGAACCGAGACGGACCGACCTCTCAGCGGCTTTCCTTCAACCAGGCAGCGCCCAGCTCGCCTCGGGCTTCCTCGTCTACGGCCCATCGACCGTATTGGCACTGACCCTCGGCAAAGGTACGGGGACCGCGCTCTTTACGCTGGACCGTGGCACGCGCCGGTTCATGCTGACGACGCCGCGCGTCGCGATCCCCCCCAAGGCGCAAGAGTACGCCATCAACGCCTCGAACTATCGCCACTGGGACGAGGCTGTTCGAATGTACGTCGACGACTGCTTGAAGGGGGCAGAAGGCGTGCGCGGATGTGATTTCAACATGCGCTGGCTGGGCTCGCTGGTCACCGAAATTCATCGGATCTTCCGGCGCGGCGGCATCTACCTTTACCCAGCCGACCAGCGCGAAGGCTATGCCCACGGCCGCCTGCGCATGCTGTGCGAGGCCAATCCGATCGCGCTGGTTGTCGAGGAAGCCGGCGGTGCAGCTTCGGACGGACGCGAGCGCCTGCTCGACCTTGTCCCGCGCCATCTCGCGCAGCGCTCACCGGTCGTCGCTGGCTCGAAGGCCGAGGTCGCTTATGTCGAGCGACTTTATCGCCATCCCCAGGCGCTGGCGGACCGCTCGCCACTGTTCGGCCGCCGCGGTCTGTTCCGCGTCTGAACGGTCAGGCTTGGTCTTTGCCTTTGCCGCCGTCGAAGAACTCCTTCATGCGGGCAAAGAAGCCATGGCTTTCCGGGCTCGTGTCGTTACGGCTCTCCGCCTCGAACTCCGCGAGAAGCTCGCGCTGCCGCCTGTTCAGGTTTTTGGGTGTCTCGACCTCCACCTGAATGAACATGTCTCCCGTCACCTTCGACTTCAGGACCGGCATGCCCTTGCCCTTGAGGCGGAACTGCTTGCCGGTCTCCGTGCCTTCCGGGATCTTCACGCGCGTCATCGAGCCCTCGACGGTCGGCACCTCGACCTGGCCGCCCAAGGCAGCGGTCGTCATCGAGATCGGCACCTTACAGAACAGGTCCGCTCCGTCGCGCTGGAAAAAGGCGTGCGGCTTGATCGAGAGAAAGATGTAGAGGTCGCCGGCGGGTCCACCACGCAATCCCGCCTCGCCCTCTCCGGCGAGCCTGATGCGGGTACCGTCCTCGACACCAGCGGGAATATTGACCGACAGCGTCCGTTCTTTCGTGACCCGACCAGCGCCCGAGCACGTCGCACAGGGGTCCTCGATCACTTCACCCGACCCCATGCAGGAGGGGCACGGGCGTTCGATGGTGAAGAAGCCCTGATTGGCGCGCACCTTTCCCACGCCACCACAGGTCCGGCAGGTGACCGGCTTGGTGCCGGCTTTCGCCCCGGTGCCGTTGCAGGTTTCGCAGGCAATACTGGTCGGCACGCGGATTTGCGCCATTTTGCCGACGTAGGCTTCAGACAGGGTGATTTCCATGTTGTAGCGCAGATCGGCACCACGCTCGCGCGCGGACCGCCCACGTCCGGGTCCACCACCGGGGCCGCGGCCACGGCCTCCCATGAACTCTCCGAACAGATCGTCGAATATATCAGACATGGAGCTGGCGAAGTCGGGGCCGAATCCGCCCGGACCGCGCGGCCCTCCGCCTTGCTCGAAGGCGGCATGACCGAATTGGTCGTAGGCGGCGCGCTTCTGAGGGTCTTTCAGGGCTTCATAAGCCTCGTTGATCTCCTTGAAGCGCTGCTCGGCCTTGGCGTCACCCGGATTGGCATCCGGGTGGTTCTGCTTGGCCATCTTGCGGAACGCCGCTTTCAAGTCCTGCTCGGTCGCGTTGCGCTGAACGCCGAGGATCTCGTAGTAGTCGCGCTTTGCCATGTCAGCGCGGATCCTTCTTCGTTGGAGCTGAAGTCGATCGAGCCGTGGACCCTACGTGCCCGGACCAGTTCGGTACGATGACTGATCCCATATGCAATACTACGGCGTCACACATCATTCGCAAATCGTCCGTTGCGCCAAAGGCACGGATGAAAGGCCCCGGCGACCCAGATATGGACGGTAGGCGTGCGTCCGGCCGGCTCCCGAAAAATGGGCTGGTGCAGCGCATCTAACGTTTGGTACCCGCTCGCAACTCCGCCTCGAACCGAACGTTAGATGCATAAGCTGCACTAGAATCATATGGTTGGTAGTGTTCCTCATGGTTCTGACATTTGCTGTGAGCCAAGCCGCACGGGCAAGCAAATGTCAGAACCGGAACACTGGAGCCGGATGAGGCACCAGCCCATGTAAGGGTCCAACCTTCTGGCGAGACACCGCGTTGTGCCAGCTCCGCGGCGCGCCATGCGCGTCGCGCTTGGCCGGCGCTGCAATCAGGCCGACTTCTTTTTGTCGTCCTTGACCTCTTCGAAGTCAGCATCGACGACATCGTCTCCACCAGCCTGGTTGCCGGCACTGTCACCTTTGTCCTGGCCGCCCGCCGCGCCACCCGACTGCGCGTAGACAGCCTCGCCGATCTTCATCGACGACTGGGTCAGCGCGGTCAGCGCTTGCCTGATCGCCTCGACGTCATCTCCAGCCATCGCTTCCCTGGTCTTGGCGATGGCGGCCTCGACGTCGGCTCGGATGGCGGCGACCTTCGCGTTCTCGGCATTCTCTTTCAGGGACTTCTCGACCGAGTCGACCATAGCCTCGGCCTGGTTGCGCGTCTCGACGAGTTCGCGCCGCGCCTTGTCTTCCGCAGCGTGAGCCTCCGCATCCTTGATCATCTTCTCGATCTCGGTGTCGGACAGGCCACCGGATGCCTGGATCCGGATCGACTGCTCCTTTGCCGTCGCCTTATCCTTGGCCGAAACATGAACGATGCCGTTGGCGTCGATATCGAAGGTGACTTCGATTTGCGGCACACCACGCGGCGCCGGCGGTATGCCGACCAGATCGAACTGGCCGAGCAACTTGTTGTCCGCCGCCATCTCACGCTCACCCTGGCTGACGCGGATCGTGACCGCGCCCTGGCCATCCTCGGCGGTCGAGAACACCTGGCTCTTCTTCGTCGGGATGGTCGTATTCCGGTCGATCAGTCGGGTGAACACGCCGCCAAGCGTCTCGATGCCCAGCGAAAGCGGGGTCACGTCGAGCAGCAGCACATCCTTGACTTCGCCCTTCAGCACGCCGCCCTGGATCGCCGCGCCCACGGCCACGACCTCGTCGGGGTTGACACCCTTGTGCGGTTCCTTGCCGAACAGCTCTTTCACGATCTGCTGGACGCGCGGCATGCGCGTCATGCCGCCAACCAGCACGACCTCGTCGATGTCAGCCGCCTTCAGCCCGGCATCCTTGATCGCCTGGATACACGGACCCTTCGTGCGGTTGATCAGGTCCTCGACCAGGCTTTCGAGCTTGGCCCGCGTCAGCTTCATGGTGAGGTGCTTCGGCCCGGACTGGTCCGCCGTGATGAACGGCAGGTTGATCTCGGTCTGGGCAGACGAGGACAGCTCGATCTTGGCCTTTTCGGCGGCCTCCTTGAGCCGCTGCAACGCAAGCTTGTCGCTGCGCAGGTCGATCCCGTTTTCTTTCTTGAATTCGTCGGCCAGGTAGCTGACCAGCTTCATGTCGAAGTCTTCGCCGCCCAGGAACGTATCGCCGTTCGTCGACTTCACTTCGAAGACGCCGTCGCCGATTTCCAGGATGGAGATGTCGAACGTGCCACCGCCGAGGTCATAGACGGCGATGGTCGAATTCTCTTTCTTTTTGTCGAGACCATAGGCGAGCGCCGCGGCGGTAGGCTCGTTGATGATGCGCAGCACTTCCAGGCCCGCAATCCGTCCCGCGTCCTTGGTGGCCTGCCGCTGAGCGTCGTTGAAGTAGGCCGGCACCGTGATCACGGCCTGGGTGATCGTCTCACCCAGCTTGGCCTCCGCGGTTTCCTTCATCTTCTGCAAGATGAAGGCCGAGATTTGCTGCGGCGAATACTTTTGTCCGCTCGCCTCGACCCAGGCGTCGCCATTGGGACCCTCGACGATAGTGTAGGGAACGAGGCCCTGGTCCTTCTTGACCAATTCGTCGTTGTAGCGCCGACCGATCAGCCGCTTGATGGCAAAAAAAGTGTTTTGCGGGTTGGTCACGGCCTGCCGCTTCGCCGGCAAGCCGACGAGCCGCTCGCCGTTTTCGGTGAACGCGACGATCGAGGGCGTGGTGTTGGCCCCTTCCGCGTTCTCCAGGACACGCGGCTTGCCCCCTTCCATGACCGCAACGCACGAGTTGGTCGTCCCGAGATCTATGCCGATCACTTTTGCCATGCTCATTGTCCTTCCTGTTGCGGCGAACCGGCGGGCCCACGGTATGGCGCCCAGCTGCCTTGCGCCGTCGGATCGAATGTTATCGCCGACGGGCGTGGCCGCAGCGGTCCCCTTCAATGTGCGGATCAGATGCGGGTTATATAGGCAGGGGTTTCAGGCGTGCAACGGGTGGGCGTCACACGCCTGTGATCCATTTGCACGAGGCGGCTTGCCGCAGGGGCCACCTCCGGCACCGCGACACTCAGCGGGCGCTGCCGGCCGCGCGCTCGCGTGCCGCCTCCAGCGTATCGGGCGCATTTTTCAACCATTCGGGCATTTCCCCGGTCTCCGCGCCCTTCTCGTACTCCTTGAGCCAGTTTTCCATGAAGCGAATTTCCCGGCGCTGCGAGGCGATGATGCCACCGGCCAGACGGCGCAGGCGCGGGTTCTTGCTGTACTTGAGCAAAATCTCAGCCTGCTCGATGGCACCCAGGTGATGGGGGATCATGCCGCGCACGAAGTCCGCATCGACGTCGTTCGTGTAGGGGATCGCCATGCCCTGATGCATCTTCTGCATCGCGGCGTCGTAAGCCTTGCTGGCCTCGCTCAGGCCGCCGGCAGGCGTGGAATGACCCGCGTCGTGGCCACTGTGGGAGCCACGCGCGCCGTCGTGGTGGTCTGCGCGGGCGGGGCTCGCCGCCAACATCGAAACGCCGACCATGAACAGGGCAGTCAGGGCAACCGGGGTGCGGCGAGAGACAGACGACATGAGTAACTCCAAACCGTGAGAGATGACCTGTAGCTTGTACGCCGTCAGCCTGTTTACAAGCAAAGCGTGGAACGGCCGGCTTGGCAAACGCAATGGCGGTCGGCCTGGATGCTTGCCCTGGATGGGGGCGATCGGATTGCTTCCGTCTTTCCAGGGACGCACGTCATGTCGAACGGATTCAGGCATTTGCCTGGATGGCTGGACGCGCAAGCGCAGGCTGCTCTGCTGGCCGATCTCGAAACCGTGATCGCCCGCGCGCCTTTCTACCGGCCGGTGATGCCACGCACCGGCAAGCCGTTCTCTGTGGAAATGACCAACTGCGGGCCACTGGGCTGGGTATCCGACCAGGCCGGTGGCTATCGCTACCAGGCGGCGCACCCGATCACGGGCACCCCTTGGCCGGCAATGCCGGACCGGTTGCTGACACTATGGGCCGAGGTCTCGAACTGGCCAGGGCCGCCCGAGGCCTGCCTCGTCAATCGCTACAGGGCGGGCGCGCGGCTCGGCAGCCATGCCGATACGGACGAGGCCGAGCCGACAGCCCCAGTCGTCTCGATCTCGCTGGGCGACGATGCCGTTTTTCACCTCGGCGGCCTCAGGCGCGACCACCCCAAGCAACGGATGTGGCTGCGTTCGGGCGATGTCGTCGTACTCGGCGGACAATCCCGGCTGTTCTACCACGGCGTCGACAAAGTCTTGGCCGGCTCGTCGCAGGTGGTGCCCGGAGGCGGCCGCATCAATCTCACGCTGCGGCGAGTCACGCCTTGACCGACGGACGATGTCTCAACCGCGCCGTCGAGACCACGGCCCATCAAATCGTCCACATGATCAATTCTTATTTAGCCTCGGCCTAGTAAAAATCTGAATAGACTTCCTGCTTCGAGGCTGGAGAACAGTCATGATTTATGTCTTGCTGGGAATAGCTGCTCTCGTCGCGGGTGCTTTTCTCCTGGTTCGTGGAGTGAAGACGGGCACCACAACCCTGCCGGTGCCAGCCGGCGGCGTGGGCGGGCGGCTGGGTCGCCTTGGCGCCTTGGGCGGTGCAGGCAGTGGTGCGACCAGTCTCCTGCTGGGTGCCGGCCTCTTCGCCATCGGCTTGTTCCTGCTCGCCTCGACCTCGTTCGTCTTCATCGACGCCAACCGTGTCGGACATCTCAAGCGCATTTACGGCTTCGAGGAGTTGCCACCCGGCCGCATCGTCGCGCTCTCCGGGCAGAAGGGTCCGCAGGCGCGCATCCTCGGACCTGGGTTCCACCTGATGCCATTGGTCCGCGTGCTTTACCAGATCGAGGAGACCGATATCGTCAAGGTGCCCGAGGGATCCTACGGGGAATTGGTCGCCGTCGATGGCAAACCGATGCCGGACGGAATGTTTATCGCGCCCCAGATCCCCGACGAGCGCCTGGCCGACATGCTCAACGCCGAGACGTTTTTGACCGCCGGCGGCTATCGCGGCCCTCAGGAAACGGTCCTCAAGCCTGGCGAGTACCGCATCAACCGCTATCTGTTTGACGTCCATGTCAGCGCCGAGACGAGCGCGACGGTGATCCCGGCCGGCCACGTCGGCGTCGTCAAGTCGAACGTCTCCAAGCCGGGCGTGTCCTGTGTCGAGGAGGAGGTCAAGGCCGCCGATGCCGCCCATATCGAGGGAGCGCTGTCGGTTCCGCTCGTGCCCCAGGGTTGTGTCGGCATCTGGCGCGAGGCACTTCTGCCGGGTGCGTACTATCTCAATCGCAAGGCCTACGACGTCAGCCTCGTCGACACCCGCGTGAAGACCTGGGAGTACAAAGGCGGCTTCACCAAGCGCATCATCGACCTGTCGGTCGACCAGCAGGGCAACATCCGCCAGGTCGAGCGCACCGAGCCGCAGCCCGTGACCAAGGAAGCCGCCGACAAGGCGGTTTTCGTCAAGGTCGAGGGCTGGGACATTCCTCAAGAATTGCGCGTGCTGGTGCAGGTCAACCCGCGGAACGCACCCATTGTCGTTGGTGCCGTGGGCGGGCTCGAAGAGATCGAGAACCGGATCCTGACACCGGTCATCCGCTCCATCGTCCGCAATGTGGCAGGCTCTGAGATTGAAGTCCCCGATCCCGCCGACCCGACGAAGAAAATCCGCCGCGCGACGCGCGTCCTGGACCTCATCGAGAACCGCGACGCGCTGGAGCAGAACATCGAGGAGATCATTCGCCGCGAAGGCCGGAAGGCGGGCGTCGATATCCAGGAAATCCGGCTGGGCGAACCCGCCGTGCCACCGGAATTGCTGATTTCTCGCCTGCGCCAGCAGTTGGCCGAGCAGCTCTCGAAAGCCTACGAGCGGGAGACGGAGGCCCAGGCCAAACGCATCGAGACCGAGCAGGCGCGCTCGACCGCCAACGAGCAGCCACGGCTCGTCGAAGCCCAGATCGCGGTGCAGGTCGCCAATCAGCGCGAGGCCGAGCGGGCGGCTCTCGGTCGCGCCGAACGCCAGTTCCTCGAGGAATTGGCCCGTGGCCAGCGCGCCCAGGCCGATGTTCTGGGACAAGATCGCGTGGCGCTGTTGCAAGCCTTGGAGAAGACGCTCGCCGCCTTGGAGCGCAAGCCGGAATTGGTGGCGCTCGTCTCCCGGCTGGTGCCCCATACGATGGTGTCCGGCGGCGGCGATGGCGGACTGGCGGGCGCTGCGGCAATCCTGTCAGGCGCGCTCGACGGCAGCCGAAATGTACCATCGGCACCGCCGCCCGCAGGACCGGCCAAGGCTACACCTTGACCGGGCACGCTGTGGTCGCTGGGCACGCTGTGTTCAGCCCGCCGCGTCGTCTGCGCCCGAACCGCCGCCATCGCCGTGGACGGGATCACCGTTCGTTCCAGCCTGCGGATTGGGCTCCTTCACGGGCTTGGGGCCGCCGCGCGAGACGACGACCATCGCCGGCCTCAGCACGCGCTCACCGATGATATAGCCCGACTGGAACACCTGGAGGACCGTCCCGGCCGGGACCGCGCGATCCTCCTGTTCCATCACCGCCTGATGCTTGTGCGGATCGAACACCTCGCCCTTCGGATTGACGCGCTTGACGCCATGGCGGTCGAGCACATTGAAGAACTCCCGCTCCGTCATCGTCACGCCATCGAGCAGCGCCTTCAAAACCGGATTGTCGAGATCGGCCCCCTGCGGAACGGACGTGATGGCCCGCTCGAAGTTGTCGGCAACCCCCACGGTATCGCCGGCGAACTTGCTGATGGCATACTTGGCCGCGTCGGCCACATCCCGCTCCCGCCGCCGATGCAGGTTCTGGATCTCGGCGTGGGCGCGCACCAGCCGATCAGTCAGTTCGGCAATTTGCGTGTTGAGCTCCGCAATAGCGGCAGCCGCGGCCGCTGGATCGACCGGTTTCGGCTCGACGGGTTGTTCCGCCCGGGCCTCGGCCGCCAGCGCGGCCATGGCTTCGGCGGCGGCGGTCGCGGCGACCAGGTCGATTGTCGGCTCCACAGGCTCGATGGGCTCGACTTCAGGTCCGCGCCCCCCGCGCGCAGCGGCCTCGCTCTGGGGTGAGGCGTGACCAGCGTCTGCGGCCTTTTTATCTTCCTCGGACATGCTGACCCCTTGCGTTCTTCGGTTTGCCGTCGGTTGCGCGGGCAAGGTGGAGGTCCACCCCGGCGGTACAGCCTCGTTGTGTGCGGCCGACCAAACCTCGCGCCGCCTGCCAAGGCAACGGCGCGACGACCGCCCATGCGCGACGCGTCGCGCCCTCGATATCAGCGTGCGCCGCGCCAGATCAAGTGATGAGCCGGGACACCAGCTTGGCGGTGTAGTCGACCATGGGAATGATGCGTGCGTAATTCAGCCGCGTCGGCCCGATGATCCCGATGACACCGACGACCTTTCTCTGGCTGTCGTGGAAGGGGGCCACGACGAGAGAGGACCCCGACAGTGAAAACAGCTTGTTCTCCGAACCGATGAAGATCTTGACCCCGTCGGCCTGCTCGGCAAGCCCCAGCAACTCGACGACCTCGCGCTTTTGCTCCAGATCATCGAACAACTGGCGGATGCGCTCCAGGTCCTCGGTCGCCGACAGGTCCTTCAGAAGGTTGGAATGCCCCTTGACGATCAGGCTCTTGCGATCATCGAGCGCCCCGGACCATTCCGCCAAGCCCGTCTCGATCACCTTCTGCGTCAGGCTGTCCAGCTCGGCCCGGGCCACCTTCAATTCGGCCTCGATGCGGTCGCGGGCCTGCGCGATCGTCAGCCCCTTGATGTGCCGGTTGATATAGTTGGCCGCCTCGGTCAGAGCGGAGGCCGGCAGTCCATCGGGCAGCGCGATGACGCGGTTCTCGACCTGACCTTGCTCGCCGACCAGGATCACCAGGGCCTTGGTCGGCTCGAGTTGAACAAGTTCGATATGCTTGAGGCGGACGAGCTGCTTTTCCGTGAGCACGACGCCGGCGCAGTGCGACAGCCCGGATATCAGTTCACCGGCCTCGCTCAGCACCTGCTCGACCGACCCCCTGCGGGAATGACCGATCTGGCCTTCGATCGCGCGGCGCTCGTCTTCCGACAGGTTGCCGACTTGCAGCAGGCCGTCGACGAACAACCGCAGCCCGTTCTGCGTCGGCAGCCGGCCAGCCGACGTGTGCGGAGCAAAGATCAGGCCGAGGTGTTCCAGATCCGCCATCACGTTGCGGATCGAAGCCGGTGACAGCGTCATCGGCAGTACGCGCGACAGGTTGCGCGAGCCAACCGGCTCACCCGTCGACAGATACTGTTCGATGATCTGGCGCAGGATTGCGCGCGAACGGTCGTTGAGTTCGGTGATGCCAGGGGCCTTGTCGCTGGCTTCGGGTCGTACGTCTTTCATGGCTGCCATTGCTACTCCCGGCGGCATCGAACGACCGGCCCGCGTGGCTGGGCCGTCCGGCGCGCCGCCAGTCCGAACGTAGGAAGCGGGTCACGCGACGTCAAATCGGCGGCATGGGTCGCAACGTCCGCAGTTGAACACGAACACGAGTTGAACGCCAACGCCAGCTCTTCTAGTGTTCGGCTCCAAAACTGGCGTGCCTGCGCGACTCGAGCATCCGCGGCAGACGCCCGCTCTCGTCGCGTCAGCGATCCAAACCGCCAGCAGCCAGCGCCAGAGGACCCCATGCGCCCTTCCAAACGTGCCCCAGACGAACTCCGCCGTGTCTCGATCGAGCGGGCCGTCTCCCTCCACGCGGAAGGGTCCTGCCTCATCAAGTTCGGCCACACGCATGTCCTGTGCACGGCTTCTCTCGAGGAGCGCGTCCCCCCTTGGATGAAGGGGCAGGCCAAGGGCTGGGTAACGGCGGAGTATTCCATGCTTCCGCGTGCCACCAACACGCGCACGCGACGCGAAGTGACGACCGGCCACGCCTCGGGCCGGACCCAAGAGATCCAGCGGCTTATCGGACGCTCGCTGCGCGCCGTCGTCGATCTTCCCAAGCTCGGTGAGCGGCAGATCACCGTCGATTGCGACGTGATCCAGGCCGATGGGGGCACGCGCACCGCCTCGATAACAGGTGCCTGGGTCGCCCTGCGCGACTGTATCGAGTGGATGCGCGTGCGCGACATGGTGAAGGGTGACGTGTTGCGCGACCGCGTCGCGGCGGTGTCCTGCGGTCTGTATCAGGGCACGCCCGTACTCGATCTCGACTACGCGGAAGACTCGAACGCGGATGCGGATGCGAATTTCGTGATGACCGGTCTCGGCGGGATCGTCGAAGTGCAGGGTACGGCTGAAACCGCGCCGTTCAGCCAGGAAAACTTCGATCAGTTGATGGTGCTGGCCAGAAAGGGCATCGGCGAGCTGCTGGAGCTACAGAAGTTGACCGTCAGTTAGGGCGTGCGCCCGTTGACAGCACCACTGGCCGGCCGCCGATCGAGGACCGCATGAACCAACCCCATCGCCTCACCCCCGGCACACGCCTCGTGGTGGCCAGCCACAATCCAGGAAAAGTTTGGGAAATCAAGCAACTGATCGCGCCCTACGGCCTCGATGCGGTCTCCGCTGGCGACCTCGACCTGCCCGAGCCCGACGAGACCGAGACGACGTTTGCCGGCAACGCCCGGCTGAAGGCGCTTGCTGCCGCCATGGGGGCGAACCTGCCGGCGCTGGCTGACGATTCCGGCCTGGAGGTCGAGTGCCTCGGCGGCGCGCCGGGCATCTATTCTGCCCGCTGGGCCGGCCCCGCGAAGGACTTCGGGCTCGCCATGCGCAAGGTTGCCGAGGAGGTTGGTTCCCGTTACGGCTGGTCGGCACCGGGCCCCCGCGCCAACTTCACCTGCGCGCTGTGCCTCGCCTGGCCTGACGGATCCTCCGAGATCTACGAAGGCAAAGTGTTCGGCCACCTCGTGGCCCCCCCGCGCGGCGGCAACGGCTTCGGCTACGACCCGATGTTCGTGCCCGAGGGCGACAACCGAACGTTCGGCGAAATGGAACCGGCCGAGAAATATGCGATCTCGCACCGCACCCGCGCCTTTGCCCTGTTCAAGGCGGCTTGCCTCTCCCATCTCCCGGTCGTCGATGGGTCGCCGGCAAGCCGCGACACCGAGGGCCTGACGGCGGCAAGCGCCAACCTGTCGACCAGGGCAGAGCTGGCCGCCTTCGTGAAGAACCTGCGCGCCGATCTCGGCAAGCATCCGAAAGCATGGACGACGACCGACTTGAGTGCCTACCTCGACGCCCTCGCCGACCGGCTGGCCGATGCCGCACCCGCCGCTGGCGAGCCGGAGTGGCGGACACTGGCGAAAGTGCTGCTGGCGGCGACGAAGTAAGGCGCGGGGGCTAAGCGAAGCTTGTGCTTGCGCCTTACGACACTCGTTCCGAGAGCCGGCCGGACGGCGCGCCCCCGGACCCCCGCGCAGGCGAAGCCTGTTTGCCCACGTCTGGGCAACGGCCGTGCCCCGAACTCCAGGTTATGGTTCCAAGGGCTTAGCCCTTGGGTACGGGGTCGCGTGGGCAAAGCCCCTCGTCTGCACTGACCTTTGCCTGCAAGGAAGCAACCATGCCCGCGCACGCCTCCCACGACCCCGGCTTTGCCGTCTACATCCACTGGCCGTTCTGCGCGCAGAAGTGCCCGTACTGCGACTTCAACAGCCATGTCCGCCATCAGGGCTGGGACGAGGCCCGCTTCCTCGCCGCCTACCTCGCCGAAATCGACCACGTCGCGGAGCGAACCGGCCCGCGCACCGTGCACAGCATCTTCCTCGGCGGCGGCACGCCCTCGCTGATGCAGCCGGCGACTGTCGCCGCCATTTTGGAGCGGATCGCCACGCGCTGGAGCCTGGAACCAAGCGCTGAGATCACGCTGGAGGCCAACCCTGGCTCGGTGGAGGCGGCCCGCTTCCGCGGCTATCGCGCGGCCGGCGTCAACCGCGTCTCGCTGGGCGTGCAGGCGCTGAACGATCCCGACCTGAAGGCGCTCGGCCGCATCCACTCGGTCGCCGAGGCGCTGGCCGCCATGAGAATCGCGCGCGATACATTCGAGCGCACCTCCTTCGATCTGATCTACGCCCGGCCCGGTCAGAGCCCGCACGCTTGGCGCTCCGAGTTGGTGCACGCGCTCGGCTTTGCCCCCGACCACCTCTCGCTCTACCAGTTGACCATCGAGCCCGGCACCATGTTCGAGCGCATGCACGCGGCCGGCAAACTCGTCATCCCCGACGACGACACCGCCGCTGAAATGTATGAGCTGACGCAAGAGCTGACCGGCTCGGTCGGGCTTTCCGCCTACGAGACCTCGAACCATGCCGAGCCGGGCCAAGAGAGCCGCCACAATCTGGTCTACTGGCGCTACGGCGAATACGCCGGCATCGGCCCGGGCGCCCACGGCCGCATCCTGAGCGACGGCCATCGGCTCGCCACCGTCACCGAGAAGCAGCCGGAAGCCTGGGCTGGGCTCGTCGAAGCGGGCGGCCACGGCATCGTCGAGACCGAGGTGATCGGCCCGGCGGCCGCCGCCGACGAGATGCTGCTGATGGGCCTGCGCCTGAGCGAAGGCGTCGATCTCGACCGGCTCGCGACCCTCAGCGGCTTGGCACCCGACCCCAACGTGATCGCGGACCTCGCAGCACTCGGCCTTGCCGAGCTGACGGACGCCGGATCGCGCCTCAGAGCCATCGGCCACGGTCGCTTCATCCTGAACGAGGTGGTCCTGCGTCTCTCTGCGAGCTTCCAACCCGCGACCCGGACGGCTATAGAGCGCGCGGCTTTCCCTTGAGGCAGGCTGTCACGCCCCCTGCCGTTCTCCCCCACCGATCACCTCAACGAAAGGCCGGCCCGAGATGCTGCGCAAGCTCTACGACTGGACTATGGGTCTGGCTTCCGCCAAGCGCGCACCGGAAGCGCTGTTTGCCGTATCGTTCATCGAGAGTTCGTTCTTTCCGATCCCACCGGACATCATGCTCATACCGATGGTGCTGGCGCAGAAAGCCAAGGCTTGGCTCTACGCTACCATTGCAACGGTTGGCTCGGTGCTGGGTGGCGTTTTCGGCTATGCTATCGGATACTTTTTGTTCGACTCCGTGGGCAAGGCCGTTCTGGACCTTTACGGGTACGGCGAGAAGTTTCAGCATTTCGCGGCACAATACAACGAATACGGGGCCTGGATCGTGTTCGGCGCGGGCCTGACGCCGTTCCCCTACAAGGTCGTCACGATTGCCAGCGGTGCGACGGGCATGGACCTGCTGGTGTTCATCATCGCCAGCCTCGTGGGCCGCGCGAGCCGGTTCTACATCGTGGCTGGCCTGCTTTATTTCTTCGGCCCATCCATCCGCGATTTCATTGAGAAGCGCCTCGGTCTGGTGTTCTCGATCTTCATGGTCTTGCTGATCGGCGGCTTCGTCGCCATCCGATATTTGGTGTAGTGGTGCGATCGCACGGATACCGACGAGGTCAGGCCGGATGGATCGGGATGCTTACAACTATGGCGGAACGCTGCTGTTCGCAGCCTTCGCCATCATCGGCGTTGCCCTCGCATTCGAGCATGTCGGCGGCTATGCGCCATGTCCGTTGTGCCTCGTACAGCGCTACGCCTACTACGCGACACTCCCCCTCGCCTTTCTGGCCCTGGTGCTGGTCAGCGCGCAGAACGCCAAGCCGGCGGCTTTGATCTTCTTGTTTCTCTCCCTCGCCTTCCTCGCCAACTCCGGGCTTGGTTTCTATCAGTCCGGTGCCGAGTGGGGGTGGTGGCCCGGCCCGCAGAGTTGCGCTGCTGGACAGGCGATGTCTGGCACGGCCGACTCGATGCTGGCCGACCTGGCCGGAACGACGATTGTTCGCTGCGACGAGGCAGCCTGGCGCGACCCCGTTCTGGGCTTGTCTTTTGCCGGCTGGAACGTAGTGGCGTCCTTCGCCCTGTTCGTGGTGGGCCTCAAGGCGGCATTCGCCGCAGCCGACCGAAATTAAATTATATATATCATATACTTAATTCATAACCTGTCGCGGCCGGTACGAATTTTCGTCCGTTCATCCCCGGTCAAGCGAATAACCTTCGACCCGCCAGAATCGCGTCTTGTTGTTGCCTGAATGTAACGGTTAATTCTCCCTCGTCGGCGGCGAGTTCTGGCCGCCAGCGAGATGGGGGTCCGGCATGGTTGGTCGCGTCGTTGAAAACCGCCCCTCGCCTCAGCGTTTGAATTCGGTTGAGCGGAGTCGTCTCGCGTCGCTCCTGAATTCCTCTCCGTCCTGCGTCGTGCCCATGTGCGTCGTCCCTGCGTGTGTAGATGTTGCGTTTGTTGCGTCGGCGTCGCCGATGGGTCCCAGGAGCATGCTCTTGGCCGCCATCGTCAAATCGAGGCGCACCGCTCGGTCACGGAAGAGTACGAGTTTGACCGAGCGGTGGTCCGGCCCCGCGCGATCCGCTCTGTGTCGTCGAGTTGTTCAGTAGCGTGGCTTTTGTCTCTCCGCGTTCGAGATTGGCATCGTGAAGCTTGTGCCGTTCTGCTTCCAGCCAGTCCCCGCGTCAGTCGCCTGCCCCCAGTTTCAGTTGCATACAATCCGTCTGGCGTCCGGCCGCCCTCTCCGGACGTCTACCCCTTTCGCCTGAGTTGGTGGCGTTGTCCCGCAGTTGCGTTGAGCGTCCGATCTGTCGCGTCGTACCGGTTTTTTGATGTTGCTTGCGTGGTGCCGGCGCGGTCTTGCCAGGCACGAAGTGGATCAACGAGGTGAGGCGTATGGTGAGCGAGAGTGAAAGTGAGTGGCGTCCGTTGTCCGAGCTTGTGGCGAGCCTGATCGACAAGGCCGGCGCGAGCGGAAAGTAAGCGGCAGTCCGCATAGGTCGTCTGCGTAATTGAGTAAGTGCTTGATTGGCGGGGGCGCTCGGTACCCAGCGCCGCCCGCGAGAAATTTCGAGACGGCACAGCCGTCTTGACGAGTTGGCAGGCACGCTGGGCACCAGGGAGTCACATCCCAACGGGTGTCTCATCAACAGGTTCTGCGTAGTGGCACTATCGTGCCTGGCGTGCCTGCCGCCACCCGTTCGACGCGACCGGTCCGAGTGCCGGGTCGAGACGTCGACGTCCGGTTCCGCGAGTTCGAGGAGGCATCAATGCTGACACCCGACCACATCAATCCCGTTCAGTGGGCCCAGGCCATGGGATATGCACGCCAATCCTGCGCGCGCGTGTTCCGCGACGGCGGCAAACCGTCGGATGCCATAGAGGCATTTGGTCTTCCCCGCGCCGACGACGCGACCACGCTCGACTGGAGCCGCGCCGTCGACCGGATCGCGCAATCGCTGTGTGCATCCATGACGGTTCGCCGCGCCGCCTGAGCGCCACGGACGAGCGCGGCTTCGCGACGACGCGAAGACCTGTTCGTCAAAGTGAAGGCGAGAGACGTAGGCCCTCGCGTTCCGGCTCCGACACTTGGCTCCCTTGGCAGCACCCTATCGACCAAGTGTCGGAGCCATGAGGAACACAGGCAACTCTATGATCATCGTGTTGCTCATGTCACCAACGCTTGGCAGACCATCTTGCAGCAACCGGGACCAAGCGTTCGTGACGCAAAGCTAGTGTCGTGACCGCGAAATCCGTCTCATTCTGCAATGCGCGCGTGACGAATTTCGCGATCTGAACGACAGGAGCAACATCAATCATCTCGTATGATTCAGACCGAGAAGTCCGCCTCTCGACCTCGCTGAAAAGGATGTGGCGGACGTCTCGGTCATCACACTAGGACGCGCGCCCGATCCTGAAAGATCGGCGTTCGCGCCATCCCTGGCCATTCACACTCACGCAAACACCCTCGAACCGTCACCGGTTCGAGGGTGTTTGCGTGTTGCGCGATGGTGTGTCGCTTACGGGCGGAAGGTCGCCTGCGATGCAGCCCTCAGGGCTCGAGTTCCGTGTCCCAGTACAGATAATCGAGCCAGCTCTCGTGCAGATAGTTCGGCGGGAACAGGCGGCCGTTGCGGTGCAATTCGAACACCGTGGGCCGGTAGGGGGCTTGCATCGGGATCATGCCGACCACCTCTGGCATGGCACCACCCTTGGCGAGATTGCACGGCGCGCATGCCGTGACGACGTTGTCCCAGCGGGTCAGCCCCCCACGCGAGCGCGGGATAAGGTGGTCGAACGTCAAGTCGTCGCGATCGCCGCAATACTGGCACGAGAAGCGATCGCGCAGGAATACGTTGAACCGTGTAAACGCCGGATATAGCGCTGGTTTGACGTACGTTTTGAGCGAAACGACGGAGGGAAGCCGCATCCGAAACGTCGGGCTTGCCACGCAGCGGTCGTACTCCGAGACGATGTTGACCCGGTCGAGAAACACAGCCTTGACCGCTTCCTGCCAGCTCCAGAGCGACAACGGATAGTAGCTCAGCGGCCGGAAGTCGGCATTCAACACAAGCGCCGGAAAGGTTGCCGGCATTGTCGCAGCGTGACTGTTCACGTGTCTGCTTCCTGACGGTCCTGTAACTCGAATCGAGGTATCGCCCCTCGTCAGGGCTTGGATACTAACGATGCATGTCAACTCTGTGAAGCTGGTGTGGCGAACCCCCGCGTTCGGTGGCGCACGCGCCGCAACCAGAGCCCGCAACGCCGTCTTCACACAGCCGTCAGCGGGCGCGCCGATGCGCATATGCGTGCCAGATGAGGCAGGCCGCCACCGTGCGCCAGGGCCGCCAGACCTCCGCCAGAGCGCCGAGTTCGGCCGCCGACGGCCGGTCGTCCCGGCCCACCGCGATCCGCGCGCCCTCCTGAAGGGCCAGGTCGCCGGGCGCGAACGCGTCCGCCCGGCCCAGGCAGAACATGATGTAGATATCCGCCGTCCACGGGCCGATCCCGGGCACCGCGCAAAGCGTCGCGCGGACCTCGGCCTCGCTCGCCCGTTCGAGACGGTCGGCGCAAACGCGACCGGAGGTGAACGCCTCGGCCAGCGCGTGCAGCGTGCGGATTTTTGCCGCCGACAGTCCGGCCCCTTGGACGATCCCCGCGGGGGCCGCGCACAATGTGGGCGGGTCGAATGGCACCACGGCCGCCTCCAGCCGTTGCCAGATGGCCTGCGCGCTGGCAACCGACAACTGCTGACCGACGACGATGCGGGCAAGGCCGGGAAAGCCACCCGCGAGGCGGCGCAGCGGCGGATCGCCCACCTCGTCGTGCAGCCGCTTCATCAGCGGGCACACCCGCGTCAGTTCCGCGACGCCACGATGGACATCCGCCATCGTTTCGAGTGTCGCGTACGCCATGTCCTTGGGCCGCGTGATATCTGAACGTCGGCCCACGCGCCGCTTGCCGGTCTCGGCCATGCCCGTCATCCCGTCATGCATCGGCTATCCCGGCCAATGTGCGCAAATTGCGTGTCCCCCCGCAACGGGATACCCTCTTTCGCATGCGCACACCGATCCTGCGTTTTGCCCCCAGTCCGAACGGTTACCTGCATCTTGGCCATGCCCTTTCGGCACTGATGGGCTACGAGACGGCGCGCAGCCAGGGTGGCCGTTTTCTCGTCCGCATCGAGGATATAGACCTGGCCCGTACGCGAGAGGCCTGTGTCTCGGCCATCCTCGAAGATCTCGCCTGGCTTGGGCTGACCTGGTCGGAGCCGGTGCTGCGCCAGTCCAGCCGTTTTGCGGCCTATCGGGAAGCCGCCGGACAGCTCGCGGACATGGGCGTCCTTTATCCCTGCTTTGCCACGCGCGCCGAGATCGCCGCCGCTGCGTCCCGGTCGTCGCTCCATGCCAAAGACCCCGATGGCACGCCCCTCTATCCCGGCCTCTACCGCGGGCGGAACCCCACCGAAATGGCACGACGACGTGCCGCCGGAGAAGCGGCTGCCATGCGCCTGGATATGGCGCGCGCCCTGCACCTGGCCGCAGCGAAACTCGGCGGCAAGCCACTCGGCTTTACCGAACGCGCCCCGGACGGCAGCATCCGCCGGGTCGTGGCGCGGCCAGAACGCTGGGGTGATGCCATCATTCAGCGCAAGGACACGCCGACGAGTTACCACCTGTCGGTCGTGGTCGACGATGCTTTCCAAGGGGTCACGCTCGTGACACGCGGGACGGATCTGCTCGCCGCAACCGACATCCATCGACTGCTTCAGGTGCTGCTCGATCTGCCCGAGCCCACTTACGCGCATCACCGGCTGCTGCTGGATACGCACGGACGGAAACTATCGAAATCGGATGGAGCCAAAAGCCTCGCCACTTTACGGTCCGAAGGGTGGACACCTGCTGACATTCGCAGGTCGGTCGGACTGGGGGACAAGAGCCTGATCGCCTGAGATGGCAGCCTCCCTGCCGTCGAAGGCGCGAATCAGTCTCGCCAAAAAGAGCCTGATCGTCTGAGATGGCAGCCCCCGTGCTGCCGTCGAAGGCGTGAATCAGTCCTTAATTCCCCCGATCATTTTTTCTCCTCTCCGCCCCCCCCCGACTGGAACAAATTCGCCGCCGCCATTCACTTTTTACTAACCAGTTTCAGCGAATTATCTTATTCTCATCAAATCTGCGCAAATGCAGCGCTGCAGCCTTGGATGTATTTCCGATGATCGACCTCGGCATCTTGTTGAAAGCGTTCGCTGGAACACTCGGCGCGGTAGCTGCGGCTCGGCCGATTTTGCCACTGGCACCTGCCGCCCCCGCCAGTGGCGACACCGAAAGCGTGCGCGTGCCCGAGAGGCCGCTCGCCGTCGATGCACAGTGGGACAGAACCGCCGAAAGTGTCGCCCTGACGATCGAGGGTGCCCGTCGCATGACGGAGCTTCATGTGGGCGCGACCCGGCAGCTCGACGCGGTCGACTATGCCTACACCCGCATGCTCGATGAACTGGCCGCCGTGATGCCCGCCCTCGCAGCCGGCCGAAGGGACAATCCGGGCTTGGCTCTGCCCGTGTCCGCCTCGATGGCAGAAACCACCACCCCTCCGATCCTGCGCGCGATCGACCGCGCTGCATGACGCGCGCCCCTTTGCCGGGGCAAGAGACTAAAAAATCCTGCCCGGCGCGCGCCGGGCAGGATTTTTGTTGTCGCGGGCCTGGTTCGTCCGGCCCAACAAATCGACGATAACGCGTCGGAAGAATGCCGTCGCTCTCAGCCCTCGGCACCGGCCTTGGCGGCTTCCTCTGCCTTCTTGCGCTTTTCCTCGAGCGCCTTCATCCGCTCCTGCGCCTTTTTCTTCGGCAGCATCTTTTCGGGATTGTTGCGTGCCTCGCGGGTCGTCAGGTCCTGGACCGACAGAAAGCGGGCAACGCGATCGGTCGGCTGGGCCCCGACCGACAGCCAATATCGGGCGCGTTCGACATCGAGCTTCACGCGATCGGCCGAATCCTTCGGCACCATTGGATTGTAAGTGCCGATCTGCTCGATATAGCGGCCATCGCGCGGCGAGGAATCTTCGGCGACGACCACATAATAGTAGGGGCGCTTCTTGGCACCACCGCGCGAAAGGCGAATCTTGACGGCCATGATCTCGGTTTTCTCCGTGTCGTTGGGTGTGTTGGTCTGAGTTGGTTGCGTCGTGGACGAGAACGCTGTTGGCCGATCGACGCGTAGGTCGGCAGCAGCGAAAACATTGATGTCCGGGCTGGCTATCTCTTCTTCTTGCCGCCGCGGACTGGAAAACCACCCGGCAACCCGGGCAGCCCCCCGCGCGGCAGACCCGGGAACCCCGGCAACCCTGCGCCGCCCATCCCGGGCAACCCGCTGCCAGGCAACCCCGGCAGGCCGGGCAGTTTTGCGGGAGTACCGCTACCGGCGGACTTGGCCGATCCAAGGCCCGCGATCTGGTCGCGCATGTCCTTGGGCAGTTGCTCCAGAGCTTTCGGATCAAGGCGGGCGAGTTCAGCCTGCATCTGCGCCAGTTCGGCCTCGCTGGGCGTACCACCGCCGCCCATGCCGGGCATGCCCAGACCGCCCATCATGCGGCCCATCATGCCCTTTTTTCCCATCATCTTCATCATGTCCGCCATCTGGCGGTGCATCTTCAGGAGCTTGTTGACGTCTTCCACTTTGGTTCCCGAGCCACCCGCGATGCGCCGCTTGCGCTTTGCGTCGAGCAACTTGGGGTGGCGACGCTCTCGGGGCGTCATCGACGAGATGATGGCACCCTGCCGCTTGAGGATCCGGTCATCGAGGTTGGCCGCGTCGAGCTGGCCCTTCAGCTTGCCCATGCCGGGCAACATGCCGAGCACGCCGCCCATGCCGCCCATCTTCTGCATCTGCTTCAACTGGTCGCCGAGGTCTTCCAGGTCGAAGTCACCCTTCTTCATCTTCTGCGCGATTTTCTGCGCTTTCTCGATGTCGATGGTTTGCGCGGCCTTCTCGACGAGGCTGACGACGTCGCCCATGCCGAGGATGCGACCCGCCACCCGCTGGGGATGGAAATCCTCCAGCGCGTCCCACTTCTCGCCGACGCCGAGCAGCTTGATCGGCTTGCCCGTGACAGCGCGCATGGAGAGTGCGGCACCGCCCCGGCCATCGCCGTCGGCGCGCGTCAGCACGATGCCGGTAATGCCGATGCGCTGGTCGAAGGCCTTCGCCGTATTGACCGCATCCTGGCCGGTGAGACTGTCGGCGACGAGCAATATCTCATGCGGCTGGACGAGTTCGGCGACTTCTTTGGCCTCCAGCATCAAGCCTTCGTCGAGCGTCACGCGGCCCGCCGTATCGAACAGCACGACATCGTAGCCACCGAGCCGCGCGGCTTGTTGTGCCCGCAAGGCAATCTGCTGGGGGTTCTGGCCCACCACGATCGGCAGCGTATCCACCCCGGTCTGTTCACCCAGGACGCGGAGCTGCTCCTGCGCGGCCGGCCGCCGTGTATCGAGCGAAGCCATCAGCGGCTTTTTCTTGAAGACCGTCTTGATTCTGTGCGCGATCTTCGCCGTCGTCGTCGTCTTGCCCGAGCCCTGCAACCCGACCATCAGGATGCCGACGGGCGGCGCAGCATTGAGGTCGATCGGGTCGGCGTCCGAGCCGAGCATGGCGACGAGTTCGTCGTGGACGATCTTCACCACCATCTGGCCGGGCGTAACGGATTTCACGACCTCGCGGCCGACCGCTTTTTCCCTGATCTTGTCGGTGAACGAGCGCACCACGTCGAGCGCGACGTCAGCCTCCAGCAGCGCGCGGCGAACCTCGCGCATGGCCTCCGCGACATCGCTATCGGACAGCGCGCCCCGCTTGGTCAGCTTGTCGAAGACCGCGGACAAGCGGTCGGAAAGTGTCTCGAACATCAGCGGTCCGCGCCTCGTGTCGCTCTCGTCATGCGCCCGGAACCTTCATCGACTCCCAGTCGACCATGATGTAGGTCCGGAAGCCGTGCCGATCCATCAGACCCTGGTGCCAGCGCGCCACGTTGGCCAGCGCCGGTCGCTCGATCGGCATCGTCACGTAGCGGTGCATCAGCGACCCGATCACGACGTCGGCTGCGGTGAGACGATCGCCGACGATGAAGGTGCGGCCAGAAAGATGGGCGTCGAGAATGGCGAGTTGCTCGCCTGCCCGCCGAGCTCCGGCCGCCACCTGGCTCTGATTGCGCTCGGCCGCGGGCACGCGCACCAGCGGCATGAAGCAATCGACGATGATGTCCCGATAGAGCTGGAACTGGCACCAGTCGGTCCACTGAAGCGACAACGCCCGCTCGCGGCCATTGCGCGGGCCCACCCGATCGCCTCCATAGGTCTCAAGCAGGTAGGCCACGATGGCCCCGGATTCCCAGAGCGCGAAATCGCCATCCTGCAACACGGGAATGCGGCGGGCCGGATTGAGGGATCCGAACTCCGGCGTATCCAGGCCGCCAAAAGGGCCACCCACGTCGGTCTGCTCGAAGGCCTGGCCGATCTCGTCGAGCGCCCAAAGGACCTTTTGCACGTTTACGGAGGTGGTCCGCCCCCAGACTTTCAGCATCGCCCCCTCCATGTGCCGATGTAAAAACAAAAACCACCCGTGGGCGCAACGCGCTGACGGGTGTGGGATGATCGTGGTGTGTCCGACAGCGCAATCACAATCCAGCGCGCCGGTCCTTTCAATGACATTGCGGGAGGCGCGAGCCGTTGTCAACGCAATGTGACGTTCTTCGGGCCCGGTCGGTCAATGGACACCGGCGGCGCGACCCGCTAGAGGCTAAAGTCATCGCGCCGCCGAAGCGCGGCGATCAATCCAGGACAAGGGGCGTGATGAAGATGCTGCGACGCTTGGCCATCGTGCTCATGCTCCCGGCCGCTGGTGTCATCGCGGGATGCGGGGGAGGGGTCGCCAATCCCTTCGCCAAGGCGTCGGGCCCCGAACTCATGTTCATCAGCGCAGCGCAGACCTGGGACCTGGACAGGAACAACTCGGTCACCTGCGACGAATGGAAGGCCTACACTGCCGAGTTGTTCGGCACGGCCGACAAGGATGGTGATGGCATCCTGACCAGCGAAGAATATCAGGGCGTTGTCCGGCAGGACCGCCTTTTCGAGACGGCGGGGATGGCATTCTTCGACACGAACCGGGACGGCCGCCTGACAGCCAAGGAAATGGCCGACACCCCAAACCCCGCGTTTGCAATGCTCGATCGCGACAAGGATTGCCAGATCGCCTCGGCTGAAATGGTGCAAACGCGGCAGATTGAACGGATCAAGGAGACCGGCGATGGCACCCCCAACATCGGCGGCGGTGGCCCGGGCGGACCAGGATCGCGCTGAGCCGAAGCAAAGGTACGCACCCAGTCCGATGACCTGGCGCGCGCTTGCCGTGGCGATGATGGCGACGGCGCTGCCCACCCTCACGGCGGCACAGGCTGCCGATGGTCTCGACGGGACGTTCTGGCGCGTGACGGGCTTTGCCGACGGCCCGAGCAGGCTCGCCGGCGACATCAAGTTCGAGGCCGGGCAGGTCTCGGGTGCGACCTCCTGCAACTTTTTCGGCGGAACGTACACGATCGGACCCGACGACCGCCTGACCATCAAATTGGGGCGCATGACGCGCCGGGGCTGCACGGGAGAAGCTGCAGAAGCGGAACGGCTGTTTATCGACGCCATGGAGAAAACCGCCGGGTTCGCGCGCGACAGCAATACATTGCGGCTCAGCGCGCTCGACAAGTCGATCCTGGCCCATTTGACGACCGCGCCGGTGCACGCGTTGGTTGGCACGCGTCAGAAGATCGTGTCGTACCTCCACAAAGGCGGTCTCTACAGCGTCGCCCCGGGATCGGAGCCGTGGCTGCACCTGCGCGATGGGCGGCTTGAAGGCTCGACTGGCTGCACGCCGCTGGCCGGCACCTACGTCGACACCGGAACGAGCCTGAGTATCACGTTGGAGGCGGCGATCGCGCCGCCAGCCGATTGCTCCGAGCCGAGCCTGGCCCGTCAGGATACAGCCATCCGGGCAGCGTTGCCGCTGGCCGGCACATTCGATTCTAACCGCAACCTGATCAGGCTTCTGCAACCGGATGGGGAAACGGCGGTGATGTGGCTCACGCCCGAGGAAGCAAACCCTTGACCAGCCGGACGCTCGCCTTCCATGCCGAGCGAGAGTTTGGCCAATAGTGCCGCGACGTCAGGCCCGCTGTGCCGACAATCGCCGAGCCACCACGTCTACAGATGACGACAACGCCGACTGCCGCGGTTTGTCGCTCTTATCGCGCCGGAGCGATCCGCAGGATTTCACCATTGCTGTCGTCGGTCAGCGCATAGATCGCACCATCCGGTGCCTGACGCAGATCCCGGAAGCGGTCGCCCCGACCTTCCGCCAGCTTTTCCTGCGCCACGACCTGACCATCCTTTACGACCAGCCGGGCGATGTGTGACCCGGCCAACCCGCCAACCAGTAGGTTGCCCTTCCACCCGGCGAACAGATCGCCGGTGTAAATCTCCAGCCCCGACGTCGCAATCGACGGATCCCAGAAGTAGACCGGCTGCTCCATGCCTGACTTTTGCGTTCCCTCGCCGATCTTGAACCCGGAATAGTGCCGGCCGTAAGAGATGACGGGCCAGCCGTGGTTGCGCCCTGGCAGCGGCTGGTTGAGTTCATCCCCGCCGCGAGCACCATGCTCCACCGTCCACAGTTTGCCGCTCGCCGGATCGAGCACCGCACCCTGGATGTTGCGATGTCCCATAGACCAGACCTCCGGGGCCCAGCCATCGACCTTCGGGTTGTCGGCGGGAATTGAGCCGTCCGGATTGATACGGATCACCTTGCCGATCGTGACGGCCGGATCCTGCGCCTTGTCGCTCATATTGCCGCGATCCCCGGTCGTGACGAAAAGGGCCCCGGTCTTGTCGATGACGATGCGAGAGCCGTAATGCTGGCCGGCGGACCCGGCAGGGTTCTGCTGGAAAATGCGGGTGACGTTCTCCAGCCGGCCGCCTCCGGATGCTGGATCAAGGCGGAGGGTTGCTCGCACCACAGCGGTGCCCGCCGTACCGCCCCCGCGTGGTTCGGAGAACGACAAGAACAGCGTCCCGCTTGTCGCAAAGTCGGTCGCCAGCCGCACGTCGAGCAAGCCACCTTGTCCCTTGGCATGGACCGCCGGCACACCTGCAATCGGTGCGGACAGCTTGCCGTCCTGGTTGACGATGCGCAGCCGGCCGGGTCGCTCCGTGACGAGCAGGCGGCCGTCGGGCAGCACCTGTAGCCCCCACGGGTTCTCGAGACCTTTGGCGACGGTCGTGATCGAAACCTTTGTCGGTGGTGCTTGCGGTGCGTCGGATTGCATGGCCAGCGCGGGCGTCACGGCGGACACCAGGGCGGCAGCGGCGGCAAGCGTGCAAGACACTCGGTTCATGTGGCTTCCTGTCGATAGGGATGGCGAGCACCTGTCGCCGCGCATGTCGCCATGTAGGTAGGCAGCGCGCGGCTCAGAGCAAGGGTGGAACGGTCAACCATTCGTGCTCTGGTCCGACAGCAACGATCCGCTGGACGATCCGTTCCGGTTCGCTGAGCTGTCCATGCTGGTAGGCCAGGGTCACCAGCCGGCCGCAGACTGCGCCGAGCAAATCGCCCGGACGCAACAGGAAATCGGGGTTCGACGGCCGGCCGAAGCGCTCGTGTCCGACGGCGAACGTCTCATAAATGAGAATGCCGGTCTCCCCGACCGACTCGACGATATCGGGCAGAATGGCGCGCCAGAGGTAGTTTGTGACGATCACGCCATCGAATGTCCGGCCCATGGTCGGGAACGGCGACCCTGCCTCGAGATCAGCCTCGATGAGTTCGAGACGTCCAGTGGCTTGCAGGGCCCGTGCGGAGCAGACATCACGGTCGATGCCGACGGCGCTGTGGCCAGCATCGAGGATTGCTCGCAGATGACGCCCTGAACCGCAGGCCACGTCGAGTACGCATCCGCCGGGCCGCAGCCCGCCGACATACCGCATGACCCATGGCGACGGCCGGCCGTCGTTCGAATGCCGCACGCCCGATCCCTCCCCATCGAATTGTGACGATTGCCAGCGCGATGCGCAGTCTTGGCCGGACACCTTGTTTGTAACGGCGCGGTACACCGGGGCATGATTGCCAATCACCCAGCCGACGCCATATATGAGCTATGACCACGATGATACCCCGAGCATTTGCGAAGATGAACGGACTCGGCAACGAGATTCTGGCCGTCGATTTGCGTGGGTCGTCCAAAGTCTTCACGATCGACGAAGTGCGCGCACTGGCGGCCGACCCGGCCTATCGCTTTGACCAGTTGATGGCCCTGCACGATCCCAAAATCTCGGGCACGACGGCATTCGTGCGCATTTACAACGCCGACGGGTCCGAGGCTGGGGCCTGTGGCAACGGCACGCGCTGCATCGCCCTGTTCGATCAGCGCCGCACAGGGCGCGATCGTTTCATCTACGAAACCGCCGCGGGGCTCCTGCGCGCGCACGTCGACAACCCGGACCGTATAACGGTCGACATGGGCGAACCAAAGTTCGACTGGCAGGATATCCCTCTGGCCGAACCGTTCCAAGATACCCGCGCCATCGAGTTGCAGCTCGGCCCCATCGAAAACCCGGTTCTGCACTCACCCGCAGTCGTCAACGTCGGCAATCCTCACGCTGTTTTCTTCGTCGATGACGTCGACGCCCATGATCTGGGGCGAGTGGGTCCATTCCTTGAAAACCACATGCTGTTTCCCGAGCGGGCGAACATCTCGCTAGCCCAGGTGATCACGCCGGAGAGCATCAAGCTGAGGACGTGGGAGCGTGGTGCGGGTCTCACCAAGGCCTGCGGCTCGGCGGCTTGTGCGGCAGCAGTGTGCGCTGCACGTCGGCGACGGACAGGGCGCAAGGTCACGGTTTATCTGCCCGGCGGGGCGCTTCTGATCGAGTGGACGCCCGACAATCGGATCCTCATGACCGGTCCGGCCATGTTCGAGCATCAGGGCGTCATGTAAGACGGTTGCGGCCTGTCACGAATGGTCCGTCGGCAAACATGGGCTTGCAAATGGCAGGTCTGGATGCCACGTCAAGCGGCCGGGGATGTACGCAGTGACCGCTTAGTCCTTGGTCCATACAAGACACGATCCCGCAAAGCCTCGACCGAAAGGGTCTCCAGCGCATGCCCGAACCGACAGTCATCACGCTTGGCTGCCGGCTCAATGCGTACGAGTCCGAGGTCATGCGGGCCAATGCCGTGGCCGCCGGGCTCGACGATACCGTCATCGTCAACACCTGCGCCGTGACCGGTGAAGCCGTCCGGCAGGCGCGTCAGACCATCCGAAAGCTGCGCCGGGACAACCCTGGCGCGCGCATCGTCGTCACCGGCTGCGCAGCGCAGATCACCCCGGAAACGTTCGCGGAGATGGACGAAGTCGATCACGTTATCGGCAACGACGACAAAATGAGACTGGAAACGTTCAAGGGTCTGTTGGTGCCCGATGCCGATCGTGTGATCGTAAACGACATCATGAGCGTGACGAAGACGGCCTCGCACATGGTCGCAGGCTTCGGGGCCCGTGTGCGGGCCTACGTGCAGGTCCAGAACGGGTGCGACCATCGCTGCACGTTCTGCATCATTCCGTTCGGACGCGGTCCCTCGCGCTCCGTTCCGGCCGGGGCCGTTGTCGCCGAGATCGCAAAACTGGTCGCGGCCGGCCACCGTGAGATCGTGCTGACCGGCGTCGACATGACGAGCTACGGCCGTGATCTGCCCGGCCAGCTTTCGCTGGGCGGTTTGGTGCGCAAGATCCTGCGTCACGTTCCCGAATTGCAGCGGCTCCGGCTGTCGTCCATTGACCAGGTCGAGGCCGACGAGGACCTGATGATCGCGCTGGCTGAGGAAGAGCGGCTCATGCCGCATCTCCATCTCTCGCTTCAGGCCGGCGACGACATGATCTTGAAGCGGATGAAGCGGCGCCATGCGCGGGCGGACGCCATCGCCTTCTGTGACCGTGCGCGACAACTGCGTCCAGACGTCGTGTTCGGGGCCGACCTCATCGCGGGGTTTCCGACGGAAACCGAGGAGATGTTCGGCAATACGCTGGCGACCGTCGAGGCCTGCGGGCTGACGTTCCTGCACGTTTTTCCGTTCTCGCCGCGTCCCGGCACGCCGGCGGCGCGGATGCCGCAGGTGGCAAAATCAGCGATCAAGGAGCGGGCCGCCCGACTCCGCGCCGCCGGAGACGACGCGCTCTCCCGCCATCTCGATGGCGAGGTCGGCCGGCAGACGCAAGCGCTGATGGAGACCGACAGGTTCGGACGCACCCCCCAATACGGTGAGGTCGAGCTTGTCGGCGGCCAGGGCGTCGAACCTGGAGCACTCGTTTCGGTCCGGGTGACAGGCCACGACGGCCGCCGCCTTGCCGCTGCGGCGCTGTCGTGCGAGATGCAACCATGAGCAAGCAGGCACAAAAGCCGGCAGGGTTGTTCGGCCGCCTGTTCGGCGGTAAGCCGGCAACCGGCGCGGACGACGCCGCTTTGTCGGCGGCAGAGCCTGATCCGGATACGTCGGTCCAGGCCGCAACGCCCAGCAGCGTGAATGCCTCCGGTACGTCTGAGGCCGGTAATGAGCGCCAGTCGACGACAGGCTCGCCTGCCGCAGCGGACGGTGCCCCCTCACCCGCCCCGTCAGACACGCCTCAGCCGAAGAAAACGGGTTGGCTTTCACGACTGTCGACGGGCCTGGCCAAGACCTCGCAGCGCCTGACGGAGAGCCTCACTGGCCTCCTGACCAAAAGAAAACTCGACGCCGCGACGCTCGAGGACCTCGAAGACCTGCTCATCGGTGCCGACCTTGGTGTCGAGACGGCCACCCGCATCACATCGGCGCTATCCCGCGGCCGGTTTGAGAAGGGCATCTCCGCCGACGACGTGCGTGCGGTGCTGGCTGAAGAAGTTGAGCGCGTGCTGGCCCCTGTGGCCAAGCCCCTGATCATTGAGCCCGTCAACCGCCCACACGTCATCGTTGTCGTCGGCGTAAATGGCTCGGGCAAGACCACGACCATCGGCAAGCTTGCAGCCCGCTACAGGTCCGAGGGCCGCAAGGTCATGCTGGCGGCTGGCGATACGTTTCGTGCCGCGGCCGTCGAGCAACTGAAAATCTGGGGCGAGCGCACGGGCGCGACGGTGATGGCCCGCGACACAGGGGCCGATGCGTCAGGCCTGGCCTTCGATGCCTTGAAAGCTGCGCAGGCCGGGCAATATGACGTGTTGATCGTGGACACCGCCGGCCGCCTGCAAAACCGCCAGGCCCTGATGGACGAGTTGGAGAAAGTCGTGCGCGTGCTCAGCCGGCTGCTGCCGGAGGCTCCGCACGACGTGGTTCTGGTACTCGACGCCACGACTGGGCAGAATGCGTTGCAACAGGTCGAAGTGTTTCGCGAGCGAGCCGGCGTCACGGGCCTCGTCATGACCAAGTTGGATGGTACTGCTCGCGGCGGCATCCTGGTTGCCATCGCGGCCAAGCACTCCGTCCCAATTCACGCCATCGGGGTCGGCGAGGGTGTAGATGATTTACAGGCCTTCGACGCACGCGAGTTCGCACGCGCCATGGTAACGGAAGAGAAATATTAGAATTTGCTGTGGAATATCCCGCAAAGCGTCGCGGGCCGGATCATAACTACAGAGGATCGACTGAGCGCCATGTCGCAGCCAAAGACCGGACTGAGCCGCATCTATCCCTTCAATGCCGAACAGACCGTCAACCTGTTGAGCGAGTTCGGCCCACTGGTCACCTTGTTCGTGGTCAACGCGATTTGGGGCGTGACGGCCGGTATCTGGTCACTGATCGGCACCACGATCCTCTCGCTGATCGTCATGTGGGTTGTGCTGCGCAGACTGCCGATGTTTGCGCTGATCGCCGGCGGCATTACGCTGATCTTCAGTGGCATATCGTTGTATTATCATGACCCCATGTGGGTTCAGCTCAAAGTGACGCTGTTCAATGCAGTGTTTGCGCTGTTCCTGGCGGTCGGCCTGATGATGAAGAAGAATTTCTTCAAGTACACTTTCGAAAAGACCTTCCACTACACAGTGGAGGGCTGGAACAAGTTCACCAAGAGCTTCATTGCCCTGTTCTTGTTTCTAGCCGTCGCGAACGAAGCCATCCGTCTCGGCTTTCCGTGGCGCGAGCAATTCGATCTGTACGGATGGAAAACGGACGGGTTGAACATCTGGGTCATGTTCAAGGTCGTCGTCGTGATGCCTCTGACCGGCATTTATGCCTACGTCATGACACGCCGTTTGCAGAAGTACGCGCTCGACGCTCCCGCCGAGGAGGGTCAAACCGGCCCGCTGGACGCGCAGGTCCCCGCATCATCGGCGCGCAACGCGTCTCTGCCTCCAACTCCGCCCCACGCAACCCTCTCACGAACATCGCTCCGTCCGGCGGAATGACGGCGTGACCGTGCGCGTTGTTGGTCAGTCGGTATCGGCGAGACGCGCGCCCCGGTGCCTGGGCCTTCAACGCAACCTCCCGGTTGCGATCTGATCCCGGCGCGTGGCAGGTGAAGGCGGCGACGAGCCGGCAGTAGAGCCCGCACCAGCAATCACGAGGCAAAAGAGGACCGCGCGAACATGATGCCTCCCGCAGAAGCCGACGCGCCGAAAGCGGCGAGCCAAGGCGAGCACTCCGCCGAAACAGTCCCGCCTGGACCGCCATTAGCCAAGCTTGTGCTCGAGGTGCTTCCGCTCCTGGTGTTTTTTGTCGTGAACGCCCGTGCTGGCATCTTTTGGGGCACGGGGTGTTTCATGCTGGCCACCGTGGTCTCCCTCGTGGCTTCGAAGGCTCTGATCGGGCGCATCCCGATCATGCCGCTGGTGTCGGGCTTCTTCATCCTCGTGTTCGGCGGACTGACGCTTCTGCTGCACGACGAACTCTTCATCAAACTGAAGCCGACTATCGTCAATTTGCTGTTTGCGAGCGTGCTGTTCGGGGGGCTGTTTTTCGGTCATTCCCTGCTCAAGCACCTGTTCGGAGACGTCTTTAGGCTGACAGATGAAGGCTGGCGACTGTTGACGCTGCGATGGGCGATGTTTTTCGTGGCCCTTGCCGGATTGAACGAATTCGTCTGGCGCACGTTCTCGTCTGACACCTGGGTGAGCTTCAAGCTGTTTGGGATACTCCCATTGACGATGATATTCGCCATCGCGCAGATCAGCCTTCTGAAGCGACACGAAATTCGGGACTGACCCTGCGGACGGTTTCGTAGTCGCCTCTTGGGGGCGGCACGGACGGACGAATCGTCGGAGAGCATATTCGGCCGCGACAACCTATCTTTGCACGGAAAAATTGTGCCCTGTATTTTCTTGACGCGACGGTTGGATGTTTATTGCGACTGAATTGAACGCTGGTCTGGACGAATGCGATGAATTGCTATCTTCTTTGAACTACATGATGCGTTTTGCGGTAAGAGATCACGCGCGGCGTGCGGCCAACTTGGGATGCGACACCTGAGCGAGGCGTGAGCTGGCACTCTTGCTGCTGTTAAGGACCGTAAGAAAGAGGCAGTCCCAATGGCGCTCGATCAATCTCCAATTCACCTCCTCCATCGCGCCGGCCAGTGCGCAGGCGATGTCTTCCAGGCTGAGATGGGCGAGGAAGACCTGACGCCCCGCCAGTATGCCGTCCTGGTCGCGATCTCGCAGAACGAAGGCCTGAGCCAGACCAATCTCGTCGACCTGACCGGCATTGACCGCTCGACGCTCGCAGATATAGTCCGGCGCATGCTGAAGAAGGGGCTGGTCCAGCGCCGCCGGACCAAGGAGGACGCGCGGGCCTACGCTGTAAAGCTGACGGAACAGGGACGCCGGGTGTTGAAGTCCGCCGAACCCATGGCAAGGCGGGTCGATCAGCGTATCCTCGAAGCACTCCCGTCCGAGGAGCGCGAGCGCTTTATCGCGGACCTGGCAAAGATCGTCGAGGTTCTGGGCCGGCTCGAGACAGCGGTCGCCTCGACACTGTCAAAGCCGCGCGGCAAGGGCTGAAAAGGTGCAGCGGCGAAGATGCGGGACGATCCGTCGTGCCGCTTCTCTCTCCTCTCCGACGGGCATTGAACCGCTCGCCCTATCCCACGCTGCAGCTCGCGTTTTTTGACAAGTTGCGCCAACGCACGATGCGTGATGCCGTCGCTTGGACCTCAGCCAGGTCGCGGGTGGGTCATCGCGCGGACGAAGCAGTCCACGACGAAGGCAATTTGGCCGACAGCCGCGTCGGCGTCGCACGGACCATTCCGTCCGTCGAGCGCGAGCGCGACGTTGCCGTGAATGGCACCAAAGACCGCCCGCGCGGCACAGGCGCGGTCTCTAGGATCAGATAACTGATCCTTGAGCACATCTTCGACGAGAGCTCGAATGTTGGCATAGTCATCGCTTGTGGACGCGGACTCCTCGGCTCTGTCCGCCAGTCGTTGATCGAACAAAGTTCGCCACCGTCGAATATGCGCCATGGCGAACTTTAGATAGCTCTCGCCGAACGCGTTGAGGCGATCGGCTGCTGGGGCATTGGGCTCAGCGGCAATTCTTTCACTGAGACAGATTTCGAGCAATTGCAGCGTTGTGGCGTTGACAGCCAGCAGAACACCATTCAGGTCACCAAAATGATTATAAATCGAACCTACCGAACAATTCGCAGCAGCGGCAAGAGCCCGCGCCTGCAAGAAATCATGACCGTCCGCCTCGATAATATCCGTTGCAGCTTGCAAAATCGTGTCGCGCATTCATAAGAGTCCAATGTAGATCTCATGTCTTCGACTTGTATTTTCTTATCGCCACAGAAAATCCCGAACCGAACAAAGTGTCCCGGCAAAAAATCCCGAGGCATGATCATTCCTACTTGGTGGATGCACGTCAAGATGCCGCACAGCCACCCACGAGACAGAACATCTGTCCCACAAACGCTTTGAGAGCGCCGCGCCCTGGTATCCCGAACCAGGACCGGAAACCCTCCACAGCCGGCAAGTCCCGCATATGGGCTTTGAATGCCGCGCCGGCGATCCCGAGGCGATACCCCGGGAACCGGCGAGCCATTCGGGCGAGATGCATCAGCGCCGCAGCAGCCCGCGCTCAATCAGCGCTTCCGCAATCTGCACTGTGTTCAGTGCAGCACCTTTCAACAGGTTATCGGACACGATCCAGAGCGCAAGGCCGTTCTCGACCGTTGCGTCCTCACGGATGCGTGACACGTATGTGTCAAACTCGCCGGCTGCTTCGATCGGCGTCACATATCCGCCAGGCTCACGCTTGTCCACGACGGCAACGCCAGGTGCATTGCGCAGGATCTCGCGCGCCTCCTCGGGGCTGAGCGGCCGGGCGAACTCGATGTGAACGGCTTCGGAATGTCCCACGAAGACGGGCACCCGCACGCACGTGGCGGAGAGCTTGATCTTCGGGTCGAGAATCTTCTTTGTCTCGACCATCATCTTCCACTCCTCCTTCGTGTAGCCGTCCTCCATAAAGACGTCGATGTGAGGAATGCAGTTGAACGCGATCTCCTTTGGGAACTTCCTCGCCGCCACTTCCTGCCCGGGAACATACTTTCCCTTCGTCTGCGCCCACAACTCGTCCATCGCGTCCTTGCCGGCACCTGAAACCGACTGGTAGGTCGAGACGACGACACGCTGGATTTCGGCAGCGTCATGCAGCGGCTTCAGCACCACCACGAGTTGTGCTGTCGAGCAGTTCGGATTGGCGATGATGTTCTTTTTGGCGAAACCATCGAGGGCCTGCGGATTGACCTCCGGCACGATCAACGGCACGTCGTGGTCGTAGCGCCAGCACGACGAGTTGTCGATGACCACACAGCCCTGCTGCCCAATGCGCGGACTCCAGTCCTTGGACACAGCCGAGCCTGCCGACATCAGGCAGAGGTCAGTGCTGGAAAAGTCGTGGCTTTCCAGGTCCTTGCACTTGAGGCGCCTGTCGCCGTACGACACTTCGACTCCCATGGAGCGCCGCGAGGCCAGAGCCACGACCTCGTCGGCGGGAAAGCGCCGCTCCTCGAGGACGTTCAACATCGCACGGCCGACGTTTCCTGTGGCACCCACGATGGCAACTTTATAGCCCATGTCATTTTCCTCGCGTGCGTGCATGCGGCTTGAAACCGGGGCCGGGTGGCCCGCCGCCTCTGTCAAGCCGCATTGCATACGCGCGCGCGGTCGCTCTTTCAAGGACCCGACACCGCACGAAGGCGGGCCCGCGACTGCCCAGGGTACGGCAATCCGAGCCGGCATCGTCTCGTCACAATGCGGGTTCACAGCAGCTTCGTGTCGATCACGGTTCGGATGTCTGCCTTGGGGCGCGCCCCCAGGGCCCGCAAATGTCTGGACCACGAGGCCCACGAGGAGCAATCGAGACCGTCCCGCCCATGCGCCGCATCGCCCGAATGCTCACGACAATTGCTATGGCCGTGACCGCCTGCCCATCGGGTGCGAGCCCCACCTGGATGAGCGAGGCGTCCATCACCGCGACGTTCGACGGCGTGACCATTGATGGTGAGTATGCCGATGGGCGACGCTTCACGGAAACGTACGCCACCGACCGCTCGGTCGTTTACGAGGAAGGCCCGATCTCTGCTGGCGGTCACTGGTCGGTCATGGGCGGTGCGTTCTGCACGATCTACGACGGCGATCCAGCCGGCGGCTGTTTCCAGGTGACGCAGATCGGCAGCAATTGCTTTGAATTCTACTTTGTCGCGCGGACAGAGGAGGAGGCGCAGAGTGAAGCCGAAAAACGGCCGTCCTGGACAGCTCGAGGCTGGCGGACAGGCGACCCGCCGACCTGCCGTGAGGACGCGACGGTCTGAGCGATCTCGCACCGGCTGATCGCGGTGCCGGGCGCGATTGCGGACAACCTTGGCGGCACGCTCAGTCGAGCAAACGGCCGAACATCCAGCACGCCGCCTGCACGATGCCGCCCTTTACGACCTGTCCCGTCACGACATCGGGAGCTGCGACGACGTCGAACGTCGCCTCGAGGCTATCGACGGAGAGCGCGAGAAACGTCTGACCGGTCATCTCGTTGGTGTGCAAGGCGACCGCCGTGACAACGCCCACGAGCAAGGCATGCGAACTCGGTGCGGCGGCCTCGGCGTCGGTCGCCTCGTCGCCAGTGGCTGCGGCGGCGGCGAACAACCCGACTGGAAAGAACGACTGCGGCGCGAAGCCTGATCCATCCGATTGAGCCGCGGCGAAAGCCGCCTCGTCGGGAAACGCGGACAATTCACGCGCGAAACCACAAAGCCGGACGCGGCGGTCCGCAGGCAAGTCACGGTTCTGCTGAGCGGCATAATCAATGGCATCGAACACCAGAGGATAGGCACCCGCGCCGTCCTCGTCGGGCGCTACCCATCCGTGGAACGCGCCTTCGAACACGCTGTCGTCGGCGCGCTGGAACGCTGCCGTCAGCGCCATGAGTACATCGGAGCGGCCCTCGAAAAAAGGCGTCAGGCCGATGATCTCTCGGCTATCGGCCGCGCTGGCGTGGCCATGGACGGCGTCTCCGCCGGAACCCTCCGGTGCGGGTCCAAGGTGCAGCCAGACCTCCGCACCGGTCGGCGAGCGCCAGATGGCATAGTCCCCGACCTGTGTTGCAAGACGCACGAGCGCCTGGGTGGCGAGGCTCTCCACCAGCCTGACGAGGTCGTCGGTGGAGGTCGTGGCAAGCCCGATTGTCGCGAGGTTACTGGTCATATCGCCAAAGCCTCCGTGCAGCCGGTCGTCAGCCCTCAACCCGCGAGGGCTTTCAGCTCCGCCAGGATCGCGTCGCCCATCTGGGCGGTCCCGACCTTTGTCTTGCCGTCCTGCATGATGTCACCCGTCCGCAGGCCCTTTTCCAGCACCTTGGCCATGGCCGCCTCGATCATGTCGGCTTCCCGTCCCATGTCGAGGGAGTAGCGCAACGCCATCGCGAAGCTTGCGATCATGGCGATGGGGTTGGCGAGCCCCTTGCCGGAGATATCTGGTGCCGAGCCGTGCACCGGTTCGTAGAGCGACTTGCGCTTGCCGGTCGCGGCATCGGCTGCCCCCAGCGAGGCCGATGGCAGCATGCCGAGCGAGCCCGTCATCATGGCTGCCTCGTCCGAGAGGATGTCCCCGAACAGGTTGTCGGTGACGATCACGTCGAATTGCCTGGGGTTGCGAATGAGCTGCATCGCGCAATTGTCGGCCAGGATCAGCTCGAGCTTCACCTCCGGCGCATAGGCTTTATGGGTAGCAACCGTCACGTCGCGCCACAGGACGCCCGTCCGCATCACGTTCCACTTTGCCGCCATGTGCACGAGACCGCGCCGCTTCCTGGCCAGATCGAACGCCATTTGCACGATCCGCTCCACTTCGGAGGTCGTGTAGACGGTCGTGTCGACGGCGCGCTTCTGGCCGTTCTCGAGGGTCACGATCTCCTTGGGCTCGCCGAAATAGGTGCCGCCCGTCAACTCGCGCAGGATCAGGATGTCGAGACCCTCGACGAGCTCTTGCCGTAGGCTCGAAGCCGCCGCGAGCGCGGGATAGCAGATCGCCGGCCGCAGGTTGGCGAACAGGTCGAGGTCCTTGCGCAGCCGCAATAGGCCGGCTTCCGGGCGGATGTCATAAGGGACGTTGTCCCACTTCGGCCCGCCGACCGCGCCGAAGATGATGGCATCGGCCGCAAGTGCCCGCCCCATCGCAGCCTCGGTGATGGCGACGCCATGAGCGTCGATCGCCGCGCCGCCGACGAGATCGTGCTCGGTCTCGAACACGGCGCTTCCCGCCGCCACGTTGAGGAATGCGATGACCTTCTCGACTTCGGCCATGATCTCGACGCCGATGCCGTCGCCTGGCAGCAGGAGCAGCTTGTGCGTTGCCATAGGGGTCTCCTCCACGAGTATGGTGTTGGCGGCGTTGGCGATCGAAAAGCGCGATCGAGCCGGTACTGCTAGCGGCTTGCCGGGCGCGGAGCAAGGCACCGTTTCAGCCACACGTCGCCAACGTCATTTGACATTCGACTATCGCGATGATGGGCTTTGGAGGCTGCTGCCGGGTCATGCTCGATCGACATGCTGGGCCGCACTGTTGAGGCAAGAAACCACGCACCGGCCGCAAGACCGGTCGCAATCCGGGAGAAACCGCGCGATGAAGACGCTGGCGACAGTGCTCATGACGACAGTTCTGGCTTTGCTGACGATGGTGTCAGCCCAGGCCCAGGGCGACCGCTACGGCACGCAAAAGGTTGTGTACCACATCAACTACGATGGCGGTGACGGCACTGCTTACATGAAAGCTTTGAAGAATATTCAGAACCACATCACGGCGGTTGGGCGGGACAACATCGAGGTCAAGGTCGTCATGCACGGCGACGGCCTCAATCTGCTGCGCGATGCCATGAGTGACCAGAAGCTCCAGGCCGAGGTCACGAGTCTCAAAACCCAGAACACGTCGTTTGCCGTCTGCGCCAACACGCTGAAGGGCAAGAAGATCAACTACGAGACCGATCTGTTCGAAGTGTTCAAGGAAGACATCGTGCCGTCTGGCGTCGCAGAGCTGAGCTATCTTCAGGGCAAGGGCTACACGTACATCAAGCCGTGATGGCATCCCTGAGCAGGGCGATGCGGGACCGAGCGCACAAGAAATCACAGCGGCCGGTGTGGGTCCGCGCGGGGCAGGCGTGCATTCTGCTGACGGTCGCTTCTCTCGGCGCTGAGGCCGCCGACGCGCCCCGCCTCTCACTGCCGCTCGACTGCGAGCCGGGCCGCACCTGCTTTGTCCAGAACTACGTCGACGTCGACCCAGGACCCGGCGTCCAGGATTTTGCATGTGGGAAGGCGACTTACGACGGCCACGACGGGGTGGACTTTCGCGTGCCCTCCTGGCGCACCGACCTCGCCGGCACGAAGGTGCTGGCAGCAGCGCCGGGCGTTGTAAGGGGCCGCCGCGACGGGATGCCGGACCGGCTGTTGCGCGACTATGGCTCGACGACACCGCGATCCGTCCTGGCAGGGAAGGAATGCGGCAATGGCCTCGTCATCGACCATGGCAACGGCTGGGAGACGCAGTACTGCCACATGAAGCGCGGCAGCGTAGCAGTGACCGGCGGCGAAAAGGTCGAGCGCGGCACCACGCTGGGCGAGGTCGGTGTATCCGGCCAGGCCGACTTTGCCCACCTGCACTTGTCCGTTCGCCACAACGGCAAAGCCATCGACCCGTTCACCACCAGCGCGCAGAACGGGACATGCATGTCTCGGCCGACGACCGCCATTGGGCTGTGGGACGAACCGACGGCCGCCGCTCTCGCGCACAGAACCGGCCAGATCATCGTTGCCGGCATTGCCGGCGTACAGCCCGACCACAACGCGATCGAGCGCGGTACTCTGCCAGCACCTCTGGCTCCGACGAGCGCAGCAGTCGTTGTGTTCGCGATGGTCATGAACATCGTCGACGGCGATCAAGTCCGCCTGCGTTTGCACGGCCCGCAGGGCGAGATCGTTGCGCGCACGGCGGAGCCGTCGGAGAAAACCCGCGCGACCAGGATCGAATTTGCCGGCAAGCGCCTGAACAGCGAGCGCTGGCCGACCGGCCGCTACACAGCCACCGCTGAGGTCATCCGTGGCGGCACAGTCGTCGAAAGCGCGAGCGAGACCGTCGATCTGCGGTAGGCGCTCGTCTGGCGGCCATCCCTACGTTTCGGGCACCGCGTCTGCCCCCAGGCTACACCACGAGGTCGCGGCGGTCTTCGACGTGCCCATGCTGGGTCAGCCGGTAGACCATGGGCGCGCCGGTCGCCACCTCGCGCTCCAGGATCTCCTTGGCCGAAAGCTCCTCGAGGTACATGATCAGCGCCCGGATCGAATTGCCATGCGCGGCGACGATCACATTCTTCCCCGCCTTCACGTCCGGCCAGATGCGTGTCTTGTAGTAGGGCAGCACACGCGCCGCTGTATCCTTGAGGCTCTCGCCGCCGGGCGGCGCGATATCATAGCTGCGCCGCCAGACGAGAACCTGTTCCTCGCCCCACCGCAACCGCGCGTCGTCTTTGTTGAGGCCAGACAGCTCGCCGTAGTCGCGCTCGTTCAGTGCCTGGTCGCGGACGACGGGCAGGTCTGTTTGCTCCATCTCCTCGAGCATCAGGTCGAGCGTTCGCTGTGCCCGCCGCAGCATACTGGTGTAGGCGATATCGAACGTCACGCCTTGCGCCTTGAGCAGAAGGCCGGCGCGTTCCGCTTCGGCAATGCCTTGCTCGGTGAGGTCGGGGTCGCGCCACCCCGTGAACAAGTTGAGCTTGTTCCACTGGCTCTGGCCGTGGCGAACGAGCACGAGCACATTGTTCATCCCAGTACCTGTCCCCTCGTGTGTCGGGTCATTGCTCGAAGGCGCCTTGCCGCGCTTTGGTTCATCACAGTCCCAGGACGTCCATCATGGAGTAAACACCAGGCACCCGGCCGCGACCCCAGAGTGCGGCTTTCACGGCACCACGGGCGAATATCGAGCGGTCCTCGGCGCGGTGGGTGAGTTCGATGCGCTCACCGTCGCCGGCGAACACAACCGTGTGATCGCCGACCACGCTGCCACCACGCAACGACTGCAGCCCTATATCGCCGCGCTTGCGGGCACCCGTATGGCCATCACGCTGGCGAACCCCCGCAACTCGAAGATCGACAGCGCGACCCTCGGCCGCGGCCTTCGCAAGCATGAGTGCCGTTCCCGACGGCGCGTCGACCTTGTGGCGGTGATGCATCTCAACGACCTCGATGTCGAAATCTTCGTCGAGGGCGGCGGCAACCTTGGCGACCAGTGCAGTGAGCAGGTTGACGCCGAGGCTCATATTCCCGGCCTTTATGACGACGGCGCGGCGGGCAGCGGCGGCGATTTCCGCCTCGTCGGCGTCTGAAAATCCAGTTGTCCCGATAACGTGCACGATCCCCCGCTCGGCCGCGAGGTGGGCAAAAGCGACGGTTGCCGCTGGCGAGGTGAAATCGAGAATGGCATCGGCAGTGTCCAGGACGGCCGCGGCGTTGTCGGACACCACGGCCCCGAGCTTCGGCAGGCCGGCGAGTTCCCCGAGGTCGGCTCCGATCTGTGACGCGCCGGTGCGCTCGGTCCCGCCCGAAATGGCGCAGCCAGGGGTACGTGCGGCCGCGCGCACAAGTTCGAGCCCCATGCGCCCGCCGGCCCCCATGATTGCAATCCTGAGGTCGCCCATCCGCAGGCCCCTTCAAGCTGTTCGCACGGTCAGGCAGCGCCGTGGATCGCCCTGCTTCCGTTCACGGCAGGCTATAGCAGCCCGTCCAAAACCCTGGAAGGAGGCCGGCGAGGATGCCGCGCCGGCTGGAGCAGGGTCTGTGGGCCCCGGTCGGTGGCACCCGATTGATAAGATCGGCTTTCCGACATGCCAAATCCCGCGCGATCACGGCTTACGCCTTGCCCTTCTCGATCGCTGCACGGATCATGTCCTTGGCCTCGTCGACATCACCCAAGTGCTTGATCTTGACCCATTTGCCAGGTTCGAGATCCTTGTAATGGGCAAAGAAGTGCTGGATTTGCTGCAACGTGATCTCCGGCAGGTCCGTGTAGGACTTGATCCGTTCGTAGCGGCGCGTCAGCTTGGCGGAGGGCACGGCCAGGATCTTTTCATCGCCACCGCCATCGTCCTCCATCACGAGCACGCCGATGGGCCGACAGTTCATGACGGCACCGGGCACGATCGCGCGCGTGTTGCAGACGAGCACGTCGATGGGGTCGCCATCCGAGGACAAGGTGTGCGGCACGAACCCATAATTTCCTGGATAGTGCATCGGTGTGTAGAGGAAACGGTCGACGAAAAGCGTCCCCGACGCCTTGTCCATCTCATACTTGATTGGCTCGCCGCCCAGCGGCACTTCGACGACGACGTTGATGTCGTGGGGCGGGTTGTTGCCGATGGCGATCGCGTCGAGGCGCATGCGGTGGTCTCCTGGTGGGTTGCGGTGACAGGCACCGCGGCTGTGTCAGACAAGGCAGGACGTTTGGCCGACGGCCTCACCGCCGCAGCGGACAGGCGCGGCCTTGCCGGCCAACGGACGCTTGTGCGGCGGAACAGGACGCCCCGACAATGATCTTTTGGTTCGAAGCGCGTGCCCGGGCATTTTTCCTCCACCTGTCGGGTGGGCTCAGGTCCAGGTGTAGGACACCTTCTCCAGGCGTGCGCCGGTGCTGCGGTCGACGACCGAGCGGGACAGCTTGCCGCCTCGCCGATGGTAGAAGTCGCAAGCGATGTCGTTGCCGGCCAGAACCCAGACGACGAGTCCTCGTAAGCCCAGGCCATCCAGCCGGTAGCGTGCGGCCTCGAACAGGAGTTCGCCGAGGCCCAGACCCTGATGAACAGGGTCCAGATAAATCTCGTAGATTTCGCCCTGCTCGGGCCCCCGGTCGCGTGCTGTCCCGAACATGGCATAGCCTACAGCGACGTCGGCGACGTCCAGCACGATAAGCTGATCGCGGCGGCGGATTTCGCGCCGCCACCAGTCGATCCCCCGTCGGCGCAGGGCCCGTTCGAGCTGGACGTAGGGCACAATGCCACGGTACGCCTGCCGCCATGAGCAAACGTAGATTTCAGCCAAAGCCGCGGCGTCGGCGACCTCGGCATCCCTGACACTGACACGCGCATCGAAGCCTTGCATTCTGCAAGCTTACCCGGCAAACGCCGCCGGGGAAAGCCACTGGGCGCAGCCGCTGATCGACCGAGCGCGACGAACAAAACAAATGGCGCGGGCCCCTGGGGACCCGCGCCTTTTCGTTATGCCGACCCGTTGCGCGGGCCCAAGTCCGATCAGGCCTGCTTCTTCATCTGCTCGAACGACTTCGTCGCGGCCGAATTCATCGTCTCGAACGTCTGGCGCGCAACCTTAGTCGACAGTTCGAAGAGTTCCTTCGTCTGCGCGCCGGCGACGGCCATCTGCTGCTGCATGAAGTTGGCCTGAAGACGGGCAGCCTCGGGCAACGTCTTGGCGCGGGCGATCGCCTGGGCGGCATCGAACACGGCTTCTGTGTTCACGGCGGCGTTGTGGATCATCCGGTCGCCGATCGCCTTGGCACCGGCCTGCGCAGCCAGCATGATCTCTTCCATTGCCTTGGCGTTGTCCTGGGCCGCAGTCGTCATCTTGGCATAGGCGTCACGCGTCTTGGCGACCGAGTCCTCTGCGAAGGCTTGGAAGTTTTCCGGGATGCGCGCGTCCTTGGCGGCTGCGAACATGTCCTGAGCCTGGCGGGTGAATTGCTCGTTCATGAGAGATCTCCTGGATTTGAACTGCGCGGCTCGAGCCGCGTCGCGAGCGTGGGCACGAGGTGATGAGCTGGCCGCACGACGGGCTGGACCGAAATTCGGGCAAGCCGCCGAGCGTTTGACCGCTGACAAAAAGAACTATAATGCGGAAATTTGTGCGATGCAACAAAAACGGCCCGATAATGCCGCGACATTTTGCGCTGCACCCGCCTAAAATCCGACCCCGATGATCGGATTAACGGCCAGTTTGCGTGTTTGCTGCGCCGCGCCATGATCAGCATCATACGTGGTACCACGCAACCGCAGCATTTCGCTTGTAGCATCAATTCGTCGCAGGCGCACGCCAAAATCGGTTGCCGGTCGCAGGGTCCAGCACAGGCTATGCGCGGATGAAAATGTCCCGATAGCCGAGGGCCGCCGGGTCGAACATGATGTCGGACGGTTTCAGCGGTCGCGCCAGCGCCAGCCCGTCCAACGACCGGCAGCGTGACAGCGCGACATACGCCTGACCGTGCGCGAAGGTTCCCCGACCCAGGTCGATATAGACCTTGTCGAGAGTGAGCCCCTGTGACTTGTGGATGGTGAGCGCCCAGGCGAGCCGCACCGGGAACTGCGTGAACGTTCCAGCCACGCTTGCCACGATTTTTTCCGCAGCCTGATCGTAGGCGTAGCGACGCGCCTCCCAGGCGACTTTCTCGATCTCGTATTCTTTGCCCCCGACCTCGACCCACACCCGGTCGGGCTCCAGACGGCTGACACGCGCGATCGTCCCATTGACCCAACGACGATCGGGATCGTTGCGCAGCAGGATGACTTTTGCACCTGTCTTCAGAACCAGCGTCGTATCAGTGGGATGCGCCGAGGGAGAGAATTCGCCTGTGACGCCCGCCTCGAAAACGCGACCCGCCGTCGGCAGAGCCTCCAGATAGGCCACGTTGATGCGCTGCGCGGCGGCGTTCGTCGGCGTGAGAATGACGTAGGGGTCGCCCTCACCGAGCGTCCGGATGGGATGCACGCAGTCATTGAGCGCGGCGAGATCGTCCTGGTTGGCCTCTCCGTCGCGGATGCGGTTCAAAACCTCGATCAGCGCCTCGTCCTTTTGCCGAAACACTTGGGAGAGTTCGATCAGCGTCGTCCCCGCTCCCTCCCGCAGCGCCGGCACGGAGAAGAAGAACGGCCCGCCATAGGCCGACTCGAGATGCTCGGCCACCTCGGCTTCCTGCACCACCGGCGGCAACTGGTGCAGATCACCGAACAGCAAAAGCCGGCAGCCACCAAATGGTTCGCGCGGGCGGCCCCGGTTGACCCGCAGGGATTGATCTATGGCCCACATGAGGTCGGAGCGGACCATCGACACCTCGTCGATCACGATGTGCTTCAGCTTCCGCATGACGCGGCCATTGCGGCTTCGACGGATATCGTCGGCGCGGATGAGCCGTGGCGGCAGGCCAAAGAAGGAATGGATGGTCTGGCCGCCGACATTGACGGCCGCCAGCCCGGTCGGAGCCAACACCACCATATCGTCGCCGGCCATATCGCGGATCGAGCGAAGGAGCGTCGACTTTCCGGTGCCTGCCCGACCCGTCACGAACAGATTGCCCGACTCGTGGCGCACGAAGTCGATCGCCCGCGTGAAATCCTCGGTCTCGACATGGCCTGCTGGCAGGCCCGCGCGGGACGCGATGGCGGGCAGTGAGCTGTCGTCGCCTGCGCGTTTCGAAGTCACCAATGCTCCATCCCGTCGCCAGAAACTGAACCGTCACAAGAAAGACAGTGCCACGGCTCGCCTATCACGCAAAAAACAGAGTGGATCGTGTCACGCCGATCCAATAACCGAAATGCAACCCCCCGCCGCTGCGGCCTTGCAGCAACACGCCATGGCACAGAGACACCGATCACGCACTCACGATTTGCGTTTGATCCATCGCCGGCATGAAAAAAGACGGAGGAATTCTGAACTGCCAGTCCAGCCGCATCGTTTTCCCTTGCGATAACTGCGTGTGCGTTGGCTACCGAAGAGGCGACAATGGCAAACATCGTGCGAGCGACCGGTCTGCTTCTTTCGGCCGTGGCGTGCCTTTGGTCGACGTCACCCACCGCCGCGGCGGCAGAACTCGCCGGGACCTGGTCGGGCACCGGCTCAGTCGTGTTGATCAACGGCAAGGCTGAGAAGGCACGCTGCCGCGTGACCTTCAGCCCCTATGGACCGCGAAGTTTTTCGATGTCGGCCGTCTGCGCGACGGCCGGTGCCCGCGTCGAACAAACGGCCAAGGTGCGCAGGGTCGGCAGCAATACGTACGCCGGCAGCTTCCGCAACACCGAGTATAACGTCTCGGGCACCATCAACCTTGCGGTCCGCGGTAGCAAGATTTCAGCCTCGCTGTCCGGCGGTGGAGCGGCCGCGCACATGTCGCTGTCGCGTTGAAGCGACGGGGACAGGGACAGAGACTGTCACCCCGTTTGCGCGGTCGGTTTGCAGAGCGTCTGCCACGCTGGTGTCCTTGGACAGAGCCAGGACGGTGACCAGCGCGGCTGCGGCCGCCGCGCGTGTCAGGCCTTGGCCGCGGCAATGTCCGCCTCGCGCTTACGCTCCTGCCGCTTGCGCTCGTTGGGATCGAGCCAGCGCTTACGCAGGCGGATGTTCTCCGGCGTGACTTCGACGAGCTCGTCGTCGGCGATGTAGCTCATGGCACGCTCGAGCGACATGCGGATCGGTGGCGACAGGGTCAGGGCCTCGTCCTTACCCGATGCACGCACGTTCGAGAGCTTCTTGCCTTCGACGACGTTGACGATGAGGTCGTTCTCGCGCGTGTGCTGGCCAACCAGCATGCCTTCGTAAACCCGGGTCTGCGGCGTAATGAACGAGGGGCCGCGATCTTGCAGATAGAACAGCGAGTATGCTGTCGCCTCGCCAACTCCATTCGAGATGAGCACGCCGTTGCGGCGGCCGGAAATCTCGCCCTTGAACGGAGCGTAGGAGTGGAAGATGCGGTTCATGACGGCGGTGCCGCGCGTGTCCGTCAGCAGTTCCGACTGGTAGCCCAAAAGGCCGCGTGTCGGCACCAGGAACACCATGCGTGTGCGCCCGCCGCCGGAGGGACGCATTTCGATCATCTCGCCCTTGCGCTCGCTGAGCTTCTGCACGACCGCGCCGGTGTGCTCCTCGTCGACGTCGATGATCACTTCCTCGATCGGCTCCAGCCTCCCGCCCGTCTCCTCGTCCTGCTTGTAGACGACGCGGGGGCGCGACACGGTCAGCTCGAAGCCTTCGCGGCGCATGTTTTCGATCAGGATAGCCAACTGTAATTCGCCACGGCCGGAGACGAGATAGGCGTCTTTTTCCTCTGGCTCGGAGATGCGAATGGCGATGTTGCGTTCGGTCTCCTTCATCAGGCGGTCGCGGATGACACGGCTCTGGACCTTGTCACCTTCCTGGCCGGCGAACGGACCGTCGTTGATCCGGAACATCATCGACAAGGTCGGCGGGTCGATCGGCTGCGCCTTGATCGGCTCGGTGACGGCCGGATCGCACAGCGTATCGGCGACGGTGGCCTCGCTCATGCCGGCAATGGCGACGATCTCACCGGCTTCGGCGAGTTCGACGGGCGTCCGGTCCAGTCCACGGAATGCCAGCACCTTCGAGACACGGAAATTTTCGACCAGCCGGCCGTCGTGGTGCAGCGCCTTCAGCAACTGATTGGGCTTGACGGTGCCCGAGGTGATGCGGCCGGTCAGGATGCGCCCGAGGAAACTGTCGGCTTCCAGCGTGGTGGCCAGAATGCGCGTCGGCCCCTCGTGCACGGTCGGTGCCGGGACATGCGAGAGGATCAGGTCGAACATCGGTGCCAGGCTCTCTTGCGGCCCTGCGGGGTCGAGCGCCATCCAGCCGTTGCGGCCGGACCCGTAGAGGATGGGGAAGTCGAGTTGCTCGTCAGTGGCGTCGCAGTTGGCGAAAAGGTCGAAGATCTCGTTCAGCACCTCGACATGGCGCTCGTCTGGCCGGTCGATTTTGTTGATGCACACGATCGGCCGGATGCCCTGCTTCAGCGCCTTGGAGACCACGAATTTGGTCTGCGGCAAAGGACCCTCGGAGGCGTCGACCAGCACGATGGCACCATCCACCATGTTGAGGATGCGCTCGACTTCGCCGCCGAAATCGGCGTGGCCGGGCGTATCGACGATATTGATGCGCGTGTCCTTCCAGACCACGCTGGTGCACTTGGCCAGGATGGTGATGCCACGCTCGCGCTCGATGTCGTTGCTGTCCATGGCCCGCTCGGCGACCTTCTGGTTGTCGCGAAAGGCACCGGACTGCTTCAGAAGTTCGTCGACGAGCGTCGTCTTGCCGTGGTCGACGTGAGCGATGATTGCGATGTTGCGCAGGTTCATGGGCAGGGTAACTCGGGTTTGAGGGCATGGCAGCGCTGAGGCCAGGCGCGAGAGCCATCAAGGGCGCACCCGCTATTGCAGCGCAATATTCCGCGTCGGCTGGTAGCACATCGCCGGCGAACCCGCCAGCCGGCCGGCTGCGGCGCAAGAGCCATGGTCAATTCCCGATGAGATCAGCCCGTCCCGGCACATGCTTTGCGAAGCCAGTCGGCGAGCACCAACGGCCGTCCCGAAATCGGACAGGCAGCACCGACGGGACGAAGGCGGAGACGACAAACATGTTCGAGCGCAACCGGGTCGACAACTTCAAGCAGGATCGCGAAACGGCCGTGCCGGTTGAACTGACGTTCGATGACGGCCGCGTCGTGCGTGGTCGCTTTCTGGTCCCCAGCGAGCGGCCGATCTACGATGTGCTGAACGGATCCGGTCATTTCATGGACTTCGAGCCTTATGGCGGTGATCGCGAACTGATCGCCAAGTCCTGCCTGCGCGCCATCAGGCTGATGAACGTGCCGAAGGCTACCGGGTTGGCAGATCGCGGGCGTAGCGAGGATTTCAATCCGTTCGAAGTCTTGGGCCTGGAGCGTGGGGCCGACTGGCCGACGATCCGCGAGGCCTATCACCGCCTGTCGAAACTCTACCACCCGGACCGCTACGCCGCCGCCGAGTTGCCCGACGAGGTTCTCTCCTACATGGCGACCATGGCACGCCGGCTGAATGCCGCCTATGCGGCGCTGGAGGAACCGCATCAGGTGAAGCGTGAGATCGCCCGCGCCCGCACCGAGCCGATCTATCAGCGCGGGACGCCGTAAGCGCCGACGCTCCAGTCTGCGCTGGGTGGCGAACGTACGGGCAGAACGCACTGGCTATCCGCGTGCGGCGATCCCTGCGAGGCCGGTCAGTGCGATGCCGTTGACTTGCGCTTGTCCACCGGCTCCGGCCGATTGCCCTGTTGCTCCAGGTCGTAGAGCCGAGCCAACAGTTCCTCGATATCCGGACGCACGCTCGCTTTGGCCGATAGCTGGCGTTCGCGCTCACGCGACTGCCGGGCGCGCGCACGAGCCGAAGCTCCCGGTACCTTCAACCGGCGTCCGCCGGCGATCAGCAGCGGATGCCGGGGTTCTTCCAGGTCCAGCTCTTCCAGGAAATTCTCGCGCAGCGCGTAGAACGATTGCAGGATTGCGTCCCTGACCAGTCGCCGCTCTGCAACGGGGATCGTCGTGCGGGTGCGCGGATCGACGGATTGCAATGCGCGGCGCATGTCGTGCAGCGGCGCATACGGGTATAGACCGATCAACGCGTCGGTCTCACCAGAGTTCTTGTAGACGACCCGCATCGTGTCGATCGTTTCAGACAGCCGGCAAAAGGCATCGAGATACTGCTCGGCCGAGGGGTAGGGTGCCTCGCAGAACGTATACAGCGAGGACTTGGTGCGCACGATGTTGCGCCATTCCTGCTCGAGGGCGGAAACGAACGTCGCGCGCTTCTGGAAGACATTGGCGAGATAGGCGGCGGCCAGGGTGGCGATCAGCAGGCTCATATCGCGGATGAGCTCGTAGATCTTGCCCGACGTCTCGACGATCAGCTTTGGCACACCCGGGATCAGCGGTGCGAGCGCAGCACCAAGTGAGATCGCCAGCACCAGCCCAATGGACAGGTAAACCCACCGCAGCCGGGCGTTGACCGTTTGCCGTGTCATCTCCGGTGCTCCCTGTTCGTCGGCCCGTTCGGCCTCACGGCCCTGCCGGCGGAGGCTTCGGGGCGGGGGCCTCCGATCGGCGGGGCCAGAACTGTCCCTGGGGAGGAATCGGCCAGATAGGCGCAAATAACTGCAGCCTCGGTCACGGTGACACCGCGATGCATGATGGCGGGCACCTTGCCCAAGGTGTTCACGGTCAGATAATCAGCAGACTTCATCGAGGCCCCATTGTCGAGCCGACGGAACTCGTAAGGCTGGCCAACTTCCTCGAGCATCCAACGGACGATCGGATAACGCCACATAAGGTGAGTGCAAACGACGACGGGCTCGGTCATGGCTGCAACGCTTTGCTGGACAAAAACCCATCTGGGCCTTGCTTATTAAGGGTTACGAACGCATCCTTTAGTAAGGCGATTCGCTATTAAAGGTTCTAGCGCATGCCCCCACACCTGGGCCGACTCGGTCGCGTTGTTGTGTCGACCTTCGGCAATGAGACCGTCCGGGCCTATGTGCCACCGCCGCTTCCGCCAGAACCGCCTCTGGCGCTGGATCGACTTCTCGGCGTAATCGAGGCTGCCAACCGAGAGTTGGGCAGGCTCGACGGCATCGCAACCATACTTCCGTCGACGAGCTTGTTCCTCTGGATGTATGTCCGCAAGGAAGCTCTGCTTTCTTCACAGATCGAAGGGACCCAGTCGTCACTCACAGACCTCCTCATCTTCGAAACCGACGCAGCTCTAGCGGTGCCCCTGGATGACGTTCTCGAGGTCTCGAACTACGTCAAGGCGATGGAACATGGCCTATCCCGGTTACGCGATGGCTTTCCGCTATCACTGAGGCTGATTCGGGAGGTTCACGAGAAGCTACTGGCGAACGGTCGCGGCGCAAACCTGCAACCTGGAGAATTCCGTACCTCGCAGAACTGGATCGGTGGGACCCGTCCCGGCAACGCCTTGTTCGTACCGCCGCCACCTGCCGAGTTGATGAACTGCCTCGGTCGGTTCGAGACCTTCCTGCACGACAAATCTATGTATCCTGTACTCATCAGAGCTGCGTTGGCGCACGTTCAGTTCGAAACCATCCACCCATTTTTGGACGGCAATGGTCGCCTTGGTCGACTGCTCGTCACCTTGATGCTCTGTGAGGATGGCGCTTTGCACCAGCCCACCTTGTACCTCAGTCTGTACCTGAAGACCCATCGCCAGCGCTATTACGACCTTCTGCAAGTCGTTCGCCAGGATGGGGACTGGGAGGCATGGATTGCGTTTTTTCTCGAAGGCGTTGTCTCAACGTCGAGACAGGGCTTTCAGACAGCGCAGAGACTTCTCACCCTATTCTCCGAGGACGAAAACAAGATCGCAGCTCTCGGTCGTCCTTCCGCATCGGCCCTTCGCGTACATTCAGAGCTGAAGCGGCATCCTATCCTCTCTGTTCCCGTCGTATCCAAGCGGCTCGGGATTTCTCAACCCACCGTTCAGGCGTCGCTCGATCATATGATGCGGTTGGGAATTGTGCGGGAGATCACCGGCCAAAAGCGAGGACGGATCTACAGCTACAGCGCTTATCTGGCGTTGCTCGACGAGGGGACCGAGCCGCTAGCCCGGTGACCGCTCACCCTTTGTCCCGCGCGCCGAGTGTCCGCAACCGCAGAGCTTGCAGGCGGATGAAACCGGCCGCGTCCTTCTGGTCGTAGGCGCCGCGGTCGTCCTCGAAGGTGACTAGGCTGGTCGAGTACAGCGACTTGCGGCTCTCCCGCCCGGTGACGATGACATTACCCTTGTAGAGCTTGAGGCGGACCTCGCCCTCGACGTGCTCCTGGCTCTTGTCGATCAAGGCTTGCAGCATCTCGCGCTCCGGCGAGAACCAGAAGCCGTTGTAGATCAGTTCCGCGTAGCGCGGCATCAACTCGTCCTTGAGGTGAGCCGCTCCCCGATCCAAGGTCAGGCTCTCGATCGCCCGATGCGCTGCGATCAGGATCGTTCCGCCGGGCGTCTCGTAGATCCCGCGAGACTTCATGCCGACGAACCGGTTCTCCACGAGATCGACGCGGCCGATACCATTGTCGCGACCCAGATCGTTGAGGCGGGTCAGCAGGCTCGCCGGGCTCAGCTTCTCGCCATTGATCGAGACGGCATCACCCTTCTCGAAGCCGATGGTGATGGTGGTTGGCGCATCCGGCGCGTCTTCCGGCGCGATGGTCCGCATGTACACATAGGGCGGAGGCTCCACGGCCGGATCCTCGAGCACCTTGCCCTCGGAGGACGAGTGCAGGAGGTTGGCATCCACCGAGAACGGGGCCTCCCCGCGCTTGTCCTTGGCGATCGGGATCTGATGCTTCTCGGCGAACCCGATGAGGTCCTCGCGGCTTTTGAACGCCCACTCCCGCCAGGGCGCGATAACGCGGATCGACGGCTCCAGCGCATAGTATGCAAGCTCGAAGCGAACTTGGTCGTTACCCTTGCCCGTGGCGCCATGGCAGACGGCATCGGCACCCACCTGCCGGGCAATCTCGATCTGGCGCTTGGCGATGAGCGGCCGGGCTATGGAGGTGCCGAGCAGATAGATGCCTTCATACAGCGCGTTGGCGCGCATCATCGGGTACACGTACTGCGAGACGAACTCCTCGCGCAGGTCGTCGATGAAGATGTTGCCTGGCTTGATGCCGAGCAACTCGGCCTTCTTGCGTGCCGGCTCCAGTTCTTCTCCCTG
>JANRIE010000065.1:0-2216 GCA_033765285.1 Hyphomicrobiaceae bacterium | reverse complement strand
TCCTTCTCTGCCCCTGCCACGCGCGGCGCGACGCCGTATCCCAGGGCTTTGACCACCTTCTCGACCTTGTCCCGCCGGGTCTTTGTTTCGTCCAATGTCAGGCGCAGGCGTTCGGTCATGATGCCGACCTCGACGCCGCTGACACCCGGCAGTCGCCCGACCGCATCCTTGATCTTCGTCGCACAGGACGCGCAGTCCATGCCGGATACGGTCCAGTCGATCGCGGTGGCCTCTGCGGGTGTCGTATTGGTCATGGTCATGCCTTTCCTGCCAAGCAGGCAGTTGCTTTCATCGAATCAGACTCCTAATGTCTCTAGCAACTATAGGTTCAAGGGAAATCTTGCCTTGTGTCGGATCACGCTTCCGCGATGTCGTCGTGCTCGCCTCGGGCGGCCAGCCACACTTCGCGGGCCGCATCGAGGTTCAAATACACGATGGCCAGTCCGACCAGAACATCGGGCCAGACCGACGGGACGGCCAGCGTCGCCAGACCGGCCCCGATGATCCCGATATTGGCCAGTGCGTCGTTTCGCGCCGACAGGAATGCCGCGCGGGTGAGGCTGCCCTGCGCGGCCCGGAACCGGGCGAGCAGAAACGCGCAGGTCAGGTTGATCGCCAGTGCGCCGAGGCCGACCCAGGTCAGCACCAGCGGGTCGGGCACCACCGGCGCCTGCACCTTCTGCCACAGCGTCCAGAGAACAGCCGCCGCCGGTACCACCATCAGCGCCGCCAGAACGAATCCGAGGCGCGCCCGGGCCAGCGCGGTCCAGCCGAGTGCCAGCGCAATCAGCAGGTTGACCGAGGTGTCTTCCAGAAAGTCGATGCTGTCGGCCAGCAGCGCGACCGAGCCGACCCTGAGCGCCGCCGCGAATTCCACGCCGAACCAGACGAGATTCAGGGCGGCAACGACAAGGACAGTCTTGCGCAGGGTCATTTGGGTCGGTCCAATGGTCGGGGAATGCGGGCGTCTTATGGAATTGGAAGGGCAAAGGGAATGCTGACCATCGGAAAGCTGGGGGCGCAGGCCGGGGTCAAGGTGCCGACGATCCGCTACTACGAGCAGATAGGCCTTTTGGCGCAGGCCGAGCGCAGCGCGGGAAACCAGCGGCTCTATAGCCGAAAGGCTCTCGAGCGGTTGGCCTTCATCCGCCACGCCCGCGACCTCGGCTTCACCCTCGAGGCGATCCGCGACCTGCTCAGCCTCTCGGACAATCCCGACCAGTCCTGTGCGGCGGCGGATACCATCGCGCAGGAACAACTCGCAGCAGTCGAGGCACGCATCACCCGTCTGTTGGCGCTCAAGGCCGAATTGCAGCGCATGGTCGCGCAATGCGCAGGCGGCGTCATCGCAGATTGCCGAGTGATCGAAGTGCTGGGCGATCATTCGCTCTGTGCGACCGATCACCGCCATTCCGCACACGAAGCCGCCGCATGAACGCTCCAGCAACGCTTGCCATCTACGCAGGCGCGGCGCTGGCCGAGATCGCGGGCTGTTTTGCGGTCTGGGCCTGGATGCGGCAGGGGGCGAGTGCCCTCTGGTTGCTGCCCGGGCTTGCCGCCCTTGCGGCGTTCGCCTGGCTCTTGACGCTTGCCCCGTCCGAGTTCGCCGGGCGGGCCTATGCAGCCTATGGCGGCGTTTACGTCGCGGCCTCGTTGGCCTGGCTTTGGCTCGTCGAGGGGCGCAGGCCGGATCAGTGGGACCTGACCGGAGCGGCGGTCTGTCTGATCGGGGCGGCGATTGTCCTGTGGGCACCCCGGGCCGGATGACGCCCGGTCCCGAAAGCGCGCAGTGCAAGGCGCGGAAAAGGCGGCAAGCGGTTTGCGCCCGATCAATCCGACGTGTGTTGTCTGGCGCGTGACAGACTGATACCATTTCAGAATGGCTATGCTTTTCCGCCCCTTCCTTGCTCTCTTGATTGCCGTCACCCTGCTGGGGGCGACGGTCGCCGAGATTCGGGTGGGACTGGCAGCCGAGATTGCCGCTGTGGCCGAGCCCTGCTGCGAGGGCGATTGCCCCGAAGTTCCGGCCTGCGACAGTTCCTCCTGCGCGATGATGCTGCGTTGTGCGGCGACGGCAGGCATCTTGGTGCTGCCGTCCGTCGCAGGGATCGTTCCGGTCGAAACGGCTGCAAACCTCTTGTTGCAGGACCAGTCTTTTCCATCCGGCCATCTGCCTGACGGCGTGAGACGACCTCCCAAGGCCTGACCCCTGCCGC
>JANRIE010000058.1:0-2361 GCA_033765285.1 Hyphomicrobiaceae bacterium | reverse complement strand
TGCCGACGTGTTCGACTACATCGAGCGCTTCTACAATCCGCGCAGAAGGCATTCGAAACTGGGCTACCTCAGCCCCATGGAGTTCGAGGCCAGCGCTATGCTAGCTTAACCGGATGTCCACGAAACCGGCAGCAAGCCATCCATCCTCAGCCCCATCCGGTTGGTCGAGCGCGCTTCCAAGGCGCGCAAGGCCTGCGCTGAGGTTTCGGAGGCTGTCGCCAACCGTTCGACGTAGCCAAGCAATTCGCGCTCCAGCGCTGTCAGGGGCGTCTGCATTCATTTCTCCAATATCTGAATGCACAACACCGATCTCTGATCGCTGATTGCGCATGTCTGGATACTCGACCGGGCCGGGTCGGTCAGAAGGTAGGTCGTCCCGCCCTGGTCGATCCGCTGCAGGCCAAGGCGCGTCAGTTCCGACTTCGACAGCATCGCGCTCCAGAACCAGCTCAGCACGAGCAGCGCCGTGATCGCGGCGGTCGCGGTCGCCAACAGGATCACCGGCGCGAAAATCATCCAGCGTGTGATCCGGTGCTGAAAGCTCTGCATCGTGCCTGAGGTCGCGTGCAGAAACATGCGGGTATCGGCTTCGATTGTATCGCGCGCGTGCGTCGCAATGGCCGTCAAATCGCTCCTGAAGCTCTGCAGCTGGGATGCCATCAAGGCGGCATTCTGGTGCCGCAGGGCCTCCAGATCCGCGTTCAGTCTCTCGCTGAGCCGCGGGGTCGGCTTTCCAGTCGTCATGGAAGATGTCTCCTTTCAGTCGCCAGCGTTCGCCCGTGTCGGGGTCCTGGACGGTGAGGTATTCCTTGCCCGCGCGCGGGACGGTGAAGCCGACATCGGTCATCAGGGCGACCATGCTGGCGCGGTCGGTGATGGTGCCGATGGAAATCTCGTCGAGGATCCATGCGTGGACCTCCTCACGGGTCTTCGCCCGTTGCGGGGTCTCAAGGACCGGCTGAACCTCTTGCGCGTGGTGGGCATCCATCGGGTCGGCCCAGCCGTGGGTCTGGTTCATCAGGTCGCGGAGGGAATCGAAGGCGGTCTGATAGCCGGGTGGGGCGATGTTCAGGCTGCGACCGGAGGACAGTTCGAGGCGCGGGGTGCAGAAGTGCAGCTCGACGCGGCCCTCGTGGCTGTGGCGGACCCAGAGGATGTCGAACTGCTCGGGGTCGAGGCCCGCAAAGGCGAGCTTTTCGAAGCCGTCCATGACCTCGGCCTGTTGCGCATCGGTCGGGGCATCATCGACAGCGAAGCTGATGACACCGGCGCGGTAGGTCCAAGCATGGGGGCTGGCGTCGATCAGCGCCTCGGTCCGGTCGGGGTTGCCACGCAAGACCTCGGGGCGCGGATTGCGGATCGTGTGCGTGGGCTGGCCGGTCGCCTCGCGGATCAGGTCGCGGTTGGCATCATAGGCCAGTACCTGATCGGCGATCAGGTAGCCGACGGGGCCGGACCCGCGCCCTTGGCCGTTGGGGAAGAACTTGATCAGCATTCGCGGCCGTGGGCGAGGAACTGGGCAAGCTGACGTTCAACGGACAGAAGGCGGCGCGACCTCGACCGCGTCGATGGTGGGGGTGAGGCCGGCGGCATGGGCGCGGTTCAGCCAGCGGGCAATCTGGTTGAGGTTGCCGCCGATGCGCCCGACGGCCAACACTAGTGCGGGATCGACGCGCGGGGCGGGCTTGCGGCGGCGGGCATCCGTGCGGCCAAGGGCCTCGCGCAGAAGGGTCGCGACCGGGACGCCCGCCGCTTCGGCCTTTTGCCGAAGCTCGGCCTTCTCGGCAGCCGTGCAGCGGAACACGAAAGTGTCCGTCAGCGCGGGCTTTTCGCGGGCAGCGCCCGCGCCGGTGGGGTTCGAAGGGGAGGCTTGCCACCCCTCGCAAGGCCCCGTGTCAGAAGCGCCAGCGTATGACACGGGTCGCCTTGCTCCCTGCTCATCCCGCATAACGCTGCTCCATCTGCTCGGGGTCCTTCCCGGCAAGACAGCGCAGCTGTCGCACCTGTTCCCGCCATTCCGGGCTTCCCTTTGGCGCAGGGCTTCGGGCCGGAACCCAAAAGCCGCGATGGGGACCGTTCACCGCCAAGGGCAGGCTTCGGTCGAGTGTCGCCAGCCCCTCCTGCGCCAGTCGGTCGTTCCAGTTCCGGGCAAAGCAGATGCCCTGCGGAACGAAGACCAGCGGTGATGGCGGGACGCTGCTGGCCGGGGCTGTGCCGGATTGCCCCTTCACGGGCAAATCTGGCGCGGCAGCGGCCGTTCTTGGTTTAAGTTCCTTTTCTTTGTTCGGGGGGCGTTCCTGTCCCCCTTTTGCGGACAGATATGTCCCCTCGGGCGGACAGGATTGTCCCCCTTTTGCTCGG
>JANRIE010000055.1:0-2329 GCA_033765285.1 Hyphomicrobiaceae bacterium | reverse complement strand
TGCCTCGCTGCATCCCACGAGCCTCCTGTCGATGGCGGTGCCCAATGTATTCGGTTCGCTCAATATGATGAACCTCGGCTACTGGGGCCCGCAGGCAGCGATCACGCCGGACGTCGCGGCGACCGACGATTCCTTCAACTACCTATTCGTTGGTGCGGTACCGGTCGCCGTGCTGCTGGTGCTCGGCATATGCCGCGGCGGCCTGCTGCGTCAGGGCGCACGGACGTGGATGGCGATCCTGGTGCTGGCATTGCTGTTCTCGCTCGGCCGCTATACGCCGCTGTTCCCGTTCGTGTTCGAGCATGTTCCAGGCTTCAGCTATTTTCGGCGGCCGGTCGACGGCCTGTTCATCGTGGGACTGGCAATCGCTGTCCTCGCAGGACACCTGTCGAACACCTACGTGCGGCAAGGTCCCGCCAACTTCAATCGCGGCGCGGCAATCATTGTCGCCGTAGCCGCTATCGGCCTGCTGATCAGTGGCGTGGGGCTGGCACAGTTCACCGGTCACGGGTTCGCCACGACGATCGAGATCGCGGGCGCGCTGCCTCTCTGGTTTGCGACCACCATGCTGTTATCCTGGCAGCGGGCAGACTCCCGACGCAGCATGGCCCTGGTCGTGCTGGCGCTGATCGCTGCGGCCCAGCTTCTCGTCCATAACGCCGCGAGCCGCCTCAACGGTGAGCCGTCCGCGATCTACAGCGCGCTCGAAGGCGCGCCGGGCGACGAGCAGGCCGCGCTCGACCTACTCCAAGGTGAACTGGTGCGCCGGCATCGTGAAGGGTCGCGTCCCCGCGTCGAAATCATTGGCATGGGTGGCGCCTGGCAGAACCTCGCAATGGTGCATGGACTCGAGGTCACCACCGGCTACAACCCCTTACGCATTGGCCTCTACGACCGTCTGGTGGTGCCCGGTGAATCGCCCGCCAACGCGGCGGATCGGAAGTTCTCGCGCACCTTCAGCGGCTACGACTGCCCGCTCGCTCGCGCTCTCGGCCTCGAGTATCTGGTGATTGGCCGGCCGATGGCCGAGATCGAGCAGTGGGTCCGGCACGGGCGCGCCGACGTATTGCTGGCGGGGCCCACCGTATGGATCTATCGCTTCGGAACGGCCATGCCGCGCGTCAAGTTCCACAGCCGGATCGAGGTCGCCGATGCCGATGCCCTGACCAAGGGCGGCCAACTGCTGCATCCTCCGGACGGCGATCGCGCGATCCTCGACGACGAGACGCCGCCTTCGGGGCGGATATGGCGCATGGCGGCCGCGGCGCGAGACGGCGAGGCACGGCTGGCGAGTTGGCGGGCCGATCGCATCGAGATCGAGGTTAGCGCACCCACGGCCGGCGTGCTCGTTGTGCACGACACCTACTACCCCGGCTGGACCGCGCGGGTCGACGGGCTGCCGGCGCCCATCCTGCGCGCCGACACACTTTTTCGTGGTGTCGAGATCCCTGCCGGAACGCACCGCGTCGTGATGACATTCGAGCCGCTGAGCGTTTCGAACCTGTTGACTGCTGCCCGTGGGCTGCTCGGCAGTCGGCAAGACGCTAGCGAAACGTACGGCTCAGGTCAGCCGACGCGGTGACGCGAAGCAAAGGTCGCTCGGCGGAAGTGGAGCGGGTGGCGGAGCGGTCGCGGCCCGCTCGATCCGAACGGGCTGCCCGGTGTCATTCTGCCGCCCTGTTGCCCGAACGAGTGCAGTCGGATGTGGGCTTGCACCTTGAACGCGGCCGACGACACCAGCCGCACGTCACGGGACTGGCCCACCTCTTCCAATGCCCATCGCACGGCCATGTCGCGTGCCAGACCCGCGCCGCGAACGGGCGAGTCCAAAAAGGCGGTGATCGTGGGGGTCATGCTGAGGCATTCCTACCCGAGCTGCTTTCGAGTTCGACCAGCGGTGTGAAGCCGCCAAAGATCAGGCGCTTGCCATCGAACGGCATCGGGTTCCTCTCAGGATGCATGCGCGGATCCGCCTTCTCCGGATGCTTCATCCACTCGACCATCTTCGCATGCGCTGCGTCACGCGTCGCCTTGTCGGGCCACTCGATCCACGAGAAGACGATCGTCTCGTCGTCTTTCGCCTTCACGGCCTTCCGGAAATCCGTGAGCTTGCCGTCGGCGACATCGTCGCCCCAGCATTCGAGGATGCGTGTGGCACCGAGGTCAATGAACACGCTGTCGCCGAGCCTGGCGTGGTCGATGAACTTCTGCTTATTGGCGGTCGGCACCGCGATCACGAAACCGTCGATGTAGCGCATGGCATTGCTCCATTAGTTGCGCCCGACTGCGGCGTCCAGCGCCGCAATGTCGATTTTCTCCATGGTCATCA
>JANRIE010000020.1:0-1583 GCA_033765285.1 Hyphomicrobiaceae bacterium | reverse complement strand
GCCTGGAAAAGCTCGCCACGTTGAGCGATGATCCACAGGGCGGCCGCAAGCGCATCGCGGCAGCCTGAGCAACGGCCCGAGCCATCGTCGAACTCGGGCCATGACTGGCGCTCTTACACCACGCCAAGGGGCACGATCCGTGCGCCTTGTCCTCGCCAAGCCACTTGTAGAACTGCGCCATGCTTGCTTCCGAGCGGTCGTCGCCGCCGAACCAGATCGGCCGCCGCCGGATCAGGTCGCTCACCACGATGCGATAGGTGTGCCCCTTGCGGATCGAGATCTCGTCGATTCCGATGGCCTTGGGACCCGGCGTACCTGCCTTGGCGAGTTGCGCGCGCATGTACTGCATTTCCAGCGCCTTGACGGTGTGCCAGTCGAGCCCAAGCTCGTGCGCGAGGTCGGTGATCGTCCCCTGCCGGCAGCGGCGGCCCACGTAGAAGGCAAAGCGCTTCGTATAGAACGGGTTGTCCGCCAGGAACTCGAGCTGCTCGCGCTTCACGTGACCGCAAGTCCGGCAATCGACGCGCCGAACCTCGACCTCCAGGTAGATGCGGGCGTCACCGCACGAGAGATCGCGCACGCGCCGCACCCGCCGGTCGTACCAGCCTCGGTGCACGCGACCGCAGGCGCCGCAGATCGTTTTTTTGAGCGCCGGACGAGGGTGATGATGCGTGCTTTCGGATCGCCGAACACGCCGCGCACCCTGGCGAGCGGTCGGAACCCGGGGAATGCGTAGGCGTCCGTCAGACGACGACGTAGCTTCGATGAACTTGCCATCGACGAGCGATGCCAAATTCCAACGCCATCCGACATGCAAGAAAGCAGCTATCCACAAGGCTTTCTGCTATGCAAACCCAGTCGAATTGCCCACACGACTTCACGAAGAGCCAGGAGAATGAACATGCCCCCACCCTACATCCGTGCTGCACTGTTGCTCCGGCAATCCGCTGCAGTATCGCTCCGGCGTTGACACACTCGCGCTCACCCCTAGGGACCGACCTTCGATGGCACGTACGGCGAACGCCGTCGCGATGGGTCCGGCAGCTGCCGGTGAGAACAGAGTGCGCCTGGGCCACTTGCGGTCAGGAAGCCAACTGAATGCATTGATGTCAGCATTTCTCCAATCCGGAAGCCGGTATTATCTTGACCCATCGACATCTAGACTGCCGTCGCGCAGATTGAAGATGCGATCGAAGCGATCGAAGATCTTGTCGTCGTGGGTGACGGCGATGATGGCGGCGTGCTGCTCGACGGCGACCTTGCGCAAGAGATCCATGACGATACCCGCACGCTTGGAATCGAGTGCCGCCGTCGGCTCGTCGGCGAGGATGATGCGCGGCCGGTTGGCCAGCGCGCGGGCGATGGCGACCCGTTGCGCCTCGCCACCCGACAGTTTCGCTGGCAACGAGGACTTGCGATGGCCGACCTCGAGGTAGTCGAGCAGCTCCAGCGCCCGGGTCCGCGCCGTCACCGCATCTGCGCCGGCAAGCTGAAGCACGAGCGCGACGTTGTCGGTCGCGTCGAGGAACGGGATCAGGTTGTGGAATTGGAAGATGAAGCCGATCTTGTCGAGCCGTAGTTGC
>JANRIE010000007.1:0-1801 GCA_033765285.1 Hyphomicrobiaceae bacterium | reverse complement strand
CGAAAACCCCACCAAGGCCGGGCCGCGCGGGGTCAACTGGCCCGGGTCGTCCGGTAAAGACGCCCCGCGCAAAAGGCGGCTTGTCATCCATGGCATCACCTCGCACCGCATCACGCGGCATCCTTCTGGTCAGGGGTGGGGATGGGAGTGAAGAAATGCTCAGGCCGCAGGTCCTTTCCTTCGGCCCGCGCGGCATCCAGCAGGGTCTGCTGGCAGTCGGACGGGATCAGCCCGCCCGTGCCACCCTTTTCCTTCGGATACTCCCAGCGACGGACGCGCACCTCGCTGCGCCTGCACATGCGGGCAGTCTCGGCATATCCGCCACAGATGGTGATGATTGTGCGAGCAGGTTCCATAGTTGCGATGCTTGCGCTAATCGCAACTTTCGGTCAAGCCCCAATCTTGCGATTTTCGCGCGTATTCAAACCCACCCCGTTGCGCGAAAAGATCAGCCATGGACGTGATCGACGCCAACTGGATCAAGCGCCACCGAACCGGTCGCCACGGCGAGCTGAAAGAGCTTGCCGATGCAGTCGGCATCGAACCCGACAAGATCACGAAGATTCTGAACGGCTCGCGGCAGGTCAAGGCGCACGAAGCGCCGCGCATCGCTGCGTTTTTCATGAAAGCCGAAGGTTTTGCCGAAAAGGCGACTGCCTACGCCAGCCAGGCCACCCCGATCAACGCCACCGCTCGCGTGCGCACGCTGGTGGCGGCACTCTGCCCTGACCTTCCGAATGCCGAGGTTTACCGGGTCCGGGTATCAGCGATCGCGGCTGGGATTCTGGCCGGGGACCTGCTTGTCGTGCAACTCGGCGCCGATGCTCACCCTGGCGACCTGGTGGTCACCACCATCGCCGAGCCAGACGCAGACACGCAGACGACGCTGATCCGCCGCTTCTGGCCGCCGCTGATCGTGCCGGTGTCACAGGATGATCCGTTTCCCGCCATGGTGCCGGGCGAAACCCAGTCGTCCGCAATCGTCGCCTGCGTGAAGGCGGTCGCGCGCGGTGGCGCTGCCGCTTAGGGCGCCAGCAGACCCAAATGCACGGCAGACCGCTGCGCGGCGTCGCAGTGGACCTTAAGTTCAAGACTGCCCAACTTTTCAGCCTGCCGTCGATGATAGCCGACATGCGTCTGAAACTGTGCCGCAAAGCCGAGATCGCTGCCGGGCACGTTGCTTTCGACATAGGCCAGCACAGCCTCGTCGCTCAATTGGTATCCGCACAGATCCGCCGAACCGACGATCAGACCAAGGTTGTATGAAAACTCAAGGCTGTCGGCCCCGGCACTCGAACCGGTCAAAAGCACCACCGCCAGAATCCCGCCGACCCGCATCAGTCACCCCCTTACCGCCACTCGACTTTATCGGCTTTGCGACGATTCGCCAGCGCTGACCATTTTCTTGCGATAATCGCAAATATAGGTCTTGACGGAACCTTGCGGAAATCGCAAACATCGCAACATCAACCCCACCCGATGGAGGCCCCGATGCCCAGCGACCTGAACACCCTGACCCCGTCCCGCTGCCGCGCCCTGGCCGCGCTGGAACTGCGGAACGCCGGACGCCTGCGCCGCGACCTCGCGGCGGGCCTCTTGCCGCGCCGCCCGGCCCTCTTTGCCGCGCGCGACTGCCTGCGCCACGCCAAGGCGCTGACCGTCTCGGCCTACATCCTGCGGCAGGTGTGACATGGCCCACCATTTCATCCTGATCCGCGCCGACCGCACCGTCACCGGCGGAACCGTGATCGAATACACCCCCGGCGACCTGGCCGAGGTTTACACCCCCGACGAACAGGCC
>JANRIE010000001.1:0-23972 GCA_033765285.1 Hyphomicrobiaceae bacterium | reverse complement strand
GTCGCGAGACAGTTCGGTCCCTATCTGCCGTAGGTGTCGGAGAATTGAGAGGATCTGTCCCTAGTACGAGAGGACCGGGATGGACGCACCTCTGGTGGACCTGTTGTCGCGCCAGCGGCACAGCAGGGTAGCTATGTGCGGACGGGATAACCGCTGAAAGCATCTAAGCGGGAAACCTTCCTCAAAACGAGTTCTCCCTTGAGAGTCGTGGAAGACGACCACGTTGATAGGCCGGGTGTGGAAGTGCGGCAACGCATGTAGCTTACCGGTACTAATAACTCGATCGGCTTGATTGCTCTCATTAAGCAATGCTCATCGCAATGGCGTGGGCGCACGGAAAGATCACCATGTACCAGCCTGTCCTTCGGCAGCTGGCACTGGAAACCAGAAGTCAACACACGTCTCCGCCGACCTGGTGATTATGGCGGGGTGGCTGCACCCGATCCCATTCCGAACTCGGCCGTGAAACGCCCCAGCGCCGATGGTACTTCGTCTTAAGACGCGGGAGAGTAGGTCGTCGCCAGGTCTGCCGAGACGTGTGTCATGATGAATGTCATTCAGCCCCTCTTTACGATACGCACACACGAAAAAGCGCCCACCGCTCAGCGGTGGGCGTTTTTCGTTGTTCGGTGCCAAGAGGCACTAACCGTAGCCCCCCGACCTTGACAGCCTGATGCTCATGCTGGACTAACAGCACCGTCGCCTGAGCGGGCAAAATGTTGCTTGAAGAGCAGGGCCCTTGCGGCTCGTCGTGCCGGGTGATGGGTGCGAGGCACCGGCCCGCGATGCCAGGGGCCGGGACGGAAGAGGGGGCCAGCCGGTCGATGGACGTCGTTTTCCGGCAATGGCTGGGCGGTGCAGCGTTATGCGCGCTGTTGTGCATTGCGGTCGTATCCCCGCGGGGCGCATCGACCGTGCTGGCGATCATACTGCTGGCAAGTTTGGCGATGGCTCTTCATCGCCGGGAGCTGCCGCCGCTGCCGACCGCCGCCCATGTCGGCCAGTGGTCGGCGCTCGCATTCGTCGCATTCGCAATGAGCACCGCGCTGTGGTCGGCAACTCCGCTGGCCAGTGTGATGAAGCCGGCTTACTTCGCGGTCGCACTGGCGGCGTTATGGCTCATCCATCACATCGTGCCGCGCTTATCTGCCCGTCAGCTCGATTTTCTGGCCGAGGCGTGTCTCCTCGCCACAGCGGCTGGTATGGCCTTCGTCGCATTCGAAATTCTGACGGCCCAGGCCGTGACTCGCCACATAATGACGCTGTTCCCAGTGCTCCACGAGAGCCTCGAGCGCAAGCATGTAACAATCGTCGATGGGTTCGTTCGACGTCTGTCCGATACCAACCTCAACCGACGGATGGCACTGCTGGTCTGGCTCATGTGGCCGGTTCTTCTTCTTGCGAGCCTGGACATCGTGCGCTGGCGGGGGCGTATCGTTGTCGCGACGATCGCCGTATGTGCTGCCATCATCCTGCTGCGCGGGTCGCATCAATCGTCGCAACTGGCGATCCTGGGTGGCCTCCTGGTCTTTGCGGCTGCGCACGTCGATCGGGCCATGACCCGTCGCGCGCTCGCGGTACTGTGGATCATCGCCACGGTCTTCGTTGTTCCGATCGCACTGCTGACGTTCCACGCGCGCGCGCACGAGGCGTCATGGTTGTTTCGGTCGGCCCAGCATCGGGTTGTCATCTGGGGACAGGCCGCATCCGAAGTGCTGAAATCGCCGCTCGTCGGCGTCGGAGCCGACGCAACCCGCAAAGCGATGCGCGAGGTCGTTGCCGCGGAACCGTCGCGGCGCGACGAACTGGCGGGCTTCGAGTCGGGCTACGCCGACCATGCTCATAATGTTTATCTGCAAGTCTGGTACGAACTCGGTGCCATCGGGGCGGCCCTATTCTTGGCGATGGGTCTGCTGGCGCTCCAGTCGACGAAAAATCTCGCGACCCGAGTACAGCCATACGCGCTTGCGCTTTTTGCGACCTCCGCCCTGATGATCGCCTCCAGCTACAGCCTGTGGCAAACATGGTTCATCGCCGCGTGCGGGCTCGGTTTCGCGGGCCTGTTGCTGGCGGTTGCCGTGAACCGCAGCCGCGCTGAGCCGAGTGCTGCCGCCCCGATCGCGTGATGACGAGCAGGAATCGAGCGGGCAGAGAGTTGTCGACAGCAGGCACATTCGGAACCTGTCGGTCCCGCGTCAGACCTCTTCGACGCCAAGCGCCTGGACCGCCGAATAACGCGCACCCCACGGAAACCCGTCAGGCAGGATCGCCTCGACCCGCTTTGTCTCCTCAAGGCCCAGGGGTACCGCGACGCCCCGCACGTTGTCCTCCAGATGAGCGATGCTGCGCGTGCCGGGGATTGCGACGATGTGGCGCGAACGGGCGATGAGCCATGCAAGCGCAAGCCCAGCCGGTGTGCGGCCGAGTTCTGCGGCCACGGTCGCCAGCTTGTCGGCCACTTCGCGGTTGCGCACGTAGTTTTCGGGCAGAAACCGAGGATTGCTGCGACGGAAGTCGCGCGGGGCCATGCTGGCAGGGTCGGGCGGCGAACCGGTCAGCAATCCGCGCGCGACCGGGCTGAACGCAACCAGCGCAATCCCAAGCTGGCGCGTAGCATCGAGCACGCCACGCTCTGGCACGCGCGTCCAGATCGAATATTCGTTCTGCACCGCATTGACGGGATAGCAGGCGTGAGCCTGGCGGATCGTCTCCGCAGAAACCTCCGACAGCCCGATCGCGCCGACTTTGCCCTCCTGTTTCAGCCGGGCCATGGCCTCCATCAGTTCTTCGATGGGCCGGCCTACTTCCCGGCGGTGCACGTACAGCAGGTCGATGTGATCGCGACCGAGCCGCGACAGTGAGTTTTCAACCGCCTGCCGTATGTAGGCTGGCGTGTTGTCGATGTACCGCTCGCCGGTGATGCGGACAAATCGGATGCCGACCTTCGTCGCGATCTTCACGCGCGCCCGCGAGGTCCGCAGAAACTGCCCGATCAGTTCCTCGTTCTGTCCAATCCCATAGATGTCGGCCGTATCCAGATGATCAATGCCCAGCTCGACGGCGCGAGCCAAGAGCGCCATGGCGTCGGCTTCGCTGGTCGGTCCATAGTTGCCCGACAGGTTCATGCAGCCGAGCCCCAGCACCGAAACGCTTGGACCGAACGTGCCTAGCCTGCGCCGCTCCATGAAGTCGCTCCCGATAGACCGCCCGTGCGGCTCCTGGCGGGGCGGCGGGCTGATCCAATTGCGCTTGCCATCGACCGCCGCCCCGTGATCCAGTCGACGCTCGCTGCGCGACCACCAAGCCCGGGAAAGCCTCAGACCGATGAATTTCCATGCAATGCTGCGGTCCCGTGCGGCGAATGGCAAGCCGATTCGGCTGGCGCTGATTGGTGCTGGCAAATTCGGCACAATGTATCTGGCGCAAGCCAAGCTGACGGCCGGCGTGCACGTTGCCGCCGTCGTTGATCTCGATCCGGCGCGCGCCATGCAGCGCTTTATTGCCGCCGGGTTTCCACGCGAACGGATATCGACGACGGGTCTCGACAACGCGTTCGCCGAACAGCGTACGTACATCACCGATGAACTCGACACCGTGCTGGATGACCCCCGCATCGAGATCGTCATCGAGGCGACGGGCGACCCGTCCAGCGGCGTCACGATCGCATCGCGGGCCTTCGCCCGGGGCAAACACGTGATCATGGTCAACGTCGAGGCCGATGCGCTGGCCGGGCCATTGCTGGCACAACGCGCAGCCCAGGCAGGCGTCGTCTATTCGCTGGCCTGGGGCGATCAGCCCGCTCTCATCGCCGAGCATGTCGATTGGGCGCGCACGTGCGGGTTCGAGGTCGTCGCCGCAGGCAAGGGCACGCGCTACCTCCCGCGCTACCACAACCTGACGCCCGACACGGTCTGGGATGTGCTGGCTGAGTATCTCCCCATCGAGGACAAAAGCCACATCAATCCTCAGATGTTCAACTCGTTCCTGGATGGCACGAAGTCTGCCGTCGAGATGACCGCTGTGTGCAATGCTTGCAACCTGATGCCGCAAATCGACGGCCTGCGTTTTCCTCCAGCGTCACGTTTCGAGCTTGCCGAGATCCTCAAGCCGGAAAGCCATGGCGGCTGTATCGAACAGCCCGGCGTCACGGAGGTCGTATCGTCGCTGTATCGGGATGGCACTCCAGTGCCCAACCACCTGGCCATGGGGACGTTCGTCGTCGTCACCAGTGACAGTGCTTACGCGCGCCAATGCTTTCGCGAATACAACTGCCTGGTGGACTCCAGCGGTGACTACGCCGCTCTCTATCGCCCGACGCACATGATCGGGCTCGAACTCGGCATCTCGATCGCGAGCGTCGCCCTTCGTGGCGAACCCACGGGCACGGCTCGAGTTTTCAATTCCGACGTCGTAGCAGTGGCCAAGCGCCCGCTGAAAGCGGGCGAGTACCTCGATGGTGAGGGCGGGTTCACCGTATGGGGCCGCCAGATGCCCGCGCGCGTATCGTTGGCGGAGGGGTTTCTGCCCCTCGGCGTCAGCAAGGGAGCCCGTCTCGTTCGCGGCGTATCGGAAGGGACCCGGTTGAGCTGGGCCGATGTCATCGTCGACGAGACCGACGCCGCGGTCAGAGCCCGCCGCGAGATGGCGGCGCTGTTTGCCGCTGGAGATGCGATGCGGACGGTGTGACGCGGGTCCCGATGCCGCTCGCGACGATCAGGTCAGGCCCCGAATACGTACCCTATCGGGATATGCGGATTGGCGGTGGAGGCCGTGGTGAGCGACAAAAGCGCATGTGAACGCACACAGGTGTTTTTCGACGGGTCCTGCCCATTGTGCCGGCGTGAAATCAGCGTTTACCGTGACTTGCGCGGAGCCGAGCTGATCGACTGGGTCGACGTGTCTGCATTTTCCCATCCAGCCGAAGAAGTTGCCCCCGGCCTTGAAAAGCGTGATGCCATGGCTCGCTTCCATGTCAAGGGGGCCGACGGCCGATTGCGCAGTGGCGCACTGGCGTTTGCGCAACTCTGGTCCGAGTTGCCGGCCCTGCGCCACGTCGGCCGATTGGCTCGCCTTCCTGGTGTCCATCATGTTCTGGAGATCGGCTACCGCCTTTTTCTCCCAATGCGCCCGCTGATCCAGCGGCAGGCAAAACGCGCAGAGGTGCAGGGCCGCGGACAATAAACGGGGCGCGCCACCCGTTCTCGGGGCCGAGTGGCGCGCTACCGTAACAGGGTCGTGGCCAGTATCCCTAGCAGCGCGACTGCGCCCAGCCAGACGCCGACAGTGAGGACTGAGCTGGCCCGTGCCTCCTCGCGTGCGAGCCGCTTGGCAGAAGCCGGATCGACACGCACCCCGTCACGCGCCATCTGATTGACGGCAGCGACCGCGTCTCGCCCTTGCGCGATGAGGCTTGGCAGATCGCCGGCCAGTTGCGCGAGGCTGGAGGCCCCGTCGCCGGCGACTTTCAACTGGCCCATCACCCCCAGGTTGGCGTCGATCCATTCTTTTGCAACGGGCTCGGCCGCCGTCCACATATTGAGTTCGCCGTTGAGCGAGCGCGCGACGCCTTCGACGATCACCATGCTTTTTTGCAGCATGATCAGCTCGGTCCGCGTCTGCATGTCGAACACCTCGGTATAGGCGAACAACTGCCCGAGCAGATCGGCCATGGAGATCTCCGAGGCCCGGCGGCCATGGATAGGCTCGCCGATGGCTCGCATCGCCTGTGCGAAGACCTCGACGCAGTGGTGGGGCGGCACATATCCCGCGTCGAAATGGATCTGAGCTGCGCGCCGGTAATCCCGCGTGATCAGTCCATACAGGATCTCGGCAAGAAACCGCCGTTCGATCCGCGACAGTCGCCCCATGATGCCGAAGTCGACCGCCACGATGGTCCCCGTCGCATCGACCAGCAGATTGCCCTGATGCATGTCGGCGTGAAAAAAGCCGTCGCGCATGGCGTGGCGCAGAAAACTGCGCAGGATGGTCATGCCGAGGCCCGGCACGTCGTGGCCGGCAGCCTTCAACCGCTCCAGTTCGCCAATCTTCACGCCGTCGATCCACTCGATCGTCATCACGCGCTTGGCTGTCCTGCGCCAGTCGACCGTCGGAACCCTGAACCCGTCGTCGCCTGCGATATTCTCAGCCATCTCCGACATCGCGGCGGCCTCGAGCCTGAGGTCCATCTCGAGTTCGGTTGTTCTTTTGAGCGTTTCGACCACCGCCAGCGGCCGCAGGCGCCGAGAGGGCGGATGAAACCGTTCGATCTGCTGGGCCGCATAGAAGTAGCTGTCGAGGTCGGCGCGGAAGCGTCGCTCGACATCCGGGCGCAGGATTTTGACAGCGACCGCCCGCGGCGTGCCGTCCCGGTCGAGCGCAACCGCCTTGTGCACTTGCGCGATCGACGCGGCGGCAACCGGTGGCCCGAACTCGACGAAGTGATCCTCCAGCCGGCCACCGAACGCGTCCTCGACGGCGAGCCTCGCCTCGGCCATCGAAAAGGGCGGCAGCTTGTCTTGCAGGTGGGCGAGATCACGCGCCAGATCCGGCCCGATGACGTCGGCGCGGGTTGCCAGGAACTGTCCGAGCTTGATGTAGGACGGGCCCAGCGATGCCAGCGCGTCCGAGATCCGCTGCGCCTTGGGCCGGCCGATGCGAAATGGCCACGACAGCACCTGGATGGGCAGGCTGAGGGCATGAGCCAATCGGAGCGCCAGGGGCACTTTCATGTGCTTGGGCACGAAGCGGACGCCATGCTGGGCGAACACGATGCCAGCGCGAGCCAGCCGCAACATGTTGATCAGCGCGCCGGCCATTGGCGGATTGCATCTCCGGAAAGGTGAGGACAAGGGACTGCGGCCCGCACTTTGACCGGAACGGCCAAGGGGTCAAGCATCGTCGGCCGCGGCGGTTTACAGTCGTGGGCCAGCCCGCGCCGAGTCGTTCAAGTGAAAGCGCTCACGCGCGGCGGCAGACGTCGGCTCAGCGGGCGACACTCCAGCGGTAGACAAGGCCAAGGCCGCCGGAGAACTGGCTCTCTGTCTCGACAATCGGGCTGTCGGCTGCATCCCCCACGATGTGGCTGTATCGAGCGGATGCCTTGAGGCTCCACCGCTCGGCGAGCGGGATGTCGCCCGAGAGCCCGATGAACACGTCCTTGATGCCGGCTTCTGCCTCGTACACGCCCAATCCGGCGATCGAGGCATTGGCCTGCGTCTGCGAGACCGAGAAGAAAGCATCCATATAGTCGTCGTCGGCGTAGCTCGCGCCGCCCGTCAGGGTCGCGGTGATTCCATTGCCCAACTCGCCGCGCGCCTCGGCACCGAAGCGCATCACGCCACCGGTATCGTCGCCCGAGACCTGATGATGATACGAAACGAAAGGCATCAGAGCGCCGAAGCGATACCCGGCATATCCACCGACCACGAAACCGCCGTCGACGTCACCGAGGCCGATCAGGCGGTCGGCGTCGTCTTCGTCGCGGTCGAAGCGCCAGCCGACGAGCGGGCCCGCCTCGAAACCATATTGATTGAGCAGTCGGAAGCGCAGATCGTCCGGCCCGCGAAATTGCACCAGACCATCGGGACCAAGGCCGGCCGGGAAAATCAACGGCGCGCCGATGACCTTGTAATCTTTCGAGCCCTCGTACTCGGGCGCGATGCCGACGGCACCGCCGACGTTAAGGTCGAAGGATTGACCGCCGCCAGCCTCGAAGCCGCCCGCGACCGCAGCCAAGCCACCGGTCGTCGCTAGGATCGCCACGAGAACTGATCGTGCTGCGCAGGAGAAAACGGGTGTCATGCGTCGCGGCCCTTCGGATCGTCGCGCCTCCAAAAGGCGCACCAGCTTTATTCGCACAATCTGCCCGACATGAACTTAAAGACTTCGTCACCAACTCAACGGAGCCGCCCGCGCGTGGCGCACGTGCCACAGCTTGACGCCGCCGAACACCCCGGAAGGCCCGGCGCAATCCGGCGCGCTTCTTCACGTTCGCCTCACGAACTTTTGCAAGTAGCCTGATTGGCTCAGGCCGGCCACGACGGCTAATGTGCCGCTCGACGATGGTGGATGGGGCGCGGGGGCGTCTGCGCCAGCGGCATGAACTCCGGAGGTATGGCGTGGGTCCGAGCTCGAGAAGGTTCGCGGGGGGTGTCGTGGCTGCGGCCATGATCTTCTGCGTCGGAGGTGCCGCGTCCGCCGCGCCGCAGCCGGCCAAAATGGTCGAGATCAAGGGCGAATTGATCGACACGTGGTGCTACCTCACCGGCGTGATGGGGGGGCCCGACGCGGTGGTGGGCTCGGCGCATCACACCTGTGCATTGTGGTGCGCGGCAGGTGGCATCCCGGTCGGTGTCCGCGCCGAGGATGGCACGGTCTACATGGTGCTCAAGATCAAGGGCGAGGACCCGCTGGCCCAAACCGACACGCTCATGGAGATCCAGTCCAACACCATCCTGGCCAAGGGTCAGCACTATTTGCGAGACGGCGTGAATTACCTCGTCGTGGAGAAGGTCGTCGCCGACGAGGGCATCGTCAACAAGACGCATGACGATTTCGGCCCGATCCCTGGTTTTGCGGTTCCCGAGAAGGCTCCAGGCAAATGAGGACGACGACCATGCGCGCCATAACGCTCAGTCTCCTCGCCGCGACCCTCGCCGCTGTCGCCCAGCCAGCGGTGTCGCAGGATTTTTCGGCCGGCAGCAACGCTCAAACGCTCGGCCTGACCGGCGAAGTAAAGGCGACCTTCTCCGGCAAGGTCGTGGACATCCTGTGCGAATTGACCGGCGACTGTCCGGCCGATTGCGGCGCGGGCAACCGCAATCTCGGTATCGTCCGGGCCTCCGACGGCAAGCTTGTCTTCGTCGCCAAGAATGCGCAGTTCGAATTCAACGGCGGCACCGATGACCTGCTGCCCTATTGCGGCCAGATGATCGACGTCGACGGACTGCTGCTGGGCGACGACCCGAGTGTTCCCGGCAAAATCTACATGATGCAGTTCGTCCGCAAATCCGGGCAAAATGAATGGAAGAAAGCCGACCTGTGGTCGGCGGCCTGGGACAAGCGCAACCCAGGCGCGAAGGGCGAGGGCCCCTGGTACAACCGAGACCCGCGCGTGAAGAAGCAGATCGAGCGCTCGGGCTACTTCGGCCTCGGCGCGGCGGAGGACCAGAAGTACTGGGCGGGCAACAAGTGATGTGGCCGTTCGGCACATGGTCGGGGTGCAGGAGCCCGGGGCAACGTCCTGGCGGGGACACCCAAAGGCAGGACCGCGCCATCGTGGGACTGTTGGCGTTGTCACTCGTGCTCGCCCACCCAGGCCAAGCCCACAACGGGGTCGAGCACAAGTCTGCCGATGAAGCGATCCGCCATCAGGCCGAGGAACCCAACACACCGGGTTTTCCTTCGATCAAGGGCGGTGACTTCTCGCTCGTCGATCACCAGGGCCGCCCGCGCACGTCGAAGGACCCGGACGGCCGTCACCAGTTGGTGTTTTTCGGCTATGCCAACTGTGCGGCGATCTGCTCGGTGGCGCTGCCCCGCATGGCGCAGGCGACGGACTTGCTCGAGAAGAAGGGCATCGTCGTCACGCCGGTTCTGATCACGGTCGACCGCGCGCGGGATACTGTGGCGGCGCTGGCCCCCGCCGTCGCGAAAATCCACCCGCGTCTGGTCGGTTTGACGGGCAGCGAAACGGCGTTGGATGGTGCCTACAAGGCGTTCCAGGTCGACCGCAAGCACGTGTTCGACGACCCTGAACACGGACCCGTCTACGCTCACGGCAGCTACATCTTCCTGCTGGCCCCGGATGGGTCCTTCCGCACGCTGCTTCCCCCGATCCTCGGCCCCGACCGCATCGCGGAAGTCGTGGCGGGCTACGTGTCGGGGAAATAGGCGAAGGAGCGCGGGGGCGCGATCTTGCTCTCTCCGCGATAAACGAGGCGGCCGGGTAACCCTGAACGGCCTGTCGCCTGGCTGGCGCAGCGCCTCCCCCACGTCGCCCGCGCAATGGCCGTAGTCGGCGGCGTCGTGCCCGAACGCGACGGGCTTTGGCGAGACCGATCGCAACGATCGTTCAGTGTTTGTCGCGTCCCGGCCCGACCTCCGGCCTGTTGGCACCCCGCGACGGTCGAGGCACGGCTTCGAGAAACGCCCGCGTTGCCAGATCACGCGCTCCCGGTTGGCCATGTCCCATGCCGATCTTCGCCTGCGGCCACTCAAAATAATTTGACGGTATGGTTAATACTTTACTCCTGTGTTGTATTTTCACTGTACAGTGGTGTTACAACGACATCGGTGTCCGATTTTTTCAAGGATGCTTGACACCTGTTCAATTGGCTTGGCCCCGTCGGCGTGAAGAAGGTTAGCGTATCATGGCTGTCACCAACAACTTCGCCGCAAGCACTCTCGACCTGAACGGACAGGTGAGCTTGTCCCAGCCGACCGCTCTGGTCTGGGGGCCCGACGGCCGGCTCTACGTGACCGAGGTCGACGGCGACGTGAAAGTCCTGACGGTTGCCTTCGGTGACAAAAACCTCGCCGACGGCGATGCCACAGCCAACTTCTACGTCGCGTCGTCCGTGACGCTGAGCCTGATCAAGGGCGCGGTTCAGAACCACAACGATGACGGCTCCCTGAACGCCAGCGCCAACCGCCAGGTGACGGGCATCGACGTCACGCAGCAATTCGACGCGAACGGCGATCCAGTCCTGATCAACGGCAAGCCTGCGGTCACAATGTACGTGACCTCGTCCGACAGCCGCATCGGTGCCGGCGGTGGCGGCAACGACGCCAATCTCGACACCAATTCCGGCGTCATCACCATGCTGACGCAGACCGGCCCGGACTCCTGGACCGCCATCGACATCGTGCGCGGCCTCCCGCGGTCGGAAGAGAACCACGCGACCAACGGGTTGGAGGTCATCCAGGACCTCGACGCCAATGGCAAGCTGGTGTCCGAAAGACTGATCGTGGCCTCCGGCGGCAATGCCAACACGGGCGCGCCATCCAACAATTTCGCTGGCCAGCAGGAACAGCCGCTGTCGGCGGCCATTCTCGAAGTCGACCTGACCATGTTGAAGGCGATGCCGGTCCTGAACGATGCGGGCCGCGCGTACATTTATGATATTCCCACCCTGAACGATCCCTCGCGCACGGACGCGAACGGCAGCGATGTCAACGATCCGTTCGGCGGCAACGACGGTCGCAACAGCGCCAAGCTGCTGGCGGACGGACCGATCAGCATCTACTCACCCGGCTATCGCAACGCCTATGACGTGGAGGTGACCGAGGACGGTCGCGTCTGGACCTATGACAACGGGGCCAACAATAGCTGGGGCGGACGCCCCATCGGCGAGGCGGGCGACAACGGCAACGCGATAGATATCGCCCAGGCGCTCGGCTACATCGCGACGAACCTGAACAATGGCGAAGGCAACGCCAGCGACGACATCAACCTCGTCAACTGGGACCCGTCCAACAAGGACAACTTCCATGAGGTCACCCGATCAGACGACCTCGCCGGGCGGGCGCTTTCGGCCGGACAGGGCGGGGCCACGACCTTCGAGCACGAGGGGCTGACCTACGTCTACGGCGGCCACCCGAACCCCACGCGCGCTGAAGGCTCGCGCGCCGGCCTGTTGTTTTCGCCGGATTCCGGGACAGACAACGCGTTCCTGCTGGTCTCCAACGTCGACAGCTACGGCAATGGCGGCGGCAGCGATTACGTCGAGGTGATTGCCTGGCTGACCGAAGTCGAGAACAACAACACGGCCTTTCCGACCAGCGGCATTTTCGGCGCGGAGCCCGGCGCACTGACCAAGAAGGTGCTCTCCGTCACGCCCGGCGTTCTCTATGACATCTACTCGTTCGCTGACGGCTCCGGCGCGGCCGTCGTCGCGGGCAGCGCAGCCCCGAACGGCGGCACGCTGCAAGGCCAGGCTGGACTGCCCGCCGATATCGCCGAGATCGTCGCCTACAAGAACCCGATCGAGGGTGATTACAAAGAGGCTGGCAAAACCGACGGTGCATTGGACTCGGGCAACGGCTCGATCAACGGTCTTGCCGAATACACCTCGACGATCCTCGACGCGGGCAGCGTCAAGATGTCCGGCGCGATCCTCGCCACGCAGCTCAATGGCGGCAATATCATCGCCATGGGCCGCAATGCCGACGGTTCCCTGTCGAGCGTCGTAACGGGAGGATTCGCCACGGCCGCCGACCGCACGGTGATCGCCGCCGGCGGCTCGCCGCTGGGGATCGCCACCATCGGTGACGACTTTATCGAGCGCGGCCTGACCCAACCGTTCCAGGGGTCCATCTGGACCGCTGTGTTCGGGCAGAACGGGCCGCTGATCGAAGTGCTCCAGCCCAACAACGGGGCGGTGCCGCTGGCAGGTTCGGAGATCCTCAACCCGACCGACCGCGACCTCGACGGGATCGACTATGTCGCCGATCCCTTCGAATTCAGCGACGACAATGGCTTTGCGATCGCGCCCGGTCAGAAGATCGTCCTCGACTTCGCGCCCTTGAACACCAACTTCCCCACCTCGCTGTCCAGCACCGGCTTGCTCGGCGCTGCGCTGGATGGCGTGACGCCCAACCGCGATGCGCAGACGGCGTTCGAGAACTTCCCCGTAGATCAGCAGTTCGACGGGCTCTACGACATCGGCGGCAATGTGCTGCCGGGTGGTAACGCGCCGATCCTGCAGATCAAGAAGGTCATCGCTGGCAGCGTGGTCGGCGCGGCAAACACGGCGCGCGACGTGCTGCACACCGGTGTACTGCCATCGGCCGACACCGATCGCCTCGTCGCCACCATGACGCTGAAGAACTGGATTCCCGCGCAGACTGAACTCGCCGTCGGCCAGCTCACAGGCATGATCTTCGGCGACGGCACGCAGGAGAACTTCCTGCGCTTGGTTTTCGGATCGGTGCCGGACGGACCGGGTGGTCTGACGGCCGGCTTCGAGGTCGGCTACGAGATCGGTGACGCGAACTACACGGTCCTGGAGACGATCGCCGTCCCGGCGCTGTCCAACGTCGCCGTCAGCGAACTCGACCTGCGCCTGACCATCAACATACTGGATGGTTTTGCGGTAGGCGCCGCTTATCGCCTTGAAGGGCAAACCGATTTCACCGCCCTTGACCTCGGCGGCTTCGTGCTGCCGGTGGGCGTGCTGCGCGACGTGCTGACCGGAGACCACACCATCGGGACCGGCGCGACCGAACAGACTTCGGGTGCCGCCTTCGGGTTCCTCGCTGAAACGTCTGCTGGCAACGACCTTGACGCTATCGACTTCGACGAACTGTCCATCGAGGCCTTCGGCAACGAGATCAACGCCAACACCGCCGCCGAAGTCGGCAGCCCCGGCTCGGATGCGGTAGACACCGTTCTCTATACCGGCACCGAAGTGGCACTCGCCCCGCTCGCCGCCAACGTCGAAAACTTCGACGGCACTGCTTCGGCGGCCAATTACATCGTCACCGGCAACGCGCTCGCCAACGTCATCCGCGTCGGATCGGGAACCAACACCGTCACGACCGGTGCCGGCGAGGACGAGGTGCGCGGCACGCTCAGCCAACTGGCCGGCGACGAGATCACCGACTTCTCCGCCGACGACAAGGTCGTCATCGAAGGCGCGACGCTGGCAGGCATCAATGTAACGTACGCGAGCGGTAGCGCGATCCTGTCGATCAATGGTCAGGCCATCACCTTTTCTGGCCCAGGTTTCGCGACCTTCCAGCCTGCCGACGGCCCGTCGACCTTTGGCTTCACCGAGACCGACGATGGGGTCGAGATCGCGCTGATCCAGCCCGAGACGGTGCTTTATCGCGTGAATGCGGGCAGCAGCGCGGCCGGCGTTGGCTCAGGGACGATTGCTGCCATCGACGGTGGTCCGGCCTGGATCGGGGACGCTGACCTGATCGACGCGACCGGCCCGATTTCGCTGACCGGCGCGACAGTCAATACCTACACCCAGGCGCTGACGAACGAGCAGGCCGAAATCGAAGAGGGCAACGTCGATCTCTCGGTGGTGCCATGGCAGCTCTTCGTCAACGAGCGCAGCGACAATACGACCGCAGCGCCCAAGCTGACCTACAATTTCGACGTCGAAGTGGGCAAGACCTACAACATCACGCTCTACTACACCGAGAACTGGAACGGCATCTTCGGCTTTGCCGACAGCAACGGCGGCAACACGCGCCAGTTCGACGTCACCGTCGAGGGCCAGCAGTTGGCCCCGTTCCAAAACATCAACCCGATGGCCGAGACGCTGGCGCTGCTGGGGCAGCCACTTCCGGCCGGGTCTGACAGCGACGCGGCAAAGCAGCCTTTCCTAGGTGTCGCTTTCGAGCGCACCTTGACCTACACGGCGACCGACGAACTCCTGACCCTCGAGTGGGAGCACGAGATCGAGAACCCGAAGGTCAATGCGATCCAGATCTCGGTGCTGGGCGGGCCGGCCCAGCCCCCCGCGGACACCACGGCTCCGGTCATCGAGTCCATCACGGTGAGCAACCCGCCGAGCGTCCAGGATGGTCCGCGCACAGCCACCGTCGTGCTGTCCGACGAAACCGGCTTTGCACCCGGCGATTTCGCCGGGCTGACCGGCGCTGAACTCACCTTCACGGGCATTGTGCCGGCGGCCGTTTCAGCACCGACCGTCGTGCTGTCGCCCGACAATAAACTCGCGACGCTGACCTACACGCTGACGCCGCCTGCGGGGTCCAATGCCTGGCCAACCGGTTCCGGGCAGGTCGCCATCGCGGCGGGTGCCTACGACGACGCAGCCGGCAACGACAGCCCCGCGGCACAGGCCACGTTTATTCTCCAGCCGAACGTGGCTCAACTCGTACGCGGCGACGTCGTCGCGGCCTTCAACGCCGGCGGCCCGGCCCTGACGTTCGAGGGCATCAACTTCGCCGCGGCGACCAGCGGCACCACGGGGGTCTTTGCCGGCGGTGAAGCCTTCACGGACAGCACCGGCGGCAACGGCCTGCAGCCCGTTTTCGACGGAACCATCTATCAGACCGAGATCAATTCTGCGGCCAACGGCGACGGCAGCGACGGTATCTTCACCTTCTCGGCACCCGTCGATCCGACGAAGCTCTACTTCGTCGATCTCTACATGGCCGAAATCTACACCGATGACATCGGCGGCCGCGTCTTCGACGTTTTCGTCGAGGGCAGTTCGGTACCGGTCATCGACAATCTGGACATCGTCGCTCTCACCGGATCGAGCGACACGCCGATCAGGCTGCAATTGGCCGAGCCCATCGCACCCGGCGCAAACGGGGCCATCGACCTCAGCTTCGTCACGGTCACCGACCGTGCAAAGGTCAGCGCCATCGCCATCCGTGAAGCCATTCTGTCAGGTGAGATCGCCATCGCGAACGCGCCTACGCTGGTCGAGGCAGGCGACGTCGGGGTGACGACCCTTGCATTCCCGCTGACCCTCTCTGGTCCCGATGCGACGGTGACGCTTGACTTCACCGTGGGCGGCATTGCCCAGACGCCCGTCGTGGTCACCTTCGTCAACGGCGCGGCCACGCTGTCCGTGCCGGTCGCGAACGACGCCGCCGACAATGGCCCGGATGCGGTGACCGTGGTGCTGACCGGTGCTTCATCGGGCTTCTCCGTCGTGCCATCGGCCGGCACGGCGACCGGGACGGTCACTGAAGACGATATCGCCGACCCAGCCGATATCGACGGGGATGGCATCCTCAACGCTGTCGATCCAGCGGCATTCGACGCGACCAACGGAGCGCCTGGTGTCGCTTTGAACGCGCTGGCGCAGGGCGGCCGGATTGAGTTCAATTTTGACACGCCAACGTCGAATGTGTTCGACGGCTCGACCGGCTTATCAGGCGTCATGACGACGGTGTCGGTAACGCCACCCGTCTCAGCCAGCGACCCGTACGGCATCCTCACCAACGAGGCGACGACCTCGGTAACCGCTGACGGGTTCCTGTCGGTCGACTCCAGCGGCAACGACACGTTCACGATCGGCTCGAACGCAACGCAGAACGCCGGACAGGACCTGTATCAAGTCGTGGTGGACGTTACGGCCAATGACCGCGTCCGTTTCGAGACCAAGTTCAAGAACCCATTCGATACTGAGCCGACGTCTTTCTCGTCTCTCGGCCTTCAGATCGGCTCCGGCGATCAAGATAACTACGTCAAGTTTGTATTCGGCGGTAACAACGGCACCGGCAATGGTGCCTCCCGCTTCCAGATTGGCAATAACAATGCCCTGCAGTCGACGGCGACGAACACCGCCAACCTCGGCGACCAGAACCTTTCACTGTCCTCCGCAATCCCGCTCTCGAGTGTGTCAGGGCTGACTGACATCGATGCCAATGGCGGGATCAACTATAATGACCTCCTACAATTCACAGATTCTATTAAGCTTGCGTTGGAAGTGGACCGCTCGACTGCGCCGCAAATGACTCTGAAGGGCTTCTGGGAGTTCTTCGACGTCAATGGCAATCTCATTGCCTCGGGCACCTTGCCCGCCAACGGTTCGAGCCTTCTGGTCAAGAACGGCAGCGAGCTTGAAGCGTCGCTACTGGGCCAGAACCCAAATTTCAACGGTGAGGGCGGTGTGGCCTTTGGTGTCATTCACACCGATTGGGACAGCAATCCGCTCGTAGACACCGATACGTTCAATGCTCAGTTCGATTACCTGCACGTGGTCTCGCTGGACGAGGCTCCCAACCAGGCACCCACCATCGACGCCGGCATCGCCGACGAGACCACGGCCGAGGACGCGCCGTTCAGCTTCGCCGTGCCGACCGACGCCTTCGCCGACGACGCAGGGGCTGCCAACCTCGTTCTGACCTCGACACTCGCGAACGGCGATCCCCTGCCGGGGTGGCTGAGTTTCGCCAATGGCGTGTTCTCCGGCACGCCGCCGCAGGACTTCAACGGCACCGTCTCGGTCGAGGTGACCGCGACAGACGCCGGCGGTCTGGCGGCAGTCGACACCTTTGACCTGGTCGTGACGCCGGTGAACGACGACCCCACCGGCACGGTGACGATCACCGGCACCGCCACCCAGGGCGAAACGCTGGTCGCTAGCAACGACCTCGCCGATGCCGACGGGATCGGGACCATCGCCTACCAGTGGTTCGCTGACGGCGTGGCCATCGACGGCGCGATCGGCGACACGCTGGTGCTGGGCCAGGCCGAAGTTGGCAAGGCGATCACGGTTGTGGCCTCCTACACCGACGGCGGCGACACAGCCGAAACCGTCGGCAGCGCAGCGACCCCGACGGTGGCGAACGTCAACGACGTGCCCACCGGCACGGTGACGATCACGGGCACCGCCACCCAGGGCGAAACCCTGACCGCCGCCAACACCCTCGCCGATGCGGACGGGCTGGGGGCCATCGCCTACCAGTGGTTCGCCGATGATGTGGCCATCGACGGCGCGACGGGCGGCACGCTGGTGCTTACCCAGGCCGAAGTCGACAAGGTGATTACGGTCGTGGCCTCCTACACTGACCTTGGCGGCACGCCGGAATCCGTGACCAGCGCGGCCACGCCGCCGGTGATTGATGTGATTGAGAACGCCGCCCCCACGGCGGTGACCGTGACCCCAGTGTTGACACAGGTCGCCGAGAACGCCAGCACGGCCGCCGCCATCAAGGTCGCCGATATCGCCGTGACCGACGACGGGCTTGGGACCAACGTGCTGACTCTGGTCGGCGCAGATGCGGGCCTGTTCGAGATCGTCGGGACAGAACTGCGCCTCAAGGCGGGCACCGTGCTCGACTTCGAGACCAACCCGTCGCTCGACGTCAACGTGCAGGTCGACGACGCCACGATCGGCGCGACGCCTGATGCCTCGGCAGCATTCACTCTGGCGGTGACGGATTTGGCCGAACTGGCGTCTGACCTCATCAGCTTCGGCCGCGTTCAGCTTGCCCCCGGCGTAACGCCCTCGACGGCCCAGAACGAACTGGGGACCGACGATGTGGGCGGGACCACGGCCATCGTCAATCGGGCGACGGTCGCTCTGGTCGGCGACGGCGACCAGCTGCTGGAGGCTGACGAAAGCGCATTTGTTCTCGGCGGTGCCGCGTCGGGGTCGAAGATCGCCGGACTGGGATCACTGAACACCTCCGATGATCCCGTGATCTTGAGCGCCCACGGCCGGACCAGCACCTCCACGCTGGGAACGCTGTCGGCTCAGACCGCCATCACCTTCGACCCTGCCTGGGGATTCGGCGTTCAGAACAGCACCGAAGCCGGCGGACGGCTCATGTCCTACGGCGATAGCGTGACCTGGACCCTGCCCGATGTCGGAACCGTCTCGCAGCGGTTGACCTCTGCGCAATTCACGATCGACACCAACGGCTCGACGAACACCACCGAGATCGCGATCGACTTCGACGGCGATGTCGTCACAAGTGGCTCGGCGACGATCGCCCAAATCCAGTCGAGAGCCGATGCCGCGCTCCGCCTTGCGGCGAAGAACAACGACGTGATCGCCATCAACTTCGAGGCACAGTCGATCAGCCTCAACGGCATCACGCAGAGCGGAGCCGCAATCGACGGCTTCTTCGACGCCTTCGAATTGAGTTCGAAGAATTTGCTGACCCTCGGCGGGATCGGGGTCGTCGGCCTGTCGGTCGAGAACCTCGTATTGGGAACTTTCGTCGAAAACGCCGCGCCGACGGAAGTCGTGCTGGCCAACGTGGTGACCACCCTGGTCGAGGGCCCGCTTCAGGAGCGCGTGAAAGTCGCCGACATCCAGGTCATCGACGACGGCGTGGGCACCTTCGTGCTGACGCTCGTGGGCGCGGATGCCGGCCTGTTCGAAATCGACGGAACGGAGCTGTTCCTCAAGGCGGGCGTGACACTCGACTTCGCGACCAAGCCGCAGCTTGACGTGACAGTGGAGGTCGACGACCCGACCCTGGGCGGTACGCCGGATGCGACGGCGGACCTGACCGTGGAGGTAACCGAGGTCGGTGCCAACGAGGCCCCGAGCGAGGTTGTGCTGTCGAATGTCCTGAACACGCTCGCCGAAGGCACGCTTACGGCGGCCACCAAGGTCGCTGACATCGCCGTGATCGACGACGGACTAGGCACCAACGTGCTGTCGCTGACCGGAGACGACGCGGCCTTGTTCGAGATCAACGGGAGCGCGCTGTTCCTCAAGGCGGGAACGGTCCTCGACTTCGAAACGAACGCCTCCCTGGACGTGACCGTGGCGGTCGACGACGCGGCGGTCGGTGGCGCGCCCGACGCGACGGCCGACGTCACGCTGTCCGTGACCGACGTCGACGAGCCCGTTGCCAATCAGTTTGCGCCTGACGGCGATCTCGATGGCGACACCATCCTCAACAGCGTCGATCCGGATGTGGATGGCGACGACACGCCCAACGTCAACGACGCCTTCGCCTACGATGCGGCCAACGGCATGACGCTGACGGCAGGTGAGGTCAAGCTGTTCGACTTCTCCATAGACGGCACGATCTATCAGAACGGGATCACCGGCTTCCTGCAGGGCACCACGAACGGCGGCAACTTCAACGAGGACACGGGTGCCGCCAGTGTCTCGGGCGGCGTCTTGACGGTCAATCCCGTCACCTCCGGCGATACGGGCGGTACGAACAACCCGCAGGATGATGCGGTAGTGGGCGTCAAGAACGGCACCTTCATCGCCAAGGCCGTGGTTCTGAACCCCTGGGTCGGCACGGCACCCAATCCGACCGGCTTCGACCAGCTTGGCCTCGTGATGGGTCTCGACAGCGCCAACATGATCAAGCTGGTCTTCGGCCAGACGGCAGGCGTGGTCGAGTTCCAGAAGCAGGAGAACGACGTCGGCACGAAGTTCGGTGGAACCAACCCGGTCGCGGGTGGCAACGCCAACGTGGCATTGCCGGCGGGCGTGACCCTCGACAGTTTCGCCAAGGCCGAGATCATCTTCGAGGTGGCCTCGACGAGCGCCGCGGCCGCGACCGTGACGGGCACGATTGTGTTCCAAGACGCAAGCGGGACGGAGATCGCGCGTCTGGAGCTGCCCGCAGCACCCATCGGCGGCGTGCTGGCCGCGGCGCTGGCCGACCCCGCCGTCGGCGTTGCCGTCGGCTTCACGCAGGCCAACCAGGTGGTCGGCGGAGCCGCCGACGTCACCTTCGTCGCCCAGCTCGACAGCCTGACGATCATCGAGGGCGACGGCACGGTCGCGCCGGTCAATCAGGCCCCAACAGCGGTCACCCTGACCAATGTCGTCACCGGGATCGCCGAGAGCACGTCGGTGGCGACCAAGGTGGCGGACATCGTCGTCACCGACGATGGGCAGGGCACCAATGTGCTCGCCCTGACCGGTGCCGATGCGGGCCTGTTCGAGATCGTGGGGACGCAGTTGTTCCTCAAGGCCGGACAGACGCTCGACGCCACCACCAACCCGACGCTCGACGTGGCGGTGACGGTCGACGACGCGACGTTGGGCGGCAGCCCAGATGCCACTTCCGCCGCGATCGCTATTCCGGTGACCGAAGTCGCAAGTGAGCAGGTCGTTCTGCGCATCAATGCCTTCGGCCCGCAGGTGACCGCGACGGATGGCGGGCCGAACTGGCTCGCCGACAATGGCGCAGGCTCGCAGTACCTGGTCACGACGGACAATCGCGGTGATGCGCCGGCGGCGGGCTATACGGGCAGTGCGGCCGCGATCCCGGCCGGCATCCCTGAAAGCGTGCTCGATACAGCGCGCTCGAGCGACGCACCGTTCACCTACAACATTCCGGTGGCCGATATCGGCGGCGCTGGCCTCTTCCGCGTCAACCTCTATGTGGCGGAGTTGTTCGCCGGCGGCCAGGCGAGCGCCTTCCGCATCTTCGATGCCTCCCTGGAAGGCGCGGTGCCTGTCGCCTTCGACAACATCACGCCCGGCACGGCCTTCGGGGCCAACGTCGGCGTCCTTTCGGCCGACATCCAGGTCTCCGACGGCGTCCTGAATATCGGCTTCCTGCAGGACCCGGCGGGCGGAGGCGTGCAAAACCCGATCGTCAACGCGATCGAGGTGGTGCGGATCAGCGGTCCAACGGCCGACACGCAGGCTCCAACGGCGGAAATCACGCTCACCAATCCGGCGACCGCCAACGGTCCGCTCCTCGTTAGCATCGAGCTCAGCGACGCGAGTGGCATCAATCAGTCGACGCTCGGTGCGGGCGACATCCAAGTCACGGTCGGCGGCGTCGTGCAGCCCGCGGCCAACACCACCTTCACGGGCTTTGCCGGCGGCGTCGCCACCTATTCGATCGCTCCACCCGCTGGCGGCGGCTGGGCCGATGGGCAGTCCGTTGCCGTGACACTCCTGGCTGGGGCGGTGGCGGATGCCGCGCCCGTGGCCAACACCAATGCTGCCACCAGCGCGACAGTGACGCTGGATATCGGCGGCGGTCCCGTCGACCCGGGCAACCCGCAGGCGATCCTGGCGGCATTGACCGACGTCGACGATAACGGCAGCTACGCCAGCAACGTGGTCGGCAGCGCCGAGTTGCGGATCATGGAGGGGGTCAACTCGGTCCAGTCGTCCAACTTCGGGGCCAATTCGTTCGAGATCGAGAACACCGGCGGCAAGCAGATCGCGGCGGTTTTCCTCGACTTCCGCGAAGCGCTTTATGGCGACTCGATCGTCGACTTCGACGGGTCGGCCGGCGATACGACGGCCAAAGTCTTCGCGGTCAACTCCCAGACCGGCGGGAACGGCTCCGGCGCATTTTTCGATACGGGCGAGACGTATTATCTTCCCGGTGCGGCCCCACTTCCCAACAACACGGGCACGGGCATCAGTCCGGCAACGGGCGGCTTCCGTGGCCTGCTGTTGAAGTTCGACGGCACCGCCGGCGGCTTCACCACTGGTGAGGTCGTTGGTTTCTCCGGCGACATGGACCCCAACTCGATCGCCGGGCTGATCAAGAGCAGCGGCGGCCAGGGCGTCGACCCGGGGGCGATCAGCTCCTGGGACGTCGGCGGGGTATCGGGGGCGGAGCTGATCGGCTCGGGCTTCACGGTTCTGTTCGACGACGGCACGACGGCCAGCGGCGTGTTGGGTTCGGACGGCAGCCAGGCCGGCAGTGTCGGCACCGCGGTCCAGAACCGGGCCTCCCAGACGGCGACGGTCACGGTCAATGGCTTCACCGAGGCCGGTACCTATGGCGGCACGGTGCCTGAGATCGTCGTCACCGGACCGGCCAATTCCACGGTTCTGGTCACGATGTCCAAGGGCCTGAACCCGGTCACGAACACCACGAACGGTTACGCCGACCTCGTTCAGGACCGGCTCGACGCCGCTCATCCGGACTTCCCGGTGTCGAATGCCGGCAACTTCCAAACCTTCGAGGTTACGCTGGGTGCCAGTGGCACGGCAACGCTGCCGGCCAATGCGTTCAACTACAACAGCGCCACGAGCGGCGGGACAACCTTCGCCGGATCGGCCTTTACGGACGCCTTCGCGACTGCACCGATGGTCATCGCGGCTGCTGTTGTGGCCAGCGACGGTACACCCCTGGGGGCGGTCGACCGGGTCTATCTGACCAACGACGGCGGCCCGGTCGTCGGCGGTGCCGGAGCCCCGAACGGCTTTTTTCAGGTCATCGGGACCGGAAATTCCGCTCGCTTCAAGGTGCAAATCGAAGACCCGAACGCCAATGGCGGCACGAACCCCGGCGGCGACTGGACATATGTCGCCGGCGGCACGGGCGCGCAGGCCGGAACGCAGGGCACGGGTCACTATTTCTGGGGCTCGGAATCCTCCAGCACCGGCGTCAACAACCCCGAGGAGAACTCGTTCCTCAATTATACGATCTTCATTCCCGAAGGTGAGGGCGGGGTTTACAATTTCCGGGTCCGGTCTTCGCGCGACACCAACGATCCGACCGATCAGCGTAACGACATCTGGCTGCGCATCGACAGCAATGCCGAGGCGCTGCAAACCAACCCGACGGACAGTGTCTCGAGCCAAGGCTTCGTCAAAGTCTTCGGAGCGGGCACGTCGTGGGGCTTCGCCAGCCAGATCGACAGCGTGTCGGAGAGCCAGGCGAACTTCGGGGCGTCATTCAACCTCACCGCGGGCCTGCATACGATCACGCTGGCCGGCCGCAGCGACGGCTTCCATGCCGACTACTGGGAGCTGTACAAAGGCGGTGCCCCGGCAGTGAACGCCGCCAACTCGGCCTTTGTCCCGACCGGTCCGACTGTTCCCACCGTCGTGACGACATCGGCGTCGATCATCGCCGGCAATGGCGACATCGAGATCTCGACGCTGCCCACCTCGGTACTCGAAGCCAATCTCACCAGCGCCAACCTTGAGTTTGGCACGGACAACTTTGGCAGCACGAACCCCGCCGAGCCGCAGAAAGTCAATGTCGTCGGCATGCGGTTCACAGGGCTCGAGGTGCCGGCCAACGCCGATATCGCCAGCGCCTTCTTGGTGTTCGAGGCTGCTGCCACCTCGTCGGTCGCCTCGAGCTTTGAGATCTCCATCCAGAACAGTCTGTCTGGAGCCGCTTTCACGACGAGCGTTCCGAACTTCACGAGCCGAACCTTCGTCGGCGACGTGGATTGGGTGCCGGGGGCGTGGGTGACAGGCCAGACCTACAGCTCTGTCGATGTGTCGGCCCTGATTGAGCAGGTGATCGGCACGGGTGGCCTCGACGCGACCGATGGGCTCGTCTTCCGCATCACCGGCACGGGCGTGCGCGAAGCGCATTCCTTCGACTCGACCGGTGGTGACGCGCCGATCCTGCAGATCAACTACAACAGCACTGGCGCGCCCGCCCTGCCGACCATCTCCATCGCCGATATCGCAACCGCGGTGTCGGAAGGCGGAGCCGCCCAGTTCGTCGTCAGCCTGAGCGGACCTGCCACCGGCCCGGTGACGGTGACCTACAGCACGGCGAACGGAACGGCCGCCGCGCCGGGCGACTTCACCGCCAGCACGAGCCAGACGGTGACG
>JANRIE010000068.1:0-89160 GCA_033765285.1 Hyphomicrobiaceae bacterium | reverse complement strand
TGAACCGCCCCGGGATTGCCGGAGGCTCCAACTCTTGAGAGAGTGGAGCCATGACGAACCATACCAAATCCCCGAAGTTTTCGCCGGAGGTGCGTGAGCGCGCCGTCCGGATGGTGCTCGATCACCGCGACGAGCACCCGTCGCAGTGGGCGGCGATCGCCTCGATCGCGGCCAAGATCGGTTGCTCGGCGCAGACGCTATCCAACCGGGTCAAGCAGGCCGAACGTGATTCCGGCAAGCGCGCCGGGCTCACCACCGACGATCGCGAGCGGCTCAAGGCGCTCGAGCGTGAGAACCGCGAACTCCGCCAAGCCAACGAGATCCTGCGCAAGGCCTCCGCATATTTTGCGCAGGCGGAGCTCGACCGCCGGTCGAAGACATGACGGCGTTCATCGACGAGTACCGGTCAGCGTACGGGGTCATGTCGGAGACGTGCTGACGCACTGGGCCGATCTGCAACGTCCTGCCGATCGCCCCGGCGACCTACTACGAGCACGACATCGAGCCGGGCAAGCCGATGCAGAACGGCTTCATGGAGAGCTTCAACGGCCGCATGCCCGACGAGTTGCTGAACGAGACGCCGTTCTTCGGGCTCGATCATGCGCGCGCGGAGCTGGCTACGTGGGTTGCCGATTACAATGGCGAGCGTCCCCATTCGGCGCTCGGCGACCTCGCACCGACGGCGTTCGCGGCCAAACTGCACTCCATCTGCACCCCCGCAACAGACCAGGCCGCTCCGATACCTACGGTCTCCGCGTCCTGCCCAGTTGCTCTACCCCCGTTGCACGACGTATCAGACGCGCAGGCTCCACTTATGACTGGATGAATGTTCGGGGGCAGGTCATCTATGCTGCCGCCGAACGGGCTGTCGCAGCCTGCACTGGCGTATGCCAGTCGTTCTCGCATCGGCCGATCTGATCCGCTAAGGTCCGGGCGACGTTGAGCCTACTCGACAAATAGGCGGAAGAGACAAGCCCGATGAACGAAATGACCAAGCCGTCAGCCATCAAGGCCGCCGACGCCGCCCTGCCTGTCAGCCACCCGCGCGTCAATTTCGGACGCATCGGCGTGCTGCTGCTCAACCTGGGCACGCCCGACGGCACATCGTACTGGCCGATGCGTCGCTACCTGTCGGAGTTTCTCTCGGACCGCCGGGTCATCGAGGAGCCGCGTTGGAAGTGGTGGCCTATCCTCAACCTCATTATTTTGACGACGCGGCCATCCCGCAAGGGCAAGGACTACGAGACCATCTGGAACAAGGCTCTCGACGAGGGGCCGCTGAAGACGATTACACGCAACCAGGCGACAGAACTCAAGAAGCGGCTCGTGCAGCATCCCGGCGTCATCGTCGACTGGGCGATGCGCTATGCCAATCCGTCGACGGAGAGCCGGCTGCGCTACCTGCAGGAGGAGGGGTGTGAGAAAATCCTCATTCTTCCGCTCTATCCGCAGTATGCGGCGGCGACATCCGGAACGGCTTGCGATGAAGCATTCCGCTCTCTGATGAAGATGCGCTGGCAGCCGGCCATCCGGGTCGCTCCGCGCTATCATGACGATCCCGCCTATATCGCGGCCATCGCGCAGTCGATCACTACACATCTCGAAACGCTCGACTGGAAGCCGGACCGGCTGATCGCGACGTTCCACGGTATGCCGCAGAAGTATCTGACGGCGGGCGATCCCTACCATTGCCAATGCCAGAAGACGTCGCGGCTGGTGCGCGAGCGCCTGGGCTGGCCGAAGGAAAGCTGGCTGACGACGTTCCAGTCGCGTTTTGGTACGGACCCGTGGCTTCAGCCCTACACCGACGAGACGGTCGAGCGGTTGGCGAAGGAGGGCGTCAAGAACCTCGTCCTGGTGGCCCCTGGCTTTTCTGCCGACTGCCTGGAAACGCTCGAGGAACTCGAAGGTGAGAACCGCGAGATCTTCGAGCACAACGGCGGCGAGAATTTCTCTTACGTTCCGGCCCTGAACGACAGCCCGGCCGGTCTCGACGTCATCGAGGCGATCGTACGGCGCGAACTGATGGGCTGGGTCTGATGCGAGCGTACCAGCCCAAGCTGGTGGCGCTATTTGTGATGGCCTTGGCGCTGTTGGCGGGGGCGGGTAGCCTTACGGCCGATGCGCGCTGCGGCGGTGTCGAAGCCGCGTGCGTGGTGGCTGGCGGCACCTATCATGTCGTGGTGCCCCAGGGACCCGCGAAGCCTGGCGGTTATCCGGTGATGATCTTCCTGCACGGTTGGTCGAGCGCGGGGGCCGCCATCCTCCAGCATCCAGACCTGGCGTCGACGCTCGAGCGGCGGGGCTACGTGCTGATCGCGCCCGACGGGGCCATCCGCCACCATGGCCGGCGGGACTGGAACCTGCGCGACGGGCAGCAGAGGGCGGAACGTGACGAGGTCGCGTTCCTCGAGGCAGTTATTGAAGATGTCGGCCGGCGCGTCTCCATCGACCGCGGCCGCATGTTGCTGGCAGGCTTCTCGCGGGGGGGCTCGATGGTCTGGGATATCGCTTGCCGCTCGCCGGGGATGTTTGCGGCTTATGCGCCGGTCGGCGGTGGGTTCTGGCTGCCCCTGCCAACGGGCTGCGCTGGGCCGGTGCGCCTGTTCCACACGCACGCCTGGGAGGACCCGACGTTCCCGCTCGAAGGGCGCACTGTCGGCGACCGTGGCCTCGTGCAGGGCGACCTTTTTGCCGGGTTGGCGATCTGGCGGCGGGCGAATGCGTGCCGTACCGAGCCACCGCAGGAGCGCAGGATGGCAGGCGACACGCTGTGGCGGGCGTGGACGGCCTGCGCTGCGGGCTCGGACCTGCGGTTGGCCATCGTTTCCGGGGGCCATGCGGTCCCGGTCGGATGGGCTGCCCGCGCCCTCGACTGGCTGGAACGGGTCGTCCCGATCCCGAGCCACGCGGCCGTGCTGAGGTAACGCACCGCCCTTGATCGCTATCGAGGTACCCGTTCGAACACCATGTCGGCGCAGACGACGCGGCCGAGGCGGACATGGTGGTCGAGCATGTCGGTCAACTGGAAGCCGCGCGCGGCGAGAAAGCCTACCAGTTCAAAGGGCCGGTAGAGCTGTGGCTTGTCGAAATGTACCTCCGCGACGACTACGTCGATAGCGTCCAGCAGGCCCGCGGCACCGCGCAGCACCTCCATCTCGAAGCCCTCGGTGTCGATCTTCAACAGGCAGGGTCGCAGCAGGTCGGCTGCTGAAAGACGTCGATCCAGCCGTCGTACAGGCACCTCGATCGTCGGGGCGAGCGTCCCGTCGAGGTGGGTCGTGTTGACCAGCGAGGCTCCCGAGCGCCCCGTCAGGCTCAGGTGTGCCGTGCCATCCGCGGCCCCGAGTGCGACCGGGTGGAGTCGGCCGGGGCGGTGGGCCAGCACGGCGGTGCGAAGAGTGTCGTGGTGGCCTGGCTGCGGCTCGAACAGTTCGAGCCGGGCAGTCGGTAGCCGCGCATACAAGTCGGGCGTGCCGTCGGCGGCCCCGACGTCGATGACGTGGGCGATGTCGCGGTCCAGGCGGAGGGCTGTGAAATCCACACGCTCCAGAACGCGCAGCCCGAGTGGGCCAACGGCATCGGCGAGCTTCAGCTTCAATTTGCGCGCCGCCCAGGCCCGCGGCTGCCGCCAGAAGCGTGGCTTGAGGCCCGCTGAACGCGGAGCATCGTCACTGTGTGCCGTCACCGCATCGGTCTCCTCGGCCGGGTTTCGACTGATCGCCACTCAGGTGTTCACCGAATTTTCCGACCTGGCACCATAAAACGCCTGGAGGAGCCCCATATATATTTGCGCCAACCGTTAGCTGTTCCCTTTCAGGAGACGATCATGACGCCAGACGGCATCGGCCTTTTAGGCATCCTCCTCGTGGCGCTTGCAGTGGCGGCGCTGTGGTCGACGGTCAAGATCGTACCGCAAGGCTTCGAATACACGGTCGAGACCTTCGGCCGCTATACCAAGACGCTGCCGCCCGGCCTGCATATCCTGATCCCGGTCGTCGAGCGCGTCGGCCATCGCATGAACATGAAGGAGCAGGTGCTCGACATTCCCTCGCAGGATGTCATCACCCGCGACAACGCGATGGTGCGCGTGGATGGGGTCAACTTCTTTCAGGTCATGAACGCGGCGCGCTCGGCCTACGAGGTCGATCGGCTCGAGCACTCGATCATCAATCTCACCCTGACCAATATCCGCACCGTCATGGGGTCGATGGACCTCGATGAACTGTTGTCCAACCGCGATGTCATCAACGCCAAGTTGCTGTCGGTCGTCGATGCGGCAACCGAGGTTTGGGGTGTGAAGGTCACGCGCATCGAAATCAAGGACATTGCCCCACCGCGCGACCTCGTCGACTCCATGGCCCGGCAGATGAAGGCGGAACGTGAGAAGCGGGCGCAGATCCTCGAATCCGAGGGCTTGCGGCAGGCGGCAATCCTCAAGGCCGAAGGCGAAAAGCAGGCCGTGGTGCTCGAGGCCGAGGGCCGCCGCGAGGCCGCCTTCAAGGACGCCGAGGCGCGCGAGCGCGCCGCCCAGGCCGAGGCCGAGGCGACCCGCATGGTTTCCGAGGCGATTGCCAACGGCAGCGTTCAGGCCATCAACTATTTCGTCGCCAACAACTACGTGAAGGCCCTGGAGAAGCTGGCATCCGCGCCCAACCAGAAGGTGATCATGATGCCGCTGGAGGCCGCCTCAGTCATCGGCTCGCTGGCCGGTCTGGCGGAGATCACCGGACAGGCGTTCGGAGCCAAGGACAATCAGGCTCCGGCACGGCCGACGTCGCCCAGTAGCGTCCCAAGGGTCTGAACTGTCCGGCGCATGCGGGCCGGTTCTGGCCAGGGCGCCATCTGATCCAGCGGAATCGGATGCGCGCTCTCGAGTTTTGTTTTGTCGCATTTTCTTTGATGAAGCGGTGTCCACGTCGCTGGAAAATGCTGTAGGCGAGGGCCGATGGCAGACATCGAGGGAGGATCAATGACAGGTATCCTGAACGAGTTGCTCGCCTTCGGGCCGTGGACGTGGATCGCAATCGCCGTTTTGCTGTTCGTCCTCGAAACCGTCATCCCGGGCGTTCACTTCATGTGGTTCGGCGTGGCCGCGCTGGTGCTGGGGGCCGTGCTGCTCGTGGCCGTATTGGTCGCGCCAGACTGGGTCGCCGGTCTCGGCTGGCAGTGGGAAATCGTTGCGTTCGCCGCGCTGTCCGTGGCGACGCTGTTCCTCGTCAAGCGGTTTGTCCGTCCAGGCGTCACCCCCACGGATGCGGCCGGCCTCAATACTCGCGCGACGCAATATGTCGGTCGCACCTACGTGCTGGCTGATGCGATCGAGCGCGGGCGCGGTAAGGTCGCGGTCGGCGACACGCTGTGGCTCGCCGAGGGGCCGGAGCTTCCCGCCGGGACCCTCGTGCGCGTGACTGGTCATAACGGCACCGTGCTGTCCGTCGAGAAGGCGCACTGAACGGCGCTTGTCCGTGCGACCGGTCGGGATCGAACCCCGCCTGTCTCGCGCGGAACAGCGGCGGCGAGCGAGCACGCGCATTCTCCCTTTGCACCCGAACGGACGGCCCGCCGGCCGCCGTCAGACGGGAAGAACCAAAGGAGACATGATCGTGCTCAATATTCTCAAGTCCGCGACGTTCGCTGTGCTGCTGGCCACCGCGGCTGTGGCGGGGACGGTGGTCCCGTTCGCCACCGCTCAGGCAGGCTATGGCGACGACTGCTCCAAGGACGGCGGGCTCAAGGGCGACTGATCCGGGATGGCCGCCCGGTTCGAGCCAGAGTGCAGGAGCGCCCTTCGGTCGAATGGACCGGACGGCGTTTTTTTTCGTTGTGGTCTGCCTGGCCGGCAGCAGATCCGGCGTGTGGCACTGCGTCGGAACTTGCTGACCGACCATCTTGGGGCCGCCGGGGAATCGGGCTACCCGGGCATCTGCCAATGCCGGAGCAAGGCACCTCATGTCGAAAACACCCACCACCCCGCTGCTGACCGTAGATGCCGTCGTCTTCGACAAAGCGGGGCGGCTTTTGCTCATCCGGCGCGCTCATCCACCCTTCCAGGGCTGCTACGCGCTCCCGGGTGGTTTTGTCGATGTCGGCGAGACGGTCGAGGCGGCCTGTCGCCGGGAATTACTGGAAGAAACAGGCGTCAAGGCCGGCGCGCTGAGGCTGATCGGCGTCTATTCCGATCCCGCGCGCGATCCCCGTGGACACACCTGCTCGGTCGCTTATCTCACGACGGCGCGCAATGCGGCCGCGGCGCGTGCGGGTGACGATGCGGCGGCTGCGCTGTGGGTGGACAACTGGCAGCGCGTCCAGCTTGCCTTCGATCACCGCCGGATCGTCAGGGATGGCGCGCGGCTGCTGGCGCGACCGTGATGCCGTCGCCCGGCAGCCGGTCGTATGCACGTGGCGTAAACTGGATTTTTTCGTGCCGGGACAGGTCATCATGACTTGCGCGCTACCTCCCATGTCATTGGTCATTTGCAGGATGTTAAATGTGTCGGTGGTTTCGTGTCCTGGTCGCCGACGGCGCGATCAGGGAAAGCGGAGCCATGGCGTTCAACATCGTTTCTCGACTGAGCCGTCCGATTGATCGGGAGACGTGGATACAACGCGTGGCTGCCGACCGGGCGGGCGCGGTCATCATCAAATTCGCCCTCTCACTTCCCGTCCTTTTGTTCCTCGTTGGCAATGTCGTCGACCATGCGCGATATCTCCGCGAGCAGAAGGTCTTGCAGTCGGCGACGGACGCGGCCGCGCTGGCCGCCGCCAAGGAAATCAGCATCACCAACCTCAGCCGGCAAAGCCTCGACCAGGTCGCACGCGATGTCGTCTCGAGCCATCTGGCCGCGCGGGAGAAGATCGGGACCGAGGGGCTACCGCAAATCGCCACCGAGGTTCTCGACGAGGAGCAGGAGATCCACGTCCGGGCGGAGAAGCCGTTCGAAGCGGTGTTCGGGGACGTCTTCGGTTACCGTGCCGCGCGAGTTCGGGTGCGCTCGGTGGCCCAGATCGTCGGCAAGCCGAACATCTGCGTGCTGGCACTGGAAGACAGCGAGCCGAGTGCCATCCATCTCCAGCTCAGTGCACGGATGCTCGGCCGCAACTGTGCCGTGTTCTCCAATTCGACGTCGCCGACCGGACTTTCGGTTCTGAATGTGTCGTCGCTTGTTGCAACCACCGTTTGCTCGGCGGGAGGCGTCGCCGGGGCCGGGGCGATCGCTCCTCGGCCGCTGTTGGATTGTCCGCAGTTCGAGGACCCGCTCGCTGGACGCACGGAGCCGAATATCGGGCCGTGTGATCATGTCGCGCGCATCATCCTGCTGGGCAGCGTCACGCTGGAGCCTGGCACCTACTGCGGGGGCTTGACGATCGGCGGCGCAGCCAGCGTGACCCTCGAGCCGGGTGTCTACACCATCACCGGGGGCGTACTGGCGATCGCCGGCCTGGCGCGCGTGAAAGGCGAGGACGTCTCGATCTACCTCGGACCGACATCGGCGTTGCTGATGGATCCCACCACGTCGATCGAACTTTCGGCCGCGCGGCAGGGCGAACTTGCCGGCTTGTTGTTCTTCGGTTCGCGTCGCCAGTCGAAATTGATCACTCACACTATTCTCAGTCGCGGAGCCCAGAAACTCGTAGGCACGATCTATCTGCCCCAGGCCAGTCTCGTCATCGACGGGAATGCGCGTGTCGGTGCGGAGTCGGCCTACACGGCGATCGTGGCGCGGCGGGTCGTGCTGCTCAATACGCCGCACGTGGTGCTGAACACCAACTATGACGAGACCGACGTGCCGGTGCCGGAGGGGATCAGGGGGGCCGGCCAGCCGACACGGCTCGTTCAATAGGCCCGCACACCGTCCAGACATATCGCGGCCCGTGCGAACGGTCCGATTTTCGCGTTTTCCGACACGCGTTCCGACGATCCCGGTCCAGCCCCCCGAAGGCAAGCCGTCGGGTCGGGCATCACACCACGCCAGCGCGCAGCATGTCGTGGACGTGGACGATGCCGATGGGACGGCCCCTGTCGACGACGAACAAGGCCGTGATGCGCGAGCCGTTCATGACTTCAAGGGCCGCCGAAGCAAGGGTGCCGGGACCCACCACCTTCGGGCTCCTGGTCATCACGTCGCTGGTCTTGGCCTTCAGAAGACCGTCACCCATGTGCCGGCGCAGGTCGCCGTCGGTCACCACGCCGACCAGTCGCCCCTTGGCGTCGACGATGCCCAGGCAGCCGAAGGCTTTGGTCGTCATCGTCACGATGGCCTGTTTCATCGGCTCGGCTTCGGTGGCCAGCGGCAGCGCGTCGCCCTTATGCATGAGGTCAGCGACGAACTTCAGTTGAGCTCCCAGCGAGCCGCCCGGGTGGAAGACCTTGAAGTCGTGTGCGGTGAAGCCCTTCGTTTCAAGCAATGCGATGGCCAGACAATCGCCCATGGCCAATTGCATGGTCGTCGAGGTCGTGGGCGCGAGACCATGCGGACAGGCCTCTTTGGCGCGCGGCAGTTCCAGGCAGACGTCGGCCTGGCTGCCGAGCGCCGACGTCTGGCGCGACGTGATCGCGATCAGGGGGACGGCGAAGCGGCGCGAAAACGTGATGATGTTGGCGAGTTCGACCGTCTCGCCCGACCAGGACAGCGCGAGGATCACGTCTTCCCGCGTGATCATGCCCAGATCACCGTGCGAGGCCTCGCTGGGATGCACGAAGAAGGCGGGCGTTCCCGTCGAGGCAAATGTCGCGGCGATTTTCTGGCCGACATGGCCTGATTTGCCGATGCCCGACACGATGACGCGGCCGCGCGCGGCGCGCAGCGTCTCGACGGCGCGGGTGAAGGGCTGGGCGAGGCCATTGCCGAGCGCGTCCCGCAGGCTGGCGAGGCCCTCTGCTTCCAGGGTCAGCGTGCGTTCGGCGGACACGAGCGGCGACTGGCCGCCCGGTGACAGGGGCTGCGACAGCGTTCCGGCCGTTGCGGCGATCGCCTTCGGCTTCACCGTGCGGCCCGTGCGCGCCCGCGTTGTCATGCGTCTATCCCCCCTGTCGGGTCGTGATCTCCGATCCACTTAGCAGAGGCCGGCGACATGCGCCAATCGGGCGGGAAAGCATGTCCACCGTTGGCACAGGCGTCAACGGGCGGTTAACCAAGCCGGGATAGCGTGTCGGCTGGCGGGTTGCGTTCGGGCCTGGGGTCGATTTGGGGAGAGCGCACACGGTGGTGCGCCTGGCAGATATTGTGCGGACGGTGGTTGCATTCACCGGGCTCTGGCTCGTCGCGGTGAGTGTGGGGCCCGGCGCGCGCGCGCAGGATGCGCCTGATCCGAGTGTGGTCGAAGCGGGTGCTGCTCCATTCGGTGGGCCAGCCGAGGCGTCAGCGGGTGCTGCTGCCGGAGCGGATGCAGGCTCCGCGCCGGGCGCAACTGCTGCGGCCGCCGGCAGTGCCGGTGCCGGAGGTCGACCGGTCATCCGTGACGGCGACTTGTCCTACCCGGCCGAACCGGCCGTGGTCGTGGATGGGCTCCTCCAGCCCGAGGACGAGACAGTGCCTCAGGATGGGGCCGATCTCGATTCGGTCGACACCCGTTCCGAGGCCGAATTCGCGCCGTTCGAAACGCCTCCGGCCGGCTATGATCCGCTGTTGTTCCAGATCGAAGGCGTGGCCCCCGCCGATCCCCGGCTGAACCGGCTGCCCGGCCGGCTGTTCCGCCAGGAGCCCTATGATCCGATTGGCATCCGGATCGGCTCGTTCGTGTTTTTCCCCGAGGTCGAAGTCGCCGGCAACTGGACCTCGAACGTTCTTTCGACGCCGGATGGGCCAGGCGATCGTTCACTCGAACTGGCCCCGTCGGGCCGGCTGGTGTCGAACTGGTCCAATCACGCCGTGGAGTTGTCCGCCTCCGGTGATCTCAGCTATCACGACGACCTGCCGACCGAAGACGACCGCGGTTTCGCGGTGGAGGCCCGTAGCCGCCTCGATGTGACGCGGGCCACAAACGTCGAAGCGGTGATCGGCCGCCAGCGCGCACAGGAGAGCCGTTCGGCGATCGACGCGGCGACGGCCGGACCGCGCGCGGCCTTCACCCGGGACAGCGCGGGCGGACGCTTGCAGCATCGGTTCAACCGGCTGACGGTCGCACTACGCGGGGCGGTCGCCGATACCGTCTTCCAGGGCAGCGCGGATCCCGACAGGGACGTCACCGAAGCGCGCGGCGCGGTCCGTGCGGCTTGGGAGTTCAAGCCGACGCTGTCGGGTTTCGGCGAGGTCGAGGTGGTCAGGCTCGACTATCGCGCCACCGCCAGCAGCGATGGTATCGCGCGCGAGGCCGACGGCCAGCGGTATCGGCTGGGAACCTCCTTCGGAAACACCAGCCAGGTCCTGCGCGGCGAAATCGCCATCGGCTGGGCCGACCAGGATCTCGAGGATGACCGCCTGGTCGACGTCGGCGGCGTCATCTTGGATGCCAATCTCGCCTACCGATTCAGCGAACTGACGTCATTTTTGTTGACCGCGGCCTCAGACATTTCGGGCACGACGACGGCCGGCACCGGGGGCGTGCTCGAGCGTCGCGCCGGCTTGGAGGTGCGCCATGCGTTCCGGCGGCACCTCGTCGGCTCGGCGGCGGTCGGGGTCGCTACCCGCGACTACGCAGGCATCGACATCGACGAGCGAGAAGTGACGTTCGGGCTCGGGGCGGAGTATTTCCTCAGCCCCGAAGCCGTGGTGTTCACACAGTACGAGCACACGCGGTTCCGCTCGGATTTCCCCGACAGCACCTACGACATCGACACGCTGCGGATCGGCATGCGCGTGCGGCGCTGAGGGCAGTGCCGTTCACACGAGTTTCTTCAACTCGGCGCGGAAATTGGCCGACAGATCTTCGCGCGACAGCGCATAGGCGACGTTGGCCATCAGGAAGCCCAGCTTGGATCCGCAATCGTAGAGGCGGCCATCGAAGCGCACGGCATGGAACTTCTGATCGGGCCGCCGTTGCAGCTTGATCATGGCGTCGGTGAGCTGGATCTCGCCGCCCGCCCCGCGCTCCATCTCGGCCAGCAGATCGAAGATCTGCGGTTGCAGAATGTACCGGCCCGTAATGTGCAGATTGGACGGTGCCGTTCCCGGCTTCGGCTTTTCGACCATGGTGGTGATCTCGGAGACCGGACGGCTGGCATCCTGGACACCGACGATCCCATACTGGTGCGCCTGATCCTCCGGCACCGGCGATACCGCCAAATGGTTGCCACCCATCTCGTCATAGGCCGCGATCATACTGGCCAGGCACGGCGTGTCCGAAAAGTGCAGCATATCCGGCAGGAGCAGGGCAAACGGTTCATTGCCGACGATTTCGCGGGCGCACCATACGGCGTGGCCGAGACCCAACGGGGCTTGCTGTCTGGTGAAACTCGTCTGGCCGGCACCGGGAAGGTCGCGGCGGAGTTCGGAAAGTTCCTTGGTCTTGTGACGCGTCTCCAGCGTGTGCTCCAGCTCGAACTGGCTGTCGAAGTGATCCTCGATGACGCTCTTGTTGCGGCCGGTCACGAACACGAAGTGCTCGATACCGGCGGCGCGCGCCTCATCGACAACATGCTGGATGACTGGACGGTCGACGACGGTCAGCATTTCCTTCGGCATCGCCTTGGTGGCGGGAAGAAAGCGCGTACCCAGGCCAGCGACGGGGAATACAGCCTTACGGATCTTCTGATGAGTTCTGGCCATGGTCGCGGTTCTCTTCTTTTGTAACGACGTCTGTAACGGTGCCTGAGGGTTCAACAGCGGCGGTCTCGGCGCGGTGGGCTGGCCAATGTTGTGGCCTTGCCGTCGGTCCTACCACCCCGCAGGGGCGATCTGGAACGCGGCAAGCGACGTCACGTTTGCGCCCGGGCCGCTCGAAGCGCGCACTGGTTAGCACAACCTTAGCAGCCGACAACGGCGCAACAGTCGTTTAGACTTTCGTTACCACCTTACGGGATCGGACCACGTTGTAACCGGTCCGACCGCCCGACAGGTTGGAAATTTGCATTCTCCTGCGTCCAAGATCGGCGGCACGCCGTCGATCGCACGGCGAGGCGGAAGGCGGGAACACTGACATGACGATCCTAGTGACGGGCGGGGCTGGCTACATCGGCAGCCACATGGTGCATGAACTGAACGACGCCGGCGAGGCGGTCGTCGTGCTCGACAATCTATCGACGGGGTATCGCTGGGCGGTGCCGCGCGAGGTGCCTCTCGTGGTCGGCGATGTCGGCGACCAGCGGCTTGTCGAGAGCCTGATCGCCGAGCGTGGCGTGCGTGAGATCATCCACTTCGCCGGCTCGATCATCGTGCCGGAATCGGTCGCCGATCCGCTGAAGTACTACAAGAACAACACGGCCGCCTCGCGCGCGCTGATCGAAGCTGCCGTCAACCGCGGCGTCGGGCGGTTCATCTTCTCCTCGACGGCTGCGGTCTACGGCAATCCCGATTCGACGCCCGTTTCCGAGACAGCCCCCCTGGCCCCGCTGTCCCCCTATGGCACATCCAAGCTGATGACCGAACTGATGCTGCACGATGTGGCCAGTGCTCACGACTTCGATTTCGTGGCGCTGCGGTACTTCAACGTGGCAGGTGCCGATCCGCACGGCCGCTGCGGCCAGTCGACGCCCCAGGCGACCCACCTCATCAAGGTGGCCTGCGAGACGGCGCTGGGCAAGCGGGCGTTCATGCAGGTGTTCGGCACCGATTACGCGACCAGCGACGGCACGTGCGTGCGCGATTACATCCACGTCACCGACCTCGCCCGTGCCCATACGGCGGCGCTCGACCACCTGCGCCGGGGGGGCGGCTCCGACGTGTTCAACTGCGGGTATTCGAAGGGGGCCTCGGTTCTCGAAGTCGTGGAGACGGTCAAGCGCGTGTCGGGGGTCGATTTCGATGTGCGGGTCGGTCCGCGCCGGCCCGGCGATGCGGCTGCGATCGTCGCTGACAGTACGAAAATCCGCACGCAACTCGGCTGGCAGCCCCGGCATGCCGACCTCGAAGGCATCGTCGCGCAGGCGCTGGCCTGGGAGCGGCACCTCGATCAGATGCGGCTCAGCGCCTGAGGTTCGAACGGCGACGCGCGGCGGGATCAAGCCGCATTCTGGCCGAGAATCCCTGATGCCGTTCTCGCCTGACAGCGAGACGGGGATGGGACCAATGATGACGGGCCAGCCGAAGGCGGGACGGGCGGGCGATCTGGCCATGGCGCGCAGATCACCTCGCGCGGCTTTTCTTGTCCCGCTGGCCGTCGCCGCTGCCCTGATCGCGATTGCAATGCCGCTGTTGGCACCGCAATCGGCGTGCGCGCGGCCGGGCTTCGCGGCCTTCCTGGAAACCCTGTGGCCAGACGCGCGCGACCGCTTCGGCGTCTCGAGGCCGACGTTCGATGCCGCCTTCGCTGGGCTCCAGCCCGATCTGTCCCTGCCGGATTTGGAGATCCCGGGTCAAGCCCAGCGCGAGGTCCGCCAGGCCGAGTTCACGCGCGAGCCGCGCGATTACCTCGATGCCGACCGCCTTGCTCGCCTCGCCGAGACCGGCAAGAGCCTCGTCAGCCGATACGCCGAGGCGCTGGCGCGGATCGAGGCCAAGCACGGCGTCGATCGCTATTCCGTACTCGCAATTTTTGGTCGGGAGACGGCGTTCGGATCGTACCAGCCGCCGCACGACGCCATTCGGGTCCTGGCCACGCAGGCCTGGACCGGACGGCGCACGGAGCTGTTCCGCGATGAACTCCTGCATGCCCTCAAACTTCTGGAGATGGGCGTTCCGCGGGCCCGCATGAAGGCGTCATGGGCGGGAGCCATGGGGCTGACGCAGTTCATGCCCTCCGAGTTCTTCAGTCACGCCAGTCTGGACAGCGGCAAAGGGTTCGCCGACCTGTTCACGTCTGTGCCCGATGCGCTCGAATCGGCGGCCCGCCAACTCGCCGGCAAAGGCTGGGTCAGGGGGCAGACATGGGGCTACGAGGTGGTCATTCCGCCGTCGTCGGATTGCGCCGAGGAAGGCCCGCCGGGCGCACGCACGATCGCCGAATGGGCGAGCCTCGGCTTCAAGCGGGCCGGCGCGCGCGCGTTCCCGGCCGATGTGCTGGCGGCCAAAGCCTACCTCATGTCGCCAGCCGGCGCGCACGGTCCATCGTTTCTGGCGCTCGAAAACTTCCAGGTCATTCGCCGCTACAACACCTCCGATCTCTATGCCACCTTCGTCGGCAATCTGGCCGACCGCATCGCCGGTGGGGGGCCGTTCGTTACGCCCTTCAAGTCGATCGGCCCACAGAAGACCGCGATTATTCGCGGCACACAGGAGGCCTTGCAGGCCAAGGGCTATCCCATCGACATCGTGGATGGCTTCATCGGCTCCAATACGCGCCGGCAGGTGGGGCTCTACCAGCGCGCGAGCGGGCTTCCAGTCGATTGCTGGCCGTCCGAGCGCACGCTGGCGCACCTGCGCGCGGCGGCACCGTGAGCGGGCGCGCTGGCCATGATCACTGGCGCGCTTGACGCCGCCACGCGGATCGCGCACGGATCAGGGCGACAGAAGGCGGGACGAAAGCTCATGCGCGTGCTGACCGGTACTTGGCAACGGACCACCATCGGGGGCGTGATCGCGGCGGCGATGCTGCTGACCGCCGGGCTCGGCCTCACCGTGGCCTCCCAATCCGCAGCCGCCCAGGACAACGCTTTGGGAGGCAGCTACGTCACGCCGTTTCCGGAAGGCGACGTGTACCGTTTGCGGGTCGTTGGAGACTGGCTCGCCGATGGCATGTTGTCGGCGCTTCAGGAGACCAAAAACCGCGAGGCCCGGCTCGAGATCAATCCCAAGCGCTGGACCCTGACGCGGGTCTCGCGCCCGGATTTCGCCCAGGAAATCACCGAGCTCAAGGCCGACCTGCTGACCGAGAAGGCGCATATCGCCGTCATCATGCTGGGGCTCCAGGACGGGCGTTCGCTGCGCGACGGCAACGGCCGCCGGCTGTCGTTCGGCTCGATCGAGTGGCGGGCCGAATACGGCCGCCGGATCGAGGCTGTCATGAAGGAGTTGAAGCGGGCGAGCATCGCGGTCTACTGGGTCGGCCTGCCCATCATGCGTCGCGCGGACGCCAACGAAGAAGCGCAGTTCATCAACGAGGTGACACGCCAGCGGGCCTATCTGAGCGGTGTGCGCTATATCGACATTTACGCCGCGCTCGCCGACGAGCAGGGGGGATTTTCGCCGTATGGGCCCGACATGACGGGTAAAATCGGCCTGCTGCGCGGGCGTGACGGCGTCAGCTTCACGTATGCCGGCAGCCAGAAGGTCGCCCATTTCGTCGAGCGCGAGCTGAAGCGCGACCTGGCGCAGGCCAAGGCCGAGCGCGCCGTTCCGCTGGCGGGCAGCGAGAGCGAGCAGAAGCGCGTGGCCTCGGTCGATGCGGCGGGCAATCCCAAACGTGCCGACTGGCGCACCTCCATCGCGGCGGCGCGCGCCAAGGCGGCCGGCGGGACAGGAGGTGGCGCGGCGGGACTGTTCGACCAGCGCGCGGGGGAGCAGCCGGCCGAGAACACCCGCATCAATCTGAAGACACCGGGGCCGGGCGGGCGTGAGCAGATCCTCTCTCTCGATATCGTGCGCCCGGCGATCCCGGCTTCCATCGTGTCACTCGTCACGCGCAAGCAAAGCGCCGACAAGGCGACCCCGCTCGGCGATACGCTGGTCGATCAGATCGCTGGCGGGGTCAACATCATGAGCACGGTCACCCCGGCCGCCGGGACCGGTGCGGCACCCGGCGCGCGCCTGTCGCCGGCGCAGGCTCCCTACTTCCGGGTGCTGGTCAAAGGGGAGCGGACCCAGCCGCGTCCCGGTCGCGCTGACGATTTTTCCTGGCCGCGCCCGCCGCCGCCGGTCATCGCGCTGCCCGGTGTGCCTGCCGGCTCGAGCCGCGATGCGGCCTCGGGTGGCCGCGTGCCGCTGCCGGCCGCCAGCCCCTTCCGCCCCCGAGCCTGAGCAGCGCTGGGTGAGGGGGATGTGGGGCGGGGCTGGACAGCGCCTGCGTCTTGAAGGCTGCCGACAGGTCCCCTCTCACCGCACGCGGGGAGAGGGGGAAATGGGCCACAGGTATCAGAAGCGCGGCCCTCAACCCTGGCACACTGGACGGTCCCGCGGCCTCACAGGATCACATCGCGTTCGACGCGCTCGACGTCGCCATCTGATCGAACTGCGAGCGCAAAGGCGACGAAAAAGCTGAGGATGCCGACGCGGCCGATGAACATCACAGCGGTGATGATCAGCTTGCCCGCATCGTTCAGCTCCCCCGTGATGCCCATGGATAGGCCGACCGTTCCCAGTGCCGAGAAGATCTCGAACAGTGCCTTGTCAAAGGCGTGGTTACCCGTCAGGTCGAGTGCGATCAGGGCGGTGAACACGACGAGCAGTCCGATGACGAGCGTCGAGGTCGCCTGCTGAACACGAACTGGTGGAATGCGCACACCGGCCGTGACCACCGCATCGCGCCCCATGGCGCTCGCCCACGCCGTGGCGACGAGTACCGCGACTGTGGTCGTCTTCAAGCCGCCGCCTGTCCCCGACGGTGAAGCGCCGACGAACATCAGCAGATAGAGAAAAATAATGCTTGCTGGCGCCAGGGCACCGATGGGCACAGAGTTGAACCCGACGGTCGTCGAGGCCGTCATGGCCTGGAAAAAGGCGTTGGTCAGACGCTGCTCAGCGGGCAACGCCGCGATCGTCGGCTCGAACACGTACAGGAATCCTGTTCCCAATACGCACAGACCGGCCGAAACCAGCACGATGAGCTTCGTCGTTGGCGCGAGCGAAGGCTTGCGCCGTGTCATCCATTCCGCCATTTCGGCGACGACGACGAAGCCCATGGCACCGGCATAACTGAGTGCGGCAACGACGAGAAGGATGCCGGGATTATCCCGAAAGCCTTCGAGACTTGTCGCATAGAGCGAGAACCCGGCCGTACAGAACGCAGACACGGAATGGAAGATACCGTTCCAGACCGGGTCGGCCACTCCGGCGCTGGCGAACATCCACGCCAAGGCGATCGCGCCGATCGTTTCAAGAACCAGCGTGTATATGACGACCTGTCGGACGAACGTGGCAACGTCGAATGCGCTGGAAAGTCCGAAGCCCGCGCGGGTCAGGCTGCGTTGCGCCGAGCTCAACCGATCGCGCATGACGAGATAGGCAAAGCTCATCAGCGTCATGAACCCGACGCCGCCGATCTGCAGCAGGACCAGAATGACGATCTCGCCCGCCAGATTGAAGGTGGTGCCGGGATCGAGCGTGACGAGACCCGTCGTCGAAACAGCCGAGGTACTGATGAAGAGTGCGTCGATGAAACCGACGGCCTTGGCCAGGTTCGCCTCGTGCGTCAATGGCAGCATGAGGGCGATGGCGCCGACGAGTGAGAGGCCCGCATAGGCTAGGGCGGCGTACAGGGCCGGGTTGCGACGCGCGATGACGCGCGCGTAGTCGGTCGCGGTGTGCGCTCTGTTCGACATGTTGTGGTGGTTCCGGAAAAAACGGCAGCGTCGTGGAGCAATCCGGGTCTTGGCGACGTCGGCTGGGTATCCCGCTCGACGTCCCGACACGTTCGCTGCTGCTCGCGCCAGAGGGGCGTGCGCCTGCCGGAGGGCCTTAGACGCATCCGGCAGGCGGAGCATTTAGTGCAGTGCAGCATCACAATCAATGGGAAACAGGTTGCGACACGCTTCTGCCACAACCTTGAGACGAGCGCGCCCTGCGGCCCCTGTCGAGATCGGTCTCGGGGACAAGCCCCGAGACGATACTTGTGTCCGCTTTCGGGAGCCTCACGAACACCCACTCGTCCCGCCGCAGGTATTGCACTTCAGGCAGGTGCCATTGCGCACGAGGGTGAAGTTTCCGCAGGCACCGCAGGCTTCGCCTTCGTAACCCTTGATCTTGGCCTCGAAGATGCGGTCGGCGAGCGGATCGTGCTTGAGGGCCAGCGCCCCCTCGGTCGTCACGCGCGCCTCCACTGTCTGGCGCGAAAACAGCCGGGTATCGCCACCCGCCCCGCCTGCGAATGCCGTCGCCACGTCCCGCTGCAACCCGGAGACCGCCGACACGCCACCGGGGCCGGCCTCCGCCGTCACCGCGCGCGGGCCGATGCGGCCGACGAGCTTGGCTCCCCGCACGAAGCCGTGCGACACGACCGGCTGCAGCGTCCGCTCCGGCTCGCGGCCGTCCTCACCCTCGCCGATGGCGGTCGCCGACATCTCGCCGGGATCGACGTGGGCCAGATCGTTGCGGCCGAGGTAGGAGACGGCGAGCTCGCGGAAGATGTAGTCGAGCACGCTCGTCGCATTCTTGATGGTCTCGTTGCCCTGGACGAGGCCGGCCGGCTCAAACCGCGTGAAGGTGAAGGCGTCGACGTATTCCTCCAGCGGCACGCCGTACTGCAGGCCCAATGAGATGGCGATGGCGAAGTTGTTCATCAGCGAGCGGAAGGCGGCACCTTCCTTGTGCATGTCGATGAAGATTTCGCCGATGCGGCCGTCCTGGTATTCGCCCGTCGTCAGATAGACCTTGTGGCCGCCGACGATCGCCTTCTGGGTGTAGCCCTTGCGCCGCGACGGCAGCTTTTCACGGTCGCGAACGCGCTCGATGCGCTCGATCACGCGCTCGATGATGCGTTCGGCCAGCACCTCGGCGCGGACCTGGGCCGGCTGGGTGGCGGCGAGCTTCTCGGCCACGTCGTCCTGCTCGTCCTCGTGATCGCCGAGGAGCTGGGAGTTGAGCGGCTGGGAGAGCTTGGAGCCGTCGCGGTAGAGCGCGTTGGCCTTCAGCGCCAGTCGCCAGGAGCGCATGTACGCCGACTTGCAGTCCTCGACGGTCGCCTCGTTGGGCATGTTGATCGTCTTGGAGATGGCCCCCGAGATGAACGGCTGGGCGGCCGCCATCATGTCGATGTGGCTGTCGACCGACAGGTAGCGCTTGCCCTTGCGGCCGCACGGGTTGGCGCAGTCGAACACGGGCAGGTGCTCACTCTTCAGGTGGGGCGCGCCCTCCAGCGTCATGGCTCCGCAGACGTGTTCGTTGGCGGCCTCGATCTCGGCGCGGGTATAGCCGAGGTGCGTCAACAGGCAGAAGCCGGGGTCGACGAGTTTGTCGGCCGGGACGCCCAGTTGGCTCGTCAGGAACTGTTCGCCCAGGGTCCACTTGTTGAACACGAACTTGATATCGAAGGCGCTGGCGAGACCGGCTTCGATGCGGGCGATGGCGTCGGTGTCGAACCCTTTCGCGCGCAGCGTCGTGTGATTGACGCCGGGGGCCTGTGCCAGTGAGGCATGACCGACGGCATAGGCCTCGATCTCGGCGATCTGGTGGGCCGAGTAGCCGAGTTTCGCCAAGGCACCGGGCACAGCCTGGTTGATGATCTTGAAGTAGCCGCCGCCGGCCAGCTTCTTGAACTTGACGAGCGCGAAGTCCGGTTCGATGCCCGTGGTGTCGCAATCCATCACGAGACCGATGGTGCCGGTCGGCGCGATGACGCTGGCCTGGGCGTTGCGGAAGCCGTGCTGGCGGCCAAGGTCGATGGCCTGATCCCAGGCGCGCTTGGCCGCGGCGACCAGACGCTGGTCCTGGCAGGAGGCGTGGTCGAGGGGCACGGGGAGCGTGTTCAGCCCCTCGTAGCCGGCATGCTGGCCGTGGGCGGCGCGGCGGTGATTGCGGATGACACGCAACATGTCCTCGGCGTTCTCGGCATAGCCCGGGAAGGCGCCCAATTCGGACGCCATCTCGGCGCTGGTGGTGTAGGAGACGCCCGTCATGACGGCGGAGATCGCCCCACAGATGGCCCGGCCCTCGGCCGAGTCGTAGGGGATGCCGGCGGCCATCAGAAGCCCGCCGATGTTGGCGAACCCGATGCCGAGCGTGCGATAGCGATACGACAGCTCGGCGATCTGGCGGGACGGGAACTGCGCCATCATGACCGAGATTTCGAGCACCAGCGTCCACAGGCGGCAGCCATGCTCGAAAGCGTCCGCATCGAAACTGCCGTCGGCGCGGCGGAACTGCATCAGGTTCAACGACGCCAGATTGCAGGCCGTGTCGTCGAGGAACATGTACTCCGAGCACGGGTTCGAGGCCCGGATCTCACCCGACTTGGGGCAGGTGTGCCAGTCGTTGATGGTGGTATGGAACTGGATGCCGGGATCGGCGGAGGCCCAGGCGGCGTGCCCGATGGTCTCCCACAAGTCGCGGGCCTTGAGGGTCTTGACCACCTTGTCGGCCATGCGCGAGCGGAGCGCCCAATGGTCGTCGGCTTCGACGGCCTTGAGGAAGCTGTCCGTCACCCGCACCGAGTTGTTGGAATTCTGGCCCGAGACCGTGAGATAGGCCTCCGAATCCCAGTCGGTGTCATAGGTCGGGAAGTCGATGTCCTTGTAGCCCTGTTGGGCAAACTGGATGACGCGGCGAATGTAGTTCTCCGGCACGTCGTCGCGGCGGGCGTCCTTGATGGCGCGCTTCAAGGCTGGGTTCTTGACGGGATCATAACAATCGTCGCCATCGGCCTCGCAGTTGACGCAGGCCTTGATGATGGCCTTCAGCCGCTTGCTTGCGATCTTGGAGCCGGTGACGAGGGCGGCGACCTTCTGCTCCTCCTTCACCTTCCAGTTGATGAACTCCTCGATGTCGGGATGGTCCACGTCGACAACGACCATCTTGGCCGCGCGCCGCGTCGTACCGCCCGACTTGATGGCTCCGGCCGCCCGGTCGCCGATCTTGAGAAAGCTCATGAGGCCGGACGAGCGCCCGCCACCCGACAGCTTCTCGTTGACGCCGCGCAGGCTGGAGAAGTTGGTGCCGGTGCCGGAACCGTCCTTGAACAGCCGCGCTTCGCGCACCCAGAGGTCCATGATGCCGTTCTCGTTGACGAGATCGTCGGCAACAGACTGGATGAAGCAGGCGTGCGGCTGTGGGTGCTCGTAGGCCGAGGCCGACTGGACGAGTTCGCCCGAGAACGGGTCGACGTAGTAATGGCCCTGGCCGGGGCCGTCGATGCCATAGGCCCAGTGCATGCCGGTGTTGAACCACTGCGGGGAGTTGGGCGCGGCCATCTGCATGGCCAGCATGTAGCGGTGCTCGTCGAAGAAGGCGCGCGCATCCTCCTCGGTCGTGAAGTAGCCGCCCTTCCAGCCCCAATAGGTCCAGGTTCCCGCCAGCCGATCGAAGACCTGGCGGCTGTCCTGCTCGCCGGCAAACCGCTCGCTCTCGGGCAGCTCGGCCAGCGCCTTGTCGTCTGGCACCGAGCGCCACAGCCACGACGGTACGCCGGTTTCCTCGACGCGGCGCAGGCGGGCGGGCACGCCGGCCTTGCGGAAGTATTTCTGCGCCAGAATGTCGGCGGCGACCTGGCTCCACTGCTCGGGCACGTCGAAGCCTGCGAGGCGGAAGACGACCGAGCCGTCGGGGTTCTTGATCTCGCTCGTCGCACTGCGGAAGGCGATCTCGGCGTAGGGCGACTTTCCAGCTTTGGTAAAGCGGCGCGTGATCTTCATGGTTGTTGTCTTCCCCCGATAGGACAGTGGGGGGTCGTGTACGCGGAACCAGGTCATGACCCGGGCATGGTTAGTTCGACATGGCCCCAGGACGCGGTGTCCCGGAGACCCTGATGATGCGGTACAGAACAAACGGTCCGTCAGGCCAGCCGATCCCGTCGGCCGGCCGCAGAGGATCTGCGCCGAAGCGTCGAGGGGCGGGCGTTGGATGAGCGTGGAAGCGTGCGACGCGGTTTGACTTGGATGACTGCGAGTACTGAGCGGGGCCGTCGAACGCATCCCCTAATCGTGATGAAAAGCTAGGTTGATTCGAGGGGGATCAATAGGGCCCCCTACAACCCCTTGTGTCGATTCCGAATAGTCTCCCGCTTCGGGCCACAACATGTTGGGTGTGTGTGATTTGTGGGAAACGTGTGCGACCAGCGGCAGAAGGGGAGCGCCAGGAGGCTCTGAACGGGGCGATCAAGCGAATTCGGCGCGCTGTCACCGGGTCGATTGCCAGCCGAAACGCTAACGCGATTCTGGTGACACAGGGTGTTGCTGAACTGCCGCGCGTGCATCGTCTGGACAGGACGCCGGTGCTGCGGCACAACCGCTGCACAAGCGGTGACGAGCCGCGTGTGGGCCTGTCGGGAAGGATGCAGCAAGACCATGAGCATGATCAGCGAGGTGTTCAGTTGGTGGGGCGGCAACACCTGGGGCACGCGCTATACGATCTGGAAGTGCGCCAAGAAGGTCGGCGAAGACGACCTGGGCAACATCTATTATGAACAGACCAACGGTGTCGGCCCGTTGGGCGTGCCGCGCCGGTTCGTCGTCTACAAATCCATGTCGGAAGCCTCCTTCGTTCCGCCCGAATGGCATGGCTGGCTGCACCACACGGTCGACGAGAAGCCAACCGATACCGTCTACGAGCCGAAGCCGTGGCAGAAGCCGCACCAGCCCAACCTGACCGGCACTGCCAGCGCGTATCGGCCGGCCGGGTCGATCCTGGGTGCGCACAAGCGCCCCAAGGCAACCGGCGACTACAAGCCCTGGCGGCCGAAATAGAGAGGCCCACATCGAGCGGCGTACTGAAACAGCCCACCCTGGCGCAGTGCCGTCTTGGCCGAGCACGGTGATCGGGGCGGAGCGCTCCCGGCCTCGCAATCGCACCCGGGTCGGATCACGCTTGCGGCCATCGTGTTGGTCGTGTTCGTTACGGCCCCGACCCGTGGTCGATCCGGTGCTGCAACGGGAACCACGTGTCGGAGCCGGACCACGAGCGGGTTGCCCACCAGAAATGGCTGACCTTGCCGGCCAACGGAGGTTCATCGTGACGACCTGTGGTGCCTGCCGTCGGCGCAGCAATGCCAAAGCGCTCGCCGTTGCGCTTCTGACTGCGCTTGGTGGTGCGTCATCGCCGGCACCGGCCGAGCGCCTGAGCAACGACGTGGCGGTCTTTGCGGCTTTGGACAAGGTTACGGCGACGATCAAGGCGCTCGAGGTGCCGCTCAACCAGACCCTCGAGTTCGGTGCCTTGAAGGTGACGCCGCGGGCCTGCTACTCCCGGCCGCCGACGGAGCGTCCCAAGACGACCACCTTCGTCGAAATCGACGAGACCTCGCTCGACGGCACGACGAAGCGGCTGTTTTCCGGATGGATGTTCGCCGAAAGTCCGGGCCTCAATGCGGTCGAGCATCCGGTGTTCGATATCTGGCTCACCGACTGCAAGGAGCCACGGGGCGGACCGGCCGCCGTGACGGCGCGCCCCTCGGCGGGCGGCGAAGTGCCGAGCGACGGCGAGGGACCGGTCGAGGATTCGGAAGCCTCGGGCGAGCCCGAGGACCTGCCGCGCCGGCGCATCCAGAGGTAGGGCCAGCTCCGGGTGCCGGTCGTGTCTGCGCCCGCGCCGCTGAAGCGGGTGCCACTGTATCCTTCAACCGTGGTCCGTGAGTGCGATGAACGCAGGGTCGGACTGTGCTTCGCGTTCGAAAGCGAGGAAGTCGTAGTAGCCGCAGCGCTTCTTATGCGGGTAATCGCGGCAGACCTTCGGGCGACCTTCGTAGATGGTACAGCGCCGCGCCGTCGTGTCGAAGAACCGGCAGATTTTGCCGAAGTGCTGGTCGGATTTGCGCTTCATGGCATACTTGCGCCCCCAGGCGACCTCGGTAAAGGCAGCGCGCGCGGCGTCGAATGTCATCTCGTGGAAACGGGCGAGCCGCTCGACATCCCGCCTGGTCAGCGCAATCAGCGGGTAGGAGCAGCAGTAGCCCGGGCATTTCTCGCAATCATAAGTCTGAGCCATAGGTCGGCGTGGTCCGGCGGGGGCTGAAGGACAGCAGACTGAGATCGGCCAGGCCGACGGGCCGGCCTCGTGCCTGCCACGCCATCGAATACGCCAACCGTCCGGTGCGTCAAGAACGCTCATGTCGTAGGCCATGACGTTACCGGGCCACAGTTGAGTGTGGTCTGGTAGTTAACCGCGACCTGCCGTTGTTTGCCCGACACACTTTCTCAGCTATGGTCTGGCGGCTATCAGACATACACCACGAGTGGCCTTGGTTTGGCGGGGGCGTTTGCGATGACCGACATGACACGCGTTGCGCCGGACAGCGAGACGCCGGTCAATCCCTACAGCCTGTTGGAGGCCGTCAACCGCTCGAGTGACACGGCGCACACGGCTTGGCTCATCTTCCTGGCCATGATGACCTACCTGATGATCGCCGTCGCCGGTGTCACGCATACCACGCTGCTGCTGGAAACCCCGGTCGCCCTGCCGATCCTGCAAGTCGACATTCCGCTCACGCAGTTTTTCCAGTTCGCGCCCATCATCCTGGTGCTGCTGCACCTCGGCCTCGTGTCGCAACTCGTCCTGCTGGCGCGCAAGACACTCGAATTCGATCATGCCATCCGTATGCTGGAGGTCTCTGACCGACGACTGCATCCGCTGCGCCTGGAGTTGCACAACTTCTTCTTCGTCCAGGCCATTGCCGGTCCGCATCGTAGCGCTGTCATGAGCGGGTTCCTGCATGGGATGAGCTGGCTCACGCTCGTCGTGCTGCCACTTGTGCTCATTCTCTACATCCAGGTGATGTTCCTGCCCTACCACGACACCACGATCACGTGGACGCATCGGGCTGCGCTCCTGGTCGACGTTGCCATGCTGATCCTCATCGGCGTGTTCATGACGCGGGCGGAGACGTCGTTTTTTCAAGCCTTCTGGCGCACGACCGCAACGCATCCGGTGTCCTTCCTGGTCACCACGATGGTTGTCGGCATGGTCACGTTGTTCTCGTTCCTCGTTGCCACGATACCCGGCGAGAAACTCGACACGCTGGGCCGTTCCCTGCTCGCTCGCGCCGAAGGCGATCGGGCGCAACGGGACGGGACCTATAAGGGCTTCGTGTTGGGCTTTCTCGACACCGCCGCCGACGGCTCGATGTTTGGCATCTTCCACCGTAACCTCGTCGTTGCCGACGCCGATCTCGTCTCCGACAAGGAGGTGTCCGCCGGCGAACCGACACTGAACCTGCGCGGGCGCGATCTGCGCTATGCGGTGCTCGACCGCTCCGACATGCATCAGGCCGACTTGACGGGGGCCGACCTGTCGGATGCCAGTCTGGACGGAACAGACCTGCGCAACGCGCTCCTCCATTGCTCGGACGTTAATGAATTGATCCTCAGCGAGGATCGCCGCCGCGCCTTTTGCACCATCGCCAGGGGGGCTGATTTCTCGCGGGCCAAGCTGATGGGCGCGCGCATGACAGGCATCGACGCGCGCGACGCGCGGTTCGAGGACGCGCGCATGGAGGGGGCGGAATTGCCCCACAGCCTGCTCGCGGGTGCCAGCTTCACGGGGGCCCGGCTCGACAAGGCGGACCTGACCGGGGGCGTGCAGGCGCAGGGGGCGAACTTTGCGATCGCCAGTCTGCAGGGGGCCGACCTGAAGGGGGCGCGGCTGTACGGAGCCGATTTCCGCAGCGCGACGATGCAAGCGGCGATCCTGGATTATGCGCGGCTCGAGGGGGCGAACTTCCAAGGCGCAGACCTGGAGGCGGCCAGTCTTTACCGGGCCCGTCTGCAGGCGGCCGACTTCACGCGCGTCCGTCTGATTGCGGCCGATTTGCGCGGTGCCGCGGTGTGGATGGCCCAACCTGCCGAGGGCGCGCAGGTGCGGCTTGCCGATCTCGATGGGCTCGTCGTGCGCAAGCTGACCGAGGCCGAGACCACGAGCCTCAAGGAAAGCATCCTCTCGATCGGCAGCGATTGGCTGCGGCGGCAGGTGGGGGACCGGTTGTCGGCACTGATCGACCAGTCCAAGATGGCTGCCTGGGAAGGGTCAGCAGATAGCCGGTCGTGGGACGTGCTCGTGCGAAGCGCCAGGAGCACGTTCAGCACATCGAGCCCGGTCAGTCCGCTGGCCGGCGTATCCAGCGATCCCAACGCTACTCCGGTCGCACCGGCACCGGTGGCCGTCGACTACACCACGTCCACTTATTCACGCGAACTGACTGGCCATCTCGTCGGCATGTTGTGCCGGCCCCGATGGTCGAACGGTGCGGTCGCATCCGGCATCGCCGTGCGAGCCCAGGCCCCGCAGTTCGCAGCGGATCTGGCGGCGATCAATGCGCGGCTGGCGGATCCGACGTGCAAGCCGGCTCCCGGCGTTGCCGAGCGTATCCGCGCTGGTTTGTCATCGGCCGCCGATATCGCGGCAGGTCGCTGATACCGGACCGCCCGCCGCTGGCTGGTGTCTGCCTCTTGCGCCTGCAACGGCAGGCATGTATCCTGGAACATTATGTGAACAAGCGTCATGCGGCCGCGTCATGGAGCGGGTCTGCCGAAGGGCGTCCCGATTCGATGACCAAGCGGAATGTGGACAACCCGCAGCGCGGGACCGCCGGTCTCGCCGGCTTGCATTAGTGTCGAGCTTCACGCGAGTCGGCACTGTCGAACGCCTCCGCGCGGATGCGCGCCTAAACTCTTGAAGGAGCCAATCATGGCGGGTTCGGTCAACAAGGTCATTCTCATCGGGAATCTGGGCAAGGACCCGGAGATCCGCCGCACGCAGGACGGCCGGCCGATTGCCAACCTGCGCGTCGCGACGACGGAGACGTGGCGCGACAAGGGGTCTGGCGAGCGCCGGGAAAAGACCGAGTGGCATTCCGTCGTCATCTTCAACGAAGGGTTGTGCCGGGTCGCCGAGCAGTATCTGAAGAAGGGCTCGAAGGTCTACGTCGAAGGGCAACTGCAAACCCGCAAGTGGCAGGGGCAGGACGGTCAGGACCGCTACTCGACGGAAGTCGTCCTGCAGAACTTCAATGGCGTTCTGACCATGCTCGACGGTCCGGGGGGCAATCGTGCCGGTGCACCTGGCGGCATGGCGGAAAGCGGTGGCGACTACGACGGCTATGCCGCCGGTGCCGGCTATGGAGAGGGCGCATCGGCGGGCGCGGCACCCCGCTCAGGCGGTCGCGGTGGCTCAGGCGCGGGGAGTGGCGGTGCCGCTGGTGGGGGGGCGTCGGGAAGCTTCGACAAGACGCTCGACGACGAAATCCCGTTCTGACGCGGGGCGGACCGCATTCTTTCACCGGGGGCGGTGGGCTTTCTCGCGCCCGCCTGCCGCGGGCCCGGCGGTGACGGTTCCCCCACGGCGTCTGGCATACCGATTGCTCGCCAGAGATGGTCGCCCCCAGGCGGCGGTTCATCCTGGCACAGAGAGCAACCATGCCCACGTCATTCAAAGAGCTGCTCGCCAATCTCGCGCTGGCCGTTGGCGCCGCCGTCTTTACCCTTGCTGTGATCGAGACCATCGTGTTCGGCCTCGTTTTGAAGCCGGACGACGTGCTGGAGAATGTCACGCTCAACGGTGTGGTGCGCTACCAGCCGGGGCAGCAGGCCATTTTCCGCCATCCCGATGGCCGCGCGACGCTCGTCAGCATCAACGCTGACGGCTGGAACTCGACCAAGCCGGCCTACGTCGAGGCCCGCCAGCCCGGCGTCCAGCGTATTGCCGTCGTCGGTGATTCCTACGTGCACGGCGCGTTCGTCGATCTGGCTGACAGCTTTCCCGAGATCATCGAACGTCAGCTCAATGCCGCGGGACAGCCAACCGAGGTCTACCGATTTGGGATGGATGGTGCCCCCCTCAGCCAGTATCTCCACATGCTGCGCCGGGAGGTCGTTCGCTTCCGTCCGGACGTCGTCGTCGTCCCGCTGATCCACAACGACTTCGACGAGAGCTACCGGCTGCTCAAGACGCGCTATGCGTCGAGTTTCCTGAAACTCGAGACGTCGACCGATGGTGGCGTGCGCGAAGTCGCGCCAGCGCCCTTTTCACCGAGCCTTGCCGACCGCCTGCGGGCTTTTGCGACGTTCCGCTACGTGTATTATGAGACCGGCCTCTACCTGAATGCCAAGGACATCGTGTCCCGGGTCTTCTGGGGTGGACAGGAGGAGTGGGACGCCCGCTTCATTCAGTCCGCCGTCGACATCCGCAAAATCGCCGATCACGACGCCAACCGCGTTTTCGCACGCCACGTCCTCGCCGAAATGAAGGCGCTGGCCGACACCCATGGCTTCAAGCTGCTGTTCGTCATGGATGGCGTGCGCGAGGCGGTCTATGCCGACAAGCCCCAATCGGCCTTCGAGGTCGGCAGGCTGAATGCCCTGGCGGCCGAATTGACCAGTGAACTCGGGCTCGAGTTCCTCGATCTCTACGAGGCGTTCAAGGCGGACTGGCTGGTCCATGGCCGTCGCTTCGAGTTTGCCTACGACTGGCACTGGAACCGGCGCGGCAACCTGATCATCGCCTCGGTCATCTCGGAGAAGCTGCTGGCGGACGGCGAGCCCGGTGGTCCCGAGCGCAGCGCGCTCGGCCGGCGCAGCGTCTTCGGATCGTTGGTTCCCCTGCTGAGCGAGCGTGCTCGGTAGCCTGCGGGGCCCCGCTCATCGGCCGTTCAGCATGCGCTCGCGGTGCCACAGGTAAATGCCCGATGCCACCACGATCGAAGAGCCCAACACCGTCCACAGGTCGGGCAGGTCCCCGAAGACGAGGAAGCCGAGCGCCGTCATCGTTAGGATCTGAAGGTAGATGTAGGGCGTGATGACGCCAGCCGGGGCCATGCGATAGGCCAGGATGAACAGGTAGTGGCCAATGCCGCCGAGGACGCCGAGCGACATCAGGAGCGCCCACTCGAATGCGGTCGCTGGCCACTGCCAGTCGACCAGCGCGAACGGCGCGCCGATGATGACGCCGGCGAACATGGAGAAAAACAGCGTTACCAGGGGGGGATCAGAGGCGGCGATGTGGCGGGTCACCAGGGTGAACAACGCATAGGCGAGCACACCGGCAAACGAGAAGACGACCGCCGGGTGGATGTCGCCGACACCGGGTCGGACAACGATCAGGATGCCGAGAAAGCCGACGATGATCGCGGCGAAGCGGCGCCACCCCACCCACTCGCCGAGCAGCGGCCCGGCCAACAACGCCACGATCAGCGGGGCCAGGAACGTGATGGCGATGGTCTGATCGAGGCGCAACCATTTCAGCGCCAGGAAATTCATGGCCGTCGTCAGCGCCATCAGCACCGAGCGCAGCGCCTGCCAGCCGGGGCGGGTCGTGGTGAACAGCTCCCGAGTCGACAGGATGCCGAACGCGGGAACGAGCAGCAACAGCAACAGGAACTGGATCAGAAAGCGCAGCCAGATGATCTGGGTGACCGGAAGACCGATGGGGCCGGCCAGATACTTTGCTGCGGCGTCGAGGCCGGAAAACAGCGTAATCGCCACCAGCATCAGCACGATTGCCGTCGGAACGTCCTGCGGGCCCATGGAGCGGACGGTTGGCGGCGGGCTCGGGGCAGACAGGGTCGGTGGCGTTTCGATGGGCACGGGGGAGGCCTTGGCTGCAGGCAAACAGGGCGAGCGGGATCGGCTGGTCGTTCGGTGACGCTGAGAGGCCATAGCGCCCGAGCAGGGTGTTTCCCCGTCGTTACAACGAGCCGTCAGGGCGCACCATGCGAAATCGTGCCGGTGCCCCTGCGCCTCATGCAACGCTGCTGTGCGCGCAGCGCAGTGCGCGCGCTGGTCGTCTTCAGGGCTTGGCTTGACACGACCGGCGGGCAGCCTAAAACGCGGGGAGGCTCGTGACGGCTGGCGCTTCTTTTGGGAGGTTTCAGTCGGCGCTGGCATCGGGCGGGTAGCTCAGTGGTAGAGCATCTGACTTTTAATCAGATGGTCGAGGGTTCGATCCCCTCCCCGCTCACCAAACAAATTGACGGGCTCAACTTAAAACGCGGCGTGTACGTCTCTTTGACGCAGTGCCAACATATAGCCAATCGCCCGGCGACGTTCGCCAAGTGTTCCATCGGAGCCCCGGTCGCACCGTGCGGCAGGGTGTCGCCGATGCACCCCTCCCTCAGGGCCTGGTGATCCCAGACAGGCCCGAAGTGCATCGACGACAGCGCACCCGCTCTTTCGAGCGCATTCAATGGAACATGCGACGGTCCTCGACCTGGCCGGCGTCGTACGGCTCGGCTGGTATTGGCCGCCTGGCCTGGATTGCCGTCATGTCGGCCAGTTCGTTGATGATCTTCTAGAGATCCCCGTCCCATCGCCGGGCTTCATGCGCAACACACGCGCCTGCCCCGGCGACCAATGCGAGGGCAACCACGAGGAGCGCGAGGAGGGCTGTCAGTGACCTGACCGCACAACGTCATCGTGCCGACGCACAATACCTATGACGGACGAGTGACATATCCTGGCGTGATGTTGGTGTGCGCTGCGACAAAACGGTCCCGTGGGTGCCGGCGGGAGCGATGGCAGCTTATCGAAGTTGCTATGACAGCGTGGGAAGCCTGACGGTCTGGCCTGCAACATCAATCGCCACTTTACCTCGAAGCCCACGGGAGCCCCCGCCTTCGAGCAGTTCATGCGCTTCGCCGATGCGAGCCAGAGGAAGCACTGCGCCGATCACTGGCTTGATCAGGCCGCGTTCGATAAGTTTCGTCAGCGCGTCAAGTTTGCCTCGGTTCTGGCGGGTGAACACGAAATGGTAGGCGGCATTCTTTCCCCAAGCGTCGATCAAGTTCTGCGGCTGTGCGATATCGACGATGCTGACCACCCGGCCAGCATCCGCGAGTGCTGCCGCGCTTCGCGTCAGGGTGTCGCCACCGATGGTGTCGAATACGACGTTCACCCCTTCGCCTCTCGTCAGTTCTGCCACGGCTGAACCATAGTCATCGGAGGTGTGGTCGATGACCTCGTCGGCTCCGAGCGCACGCACAAACTCATGGTTGCTACGGCGCGCCGTCGTAATGACCCGCGCACCCATCGCCTTGGCAAGCTGGATCGCCACCGTACCCACACCGCCGGCACCGCCATGGATCAAGATAGTTTCGGAAACGGCAAGCTGGGCGCGGGCCACCAAAGCTTCCCAGACCGTCCCTCCAACCAGCGTCAGGCTGGCTGCCTCCAAATGGTCGATGTTGTGCGGCTTACGCGCGACCAGATCGGCATCGGCGACGTGCTGCTCGGCGTAGGAGCCGGGGCCGCCGAATATTTTGGGCGTATAGTAGACTTCCTCGCCAATCTCGAACTCCCCAACATTCGCCCCTTTTTCCTCCACGACTCCGGAAATGTCGTGACCGATGATGGCGGGGAGGTGTACGTAGTCGGCGTAGTCGCCGCGCCGGATTTGATAGTCCAGTGGATTGATTGCGGTGGCGTGGACACGTACTCGAATTTGTCGAGGTCCGATCTCCGGCACGGAGATGTCACGCAGTTCGAAAGCGTCGAAGCCACCGAATTTGCTGAGGACCATTGCCTTCATGGTGCGGGTCATGAACTTTCCTTTGCTCAACCGGAATTGCGGGTTGACGTTCTTCGTGCGGCTTACCCGTGCTATTCACTCGCAAGCCAGTGAGTTATGCGAGGTTTTGATCCTGGGCTGATCAATTTGGCGATCGCGCCCTGCAGATCCGCATCGGCGCGCGTGACCCGGGCATGTTGGCGTTGGTGCTCGTTCCAGCTTTCGACCAGGAAATACTCGGTGAAGCGATCCGGATCAGCGGCGTCCTGCATCAGGCCCCACTGGTAGGCACCATCGCGCCGCCGCTCATCCGCGAGACGGTGCACAGCCTTTGTGAACTCGGCCTGCTTCTCGGCAGCGATCCGGTATTCGACCGTGACCATTACAGGGCCGCGATCGCCAGGATCGGCAACTGCGACGACCGGGTCGGGCCAGTGTCCCGATGGCGTCAGGTCGGCAGGAGTGGTGCTCAGCCTATGCGCGCGCGTGAATGGTATCGCCAGCAAAAGGCCGACCGCGGCTATGCCAAGCGCCAAGGAAATTCCGACCCAAGTTGCCAGTGCTCCCCAGCCAAGAGAACCTACCGTCATGGCACCGAAGAAGACGAGGCCGTAGATCGACAGGCCTCTACCCCTGACCCAATCGGGCAAGGCATTTTGCGCAGCGACATTGAGTGTCGACAGCACCCAGATCCAGGCCACTCCAGCGATGCAGCCGGCGACGATTGCCGTGCTTTGCGAGGGTACGAAGCCCAGTAGCGCAAGCACCAGCGCGGTCAGAACAGTGCCGGCTTGCACCGAGCCGTCGCTCCCGAGCCGCGCGTCGATCTGCGGAAGAACAAGCGCACCAAGAACGGCACCAGCGCCGACCGCGCCAACGATCATGCCGTACAGGGCGGCGTCACCGCCAAGTGTCTGGCGGGCCACCAAGGGCAGCAGCGCCCAAAACGCGGAAGCAAACAGGAAAAAGCCCGCAGCGCGCCACAGCACGTTTTTGAGTGCGCTCGAATTTGAGGCAAACCTCACCCCCGCGATCATTGCCGGCACGAACTGCTCGGGCAGCTTCCTCGGCACCGTCGTGGCAGGGGTCCAAAAGAGGAGGGCCGCAATGATGACGAGTTCTGAAGCGGCATTCAAGAAAAAGGCCGCCGCAATACCTGCGGAGACAATCAAAATGCCACCGATTGTCGGGCCGATGGCGCGGGCAATGTTTATACCCATAGAATTAAGGGCGACGGCTGGCTTCAGAGCTTCGCGCGGCACGAGCGTCGGGACGACCGATTGCCAGACAGGTGCCATCAAGGCCGACCCGACGCCGAGCAGGAACGTGATAGCCAGCAGGCTCCAGGCACTGACCAGACCTAGCGCGGTGAGAATGCCAAGCAGAACGGCGAGCGACGCCTTGAAGGCGGCCAGCGCGATGAGCAGGCGTTTGCGATCGAAGAGGTCCGCCATGGCACCGGCCGGCAATGCGAACAGTGCCATGGCACCTGACGTCGCTGCTTGCACCATGGCCACGACCATCGGGGAGGCCGACAGCGAGGTCATAAGCCAAGCGGCTGAAACATCGTGCATCCAGGTGCCGATGTTCGAGAGCAAAGTGGCGGCCCAGAGAATCGTGAACGACGTATGGGAGAACGGCACCCAAGGGGATGCTCCCGACCTTTTGTGGTTGTCGGTGGTTTCCATATCCGACGGCCTTGCCTTCTTGATCTGTAGGATTGATCCGCTATCGCGAAATCTTTGACACGACAGAAACTTCCATTCCGGGGATTAATATTCCGAAGGGATTTGGAAATTCGCCCCACACCGTCAATAGACCGGTCGTCGTGTCGAGTTCGGCACTTTCGAATAGTGCGCGTCCCGTTTCCGGATAGGTGTCACCAGCTTGCAGTTCCAGGCTGAGTTGGACCGACTTACAGAGTTCCGCAACCGATGACTGTCCTGAAGCAGAAAGTGCCTTTTGGCGATCGGCGTAACTTACGCGGTAGGCTACCAGAACCGGATCGTTTTGGACGATCTCGCCGAGAACTGTTCCACCCTTGGCCTCTACAAACGCGCCGGGTGCCACCTTTGGTCTCTGAGCCAAGCCTGAAATCGGCGCATGAACCCGCGTTCGCTCAAGGGCCAAACCTGCCGATTGGAGTTGGGCCTCGGCCTTTGCAAGACCGGCTTTTGCGATGTTGACCTCGAGTGCACTTTGGGCCGCAGAGGCAGCGGCACCGACTCCACGCTGTTGCAATTGTGCCTGACGACTGGATACGTCCTCCGCGAGTGCCAGACGCGCCCGAGCTTCCGCCACGGCAGCTTCAGCGTTCGCAACATCAATGCGGTAGCTGGCGTCGTCGAGCGAATACATCAGATCGCCTCGGGTGACCCGCTGTCCAGCCTCGATGTGGATACTCTCGACAATCCCGCTGATCTGATTTGCGACTTGAACGCGCTGCCGCGGCTCAACACGGCCAGGAAACGTGAACTCGACAACTGTTTGGCACACGGCTTGCCCCGGAATAAGCAAGACAGCCAATAGGATCAGTTTCGGCAGTAACGTCATGCTCCGATCCTTACACTGCAAAACAAGAACAGCCGAGTGCGCCCCAGAATGCCCGATCGTCGCCGACCGGAATGGGCAAAGTCCACGCGATGCCATGGTCGTGTCCGTGCAGTCCGCAGGCGCTGCCGCATCCATCGTGGCAACTCCGCGCAAATCGCGCGGGTTGGCCGGCATCGGCGCGGGCGGCTGGGCTTGCAACCGAATTGACAGGGCTCCAGGACGGCGACGCCGGCGGCATCGGTGGCGACAGGCTGGCGTAGTCGCCCTCACCGTAGGCGATCTTGCCGCCGACGACGGTCAACACGGAATTGATGCGGCGGATTTCTGCCGGTGCAATGCTCATATAGTCCGCCGACAGCACGGCGAGATCGGCGTACTTGCCGGGCGACAACGTGCCTTTGACGTCCTGCTCGCCCGAGAACCAAGCCGAGCCCTCGGTCCAAAGCCGCAGAGCCGTCTCACGGTCGAGCACGTTGTCCTCGCCATACAGGGGCAGACCGCCGAGCGTCTGACCGGTGGTCAGCCAATAGAGCGCGACCCACGGATCGTAGGAGGCCACCCGCGTCGCGTCGGTGCCGGCACCTACCGGCAGACCGGCGCGGAGCATTTTGCCGACGGGTGGCGTCGCGCGCGCGGCCTCCTTGCCATAGCGAGCGACGAAGTACTCGCCCTGGAAGGCCATGCGATGCTGGATCGCGATTCCGCCGCCGAGCGCTCCGATCCGGTCGATGTTGCGATCCGAGATCGTCTCGGCGTGGTCGATGATGAAGCGGGTCTGGAACGGCTGGCGGCCATTGACACGCTCGAAGACGGTCAGGAAGCGGTCGATGGTCTCGTCATAGGTTGCGTGGATGCGAAACGGCCACTTGTTGGTCGCGAGCAGTTCGACGATCGGTTCGAGTTCGCGCTCCATGGTGGGCGCGAGATCCGGGCGCGGCTCGAGGAAGTTCTCGAAGTCGGCCGCCGACCACGTTAGATTCTCGCCCGCGCCGTTGTGGCGAAGAAACGAGCTGCCGGAGCCGGGCTTGGAGATCTCGATCCAGCGCTCATAGTCGGTGATCTCCGTGCCGGCCTTCTGCGCGAAGAGATTGTAGGCGACGCGCACCGTCAGTTCGCCATCGGCGTCGAGCCGTTGAATGACGTCGTAGTCCTCGGGGAAGTTTTGCCCACCGCCGCCCGCGTCGATCACCGATGTGATACCAAGCCGGTTCATCTCGCGCATGTAGTGCCGGGTCGAGTTGATCTGATCCTCGATCGGAAGGCGCGGGCCACGCGCCAGCGTGGAGTAGAGGATCAAGGCCGACGGCTTGGCCACGAGCAGTCCCGTCGGATTGCCGTCGGAATCCTTTTCGATCACACCTCCGGGCGGGTTCGGTGTCGTGCGGGTGAAGCCGAGCACGTTCAGAGCGGCCTTGTTCAGCAGCGCCTGGCCGTAGAGATGCAGGATGAAGACGGGCGTGTCGGGCGCAGCCGCGTTGATCTCGTCGAGCGTCGGAAGGCGCCGCTCGCCGAACTGAAACTCGCTCCAGCCACCGACAACACGCACCCACTGCGGCGGCGGCGTACGGGCGGCCTGCTCTTTCAAAACGCGCAACGCGTCGGCAACTGACGGGACACCCTCCCACCTCAGCTCCATGTTGAAGTTGAGCCCGCCGCGGATGAGGTGCGTGTGGCTGTCGTTGAGGCCCGGGATCACGCGCCGGCCCTTGAGGTCGACAACGCGGGTGGCGCTGCCGCCCAGCTTCATGACCTCGGTATCCGAGCCTATGGCACGGACCAGACCGCTCTCGATGGCGATCGCCGACGCCTCCGGTTTGGCGCGGTCGAGGGTGGTGATGCGACCGTTGTGGAGAATGAGTTCTGGCGTTCCAATCATGGTCTGGCTCCATGCTCTGCCCGGAAGGGACAGCGCGGCAGTGGCTGCCGAGAGCCCCTTGAGCAGGGTGCGGCGACGTAGCGTCATGAAAATCACTCCGTGCGGAGGATATCCGGTCCCTCAGGGGAGGCACCGGATATCGCAACAGGCGGTAGGGTCCGTCACCGGGTAGCCGGCACCGGCGCGAGGCGGGGGCCGTGCGTGACGCGTTCGGGAGCCTTGTGCACCATGGTGTAGGCGTAATCGACGCCCATCCCGTAAGCGCCGGAGTGCTCCTTCACGATGGCGATCACCTGATCGTAGGTGTCGCGCCGCGCCCAGTCGCGCTGCCACTCGAGCAGCACCTGCTGCCATGTGACGGGAACAACACCAGCCTGGACCATCCGCTGCATGGCGAAGTCGTGCGCCTCTTTCGTGGTGCCACCGGAGGCGTCTGCCACCATATAAATCTCGTAGGCGGCATCGTGCATGGCCGAGAGCGCGAAGGTCGTGTTGCACACCTCCGTCCAAAGGCCGGACACGACGACTTTCTTGCGGCCCTCAGCGGCGGCGGCAGCGAGCGCGTCACGCACCTTCTGGTCATCCCAGGAGTTCATCGAGGTGCGTTCGAGCAGCGGCGCATCAGGCAGCACGGCGAGCAGTTCCGGATAAGTGTGTCCGGAGAAGCTGTCCGTCTCGACTGTCGTGACGATGGTCGGGATCTTGAATACCTTGGCCGACTTGGCGAGCGCTACGACATTGTTCTTCAAGACTTGGCGGTCGATCGACTGGACGCCGAACGCCATCTGCGGCTGCTGGTCGATGAAGATGAGCTGGCTGTTCTGTGGCGTGAGGACTTCGAGGTAGTTGGCCATACGTGTCTCCGTTGGCTGGGGGGCGGCAATGCGTGAAGCCGCAAGGCTGCGCATCAAATCAGGCGTCGCTCCACGTGCTCACGAGCCGAGGAAGTCGAGGAGATCCTTGTTGAGCTGGTCCTTGTGCGTGTCGGCAAGGCCATGCGGCGCACCGGGATAGACCTTCAGCGTGGCATGCCCGACGATCTTTGCCGCCGCATGGGCCGACGCAGCAATCGGCACGATCTGGTCGTCGTCGCCGTGGACGATCAGCGTCGGCTTATCGAATTTTTTGAGATCCGCGGTGAAGTCCGTCGCCGAGAACGCGGCGATGCAGTCGTAGGCGTTCTTGTGACCGGCTTGCATGCCCTGGAGCCAGAACGCGTCGATCATGCCCTGGCTGACTTTCGCACCTGGCCGGTTGAAGCCGAAGAACGGGCCCGAAGCGATGTCGCGATAGAGCTTGGAGCGGTCGGCGATGCTGCCCTGCCGGAGGCCGTCGAAGACCTCGATTGGCAGGCCGCCGGGGTTCGCCTCCGTCTTCAGCATCAGCGGTGGAACGGCCGCAATCAGACCGAGTTTTGCGATCCGGCTGGTGCCGTGGCGGCCGACATAGCGGGCCACTTCGCCGCCACCAGTCGAGAAGCCAAACATCGAGACGCCGGTCAGGTCGAGCGTCTCGATCAGCTCGGCGAGATCGTCGGCATAATGATCCATGTCGTTGCCATGCCACGGCTGGCTCGATCGGCCGTGGCCGCGCCGGTCGTGTGTAACGACCCGAAAGCCGTTCGTCGCAAGAAAGAACGCCTGCGCCTCCCAGCTATCGGAGCTGAGCGGCCAGCCGTGGCTGAGGATCACAGCCGGGCCTTTGCCCCAATCCTTGTAGTAGATCTCGGTGCCGTCCTTGGTCGTGATCGTACTCATGTGCTTGCTCCTACTGCTGGTCGCGTGGGCGTTCGGTTTGCGCGTCTGCAATTACACCCTCGGCTTTGCGGCCGGTGGCGCGGTGTGCCCGGCGAGAAGCTGCAACTCCCAAGCCAGCGCGACGCCCGAGGCACCACCATGCTCGAGTATAACGCTGCCAAGGGCCTGCGCCGATGTTTCCCGTGCCCAGTCGCGCTGCCACTCGGCGGCAACGGCGAGCCACGTGATGGGCGTTACGCCGGCCTGCACCATGCGCCGCACAGCCATCTCATGTGCTTCGAGACTGACGCCTCCCGATGCATCGGTGACGGCATAGACATCCCATCCTTCGCCAGCGGCCTGGATTGCCGGCATGGCAAGGCAGACCTCGGTCCAAAGTGCAGCGATGACCAGCTTCTTGCGGCCGGACTTCTTCACCGCGTCGACGACGGTCTTATCTTCCCATGTGTTGATGAAGGTGCGGTCGATTGGCTTCTGCTCGGGAAAGACATCCTGAAGCTGCTTGATGATGTAGCCGCCGCGCTCTTCAATCACCGTCGTCAGGATCGTGGGGACGCCGAAGACCTTGGCCGCCTTGGCGAGGCCAACGACATTATTGACGATCACCGCAGGCTCGTGGCTGTTCAGGTTGGTGAACTGGTAGGGTTGGTGATCGATGAGCACAAGAATGCTGTCATCGGGTCGAAGCAGGGCGTCGAGGCCGGCTTTGGGCATGGGAACTCCAACTCTGTTTGAGTGATGACGTCATGCTCCGGGATTGTCGCGGAGGGGTGCGCTCACTTGAAACTGCTGCGTGGCTTCCGCGTGATCCCGACGTCGTCTCGTTGCCCCAGTGCGTTTCGGAATGCCATGTTCGATCCTGCGATTGACAGTCCGAAATTGCTGCAAAGTCGCAATCAGGACTTTCGATCGCGCCGCCATGCTGCCGGAGTAACCCCTGTCAGTTTACGGAACGTCCGGCCAAAGTGGACGGCATCGGCGAAGCCCGTGGCCTGGGCCACCTCGTGGAGCGAGGCATCGGTGTCGAGCAACAGTGCCTGCGCGCGGCGGATGCGTGCGTCGAGCTGCCAGCGGTAAGGTGCCATGCCGGTCGATGCTTTAAATGCCCGACTGAAGTGCGGTTGCGACAAGTCTGCCATCTCCGCCAAATGCGCGAGCTTGACCCGCTGAGGCAGATGCGCGTCAAGGTAGTCGACGATCCGTCGAAGCTTCCAGGGAGCGAGGCCCTCACCATTGGCCACAAGTGCCGGCGGATCGATGAGTAGACGCGCGGCAATCGCGGATGTCAGCCCGTCGCCGTAGAGCTGTGCCGATGGATCGGGGTCGTTCACGGCTTCGCCAAGGAGCTTGACCAGAGGCCATATGCGCTCGTCCGAAAAGCGCAGTCGCGGCTTGGCAATAACACTGCCGTCAAACTGAATGGCCAGCCGCTCACTCAGCACTGCGAGATCGAAGGTCATGAAAGCGCTTCTCACGAAGCGGACGTCCGCGCTATTTCCCCAAAGTTCCAGGCCCGCAGGGGCAAAGTCCATGTGTCGCGGCGTGTAGCCCACATTGCACGGCAGCTTTTCGCGAAATCGTGGTTCGCAGGGGCTGCCAACCTCTTCGAGCAGGGTGATGAGGCGAGTTTCCGTCTCGTGGGGAAATCGGTGAGCTACAGGCCCTGTGCCCCGCCATTCCAGGACTTCAACGGATATTCCGTTCCAAGTGGACTTGGAGACCAAGAGGCTCAGAACATTCTCGGGCAAAGGCGTGAGAGCTTCAAATTGCGTGGCCATGATTGTCTCCATTGCAAAGGATGGAGATGCGGAGACGGCAAGCCCCCGTATCGTCAAACGGATAGGGACCTAGGTCGAAGAGTAATTTCTCAGCGTCGGCGGTGCCCTTGATGCGCAGCACCCCCTGTGCCGACATGGGAATGCCATCGCCATCCTTCAACATCTCGCCGTTTGCGGAGACCGAGTAGCAAGAGACCCGCTCCGATCTCGTGGGAGACTTCGATGTCCGAAGCTGGCCGCAGCCTACGTGCATCAGGTCGCAGTGGCCTAACGGGAGGCTGTGCGTGCGGTGGAACAAGCCAAAATGCGCCCGGCTGCGCTCATTCGATCTGAGTACCGTCAGAGCCATGCTCATCTCCTTGATGGCGGCGGTCGCCCCTCATGCCATCAAAGTAGATCGACTGAATATCGGCATCAATAATGAGATTTCTGATCGGTCCGCATCCAAATCAGCTACAATAGACCCACGGACTTGATCGAAGTGAGCCGCCCCGGATTTTTCGGAGGCTGTTTGGTTTGGGTCGGGCGGCAATCCGCTCGGATCATGGAGCGTCGTTCGGGTCGACGGGTGCCAGCGGGCTGCCGCGGCTATCAGGCCTTGACCTGAGACCCTTCCCTCATCACGTCACAGAGCGAAACTTGGGCTGAACTTGCGGACCTGATCGTTCGACACGGCAAGGGCCTGGTGGTGGTCGCGGGAGTTCCTATCACTCCAGGACATCGCAGCGCGTTTCAGACAGCTTCAGGCAGCCAAACCGAGAACGTCGTGCCGTGCCCAGGTGCGCTTTCGACGGTGATCTCGCCGCCCTGACGGTCGATGAGTTTGCGGGTGATCGAAAGGCCGAGCCCGTTGCCCTGATGCCGTTTCGTGGTGAAGAACGGATCGAAAATGCGGTCCAGTATTTCTGGCGCAATGCCGATGCCCGTGTCGGCGACGTCGAGGCGGATCCCCGGTCTTTCTGCGCGTGAACTGTCGCATGTCCGCAACGTCAGCATTCCGCCTTCGGGCATGGCGTGGATTGCATTGACGATCAGGTTGATGACCACCTGCTGGAGCTCGGTCCTGTTCATCAAAACCATCCGAGTGGCGTCGTCTTGCCGGCTGATTTCGATCTCCGATTTGTCGAGAAGATGCCGGATGAGCGGAAGACAGTCGGACACCACGTCCTGCGGCCGATGGCGCGAGATGTAGTCGGCGTATTCCTCAGGACGCGCAAACTGGAGGAGTTTTGTCACGATCTGGGTGACACGATAGACCTGCTCGTCGAGCAATCGGAATTCGGTCTCGAGGCTCTCGGCCTGTGTGCCTATGGCCCGTCGCACGACCTCCAGATTGCCCTGGATGACGGCGATCGGATTATTGATTTCATGGGCGACGCCAGCCGTGATCTCGCCGATCGCGGCAAGCTTCTCAGACATCACGAGTTGTTTGCTCGTCGCTTCGAGCTGGCGGTTGGCGATCTGGAGTTCGTGCGTGCGTTCTTCGACGCGCCGGTTCAGGTCGTCGTTCCATTCGCGGAGCTGCCTGTCACGTTCCTGGATCTGATCGAGCAGAGTATCGAGATGGTTTGCCACGCGCCCGATTTCGTCATTTGCCCGTGCAAATCCTGAGCGTGCACCCATGTGGCCGCTCTCCACGCTGGCAATCGTTTTCGTCATGTGTTCGAGTGGCCTGAATATGGTGCGCGCAAGGAGGAGAAAGATCGGCACCGTCAAGGCCGTGATGATCAAAAAGGCGAGGATGATCGTCAGCAGGGTTTCACGCCGGGCCTGCGTAAACGGAGCCTCCAGAAAACCGACATAGAGCATCCCGACCCGCTTCCCGAAGCTGTCGAGAATTGGCTCGTAGGCGGAAATGTACCAGTCGTTGACGACGAATGCGCTGTCCAGCCACGTCCGTCCGTTATCCAGCACCGCTTCCCTGACGACCGCAGAGACGCGGGTTCCCAACGCTCGCTCCCCCTCGAACAGCCTGACATTGGTGCTGATCCGTACATCGTCGAGAAACAGCGTGGCCGTTCCCTTGCTGCCGTCCGGCAAACTGGCTGCCCGGTAGACGAGATCGTTGATGGTGTCGATGAAGACAAGATTCTGGTTGAGGAGGATACCACCGACAAGGGCCATGGCGCGCCCCGACGAATCGCGGACAGGTGCTGCCGAGTGGATCACCATTCCGCGGGCTTCTTCAGTCTTGTCGGTCGGCTTTGCATTCGCCGTAGTCACGAGGGCTAACCGGGAGCGCGCCGCGAGTTGGGCAGAAATCTGGTGCAGTTGGGCGCTGGAGTAGATGTCGATAGCGGTACCGGGCGCGCCGTTCTCCAGTGCGCTCGCGACGATAGGCCAGTGCGGTGGGCGCGTTGGCGGCTTGCTTGTTTGCAAATGCGGAGCCGATGCCAAAACACCCGCTTCGGATTCCACGAGGTACAGAAAGTCCAATCCGAGTTCGTTGCGGTGTTTTTCAAGGAAGGGGGCTATCGGCGCGCTTTGGGCGAGGAGATCGCGAAAGGTCGCTGCTTTGCTCAGCGCCTGGATCTTGTCGCCTGTCGCCTCGAGGATCCGCGCCATATACTGATGTGCGATGGTGAGGTCGCCGTTCACCTTGGCAATAAGTGTCTTTTCAAAACGATCATTCCATCGGGAAACAGCGATCAGGAGAATAAGTGGCAGAATGACCATCGTCGGCAGCAGTGCAATCGCCAGAAGGCGGAACCGGACCGAGGTCGTTCTGCGATGTTCTCGCGCCTGAGGTGGTTGGGTCACCGCGCGACGCGCAGCGGATGGACGAGCCGATGCCGGCGATGGGGAGTGTTCAGGGGTCTGCGACAACGCCGAAGACACGGGGCCTCACTCATACCAGCTCGCGCACTTGCGATCGACCGTCTTGCGCGACACCCCGAGCCTGCGTGCGGCCTCTTCCCGATTGCCGCCAACCGATTGCAGCACGGCCTCGATATGGCGGCGCTCGATATCGGCGAGGGTCAACGTGTCCGACTTGTCGGGGCTGGACGGCGGCGGACTATCCCGGCCGAATTCCGCAGGGAAGCGCCCGAGGATGACCGTTCGCTCGATGAGGTTGCGAAGTTCACGGACGTTGCCCGGCCAACTGTAGCGGGACAGTCGCGCACGTTCATCCGGACCGATGTCGACTGAGGGCATGCCAAGCTGCTTCGACAGCCTCTGCATGAACAGCATTGCCAGTTCGATCACATCGTTGCCCCGCTCGCTCAATCTGGGGAGTGGGATCTCGATGACGTTGAGGCGGAAATAGAGGTCCGCCCGGAACTCTCCTTTTTCGACACGTTCCGCCAAATTCGCGTTGGTCGCGGAAATGATGCGGACGTCGACGGGAACCTCTCGCTCGGAGCCGACAGGGCGTACGCGTCTTTCTTCCAGGGCACGCAGAAGCTTGCTCTGGAGCGCGAGGGGCAGTTCGCCGATCTCGTCCAAAAAGAGCGTCCCGCCCTGGGCATGCATGAAGAGCCCTTGCGGCTGGTCAGGGCTCCCGTGAAGGCCCCTTTGACGTGGCCGAACAGTTCGCTTTCGATCATGTCGGCCGGGATCGCTGCGCAATTCAGCGGCACAAATGATTTGTCGTGCCGATCCGACATCGCGTGAAGGGATCGGGCCGCCACTTCTTTTCCGGTGCCGGACTGCCCGGTCAAGAGAACGGACGTCGGCAGGGCTGCGACCCGTGCAATGGTCTTGCGCACATCGTCGATCGCCTTCGATCCGCCGATCAGCTTATTGCTGAGCAGATGTTCTGAGGTGGCGTTGAGTTCTCGTCGAAGTACGAAATTCTCGCGTTGAAGGCGAACCCGGTCGAGGCAGCGGGCGACAGCGTTCAGGATCTGGTTGGAGCGAAAAGGCTTGAGAACGAAATCAGCGGCTCCGGCGCGCAGCGCTTCGATCGCGGTTTCTAGGTCGGCGTAGGCGGTGATCAGGATCGCCTCGGAGAAAAGGCCCGTGCCGCGCTGCTCGGCTAGCCACGCTACTCCGTTTTTTCCGGGCATGATGTTGTCGATGACCAGGACGTCGAAGTGGTCCGTGTCGAGGATGCGCGAGGCTTCAGCCGTGTTCGCAGCCGTTTGTACGCGCTTGCAGCGCGGTTCGAGCGTCCTTTGAAGGAAGTTCAGCATCCCAGGCTCGTCGTCGACGACCAGCACGGACGCCTGTTTGAGCCAAGGACCGAATTCCAGGTCGAGATCGGCGTTGAAGTCCAAGCCGCGGTCGAATGCCCGATGAATCGGATAGCCAGGCATGCGGTCTCCTGTGGCGGTGATTTCGGCCGAGGACCCTCACCCCTACGGCCGGACATCCAGGGGTCCGCGTCAACCGCCCCACACAATCCAGGATGCCATCGCTCTCGGCGCGCAGTATGTTGCAGGGCTGCCACGATGGCAAGCGCCGATCAGCGGAAGGGCCGTGGCGGCAGGCGCGGCACGCTGTCGTCCACACGCCCCTCCTACAGGCCTCGCGTCAGGCCACTCAACCTGTCTTGCTGTCTCTTGCTGTCGGTGTCCTCTAGCATGGCGAGTGCGGCGGGGGCCGAGCCAGCCGGCCCAGAGCCCCGTGTCGCCCACGGGGGGGCAACGATGCGGCTCCACCCCGCTGGCAGTCGCGAAACCAGATTGGTCATGCCGAGCCGGCGGACTTCCCGAACTCTCCATCTTTCGATGGCGCGATGATGTTAGGGGATCGCTTCCCAAACAATTTTCGCGTGAGGCTATCCCAGATCTTTGCCATCCCGAGCGGCTCGAAGATCATGAAGACGATGATGAGTGTGCCGAACACGACCAACTCGATCGCCGAAATAATCGTCGCGTCGATCGCGCCATGAAAGACTTCGTTGCCGATCGTATTGAGAGCAACTGGGAACAGAAGGATGAAGGCGGCACCGATGAAGGCACCCTTGATCGTCCCAAGCCCACCAAGAATGATCATGAACATGATCTTGAACGACAACTTGATATCGAATGCAACCGGCTCCATCGACTTCAAGTAGGTGAATGCGAAGAGGGCACCAGCCACGCCGCAATAAAATGCGCTGATTGCGAAAGCCTGTAGCTTTGTTCTGAGAAGGGAGATTCCCATCGACTCGGCTGCGATATCCATATCGCGCACCGCCATCCAATTGCGCCCGGTGCTCCCCCGCACCATATTGATGGCCAACAGCGTCAGAACTGTCACGACAAGGGCGACGACGAGATACATTTCCTGTGGTGAGGTGAACGGTTTGCCGAATATCACGATATCCTGCGCCGTAATGATGCCGGACGTGTCGTAGTTTTTGAACCAGCCGAACTTGTCGATCATCCAGATAATGAAGAATTGCGAGGCGAGCGTCGCCACCATCAGGTAGATGCCGCGCACCCGAAGACTGGGCAAGCCGAAAAGTATGCCGAAGGCTGCTGCAATCAATCCCGACAGCCCGAGCGCGACAAAGAACGGAATATCGGGGATCCGCAAGATGAGATTGAAGCACGCGAACGCGCCTGCCGCCATGAAGCCGGCTGCGCCAACCGCCAATTGTCCCGCATACCCCATGACGATCTGCTGGCCAACGGCCGCTAGCGCCAGGCACAACCACGGTATCAAGATCGAGCTATACCAGTATTCGCTTTGAACGGTCATTGGGATGACAACGAACGCCAGTCCCATCAAGACGGTCAAATTGATAATGTCGCTTCTCGAGAAGCCCATGACGGCTGTTGGTGAGTTCACGTTCAGACCCCTTTCAAACCCGCCGGATGATTTTCTCGCCGAATAGTCCTTCTGGCCTGTACAACAGGAAGCAAATGGCAAGAACGAACGGTGCCCACAGCTCGATGCCGCCGCCGAAGTACGGCCCGATGTAGACCTCCAGAACCTTCTCGGATGCGCCGATGATCAACCCCCCGATGATCGCGCCGGGAATCGACGAGAAGCCGCCGATGATCAAAACCGGCAACGCCTTGAGTGCGAGATCAACCAGAGCGAACTGAACGCCAGCTCTGGCGCCCCACATCATGCCCGCGACCAGCGCCACGACGCCGGCGGCCGACCAGACGAGCAGCATGATGTTCTTCAGGGGAATGCCGATCGAACTCGCCGCACCCGGATCGTCGGCAACGGCCCTCAGTCCCAATCCCATCTTGGTGTATTTGAACAGAAGCGTCAGTCCGACGATCATCGTCGCTGCAACCACCCCTGCGGTCAGATCGAGCGCACTGACGAAGAGGCCGAGATTGTCGCTGATCCATGGGATCGGAAAATCGCCGATGCCCAAGTCCAGGCGCCTGACCTCGACGCCCCAGGCTGCCTGGGCCAGACCTTCGAGGACAAATCCGAGGCCGATCGTGGCCATCAAAAGCGTGTCCTCGCTCTGGTTCATCAGCGGCTCGAGCACCAGACGTTCCGTGCAATAGCCGACGGCGATCATCAGGAGCACGGTGACGATGAAGGCCAAAGCGAAGGGCAGCCCAAGCTCCATGAAGCCCACGAAGGCGAGGACGGCGAAAAAGACCATCGCGCCCTGGGCGAAATTGAATGTGGAGGACGCTTTGTAGATGAGGACGAAGCCGAGCGCGACGAGCGAATACATCGTTCCAGCCAGCAACCCGCCAACCACGACTTCGATGAAGAAGAGCAACTCAGTCATGGGCCACTCCAAGGTAGGCGTCGATGACATTTTGATTCGAGCGAACGTCGTCAGGTTGTCCGTCCGCGATGATCTTGCCGTAATCCAGGACGACGACGCTGTCGGATATGTCCATCACGACGCCCATGTCATGCTCGATCAGCACCATCGTCGTGCCGATCTCGTCGTTGACCTTGAGGATGAACCGGCACATGTCGCGCTTTTCTTCGACGTTCATGCCGGCCATGGGCTCGTCGAGCAACAGCACTTCGGCCTCGGTCGCCAGCGCGCGACCCAACTCAACCTTCTTCTGCAGGCCGTACGGCAGCTTTCCCACCGGGGTGTCCCTGATGTGCTGGATCTCCAGGAACTCGACGATTTCGTCGCATTTCTTCCGGTTGGCTCGTTCCTCGTTGATCGCCACCGGGAAGCGGAACGCCACCTGCAGGAAATTGCTCGTCGTATGCAAGGCGCGCCCGACCAGAATATTGTCGACAACCGACATGCGCTTGAAGAGCGCGAGATTCTGGAAGGTTCTCGAGACACCTTTGCGGGCGATCAAGTTGGGCGAGATATCCTTGAGGACTTCGCCCTTGAAGGCAATTGTTCCCTCTTGCGGCTTATATATCCCATTGATGCAGTTCAGCAGGGAGCTTTTGCCGGCACCATTGGGCCCGATAATGGCTCGTATCTCATGCTGAAGGACATTGAAGGAGGTGTTCGTGATGGCTTTGACGCCGCCAAAACGGAGCGAAATGCCCTTCACCTCCAGGATTGGAGCCCCTATCGAAAAGCGTCTGACTTGTCCCATGCCCGTCATCATTCACCGTCCTGTTTCCGCAAGGTCCCGGCTTGTCGTCTCTGTCAGCGCGGCCGATCAGTGTGCTGGATCGCGGCGCAGCACATCGCGGAAGTTCTTTCGACCCTCTTTGGAGATGCCGAGATAGAGATCCCGGACCCGCTCGTCGTTCAAGAGGCTTTTGGCCGTGCCTGACAGCATCACGTGGCCCGTTTCGATAATGTAGCCAAAGTCGGCGTTTCTGAGCGCGACGTTCGTGTTCTGCTCGGCCAGGAGGATGCTGACACCCTCGTTCTTATTGAGCTCTTGTACGATATTGAATATTTCGGCTACCAATTGCGGCGCAAGGCCCATGGAGGGCTCGTCGAGGAGCAGCATTTTCGGCTTTGCCATCATCGCGCGTGCCACGGCGACCATCTGCTGCTCGCCGCCCGATGTGAAGCCGGCCTGGCTCTTTCGCCTTTCGCGGAGCCGCTTGAAGTAGCCGTAAATCTTGTCGAGTTCCGCATCCATGTCGGCTTTCGAGAGGTTTCTCGAGTATGCCCCTGTAATGATGTTCTCTTCGACCGTGAGGTGTGCAAAGCAGCGCCGGCCCTCGAGCACCTGCACCAGTCCCAGCCGGACCATCTCGGAGGGCGTTTGAGTCGTGATGCGGGACCCGTTGTATTCGATGGTCCCCTTGGTGACCTTCCCGCGTTCCGAAGCCAGCATCGTCGAGATGGACTTGAGCGTCGTACTTTTGCCGGCACCGTTTCCGCCGAGCAACGCGACGATCTTGCCCCTCGGCACGCTCAAAGACACGTCGTGCAAGGCCGCGATGACGCCGTCGTAGACGACTTCGATCTTGTCGATTTCCAGTACGTTGTCGGACTTTTCCGTCATGTGGTCCTGGCCCGTTTCCGGTGAGCGTTCGGCTTCATATCCAGCAGGCGGCTCGCAAAGGTGTGCCAAATCGTTATGCGCAAGTCGCGCACACCTTTGCGATTCCGATCTCTCTCAGGTCAGTTGGAGGGGCACTGCCGCGGCGTTATCTTATTCTCCTGGGCGAACTTCGCAGCCGATTCCTCGATGAGCGTCCGAATGTAGCCGGGATCAATCGGTGCCTCCCAGTCGGTCACTCTTTGGAATTTTTTGCCGTCCCACTGCATCATTGCGAACTTGCCGGCCCCCTCGTGATTGGCACAGGATATGGCAAACGGCGCAATCATGCCCTTGATGCCGATTTCCTCGAGGCGCGCGTCGGTGATGTTCAACGCCTCGTACCCGTCACGAAATTCTGGGCCGGTCACGGCTTTGCCGACTTTGTTGTGGATTTTCTGAGCGTTCTTCAGGGCCTCGACCCACATGACGGCCGCGCCGAGTCCGCGGTTCCAATAGACTGAGCCGATGCGGTTGGTATCGGAAAGGTTGCCCTTGCCAGCGCCATAGACCTGCTCTTTGATTTTTTTCACCAGCGGATATTGATCGCCGGGCAGAGCGTTGGCCATCGCGTACGTCCCGACAGCGGCGTCACCGGCGGGGAACATGTCCTCCTCGGCAGCGCCGAATGTCACGTAGATCATGCGATTGCGCGGGAAACCCACGCGTGCGGCGTTCGTCATGCCGACGGAGTTCATTCCCGAGCCGGCACCCCAGAACGTCACCCAATCAGGACGTTCACGCCGAACCTGTAGCCATTGCGACTGCTGCTCCAGGCCAGGCGGCGGAATAGAGATTTCCACCAGCGTCACGCCCCATGCACTGGCGATTTTGCGCATAGCCGGCAGTGGCTCGCGGCCGAATGCGGAATCGATGTGAAGGTGCACAATCTTCTTGCCCTTCATCTTCTCGACGCCACCTTCCTGTTCGGCCATGAACTTCATTTTGACAGCGATCTGCGACCAATAGTGACTGGCCGCGTTGAAGACCCATGGCCAAACCCGACCGTCGGCGGCATCGGTTCTGCCATAGCCGTACTGAGCGAGAACGACGTTGTCGTCCGCCATACGATTGATGACAGCGTAAGCGCCGGGGGTTCCCAGCGTGTCGAACACCACCATCTTCTGCCCATCTTTTTCGAGCAGCCGCTGATAGCATTCCACAGTCTTGACCGCGTTGTATTCTGTTTCACACTCCTGCCAGGTCAGCATGACGCCATTCACGCCGCCATTCATATTTACATAGTTCATATAGTCGATCTGGGCACCGTAATAGCCTGTCCCCATGGCGGAGTAGGGGCCGACGCGGCTGCTGGCGACAGGGAAATATTGCTTTTCCTGAGCTGCTGCGGTTTGTACCAGTGCAACCGGTGACAGCAAAGCTGCGGTAATGGCGGATGCCAAGATAGAAAGCGAAATGCGTTTCCGTCCCATTTGCTCACTCCGTTGTTGGGTGAAGTTTGTTTCGATTTGCCCCAGTTTTGCTGGTGGTCTTTAAGTTGATTTTGTCGTGTCCGACGGGCTGGTGTTCCGGCTTTGCGATGAATGTCTCGAGCCGTCTGATTTGAGAGCTGGCGCCGGCTCGATCAGGAACACGGGTGACGTGCTGTGTCCCGGCCGTCCTTTCCGCCTGATCATCGGTTGCTCTGCCGGCAGCACACAGAGATCAGGCACCGTGAGCGCGCAACGCGGTCCGGCGGATTTGATCCCTTTCGGCCTGGGCTGAGACCGAGAAGCGAATGCGGATGACGCATCGTGGCTGATTGTCGGTGTCGCATGGCCCCTTCCCCGGACGCTGGCGGTCCAGGCCATCATGTTGGCGTTTCCCAAACGGGTCCGGGCTTCTTGGTTCGAGCCCGTGACCAAATCTCAAGAGAGCGGTCGGTCGATATCCACCGTCGGCTTGCTTGTTTACCATCTGGTAAGCAATCATCGTGCCACAGAAAAATAACAGTTGATGCAATAGCTTGAGGCATGCTGCGCCTGCTCACGCTCCAGACAAAATGTCTCCCGCGGTGGACAGTTTGTCGAAGGGTGGGGAGCCGGGCAGATCCCGACCCTCATGGATGGTGCTCACGATGCCAGTGCCGACCGGTTGTCTGGCAGGACGTCTCGGTGTGGGGTACGCGCTCTGGGTGTGTCGTGGGGGCGGGTGGCGGTCCTGCGTCGGCGGGCACTGCACGACGTCGGCGCTTTCACCTGTCTCGATGATGTCCTGTGCCGTCCGTCCTCAGTCGATCAGCCCGTCGGCTTTGGCCGCGGCCAGTATCTCGGCGACGATCCCGACAGCGAGCGGGCCGACGGATTTGGCCCCGGCGATGAGCCCTACGGGACCGCGAACACGCGCCATGGCGGCGGGTGGCACCCGCGCCAATGCGAGAGCGTGCAATCGCGCTGCATGAACAGCCCGGCTGCCGAGCGCGCCGATATAAAAGCATCGGGATTGCATCACGTCGGCGAGCAGTGGGGCCTCACGCTCATGGTCGTGGAAGGCGAGTACCACCGCGGTGAACCGATCGGCGTCGGCAAGTTCGGGCACGCGCGGGGAGGGCATGGGCCGGGTCGCCACATGGATGGATTGGGCAGCAGCCAGGGTTAGCGCGTCGGGCGATGCGACATCCACGTGGAGGCCGGCGGCCTGTGCCACGGCCGCGATGGCCGGGATCGCCGGGCCGCTGCCGATGACGTGCAGCCGCAGGCCCGGCCAGTAGGTGCGGCGGAACACGCCCCGAGATCGGATGAGTTCGCCTGTGCGCTGGCCTGGAGCCGAATCGAACGTCACCGCGCCTGTCTGAAGGTCGAATTCGAGCGCGAACGGCAGGCGTCGACTGGCAGCAGCCTTTGCCCGTTCGATCGCCTCGTCGCTCGGGTTCTGGACGATATGGATATCGAGGCCACTGCCGCAGGGCAGCGCGATATCAAGGTAGGGAGAGCCGCGGCCATAGCGGACCTGGCGGCTCTGGTTTTCGCGGATTGCGCTTACCGCCTGTAGCGCCAGCGAGCGTTCCAGACAGCCACCCGACAAATAGCCAACGGAGCGCCCGTCCTCGGCCACCGCCATTTGCGCGCCGAGCGGGCGCGGGGAGCCGCCGTCGATGCCGATGAGTGTGAGGAGCGCCACGCGAACACCGGCGGCGCGCCAGGCCCATAGGTGCGGCAGAACGTCGTCCGAGGTCTGCGCGTTCGGTTCGAGGCTGTGCGGTGACGACATCCTGTATCCTGAACTCCGTCCTGGCCTCGAGGCTACAACCGGCACCGCATCCATCCGACGCGGTTGACGCTCGGCGCACGACACACTTTATAAGCCAAACGTCGCGGGCTGACCGAAGTGGTCGCCAGCGGCCGATGTTATGGGGCTGGTGCGCGAGCATCGTGGCGATGGCAGGGCAGTGCCCGTGTACCGCGCTGCGAACCGGTACCGCTGCGCGTGGGATGGTGTGCTTGGATATCTCTGGTACGGAGGCTCGCCACAGCGTCAAGGCGTGGGATCGCCCGACCCGCCTTTTCCATTGGGTGCTGCTGCTGCTGATCGTGGTGTCCTATGTCAGTTACCGCTATTCGGAAGCGCTCGGAGATCCGCTGTTGAAGTGGCATCGCTGGAGCGGTCTGGCGATCCTCGTTCTGATCGTCTGGCGCATCTTCTGGGGTGTGCTGGGGTCCTCCACCGCGCGGTTTTCCTCGTTCGTTCGGGGGGCGCGCCCGGTCCTGGGCTATCTCGGCGATCTCGTGGCCGGGCGCGAACGGCCCTTTCTCGGCCACAACCCGGCCGGCGCGCTGATGGTCGTCGCGCTGATGGGTCTTGTCGGCACCCAGGCGTCGCTCGGGCTGTTCACGGTGGAGCATAATGACCTTACGGCGGGTCCGCTCTACAGGCTGGTGTCGGAAGATGCGGTCAAGCTGATCTCGCGCTGGCACCGCTGGCTGTTTCACTACGTCCTGCTGCCGGCCATCGTGCTGCACGTTGTGGCCAACATCCTGTATGGTGTTCTCAAGCGGGAACCGCTCATTGCGGCCATGCTGACCGGGCGCAAGCCGGCCCGGGACTACGAGGATGGACCGCAGATAGAGATCCCACCGCGGCCGCTCGTTCGCGCTGCGGGTCTTCTGGCGCTGTCGGCACTGCTGGTTCTGGGAGGGATCGTGTCGCTCGGCGGCCGGATTTTGTAAACCGACACCACGCCGCCGGAGCAACGCCGATGCTGTCGGCCCCGTGTCATACGGATTGCGTATCAAGGTGCGTTTGGTGATTAATTCACCTGATGACGCAAATCAGTTTAGTAAACTTTACCTGATCGCGTCCGTTGTGTAGAACGCGGTTCCAGGAGACTTGAAACGATTTGTCCTGGCAAGGGAGATACGAGATGGCTGACGGCAGCGACAGCGGAAAATGCCCGGTGATGCACGGTGGTCTCACGAACACCGGCATGGCCAGCATGGAGTGGTGGCCGAAGGCGCTGAACCTCGACATTCTCCACCAGCACGACACGAAAACGGACCCGCTTGGGCGTGATTTCAATTATCGCGAACAGTTGAAGTCGCTCGATGTCGAGGCGCTGAAGAAGGACCTCCATGCGCTCATGACGGACAGCCAGCCGTGGTGGCCGGCAGACTGGGGGCACTACGGCGGACTCATGATCCGCATGGCGTGGCACGCGGCCGGCACCTACCGGGTTTCGGATGGACGCGGTGGCGCCGGGACCGGCAACCAGCGCTTCGCCCCGCTCAATTCCTGGCCCGACAACACGAACCTCGACAAGGCCCGGCGACTGCTGTGGCCGATCAAGAAGAAGTACGGAAACAAAATCTCCTGGGCAGACCTCATTATCCTGGCCGGGACCGTGGCGTACGACTCGATGGGCCTCAAGACATTCGGCTTCGGCTTCGGCCGCGAGGACATCTGGCACCCCGAGAAGGACATCTACTGGGGACCGGAGTCGGAGTGGCTTGCCCCCAGCGACGGGCGCTACGAGAACGTCGATGATCCTTCGACGATGGAGAACCCGCTGGCCGCAGTTCAGATGGGCCTGATCTACGTCAATCCCGAAGGTGTCAACGGCAAGCCCGATCCGCTGCGGACCGCCGGTCAGGTGCGCGAGACGTTTGCCCGCATGGCGATGAACGACGAAGAGACGGTCGCCCTGACCGCCGGTGGCCATACGGTCGGCAAGTGCCATGGCAATGGTGACGCCAAGCTGCTGGGGCCCTCGCCCGAAGCTGCCGCCCTCGAGGAACAGGGGCTCGGCTGGAACAACACGACCACCCGTGGCATCGGCCGCAACACGGTGACCAGCGGCCTCGAAGGTGCCTGGACCACGCATCCGACGACGTGGGACAACGGCTATTTCGATCTTCTGCTCACATACGATTGGGAACTGCGCAAGAGCCCGGCCGGTGCATGGCAGTGGGAGCCGATCAACATCAAGGAAGAGCACAAGCCCGTCGATTCGGAGGATCCGTCGATCCGCCATAATCCGATCATGACCGATGCCGACATGGCGATGAAAATGGACCCGGCCTATCGGAAGATTTCCGAGCGTTTCCACAAGGACCCGGCTTACTTCTCCGATGTGTTCGCGCGCGCCTGGTTCAAGCTCACTCATCGCGATATGGGGCCCAAGGTCCGCTACTTCGGACCCGACGTTCCCAAGGAAGACCTGATCTGGCAGGACCCGGTGCCGGTGGGTTCGAGGACGTATGACGTAGCGGGGCTCAAGGCCCGCATCGCGGCCAGCGGTCTCAGCCTCTCGGACATGGTGGCGACTGCCTGGGACAGCGCGCGGACGTTCCGTGCCTCCGACATGCGCGGCGGTGCCAACGGCGCGCGTATCCGGCTCGCCCCGCAGAAGGACTGGGACGGCAACGAGCCGGCGCGGCTTGCCCGTGTGCTGGGCGTGCTCGAGCCACTGGCGGCTGCTGCCGGTGCAAGCCTGGCCGATACCATCGTGCTGGCGGGGGCCGTCGGCGTCGAGAAAGCCGCGAAGGCCGCCGGTTTCGACATTTCGGTGCCGTTCTCGCCCGGTCGCGGCGATGCCACCGAGGCGATGACCGACGCGGACTCGTTTGCGCCTCTCGAGCCGCTCGCCGACGGGTATCGCAACTGGTTGAAGAAGGACTATGCCGTCAGTGCGGAAGAGCTTCTTCTCGACCGTACCCAGCTCATGGGCCTTACGGCGCACGAGATGACCGTGCTCATCGGCGGCATGCGGGTCATGGGGGCCAATTACGCCGGCACCCAGCATGGCGTCTTCACCGATCGCGTCGGCGCGCTGACGACCGACTTCTTCGTCAACCTGACCGATGTCTCCTATGCGTGGAAGCCTGCCGGCCGCAACCTCTACGAGTTGCGTGATCGCAAGACCGGGGCCGTGAAGTGGACGGCGAGCCGCGTCGATCTCGTTTTCGGATCAAACTCGGTGCTGCGCTCTTATGCGGAGGTCTATGCCCAGGACGATGCGAAAGAGAAGTTCGTGAAGGACTTCGTGGCGGCGTGGACGAAGGTCATGAACGCCGATCGCTTCGACCTGATGTAAGCGCGCCTACGCACAACCTGTAACAGACCGGGGGCGGCGCCATTGGTGCCGCCCTTTTCCGTGCCGGTCGCGCGGGCGGTGGCTCAAGACCGTGCGACACGCCGCCAGATGGCGTCATACTCGATGAGGCCGCCAGAAGCGTCGCGCGAGACTGTCGATGTGGCATACAACTCGTAGCCCGCGTCCCGCAGCGTCGCCATGATCCGCCAGTGGTCGGGCGCACCTTCATAGATGGGCTGGACCGGCATCTCGATCATGATCGCGGCAATCTGCGAAAGGCGCGCTCCAGCCCCCTCGAGCACTGCCAGATCGTGCCCCTGCGTGTCTGTCTTGAGGAAGATCGGCACGTCATGGGCGATGGTCTCGCCGGCAAGCGCATCGTCGAGCCGCAGGATGCCCACTGCTTCGGTCGACGTGGTGCGAAGGGCCGGGAAGCGCGCGGTCATGGTGCTGTTGGAGGCCAGCAGCGAGTGGAAGTTCGATCCGGCGTTGATGTTCAGGCTAAGCTGGCCGTTTGCTGCTCCGAGACCCGCGTGGCGCACCCTCCACAGACTGTCGCCGCGGGAGACCTCGTTCAACACGGCGAAGTTGGCGGATGCCGGCTCGAAGGACAGGATCGGGCCCTGATATCCTGCACCGCGCGCCATTTTGGCAAAGCCGCCATGATGGGCCCCGCAATCCACGACGAGCCCGGTCTCGTGATGGGCGAAGTACCGCTTCAGGTTGAGGTCGATGCTGTCGGAGCGGCGCACGGTGCGCAGGTCGTAGCCGAGCCAAAGCGCCAGCGGCCGCAGGAATGTCGAGGACATGTCGGTCTCCAGGGCCGCTGCTGGTCGGCGATGCGGTTCAGGCCGTCAGGATGATCTTGCCGATATGCTGGCCTCCGTCGATCCGCGCGTGCGCCTTGCCGGCCTCGGCGAGGGCAAAGGTGCTGTCGACGACGACCTTCACCCGGCCGTCGACCAACATCGGCAGCACGTACTCCTCCAGCCCTCGCGCGATGCGGCCCTTGACCTCGGTCGGCCGGATGCGCAGCGTCGAGCCGGTGATGGTCAGGCGCTTCAGCATGACGCGCAGAAAGTCGACCTCGGCCTTCGCGCCCTTCTGGTAGGCGATGTTGACCATGCGCCCGTCGTCGGCGAGGCACGCTATGTTCTTGGCGATGTAATCGCCGCCCACCATGTCGAGGATGACGTCGACACCGCGCTTGGCGGTCGCCTCCTTCACGACCTCCAGGAAATCCTGCTCGCGGTAGTTGACGACGACGTCGGCACCCAGCCTGGCGCAGGCGGCACACTTTTCCGGCGATCCGGCCGTTGCGATGACCTTGGCTCCGAACGCCTTGGCCAACTGGATTGCGGTCACGCCGATGCCGGAGGTGCCGCCGTGGACCATGAACCACTCGCCCGCGGCGAGGTGCGCGCGTTCGAAGACATTGTGCCAGACGGTGAAGAAGGTCTCAGGCACGCCTGCGGCTTCGTTCATCGTCAGCCCGGCCGGGACTGCGAGGCAGGATGGCTCGTCGGCCACGCAGTATGTGGCGTAGCCACCGCCGTTGACGAGCGCCATCACCGGGTCGCCGAGGGAAAATCGGGTCGCGCCGCTGCCCAGGGCTGCGATGGTGCCGGCGACCTCGAGGCCGGGTATCTCCGAGTGCCCCTTGGGTGCCGGATAAGTGCCCTCGCGCTGCATCACGTCCGGCCTGTTGACGCCGGCGGCTGCTACCTTGACGAGAACCTGTCCGGGGCCCGGCGCAGGGGTGGCGACCGTGTCGGCCGTCAAGACTTCGGGGCCACCCTTGCCCTTGATGAGGATCGCGGTCATCGTCTGGGGCAGAACGGTCATGGCTGGCTCCTTGGCGCTCGTCGCAACGGGTCTGCAGCCGGGGGCAGACGCATTGCACCGAGCAATGGCGCACTGTGACGGTAGAGGCAAGCCCTGGGGTAACTTGGTCCCGGGCGCGCCCGGCGGTGATGCGAGCACGATGGCGAGGTGCGTGATGGACTGGGACGAGCCGAAAAGAACGCCAACCTCCGGCACCTTGCTCGGAGACGTGCTGGACACGCTGTCGGTGGCCGAATTGGACGCGAGAGTCTGCGCACTCAGGAACGAGATTACGCGTGTGGAAGCGGAAATCGCGAAACGGCGGGCACACGAGGCGGCGGCCGCCGCCTTGTTCAAGAGTTGAGCGCAAAGGGCCGGAGCGACGTCCCCAGGCTGACGTCGGTTCCGTTAACGCCGGGCAGTGCCAAAATCATCGTGCCGTTAGGCGATCGTTAGCCTTAGGGGCCTACTGTGGCGCTCATCCAGTGCTCTGGATCTCGAGTGGATGCCTCCACTCTGTTTGACGCCTCCCTGTTGACTTCAGAGCCGCTCTCCAGGGCGGCTCTTTTTTTGCACATCCGGTTCTGACCGGGGTGCGATCGAGGCGGCAGGGCAACCGGACCAGCGGGGGCGGTGTATCACTCTGGACCGTGCGCCCCGTTTTGGGCGATGTTCTTTACTATCGTGTTCTAAGGTGCCGACGCCCACCGGGGTGTCGTGTGTTTGTTGGATCCGCCAATCCGGTGGACGCTAAGACCTCAACGACACGAGCGTCATTCGTGGTATCCTCGCCTAACCCGTAGCAGAGAGCGTAGCAGTCCCTCATGAGTACCATGACCCTTGCCGACGACAGCACCGCCACGTCTGTCGTCACGGTTTCGTTCGGCCAGCACTTCCAGGCGTCCGAGCATTTCGATGAACTCTTTCGCGAGGGTATGCAACTCGTCGAGCGCACGGCGGCGTATCTCGATGGTCAGGGACGACGCGACTCACGGGGTCTGGCCCCGGGAATGACCTCGCTCTATGCGGCAGAGAGCATGCGGCTGACGACGCGCCTACTCGACCTTGCGTCCTGGCTGCTGATCCAGCGGTCCCTCAAAGCGGGGGAAATCACCGAAGCCCAGGCCCGCGTCAAGCGCCAGCGCGTCAAACTCAAGGCGCTGGGCCGGCCGTCGCACGTCAAGGGCTTCGACGACCTGCCCATGGGATTGCGCGAGTTGATCGTGGAGAGCTTTGCCTTGCACGACCGGATCGTTCGCCTCGACCGCGCAATGACGGGGGGCGCTGGACCGGCCGGACACGAGATGTCTGCGATGGTCGCTGCCAGCGGCGGCAACCCAGTCGGCGAGCAGATGACGCTGCTCAAAGCCGCATTCGGGGGCTGAGCGCCGGGCCCGGCCGGAGCATGAGCGAGCTGCGCGCCTCAGCGGCACACGATGGCGCGCTCCCTGGAAATCAGGGCCTGCGCGCAAACATCGTCCGAGTGAGGTCGAGGAAAAGCCCGCGACCTTCTCAGAACAGTCCCTCGAACTTCTTCTTGAATTTCGACAAGCGGCCGGAGCGGTCCAGCAGCTTCTGATCGCCGCCCGTCCAGGCCGGATGCGAGTTCGGGTCGATGTCCAACGACAGCGTATCGCCCTCGCGGCCATAGGTCGAATAGGTGATGAACTCGCTGCCGTCGGTCATGACCACCTTGATCTGGTGGTAGTGCGGGTGCAAGTCGGGATCTTTCTTCATATCGGGCTCCGCGTGATCGGCGACCCGCGTGCCCGGTGGTCCGGAGCATGGGTTCTCGCGTCACGAGCATTGGGTGGATAGCGAAACCGCGCTGATACTAGAGAACGCCTCCGAGCACAAGCCGCCGCCACCCCCGCGCCGGCTTTTTTGCGGCCGGGTCCGCGCCAAATGAGCCCGATTGCAGCTCTGCAGACTTGAGAAGCCCGCCGTCGTCGGGCAAGTTGGCGCAACTTTGGAACCGCTCCAGTCTGCCCGTGCGTCTGCACCCTTCCGCCGAAAGATCCTTGCCCGTGAGCCAAGCCACTACCGCCCAGGCGGATGCTGCGATCGAATCCGATGCCGGGCCGGCCGACGGCGGCAAGGCAAAGCGCCGTTCGCTCAAGCCCTTGCTGGCCCTGAAGCCCTATTTGCTGCGCTATCCAGGCGTGCTGCTCGGTGCCTTCATCGCGCTGGTCGCGTCGGCGGCCGCGACGCTGTCGATCCCGATGGCTGTGCGGCGCATGATCGACTACGGCTTCTCCAATGCCGACGGCACCCTGATCGGCCAGTACTTCATCATGCTGATCCTGATCGGGCTCGTGCTGGCGGCGGCCTCCGCGTCGCGGTTCTATTTCGTCAATTGGCTCGGCGAGCGCGTGGTCTCCGATCTGCGCCGGGATGTGTTCCAGCATCTCACGCGCCTCGGGCCGGCATTCTTCGAACAGACCCGGTCGGGCGAAATCATGAGCCGGCTGACGGCGGACACGACGCAGATCAAGGCGGCGGCGGGGACCGCGCTGAGCCAGGCCCTGCGCAACCTGATCATGCTCGTCGGTGCTCTCGTCATGATGCTGGTGACGAGCGTCGAGCTTTCACTGCTCGTGCTCGTCGCCATTCCGGCAATCGTGCTGCCGATGATGGGGTACGGCAAAGTCGTGCGGCGGCTGTCGCGAGAAGCCCAGGACAGCTTGGCGGATGCTTCGGCGTATGCCGCGGAAAATCTGGTCGCCGTGCGCACGATGCAGGCCTACACGCACGAAGATGCGGTCAATCGGCGGTTTGGGGATGCCGTCGAGAGTTCATTCACGGCGGCGCGGCGTCGCCTGTTGGCGCGAGCTGGGCTGACGGGGCTGGCCATCAGCCTCGTCGTGGCCAGCATCGTGGGCATCCTGTGGGCGGGGGCCGCCTCGGTGATCTCCGGCGACATGACGGGCGGGCGGCTCTCGCAATTCGTGCTATATGCCGTGTTCGCGGCTGGCGCGCTGGCGGAGTTGGCCGAGGTCTGGGGCGAGATGAGCCAGGCGGCCGGGGCGTCCGAGCGCCTCATGGAACTCCTCGCGGTGGAGCCTGAGATCCGCTCGCCGCGCCACCCGCAGCACTTGCCCACACCGGTGCGTGGTGACGTTGCTTTCGAGGGCGTGACGTTCGCCTATCCGACACGGCTGCAAGACCGCGCGCTGGCCGATGTCTCGTTCCGTGTCGCGCCAGGCGAGACGGTCGCGCTCGTTGGCCCCTCGGGTGCGGGCAAAACCACGGTGCTGAGCCTGCTGCTGCGCTTTTACGATCCGGCGGCGGGACGGGTGACGATCGACGGCGTGAATATCGCCGATCTCGATCTTGCAGCCTTGCGCCGGCAGATCGCGCTCGTGCCGCAGGATGTGGCGCTATTTGCCGATACCGTCAGCGAGAACATCCGGTATGGCAACGAAGGTGCCAGTGACGCCGAGGTTCGCGCGGCGGCCGTCTCTGCCCAGGCCGACGAGTTCATCCGCGCCCTGCCGCAGGGCTACAACACGCGGCTCGGCGAGCGTGGCGTGACGCTGTCGGGTGGCCAGCGGCAGCGGATCGCCATCGCGCGTGCCATTCTCAAGAACGCGCCGATCCTGCTGCTGGACGAGGCGACCAGCGCACTCGATGCGGAGAGCGAGCTTGCCGTGCAGACCGCGCTCGAAGGCGTGATGGCCGGGCGCACGACATTGGTCATCGCGCATCGGTTGGCCACGGTGAAGAAGGCGGACCGCATTCTGGTGATCGACGACGGGCGCGTCGTTGAAGAGGGGACCCACCGCCAACTCGCCGAGCGCGGCGGCATCTACGGGCGGCTCGCGGAGTTGCAGTTCGGGGTCGCAGCCGACGCGGCAGAATGACGCCAGCCCCATAGCTGTTGCGCCACCGTTGCCGGTGCCGCCGCTAGAGTTTGCCGGTATCGGTCTTTGCCGCCGTCAGCCTTTGCCACCGTTGGTTTTGACGTTGGACCATTCGACGACGTTCTCACGGCCCTGGCGCAGGGTGCGGTAGGGCAGGCCCATCCGCAAACCCTCGGCCGGTTCGCCGCCCTCGACGGTTGGTTCGGAGGGTGTCGTTTTCCGCTTGAACTCGATCGTGCGGATGAACTCGCGGATGCGCGGCTGGATCTCGGTGCGCCAGCGGGTGCCATTGAAGACGCCGTAATGCCCGACGCCCGGCTGGACGTAGTGGTAGCGCTCGTCGGCTGGGATGTTGTGACACAGATCGTGCGCAGCCTCGGTCTGACCAAGACCCGAGATATCGTCACGCTCGCCCTCGACGGTCATCAGCGCGGTGCGGCGGATTGCGCCGCAGTCGACCAGGGTCTTGCGGTGCGTCATCGTCCCCTTGGGCAGAGCGTGCTCTTGGAACACGGTCGAGACCGTTTGCAGGTAGAACTCGGCGGTCAAGTCCATGACCGACAGATATTCCTCGTAGAACTCCCGGTGCTGAAGAACGCTGTCGCAATCGCCTTTGACCAGATTGTTGTACAGATCCATGTGCGCCCGGGTGTGACGCTCCAGGTTCATGGTCATGAAGCCGGTCAACTGCACAAAGCCGGGGTAGACGCGGCGCATAAAGCCGGCATTGGGGAACGGTACGAGCGAGATCACGTTCTGCTCGAACCATTCCGGCGACTTCTGCTCGGCGAGCTTGTTGACGCCCGTCGGATTGCGGCGGGTGTCGATCGGGCCTCCCATCAGGATCAGCGACATCGGCTGGATCGGGCGATCCTCGGCGGCCATCACGGCGGCGGCGGCGAGAGCCGGGACAGAGGGCTGGCAGACGGCCAGCACGTGTGTGCGCGGCCCGATGAATTCGACGAATTCGGCGACATAATCGATGTAGTCGTCGAGGTCGAATTTGCCATCGGCCAAGGGAATGTCGCGGGCGTCGATCCAATCGGTGATGTAGACTTCGTGCTCCGGCAGCATGGCCTGTACGGTGCCGCGCAGCAGTGTCGCATAGTGCCCCGACATCGGCGCGATGATCAGCACCTTGGGGTCGTAGCGATGACCGAGTGCGGCGGTATCGCGGGCGAAATGCAAAAGATTGCAGAACGGTTTGCGGTAGACGGTCTCGATGCTGACGGGAACTTCCAGCCCGAACACCTTGGTTTTGTCGATGCCCCAGGCCGGCTTGCCATAACGGCGGGTCACACTTTCGAAGACGTCGCAAGCCGCCGCGACCGCCTTGCCGAACGGGGTCATCGACAACGGATTGAACGGGGTGCTCAGTTGCATCTTGAGGCTCTGCGCCGTCATGCGCGCGGGAGCCATCATTGCGTGCGCCAATTCATAGGCGTGATAGTTCATTCCGACACTCCAGCAGCTCATGTGATGCGCACCTGCAACACAGAGAGATCGCCATGGCAACACTATTGGACCGACGAGTCAAACGCATCTCCGTCCGCCCCGTTACGTCGATGACCAGCATCATAGCGGCGAACGATACCCGACGGGACAGATGGGAAGACCTGTGCTTTCGGATGATCGTCAATTTGAGTGGACACGTCACGTGTAAATAAACGAGCGGCCGGATCGTCTTGTGCGATGCAGCATAGACATAGATGGCAGTATTGTGCATTGCAATAGGCGCGGCGAGAATGCCGCAGTTGCTGCGCTCGCCTTGGCCTTGGCACTGACGATCAGCGGTTGGTCAGCTTCAGCTCGATGCGCCGGTTCTTGCTCAATGCCTCCGGCGTGGCACCGGGTTCGAGCGGGGCGAACTCGCCGTAGCCCGCCGCGACGAGGCGTTTTGCCGGCACGCCGCGGCTGACGAGGTAGCGGACGACCGAAATCGCTCGCGACGTCGAAAGCTCCCAGTTCGATGGGAACTGCACGTTGCTGATCGGCTGGCTGTCGGTATGGCCGTCGACCTGGAGCGCCCAGTCTATTTCTTTTGGGATCTGGGCGTCGAGTTCGCGGATTGCTCCGGCGAGCTGATCCATGGCGGCGAGGCCATCGACGGTGATGTCGGCGCTGCCTGATGGGAACAGAACTTCCGACTGGAAGACGAACCTGTCGCCGACCACGCGGATATCTTTGCGGGTCGCCAGCAACTCGCGCAGCCGACCGAAGAAGTCCGATCGGTACCGCTGCAGTTCCTGAACCTGGCGGGCGAGCGCCGCATTGAGCCGCGACCCCAGATCCTTGATGCGGTCCTGCGCTTCGGCGTCTTTTTTCTCGCTCGCCTCCAGCGCTTCGTTCAAGGCCGCGATCTGCCGGCGCAGGGCAAGAAGCTGCTGGTTCAAGAGATCGACCTTGGCCAGGGCCTCGTTGGCGATGTCCTTCTGGCCGGCCAGATCCGCCGATAGTGCGGAAATGCGGGCCTCGGCCGATTTCTGGGCGTCCTCGCCCGTTACGGCAAAGCCCGACAGCTTGGCGTTTTGTTCCTGCAGGGACGCCAGGCTCGCCTGCAACGCGGCCAACTCGTCCTCGGCGCTCTTGGTCTTCGACTTTTCCAGCGACAGAATATTGGTCAACTCGGCGATCTGGCGGGTGAGCCGCTTCAACGCGTCGTCCTTGCCGGAGGCCTCTTGCGTCGCGAAATACTGCGCCAGCATGAAGATCGACATCAGGAACGTGACGACAAGAAGAAGCGTCGACAGCACATCGACATAACCCGGCCAGAACTCGCCGTACTCGGCTGCCTTCCGCCCACGCCCGCGTGCCATGGCTTCATGCCCCCTTCTTGGCGATGGACTGGGCAAGCTCGCGGAGGGTGTCGGTCACGAGGGTCTGCTGTGTGGCCTGCTCGTCGACCCATTCGCGCACCACTTTCTGCTCGGCGCGCATCTGGGTGACGAGTTGGTTGACCCCGCGGGCCAGGTCCTTGACCGTATCGTCCGGTTGGCTGGATGCGGTCAGCCCGGTGGCCCCTTGGCCGGAGGCCAGCCGCATGTTCAGTTCTTCCAGGACGCGCTGCATATCGTAGAGCGTGGCGGTCAGGTGCCTGTTCATCGCTTCGCCCCCTTCGCCCGATGGCGTGAGTTCGGTGATGCCAGACAGCCATTCCTCGAGTTCGTTGTAGAAGCGGTTCTGCGCGTGGCTTGCCTGCAATTCGAGGAAACCCAGAACAAGTGAGCCGGCCAGACCCAGGAGCGAGGACGAAAACGCGGTGCCCATGCCCTTCAATGGCGCGGCAAGCCCCGCCTTCAGGTCGCCGAACACTTGGCCGGTGTCGCTGCTGTTGGTGTCGATCGAGCCAATCACGTTGCCGACCGAACGGATCGTCTCCAGCAAGCCCCAGAACGTACCGAGCAGGCCGAGGAACACCAGCAGGCCAACGAGATAGCGACCGGTATCGCGCGCTTCATCGAGCCGCGAGCCGATCGAATCCATGATCGAACTCATCGAGGCCGTCGACAGCGAGATCGCTCCGGTGCGGTCCCGCAACATGGTCGCCATCGGTGCGAGCAGCACCGGCTTGTGCGACATGGCCAGGCCCGGATCGGCAATGCGGAAGGCGTTGACCCACCGGATTTCCGGATACAGCCTCACGACCTGGGTGAACACGTAGATCACGCCGAAAAACAGCACGGCAAGGATGAGGCCGTTGAGTGCCGGGTTAGTCATCACCGATTCGGCGAGCTCGTCGTAGATGATGGCGGCGATGAAGCCCACCAGCGTCAGGAAGATGCCCATGCGGACCAGGAACAAGCCGGGGAACGTCAGCGTTCTGTGAAACGGTGCCGAGCCGATGTCGGAACGTCGTGGTCTCGCCATCAAGGGATCTCCGGGTCTGTGCTCGCCGAAACGCGGGGGACCTTAACCCAGCCTTGTGTCACCAGAAACCGGCAACATCAAGCCGCCGCGGCCGACGGGCCACGGACAGACGTGTCGGATGCGGGCAGAGCCGTGGCGGGCTGCGGTGTCAGCCGGCCGCGCGGGCGAGAACGCCGCTCAGGGCCTTCGTCATGCCCTGGTTGCCGGCGATGATGTTCCCGCTGTCCAGCATGCGGTCGGACCCGTCGAGATCGGCCACGATGCCGCCGGCCTCGCGCACGATCACGATACCGGCCGCGGTATCCCATGGCTTCAGGTTGCGCTCCCAGAACGCATCGAAACGGCCAGCCGCTGTCCAGGCCAGGTCGATGGCGGCAGAACCGGTACGGCGGATGCCGGAGACCTCGGCCATGACGTCGGTCATCTCGCGGCGGAACAACTCGTGCGCCGGGCGGCCGCGATGGGGAATGCCGGTCGCGACCACGGCGTCGGCCAGTTCGCGGCGGGCGGCCACACGCAGGCGGCGGCGGTCGTTGAGGAACGCGCCCTTGCCCTTTTCGGCGGCGAACAGTTCGTCCGAGATCGGGTTATAGATCAGGCCCGCCACCATCTGGCCGTCGCGCTCCAGCCCGATGGAGATCGCAAACAGCGGGATAGAGTGCAGGAAGTTGGTCGTGCCGTCGAGCGGGTCGACGATCCACCGATGGGTCTTGTCGGCCCCTTCGACAGCGCCTCGCTCCTCCATCAGGAAACCGTAGCCGGGCCGCGCCTTGACCAGCTCCGTGTAGATGATCTCCTCGGCCTTGTGGTCGGCGGCGGAGACGAAGTTGCCGGGCCCCTTGACGGAAACCTGCAGGTGCTCGACCTCGCCGAAGTCGCGCGCCAGCGAGCGGCCGGCCTTGCGGGCGGCTGAGACCATGACGTTCATGAGGGCGGAGGCGGCCATGGCTCTCGCTTTGACTGAGCTTGTGGGTACTGGGCTTGCGGGTATTCGGCTCGTGGGTATTGGGCTCGTTGGGATGCGGGCACTTGGCCTAGCCCCAGGCTGTCGGTTTGGCAAGGCGCGGTGTCGTCGCTGGGGGGGGCGCGCGGTTTCCTTGGCGATTGAACTTGGTCCGCTGGTGTTCTATTTTTGTTCTTGGTGGTGGTGCCGAGCTGTGGCATGGTGCTAGAGACGAGCCGTGCGATCGCCTCATGGGGGCCCGTGCGCGAACGGGATAGAATCGAGCTATTGCCGGTAGAGGCGGCGCTGCGAAATGGGCTTGGCGTGACGCGGGTCGATGCCCGGTCCACGGATGCTGTCATCGAGTTGAAGGGATGCCTTGACGGCAACAACACGAACATCTTCGAGCGTCCGCCACACGCGCAAGAATTTGTTGTTTGGAGTCTCTGCACAAATCCTGGTGCGGACCCGCAGCATAACGTCTGGTCGGGCCTGCATACGCGGCTGAGTGCTGAAATTATTTCGCGAGCTCAGCGTGTCGACGGGCTCATCGTCTGGGATACGGTGTGCGGGACGCTGGGACGGCCTTGCCCAAAATTAGTGGACGAGGCGGATCGCAACACGCAAATCGGGCCCTATAGGTTGCCCCCTCCGTGCATTTATCTGTTCCCGGAAACGGTTGCTAGCCCGAGAAATAATCCATCCCCGCCCGCTCAGCCACTTGCCAACGTGCGGCTCTTGCAGGCTTTTCATGACTGTTTCGGCGGCCGCGAATGCGAACTCAATTCCGTTTCTTTTGCCGTCGCGCACAGTGGAGCGGAGACTGTTCGAACAACCACGGTCAGCCGAAACGGCATGATTTCAAAGCAATCGGAACCAACGGCGATCCGGCGGTCTTGACGTCGCTGCCACCCGGACGCCACCCCCTATGGCACCAGCGCGTTGACCTGCGCGCGGTCGATCCATTTCTCGGCGGCGGCCTCGGCCGCCTCACGGTCCTTCTCCGGCAGCTTGGCCACCTCTCCGTCCAGAGCGGTGTCCTCGATGCCGCCGGTCCTGGCGATGATCCGCCAGCGTGCCATCTCGGCCGGATCGGGCGCGACACCCAGCCCTTCGCGGTAGATGTGAGCCAAGCGGTTTTGCGCGCCGGGAACACCCTTCTCGGCTGCCGAGCGCATCATCTGGATCGCCTTGAACTCGTCTTCCTTCAGCCCGAAGCCCTTCAAGAGCATGACGGCATACTCGTATTCGGCCACCGCCATGCCCTGTTCGGCGGCCGCCTTCATCCAGCGCGCGGCCTCCCAGGCGTCGGCGTCCGTGCCGACGCCCTGCTGATAGAAGGCGCTGACGTCGTACTGCGCGGGCGCGACGCCCTGCCGGGCGGCGTACTCGATATGCTGGAATGCGCGGCGCGGGTTTTCCGGCTTGCCTTTGCCATTGAGAAACATGAGGCCCAAATTGTAATTGGCCTGCGGGTGGCCGGTCAGCGCCGCTTGCTCGAACATGGCGGCCGCCGACTCGGCGTTCTTGTCGACGCCGCGGCCTTCGGCGAGGAGAAGCCCGATGGCGAACATGGCATTGACGTCGCCCAATTCGGCGCCCCGCGTATACCACTTGGCCGCCAGCGCCTCGTCCTTCTTGACGCCGAGGCCCTCCGCGTAGATGCGACCGACCAGGGTGTGGGCGGGGGGATCGCCGGCATTGGCGGCGTCCTGGGCGAGTGCAAGCGCGGTGAGGAACCTGCCCGCGTCGAAGGCGAGGTAGGCGGCTTCCGCGCCGCGCGCCTGTCCGGTTTCGGTTCCTGGCGCGGGTGCCGTCTTCGGTGCCGCCTTCAGGGGGGCCGCCGGCCGGGTCGGCGGCTTCTCCTCGCCGGCGCGGGCGCTGCGCGAGGACTTGGGCGCGACCACGGGTTTGCCGCCGGTCACGCTGCCGGCTGGCTCACGCTGCACCCAGGAACTGGTTTCGGCGCTTGCGGGAAGGGCCATTGCGGTCAGGATCAGAACCGCTGTGTGGAGGCGTGAACAAAAAGTCAAGGCGCTGTCTCCTCCATGGGGTCGAGCGAGGTCCCTGGATCAAGGGCGTGGCGGGCATCCGTGCGCCACTGCGCCAGATCGGCGGCGCTCAGGCCCGACGGCAGCCTGAGCGCCACGAAATCGGCTCCCGCGTCGGTCAGGTCGGCGGCCTCGTCCAGGTTGCTGGCGTCGCAGGCGACAACAGGGACCGAAAAAATTTCTGCCCACCAGGCGACCAGTTCGAGGCGGTCGGTCGCACTCATCGCGGACCCGCCGCCCTGCGTGGTGAGCCCGAAGCCCACGTAGTCGAGGCCCATTTCGCCGAGTGTCATGGCAGTGTGCCGCGAGTTGCCGGCTTCGGCACCAACGATGAAGCGGGTGCCGACGATTTCGCGGGCGATCCCGGCGCGGGCCTCGATATCCGTCGACCACGTGAGGTGGACACCGTCGGCGCGAACCGTGCGCGCCAGTTCGGGTGCGTCGGTCAGCAGGACAGCCGCGTCGTGCTCCTGGGCGAGCTTGACGTAGGGCAAGACGGGCTGGGCCGACAGCATGCCGCCAGGCGCGGCGATGAGTTGCACGACGGGAACATCGCGGGAGGCGAGCAGGAGGGCGAGCTGCTGCAAAGCCGCGCTGCCGTCGCGCACTTCGATCACGAGTTGCAGGCCCGCGCCGCTTGGCCCGTCTGCCGTTTCAGTCGTGCTTTTGCCCGCCATCGTCCGGCTCTGCTCAAGGAGATAAACCCGATCCGCTGCGCGGCCATCGTGGTCGCGCAGCCTATGCGGCCGCAGTATGGCGGGAAAGCGACTGGCGCGCGCGACCGTCAGGCCGCCGCTTCAAGTTCAGCCGCCCATTCACCGCGTGCGGCGAGTGAGTTCATGCGTGCGCGGTGGGTGAATGCACGCTGGCCGGCGGCGACGTTCTCAGGCTTGCCGCCCCAGGCTTTGAGCGCGGCGGCCTGGAGCGCGCGGCCATAGGAGAACGTCAGCGCCCAGGGCAAACCGCCGAGCTGGTTCATCAGGCTGAGGTGGCGCGTGGCGTCCTCGTCCGACTGGCCGCCCGACAGGAAGGCGATGCCCGGAACGGCTGCTGGCACGGTTGCCTTGAGGCACTTGACCGTCTTTTCTGCTACCTCCTCGGCCGACGCCTGCTGGGTACACGCCTGACCAGCGATCACCATGTTCGGTTTGAGGACGATGCCTTCGAGGTTGACCCCGGCCGCGTACAGCTCTCTGAACACCAGTCGCAGAACCTTATGGGTGACGTCGTAACAGCGGTCGATGTCGTGGTTGGAGCCCGGACCGTCCATCAGGACCTCCGGCTCGACGATGGGTACGATGCCGGCCTCCTGGCACAGTGCGGCGTAGCGTGCGAGGGCATGGGCGTTGGCGTTCTCGCAGTTCCATGTCGGCAGGCCCGGCCCGATGGTCAGAACCGCGCGCCACTTGGCGAAGCGCGCGCCGAGCGCATGGTACTCGGCAAGCCGCTCGCGCAGGCCGTCGAGCCCCTCGGTGATCTGCTCGCCGGGGGAGAGCGCGAGTGGCTTGGCACCCATGTCGACTTTGATGCCGGGAATGGAGCCGGACGCCTTCATGATGTCGACCAGTGGCGTGCCGTCCCTGGCCGTCTGGCGAATGGTCTCGTCGTAGAGGATCACACCCGAGATGTAGTTCTTCATGCCGTCGCCGGCCCGGAACAACATCTCGCGATAGTCGCGGCGCATGTCGGCGGTCGACGTCACACCGATCGAGTCGAACCGCTTCTTTATGGTGCCGGAGCTTTCGTCGGCAGCCAGGATACCTTTGCCGGGCGCCACCATAGCGCGGGCGATGTCTTCAAGCCGTTCGGTCATGAGGCTGCCTCTGTCGGTAAGGGATTCGGCGTTTACCGGGCGACACCGTTAGCCCGACTGTGCCGTGATGCCAAGTGGTGGCACGTCAAACTTCACGCTGTGATCGAGCGCTTCAATCGGTCGGCCAGCCCTTGGAGATCGGGGCTCGAGCCAATCGACGGAGGCAGTGCGACCGTAAGCGGGTGGTTGCAATGCACGCAAAGTTTCAAAGGCCGATCCGCTGGCTGAGCGATGAGCTCTGGGTCGGCCTTGCCCTCGCCAGCCTGTTTTCCATTGCCGTCGCAGCCGCCGCCTAGTGGGGCGGCAGGATGCTCGACGGTCAGGCCAGCGTCCGCATCGGGGAAGAGGAACTCGTCTCGCTGCTGGGTATATTCGCCGCGAGCATGCTGGCGGCCGCCACGTTCACCTTTTCTGCGATCGTTTCGGCGGCAGGCGCAGCAACAGCGGGTTCGGGAGGCTGCACAGGTGGTCGACGCAACGGCGTGACGGGAGAGCGCTTTTCGCTCTCCCGTTCAATCATGGCGACGCCGGCACGGCTTCACCCCAGTCTCGCCATGGCGACGGCCGTGTCCGACATGCGGCTGGAGAAGCCCCACTCGTTGTCGTACCAGCTCATGACGCGCACCAGAGTACCGTCCATGACTTTGGTCTGGTCGATGTGGAAAACCGACGAATGCGGGTCGTGGTTGAAGTCCGCCGAGACGTTGGGGGCGTCGGTATAGCCGAGCACACCCTTGAGGGGCCCGTCGGCGGCCGCCTTGATCGCCGCGTTGATCTCGTCCTTCGTCGTTTCACGCTTGGCCAGAAACTTGAAGTCGACCACCGAGACGTTGGGTGTCGGTACGCGGATGGCGACACCGTCGAGACGGCCGTTGAGCTCCGGCAGAACAAGGCCGACGGCCTTGGCGGCTCCGGTCGAGGTCGGGATCATCGACAGGGCGGCGGCGCGGCCGCGATAGAGGTCCTTGTGCATCGTATCAAGCGTCGGCTGGTCGCCGGTGTAGGAATGGATCGTCGTCATGAAGCCTTTGTCGATGCCGACGAAATCGTGGAGCACCTTGGCGACGGGGGCCAGGCAGTTCGTCGTGCACGAGGCGTTGGAGACAATTTTGTGCTCTGGCCGCAGCTTGTCGTGGTTGACGCCATAGACCACCGTCAGATCGGCCCCCTCCGATGGCGCGGAGACGAGGACGCGTCTGGCCCCCGCGTCGAGCAGCATCGTGGCCTTGTCCTTGGCTGTGAAAATGCCCGTGCATTCCATTGCGACGTCGATACCGAGAGCCTTGTAGGGCAGCTCACGCGGGTCTTTGATTGCGGTGACCCGGATGGGGCCGGTGCCAACGTCGATGGTATCGCCCTCGACGCGAACGACGCCGGGGAAGCGGCCGTGCACGGAATCGAAGCGCAGGAGATGGGCATTGGTCTCGACCGGGCCCAAATCATTGATCGCCACGACCTCGATATCGGTCCGCCCGCTCTCGACGATGGCGCGAAGCACGTTGCGTCCGATGCGCCCGAAGCCGTTGATCGCCACTCTGACTGCCATGCGTCTGCTCCCTGGATTTATTGCCGAGCCGGTGCCTGTCGCGCACGGTCCAGCACAGTGCCCTCTTTCAGAGCGTTGGTGTGCCTCAGGGCCACCGTCCAGGTGGGTCCGAACAAGGCCGCGCAATTAAGTTGCCCGACCCGACGTCTGTCAATGCGGTGGTCCCGCGACATGTTCGAAACCGAAAAGGCGGGGAACCCAGCCTCCGCCAAAGAGTGCTCACAACTGTGCGGTAGTAAGGCAGGGCGATTGACGTGGCTCGCACGGGTCAACTACGACTCTTCCACGGTCATGTGGAGAGCGTAGCAGAGGCGGAGGCGCGAGCCGCATGGCAGAATTGGACAGGCCTATGGCCAACCGGGACAAGCAGAAGACCAAGCGGCCGGCGGCGCGCAAACCTGCGGCCACCGGCACGGCATCCGGAGGGGCGGGGCTTGCAGGCGCGGTCGAGCGCCTGGAGGCGGAAGTGCGAGCCATCGCCGCCGAGCGCGATCTCCTGGCCGCCGAACTCGACGCCGCCAAAGCCCATATCAAGACGCTGGAAGACGCGCAGACCGCCGCGGTCAACCGGATCGACTGGGTTGTCGACTCGCTGAAGAGCGTGCTGGAGGGTGGCCGCTGAACAGTGATCGCCCGTCCCATCTGATATTGGGCAGGCCCACCTGAAGTTGGTAAGCTCCAACGTCGGCGGCATCTGGGTCCTCGGTCGGCCCGGCCGGTCGCCTGATCTGTTGACGACCAGCCAGCAGACGCACAAGGCCCTTCAAAGCACGCGTAGAAGCACCTATATCCAGGGGTGCTGCGGGGCGCGTTAGGGACAACGAATCTCCAGGGCCTATAAGATCTGCCAGGGAGCTGTCCCTGACCGGGACCGTGGTCCCGGACACACGGCGCCCACCTTACATTGTAGGGACCCGGCGAGATCAAACGTCCCGACGGCTTCCGCGGCACTCGTTCTCACCAGACGACGATCATCACCAGAAGCAGGCCATGCAGCCCGACGCCGACGCCGCGAAAAAGTCTCTGCGGACCGAGGCCCGGTTCCTCCGCGCCGAGGCCCACGCGCGGCAAGGTCGCACCGCCGCTGTGGTGCTGTCGCAGACCGATCTGGTCCCGTTTGCCCCGCACTGGCCCTGCGTCGTCTCGGGCTTCCTGCCGATCGGCGATGAAATCGACCTCGGTCCTCTGATGGAGCGGCTGCACGCGCAGGGCGCGACGCTGGCGCTTCCCGTTATCGAGAAAAAGGCCCATCCCCTCTCGTTCCGGATATGGTCGCCCGGCGATCCTCTCGTCGACAAGGCCTGGGGTATTCGCGAACCGCTGCCTGCGGCGGCTACCGTCGAACCGGACCTGCTCCTCGTCCCCCTCCTGGCGGTCGACCCCGATGGATATCGCCTGGGCTACGGCGGCGGCTTCTACGATCGGACGCTGGCCAGGCTGCGGGCGCTGAAGCCGGTAGTCGCCATCGGCGTTGCCTATGATGTCCAGCGTCTCGACGCGGTTGCGCGCGACGTTTATGACCAGCCGCTGGACTGGCTGCTGACGCCGTCGGGGATGTTTCGGTTCCTGCCCAACGAGGATTGATGCGACTTCTCTTTTTAGGCGACGTCGTCGGCAAGGCCGGCCGAAAGGCGGTCATGGACCATTTGCCGGGGCTCATCGCGCGCCATGCGATCGACTTCGTTGCCATCAATGGAGAGAACGCGGCTGGCGGTTTCGGCATCACGGAGGCCATCCTGGAGGACCTTCTCGGGGCGGGGGCCGATGTCGTGACGCTCGGCAACCACGCCTTCGACCAGAAGGAAGCGCTGGTTTTCATCAACCGTCAGGAGCGGCTCGTGCGGCCACTCAACTTCCCGCCTGGCACGCCTGGGCGGGGGGCAAGCCGGGTGACCGCCCGCAATGGCGCCGAGGTTCTGGTGATCAACGCCATGGGGCGGGTATTCATGACGGAACTGGATTGTCCGTTCCGCGCCGTAGATGCAGCCATCACAGCCTCGCCACTCGGGCACGGGGTCGACGTGATCCTTGTCGACATGCACGCGGAAGCAACGAGCGAGAAGCAGGCTTTGGCGTGCTTTGTCGACGGCCGCGCCAGCCTCGTCGTCGGGACCCACACGCATGTCCCCACGGCCGATGCGCGCGTGCTGCCAGGCGGCACAGCATTCATCTCGGATATCGGCATGTGCGGGGACTACAACTCGGTGCTGGGTATGGACCCGGCCGAGCCGGTCAACCGGTTCCTGACGCGCATCCCGGCCAGCCGCTTCGAGCCCGCGCTCGGCGAGGGTACGGTTTCGGGCGTGGCGGTCGAGACCGACGACAAAACCGGCCTGGCGATCAGTATCGAGCCCGTTCGTGTCGGCGGGGTTCTGGCGCGGGCGCTGCCCGAATTCGGCGGGCTGTGACGCTTCACGGGCCGAGCACGTCTTGACCGCAGGCCGGCCCGACGCGCATTAAATCGCCAATCCCAACTGTCATCGAGAACGGGGCGAGCCATGGCCGGCCATTCAGCCTTCAAAAATATCATGCACAAGAAGGGCAAAAAGGATGCCCAGCGTGCCAAGATTTTCACCAAGCTCGCCCGTGAAATCACGGTCGCGGCCAAGTCGGGGCTGGCGGACCCCGCCATCAACCCCAAGCTGCGCCTGGCCGTTGCCGCTGCCCGCGCCGAGAACATGCCCAAGGACAACATTGATCGCGCCATCAAGAAGGCCGAGGGCGGGGATGCCGACGCCTACGAAGCGATCCGCTACGAGGGTTATGCGCCGGGCGGTGTCGCCGTCATCGTCGAGACATTGACCGACAACCGCAACCGCACAGGGCCCGTCGTCCGGGCCGCATTCACCAAGCACGGCGGAAATCTGGGCGCGACCGGCTCGGTCGGGCACATGTTCGACCACGTCGGCGAAATCCGCTATCCCGTGGCAGTCGGCACGCCCGACAAGGTGCTCGAAGCCGCCATCGAAGCCGGGGCGGACGATGTGGTTTCCGACGAGACGGGCCATCTCGTCGTCTGCGGGTTCGACAGCTTGGGAACGGTCGCCGGAGCCCTCGAAAACGCGCTGGGCGCGGCCGAAAGCGTCAACGCCGTGTGGCGTCCCAACATCACCACGCCAGTCGACGAGGACAACGCCGGCACGATCCTGAAGCTCATCGCCTACCTGGAAGATGATGACGACGTGCAGGCGGTCTATGCCAATTTCGAGGTTTCGGACGACGTGCTGAAGAAGCTGACGGCGGCCTGACGGATTTGGTGCCGCGGTCGTCGAGTCCGATGGTATGGTCCTCTGGCGCTGTTCGATGGATGCGGAGCAGGGCCGCGCCAGATGCCACGCGAATCACAAAGCGTGCTACCAGACCGCTCATGAGGGGCACACGAATCGTTCGCATCATCGGCATCGACCCGGGACTGAGACGGACCGGCTGGGGCATCGTCGAGAGCGACGGGGTGCGGCTGGTCTACGTTGCGTCAGGGTTCGTGACCTCGGACGCGGACGCCCCGCTCGCCTATCGTCTGCGGGCACTTTTCGAGGGTGTCAGCGCGGTTATCGCGAGCTTTGCTCCGGAGGAAGCCGCGGTCGAGGAGACCTTCGTCAACGAAAATGCGAAGGCGACGCTGAAGCTTGGACAAGCGCGCGGCATGGCCCTGCTGGCACCGGCGCTGCGCGGGCTGAAGGTGGCCGAGTACCCGCCCAACCTCATCAAGAAGACCGTGGTCGGGGCCGGGCACGCGGATAAGCGGCAGATCCAGGCCATGATCGGTTTTCTGCTGCCAAAGGCGAAGTTTGACAACGCGGACGAGGCCGATGCGCTGGCCATTGCCATTTGTCATGCCAACCACCGCACGAGCGCCGCATACCGCGCAGCGGCCGGCCTGTAATCGGTCCCGCCAGGGGCTGCGCGGGGGTCCGTCGCGCTGGCGCGGCTCAGCGGATGAGGGCGTCGCTGATGAGGGCCGTCTTGCGCGGGTCCGGGAAACCCGGGCTGGTGGCGAGCACGGACCCGTCGGTCAGCGTCACGACCAGAAGCGGTTCATCGGTCGGTGGACGGCCGGCGGCGGTGAGCCAATCGGCGACGTTACAGTAGAGCAAGGCGATATGTTCGCGCTCGAAGGGGTCTTGGATTTCCAGTCGCATCGCCCATTCCAGCAGTCGGCGACGCAAGGGAAACGGCTCGCCCAGCAACAGCGCGGCGTAAAAGCCGGTGCCGGTGCGCGCCAACAGAGCCTCGCGCAACGCCGCCCGCCAGGATGGGAACGCGACGAGGTGACTGCGGTCGAACGCCACGAGCAACGCGTTGCGCATGCCCGTGAAGTCTCGGGGCACAAAGACTTCGCGGCCGCTCAGAGTGTAGGCCGGGCGGGGCGGAATGCGCATGCGCGGCTTGGCCTTTCGTGTCATGGCAGGGCGGGACCGAAGTGGACCCGGCACCGATGCCCCTCAGAATGATCGCTGTCGGCCGTGCCCGGCAAGGCCCGTCGGGGAGAACACAATCATGATCGGCAAGCTCACCGGAAAAGTCGATGCCATAGGCGAAAGTGTCGTCATTCTCGATGTGGGCGGTGTGGGTTACGAGGTCTTGGCCTCGGCGCGCACGCTGCGAAACCTCCAGGTCGGAGCGGGGGTCAGCCTCACCATCGACACGCACGTCCGCGAGGATGCCATCCAGCTCTATGGGTTCTCTACGGAGTTGGAGCGCACCTGGTTTCGCACCTTACAAGAGGTGCAGGGGGTCGGCGGCAAAGTCGCGCTCGCGATCCTCAACGCGCTGTCTCCGGCGGAACTCGCCACCGCCATTATGCTGGGTGATTGGGGAGCCTTCCGGCAAAAGAAGGCGTGTGGGGAAAAGACCGCTCAGCTCATCGTTGTGAAGCTCAAGAACAAGGTGCCGAAGCTTGCGATCGTCGCGACCCAGAAAGAAGGGGCACGCGAGGACCGTGACGCCGTCGCCGTCGGAGTGCCGCAGGCCGCTGCCCAGACCGAGGCGATGTCGGCGCTGATCAACCTTGGCTACAAGCCCGAGCAGGCGGCCAAGGCCGTCGCGGTTGCCGCGCGCGAGCTTGGCGACGACGCCGCGACGGCACCGCTCATCCGGCGGGCGTTGAAGGAATTGTCGCGGCTGTAACGGGCTGCGCGGTCGTGTGCGGCATCGGCGGGCCTGACGCGGCGTGTCGAAGGGGGCTAAATGCGCTCGTGTCGCGTCACCGGCGCGTGATCGCCGATTGCGCAGGGCGGCATGCTAAGCGTCACAGGCAACCACGTATCGAAGCCCGAACGTCGGGCGAGTGACAATCAGGAAGTCCACTGGTCATGCAGTACGTCGGCCTCGTCGCATTTGCCCTCATGCTTGCCGTGGCGCAGATCCTTTTGAAGCTTGCCGCCGTGAAAAGTAACGAGGCCCCATTTCCGTGGGGCCTGCTCAACTGGCAGCTCATCCTCGCGCTGGCCATTTACGGTGTGGCGACGATCGTCTGGGTCATGGTCCTGCGTGTCACGCCGCTGTCGCTGGCCTATCCGTTCGCGGCACTCGGGTTCGTCATCGTGCCGGCCTTTGCGGCCTTCCTGTTCGGCGAGCCGTTGACGACGCCCTACCTCGTGGGGGCGGCCATGATCGTCGGCGGCATCATCGTCATCTCGACGGCGGCCTGAGTGACCTGGTGTTGCGCCTCACGCGACGGCCGACCTGGGCTGTTGGGTGGCGGTGCCTGGCCGTCGGCGCGGGCGACGCGGGGCGTTCGGCGCTGTGGGCGGATCGTGTTCGCTGGTTCACCTCGCCGCGCGAAAAGGCTAACACGGGCAGCAACATCGGGACAGTGGAGCACACCCACCATGGCGAACGTCACGCAGGAAGAAGAGCCAAGCACCCTCGTCCGCGCGATGTGGACGTTTCTCGGCTACATGCTGGTCGGGCCACTGCTGGCTGGGCTGATGACGGCGGCTGGCCTCATCGTGCTGCCGCTCGTCGGGATGGGTGCCCATCTGCCGCAAGGGTTGCCGACGGTCGGCGAGGCGGCTGCCGGCGCGTTCGTATGGGCGGCAATCCCGGCGGCGCTGGCGGCGATCGCCGTCGTGCCCTCCGTTCTGAGACGCGGCAACTTCAGCTGGCTGACGGCCGCGGTGGCTGGCGGGGTTGCCGTGTTCGCAGCCGGTGTTCTGACCGGTCAACCTCCCAAGGACATGATGACCATTCCCGCCTTCCTCGGAGCGCTGGTCTCGATCGGTGTCCGCGAGGCGCTGATCTCCGGGCGAATCCTGAAGGCGGGGACGGCGTCCCCCGCTTGACGCCCTGCGCGAATACCTGCATCACCAACCCATGTCAGACGACCGGATGGTGACATCGGCAAAGCGCGAGACCGACTCGCTCGAAGCCTCCATACGCCCCCAATCACTCGATGATTTTACGGGCCAGGAGCAGGCCCGTGCGAATTTGCGCGTCTTCATCCAGGCGGCGCGCGCGCGTGGCGATGCCCTCGACCACGTGCTGTTTGCTGGTCCGCCGGGCCTCGGCAAAACGACCCTGGCGCAGATCATGGCGAAGGAACTCGGCGTCGGGTTCCGCGCGACTTCGGGGCCGGTCATCTCCAAGGCCGGGGATCTTGCCGCGCTGCTGACCAATCTGGAAGACCGTGACGTTCTGTTCATCGACGAGATCCACCGGCTCAACCCGGCGGTGGAAGAGATCCTCTATCCCGCCATGGAGGATTTTCAGCTCGATCTCATCATCGGCGAGGGGCCGGCGGCGCGCTCGGTCCGGATCGACCTGGCCAAGTTCACGCTGGTCGGGGCGACGACGCGCGCTGGTCTGCTGACGACGCCGCTGCGCGACCGCTTCGGGATTCCAATCCGGCTCAACTTCTACACCGTCGACGAGTTGCAATTCGTGGTCGAACGTGGTGCGCGCGTGCTCGGTGTGCCGATGGCCTCCGATGGGGCCCGGGAGATCGCTCGGCGTGCGCGGGGCACGCCCCGCATCGCCGGCCGGCTGCTCCGCCGCGTCCGGGATTTCGCCGCCGTCGCGGGGGTCGAGCGCATCGACGCCGGGGTCGCCGATACGGCGCTGCGCATGCTGGAGGTCGATGGCGAAGGGCTCGACGCGCTCGACCACCGCTATCTGTCCTGTATCGGCAGGACTTACGATGGCGGCCCGGTCGGCATCGAGACGCTGGCAGCAGCCCTGTCGGAGCCGCGCGATGCGCTGGAGGAGATCGTCGAACCCTATCTCCTGCAGCAGGGGTTCATCGGCCGCACCCCCAGAGGCCGCGTGTTAACCCTCAAAGGTTATCGGCACCTGGGATTGTCCGGCGGCCCCAAATCCGCCCCAGACGCGTTGCCCCTGTTCGACCCGGACGACGAGGCCGACGCGATGGGGCGCAAGCGGTTTTGATCTCGAGACGCACACTGCTGAAGGGCATTCTGGCCGTTGGTGCCACGGGGGTCAGCCTTGGCGGTTATGCCTTGGCCGAGCCGTTCCGGCTGCGGGTTTCGCGCTACACCGTCGCGCCGCGGCATTGGCCGCACGGGCTCGCGTTGCGGTTCGCCGTCGTCGCCGACCTGCATATCGTCGAGCCATGGATGGGTCTCGACCGCGTGCGGCAGATCGTGGCGCGAACCAATGCCCTGAATGCCGATGCCGTGCTGCTGCTGGGTGACTATGTGCCCAGCTATTCCATGAAGCGCTGGGCCGGTCTCGTGCCAGGTGGTCGCTTGGTGGCCAGCGACCAATGGGCCCGCGAACTCGCGTGCTTTTCGGCCCCTCTGGGCACCCACGCCGTGCTCGGCAACCACGACTGGTGGGATGACATCGCTGTCCAGAGGGCCCGCGCCGGCCCGGTCCCTGCGGGCGAGGCCTTAAAGCGGGCGGGCGTCAAAGTTTACGAGAACGAGGCCGTTCGGCTCACGAAAGACGGTGGCGCGTTCTGGATCGCCGGCCTTGGCGACCAGTGGGCATTCTGGCCGCAAGTCGGCGTGCGGCGCAGGCCGATACCCTATGTCGGCATTCACGACCTGCCAGCCACGCTGGCGCAGGTCACCGACGACGCTCCGGTCATTCTGATGGCGCACGAACCCGATATTTTCGCCGAAATGGGTCCCCTCGGCCAGCGCGTGGCGCTGACGGTTTCGGGACACACGCACGGCGGACAGGTGACGTTCGCCGGCTTCACGCCGGTCGTGCCCTCCGCCTACGGCTCGCGCTTTGCGCACGGGCATATCGTGGAGGACGAGCGCCATCTCGTCGTTTCCGGTGGCCTTGGCCTCTCAGGCGTTCCGCTGAGGCTGGGCTCGCCGCCCGAGATCGTCATCGTGGATGTTGTAGCAGAGGCGAGCCGGTCCCATGAGCGCTGAGCACTGGCCCGATGTCGCCGGCCGTCTGATCGAGGACGAGACCGGCCGCCACCACGAACTGCCGGTGCGTGTCTATTTCGAGGATACCGATGCCGGTGGCGTCGTCTATCACGCCTCCTACGTGCGCTTCTGCGAGCGCGGGCGAACCGATTTTCTGCGCCACCTCGGCGTCGATGCCCGGCGCATGATCACCGGAGAGGCGGTCAGCGAACCGGCCGTGTTCGTCGTCCGCCGCATGAGCCTGGATTTCATCCGGCCAGGGCGCATGGACGATCTGCTGTTGGTGACGACGCGGGTCAAGGACCTGGGCGGTGCCTCTGTCACACTGACCCAGGAGATCAGCCGCGATGGCTCGCGCATCTTCGCGGCCGAGGTGGTCGTTGTCCTCGTCTCCGTCGCTGGCAAGCCGATGCGCCTGACGGATGCCATCCGCCGCGGGTTCACCGGACGCCAGGGCTGAGACGCCCGCTCACCCCGCCGCCCCGCCCGTCGATCAGCGCATGGCCGGTGCGCCGGGATTGTGTGGCGCGCCCGTGCCCGATGCTGGTCGCGCCAGACTTCGCCACGGGGTGTCGGCCGCCGTTTGGGCCGGCACAGGGGCTTGCACCGCCACGGCGAGCCCGTCGACGATGCGGGCGGCGACGCCGACGCGGTAATGCAGGTTGTCCCAGTAGTTGTCGTCGTTGGTCGTGATCTCTGACGGGATCATGAAGTCGATCAGGTGGGCACGGTGTCGGTCGGCCAAAGCAGCAAGGCGGCGCTTGCATTCGGCGAGCACGGCCTCGGTCTTGTGGCCCGGGCGCGGCTGGGCTGCAATGTGGACCGGCATCAGGGCGAGCAGACGCAGCGTCGTGTCGGGCAGAGCACCCAGGAGATGCTCCAGCCAGTCCAGCGCCGGTGTTTGCCAGACGCCGGGCTCGCCCGGTTTGAGGCGGTAGGGCTGCCGCGCGGGAACGATGCGGCGCTCGCGCACGAACTGCCAGATTTTGTCGCGGGCCTTGGGGGCGTCGTACGTCGCATCCGGCGGCACGAACACCTCATAGCCGTTGTGCGGCACGCGCGGCGGAAAGATGCCGACCCGCTGCACGGCCTGGCGGACCGCCACGTCGACGGTCGTCGTGTTGAGGACATAAAGCCAGTCGTTGAGCAGATCTTCGTCGTACATCCATTCGGGAAAGCCGCGCCGGGTGATCCGGTTCTGGTCGGCATCCGGAGCGCACCAGACACTGTCGATGCCGACGAGGAGGGCATGCGGCCGAGGGGTGTGGCGCACGAAAAGCTGGGCGAGTTGAACCTGCTCCCAGGCGCGGGAATCGTTCATGGCGAGGTTGGCCCAGCGGCCACCAAAGGCGCGTTCCAGGGCGCTGGGATCGAGCAGGCGCGAGGTCGACGTGCCGATCACGATCGCATCGTAGGTCTTCGCCCGGACAATGGCGGGATACTGATAGCGCTGGTTGATGTCCATGATGACGTGGGTGGCAAACAGTCCTGTCGGCAGGTTGCCGTACGGGTTCATGGCGAGCACGAGCAGCAGGCAGGCGAGCATCAGCGCCGCGAACGTCGCCGTCGCCGTCAGCACGAAGGCGCGCCACGCTGCGGCCGCGGGCTTACCAGCTGTCTGGTCGACGGTCTGCGGGGGCGTGTCCATGGCCGGGTGCGTCCTCAGAACTGGAAGTAAATGAAGCTCTGCGGCGCGCCCTGGCCCAGCGACAGCACGGTGAAGGCGGTCGCCAAGGCCAGCCCCGCCGCCAGCAGACGGCTGGGCCAAAGCTGGCGTTCGACGAGGACGAGAGCGGGCTGCGGGACGAGGGCGATCGTCAGCGCCAGGAGAACGACGAGGCTGCTCTCGATATCCCATGGCACGCCGAGACCTGCGGTGCCGGCAAGGCCGGCAAACAGATTGCCGGCACTCGCCAGATCGGGAGCGCGGAACAGTCCGAAGGTCAGGATCGCAAAGGAAAACGTCAACGCCCAGCCCAGTAGCGCGGGCATCGTCACGCCCAGCTCTCGCCAGCCGCGCACCACCAGCAGGCCGACGCCATGGGCAAGCCCCCAGAGGATGAACGTGACGCCCGCACCGTGCCACAGGCCGCACAAGCCCATCGTCGTCAGGCTCGCCAGCATAAAGCGCGCGGTGCCCTGGCGGCTGCCACCGAGCGGGATGTAGAGATAGTCGCGCAGGAAGCGCGACAGCGTCATGTGCCAGCGCCGCCAGAAATCCTGCAGGCTGGTGGCGCGGTAGGGCTGATTGAAATTCATCGGCAGCGAAAGGCCGAGCATCCAGCCCAGGCCCACCGCCATTTCGGAGTAGGCGGCGAAATCGAAGAAGATTTGCAGGCCGAACGCCAGGAGGCCCAATGCGGAGAGGGCCAGCGTCGGTGGCGATGTCGCAGCGGCGGCGAAAACGGGGTCGGCGATGCCGGCCAGCGGGTCGGCGATAAACACCTTGGCCAGCAGCGCAATGATGAACAGGCACAGGCCCCGGCCCATGCGCTCGGCCAGCCCGGTCCGCAGCGGGTCGAGGTCGAACTGGGCGATGATCTCGTTGTGTCGGACGATCGGCCCGGCGACGAGCTGGGGGTAGAGCACGACGAACAGGGCAAAGCGCCGGCCGCCGTACCGCGGTGCCTCCTGGCGCAAGGCGTCGATGAGGTAGGAGACAATCTGGAAGGTGTAGAAGCTGATGCCGATGGGAAGTATCAGCTCCGCACGCGGCAGATCGAGGCCGGACGCGCTCTCCAGCATGTCGACTGCGAAATCCAGGTACTTGTAGACGCCCAGGACCGCGAGGTTGCCAACTATGCCGAGCCACAGCGGCAGCCGACCTCTCCGGCCGCGGCGCTTCTCGGCGAAGTGCCACTCCGAGAGCAGCCAACTGATCAGCGTCTGGCCGACGAGGAGGGGCAGAAAGCGAATGTCCCACCAGCCGTAGAAGACAAGGGACGTGAGAACGAGCATCCACTCGCGCGCGACCTTCCTGCGAGCGAGCGCATAATACAGCGCGAGCACGATAGGCAGAAAGCCGAGGATGAATACCTGAGAGTTGAACAGCACCCCCGCCCCGCCTCCCTTTCATGCAGGACCGACTTTCGCGCAGCCCGTCCGTGTAGCAAGCCGCGGGTAGCCCGTCTAATGCCCTCAGGTTGGGGGAAATCTCCCCGGCTGCCGACGCGGAGGGGGCCGCGTCAGACGCGCGCCAACAGCCTTGCCGCTTCGGGGGCAAAATAGGTCAGGATGCCAGCCGCTCCGGCGCGTTTGAAGGAGATGAGGCTTTCCAGGATCACCCTCTCGCGGTCCAGGTGGCCGGCGCTCGCGGCGGTTACCAGCATCGTGTATTCTCCCGACACCTGATACGCGAACGTCGGAACCCGAAGTTCGCTCGCCACGCGGCGCACGATATCGAGATAGGGCATGCCGGGCTTCACCATGACCATGTCGGCCCCCTCGGCGATATCGAGGGCGACTTCGCGGATCGCCTCGTCGGTGTTGGCGGGGTCCATCTGGTAGGTTCGCTTGTCGCCCTTCAGCGTCAATGAGGAGCCGACCGCATCGCGAAATGGACCGTAGAATGCCGAAGCATACTTCGCCGCGTAGCTCAGGATGAGCGTATTGCGATGCCCTGCCGCCTCGAGAGCGCGCCTGATGGCGCCGATGCGGCCGTCCATCATGTCGGAGGGGGCCAGGACGTCGCAACCGGCCTCGACCTGGACAAGCGCCTGACGCACCAGCGCCTCCAGCGTCTCGTCGTTGGCGATCTCATTGCCGATGACAAGGCCGTCGTGGCCGTGGCTGGTGTAGGGGTCGAGGGCCACATCGAGGATCACACCGACGTCGAGACCAGCCGCCTTGATGGCGCGCGTCGCGCGGCAGACGAGGTTGTCGGGGTTGAAGGCTTCCGCCGCATCGGCCGTCCGTTTTGCCGGGTCGGTATAGGGAAACAGTGCGATGGCCGGAATGCCGAGGCTCTGGGCTTCCTCGGCGGCTGCCACGCACAGGTCGATCGACCGCCGCTCGACACCCGCCATCGAGGGGATCGGGACGCAGGTCGATTGCCCCTCGATCACAAAGAGTGGCCAGATGAGATCGGCGGGCGACAGCGTCGTCTCGGCGACCAGCCGCCGCGACCAGGGTGCCTGTCGCGTGCGGCGCAGGCGAACCGATGGAAAGCCGCCAGTCGAAGGAGGCAGGGTGTCCGTGCGGCCGGTGCTGCTCATCGCGTTCCCATTTCAGGTCCTGTCCGGGCGCTCTGCACGGCGAGACGGCTGCTGCCTGCACTCGGCAGTTCGAGGTCCCGCGTCTGGGTATGATGACCAGCCGCCGCCAGAGGGGCAGGTGACGCATGACACGCGGCTGTGGAGACTACCACCTGATCTTGGAGGCGGTCACTGACAGAAGTTGTCGCTGCCCCGATCGGCCAGGTCGATATGAAAGTGATTGCGATGGGCGTTGTTGGCCTCGGGGCCCAGCACCGTTCCAAACCGTCGGCAGGCCGAAGCGTGGGCCTCGCGCAGGAATCGCGCCTTGTCGATGGTCGCCGCGCGGCCGGCTGTACCGACCACCAGCGGCGGCGGTACGAGCAGCCGGCCCATGCCCGACCCAGGGCCGCCCAGCCTGCTGGCCTCGAAGCCGAATCCCGCGCGGGCATCGGCGGACAGATTGGGCAGTATCGACAACCCACTCGGCACCCCTTCAAGGATGGTCGCGCGGACAGTCGCCATGGTCGCGTCAGCTTGCCGAGCGGTTGGGGCCTCGCGATCGGGGTGATCGCGGTGGGCGGGATCAGGTTCCGGAGCGACGGTCTTCCGGGCATCTGCGGCTCGCCTTTCCGCTTCCAAGCGGGCGGACGCCAAGCGTTCCTGGCGGGCCTTGGCGGCGATGGCCTGTTCCTTGTCGCGGTCTGTTGCGCCCCAGTCGGCCAGCAACCGGGCGCCCTGCGCGCCACTGGTGATGAACCCGCTGATGTCCAGGGCATTAGCGCGGCCATGCTCGGACAGCCGGGTGTCGGCGCGCCCGTAGGCGTTGCGGCAAGCATACGAACTCATCGTCTCGATCGAGACGAGAGGACCACCCAGGTGCGTCCGGGCCAGCGGTTGCAGAGATTGGGTGACCCATCCGTGAACAGCAACGGCGAGGTCGCAGTTGACGACAACAGGCGGCGAGAGGGCGACCTGGGGCTTGGTCCCTACACTGACCAGCGTCACCGGTGCCGGGTCACCGCATGCTGTGCCCTCGCGGATCGGCTCTTCGGCGGCGACCACGATGTCGAGCCCTTTCAACATGCGTCGGCAGCGTGCCCGCGCGAGGTCGATTTCAGTCTGCGGCCAGGCGGCCTGCCGGGCGGCCGGGCTGGTGACGGTCTTGGCTCCCGAACGCGCGGTTGTCACAAGCCGCGGCCATTCGGGTGGCTCCGGCCGCTGCGGCGGGGCGGTCGCGGCACCTCTCGAGGCTGCCTCAGGTTGCGTCGTGGCCACCGGCGGCTCGAGAGCCGGCTCATGTGCTGCCGGGTCTGTGGGTGCGTCGGGCTCGGCGACTGGCGTCGGTTCGACGGTGGTGCGAGCCACCGCGGTAATCACATCGGTAATGGATTGCGCGCCCGCCGGGACGGGAGCCAGGAGCGCAATCGTTGCAGCTAGCAAGACAGCGTGGCGCGGTCGCATCGGTGTCGTAAGCCTCGTTGCGGTATCGGAAATCGCCGGAACGAATTACAACTGCGGCGGTGCGAATCTGCGTGTTTCAGAAGACAAAACCTAGTGTCGATCGGTATACCCTCGAATCGTTTTTGTGCAAGTCCAGCCTCGGCGCCGAGCATGGCGCGTTGATGGCTGGTGCAAAACCTGTGCGCGGGTCACACGGCTGGGGGAAGTTGATGAGCGGCACAGCAGGCGGGGCCTACAACACAAGCGGCATCGGTATCGGTATCGGCATCGGTATCGACGGGGCCATGGCGCATTTCACACTGGACCGTCCACGCGCGCTCAATGCGCTCGATGTCGCAATGCGGGCGGCCATGAGCGCCGCTCTCCCGGCCTTTGGCCGTGACCCTCAGGTCTACGCGCTGGTCATCCGATCGGCCTCGGAGCGGGCGTTCTGTGCGGGCGGTGATGTCCGCGAAATCCTGGCGCTGGCGGATGCCGGCGATCTGGCAGCCGCGCGTCGTGCTTTCGCCGAGGAATATGCCTTCGACTGGCAACTGGAGTGCTTCGCCAAGCCGACCGTGGCGCTGATCGACGGCATGGTCGTCGGCTCCGGGGTAGGTTTGACGGCGTCTGCGACGCACCGGGTCGGCGGCGAGCGCTACAGTTTCGCGATGCCTGAAACCATGATCGGGTTGTTTCCCGATGCGGGCGTGTCCCACGCCTTGGCCCGCCTGCCCGACGAAACAGGGCTGTACCTGGGGTTGACGGGACGGTCGATCGGGCGGGCTGATGCCTATGCGCTGGGCCTTCTCACCCATTGCATCGACGCGGGTGAGTATCCAGCCATTTGCTCCGGTCTCGCCGACGCCTGGCCGGTCGATCCCCTGCTCGACGAGCGTCACCGCGATCCCGGACCCGGGGACCTCGCGCCCTATCGAGAGATCATCGCCACGGCCTTCGCGGCACCGACCGTACCGGAGATCATGACCCGGCTGAGGGCCGTCCGGGGCGCGCAGGCCGCGTGGGCCGGGAAGGTCGCCGATGACCTCGTCGCGCGTTCGCCGTTGTCACTCGTGGTCAGTCTGCGGCACATGCGCGCGGCGCGTGATCTCGACCTGCGCGGCGTGCTGATCCAGGACTATCGTCTCGCCTGCCGGTTTCTCGAAGGACACGACTTTCGCGAAGGCGTGCGCGCCCTGCTGGTCGACAAGGACAAGACCCCGCGCTGGAATCCGGCGCGACTGGCGGACGTCGACCCGGCGGTCGTCGACAGCTACTTTGCCGCGCTGGACCCCGACCTCGCCTTGGCAGAACGCCGTTTGATGCAAGAGGCGACTATCTAAGGGGCAACCTTTCGGGCAACGCCGGAGGCAGGCGTTAACGCGCTGGACGTCAGGGCCATCCAAACAGCGTTCGAGCGGGGCTGCTCGGTGGAATTATTGGTCGGGACCTGCAATTTCTGCGTGCAATTTGCCCGGATTGTAAGCTTTCAGGTCAACAGATGCAGGATGGTGTTAAGGCTCTATTCCGTGAGCCCCCCGTTACTATTCTTTTACTATGTCTATTTAGGTAACCTTTAGTTGCGCTCGCTACCTTTTGGGCAAGTCCGGACAAAACCGGGTGCGTCAAACAGGTAAAGAGGCAGTTCCATGAGTGTTGCTTTGGATATGGCGCGGCATGCCGCGCGGGACAACCGCGAGACCTATCAGGCCGAGTACCTGCAAGCGCTGCGCCTCATCGAGCGGCTGCACCGGCTTTTGCTCGATGTCATCAAGGACGAGTTCGACCGGCTGGGAGGCTCGGAACTCAACAGCGTTCAGGCTCTGCTGCTGTACAACATCGGCGAGAGCGAGCTGACGGCGGGCGAACTCAAGACGCGCGGCTACTATCTGGGCTCGAACGTCTCCTACAACCTGAAGAAGCTCGTCGACATGGGCTACATCCATTACAAGCGCTCCGAGACCGATCGCCGCTCGGTGCGCGTCAGCCTCACCGAGAAGGGGCTCGAGGCCAGTGACGTGGTGCGCAATCTCTACGAGCGCCAGCTCGGCTCCATCGGTGCGGTAGGCGAGGTGCGCGAGGATGACTTGCAGCGCCTGAACAAATCCCTGGTCCGTCTGGAGCGCTTCTGGTCCGATCAGATCCGCTATCGACTGTGAACCGGGAGTGACGCCACCGGCGCAACGACGAAAGGGCCGCGGGACGCCGCGGTCCTTTTGCTGTTGCGTGATCGCGTGCGGGCCGATGTGGCCGTCGCGCACCAGTGGGGGGCTAGACGCCCCCGTCAGACCCGCTGCCGGCTTTGCAGGGGTCCGCAAATAACGCACCTTTCGTTCGGGAACCCCACGTGCCGGTCTGGAACCGCGTCGTGGTTTGGTTTAGACCGCCTGCAAGGTGGTTGCGGCGGAGGTCCGCGTGGACGCGTCAGCTCGCCGCCTGTCACCGCTCGCCCGAAACTGCACGTTGGGCAGCTGCGTGACTGGCCAGCGCGTGATGAGCAACGACGAGCGGATCGAACGGACAGGAGCGCGGGCTGACATGTCGACGGACTGGATGGCGAAACCGCATTGCTCCTCGATGCAACGTGCTGCGATTCTTGCGCTTTTGGTGCTCGGTTCCGTGCTCGTCAGCCCGGGGGTGGCGCTGGCCTGGAACCCGTTCGGCGAAAATTTCGGACCGCCGTCGGCGACGCGCGATCCCGTCGACCGGACGTTTACCCGCGAATGGGAAGCCAACCCGCCGCCTGGTTATCCGACGCTGTCACCGGCCAATGTCGCGGCAACGAAAGCAGCCATCGCCCGGTACAGAGAGATCGCGGCGGCGGGCGGTTGGCCCATACTTGCCGATAAGGTCCTGCGCACGGGGATGAGCGATCCGGAGGTCGCTGTTCTGCGCCAGCGCTTGAAACTGACCGGTGACCTCAAGGACGAAGGCTGGTCGCAAGAAGGCTTCGATTACTACCTGGAAAAGGCCGTGAAGCGTTATCAGGCCTCCAATGGTCTGGCACCGACCGGGATCGTCGATGATCGCACGCGGGCCGCTCTGAACGTGCCGGCCAAGGCGCGCCTTCGGCAGCTCGAACTGGGATTGCAGCGGCTACAGGAATTCACCGGTCGCACCGGCAAAGGGCGCTACGTCGCCGTGAACATCCCTGCGGCTCAAGTCGAAGCCGTCGATGGTGACCGTGTCGTCACGCGCCACGCCGGGGTCGTCGGCAAGGTCGACCGCAAGACGCCGCTGCTCACCTCCCGCATCCACGAGTTGAATTTCAACCCGGTCTGGCGCCTGCCGCCGACCGTGGTGCACAAGGACCTGATCCCAAAAGGACGCCAGATGCAGAAGGCGGGCAAGAACGTGCTCGTCAAGTTCGGCATCGACGCCTATGACGGCGCGGGACGCAAGCTCGCCCCGGAGAGTATCAACTGGGCGTCGGGTCAGCCCAACAGCTTGTCCTACCGCCAGCAGCCGGGGCCGGACAACCCCATGGGCTTCCTCAAGATCAACTTCCATAACGGCCATTCGGTCTACATGCACGACACGCCGTCGGATTCCATTTTCGGGCGGAACTTCCGGGCGGCGAGTTCGGGCTGCATTCGTGTCGCCGGGATCGAGCAATTGGCCGTCTGGCTGCTGGCCGATCAGGGCGGCTGGGACGGCGCTGCCGTCGAGGCAGTGAAGACGTCGGGTGAGACGAAGAACGTCAGCCTGAAGAAGCCCGTCACGCTCCACTTCGTCTACATCACGGCGTGGGCGACCGAGGACGGCGTCGTTCAGTTCCGCCGCGACCTTTACAACAAGGATGGTCTGGCTGGCGTGGGTGGTGAACCGGTCGCCACGTCCCGAACGCGGCCCCGCCCGGTCGCGGAGCCGACCGCAGCCCCGCAGACAACGGGTGCACTGCCGCCGCGTCAGGCGGTGCCCGCCGTCGATGGTTCGGCGGCTGCCCAAAAGGCCGCCGATCCGGATTGATACCGGTCGAACGGACACCGGCCCTGCGCACATTCGATGCCGACGAGCGCGGAATGATCGTCACTACTCGCACGACCCTGCGAGGGAGCATCTCCGGCACACGCCGGTCCGTCCAGCAGCGCAACCGGCACAGGTGCGGCACTGCCGCGCGAGCCGAAGCCGATGATGCGTACATTCAGGCAGATCGGAGTCCTCGGTTCTGCCGTTCCAACGAGCAGGCTGGGCGACCGGTCGCACAACAAACGCGCCGCATTGTGCTCTCGGCGTTGACAGGCTAGGGCAGGGCCTGATCCAATCGGGTGAAGCAAGACGCCAGCGCGCAGGGTTATCTGCGGGTCAAAGACGAAAAGGTGGGGGACGGTCGGGCTCATGGACTACGCAAGCCACTTCGAGGACGCGTTGAAGAAGCTCCACGAGGAGGGCCGTTACCGTGTGTTCGCAGACCTGAAGCGTCGCTGTGGTGCCTTTCCGGCCGCCGAACATGTTGGCAGCCAGCGTGGCGCGTCGGCCGTTGCGCGCGACATCACGGTCTGGTGCACCAACGATTATCTCGGCATGGGCCAGCATCCCAAGGTGCTCGCCGCGATGCACGAGGCGATTGATACCGTCGGGGCTGGCTCCGGAGGCACGCGCAACATTTCGGGCACGACGCACTACCATGTCGAACTCGAGCACGAGATCGCCGACCTGCATGGGAAGGAGGCCGCGCTGCTGTTCACGTCGGCGTTCGTTGCCAATGATGCCACCTTGTCGACCATCCAGAATCTGATCCCTGGCCTCGTCGTATTCTCCGACGAGAAAAACCACGCCTCGATGATCGCCGGCATTCGCCGGGGCGGCGGCAAAAAGCACATCTTCCGTCACAACGACTACGCCGACCTCGAAGCGCAGTTGAAGCGCTATCCCAAGGGCACGCCCAAGCTGATCGCCTTCGAGAGCGTCTATTCGATGGACGGCCACGTCGCCGACATCAACGCCGTGTGTGACCTGGCTGAGACCTATGGGGCCATGACCTACCTCGACGAGGTGCACGCCGTCGGCCTCTATGGCCCGCGCGGCGGCGGCATCTCCGAGCGCGACCGCGCGGCCCACCGCGTCGACATCATCAACGGGACACTGGCCAAGGGCTACGGCGTCATGGGCGGCTAC
>JANRIE010000066.1:0-79863 GCA_033765285.1 Hyphomicrobiaceae bacterium | reverse complement strand
GTCGCAGGCGCAAGACTGCTTTCGTCCTGGCTCAGGTTCACCGTGTCTTTCCCCGGCGTCTCGCGCAGCGCCGAATACACGATCTCGAAGACTGCGAGGCCCGCCTTCGAGAGACCCGAAGCTTGCTTGAGGCCGGCGATGTAGAGCTTCACGAACCTTTCCTTGTCCACCTCCTCGAACTCATAGGCGAACGCCGCCCCTCGCCCCAGTATCTCGCCTGTCCCGTTGTCGACCACGAAGCCCTTGTGCGTATCCCCGATCTGGGTGCGCTTCGACTTGGCAATTTCGTTTGGATTAGGCACGCTCGGATTCGTCCGGTAGACGGGGATGCCGTGCTTCTCGCGAATTGCGCCGGGCTTTTGTTCCATTTTGCTCATTTTTGCCCCTTCGGATTGAACAATTACAATCACGAGTGTGATTTAATTTGCTCAATTGGCAAGTCCTATTCTGAGCAAAAATGAACCGAAATTGATTCTTTTGAATCAGAAACTGATTCTTCGATCTAGGCATTCTGCGGAGTCGCGGTCATTTCCTTCTTATATAAACAATAAGGGGACCGGAGCCGTCTGCCACAGCAGCGACCGACCACAGCGCACGCGCAGCCCGCGCCCCCATGGCTGGCGGGCGTCGCGCGGGTGCCCTGAAGGTCTGATCGGCGTCGGAGGTCAAGGCGGGAGCGGGAGTGGCTGAAAGAACCGGTCCCCTCGCCGACATTGACAGGCGCTCGAAAGCATTCGTAGGCATTGACATATCCAACCCGCGCAATGGGCCATGGCGAGCGCGTGGAGAGGCTGTAGGGCTTGGCGAGGGGCAAGCGGCTCCCATCACCCAAACGCATTCCAGCACCCCTCTGCATGGACTTGCAGGGAAACCGGCCCAGGCCCCTCGGATGAGCGGCAGCCAGTGCGTACAGGCAAAGCCGCACATACGAAGACCTGTATTTACAGGACTACAGCAGTCCGTACCTTGCCGCGAGCGCGACGGCCATCAGGCACGAGATCGGCGTCATCTACCTGAAACCCGTCCTTCCTGAGAGCCAGCATCACGAGATGCCGTGCCGTGGTCCGCCGCTCGACGGCTTCGCGACGCAAGGCATCGGCAAGGTAGCGCGGCAATTCGATCGTGAGCTTTTCGAGTGCTGGCCGATCGGGTGCCGCAGGAACGTCGACGGGATCGTGATCCGAAGTTGATGTTTTGACGCCCGGCTTAGTCAGCGTCGGCACCCCAAGCCGGCTGTTCACGCGGTCGAGCGCCGCGTCGTCCACGTCGAGGGGAACGGCAATCGGGCGAAACTTGCTGGACTTCTCGGTCATTATGCGACCTCCCGGGCGGGCCGGTCACCATCGAGCCCGACGACAAGAGCGCCGATTTCCTCCACGAGAGCGTCGATCTCGGCGACCGACTTGGCGACCGTTGCGCGCGCCCGATCCGCGAAATGCGGCGGCAGACCGGAGAGCCCGATCTCGACGTAGGCCGCGCGCTGCCGGATCGCCGTCTCGAAGAGCGGCAGCTTCATTCGCCCGACCTCGGCAATCGCGTGAACCTGAGCATGGGAGGCGAGGGGCTGCACTCTTGTCAGCAGCACGCGGTACAGAGGCTCGCGGCCGAATGCCTGAAATACCGAGCGGATGTGCCGTGAAACCCGCGCAGCTTCGAAGATGTCCGCCTCCGAAGGCCCCGCCGGAATGATGGTTAGATGCGCCCGCGCGACGGCCACGGTCAAAGCGCGCTCGTACGTGCCGGCGATGTCGATCAACGTCACGTCAGGCTTATGCGCCTCTGCAATCGCGCTCAGGTGTTCCGTCAAATCCTGGGGATCGGCCACCGAGACGGAGAGGCGAGGGGTCGCACTGCCGTCGTCGAGCCAGCGGGAAACCGTGTGGTTGTTGTCGAGGTCGATGACGTGGGTGCGGCAGCCGGCAGCGGCATATGCGCCCGCGAGCGCGGCGGTTGTGGTCGATTTGCCGACGCCGCCTTTTGACGAGGCCAAAGTGATGATCATGAAACGTCTTCTTTCTGTAAGTCTGTAAATACAGGAGTATGAATTGCTGGAAATACATGACTACAGTCTGCCGCATTCGTGCGAGTAGTCCAGAAATATATCGCTGAGCGTGACCAATTGCCGTTAGGATTTGAAAATCTAATACCGTGATTTGTCATAATTTATTTTACCAACAAATCAATTGTTGCAGATTTATCCATCGTGTATTTCTATTTATTCGATTGGGGGATTTTTGCAGCCTTTTCTGTCGTTTTCGCATCTGGTGCGTCGAGCATCGTTCCATGTGTCCATAGCCGCCCTCGTGCTTGGACTTCCTTCGGTCGCATACGCTGCGCCATGCTCGGTGGCCGCACCGATGGTTGCCAATGCCAAGACCGACGTCGTCTACGACCCTATAGACTCGACCATGAAGGCCTGCGTTGCGGGCACGTGGCTCACGATGTCGGGCGGAGGAGGGGGCGGCAACCTCGATGGTCTGACCGATGTGGTTATCACCACGCCATCGACGAACCAGGCCCTCGTGTACAATGGAGCCGCTTGGGTCAACGCAACGCTCAGCCTCACCGAAACCGATCCCAAGGTAGGGGCGCTCACGGGAAACCAATGGTGCGCGGCCAATGCTGGTGGCACGGCAATCGTGTGCAATCAGAGTGCTCCAGCTGCCGGTGCATCCTCGTCAGGCGCGGCCGGATACGTTCAGCTCTCAGATGGAGCGGGCGGGTTCACAACATCTGGTGCGACGGCCGGTGAGGAATTATTTTGGAACAATACCAGCAAACGCCTTGGCATCGGAACGCAGTTTCCTGGGCAGACCCTTCAACTCGGTACAGCATCGGTCGGCCAGGAAAACTACTTGGCCATCGGTGACGCAAACAGTCAGCGCCTGAAAATCGGCTATGGTCACGGCACGGGCATCGTCGATAACAATTTCTCAGCGCAGATCATTGCCGACGGCACTGGCAACCTCGTGCTTTCGTCGCGAACGAGCAGCGCATCAAGTCTTCAATTCTACACCAATGCCGGCACCGACGGTGTCGAACGGATGCGTATCAGCGGCTCCGGCAACGTCGGAATCGGCACGACGTCCCCGGACGCCTCCGCATTGCTCGACGTCTCGTCGACAACAAAGGGCTTCCTGCCGCCGCGCATGACAACGGTGGAGGTGACGGCTGTTGTCACGCCTGCCGACGGCCTCATCGTCTATGACACCGATACCGACACCATCAAACTCCGTGCCAACGGTGCTTGGGTGAGCCTGCAGGCGGGGGGCGGTGTGGAAAGCGACCCGCAAGTCGGGACGCTCACAGCAACCAAATGGTGTGCGGCCAATGCGGGCGGTACGGCCATCGACTGTACGGTAGATGCGCCCGCCACGGGCGCGGCGGGTTCCGGGTCCGAGGTTCAATTCCGCGATAGCGGTACGGGCGCGTTCGCTGCAAATGCAAATTTCGTGTGGGACGGCATAAACACCCGCCTCGGCATAGGTACGTCGTCGCCCGGTTTGGCCGCAGGAGCAGGCAGAAGTTATCTGTCGGTCAAAGGCGTCAGCGAAGGCGGCATTCTTGAGCTCATCCAGGCAGGAGCCGATGCAGATGCTGCCACTATAGGCGGTATCCAATTCTCAACGGACAACAACACCAACGGTACGAACGGCAAGCGCTCTGCCGCCATCTTCGTTCGTCAAAGCGGTGCCACCGCAAATGACCGTGGCGGCAATCTGCAATTCTGGACCAAAGCAGATGCGGGCACTCTCAATCTCGCCATGACGATCACCGATGCCGCCAACGTGGGCATCGGGACGGCGAGTCCGGGCGCACCATTGTCCTTTGCGGCCGCGACGGGTGCCAAGATCCATCTCTATGATGGCGCGGCCGGAAACCGTGTCGGCATGGGCGTCAATGCATCAGAGTTGCAGTTCTTTATGGGCAATTCGAATCACATCTCCTTCAACAAAGGCGGGGACCTGCAAGCGGTCGGCACAAACGAGCTGATGCGGATAGATGCCTCAACTGGCAACGTTGGCATCGGAACCGCCGGTCCAACATCCAAGCTTCACGTCGACGGAACAGGTACACTCCTGCAGCTCACTTCCTCTGGCTTTGGCAGTCTGTATGCCGGAACGGATGTGAACCACCCATGGTTTGGAACTCCCGCGAACCACGACATCCGTCTAGTGACTAACGCAACAGAAAAAATGCGCATCTCAGCTGGCGGCAACATTGGGATTGGTACGCCCACACCAACACGCGGCGTTCTTGAAGTGGCTGGCGTCGTGAGCGCGACGACCGCGGTGTTTGGAACCGGCAACAAAGGAGTGTCGCTCATTACGAACTGGCCAGGTGTGTACTGGAACTCCTATTACAACTCGGGTGTCAAGGCGATGTCTTCTGGCTACTCAGCCAACTTCTCGCAAAATCCGACGACTGGGGCGATGACTTTGGGCATCTCCGCAGCTGCCGCGACTGCTGCCGATGAGGCATCAACGCACGCGACGCTGATGACGATATTGTCCAATGGCAACGTCGGCATTGGCTCGGGAAGTCCGGCGGGCTTGCTACATGTGAATTCAAGCGACTATGCCAGCATCCTCCTTGGCAACAACGATGCGGGCGGCTTCCACATCACCAAGGAGCCCGGCGACGATTCTTTCAATGTCTGGTCTGGCGCCTTTGGCTCCGGCACCAACCGCTTCAAGATCGCCTCCAGCGGCAACGTCGGCATTGGTACAACGGATCCAAAAAGTAGGCTTGATATCTCGGATTCGAACGGCATCGGTGCCCTCACTCTCGGTAGGGAAGGCGGGTTCATTGGATACAACACCTATTACAACGGTGGCTGGAAGTACAAGGTCAACGGGTACGGTGCCATTCTTCGTCTGGATACCACTGGAATGCAGTTCCACGGCGCTCCCAATAACGCTTCAGGCAATGATGCTGCAATGACGGCCCGGCTTAATATGCTTATTGCCCCTGCCGGCAATGTGACCGTTTATGGCGCAACCACCACCTGTACCCTCGGCAACGGTTCGGGCGCGACCAACTGTACATCGGACGGACGCCTGAAAGATCAGGTTGAGCCGCTTCAATCCGCGCTCGACAAGTTGTCGGCCATCACCCCCGTGACGTTCCACTGGAAGGACAAGAGCAAAGATCAGCGCGAGTTTCTTGGCCTGATAGCACAAGACGTCGAGAAGGTTTATCCGCAGGCAGTGGACGAGGTCAGCGACACGACAATCGGCACAGCCAAGACGCTCGACTATGCCGTCATGGTTGTGCCGGCCATTGCCGCAATAAAGGAACTCAAGGCAGCCAACGACAATCTGAGGGCAGAAAACAAAGAACTTCTCAACGCCCTAAACGAGCTTCGCGGCAGGGTGGAGAAATTGGAATATGGAAAGTGATAATGTATCTTATGGAATTCTATTATGGAAAATGATGCGCGCGCGTCAGCGGGATCAAACTGGCTTCTCAAATAATGAGTGAGACGTAGGTCGACTCGAAAATTTTCTGTTTGTCCTCGATGGCAAGCCGCTGATGGCAGTGAAGCTCCCACAATTTGCGCCACAGATCACTGTCCGCTGCAATGCTCTCGACGGGCAGCCCAATGTCGACTGCGTCGGCTGCACTGATCATTTGATTGTGTGACCGCCAGCGGTCGATATCCATGAGCTTGCTGACGATCAGCGTGTACGGAAGGCTCCGACGCTTCAACAAGTCCTCGGCCAAGCTGCGAGCACGGTCACGAATACCTTCGAACTTCCGCACCAGAACCGGATCGAACTTGTCGAACATCAGTTGCGCGACTGGGTCTTCGCGGTCGACTTTCAATGCTTGCTCGTGCTGCTTGTAGGCGGCGACGTACTGTAGAGCCGAATAGCAAATGTCGTTTCCGCGACCATCCTTCAGCCAAAACTGCGGATCGATCGCGCCCAGTTCGGAGCTGTCGCTCATCAGTATGGAATGCGCGCCGAGTGCCATGATCGTACCTGCGCTCTTGGCGAAGTCCGGGATGACCGCCCTGATCTCTCCCTCCGGCCCGACCCGTGTCTGCACGAGCTTGATGAGCTTTTCGGCGGCATCGATGTCGCCGCCGCCCGTGTGCAATATTAGGTCGATCTTGTCGCCTGCCCGGATGTTATGCAGAAGATCGACGAACCCGGCTGTATCGTCGCGATCAATCTCCGCGCTGCGGCCGCACACATAGCAAAGCAGCTTTCGCCCGCCGAGCAGAAGTTCCAGACTCTTGAACAGCTCTTGCCGCTGATAGCGGGCGGCATGGCTTGCCGTGAAAAGCGGTGTCTTGCTCAAGGGCCGTTGTTGGCCCTCGCCCTCGTTCAGCGGTTCTCGTTTCGGCTCCATTCGATCCGTCCCTCTCGTATGAAATAATGACATCTAGAGCCGTTGCCGACAAAATCCACACTCGGCGCAACGGTGAGCCGTCCATCCGGTGCTACCGCTACCCGCCAGGCCGGGCGGCGCGTACGATCGGCGTTGAGCATGATGCGATGGCCCGTACGGCATGGACAGTCGAACGCGAGCCATTTCGCAAATTTCTCGTCTCCGACAATGACTGCCGCATTGCGCGGCAGCCGCTCGGGCACCTCGTCCGCAGACTCGACCATCCCGATCACCCGCCACCGCCAGAACGGCAGCCATTGCCACCACGCGATTTTCATTTTTGCGGCCAGACCTGTTCCAGAAACGGTTGCACATTGCCCGCGCCCCATTTGCCGCTGTCACGAGAGCAGTAATGTCTCGCATTCGGCTCGGCACGGTTGGTCGAAATCTCGCGATCGTGCCAGCGGATGAGGATCTCGCTTGGCCTTGGGGACGGTCCGTAGCCGATGAGCCGTTCGAGAAGCTCGCCCACGGCGGCTGCAGCGACCGAAGTGGTGAAGGCCACGACGGCAGGCTCCCCGCCACCAAGTGCAGGGGCATAACCTTCGGATTCGAGCCGGTTGCGTTCCTCGGGCGTCATGAGTTCGGTCGCGGCCCGTGCCATGTCTATCCGGTTGCGGCAGACGAGACAGGGGGCACCCGGCGTGAGCACGGTCACGCGTCCGTCTATACCCGTGAGCTGTCCGTCGGCGTCGCTGCTGAGCAGAATGCCCATGTCGATCACGGGCGTCAGGTGATAAGTCGCCAGACGCGACAGCACGAGGCGGCCTGCGTTATCATCCGTACAGCCAAAGACAAGATCGCTCCCCGTCAACAGCCGTGCACTCTTTTCCATCGTGATCATCGATTGCACGGCCCGGCACGAGAGGTCGGGAGCGATCGTGAGAAGATGGTCGCGCAAGACGTCCACTTTCGGCCGACCGACGTCGGAGGGCGACGACCCGTAGACTCGCGTCACGTTTGATGCGCTAAGGGTGTCGACGTCGATCAGCAGCAGGTTGCGTACCCCAAGCCGCACCAACTGTTCCGCAACCGCCGAGCCTGTCCCGCCCGCGCCTACGACGGCGATGTGCAGATCGCCCAAGGTCACCTGAATGTCGGAGCCGAAAGCACGGACGTTCCGATCGAACAAGTCCGGCAGAGGCCGCGAGCCACTGTCATAGGACCGCACGAGCCGCCAACCGTCGCCGACATGCCAAATGCGCTCAATTGCTACCGCCGGGTCGTCCCCGACGTGCAAGCGCCCGCTGAATGCCAATCCCTTTGGTCGAGGCGACACGATCAACGTGCCGTAGCAGTCGCTGTCCGTTCGAAGACGGAACAGGTCCTTGATCTGCCTATCAACCTCTTCGTCGTAGGGGCTCGGCACAGGTATGCCCGTCATACCGGGATGGGTATGCAGCCATATCGCGACGGCACCACGTCGCTCGGCCTCGCCGAGCGCCCCCACGTAGCCTTCGGATGCGATAGATAGACGATCAGACTTGCGCTCGATGTACGCACCGTCGGGCACCCAGTTGATGTCGAGACCGAGCAACCTCGTCTCGCCGTCAGGAGACTTGACCATGGCCGCGAGCAAGACGCCCGCCGTCTCTAGCGGATGTCCCGCTGCCTCGGTGATCTGAGCCGTCAGATGATCGGGGAGAACCAGAGTGATGCTCATGCCGCCATCGCCGCCGGTCTTGCAGCCTCCAGTTCCTTGCGTACCAGTGCGATGTAGCTCTCCAGGCTATCGATGCCCGATTTCCACTGCCCAGGCTGCAAATGCCGCGACCACCGTTGCCATTCCCGATTGAGATGGCGCTCGCGCGACTCGGTTGCCGGGATCGTCGCGCCATCCGTGCGTTTGACGGGCGGATCGAACCACCACATGTCCGGCGCGACATCGGGATACCCCGTCGCGAGCCGAACCAGCAGATCGGCCGACGGTCGATCAAAGCCCGCTGGCAATGGGAACGAGGGGATAAGCACGCAAACCATGCCCGCCTCCGACGTCACTGACGCATCCGGCGAAAGCTCTTTCAGATAGTCCATGTCATGCGCGGGCAGCATTGCGTTCCCCCTTCAGCGGCAGCCGGGATTAATTTGGGCGGGTGCCGTGAAGAAGCGCAGGCCATCCCGCATCCTCACTTCCTGATCGTTCGCGATCTTGCGATCCGAGCCGCCCGGCACGACCTCGAACAGATCGCGATCCGCGCCGATGTCAGGCTCGGGGAGCCGGCGCAGTTGCGCGCCCGTCAGGACGCTTTCGCGCACCCGGTACTCCTTGCGATCGATCTTGATGACGGACACGTCCGGTCCGCCATGCCCCTTGCCGTTGCCCTTTTCGTCGTCAGGGCCTTTGTCTTTGTCATTCTGCGTCATGCGCACCTCCATGGTATGGTTAATTGATACCATGATACCATGACGCTTGACAAGCGATTCCTTTTGGTGGCAAGATTCACTTATGAAAGCCCCAAAAGCCATGACAATCCGACTGTCCGCCGAGCAGGCCGAGGCGCTTGAAACGGTTGCGACTGTTGAAGACCTGCCGGTGTCCGACGTCATCCGTGCGGCGATCACCGAGCACATCGAGACCCGTCGCCGTGATCCGGCGTTTCAGGAAGGTCTGAAAGAGCGCATTGCGCGGGCGCGTCGCCTGCTCGACCGCTAGACGTCGCGCAATTGCGACAGTGCTTCAGCAAGCGGTTCGGCATCGCCCCCGAAGCTCGCAATCATCGCCCGCAGAAACCTCGGCGGGTCGACACGGGCGAAGTCGAGCGGATGCCCTGCTCGGACTGACAACAGATGCATGAATGCGAGCTGAGCTCGGCCGTTTCCTTCGCGGAACGGATGGATGGCATTCAGCTCCGCCAAGAAGCGCGCCGCGCCTTGCACGAAGTCGTCGAAGTCTTCAGATGCGAGAAAGTCGTCCGCTCTCAACTGCTCGAACAGCCGATCCATCTGCTGCGGTATGTGCTCAGGGAAGCAGAACCAGTTGCCGCCCTTGGCAGTGCGTACGGTTCGATAGCGTCCCGCCCAGGCATAGACGTCCTGAAAAAGGTGCCGATGCACGGCGCGGTAATGGGCCGTACCAAAACGTCCTTCGGGCAGCGGCTCATCCGCCCGCAAGGTCGTCATTTCGAGTTCGAAGGCTTCGAGGATGTCCGAATCTCTAGTTCTCAATCGGTTTTTGAGAACGCTCGTCCCCTTGTAGGAATACGGATCGTCGAAGGCATCGTAGCCTCCGTTCGTCATCGCCGCCCTTTGGGAGGCGAATAGGCGCGCAGCACCTCGGCGCGACGCTCATCCGGTGTCAGCTCCGAAGCCCGGAGCGACGCGAGCCGCTTCTTGCTTGACGCACTGAGGCGCAGCCCCTCGACGGCCGCAATCGCGGCAAACGTCTTAGCGCCAAGAGTTCTGGCGGCGGCCCGGCTCGACTTATGCGTTGAATGCTTGCTCATGGCATTGATTATAAGCGAGAATCAGGAACTGAGCGAGGAATTTCTGGCTCGCAAGATGCCCGTATTGTCAGTGGCTTAGACCCTCAAAGTGAGTGGGTTTTGGGCGGTCGCCTCCTATCGGTCAGGTCGCGCCCCGCCGGGGTCCCGCCCGTCAATGACACCGTGCGTCTTCCAATGATGCGGCGTGGTCTTCTGGTCAGTGGCAACGCCGGGGCGAGCAGACGCCAGCCTGCTACCTATTTGCTACCTTGGCGAATTTTAGATCTTGGAGATTGAAATGTAAGTCTTTGAAAAGATTGGTCGGAGCGAGAGGATTTGAACCTCCGACCCCCAGTCCCCCAGACTGGTGCGCTACCAGGCTGCGCTACGCTCCGATCCTTTCGACAAGCCCGATGGACGTGTCGTCACCATTAGGGTTGCGCCCCGCCAATCTGTGCGGGCGGGCTTGCATAACGGTGCATAAAACGAAGCTGGGGGCGATATCGCTGCCGCCCCCGAGCCCCATGACGACGATGTAACAGATCGGCCCGGCTCCGGGCAAACGAAAAGGTCGCCCCGTCTTTTTCCAGCCGCTGCGTCTGGATCGCTGCGACCGGTCACGGGGGCGGTACGCAACCCTTCATCGCTCGATCGGCGACCCCACAGCGGGGTTCGAGCGGTCGTCGCCCGACACGCTCGGGCGGGGGAGGGGTACCGCAGCGCGGCCCGCCGTCAGCTCCGCGCCTGTCGCCGCTCACCCGTCCCACTGCGCATGCCACCGGTGTAACGAGCGGGCGCGGCCGACAGCAGCAGCAGCCGGGTGGCCTCGAGTTCGGCGATCGCCGCGCCAAGGGCGGCTCTGACAGCCTCATCGGGCCCACGGGCACCCGACCTCGCGACAGGCTCGGCGCGGAGGGCGCTGCCGGTCGCGTGCGGCTGGGCAGGCCGAGCGGCCGGGCCGACGGCGCTTTCTAATTCCGGTTGGCCCTTCTTACGCCGCCTGACTTTGGCCGCCAGGGCGCTGACCGCGGCAACCGCCGAGGTGCCGCCAGCGTAGGCCGCTGTCTTGACCACATCAATGCCCTGGGTTCGCAGAATTTTCTGGACACCTTTGATGGTGTAGGCTTCCGCGTGCAGCAAGTGTCGGATGCCGCGCAGCAGTTCCATGTCCTCTGGGCGGTAATAGCGGCGGCCGCCACCGCGCTTCATTGGCTTGATCTGGGGAAACTTCTGCTCCCAGAATCTCAGCACGTGCTTTGGCACGCCAAGATCCTCGGAAACCTCGCTGATGGTGCGAAAGGCGTCGACGGCTTTGCTCATTTGGCAGTCCTGATCTTCGACGAGCCTGGTCTTCAACGGGCCTATTCAGCGCAAATGACGCACAGCCCCGAGCCGACACAGGTTTGCCGGGGTCACTTCGGCCAGACGCGCAAAAAGCGCCGACTTAGGCTCTCGCGCCGGCTGCCTACTGGGCTGCCGTTGTCGTCTGCAAGCCGGTGTTGATCCGGTCCTTCATGATGTTGCTCGGCCGGAAAACCAATACGCGGCGGGGCGTGATGGGCACTTCTTCACCAGTCTTTGGGTTGCGGCCAACCCGCTCACCCTTTTGACGGATGCCGAACGACCCGAACGACGAGAGCTTGACCGACTCGCCACCGGCAAGACAATTCGAAATCTCTTTCAGAACCAGTTCCACGAGCTCATGGGACTCGTTGCGCGGCAGGCCGACATTTCGCACAACCGCCTCCGCCAGATCGGCGCGCGTCAACGTTTTGCCGGTCATCGTCAAGCCTCCCCAACCCCAACTCGTTTGAGCAATGCTACTGGCACGTGTTCGCGTGGTCAATGGCCGATTGAAGCAACCACATGAAATCGCGCAATTTTCCAGTATCCGCTCAGCATTCGGGTCGGGCAGCAGAGGCTCACCAGCGGACGAGCACGGCTCCCCACGTGAAACCGCCGCCCATCGCTTCCATCAGGACGAGCTTGTTCTCGCCGAGGAGATGCTGCTCGAACGCGTGGTTCAAGGCCAGCGGGATGGAGGCCGCCGAGGTGTTGCCATGCTTGTCGAGCGTGATGACGATCCGCTCGGGAGGCACCCCGAGCTTGGCGGCTATGCCGTCCAGGATGCGCTTGTTGGCCTGATGCGGCACGAACAGGTCGATCTCATCGGCCGCGTAACCGGCCGCCAGAAGCGTCTCCTCGATGACGCCCGAGATTTTCTGTACGGCATGCCGGAACACTTCGCGCCCGTTCATTCGCAGCTTGCCGACTTTGCCGTTCGAACCGGGACCGCCGTCCACGTAGAGCAAGTCCTCGTAGCGCCCGTCAGAACGAATGCGGGTTGCCAGGATGCCCCGGTCGGACCGCTCACCGTGCTGCGGCTGGGCCTCCAGGACGACGGCACCGGCCCCGTCGCCGAACAGAACGCAGGTGGACCGGTCCTCCCAGTCGAGGATGCGCGAGAAGGTCTCGGCGCCGATCACGAGGGCCCGCCGCGACTGCCCGGCCTTGAGGAAATTGTCGGCGATCGACATGGCGTACACGAAGCCAGAGCACACCGCCTGGACGTCAAATGCCGCCCCCTTGGTGACGCCGAGCATGTTCTGGATGCGCACAGCCGTCGATGGGAAGGTGCGATCGGGCGTGGCCGTGGCGCAAATGACGAGGTCGATGTCGACGGGGTCCACGCCGGCGCGGATCAGGGCCTGACGGGCCGCGCCATAGCCGAGGTCAGAGGTCAGCTCGTCGTCGGAGGCTATGTGGCGCTGGCGAATGCCGGAGCGCTCCCGAATCCAGTCGTCGCTGGTGTCGACCAGCTTGGCCAGTTCGTCGTTCGTCACAACGCGGGCCGGCAAATGGGCCCCAACGCCCCGGATCACCGATCGAATGACTGCCACGTGTACCTCTGTGCGTTCTGCCTATCGGCAGAGCCCGGCGCTCGAGCTCTGCTGCCGTGCGCGGCCGTTGCGTAGCCTCGGGACAGCCCATGCCCTCGTCTGCTCGCCGGCCGGCACCGCCAGTCCATCTTCATCTTGTCCGGCGATCCGTGGTTGCGGCGACAGTCAGGGCCAAGCCGTGTCCGCTGCCGATGCGATGGACGCCTCTCCGTCTCAACTTGCCAGGCGGTCGGCGATCCGATGGTGAAAGGCCTCGAGATCGGCACCGAGCCGGGCGATGAGACTGGCTTCGGCCATCTCGTAGCCAAGGTCGACCGCGCTTGCAAAGCCCAACGCGTCGGTTCCACCATGGCTCTTGATCGCGATGCCGTTGAGCCCCAGGAACGTGCCGCCATTGACGCGGCGGGGATCCATCTTGTGTCGTAGCACCTTGAAGCCGCCGCGCGCCAGCACCGCGCCAAGGCGCGACAACGCGGTCGCCCGCATGGCATCGCGCAGATACTGCCCGATCTGGCGGGCGGTCCCCTCCGCCGTCTTCAACGCGATATTGCCGGCGAACCCCTCGACAACGACCACGTCGACGACGCCCTGACCGATCTCGTGGCCCTCGACGAACCCGCGATACTCGAGCGGCAGGCCCTCGGTCTCCTTCAGCCACAGATGCGCCTGGCGCACATCGTCGTCACCTTTGATCTCTTCGACGCCAACATTGAGCAGACCCACCGTCGGCTTTTCGATGTGGAACAACGCCCGCGCCATCGCGGCACCCATCAGCGCGAAATCAGCCAGTTGCCGTGCATCTGCCCCGATGTTGGCTCCCACGTCGAGCACGATGCATTCCGACTTGACCGTGGGCCACAGCGCCGCGATCGCCGGCCGCTCGATGGCCGCCATCGGCCGCAGCAGCATCTTCGCGATCGCCATCAACGCGCCGGTGTTGCCTGCTGAAACGGCCACATGGGCCTCACCCTTCTGCACCGCCTCGATGGCCAGCCACATCGACGATCCCTTGCCGCGCCGCAAAGCCTGGCTCGGCTTGTCGTCCATGGTGATCATGAGATCGGTGTGGACGACGCGCGTGCGCTCCGCCAGCGCCGGGTGGCGCGCCAGCTCGGGCGCAATCGAGGCCTCGTTGCCGAACATGATGAATTCGAGACCGGGGTGGCGCGTCAGCGATAGCGCGGCTCCGGGAACGACGATGCCAGGGCCGTGGTCGCCGCCCATGGCATCGAGCGCAATCTTGCGCGGCGCGGGCATGTCGCTACTTGCCTCTTGGAAAAGGGACGAACCGGACTGACCGACCCGTCTGCAGGGGCCGACCGGGGACGCCTGGAGGGCTTGGCTCGTTCCCCAACAGAGCCGCACGGAAAATACTCGTTTACCATCCAGTGACAACCGGATTTTCCCGGCACGTCGGCGACGGGCAGCCCAGCGCCCTGGCCCATAAGGTCCCACCGGTGGTGCGCACCGGCTCTATTCAGCCGGCGAGTCGCTATTCCACCGGCTTTGCGCGGTCTTGGTGAGGGTCCCCGAGCTGACCGGATGGCACCGCCCCACGACGGCCTGCCGGCAGAGGGGCCAACGTTAGCGGGTCGGCCTCAGTCCTTCGCCTCAGTCCTTCGATGCGTCCGGCTTGAGGACGGCCAGCGCCGCGAACGGATTGTCCGGTCCGGTGGCCCCTGCCTCGAGAGTTCCGTGCTCCGACAAGGCCGCGTCGGCTCGTCGGGGAAACGGGTTGAGCGCGGCCGCCACCACCTCGAGCACGATGCGTCCGGCTTCGACCGTATCGCCGAGAAGAGGCTCGACATCCTCCACCGACAGCGCCTCCTGCTCTTCCTCCTGGTTCCTAAACGCCAGGGCGGCCGCAACAAAGCGCGTGTCGAGTGGCTCCTCGATCTCTTCGGCGACCGGCTCCAGCGTGACGACGCAAGCCTGATGCAGCCGGGCGCGCACCCTGCCCGTCATGAGGACCGCGCCATCGGCCCCAATACGCAGTGCATAGTCTGCCTCCACCCGTTCGCAGGACACGATGCCGAGCGTGTCGACAAGCTCAGCACGCTCAGCGTCGTCGGCGCGGCGTCGCATGGACAGCCCGCTCGCCGGGATCGAACTGGCTTTGTGGCTCCAATCGGAAAAAGACATGCCGTACTCCTGCCTCACGGGACACTTTGTGGATGGCTGACCGCTCCGAATGCGAGGCGCCGCTCCGGGCAACACAATAACGAGGGCTCAAAGTGCGAGCACGTCGGCGATGGTCTTCTGCCGCAGCGTGGCCGCCCGCGCGCGCAACCGGGCGGCAATCAGGCGGGACGCGTCGGTTGGGGCACCGCCGCGGTGGACAGCTTCTTGCACCGCGGCCGCCAGCGCCTCGTCACCATCCTGTGCGAGGGCGGCGCGGTAAGCCTCCGCCCGCTCGTACAAGCCTGCGGCTGCCTTCCGCACTTTTTTCGGCACCGTGAGGTCGCCAACGCCGATCTCGCGCATGCAGTCGTCCATGTCCGTGATGAAATGCTCGATCAGCGCGCGGGCCTGCTCGGCGGTCTCGTCGCCCTCCGCCTTCAGACGTTCGAGCACCAGGACCAGGTGAGCCACGATCATCTCGTAGCGACCCTCGAAAGTATCGGGGACACCCATGTCCCGATAGAAGGCAGGATCGCGGGCGGCGGTGACGACCTCGTCATAAACGCGGGTCGCCCTCAGCTTGAGTTCCGTGCGCTTTGGCCACCAGTTGAACACGCTTCTGCCTTCTCGATGATATTGGCTTGCGCCAAAGATGAGCTGAGGACGCCGGCTTGCCTGATATTGCATCAGCGCGGCGATGGCGCTAGGCCGGTGCCGTGACATCTCACTCGAACGAGTCTCAGTCGCGTCTCGACCATCTCGCGCTCAAATATGACCCGGGGGAGACCTATGCGCCAAATCGACATCGCTGCAAAGGGCAGAGCGCTGCGCCTCGGATACGTCCGCATGGTGCTCGCCGCCGGTCTGCTGACGGGACTTGGCGGCTGCGGCGGTGAAGTCCTGAAACACGGACAGCATTTCAACCAATCCGACCTGCAGCAGATCCAGCCCGGCATGAGCAAGGATCAGGTTCGCTTGTCGCTTGGATCACCCTCGACGACCACCACGGCAACGGCCGATGGCGGCGAGGCCTATTATTACATCTCCAGCACGTCGACCCAGGCTGCGTTCTTCAAACCGTCCGAGGTCGACCGCAACATCGTGGCCGTCTACTTCAGCCCGCTCGGCTCTGTCGACCGCATCGCCAACTATGGGCTCAAGGACGGCAAGGTATTCGATTACATCTCCGAAACGACCCCAGCGCCCGGCGGTACCGACGATGGTCTCCTGAAGAACCTGTTCCGCGGCCTCGGCACCCGCCAGATATTCGGCACCGACGGTTGATCCGATCGGCCGGGAGGGGGGCGGCCGATCTCGTCGGTCGCGCCGTCGTCGCGAGGCCTGCCATGGCCGGCCTCGCGGGGCTTGGCCTCGCGGGGCTTGGCCATGACGAACTGACCTGCGGACTTGGCCGAACCAGTCCCGTGCTCTCAACGGTCTTGCGCCGTGTGGCTGCCCCCGTCGGCCTTGGCACCGCCACGTGCCGCGTAGCGATCGGCCCGCCGCTGGGTTTCGACATTCGATATCACGGGCTCGGTTGGCGCACCGTCGCGATGCGGACGGGCCAACTCGCCCGGCCGCGTCATGGCATAGCGGAACAGCAACATGTGAGGGTTCATGGGCGACGACCTTTCGTGAACTGGTTGTTGCCGCATCCTGCGGCCCTGCACCGTGGTAGCCCTGCCGTCGCAAGTTAGCTGTTTCGTTTGTGACACTTCAATGACGATCTGCCGGACTGCATGAGAACGAAAAAAGGCCCCGCTCGCTGCCGAGCGGGGCCATATTTTGTTTGCCCCTTCCGACACTCGTTCCGAGAGCCGGCCGGAAGTGGTGATCTTGATTGCCCCTTCCGACACTCGTTCCGAGAGCCGGCCGGAAGGGGCGTTCTCCTAGTGCCTTGCGGCCGGCTTCCCGGAGGGAAGTCGCAAGGCACCACAAAGGATCTAATGCGCCAGGACCGCCAGTAGCAGCAGGGCGACGATGTTGGTGATTTTGATCGCCGGGTTCACGGCTGGGCCGGCCGTGTCCTTGTAGGGGTCACCGACCGTGTCGCCGGTGACGGAGGCCTTGTGAGCGTCGGAGCCCTTCAGATGCTTCACGCCGTCCTTGTCGACGAAGCCGTCCTCGAACGACTTCTTGGCGTTGTCCCAGGCCCCACCGCCGGACGTCATCGAGATGGCGACGAACAACCCCGTGACGATGACGCCGAGCAACATGGCGCCCACTGCCGAGAAGGCCGCGCCCTTACCGGCAATCGCATTGATCGCAAAGAACAGCACGATAGGCGACAGCACTGGCAACAGCGAGGGAACGATCATCTCCTTGATCGCGGCCTTGGTCAGGATGTCGACGGCGCGGGCATAGTCGGGCTTCTCCGTTCCCTTCATAATGCCGGGCTTCGCTTTGAACTGGCGACGCACCTCCTCGACGATGGACCCAGCAGCACGGCCGACCGCCGTCATGGCGATGCCGCCGAACAGATAAGGGATGAGGCCGCCGAGCAACAGGCCAACCACGACGTAGGGATTATCCAGGCCGAAGTCGACTTCGACGCCCTTGAAGTAGGGATACTTGTCAGCGTTCGCGATGAAGTACTTGAGGTCGTAGTTGTAGGCCGCAAACAGCACCAGCGCGCCAAGACCGGCCGAACCGATCGCATAGCCCTTGGTGACCGCCTTGGTTGTGTTGCCGACCGCGTCGAGGGCGTCCGTCGAACGGCGAACCTCCTTGGGCAGGCCGGCCATTTCGGCAATGCCGCCGGCGTTGTCGGTCACTGGACCGAAGGCATCGAGGGCCACGACCATGCCGGCGAGGCCAAGCATCGTCGTCGTCGCGATCGCCGTGCCGTAAAGTCCGGCCAGGTTGTAGGTGGACAGGATACCGCCGACGATGACGAGCGTAGGCAGCGCGGTCGACTCGAGCGAGACGGCCAGACCCTGAATGACGTTCGTGCCGTGGCCAGTGACAGAAGCCTGGCTGATCGAACGGACCGGGCGGAACCCGATTCCCGTATAATACTCTGTGATCCAGACGATCAGGCCGGTCACGCCGAGGCCGATCAATGCGCACATCAGCAGGTTCTGGCCGGTGATGGACACACCATCGACCGTCTTGGCCACCTCGCCCATGTTGCCGCCCAGCACGAAGTGGTTGGCCGCGTAGACGCCGGCAATCGACAACACGGCCGACGCGATGAAGCCCTTGTAAAGGGCCCCCATGATCGAGCTGTTGGAGCCGAGCTTGACGAAGAACGTGCCGATGATCGAGGTGACGATGCAGGCCGCGCAGATGGCGAGCGGGTAGACCATCATCGTCGGATTGCCGGCGAAGAGGATCGCCGCCAGCACCATCGTGGCGACGACCGTCACCGCATAGGTCTCGAACAGGTCGGCGGCCATGCCGGCACAGTCACCGACGTTATCGCCGACGTTGTCGGCGATGGTCGCGGGGTTTCTCGGATCGTCTTCCGGGATACCCGCCTCGACCTTGCCGACCAGATCGCCACCGACGTCGGCACCCTTGGTGAAAATGCCGCCGCCGAGGCGCGCGAAGATCGAGATCAGCGAGGCCCCGAAGCCAAGCGCCACCAGCGCGTCGATCACCGTGCGGCTACCCGGCGCGTAGCCGAGCGAACTGGTCAGGACGAAGTAATAGATCGACACGCCCAAAAGGGCGAGGCCGGCGACCAGCATGCCTGTCACTGCGCCCGACTTGAAGGCGATGTCGAGGCCGGCAGCCAGCGACTGAGACGCGGCCTGCGCCGTGCGCACATTGGCGCGCACCGAGACCCACATGCCGATGTAGCCGGCGACGCCCGACAGCACGGCACCGATCAGAAAGCCGGCAGCGACCAGTGGGCCGAGCAGTGCCCACGCGATGACGAGAATGACGACGCCGACACTGGCGATCGTCGTGTACTGTCGGTTGAGATAGGCCTGCGCGCCCTCGCGCACGAAGCCGGCGATCTCCTGCATGCGCGCATTGCCGGCGTCAGCCGCCATCACAGTTTGAATGGTGTAGAACGCATATAGGAGGGAGAGCGCACCGCATGCGATGATCCCCCACAAAATCTGATCCATTGATCGCTTCCCCTCTGGGCCGACACACGACGTATTGAGCCGGGCCGCGACGAGGCCTCATCGCCGCCACAGCGCTCAACCGCTCCCTGCTTGCGGATTGGGCGCGCGGACCATGCCAAATGTGTACAGGCGTGGCAACACGGGCACATCGGCTTTTGGTTGAAGACCGCAGGGGCTTTGCACGCTTTGTTGCCAATGCATATGCACACGGGCGGGTAGACAACCGGGCGGCGGTTGCATTCGTGCCGTCGCGGCGCCCGACCGAGCGGGTCTCTTCTGGTTGCACCCCAAACGGAGAAGGCCGCAGCGTGGGCACCGCTGCGGCCTTCTCGATCGGGTTGTCAGATTGTATCTGCGTGCGTCAGGTCGAGTAAGAGTAGAGAGAGAGAGAGAGAGAGAGAAACCTAGAACAGACACAGACCGTCGAACGCATCCACAGCCGGGTCAGCGTCGCGCTTTGCCGAGGCAAGGATTGGCCTCGACGTTACATGACCATCCCGATGCGTCGTCCGTGCAACTGACTTTTTTGGCGTGCGCGATCGAGAAATTGGCCCAGTCGGTACCGTATTCGAACGCTGTGAACCCCTGCCAACTGCTGATCGCGTCCTTCAACGCGGCCTGCTTCGACTTGAACGAGCCGCTGCTGCCGCCGAAGTGCGCATGGTCGGCGAGACAGGTCTTGCCGCCTACTTTTGTCCAGGCATGCATACCTGCCATGCCGGTCTGGTCGGCTCTCGCCACAGACGCAGAAGCGACCACCGCGCACAGCGACAAGAGTACGAAACCACGGATGGGCATGACGTCAGCCTTTTCTACGGTGTCTGGAACCAGCGTTAGGAGAGTGACAGATTCAGGTGCGGGCCGGCATCCGATCGAACGGGGCCACGAGCGAATTGGACCCATTCGCTGCAATTCGGTCACAGGCACTATAGGTGCGCCGCAGCATGGCCCTGATCCGTCACATGCCGAATGTGCGACCCTGCGCCGCACTAGAGGCGATACGGGCCTTCGCCAGCCCTGTTCCAAACCGATGGCTGATGTGTCACGCGCGGAGGCATAAATGGCACACTGCCGCAAGACGGGGTGTGCTAGCTGCGCTGGCCCTTCACACTCACGAGGCCGCCGATGCCGACCGCGATGCGTTTCCTTCCGCTCATCCTGCTGTGTTTTGGCCTGCTCATGCCCTCGTCCGGCAATGGGCATCACACCTACGTGACGAAATACGATGCGGGCAAGGTCGTCACCCTGAAGGGCACCGTCGGCTCGGTCAGCTACCAGAACCCGCACATCACGTTCACGCTCGCAACCACCAATGGCTCGTGGACGATCGAGACAGAGAGCATCCCCAAGGTCCAGGCGAAGGGCCTTACCCAAGCTGTTCTCGCTGACGGCGCTGAGGCCAGCGCGACGGGATGGCCCGCGCGCGACGGCGGTGCTGAACTCGGCTTGAAGTCCATTACGATCAAGGGTCGCACGTATACGATCCGCAACACCGCGCGCTGACTCGCCCGCCCTGCCGCCTGTCACTGCCCGAGGTGCACCCGTGAGCCTGCGCGTCGTTTCCGGCTGGACCGAGTTGTGGGAGGCCTTGGCGGCTTCACCCGTCAGTGTCTCGTTGCGTGAGGCGACCTGGGCTTATCCGGCGCTGGAAACGATCCATCTCATCGGGATAGCGATCCTGGTCGGCCCGATCATGATCTTCGATATGCGTATTCTGGGTCTGCGCGGCCACCTGCCTGTCGCGGCCACTCACGAGTTGCTGCTGCCATGGGTATGGATCGGCTTCGGGTTGAATGCGGTGAGCGGTCTGCTGCTGTTTGCGTCCGATGCCGCGGAATTCGCCGCCAATCCGGCCTTCGCCGCCAAGATGGCGCTCATTGCACTGGCTGGCCTGAACGCAGTGTTCTTTCAGTGGCGCTATCGCGAGTTGGTCGCCGCCGCGGCGCTGCGTGGAAGCCTGGCTGAGCCTGCGGTGCCGGCCGGGGCGAAGGGCCAGGCGGCGATCTCGATCCTGATCTGGCTGTGCGTGGTGGCTGCCGGCCGCCTCATCGCCTACACCGGTTGAGAGCCGCAGGTCACACCGCGAGGGCCGTGGCAGTTGTTGGCGACCGCGTCTTGGACTACGTGTTGGAAATGGCTATCGTTCAACCCGTTCATATCATCGGCGGCGGTCTGGCGGGATCAGAAGCCGCCTGGCAGCTCGCCACGCGTGGGGTGCCGGTCATCCTGCATGAAATGCGGCCACGCCGCATGACCGACGCGCACCAGACGGAGGGGCTGGCCGAACTCGTCTGTTCGAATTCGTTCCGGTCGGACGATTGGGAGAACAATGCGGTCGGCCTGCTGCACGAAGAGATGCGACGGGCCGGCTCGCTCGTCATGGCGGCCGGTGATCTCACCAAACTGCCGGCCGGCGGGGCACTTGCCGTCGATCGCGACGCCTTCTCTGTGGAGGTCACGCGCCGGCTCGCCACGCACCCTCTCGTCACGATCGCGCGCGAGGAGATCACCGGCCTGCCGCCCGCCGACTGGGACAGTGTGATCATCGCGACGGGTCCCCTCACATCGCCGGATCTCTCGCAGGCCATCCTCGCGCTGACGGGGGAGACGAGCCTTGCTTTCTTCGATGCCATCGCCCCGATCGTCCACATCGAGAGCGTGGACCTCGATATTGCCTGGAAGCAGTCGCGCTACGACAAGGCTGGCCCTGGCGGGACCGGAGCCGACTACCTGAACTGTCCGATGAGCCGGGAGGAGTACGAGGCCTTCGTCGAGGCGCTGATCACCGGTGAGAAAACACAGTTCAAGGACTGGGAGGCGACGACGCCGTACTTCGATGGCTGCCTGCCCATCGAGGTCATGGCCGAGCGCGGTCGCGAGACCCTCCGGTTCGGACCGATGAAGCCGGTCGGCCTTGCAAATCCCCACCGGGGGGGCGAACGCCCCCATGCCGTCGTGCAACTGCGCCAGGACAACGCGCTCGGCACGCTGTGGAACCTCGTCGGGTTCCAGACCAAGCTGAAACATGCCGAGCAGGTGCGAATCTTTCGCATGATCCCTGGTCTCGGCGAGGCCCAGTTCGCCCGTCTGGGGGGGCTGCACCGCAACACTTTTCTCAACTCGCCGGTCGTGCTCGACGGTTACCTGCGCCTGAAGGCCGATCCGCGGCTGCGTTTTGCCGGGCAGATCACCGGCGTCGAGGGTTATGTCGAAAGTGCCGCGATCGGCCTCCTCGCCGGCCGGCTCGCTGCAGCCGAGCGACTGGGCTCGCTACCTCGGCTGCCGCCACCGACGACGGCACTGGGGGCACTGATCGCCCATATCACCGGTGGCCATATCGTCCATGACGAGCCTGCCGACGCGGCGGATGAAGACGGTCCCGCCGTGGACACGCAGCAGCCGCGACCGCGCTCGTTCCAGCCGATGAACATCAACTACGGGCTGCTGCCGCCGATCGTGGCACCAGCTCGCGACGAGGCAGGCCAGCGCATTCGCGGCAAGGACAAGTCGTTCGCCCGCAAGCGCGCCGCCTCGCGCCGGGCGCTTGCCGACCTTTCCGGTTGGCTCGACACCTGAAAAAAATTCAGGAAAGACCACGCGATGCGCCCTGTGTTCCTTGCGGGACAGCGCGGCGAAGCGCTCGACGGCATTCTCTCCTCATCGGACGGGCGCTGCGCCCCGACAGCCAAGCGCGGACCGCGCATCAAACACGATGGAGAGAGACATGACGAAGACCCTGATCGCGCTGGCCGCCACCCTGATCGTCGCCGCCACGTCGTTCACCGCCACCGCCGAAGCTGGCGGCGGTTGCAACAAAGGTGGCTTCCGCCCGCACGGAATGTTCGGCTTCCACGGCGTCTCGAATGGCCACGGCTACGCAGCGGCCTCAGCGCGCCGGCAGGCCCTCGCCGAGAAGCGCGCCGCAATCGCCGCCCAGAAGCGCGCTGCCGCCGAGAAGCAGGCGTTCGCCGCACGGAAAGCCGAGACCGAGAAAAAGAAAATCGCTGCTGCGAAAGCGGCTGCCGGCCAAGCTCGGCTGGCGCGCGTCGAGACCAAGTCCGCGACCAAGTCCAACGCCTCGATCGCCTCGCTGGCGGCTCTCGACAAGCCCCTGCAGAGCGACGTCGAGACAGAGACCGAAGCCACCGAGACCACGCAGGCCGAGACCGCCGACGTGGCCGCAACCGAGCCAGTCCAGACCGCCAACGCCCCGGCCACGTGCAAGCGCTACATCGCCTCGGCCGGGCTCACGATCGACGTCCCCTGCCAGGACTGATCGCACCTCAGCCACCGCGTGATCCCGCCAGCCGGTTCGCCCTTGCGAGCCGGCTGCGCGTCGTTTCTCCAACGCCACCGCTTCGAACCAGCCCCAATCTTTGGGCAGACTCACCCTCAAACTGCCTTTTTCTTTGGCTTCCTGAGGAACTAAACGTGTCGGCGCGCGTCTACCGCGACCGGCCGCAGGAGTAATATGATATGCACGCACGCTTGATAAGGACGGCTTGTCTTGGACTTGCCGCGTCAGTCGCCACCCTCCTGGGTACGTGGGTCGATGCCCAACCGGCTGCCGCGGCGCCGCTGGCGGCTGAACGGCTGGCTGCCGACGTCGCCAGCCCTGTTGTCGACGTCGCACGACGTGGTGCCGCTCGCGTGCGAGGGTTTGGCGGACCTCGAGTGCGGGGATTTGTCGGCGGCCGGCGTGTCCTGCGCGCCGGTCCGCGCATCCGTCATGCCGGTGCGCGCCGCTTCTATGGTGGCCCACGCCGGTTCCATGCGGGCCCCCGGGTTTACCGGTCGCACCGGATTCATCGACCGCACCGGCGCATCTATCGCTCCCATCGCCCGTACTATTACGGACCGGTCGTGCCGTACTACGGCTACAGAACCTATGCGTACCGCAGTTCGTCGATCCGCAATTACCGCAGTTGCTACCTGCCCTGCCGCGACGACGGGTTCAACCGCAACTACTGCCGCCGGTATTGCTGGAGCCACCGCTACTGGTAAAGCAGGGTTGCGCTGCGGCTCACCGACAGGCAAATCCTAAGACCTGGCTCGCAGCGTCGTAGAGCCAGGTCGAAAATGGTGCTCGGTGCGCGACACGGTGAAGTCGCGGACCGGCGCTGAGCGCGCACCGCGGTCTGGACACACGGTGACCACCCCACCGCTCATGGTGCGGGCGGCGGTGCGCCACCGGCCGGAGCGGCGGGCGCACCTGCCGGGGCGGCGGCATCGCCCGAGTCGGGACCACCAGTCACGTACTTCGACCAGGTCACGCTGCGCCGCTCACTCGAACGCGGCGTTTCTTCCTGAGGATGTCTGAGGTCGCGTGCATTGGCGACCGTGAGCGCCAGATTGGCCTGGGATGCACAGCCGAAGTTCTCGAACGGAAGCAGTTCGCGGTTGCGCGCCAGGTTGTCGGGCCAGTTGCCGCACTGGGGCGGCACCGCCACGATCCCCCCGTACGCCAGACGAATCGCAGGGCCATACTCGCCGGATTCGTGCTCCGACAGGCGAACGACGCGCACCGCGCCTTCCGGGATACCAGCCTCGCGTGCCATGTCGAACACATCGCGTATCGAGCGCGACACGACGAGGTGCCCGGCCGCCGACCCGGGCGCAGCAATGGTGAGCGGCCCGGCGCTGCCGCCCTTGTACTCGCGCAGGAAGGCGTGCACGTCGGCGCGCTGGTTCCGCGACAGGCCATCGCCCTTGCCGCCCATCTCGACAACCAGTTGCTCGGTCTGTTGACCAAAGCCGATGGCGTGGCGCTTCTCGGGGTCGTTGAGTACCGCGCCAGTCTGATTATCGAGGCCGAACCAGTGATGTTCGCGGCAGCCGGCAACGCCGATGGCAAGGACCACGACGAGCAGCCCGGAGGCGAGCACGGGCTGTGGCCGCTCCGAACGGCTGGCCCGAGAAATTCGTCCGCGCGTCATCCCTTCACTCCCGGATAGTCGATGATGAAGCCGTAGTCGCCGTGATAGCCGGGCTCGGCGGGGGCGGAGATCCCGTAGACGCGATTGATGTGGCCGAAGAACAATTGCTGCAGGCCGCTGGCAGGGCCGAAGCCATCGGTAGGCTTGGCCAGTTGGCCGTAGGCGGCGTGCTTGGCGAGGAACGGCGTCACGAGGATGACGAGTTCCGTCTCGCGGCGGCGGTAATCCTGCGAGCGAAACAGCGCGCCGAGCACGGGCAGATCCTTCAGTCCTGGCACGCCCTCGATCGACTGGCGCACGTCGTCGGACAACAGGCCCGCCATGGCGAGGGTGCCGCCGGAGGGCAATTCCAAGGTCGTTTCGGCGCGCCGGACTTTCAGGCCGGGCAGATTGATATCGCGCAACTGAATTCCGCCTTCGGTGGTGATCTCGCTCACCTCGGCCGATACGCTGAGCGAAATGCGACCCTCGTCGAGCACGACCGGCTTGAACGCCACGTTGATGCCGAAGGGCTTGAAGTCGACGGTAACCTTGTTGTCGTCCTGGGCCACAGGGATCGGAAACTCACCACCGGCGAGGAACTTGGCCTGCTCGCCGGAAATGGCGGTCAGCGTCGGTGCCGCCAGCGTCTTGAGGACGCCAGCCCGCTCGAGCGCCTGAACGAGCCCGGTGATCGACTGCTCACCCGTTTGCCACGTCGGTGCCAGTGCCGAGCCAGCCGCGACGAAGGGAGCCTCGCCGACCGCGCGGATCGCGGCCTCGGCGACCGACGGGCTGGTCACCGGAAAGCCGTTGCGAATGACCTTGGCAAACGTGAAATTGCCGGCCTGCAGGAGGCTGTCGGCCACGTCGATGCCGAACCGGCGGAGCGCGTCGCGCTGCATCTCGGCGACCTGAACCTTCAGCAGCACCTGTTCCTTGCTGTTGGTGCCCAGCAGGTTGACGACCCCGTCCTTCTTCTTGACGAACCTGGCGGCCAGCTCGGCGGCGCGGTTGGCGTCGGCCGGCGTCGCCACCATGCCTGACAGGACCACGCTATCGCCCATCATCTCGGCGGCGACGCTCGAGCCCGGCAATAGCCGTTGCAGCATGTCCTGGAGGGCCGAGAGGTCCCGCGTCACAGAGACCTCGAGAAACAGAACCTTCTCGCCCGACGGCCCGATGAAAAACGCATTGGCCTCGCCCAGGTCCTTGGCCAGCAGATAAACCTGCCGCGACGTCTGCACGACCGCATCGAGGACTTCCGGATTGGAGACGAGCACGTTCTGGAGATCGACGGGCAGTTCCACCAGCATCGACTTGTCGACGCCGATGGTGATCTTCTGGCGCACCGGAAACGGCCCGTCCTCGGGCACCACCATGTGCGAACGATGCATCGGGTCCGTGGCGTGCTGCTCATCTTCGACGTCGGGACCAGCCAGCGCAGCGTGTATCCCCCCAAACGCCGACAGAGCCATGAAAACGGCTGCGAACACTGCCGCCAGACTGTCCGTACGGCGCATGCGTTGTCGGCTGGCAGCCGACGGCCATCGAAGTGCCGGCATCGGTCCACAACTCCGGATTTGCAACTGGTTGATGGGTGCGGCAGCCGGGACGCAACGACGTCCGGCTGAACTCAGCGCTCGACACACGACGCACGCCACGACGGGGACAGATGGGCCTCGCAGGGCCAGGCCCGTTTGCCACGACCGGGACAAAAGCCCGGGTCGGCCAGTTTCCAGAGCAGCCAATGGGCGCGCTCCGGCACCACATGAGCAGCGGGCACGCAGTCGCCCTTACTGGCGGACGCCGACCTCACAACGCGTCTACTGTGTCCTCATCGTGCCGACCGAATCCAGCGCAGACTTGCGTGGTGTGTGGTCGACATGCCGACGCTCCACACATTTCCCACAACTTGTGAGCGCCGAGGGCGCGTCAGGGGCAGCTTCGGTCCGGTGTCGCACCGCCGGAGTCGTCTGATCCGTCGACGACACCGCCCGGAGCGCGCTTCGCTCGGCGCTCAGCCCGAAATCCGCAGGCTCGAGATCTCGCGGCCGATGTTGCGGAACGATTGAATGAGCCCGGATCCGTCTGACGCGGTGAAGGCGTTGTCAGGGTCGGAGGCGCAATCCCGCAGCAGCGCTTGCGTGGTCGGATCGTTCTCCAGGCGGAACGCGACGGTGTAGATCGTGATGCCGGCGGCTTTGGCATTGGCGCAGGCGTCCCGCGTGCGGGCCGCCAGATAGCTGGTGTAGCCGGAGGCATTGTAGGTGGTCCCCAACCGCCCTTTCGCGGCATAGCCCTGCGCGGCGTAGATCGACTTGTTGTGGTTGCCGGCGGAGCTCAGGAAGTTCTCACCGTCGGTCATCAGGATCATGATCTTGCGGTTGTCCTCGCTGCCAAACTCGCGACCCTCGGTGAAGGGTGCGCCCGGCGACAGCACGCGCCAACCCCAGGCCACGCCTTCCTTGATGTTGGTATTGCCGTTGGCCTGCATGGCGGTGACGGCGGCTTCGACCTCGGACTTCGTCGAGTTGAGCGGCAGCAGGGGTTGCGTCGTGCACATCGCGTTCGGTCCGGCCGTATACTGCGGCAGTTCCCCGGAATATTTACACGTTCGCGCCTGCGCCTCGGCGTTGGGAAGGCGCGTCACTTGCCACTCGGTGCATTTGCCGCGGCGCGAGTAGTTGAGGCAGGTGCGGTGATAGGGCTCGCAGGTGCCGCCGTCGTCGTCGAGATAGCTGTTGGTGTAGCCAAGGCTGTTCGAGCCGGCATCGCCCGGCTCGTCGACGGCGAACATCGGGACGAACAGGGTCGACCCGGAAACCGGCTCGGCGTCCGTCACGTCCAGGCCGGCGGCCCGCGCCTCGACGCAGCCGGCCCAGTTGGTGCCGAGGTCCTCGAAAAGCTGGAAGCGCGTGCGGCTCTCCGAGACGTTCTCGAAGTGTGTCGGGGCCTGGCCAGCGCCGTCGATCCAGCTCGCGTTCTTGTTGACCGCGCCGACATTCACGGACGCGGCGAAGGGGATGACGCCGACCTTGACGCGATCCGTGCCATCGACGCCAGCGAACACGGTTGCCAGCAGGTTGCTCGCCGCTGTCCGCAAGTCCTCGATGTACTGGCCCTGCATGGATCCGGAGTTGTCGAGAACAAGGGCGAGCTCAACCGATCCCGAGCCCTTGGAGACGGTCGCCGATTTGTTGAGTGTGCGGTCCTGCCCGGCGCCTGGAAACCAAGGCTCCAGCGACCGCAACAGTGTTGCATGCCAGGTCGTGTTGGTGGTCGCAGAGACCTCGCCGGTGTCGGCATCGAATGTCACGTCGCCGAGTGTGGAGGGCGTCGACGGCTTTCGGTTGGCGGCATAGAAGGCCAGGGCGACGGCCTGCCCGGCACTTTCTTGGTCGTCCATGCCGAGGCGGTCGGCGGCGGCCAGAACAGCCGCGTCGACGGCGCGCTGGTCACGACCCATCTCGGTGATGATGCGGTTGTGCTCGACGGCCACGGCGGCCGCCAGCATGACGGTCGCAAAGAGAATGGCTAGGGCAGGGGCTACGGCCCCGTCCTCGCACGACAGACTGCGGGTCAGCCCCGCGCGTCGGGTGTGGAAGCCGTCGAAGCGGCGCGGGAACGAACGGGGCCCATGGGCTGCCTGATTGGGGTTGGCAGAGCTCATACAGAGGATTTGCATTTCTCACACCTGGCTTTAACATTCCCTTATGCGACCTTACGCAATTCGCTTTTATTGCTCGTGAATCATGGCCTTCCAATTTTATTCAAATTCCTGCCGCCCGATCCTCCGGTGGGCCTTGCCATGCATCCGCAGGGACGTGCATCTTGGCCGCCGCGCCGCCCCTCGCCGGCCAACGGAGGACGCTCGCCTTGACCACAGCCGCTGCACGGACGACGCTGTTCGAAGCCCTCCTCGATGCCCGACGCCGGTTCGGCGGCAAGCGCATCGCACTCGAGGACGCCGAGCGCACCCGGCTGACCTACGATCGGCTCGTCGTCGGCAGTCTCGTGCTCGGCGCGCGGCTCGTCGTCGGTACGCGGCCCATGGAAACCGTGGGCGTGATGCTGCCCAACGTCGCCGGCCTGCCCGTGACCGTCTTCGCCCTCAATGCGTTCGGACGCGTGGCTGCGCTGCTGAATTTCACAGCCGGGGCCCGCAACATCACCTCGGCGGTCAAAACCGGCCTCGTGGCAACCGTCATCACCTCACGCCGCTTCGTCGACGCGGCCAAGCTCGAGCCGGTCATCCACGCGCTGGAGCGCACCGAAATCGGCCCCGGCCGCATGGTCCGCATCGTTTATCTCGAGGACATCCGCGCCCGCGTCGGCCTCAGCGACAAGGCCATTGGCGCGGCCCGGGTGTTCTACGCCGGGGCCTTCCATCGCCGCACGGGCATGACGGCGGACAAGCCAGCCCTCGTGCTGTTCACGTCGGGAACCGAGGGCGCGCCCAAAGGCGTCGTGCTGACCAACGCCAATCTGCTTGCCAACTGCCGGCAGATCTTCAGCCACGCGGCAGGCGAATTGTCCGAGGCCGACATCGTCATGAACCCGTTGCCGATGTTTCACTCGTTCGGGCTGACGGCGGGCACGCTCATGCCGCTGTTCCACGGCATGAAGGTCGTTCTCTTCCCCAGCCCGCTGCAATATCGTCAGGTGACAAAGCTTGTTCACGACACCCGCGCCAGCGTCCTGTTTGCTACCGACACGTTCCTGACCGGCTATGCACGCGCCGCAGAGCCTGGCCATCTGGCCACTCTGCGATTCGTCGTGGCAGGGGCCGAGCGCGTGAAGGACGGCACACGCGCCTTGTGGCGGGCGATCGGCACGGACATCCTGGAGGGCTACGGCGCGACCGAGTGCGCGCCGGTCATCGCCTGCAACCTGCCCAAGCACAACCGCCATGGCACAGTCGGGCGCATGCTGCCGGACATGGACGCCCGGCTTGATCCCGTCGAGGGGATTGCCGAAGGCGGCCGGCTCAACATCCGCGGTGCCAACGTGATGGCCGGCTACATTACGGCGGACCTGCCGGGCGTGGTTGTGCCGCCACCGGACGGCTGGCACGACACCGGTGACATCGTCAGCATCGACACCGACGGTTACATCACGATCAAGGGTCGCGCCAAACGCTTCGCCAAGATCGGCGGCGAGATGGTCTCGCTGGCAGCCGTCGAGACGCTGGCCGCCAACCTCTGGCCCGACGCGCAGCATGTGATCGTCAACCTGCCCGACCCGCGCAAGGGCGAGCAACTCGTGCTCGTCACCGACAAGTTCGACGCCGACAAGGACGACCTCCTGGCCCACGCACGGGCCGAGGGCTTTCCTGAGTTGTGGGTGCCACGCACGATCATGGCGGTTCCGTCCATCCCGGTTCTGGGCTCTGGCAAGGTCGATCTCGCTGCCACCTTCGCCATGGTGCGTCAGTCCCGCGCACTGTTGTGATACCGGCGCGCAGGCCGAGGCGGCCGCGACGACATGTCGTGATCGCCAAGCAACGCCATCGCCTGGAAATCCGGCCTGTCCTGGCAGGTGTCTTGACCGGCCGTGAATCCTCGCACATTGGGTGTACAGGGTGACGGAGAAGCGGACCGGGGGGGACGCTCGCCGAAGAGTGCGCGCGTATCGAGGGATGGCAGTCATGACCGAGACCGGAGTTGACCCGGCAACCGAGGCAGCGCCTGCGCCGCCAAAAACGATCATGACCACGGGTTGGGTCCTGAAGCGCGCGCTGGCCGGTATCGCCATGCTCACGGTCTTCGTGACGAGCTTTGCCCTTCTGCTCCACGCCGCCATTGATCCGTCCCTCGAGGGCGAAAACAGCTTTGGGGAAACCATCCTCGAGGCCATCTCCAGGATCGCCGGCAAGCTTTGAGCCAAGCCGGCTCGCAGCGGCGGCCCTTTTGGACCCGGTATTTTTGGCAGGCCAAACGCCCGTGCCATAAGCTCGATGAGCCATCGCGGTCGTCAATCGCGCGACAGCAGCAACCATCATGCCGACGGGGCCTCGGCCCGAGCAATGAGGGCGCGTCGCCGTCCTCCAGGTGGCTTCCAGGGCTCGGAACGCGGGCGCGTGCGGTCCACAACCTCGATGCGAAGACCCGCGTGGCCACACTTCCCGTCGCCTGAATCCTCATTTAGAGCATCCCGAACGACGTCCCGGCCGCTCAAGAGGTGATACCGATGCGCCTTGCCCTGCTCGCACGCAATCCACGCCTCTACTCGCATAAGCGGCTGGTCGAGGCAGCGCATGCGCGCGGGCACGAGATCGACGTGATCAACACCCTGCACGTGCATATGAACATCACCTCCAACAATCCGAAGTTGCGCTACGACGGCCGCGACCTGCCGCTCTACGACGCCGTCATTCCGCGGATCGGTGCCTCGGTCACGCACTATGGATTGGCGGTCCTGCGCCAGTTCGAAATGCAGGGCGTCTATCCGTTGAACGAAAGCGTCGCCATCGGCCGCTCGCGCGACAAGCTGCGGGCGCTGCAACTGCTGGCCCGCGGCGGCATCGGCCTGCCAACGACGGCGTTCGCGCACGGCCCGCAAAAGGCCGAGAACGTCATTCGCGAGGTCGGGGGCGCGCCGGTCGTGATCAAGCTGCTGGAGGGAACCCAGGGCATGGGCGTCGTCCTGGCCGAGACGGACGCGACGGCCAAGTCGATCATCGAGGCGTTCTCGGCCGCCAACGTCAACATCCTCGTGCAAGAGTTCATCGCCGAGGCCGAGGCCAGTGACGTGCGCGCGTTCGTGATCGGCGGACGCGTGGTCGCGGCCATGCGGCGAGTCGGCAAGGTGGGCGAATTCCGCTCCAACCTGCATCGCGGTGGCCGGGCCACACCTGTCGAGATCACCGAACAGGAACGGGTGACGGCGCTGGAGGCCGCCCGGATACTCGGCCTCAACGTGTGCGGCGTCGACATGCTGCGCTCACACCGCGGACCCATGGTGATGGAAGTCAACTCGTCGCCCGGCCTGGAAGGCATGGAAAAAGCCAGCGGCGAGGATGTCGCAGGGGCCGTCATCGCCTTCCTCGAGGCGCACGCCCGCCACGGCGATACCATCACCAAAGGCAAAGGCTAATGTCGCGTCTCTGACGCTTGGTCTCCGGACTCATCGGGGTCCGATGCCAAGCGCCTGTGACAAGCGCAGCGCGAGACACATGAATTTGCTCGTGTTCCTCATAGCTCCGACACTTGGTCGACCCGTTGACGCCAAGGGAACCAACTGTCGGATCGGGAACACGAGCGGCTCAAACGTCATCTGCCTTGATTGCGCCGTTGCGGGTCACATAGACTGCAATGCTGCGGGCTGGTGCAGGGTGCTCCTGTCCGGCATGCGCGGCACCCGCCGGCGGCCCCGAGGACGAAGGCCCAGATGACGGCACAGCACAAGAGCTTCCCCGAGTTCTACATCACTGCACCGCAGAAGTGCCCCTATCTCGCGGGCCGTTTCGAGCGCAAGCTGTTTACGCACCTTACGCCGGAGAAGCCGACCCACCTCATCGACAACCTCCTCAAAGGCGGGTTCCGGCGCAGCCAGAACATCGCCTACATGCCCTATTGCGAGGGCTGCAAGGCCTGCGTGTCGGTGCGCCTGCTGGTCGACATGTTCGAGCCGGCCCGGTCGATGCGCCGGATCAGGCAGCGCAACGTCGACATCGCCTCGGCGTGCGTGCCCGCCCGGCCGACGTCCGAGCAATACGCACTGTTCCGCGACTACATCGACGCCCGGCACGGGGATGGCGGCATGGCCGAGATGACAGTGCTCGACTTCGCCATGATGATCGAGGACAGCGTCATCGACACGTTCCTGACCGAGTACCGCCAGAAGCCGGACAACCCCCTCGAAACCGATCCGGCGCAATGGCCACTCAAGGCGGTTGCCCTGTGTGACCGCCTGTCGGACGGAATCTCGATGGTCTACAGCTTCTTCGACCCGGCCGACAGCGAGCGCAGCCTGGGGACCTATATGATCCTCGAGCAGATCGAGAGAGCGCGCAGGCTGGGCTTGCCCTACGTCTACCTGGGTTACTGGGTGCAGGGCTCGCGCAAAATGGCCTACAAGGCCCGCTTTCAGCCCCAGGAGCATCTGACCGCCGAGGGCTGGAAGCGGGCATGACGCCAGTGCCTGGCCCGGGATCGGCGTCCGGTGCGGGCGAGAGGGGCCTGCTGATCTGGTGGGGCGCGGTGGCCGGCGTCTTCAGTATCGGCGCGGTCATGCTGGTCGCTTTTCGCGCGCACTTCGCTTACGAGCAGCCCCTCGCCCAAATCCCCACACGCGAGTTGTTTTCGGGCCTGTTCCTCTGCGGGCTGGTCTATCTCAGTCTCCTCGCACTCGTGCCACGCTCGGAGACATTGACCGCGACCCTGCAGAAGCGGCTACTCGCCGGCATACTCGTCGTCGGTCTCGGCCTGCGCCTCGTCTTGCTGGCGAGCGAACCGGCACTCGAGGACGACTTCCACCGCTACTTGTGGGACGGCGCGGTGACCGCCAACGGTCTCACCCCCTACCGGTATGCGCCAGACGACAGCGGTGCCATCGGCACGCCGGACCGCTTCGACCAACTGGCCGAGGCCGCCGGTCAGGTTCATGACCGGATCAACCATCCTGACCTGCGGACCATCTATCCGCCCGTGGCGCAGGCGGCCTTTGCCGTGGCGTACCTGCTGGCACCCTTCGATCTGGCCGCGTGGCGGCTCGTTTGCCTTGCCGGCGAGGTGGCGACGGCGGGGCTCATCCTGGCCCTTCTCAACGTGTCCGGCCGGTCAGCGCTCTGGATTGCGCTCTACTGGTGGAACCCGCTCATCATCAAGGAGATGGTCAACTCGGCGCACATGGAGGCGATCCTCATGCCGCTCGTGACGGCTGCCGTCCTGCTGGTCGTTAAAGAGCGACCCCGCGCGTCGGCCGTCGCCCTCGGCCTCGCAATCGGCACCAAGATCTGGCCGGTGATCCTGGCCCCCATCCTCTATCGGCACCTGACCGACCGGCCTGCCGCACTGCTCGCGGTCGGTGCGATCCTGGCCGGCCTTGGTGCGCTCTCGTCGCTGCCGATCCTGCTGGCGGGACTCGACCAGACGTCTGGCTTCCTGGCCTATGCCACGCACTGGCAAACCAACAGTGCGCTGACACCGGCCCTGACCGGCCTGCTCACTGCGGCGGCTGTGACGATCGGGCTCGACAGCGCTGCGGCCGGGCCCGTGGCGCGAGGGTTGATGGGCCTGGTCCTGCTCGCGGTCGTCCTGCGGCTGGCCTTCCGGCCAGAGCGCCGTCCGGTCGACATCGCGGGCCGGGTGGCGGTGGCGACGACGGCGCTCGTCGTGTTGAGCCCGGCACAGTTTCCCTGGTACCTCGCGTGGGCCGCCCCTTTCCTGGCCGTGCGCCCGCTACTCGGCATGGCCCTGGCGAGCGCATTGCTGCCAGCCTACTACGCGTCATTCCACTTCATCGCGTCGGGCACGTACAGCGCTTACCGGGATGGCTGGGTCTGGGTGGTCTGGTTGCCGGTGTGGGCGGGTCTCGGTTGGGATGCCTGGCAAGGCCGTCGGGCGCACTGACCAACGTGGCATCGACCTGATCGGCATCCCGCCGTCGTCAGTGCGAGCCCTTCGGCGTGGAGCCGGGCGCCGACCGCTTCTTCTTGATGCGCACGCACTTGTTCCTATTGTTCAGGTGGTAGCCCGTTTTGCAGTCGCGCGTCTTCTCGATGAGTGTGAGATCGTCCAGTCCCGCCCCGGTGCCAGAGCCGGAGCCATACGACTGGGCCGCAGCATCGAATCCAAACAGGGCTGCTGCGGCCAACACGAGAGCGAACGTTCGCATGAAAACCTCCGGGGCGGACTTGCCGTTGCTGCATTGCTCGAGCCGAGTGGAACAACAAGGCCACCGGCCAGACAAGGCACGGGTCGACCAGGCCGACATGTTGTGATCGTCCGTGACGGGCCGTGATGCCGAGCTTGGCGTGTCCTGGTGGACTCGCACTTGGCCTTGGTGGGCCGCTCTGGACTGCTGTCTCCAAGACCGGTTCACGTCGTCGACGGTCGCGAAATCGCGCCCATCTCAGCCGATGCCCCCGGCCCGTCACCTCTCGGAAACGGGCCGGGTCCTGCCGTCATCGGATCGGCAGCAGCGTCTCGGCGTCCGCGCGCAGCTTCATCAGGCTGGCCCGTCCGGGTGCGAGGCCCATGGGTGCCTTGGCCAGTGCGTACGGCCGCCAGACCTCCGCCCACAGCTCGGGCTTGAAGACCAGTTCCTCGTCCATGTCCGTGCCGTCGGCGATCTGCCGCTCCGCCTCGTGTGCCAGCCAACGCCCGACAAAGTCTCGCACCGGCGGGGCCACACGGGCGTTGGCGGGCCCTTGCAGCTGCACAAGGGCCAACTGTCCCGAAGCAGAACCGCCGCGACGGCGCAACTCCAGCGTCGCGACGCGATTGGCGCCATCGCGGATGCTGAAGATCATGCACTCGCCGCGCGCGACCGTGTCGACATACGTGCCGACGCAGTGGCGCATGATCTGGCCCTCCTCGATGAGCTGAGGGCCCGTCGACACACGCACGATCCGCAGACCGGCAATCGGCTGGCGGCTGTAGCGGCCCGGCCCGCGCCGTTTGGCCTGCGGCCGGAACTTTGCCAGCACGGCCTCGACGAAGGCGTGGGCCTCTCGCGCGGCCTCGCGAAAGGCCATCTTCGGGTCGAACGGCCGGCCGATCAGCCGACCGGCCATCGTCCCGTCGCCATGACGCGAGTACCAGGCGTAGGCCGTCAGCGGCAGCGCCGGAACAGGCCGCGCGCGCGGGTTCCAGTGGGCGACCGGCTGGCGGGCGATCCACAACGCGAGCGTCTCGTCCGACATGCGGTTTGCCTCCGCCACCCAGGCCAGCCATCCTGGCGCCAGCGTCACCTTCTGGGGCACCACGTTGGCGATGCGGGCGGCGAACTGGGCGCTCGCGGGCAAGCCCACCAGCGGCACGATGAAAGCCTCCGGCGGCAACCGGCGGGTCCACATCGGCAGCCCGATGGAATCGGCGACCTCTCGCAGAGCGGCACCCTGACGGACCAAGCGGATCGCACGGCCCAGCGCGTCCGGCTGCGCCGATCCCGTCACGATGGCAAACGCCACCGCGGGGAACGACACCAAGAGGTCGGCAAGCCGCGGCGACAAACCGGCGAGCTGCCGCAATCGCCGGCGGGTCGACCGGTCGAAACGGGCAATCTGCCGCTCGATCTCGGTCATTCTTTCAACACGCGTCATCATGACGAACCGTCCAGCACTCGGGACGTCGCCAGCACGCGATTGCGCACGCGCGCAGACAGCACGAGGCTGCCGCGGTCGCACGGGCATGTCCGGGCGATCATGCCCGGCGTATGCGCGTTCAATCACCGTGACGGGCGAGCGTCATTGGCCATTCGCGGCGCAGACACAGCAAAGAAGCGCGCGCAAGCGCGCGTGCGTTCGCGATCTGCGGCGGAATGGTTAAAAACCTCTGATATCAGGGTTTTCTGCGTAACAGTCGGGGGGTGCCGATGGCGCGCGCAATGAGCCACGCGCCGAAAACCGGCGTGTCGAGACATACTCGATCGGCTGTGCGCATGAGTGACCTCGTTATTGGTCGACGAAACGCGAAAACGGAGGCCGCGTGATTGTGGAGGATATGAGGCAATCGCGTTTGCCGTCTATCGGATAAATAAATTGAGCAAATAGAGCGGCGCAATTGTCCGAGCCAAACGGCTTGACGACCGGCGTCTCAGCGCTTGCGGGTGTCGGCAAAAATACCCTTCAACGACGCGTGCGCATCGACATGTGTCAGGTCGACGTGCAGCGGCGTCACCGAGATGAGCCCTTGCGCGATGGCCCACAGGTCGCAGCCCTCGGGCGGGTTGGACTTGCGGCGCTCGAACCCAAACCAGAAGTAGGGAGTGCCCCAGGGGTCGAGCCGCTTGTCGATGTGGAGCGAGGACTGGTCGCGGCGGCCCTGCGTGGTGATCATGATGCCAGCCACCTCGTCGGGCGGCAGGTCGGGATAGTTGACGTTGATCAGCACGCCTTCGGGCAACCCGGCGTCGAGAAGCCGCCGGACGAGCTTCGGCCCATAGCGCCGCGGCGTGTCCCAATGCATCCTGCGACCCTCGTCGAACCCATAGGTGAGGCTCATGGCAATGGAGCGGACGCCCAGCAGCGAGCCTTCGATGGCACCCGCGACGGTGCCTGAATAGGTCACGTCCTCGGCCAGGTTCGAGCCGTGGTTGACGCCCGACAACACGAGGTCGGGCGGGCTCGCCAGCATGAAGTGGCGCAATCCCATGATCACGCAATCGGTCGGCGTGCCGCGCACAGCGTAGTGGCGTTCGGCGATCTCCCGGCAGCGCAGCGGCTCGTGCAGGGTCAGTGAATGCGAGGTGCCCGACTGGTTGGTTTCAGGGGCCACGACCCAGACGTCGTCGGACAGCTCGCGGGCGATGTCCTCGAGCACACCCAAACCGTCCGCGTTGATGCCGTCGTCGTTGGTGACGAGAATTCTCAACTGAGCCTCCGCTTGTTCCCCCCTCCCCGCTCGCGGGGAAAGGGTCGGGGTGTGGAAAGGCGGCGTACCCCGACCTCAAAGTAGGTCGCCCACTTCCCCCTCTCCCCGTCCTTCACGGGGAGAGGGTCGGGGTGAGGGGCAGCAACACGCTCCGACTTTAGAGTTTGTGGCTGCCCCTCACCCTAGCCCTCTCCCCATTGCAAGTGCAGGGCAATGGGGAGAGGGGACCGCTTGGAACCCGCCTCACCCCTTCGCGATCCGTTCCATCCCACCCATATACGGCCTAAGTACCTCCGGAACGATGACGCTGCCGTCGGCTTGTTGATAGTTTTCCAATACGGCGATGAGCGTGCGGCCGACCGCAAGGCCCGAGCCGTTCAGTGTGTGCACGTAGCGCACGTCCTTTTCCCCGGCGCGATAGCGCGCGTTCATGCGGCGGGCCTGGAAATCGCCGCACACCGAGCAGGACGAAATCTCGCGATAGGCGTTCTGGCCAGGCAGCCATGCCTCGATGTCGTAGGTCTTCTGGCTGGCAAAGCCCATGTCGCCGGTACACAGGAGCATGGTGCGATACGGAATGCCGAGCCGTTGCAGCACTTTCTCGGCCGACGCCGTCATGCGCTCGTGCTCGTCGCTCGAGGTCTCCTCGGTCGTGATGGAGACGAGTTCCACCTTGGAGAACTGGTGCTGGCGGATCATGCCGCGCGTGTCGCGGCCGGCCGCGCCTGCCTCGGACCGGAAACATGGCGTCCAGGCGGTCATGCGCATGGGCAGTTGATCGGCGCTCAGGATTTCCTCGCGCACGATGTTGGTGAGCGAGACCTCGGCGGTGGGGATGAGCCAGAAGCCGTTCGTCGTCTGGAACAGGTCCTCGGCGAACTTCGGCAGGTTGCCGGTGCCGTAGGCCGCCTGATCGCGGACCAGATAGGGCGGCACGTACTCGGTATAGCCGTTCTCGCCGGTGTGCAGGTCGAGCATGAACATGGCAATCGCCCGGTCCAGCCGCGACAGCGCGCCCTTGAGAAACACGAAGCGGGCACCCGACACCTTCTGCGCCGTCTCGAAGTCCATGAGGCCCAGAGCCTCGCCCAGCTCGAAATGCTGCTTGGGCGCGAAATCGAACGTCCTCGGCTCGCCCCACCGGCGGACCTCGACATTGCCCGTCTCGTCCTTGCCGTCGGGCACGTCGGTGCGCGGCAGGTTGGGGATGACCGACAGGGCCTCCTCAATCGCCTTGTCGAGTTGCCGCTCCTCCTCTTCGCCCGCCTGGATGACCTCCTTAAGCTGGGCGACCTCGGCCTTCAGCTTGTCGGCGGTCGCGGTATCCTTGGCACCCATCGCCTTGCCGACGTCCTTGGAGGCCGCGTTACGGCGGCTTTGCGCCTCTTGCAGTTTGGCGAGGTGGCGCTTTCGGGCGTCGTCCAGTGCGATCAGCCTGCTGGCCTGGGCCTCCAACCCGCGGCGGGCGAGCCCCATGTCGAAAGCCTCGGGGTTGTCGCGGATCCATTTGATGTCGAACACGGGCGGGCCTCGTCGGACTACTGCATCTCAATCGAGGCAGAGCTATAGGCCGCGTTGACGAGCCGGTCCAGACGGGGATGGTGGCGCACGGGTCGGTCGGAGGTCACTTGGGCCGCGCAGTCCGCCTCTTGGCCAGAGCGGATCGAACACCTCCCACGTGGAGCGCGGATTGCCCAGTGTCTGATCGACTTGGGGGCACCGGCAGTTGGCCCTGCCGCGGGTCACGCCCCAACTCCTTCAGCGATGCGCCGATGTTTGCCTTCCATAACTTGCCCCTGGCCCTCGCCTCATCGAGAGCCGACAGAAGGGCCTCTTCGTCGATTTCCAACATGATGTCGATGAGGTCTCGCGCCTGCGCCAGGTCTTTTGGCTTTTTGGCAGCGAACTTGCCCTGTCTCTCCTGCGCAACCAGAAGCTTGTGGATGGCATACCTCAGCGGCGGAGGCACTCTCACGAGGACGCCTGCACCGTAGAGCGCCACCGCCTCGACGCTGTCCTCAGCAAGGTATTCCATGAAGGTGAGCGCCTCGGCAGAGCAGCCCAGCTCTTCGATCGGCAGGGGGCTCTTGCGTCCTCGGCCATACTTCGTAACGACATCGACAGCGAAACTATTGGCAGACCTGAAGAGCTTCGGAAGCCTGTCGTGGACCGACATCTCCGCACGAAAAGTCGGATCGGCGCGCTGAAGTATTTCTTCAAGATCTCTTTTTTCGCCATCCGACACGAACGATGCCACGAGCAGGTCAGCATCGTTGGTCATGACGGCCGCGCCCGGCAGGTGATAGCCGAGCATGCATGCATAGGTCTGAAATGCGGCTGTACCGATCAGAGTGACGCCCTGGGCGAACAGGCCGGCATTGGCGAGGACCTCCATCACCCGCCCCAACGGCAGTGACGGAGCAGGAATGCGCGCCTGCTTCAATGCCGAAACGGCCGTGCGGCGTGCCCTGGCCTGCTCGGCTGCTTGAGCGATTGCGTCGGCCTCGTCGGCGACGACGGGATCGTCCGCGGCCCCGAGATAGCGTTCCGAGCGGCGCACACCGTCTTTGACGACGACGTAGTAATAGTCTCGGCCGCGACGCGTTCTCGACACCACCGACCCGTGGTCCAGGGTCGTTGCCGGAACACTCTGGGCCAGATCTGCGTACAGCGTGATCAGGTTGAGGGGGATGGGTCTTGGTGCCATCTGTTGCCCACGATTTTACTTATCCGTGGGCAACGCAACAAGACCATTGCCCGTTGCCAACACTTTTGCATTTCCGTGGGCAACAGAAAAGCATGCCGGCGTCTTGCGACCTACACCCCGCTCGACGTCGCCCCAGCCCCCGCCTTCTTCTCTACGCGCTTCACCGCGAGGATGGAGAGCTCGTAGAGCAGGCAGGTCGGCAACGCCATGATGATCATGGAAATCGCGTCCGGCGGGGTCAGGATCGCAGCCGCGAAGAAGATGCCGACGATGGCATAGCGGCGCGCGGCGATCAGACCGGCGCTGTCGATGACGCCGGAGCGGGCGAGCAGCGTCAGCACCACGGGCAGTTGGAACATGATGCCGAAGCCCATGATCAGCGTCATGATCAACGAAAGGTACTCGGACACCTTCGGCAGCAGCTCGATCGAGGCGGTCGTGGCATCACCCGCCTGCTCGAAGCCGACCGAAAAGCGGACCAGCAGAGGCATGGCGATGAAGTAGACGATGGCCGCCCCCAGCGTGAACAGGATCGGCGTGGCGATCAGGTAGGGCGTGAAGGCGGCCCGCTCGTGCTTGTAGAGGCCCGGTGCCACGAACTTGTAGATCTGAACCGCGACGATGGGGAACGACAGGAACGCTGCACCGAACATGCCGACTTTGATGTCGACGAAGAACTTTTCCAGGAGGTGCGTGAAGATCGCCTTCGCGTGCTCGGAGCCCACGACCGACACGAACGGCCACATCAGAATGTTGTAGATGTGCTTTGACACCGAGAAGCACAGAATGAACATCACGAAAAAGGCTGCGACCGCATAGATCAACCGCTGCCGCAGCTCGATCAGATGATCGAGCAACGGCGCCTTCGACGCGTCGATGTCCTCTTGGCCGGGCCGCGCCGTCGTGTCTTGGGCCGCGCTCATCCCTCACTCCGGCTCGTCGATGGCGCGGATGCGCCGTTGACATGGTGCGCATGCCCCGACGGTGCGCTGGTGAACTTCGACGCGCCGCCGGCACCGCCTTCGGTCTCGGCACTGGACGCGGGTGGGTCCTCGCGCACGCCGGCGGGGGCGTGGCGCAGATCGGGGGAAACGAGGTCCTCATAACTCGGCGTCGGCGCGAGCGGCAGCCCGTTCTCGTCCGTGTAATCGGCTTCACGCACGCTTTTCGACGTGATCACCGGGCGCTCTACGGCGCTGGCCGCATCGGCGACCGCTGCTTTCGTTGCCGCCAATTCGCTGTCTAATTGCGCCTGGGCGGATCGCATGGTGCCGGAGACATCTTCCTTCATGCCGGCCACGTCTTTGCGGATCTGGTCGAGTTCGGTCTCGCGCAGCGCGGCGTCGAACTGAGCGCGGAACTCGCTCGCCTGCCGCCGCAATATGCCGATGTACTTGCCGATCGTGCGCAGAAAAACCGGCAGTTCCTTGGGACCCACCATGATGAGGGTCACAACGCCGATGACCAGCAGCTCACTCCAGCCGATATCGAACATGTCAACGCCGCGTCCTGGCGAGGCCGTGGCCCCGGTTTCACCTTGAAGATCGGCACGCCATAAACTGACGAGGCCGGCAGCGCGAACGCCGAACCGGCCCCGACCGAATTAGTCCCCGTGCGGCCTTGCTCGCTTCTCCGGCCGCGTGGCGTGCCTGGGGTCCGTACCGGCGCGCCGTGCGCTCAACCCGCCTTGGAGCGCTGCTCGGCGTCGGTCTTGTCGGCCGCCAGTTGACCACCCTGCCCGATCGCCTTGTCGGCGGGCTTTGCCGTATCCTCGTCGTCGGCCATGCCCTTCTTGAAGCTCCTGATCCCCTTGGCCACGTCGCCCATGAGTTCTGGGATCTTGCCGCGGCCGAAGAAAATCAGCACGATCACAAGCAGGATGAGCCAGTGCCAGATGCTTGTCGCACCCATTTGCTCAAAACTCCCTTGGCGGCGGTCCGACCGCCTGTTGGTCCTAAGTCGCGGAACTATCGCAGAAAGCCCGGAGTGCGGCAAGCGCACCGCCGTTGGGCCACGCACCCTGCGACCGATCCAACCGGTATATGGTAAGGAAGGGCTTGTCCGTCACCCCGTCTCCGCAGGATTATCACGGAATGCCAAGATCGAGTCCGGCTCGATGATGACGCCGACTTCCTGGCCCTTGGCCCAGCTCTCGCGTTGCGGAACCCGCGCCCGGAGCGGCAGGTCGTAGCCTGCCACACCAAGCTCGACGAGCGCGGTATCGCCGAGAAAGCGCACGTGCAGCACGCGGCCCGGAAGGCCCCGGCCAGGCGCACCGATCGTGATCGCACGTTCGCGGATGCACAGCATGACCGCCTCACCGCTCGAAAAGTCGGGTGCCGGCAAGCGTCCAGCCGGGCTGTCGATGCAGCCAGCCCGCACCACTGCGGGAATCTCGTTGATCTCGGAGAAGAGGCGCGCAACAAACAGCTCGGCGGGATGGTGATAGAGGTCGGCCGCCTGGCCGACCTGCACCAGCCGGCCGGCCCGCATGACCGCGATGCGATCACCAAGCCGCATCGCCTCTTCCGGATTGTGGGTCACGATCATCGACGTGGCGCGGGTTTCGCGCAGCAAGCCCAGCGTCTCTTCCTGCATGGCATCGCGCAGTTGCACGTCGAGGCCGGAAAATGGCTCGTCCATCAGCATGACCGCGGGCCGCGGCACGATCGCGCGGGCCAGTGCCACGCGCTGCTGCTGGCCGCCCGACAACGTGCTCGGATAGTTGTCCGCGTAGTCTTCCAGCCCGACGCGCGCCAGTACCGCCATCGCTTCCTGCCGGGCCTCCTCGCGTGGCAGGGCCTTGAGGCCAAAAGCGACGTTCTCGATGATCGAGAGATGCGGAAACAGGGCGAAATCCTGAAACATCAACCCGATGGACCGGTCCTCCGGAGGCACGAAGCGCTCCGGCCCGGCCACCTCGCGCCCGTTGATGAGAACCCGCCCGCCCGACGGCTTTTCAATACCTGTCGCAATCCGCAACAGCGTCGTCTTGCCACAGCCTGACGGCCCCAGCAGGCACACGACCTCGCCGGGCGCGATATCAAGACTGACCGAGCGCAGCGCATGGCTTTCGCCGTATCGACGCTCGACGTTCTCGAACGTCAGACGGGCCGCGAATGTCGCGGCGGCGCGGCGTTTCGGTGATCCCGGCGGGCCGGCGACCGGCGCAGGACGCGGGGACTGCCCCAGGACATGCCGGGCGAACAGGTCGTTGAGGCGCACGGGCGGGCCACTCCTCAGGCTGACGGAGGCTTTCGCTTAGCCACGGGCCGCCGCGTCGGCAAGCCCCGTGAGCGCCTGCTTACCCCGTCATCGGCCCGATCAGCGTCCATGATTGCGCTTTCGGTCTCCTCCACGTCCTGCGCCCGATCATCGGTCAGCGGGTCGTCTTCAAGATCGAGCACGTCCTGGCCAGCGTCCTGCGGCACCATATCGAGCGGCATTTCGTCGGGCATGAGGGCTGCAACGTCGCGCGGCTCGGGAATCGCGAACCCCGGTGGGAGGTTGGCGTCCAGGAGCCCGGCCGCCCTGAGGTCCGGCAGCCCGGGCAGATCGCGGATCTGATCGAGCCCGAAGGCCTCGAGGAAGGTCTCGGTGGTGCCGTAGGTCACCGGCCGCCCCGGTGAGCGCCGGCGTCCGCGCGGGCGGACCCAGCCGGTGTCCAACAGGATATCCAGCGTTCCCGCCGAGGTCGCGACGCCGCGGATCTCCTCGATTTCGGCGCGCGTGACGGGCTGGTGGTAGGCAATGATCGCCAGCGTTTCGAGGCCGGCTTTACTCAGCCGCCGTTCCTCGGTCGCCTCGCGGGCCAACAGGTGGGCAAGATCACCCGCAGTCCGAAAGGCCCACTTGCCGGCCACGCGCTGCAAGACCACGCCGCGGTCGCCGTACTGGCGCTGGAGTTCGGCCAGCAGCGCGGCGATGTCCTCGCCGGGGGGCAGGTGCTCGGCGAGATGCGCCTCGCTCAACGGCTTCGGTGCCGCAAACAGCAGCGCCTCCAGAACGCGCAGCTTCTGACGGCGATCGGTGGCAGCCAAGGTATCGACCGGGCAGATGCCCGCCAGCCCCGGCTCGCCGGGCGGGGCTGGGAAGACGGCGGCGCTCGTCGGCCCCGGATCCTCCGGAGACCCGGCCGAACGAAGCGCGTCGACAAGCTTCAACTTCGGCGTGGACATGCGCTTCTCCTGCCTCTTGCGACGGCGTCTTATCCGTCCTTTGTGGCGGCAATCGCCACAGCCCGGTTGGCCTCACGGCACGTCCGGCACTGCTGCGTCCGTCCTGCGGCGCATATAGATCGGTCCGAATGGTGCATCCTGGCGCAATTCGACGAGCCCTTCACGCGCCATCTCGAGGCTGGCTCCGAACGAACTGGCCTTCGCCGTTCGTTCCTCTTCCGGCGTCGACAGATAGTCTTGCAAGAACAGATCGAGTTGCCGCCACCCGCCTGCGCTGCCGCCGACGAGATGCTCCAGCCTGACACGGGCCTCCTTGATCGACCAGACGCGACGGGCCTTGACCGTATGCACCACCTTGATCGTGCGGCGGCGCTGATCGGCATAGGCGCGCACGAGGTCGTGAATGTCGCCGGTCCAGACCTTTTCCCGAGTGGTGCGCACGACCTCCGGCATACCTCGCGCAAACACGTCCCGGCCAAGGCGGGCCCGCGCCATCAGACTGGCGGACGCCTGCCGCATGGCCTCCAGGCGCAGCAGGCGGAACGACAGCCTCTGGGCGAGGTCCTCGGCGGTCTCAACATCTTCGTCCTTGTCCGTGCCGGGCAGCAGCAGGCGCGACTTCAGGTAGGCCAGCCAGGCTGCCATCACCAGATAGTCTCCGGCAATCTCCAGCCGGACCTCGCGGGCCTGGGCGATGAATGTTAGGTACTGCTCAGCCAACGCCAGCACGGAGATCTTGGCGAGGTCGACCTTCTGCGTGCGGGCCAGTGCCAGCAGCAGGTCCAAGGGGCCTTCGAAACCAGCAACGTCGATGCGCAGGGCATCGGCGTCGGCAACGGCCAACCCGTCGACTTTCGCCGCACCCCATTCCGGCCCCGCTTGCGAAGCGCTTTCCACGCCGGTCATCGCGTCTCCATTGGACTATTGTCGCGGCCCGGGTCCGCGGCACGACGGAGGCCGCGCACAGCCCCAGGCATGCCCGCGACGCTACACCGATTCAGTGTCGCGTCGCGCATGCGCCATGCACCCGGCGAGCGCGGCCTCTGCGGCGGCCCTGTCGAACGGCTCGGCGCGTTGCAGCACTGCGAGCGTTGCGGCGAACCGGCGCGCGGCTGCTCCTTCGAGGCTGCCGACGCCGGCCAGCGCTTGCCGCATTTCTTCGATCGCGCCGTTGCAGTGCAGGACGACGTCGCATCCGGCCGCGAGCGAAGTCTCCGCCCGCTGCCGGATGGACCCCGAGAGGGCCTGCATCGACAGGTCGTCGCTCATCAGGAGGCCGTCGAATCCGATCTGCCCACGGATCACATCGTCGGTCACAGATCGGGAGGTCGTGGCGGGCGCGTGCGGATCGACCGCCTCATAGACAACGTGGGCGGTCATCGCGGCCGGCATGTCGGCCAGCATGCGGAAAGGTGCGAAGTCGGTGGCGGCAAGATCGGCGGCGGGGGTCGAAACGCGCGGCAATTCCAGATGGCTGTCGGCCAGTGCACGGCCGTGGCCGGGTATGTGCTTGATCACCGGGACCACGCCGCCCGCCATCAGGCCCTCGCACACCGCCCGGCCCAGCCGCGCGATCGGGCCGACCTCGCTGGCGAAGGCGCGATCCCCGATAATGGCATGGGCCCCTGGCACGGGGCAGTCGAGTACCGGCGCGCAATTGGTGTTGATCCCGAGCGCCCGGAGGTCATCGGCCAGCAGACGGTACACGCTGCGCGCGACCTCGCAGGCCCCGTCGGCGTCGGTCGCGAACATCTCGCCGTAGACGCGAGCCGGCGGCAGCGTCCGACCCAGCGGCGGCCGGAGCCGCTGAACGCGCCCGCCCTCCTGGTCGATGAGGACGAGGGTTTCGTGCGTGCCGATGGCCGCCAGGGCTTCGCCGACGAGCCGCGTGATCTGAGCTTCAGACAGGCAATTGCGCGCAAACAGGATGATGCCGGCCGGGCGCGCCTGCGCGAGGAGCGCGCGTTCCTCGGATGTCAGCTCCGGTCCAGACAGTCCGGTGATGAATTGCGAGCGCATGTGGGCCGATCAGTATGTGGTGATCCAGCAGCCCGGGTAACCGGCACCCTTGAGGTTGGCGCACAGTTCATTGGCACTCGTTCGCGATGCCGGAGGCCCGACGAGCAAGCGGTGATACTTCCCCTTCTCGCCGAGGTTGGCCTCCCGCACCTCGGGGGCCCGCGACGACAACAGCGATCCGTAGCGCTGCTGCATGTCGGCGTACTGCTTCAGTGCGTCGATGCGGCTGGTCGTCGACACCGGCACCGAGGCCAGCACGACGACGTACCCACCGCCGGCGCTGACCTCCGCGGGCGGACTGCTCGTGGCCGCTGGACTCGCTGCGGCGGCTGGGGCCCGCGCCTCGACACGGGGAGCTGGACGCGTCGCCGCGGGTGGCGGCGTGATGCGCGCCGCGGGCGGTGCGGCCGCGGCCACGTTGGACCGCGTGGTCGCCGGCTCGGGGGCCCGCTCTTCGGACGGGTCGAAGCTGGCTGAACTTCTCGCCAGCACCACTGGGGCTTGCGGTGCGGGCTGTTGCTGCGCGGGCGGCGTGACGACGATCGGCGCTCCAGAGGCGGGGGCCTGAGCGGCAGCCCGACGGCCGGCGAACGCGTCGACGACGGTCAGGCCAGGGACCGACACGACCGGGTTGGACGGTGACGGCAACGCGGGTGCCTGCGGCTCGGGCGCGACCTGGATGGAGCCGTCACGGCCGACAACCATCGTGGGCACGCGCTTGGCCCCGTTGGGATCTTCGCTCGCCTGCGCCTGGCCACCCAGCCGGCCCAGAATTTTGCTGTCGGCATGCTCGAACTTGCGGCCACCCGGGTCGCTCGGACGCACCTTGGTGGGATCGGCTGCACCGCGCACGACGGGCGCGCCGCCCGCCACCCTGGGATCGGGACCGACCAGAATCTTGTAGCCGTAGGCGAGCCCGCCGCCGACCACGATCGCGCTGACCAATGCACCGACGATCAGCAGCATGCGCGACGACCGGCGTGGCTCCTCGGGGGCATCGTCGTCTTCGTAGTCGTCGTCGTAGTCCTGATTGACGGCGGCCATCGCATGGCCCTGGGCGTGCCCTTGCGCCGTACCGTAGCCCGGGTCCTGATAGCCCGCCGCCTCGCCGTAGCCCTGAGCGCCCGCGTACCCCCCGTGCTGGGGCGGGGCATGCTGAGCGCCGTAGGCATCGCCTTGCGACCAGTCCTGCGCGTAACCGTGGACCGCGCTCGACTGAGGCGGGAGTTGTCCGTAGCCGGCGTAGGTCTGTGCCTGTTGCGGATCCTGGCCGTAGCCTGGCTGGGCAAATCCGCCGTGGGCATAAGGATCGGCCGGATAGCCGGGCTGGCCGCTGTAGCCATTGGCTGCGGTAGCCCGTGCCCGATCAGCCGACCGCGCGTCCTCCCGCCAGTCTTCGAACATCGCTCCGCGCAGATCGACTGGGACATGCGCCGGCTGACCGGCACCCAGCGATGGACCACCACTCGGCGGCACGGCCGGCGCGCGCGCACGGCCCTGCTGGCCATAAGGATCGACCTGTGGCGGGTAGGTCGAGAGCGGCGACAGGCCCGGCGGGGCAGCAGCATGAGGTGACTCGTAGCTTGCCGGGTAGTGATAGCCGGTGTTTGTCAGCGGATCGGAACTCGTCGCTGCTGGCCAGACCGGTGCCGGGGCCTCGGTGGGGCCCCATTGCTGCGCATGCGGGTCTGCAGGCCAACCCTGTTGGGCATAGGGATCAGCTTCGGGGTATCCCGGGTAAGGGTGTTGCTGAGCATAACCGGCGTTCCGGGGCGGCTCGTAGCCGCGACCGCCGTGATGGGGCTGCGTGGCAGGCGACGCGGCTGGCGCGATCGGCTGCCCCCAGGCGTCCAATTGGCCCGTGTTGCCTTGACGCGGATCGCCGTCGCGGGGTGCGGCGCGCGGAGGGGGATAGCCCGGGTGGCCTTGCGATCGTGTCATTGTCTAATGTCCCCGTTCCCCTGCGACAGCCTAGACCGAAGAATCGGAAATCTATCGCATTGCGTCCGGAGCCTCGACGCCGAGCACGCCCAATCCAGTTGATAACACTTCCTGGGTGGCCGCAATGAGCGCCAGCCGGGCCGCAGTAAGCCCCACATCATCGCGTTGTATGAAGCGCAAATGTGGCGAATCGTTGCCGCGGGCCCACTGGCCATGGAGGGTGCTCGCCAGTTCATAGAGGTAGAACGCCAGCCGATGCGGCTCATGTGCGCGTGCCGCACCTTCGACGAGGCGCGGGAAGGCGGCGAGCCGCTTTATGAGGTCGATCTCGCCGGGATCGGTCAGCAGGGTGGCGTCGGCGGCCAGCCGGCCGGCCATCGAGATGTCCAAGTCGGGGATCTGCTCCTTGGCGTTGCGGAAGACACTGGCAGCGCGCGCATGGGCGTACTGCACGTAGAAGACGGGATTGTCCTTGCTCTGCTCGGTGACCTTGGCAAAGTCGAAATCGAGGGCGGCGTCATTCTTGCGGTACAGCATCATGAACCGCACCGGGTCACGTCCCACTTCCTCAACGACGTCGCGCAGCGTGACGAACGTGCCCGCCCGCTTCGACATACGGACCGGCTCTCCCGCCCGGAACAGCTTCACGAGCTGGCAGACTTTGATGTCGAATGCTGCGGTGTCGTCGGACAAGGCGGCAACCGCCGACTTCATGCGCTTGATGTAGCCGATGTGATCGGCACCGAAGACGTTGATCAGGTGGGTAAAGCCGCGCTGCAGCTTGTCGTAGTGATAGCCGACGTCGCCGGCGAAATAGGTATAGCTGCCGTCTGATTTCAGGATCGCGCGGTCGACGTCGTCGCCATAAGCGGTCGAGCGGAACAGCGTCTGCGCGCGCTCCTCCCACTCCTCGTCGTCGTGGCCCTTGGGCTTGGGCAGCACGCCTTCGTAGATCAGGCCCTTGGCGGTCAACACCTCGACCGCCTCGGCGACGCGATCACGCTCGGGCGTCTTCAGCGAGGCTTCCGAAAAAAACACGTCGTGGTGGATGTTGAGGGCGGCCAGATCCTCCCGGATCATCACCATCATCATGGCGATGGCCTTGGCGCGGACGAGCGGCAGCCACGCCTCCTCCGGCTGATCGAGCAGCGCCCGGCCGTGCTCAGCGGCCAACTCTGCACCGACCGGCTTCAGGTAGTCGCCCGGATAGAGCCCCGCCGGGATCTCGCCGATGTCCTCGCCCAGCGCCTCACGGTAGCGCAGGAAGGCAGAGCGGGCGAGAATATCGACCTGGCCCCCCGCGTCGTTGATATAATACTCGCGGGTCACATCGTAGCCGGCGAACTCGAGCAGCCGGGCCAGGGCATCGCCGAACACGGCGCCGCGGCAGTGGCCAACGTGCATCGGCCCGGTCGGGTTGGCCGACACGTACTCGACATTGAGCTTGGCACCCTGGCCCAGGTTGGTCGTGCCAAAGTTGGCGGCCTCGTCGTTGATGACGGCAACAAGTCGCTGCCAGAAGGCAATATCGAACGAGATGTTGAGGAATCCGGGGCCGGCCACCTCGACCTTGGTGATCTCGCTGGTCCCTTCGAGCTTGCCCTTCAGCATCTCGGCGATGTCGCGCGGCTTCATGCCGGCCTTCCTGGCGAGCATCATGGCCGCGTTGGAGGCGATGTCGCCGTGGGACGCCTCGCGTGGGGACTCGGCCTCGACCGCGCCGATGTCGAGTTCGGCCGGCAGCCGGCCTTCGGCCTTCAACTCGGCGAGGGCTGTGGTGATCAGGCTTTCGACGTGCGCGAAGACGTTCATTGTGGTCCACGACCCTTGGTGTGGCCGCCGACGCGCCGGCATCTCGAACTTGCGGCCGCGTGCAAGCGGGGTTGGATCGTTGCGGCGCTAACGCAAATCCCGCGTGCCGTCAAACGAACCTGCTGCGCGGTGATGCCCGCTCAATGCAACGGGCCGGGCTCGACGCACAACGACCAGCGCCGCTCTTCGGCGGCCCGGACCAGATCGCGCGGCCGGATCGGCATCCGCTGGGCCCGCCAGGCGCGCGGCCCGGGTAATACCTTGCCACCCAAGTGCCACCAGCCGACGGCCAGCGGCACAGCCGTGAGCGTAAACCAGACCACGGCCCAATGCGACACCGACGGACCGATCAGCAGGCCGAGCACCCAAAAGATCGCGTGCTCGACCACCCACAGCACGGCAAGGCCCAGCAGACACCACAGCCAGAACGTCCACACGCTGCCTTCATACGGAGGCCGATCGGCTTCGCCCGTGAAGTGGCGGTGGAACTGGAAAGCAGCAAGGTCGATGCCGTAGCGCGACTGGATGGCCTGGAGCAGCCGGACGGCCTCGGTGCCCGTGAGGCCAAGGTCGGCGAACAGGTCGGTGTCCAGCGTCACGCGATCGGGTGGTGCACCAGCGTGCTCGGCAACCAGCGCGATGATCTCTGCTTCCACGTCGTTGCCGTGCAGGGGTGGATGCATGGGGAGCGGTCCTCGACGTCAGCGCAAGTCCGGCGTCGTCACGAACAGACGACGGTGCTCGGCAATGGCGAGGCGGTCGGTCATGCCGGCGACGAAGTCCGAAACGAGGCGCGCTCGTTGCCGCTCGTCGAGCCCCGCTGCTGCGCGCTGCCAGTCCTCGGGCAACATCGCCGGTTCACCCAGATAGCGTGCGAACAGGTCCTCCACGATGCGCTCCGCGCGCGTCATGACGGCCATCACCTTGCCATGGCGATAAACGCGGGCCAGCAAAAAAGCCTTCAGCGCAGCGGTGTCGGCGGCCATGCGCGCCGAGAAGGCGACCACGGACCCACCTGCCAGCCGGATGTCGTCTGGCGTTGCCGGGGCGAGCGCGGCGAGCCGGCGGCGTGATTCGGCGACGCAATCGGCAATCATCAGTGTGATCGTCCTCCGGGTCATCTCATAGATGTCGCGGGCCAGCTCGGACACACCCGGCAGGACGGCAATCTGCGCTGCCATGGGCCCGACGAGCGGAGCGTCGCCGAAATCGCCGATCGCCAGGAGCCCGGCGCGCAGCGCGTCGTCGATGTCGTGGTTGACGTAGGCGATGTCGTCGGCCAGCGCGGCCGCCTGCGCCTCGGCGCTCGCATGGGTGTGCACGTCGAGCGCGCGCCACTGGGCCAGTTCCGCCGCGGCCTTGGCAACGGGATGCTGCGGATCGGAAACCGGGCCGTTGTGCTTGGCAAGCCCTTCCAGGCTTTCCCAGGTCAGGTTCAGCCCATCGAAGCCGCGATACTTCCGCTCCAGGCGCGTCACGACCCGCAAGGACTGCGCGTTGTGGTCGAAGCCGCCATGTTCGGCCATGGCGCGGTCGAGACCGCGTTCACCGGCATGGCCAAACGGCGAGTGGCCGAGATCATGGGCAAGCGCAAGGGCTTCGGCGAGGTCCTCGTCGAGGCAGAGCTGGCGGGCAATGGTGCGGGCTATCTGCGCGACCTCGAGGCTGTGAGTCAGGCGTGTGCGGTAGTGGTCCCCCTCGTGGAACACGAAGACCTGCGTCTTGTAGGTGAGACGGCGGAACGGGGCGGAGTGCAAGATGCGGTCGCGGTCGCGCTGGAAGGGGCTGCGCGTCGGACATTCGGGCTCGGGGAACTCGCGACCACGGCTGGCAACGGCGCTCGCAGCATAGGGCGCGATCCGCCGCTCGCCAGGACGCAGCCCCGCTCCGTAGTCCGCGTGCCCCTCGCCCCATGCGCTCGTCATGTGCCTTGTCCCCGGTTGGCCCGGCCGCCAGTTTGACACTGGCTCGCCGCACCCTATCTTGGTGGATACGTATTCGCGCCCTATCGCAACTGCTGGGACCACAGATGACCGAGACCGTCAACCTGACCGAAGCGGCCGCACGCCGGATCCGCGAGATCGTTGCCGCAGAGGCGGTCAACAAGCTGTTGCGCGTGTCCGTCGAGGGCGGCGGCTGCTCGGGCTTCCAGTACAAGTTCGACCTCGTCCCCGACCAGCAAGCCGACGATCTCGTGTTGCAGCGCGATGGGGCGACCGTCCTCATCGACCCGGTTTCGGTCGGTTTTCTCGCCGGCTCCGAAATCGACTTCGTCGACGAACTGATCGGGGCGAGCTTCCAAATCCGCAATCCTAACGCCACCGCGTCGTGTGGCTGTGGGACGAGCTTTGCGATGTGAGGCGACAATGAGCGAGTTACTGACCCAGGCCTTCGAAGCCGTGCGCGCCCTTCCCGAGCCCGAACAGGACGAGATTGCACGTCTCGTGTTGCGGCTTGCGAGCCATGACGATGAAGCCGAGCCGATCGACCCAGCTCATCTGCCCGGCGTCCTGGAAGGCCTCGCCCAGGCCGAGCGCCGCGAATTCGCCAGCGATGAGGCGGTTGCGTCGGCTTTCGCACGCTTTGGAAAATGAGGCTGCGCTTTACGCCTCGCGCCGTTTCCGAACTCGAACGAATCGCCGACTACTTGCTGCCGCGCAGTCCAAAGGCGCAGCAAGCGTTCGGAAAGCTATCGTCTCGACTCTTGAACTCGTTGCACAGTCGCCGCGTATCGGCAGGCGGCAAACCATCGGCGCCGTGCGGAAGATCGCGACAAGAAAACATCCCTACCTGATCTACTACAGCGTGAATGAAGGCGACGATGAGATCGTCGTTTTGAACATTCAACATGCGGCCCGCGAGCGCGACTATTCCGATGCATCAGTGGACCTGGACGACCAAGCCCTTATGAGGGACTCCAGACGAATTCCCGGCGCGAAAAGACGAAAGATGCATCTCCCATGAAACTCGCCACCTGGAACATCAACGGCGTCAAAGCCCGCCTGGAGACCGCGCTGACGTGGCTGAAGGAGGCCGCGCCCGATGTCGTCTGCCTGCAAGAAATCAAAAGCGTCGACGAGGGCTTCCCGCGTACGGTGTTCGAGGACGCTGGCTATCGTGTCGAAACGCACGGCCAGAAGGGCTTCAACGGCGTGGCGATCCTGTCGAAGCTGCCGCTCGAGGATGTGCGGCCCCGTCTGCCGGGCGACGACGGCGACGAACAGGCCCGCTACCTGGAGGCGACCGTCATCGGCCCGGACAGGCCCGTCCGCGTCGCGGGGCTGTATCTGCCAAACGGGAACCCGATCGGCACAGATAAATTCAGCTACAAGCTGGCGTGGATGGCTCGCCTCGAGGCCCACGTCCGCGCGCTCATGGCCGACGAGATGCCGCTGGCGGTCCTGGGAGACTACAATGTGATCCCAACGCCCGCCGATGCCAAGCGTCCGGAGGCCTGGACGGGCGATGCGCTGTTCCAGCCGGAAAGCCGGTCCGCCTACCGCAGGCTCGTCAATCTGGGGCTCACCGATGCGGTTCGCGCGACGTTTCCCGAGCCCGGCGTCTACACGTTCTGGGATTATCAGGCCGGTGCCTGGGCCAATAACGACGGCATTCGAATCGACCACATCCTGCTCTCGGCGCAGGCCACAGACCTGCTGCGTTCCGCCGGCATCGACAAGGACATCCGCGGCTGGGACAAACCCTCCGACCACGTACCTGTCTGGGTCGATCTTGCGGCGTGAGTGGCTGCGGCGGTGCATTCGCTCGAACGCACCGCCGCGCCGGCTGGGGCTTTGGTCTTGTCCCCGGTCTCAGCAGCCGTGGTTGCGCAGGCAGCGGCGGAAGCGCCAGCCGCCCCAACCCCAACGATCTGCACACTCATGCCGCCAGATGCGGCAGCGGTTGCCAAAGTTCGGGCGTCCGCACGGCACGCGGCCGTAGCCGCGGATGTGGCGATGTGGTCCGGCACGTCCCCACGCGCAGGCCCCATGCCAGCCATGCGTTTTCACAACCAGGCTCTCGCCGACGCTGAACGCACCAGCGCCGGGCACGCCGACCGCTGCAGCATCCGCGGCAGGCGCGAACATGAAAACCATTGCGAAGGCTGCTGCCGAGAGCAGCGCACTCAACCAGTTTTTGGCCATTGAAAGGCTCCATTGGCATTTGGCTCGGATCGCGCGACCGGGGAGTCGGGGTCGGTGATGACCCAGGCAGCGCCCGGCCGGCATCATTGCAATGACGCCGCCAAGGTGAACGGAACCTGAATGAAAACAACGATCGGGGCGCAGCCAACTCGGCTGCGCGTCGGATCGTCAGCGGCTGGAGCGATTATCGCCGGCTACCGAGCCGGAGACGAAACCCATCGACTGACCGGAGCCGACACCCGTGACCGCCAGCGGCTGGGTTGGACGGGCCGGTGCGGCCTGGATCGGACGGTCGCGTGCGGATGGGTCGTCGGCTTGAGGCCCGCCAGCCATCGGCACGACGCGGCCATCTGAGCAGGTGCGCTCGACGCGGGTGTCGAGATCGCCCAGCCCGGAGCGGTCTCGGACGTCGGGCTTGCGCCCGTAGCGGTTGTCCCATTCGGCGACCATGCCCGTCACCTGGCTGTGGACGCCTTCAGCGGCTCCGCACCAGATGTTCTGGTAAATGTCGTGGATCCAGACCTCGTCCTGGGGGGGCGCATGTTTGGCGGCCACGGAAATCAGCGCCAGGGCCCGGACAGGATCGTGCGGCATGAACTTGCTGCGCCACAGCAGGTCGGCGAGAAACGCCTGCGCACCGGCGTGGCCTTTCTGCGTGAGGATCGACAGCCAATGTTTGGCGCGCGGCACGTCGGCACGCACGCCGTCGCCGCGCAGCAGAAGCTTCGCCAACTCGAACTGGGCGTCCTCGTTGTTGAAGAAGATCGCGGCGTGGTGAAGATACTCGGCCGCGCGGTCGGGGTCGGCGCGCAGCCCGATTTCCGGCAGACCGAGGCGCACGTAGCCGGCGAGCGCCGTCAACGAGCGGGCAACATAAGGCGCGCGTTGATCATCCTCGGGGTCGGCGTCGGCATGCTCGTTGGCGATCTTCTGGAACAGCACATACGCCTTGGCATGGTCGGTATGGGCGCTGTTGTTGTCTGCGTAGAGCTTGGCAAGGAAATACTGGCCAAGGAACAGGTTCCGGGCGGCGGCATGTTCGAGTGCCGGGATCGCGATCTCGTAATAGCCGCCGGTGTAGGCGCTCACGCCCTGGCGCAGGGCCTCTTCGGGAGAGACGAACTGCGGCACCGCCGCACGCGCCGGCCCGGACGCCGCCAGGGCGGCGAGCCCCAGGACGGTGACCAGGGCGAGGCCAGTCCGCTGTCTAGATATCCGCATAGGAGATCACTTCCGCTTTGCCGCCGAGATGGGTCACGGCGCCGTAACGCGCCGGCCCCACACCGTTGGCATATTTCCGGAGCACGCCGCTCTGATAGGGATTGGTCGGCACTGCCCATTCGGTTTTGCGTCGCGCCAGCTCGTCGGCGGACACTTCGAGGTCGAGCGTTCCCGTCTCCGCGTCGATGGTGATGATGTCCCCGTCGCGAATGAGCGCGATCGGACCGCAGTCGGCGGCTTCGGGGCCGACGTGGCCGACACAGAAGCCCCGGGTCGCTCCCGAAAACCGCCCGTCCGTGATCAGCGCGACCTTGTCGCCGGCTCCCTGGCCATAGAGCGCCGCCGTGGTCGACAACATTTCGCGCATGCCGGGACCGCCCTTGGGGCCCTCGTAGCGGATGACGATCACTTCGCCTTCCTTGTAGTTCCTGGCCTCGACGGCGGCGAAGGCATCTTCCTCGCAGTCGAAGCAGCGAGCTGGACCGGAAAACTTCAGGTTCTTCAGGCCAGCGACCTTCACCATGGCACCGTCGGGTGCAAGCGATCCCTTCAGGCCCACGACGCCACCGGTCGGCGAGATCGGATTAGACACCGGCCGAACAATGGTCTGCGTCGCATCGAACGTGACCGCCGCCAGGTTCTCGGCCATCGACCGTCCCGTGACCGTGAGGCACTCCCCGTGCAGGAAGCCACCATCGAGCAGAGCCTTCAGGATCTGCGGAATACCGCCGATATCGTAGACATCCTTGGCAACATAGTGGCCGCCGGGCTTCAAATCGGCGATGTAGGGCGTCTTCTTGAAGATCTCGGCGACGTCGAACAAATCAAAGTCGATGCCGCATTCGTGCGCCATGGCAGGCAAGTGGAGTGCCGCGTTAGTCGAACCACCGGTCGCTGCAACGATGGTGGCGGCGTTCTCAAAGGCTTTACGCGTGCAAATCTGGCGAGGGCGCAGACCGGTGGCCAGAAGCGACATCACCGCCCGGCCGCTCTCTATTGCGTAGGCGTCGCGGCTCTCGTAGGGGGCTGGAGCCCCGGCGGAACCGGGCAGCGCCAGACCGATCGCCTCGGACACCATCGCCATCGTGTTGGCGGTGTACTGTCCGCCGCATGCACCGGCCGATGGGCAGGCGACGCATTCCAATTCGTGCAGCTCTTCGTCGGACATCTTACCCGACGAGTGCATCCCTACACCCTCGAAGACGTCCTGGACCGTGACGTCGCGGCCTTTGTAGCGGCCAGGAAGGATCGAGCCGCCGTACATGAAAACGGCCGGCACGTCGAGGCGCAGCATGGCCATCATCGTGCCGGGCAGGGACTTGTCGCAGCCCGCGACACCGACCAAGGCGTCGTAGCAGTGGCCACGCATGGTCAGCTCGATCGAATCGGCGATCACCTCGCGCGAGACCAGGGAGGACTTCATGCCCTGATGGCCCATCGCGATGCCGTCGGTCACGGTGATGGTGCAGAATTCACGCGGTGTGCCGCCTGCCTCGTCGACGCCCTTTTTGACGGACTGGGCCTGACGCATCAGGGCGATGTTACAGGGTGCGGCCTCGTTCCAGCACGACACGACACCAACGAACGGGCGGTTAATCTGCTCTTCGGTGAGGCCCATCGCGTAGTAGTATGAGCGATGCGGTGCACGTGCCGGGCCAACCGTGACGTGCCGGCTCGGCAGCTTGGACTTGTCGAATTTGCTCGCACCCATCAGGCTCTTCGTCTCCCCACTGCTGCGTCCGGCCGCGAGCCGGAGTTCAATCGATTGCGGACAGGCTTGGGCGTCTTGCCCGTGGTCACGCCGCCTACACCCAGGACAAACAAGCGCTTTCTCGACCGTCTCGACCGACCTCACCAGGTGGTCCGACGCGCGCCGATCCCTGCCACGGACACCGACATCAGACGAGGTGATCGACGTCTCGCAGGCGGCCAAACCGCAGCCCTGCCTCGTGTGATGACCGAGCAGTCCGCCACACACTCTTCAGCTAGGTCGGCAGGCGGACTTCTCGGTCTGAACCACACTGGACGATTGATATTGCTCGTATCGTTCAGATCGCGAAATTCGTGACGCGCCCGTTGCAGAATGAGACGGATTTCTCGATCCCGACACTAGCCTTCGTTCATCTTGGCGACACGTAACCTCGCGTTTGTGGCCCAAACGTGGCGTCCGGGACGCACGAGAGTTGCCTGCAGGCAACAGATTGCGCTCAGGTTTTGTGGCACCTCTTACCGGCGGCGAGGGAGGCCATCGCGCCGTCCAGATCGTGCACCGTTGGTCCGGTGGGCAGGGGTTTCACGGTCGCGCGGCAGGTGACACGACAACGGCGTCATGCGCAGTTGATCGACGCGCGGCATCCAAGAGGGGGCAAAGCGGCCATGACCGGCACACGAGTTTCGACGGCAGCCGGCGGACAGGCGCTGGAGCTTTCATGGGTCCAGCCGTTCGGCATGGTCGGCCTTTCGATCGCCAACTTCATCCGCCGGGTCCTCACGCTCGGCATCTATGATTTCTGGGGGCGGACAGAGGTGCGCCGCCGCATCTGGTCGGGCGTGCGACTGGATGGCGAGCCGCTCGTCTATCATGGGACCGGCCGCGAATTGTTCGTCGGCTTTCTCATTGTCTTTCTGCTTGTTCTGCTGCCGATCATGCTCAGCGGCCTGGTGGTGGTGGCCGTGTTCGGGGCCAGTCCAGGGGTCACGGGGCTCTTTCAGACGGTGATTTTCGCGGTCGCCTCCCTGCTGTTCGGCGTCGGCAGCTACCGCGCCCAGCGCTACCGGCTGTCGCGGACGACCTGGCGGGGCATCCGCGGCAGTGTTGCGGGCAACTCCTGGGCCTACGGTTGGACCTATTTCTGGACACTCTTGCTGATCCCGCTGACACTCGGCTGGATCATCCCCTGGCGGGCGACCGCCCTGCAGCGCCGGCTCACGGCCAACATGAGCTTCGGCGACAAGCCCTTCGTGTTCCAGGGCCATTCACTCAGCCTGTACGGACCGTTCAGCGTGATGTGGCTCGGCATCCCCACGATCCTCGTCCTGGCCAGCGTGGTGATCGGTGCATCCGGCTTGCTGCCGGGACCCCAGGCGCTGGAGGCGCTTGGCGATGGTCGCGACCTCGCGCCCGACATCCGCGCCCGGGCCGCTCTCTTACCCTTCATCCTGCTGGTCGTCGGCTACGTGAGTTATGTTCTCATCGGCGCATGGTATCAGGCGCGCGTCTTCAATCACTTCGCGCGGTCGACGCTGTTTGGTGCCGCCCACTTCGAGGGCCGTGCCACCGGCTTGGGGCTGGCCTTTATCGGCGTCACGAACATGCTTATTCTGGCGCTGGGGGCCGTGGTCGCGACGAGCCTGCTTTCGGCGATCCTCGTCGGCGTGGTCTATCTGCTCGGTCCCGACCAGGCTCAATATGCCCGCACCCTGACCGCGATGGCCCCGGTCTTCGTGATCATCGCAATCCTTTCATTCGGCCTTCTCCTGCCGGTCACGCAGGCGCGGTACTCTCGTTATCTGGTCGAACATCTGCGGTTGGTGGGCCCGGTCGACGTCGACGCCATCGCGCAGGGGGCCAAACAGGAGATCAACAGAGGGGAAGGCCTGGCGCAGGCTTTCGATGTCGATGCATTCTGATCCGGTTGACAAATACGCAGACCGCCGTTTCGACGCCCGCTTCAGCGATGGCACATCGGCAGGCTCCGAGACGGTGGGTGTCGCGTTGAGCCCGCGCGGGATCGAGATTTCGCGCGACCGCGACCCTCAACCGCTGGTCTGGCCCTACGGCGCGATCGTGACCGCTGAGCCGCTGAGCGACCACTCGATCGACGCGCTGGTGACTTACCGCTATCAACAAGGGGCTTCGCTGTTCGTGCCCGGTGGCGCGTTTGCCCGGGCGCTGGCCGAAGTCGCGCCGCACCTGACCGCGCGGGCCGAACGCTGGCGGAACACGCGCCCCTGGCTCTGGGTTGCGGGCGCCGTCGTTCTCGTCTCTGGGCTGATTGCCCTCTCGGATCTCTCACCGGCGCGTACGCTGGCTGGCCTGATGCCGGATGCTGCCCGCCAGACCCTCGGCGCGCAGGTCATCGGCTCGATGACGCGCGGCAAGACAGTCTGCGAGGCCAGCGAGGGCCGCGCGGCCCTCGACAGGCTCGCCGCCCGGTTGTCCGCGGCGGCCGGCAATGCGGCGGCCTTCAAGCTCACCGTGGTGGAGTGGAGCCTCGTCAACGCCTTCGCTGCGCCCGGCGAGCAGATCGTCGTCACGAGCGGCCTCATCGCCCAGGCGCAAAGCCCGGAGGAACTGGCCGGCGTCATTGCCCATGAGATGGGCCACGGGATCGAGCGCCACCCCGAAACCGGCATCGTGCGCGCGGTCGGGCTCACGGCAGCGGCCGAATTGATGCTCGGCGGAGGCTCCGGCACCCTGACGAACCTGGGGCTTGCGCTGGCGCAGCTGTCGTATACGCGGGCCGCCGAGCGCGAGGCCGACGACCACGCGCTGGCAATCCTGCGCGCGACCTCGATCTCAGCCAAGGGCCTCGCCGACTTTTTCGTGCGCATGGGGAAGGGCGAGAAGGACGACGGCGGCGTCAGCGTCGATCTACTACGGTCACATCCCCAGACGGCCGAGCGGCTCCAGCACGTTCTCAGCGCGCCGACTTACCCGACGAAGGCGGCCATGTCGGCACCTGAATGGGCGGCGCTGCGGGCGATCTGCGAAGCGGATGCAAAGGCTCGCTAATCCAAAAACTCCAAACAGTCTTTATCCATAACGTATAAAATAATCCGGCAAAGCGCTGGCGCGGGTCAGCGGTCTGCCGCAATCTTGTTGCGATACTGGCGTGGTTAACACACCTTCGACCATATCCCGCCCGTATCCCAACTCACTCCGAGGGCTCACGCTCGATGCGCCATTCGATCCTGGCCCTGGCCGCTGTCCTGGTCGGCGCGGCCTGCCTCTATGCCGCCTCCCCCTTCTACACGGCGTGGTCCATCCGCGAGGCGGTGAAATCGGGTGATGCCGACTTCCTGCGCGACACGATCGAGTGGACGCCCGTGCGCAAGACGCTGCGCGATTCGATGCTGGCCATGACACTCGGGCGGCCGGAGGCGGTCGTCGATGTGCCGGAGCCGCGCGGCGGGCTGTGGGCGAGCTTCAAGTCCTACATGAGCCGTAACGTGGTCGATGGCATGGTCGAGCGCTATGCCACACCGGAGGGCCTGCCGACCCTGTTTGCGCACGGTCAGACGGTGCGCCGCAACGTGCTGATGCAGGAGGATCCGGAGGAGAAGATGGCTCTCCCGGAGAAGATCGCGTTCATCTGGTCGCGTGTCACGCGCGCTGAATTCACCGGACTGACGCGCTTTGAGATGGAAATGGCCGATAAGCACGAGCCGACACGGTTGTTTGCCGGCGTTCTCGAATTCAAGGGTGCCGGCTCCGGGCTCGGCTGGAAACTGACCGAATTGCGGGTGCGCGAACGAACTGCCGCGGGCGTGGCCCTGCCGCTGCTGGAGACCGCAACACAGTAAACGTCTTTCACTGCGGTACCGAGAGCGCGTGTGTAGGCGCGCGCTCGCTGCGGAGGTTGCCGGCGGCTGCGGCACGCGGGTGGCTGATCAGGCGGCTAATGGCATCCGCCAAGACTTCTGCGAGACAGGCATACGAGACGTCGTTCTGGTGAAACCGATCGGCTGCCAGCAAGTCCTCGACTCGATATTGGGCGCTGGCCACGAGGTGAGCCATCAGGCGATGCCGGCGGAACACCGGCACATCGAGGCGCGCCCCGATCTGACGCATGGTCTCGATGTAGGTTGCATACCCGGGAACGCTGCCCGATAGCGGATAAAGCTGTTGGTCGATGAGAACCACATCGCTCCCGGCTGCTCGTATCCGTGCAATGCCTATTTCGACCGTCCTGGCAAAATCAATGACCGGAACATTGCGGATCGCATCGTTGACCCCGGTCTGCCAGACGACAAGCGTCGGGCGCTCGGCGATCACGTCTCGCTCCAGTCGTGCCAGCATGTCGGTGGACAGCTCTCCCCCGCTGCCCTTGTTGAGGACCGTCACCGAATGACCGGGAAAGCGCTCGCGCAGGGTTGATTCGAGGCGCGCCGGATAAGCGTGCTCGCGCCGGCTTGCTCCCGCGCCCGCCGTACTCGAGGAGCCAAAGGCCACGATGCGCAACGGCTGCCGGTCGGCGAAAGCGGCACGCAGCGTTGGTGTAGCTCCGGCCAGATGGACCACGTCAGTGGGAGCTTCGCACGTCCGACCGGCATGGGCAGGGGTCAAGGCCAGCCCGCTGGCCAGAATCGCGGCCAACACACCGATCCGTGACCCAGAAGAACCGGACGCTCCCGTCGATCGGGAGATGGCGAGCGGCTGTGGCCTGATCGACATCCCGGGCTACCTCGTGAACGCTACTGACACACAGCGGTGCTAGTCTCACGGCGATTGCGGGGTTCGTCACATCAAAAGCCCGTGAGACAGCGCTGCTGCGACCCGGATCACGCCAACGTCACCCGTTCGCGATTGCCGCATCACACGGCTGTGCTCGCCAGCGTGACCCAATATGACGCCGCCGTGAAAGCCCGTGTCTTTTGGCTACTCTTTGTTTGAACCACCTTGATTGGCGAAACTTTGCGCATTCGGGCAGATTGAATTCACGGAAAAGCAAGCGAGGTAGCGTAACTTTGGCGGCATCGGGCAAGTTGATTGGCTGGCTCGCCGAGGACAACGCTAGAAATTTCGAAGCGAAATCGGTCTGAACCGGGAGCGAAATCATGGATACGAGCATTCTGCACACGATTGCCATCGGCAGTGTCGCTGCCCGCCTCGGCACCGCTCCGACCTTTGCTCCGGAGACGGCGTTCGACATCGAGCCAGCCGGCACGAGCCTGCAGCGCGCCGCGCAGCGCCGCATCCATGCTGGCCGCGCGGACCTGCGCGCCATCGAGGGTGTGACCTCGTTCGGTCGCTCGGTTGCCGCTTTCGTTCCCGAGCTCAGCGCAGATGCCTTCGCCGGTATCGTTCGCGATTATCGCCGCGTTCTTTTGATGGGCCGCGATGATGAAATCGCCGCGGTCGCGGAAACGACCCGCGAGATGGGCACAGATATTTCCGGCCCAATGCCGGTCATCGGTGTGAATGTCGACCAGTTCTTCGCGCCAGCCGCCGCCGAAATGGCGCGCATCGAGGGCGAGCTTAGACTGAAGTTGTCGACGCTCGCTGCCGACGCCACCGAGGCAGAAATCCTCGAGGTGCAAGACTTGCAGCAGGCCGTTCACCTCACGCCGCTGCCCGGCGCTTTCCTGCGCGGGTATCACGGGCCGGTCTCGACCGTCCTCGTGCGTGACGCCGATGGCCGCCTCGTTGCCTCGGCGACGACGGTGGGTCTCGGCGACGTGGGACCTGGCTTCACCGACACGGCGATGCTGGTCGGCGTTTCGGTGTCCCCCGACGCGCAGGGCCGCAGCATCGGCCGCGCCTTGACCGCCGCAGCCCTCATCGAGGCCAACCGCGCACTCGGTGCTGACCGCGTCGCCGCCTGCGTAAGCCCGACGAACACGCGTGCGTTCCGGACAAACGCCCGCTTCGGTATGGTGCCGCTCGCCGGCATCTCGGCGCTGTATGTAGAGCTTCCCGAAACCGCTTGATCCGTCGTCGGGCAGATCAATGGCATCATAAAGGATCGGCGCGCCCCCCGTGAGGAGCGCGCCGAATTCCGTTTCCGGCGTGCGCGGCGCACTCGCCTGGTTCAGGTCTCTATGCGCTTCAGGGCTGCCGACAGTTTCCTGATGATGCCGTCCAGCTCGTCCTTGCGTTCTTTCGTTTCCTCGACGGCCTCTGGCTTGGCCCTCGCGACGAACGCCGGATTGTCGAGCTTGGCGTTCATCTTGGCCAGATCGCTCTCGGCCGCCGCGATCTCCTTTTTCAGCCGCTTGCTCTCGGCCTCCATATCGATGAGGCCCGCCAGCGGGATCGCGGCTGTCGTATCGCCGGCCACGATAACGGCAGCACCCTTGGGGGCTGCTTTCTCGAAGGTGATGTCGTCGAGCCGGGCGAGGCGGCTGATCGTATCCTCGTGGCGGCCGACACGCTGCTTGATCGCCTTGTCGGCGCCGACGATGACGAGGGGCACTTTTGCCCCGGCGGGGATGTTCATCTCGCTGCGCACCGAGCGGATTTCCGAGATGAGCCCGATCACCCAGCCGATCTCCTCTGCGGCGGCCTCGTCATAGAGCCCGTCGAGCACCGGCCACTGGGCGAGCGTCAAGATGTTCTGACGCTTCTCGCCGTGTTCGACCATGTGCGCCCAAAGTTCCTCCGTGATGAACGGCATGAACGGGTGCAGCAGCTTGAGGATCTGGTCGAGCACCCAGGCGGTGCAAGCGCGCGTCTCGGCCTTGGCGGGCTCGTCGTCGCCCATCAGGACGGGCTTGATCAATTCCAGGTACCAGTCGCAGAAGACGCCCCAAACGAACTCATAGGCGCTGCCGGCGGCCTCGTTGAACTTGTAGGCCTCGAGACCCTCCGTGACCTCCTTGGCCGCCTTTTCCGTCTCCCCGACGATCCAGCGGTTGAGGGTCACTTCCACACTGCGCGGATCGAAGTCGCGCTGGCGCACGCATTCGTTCATCTCGGCGAAGCGCGAGGCGTTCCACAGCTTGGTCGCGAAGTTCCGGTAGCCCTCGACGCGCTGCTTAGAGAGCTTGATGTCGCGGCCCTGGGCGGCCATGGCGGCGAGCGTGAAGCGGAGCGCATCGGCCCCATACTCGTCGATCATGACGAGCGGGTCCATGACGTTGCCCTTGGACTTCGACATCTTCTGCCCCTTCTCGTCACGGACGAGGGCATGGATGTAGACGTCCTTGAACGGCACCTGCTTCTGGAAGTGGAGGCCCATCATCATCATGCGGGCGACCCAGAAGAAGATGATGTCGAAGCCGGTGACGAGCACGGTGGTCGGGTAGTAGCGGTCGACCTCGGGAGCTTTCTCCGGCCAGCCGAGCGTGGAGAACGGCCACAGCGCGGAGGAGAACCATGTGTCGAGCACGTCGGGGTCGCGGGTAATCTCCACCGCCTTGCCGTAGTGCTGATTGGCGAGCTTTGCGGCATCAGCTTCGCTGCGGGCCACGAACACCTGCCCGTCGGGCCCATACCACGCCGGGATCTGGTGGCCCCACCAGAGTTGGCGCGAGATGCACCAGGGCTCGATGTTGCGCATCCACTCGAAGTAGGTCTTCGACCAGTTCTCCGGCACGAACTTGGTGCGGCCATCCTCGACGGCGGCGATGGCGTCCTTGGCAAGTTCGGCGGCGTTCACATACCACTGGTCGGTCAGCCACGGCTCGATGACGACGTTGGAGCGGTCGCCGTGGGGAACCGTGTGCGTCGTCGGCTCGATCTTGGCGAGAAGGCCAGCCGCGTGCATGTCGGCGATAATGCGCTTGCGGGCGGCGAACCGGTCGAGGCCGCGATAGCCCTCCGGCACGTCGCCGGTCAGTTTGGCGTGCTCGTCCAGGATGTTGATCCTGTCCAGACCACAGCGCCTGCCGACCTCGAAGTCGTTGAAGTCGTGGGCCGGCGTGATCTTGACGGCACCCGTGCCCTTTTCGGGGTCGGAGTATTCGTCGGCGACGATGGGGATCTCGCGCCCGACCAGCGGCAGGACAACCCTTTTGCCGACAAGCGCCGTATAGCGCTCGTCTTCCGGGTGCACGGCGACGCCCGTGTCGCCCAGCATCGTTTCGGGGCGCGTCGTGGCCACCACGATGAAGCGCGTCGGGTCGTCGGCCAGCGGATAGCGGAAGTGATACATGTGCCCGGACGGGTTCTTGTCGAGGAGCTTGTTCAGCGCCGCGAGATCGAGTTCCTCCCCTGTCGAAGAGTCCCACTTGAACGAGCCCGTCGCCTCGACCTGCACCACCTCGAGGTCGGAAATCGCCGTCTGGAAGCGCGGGTCCCAGTTGACCAGCCGCTTGTCTTTGTAGATCAGCCCCTGCTCGTGCAGGCTCACGAACACCTCGAGCACGGCCTTGGACAGGCCCTCGTCCATCGTGAAGCGCTCGCGCGACCAGTCGCAAGAGGCCCCCAACCGCTTGAGCTGGTTGACGATGGTGCCGCCGGACTCTTCCTTCCACGCCCAGACCTTCTTGAGGAACGCTTCGCGGCCTATCGTCCGCCGGTCAGGCTCCTGCCGCTCGGCCATCTGCCGCTCGACGACCATCTGCGTCGCGATGCCGGCGTGATCAGTGCCCGGCTGCCACAGCACGTCGCGCCCGCGCATGCGCTCGAAGCGGCACAGCACGTCCTGCAGCGTGTTGTTGAGGGCATGGCCCATGTGGAGGGAGCCGGTGACGTTCGGCGGCGGTATGACGATGCAATAGGGCTCGGCATCGGCCCGTTCAGGGCGGCCGGCGCGGAAGGCTTGCGCGCTCTCCCACCCGGCGGTAATGCGCGGCTCGATCTCGGCCGGCTGGTATGTCTTTTCGAGCATTGGAAGGTCGCGTTCGCCTCGCAGCACTTCTCAGGGGAAAGTCGTCAGCCGACGACGGCCTCGCAGGTTCGTCATGGCTGGCCCAAGGATCGAACCAGCGGTGCCGGATGCGCGGCTGTGATGGATCAATGGACACGTCCGCCCTGACGGGTCAGGCTGACGCCGATTGCGGTGGTAAGCCGGCAACGTCCGGTCGTCAATGTCGGGACGCGGGTGGGGCTGGCCCATCGCCAGGATTACCCATCGGGCGGGGTTCGACGGCGACCCGGTCAGCCCTTGCCGCCGCCGTCGAGCTTTTTGCGCACGCTCTCGGCCAGCTCCACGCGGAGCGCCTTCTCGACGATGCGCGGCATGTTGGCGTCCAGCCACTCGCGCAGCATCGGCCGCAACAGTTCGGCCACCGTATCCTCCATCGTGCGCACGCGCTGGAGGCCGCCGTCGATCTCGCTGATGGCGGGCCGGATCAGGGTCGTCGACTGGACAGCGACATCCGTCGTGCGAACGGGCCCGCCTGTTGCGGGTGAAGTGGCGACGGTCGCCGGGCCTGCCTGCGGGGCCGGCGACGAGGTCTCGGCTGAGGGCGTGATCGGATGCGCGCGCAGATCAGAGACCGGGTCCTTGCCCGCCTTCGCCACGCCCGACCCGTTGACCGTGCCAGACAGGGGGACTGCTGTCGGTTGAGTCCGCGCCGGCGCGGCGGGTGTCTTTGCATGATTGCCGTTGACGATCGGCTTGAGCGCCGTGGCCGCATTGCTCGACGGGCGGTTCACGGCTGGTGCGGGTGCGGCGGTCGCCTCGGCGGCTTGCGCAGGGTTATGGTCGTCCAGGGCTCGACTGGTGCTCGCGGCCGCCGTGCCGGGGTCGCCAGCTTCTCCGGCCGGCCGGCGCATCGTTTCAGCGGCGGGGGCTGCGGCTTCAGCGGGCACGACCGTGGAGGCGCGAGGCATGGCGGCGATGACGACAGGGGCCGGCCGGGTGGCGACGGGCTGGTCGTCGCGGGGCTTCGCGGGCTCCGGCGCGGGGGGAGCAGCCGCTGTATCAGTCACAGTCAGCGACTGGTCCTCGGCGGGCACGCCGGGTGCTCCGGTCGTCGGCTCGCGCGTCGGGACCATGGTCGAGAAATCAAACGCCTGAACCGCGGCCGGCTGCGTCGCCCCCGAAGGCTCCTCTGGCCCGGCGTCACGATGACCGCGCACGTTGCCAGCAGGGGCAAATGCTGTCCCGAACACCGGCGAGCGGGCGGTCGGTTCGGCAGCCGGTGCCGCGGGCGCGGCAAGCCGGGCCGACACGGCGCGCTCGGGCATGACCGGCTCGCCCAGCAGGTCCGAAAGGTCGTCGTCCAGGCTCTGACCGGTCCTCACTGACGCCTGTGCCGGGTCCAGCGCAGATGTGGCGGACATGTCATCGGTCGACACCGGGGCGGGCCCTGGCTGGGGCTTTGCCACCACCGCACCGAACACCTCCGCAAGCCGCCCGGTCAGTGGAGCCGGTCGTCCGCCAGTGCGCGCGCCCAGTGGCGGCAGGCCACCCGCAGAGGGGTTCGACAGCGTAGGATCGGAGCGAACATCGTGGGGTGCCACTCTGGCGGCCGGTGGCATATACGACGGCAGTTGCGGTTCTGACGAATGGGGCGGCGTCGACGTGCGCTGGGGAGTTTCGCTGGGCCCCGATGGCGCACTGACCTGCGCGCCCGTGCCTGGGGCGATGTCTTCGAGCGGCTTACCAGTCCTGATGGCCGCCAGAATGTCCTCGATGCTACGTTCGCCGCGCGAATCTGAGCTGCTCATTCGTTGCCTCGCCGCTTCACGTACCCGGTGGGACCATCTGCCGTTCACAGCCGCGATCGTGTCCGTATCCCGCGGACAGCCGCCAGTCGGCAGCCGCGACTCACCTGTCGTCGGAGACCGTACCTTCGCGCAACCGTGGGATTGTTAGCAACACTTCGCGGCACTGATGTGGCACTTTCCGCACAACCCACACGGCAGGATCGGTGCCAGGCCAGCCTGCCCATTCGCACATCCGCGGCGATAGCGCGGTAACTGCGTGCCGGGGCCGGCGCAGCACTCCTGGCGGCGAACGTCCCGAGCTCAGGTTGGCATGCTGCTACTTTGCGGGCTCGTGCGTGCGCCCATGGCTGTTCCATAGATCAAAAACTTCGTGGCGGCCGTCGTCGTGGGTGATGCTGACACCCCACCATTTGCGGCGCACCTCGTCATAGTGGATCTCTGGATCGTAGACCTCCGAGGCCACGCCGAGATTGTTGGCGTCGAGCCGACCGACTGCGGCCAGCAGGTTATAGGCTGCCACGATGAGATTGCGCCGCGTCGTCTCGAGCTGCACTTGCGCGTTGAGCAGTTCCTGCTCGGCGTTGAGTACGTCCAGAAGGGTCCGCTGGCCGACGCGCTCTTCTTCGCGCACGCCGGTCAGAGCGGTCTGGTTCGCCTCGACCTGCGTGCGGTCACTGACGAGCTGGGCCTGGGCCGCCTGGAACTGAGACCACGCAGAGATCGTTGCCTCGCGCACCTGCATGCGGGCGTCCTCGACCTCCTGCAAACGGCTGACGTGCGTGTGCTTGGCCGCGCGCACCCGTGCGGTGACCTCGCCGCCTTCATAAATCGGGACGTTCAGCCGCCCGGCGAGCGTGGTCGTCTCGCTTTCGGCCACGGTGCTCGAGGAGCTGAACCGATTGGTGTAGGCGGCTTCGAGGTTCAAAACCGGGAGCAGTTCCGCGCGGACGACGTCGACATCGTAGCGCGCGCCCTGTTCGCGGTAGAGCGCCGCAATCACGATCGGGCTCTCGTTGACGGCGATATTCAATGCCTCGTCCTGGTTTTTCGGCAGCACGCGGACCGGCAGCGGCGGATCGGACAGACCACTGGGCGGGTTACCCACGGCGCGCTCGTAACGGGCGCGACTCGCCTTCAGGTTGGCACGCGCGAGGTCGAGCTGGGAGACAGCACCGGCGCGCCGCGCCTGTGCCTGCGCGACGTCCGTCTTGGTCACCTCGCCGACGTTGAACCGGTCGGTCGTCGCGTTGAGCTCACGGGTCAGGACGTTGACGTTGTTTTCCTGGAGGCGGATGATGGCCTGATCACGGACGACATCCATGTATGCGGTGGCCGCCTCGAGCAGGACCTGGCGCTCGGTGTCGCGCAGGATTTCGCGGCCGGCGCGAACATTGGCCTCCGCCGAGCCGACCTGATTGCGGGTCTGAAACCCGTCAAACAGGTTTTGCTGAACGCTCACGCCGTAGCCGCGCGGGTGGACGGTATCGCCCGAGCGCGTGCCTCGCGAGATTTCACCGGTATTGGGATTGACGCCGCCAGCATCTTCTTCGCGGAACCGCGTCCGGTTGTCCTGGATGCTCACGTCGGCGGTGCCGTTGATGCGTGGGCGATAGCCCGAGAGGGCCTGAGGAACCTGTTCGTCGGTCGCCCTCAGTCGCGCGCGTTCGGCGTCGATCCGCGGGTTGTAACGGTATGCCGAGGACAGCGCCTGTGACAGCGTCTCCGCCGTTGCATTCGCTGCAAAGGTTAGTGCACTGACCGAGATCAGAAGGGCACCCAACAGCGTGACGGTCCGGCCATACGAAGGGGCCAGCCTGCCATTTTTGAACGACTGCCGCTGCTTCATCGCTGCCCTGCCCCCAATGATCGGACGTTGGCCCCGACCGGTTCCGCACATGTTATCCCACGCGCGCTCAACTGGTTTCACTCGATAGCCACTAGCCGATTCTGGAGGCTGCCCACCCCAGCTATACACAGATATTCCAAGCACTCGCGGACCCCATGGCCGACGCGACCCCAATCTGTGGATTGTGGTGCTGGGCGCAAATCACACTTCCCCCGTCCACATCTGGTAGCTGATGCTCACGTCGTCTGGTAGGGGCGCGACGCTCTCAGCGCTCGAAGTTGGCGTGAAGCGTTGCCCGCAGCACACACGCGCGGACGCCATCTGCGCCGCAACGGCGCAGAAGCCCTCGGTGCCGGACAGAACAGTATGGCTTTTATCGCATTGTCTTCTTGAAAAGGTCTGGTGCCTGGCCCACCGGATGCGTCTGCCCCGCCACCCCCGCGCGCGGCCCGGGATGGGGGTCGGCCGCCAGTGTCCGCTTGAACGAGAAACCGGCGGAACGTTCTGCCACGCGCTCCTGCTCCGCCGCCGCGGCCCGGCGTGGCGCGGCCGATCGCGACCGCGCCGGGGCAACAGTCGGTTCGTCCCCGCCCAAGCGCATCGGCTCGGCGTAACCTTGGGGCGGGGCTTCCGGCGACCCGTCGGAGGGAAGCGTCGACAGCGTGATGGTGATGCCCGCCCACTTCCGGCGGACCTCGTCGTAGTGCGCCTCCGGCTCGTAGACCTCTGTGTCGAGCGCGATGGCCTCGACCTCAAGTCGGCCGATCTCGGCCAACACCGTATATGTGGCAACGACGAGGTCCCGCCGGGTCGAAACGAGTGCAACCTGAGCGTCCAGCGCTTCCTGCTCGGCGTTCAGGACGTCCAGCAGGGTGCGCTGGCCGACGCGCTCTTCCTCGCGGACGCCTTCCAGAGCGATCTTTGCCGAGCGGACCTGGACGTCGTCGGACTCCATCTGCGCGCGGGCCGCCAACAGACGCGACCATGCCGCCGTCACACGGCTTTCGGCTTCGGCGCGGGCCTGCTCGACTTCCTGCAAGCGGCTGACATGGGTGTGCTTGGCTTGGCGAACCCGCGCATGGACCTCGCCACCGCGGTAGAACGGCACGGTGACACGACCTGAGATGCTCGCGGAGTCCCGGCTGTCGACGATCGGAGAGGAATGCGTCTGGTGCGCATAGGTCGCCTCGACGTTGACCTCGGGCAGAAGTTCACCCCAGTTGCGGTCGACTCCGAAGCGTGCCGCCTGCTCGCGGAACAGCGCGGCGATGATGGCGGGGCTGTCTTGCGCGGCGATCGCCAACGCTTCGTCGAGTGAGGCGGGCAAACCCATCACGCGTGTCGAGGGCTGCCGGAGGACCTGCGGCTGATGGCCGACAACCCGCTGGTAGTCGGCCCGGGCGATCTTGAGATTGGCCTTTGCCAGATCGGCCTCGGACACGGCGCGCGCCCGCCGCGAGCGGGCCTGCGCCACGTCGGTCAGCGTGACCTCGCGCGCGGCCCGACGGGCTTCGGCCGCCTCGAGTTCGCGCGACAGGACACCGACGTTCTGCTCGCGCAGTTTGAGCAGGGACGTCTCGCGGAGGACCGTCACGTAGGCCGTCACGGCCTCCAGGAGAACGGTTGTCTCGACCTGGCGCAGTGTCGATCGACCAGCCCGGACATTGGCTTCGGCCTCGTTGACCGCATTGGTGGTGCGAAAGCCGTCGAAGAGCGGTTGACGAACGCTGACCCCGAGGCTGCCGGGCCTGCTGCCACCGTCGTCGTCGATCCTCGGCTTCGACGTCGAGGTTGCGTGACCATAGCTCGCTTCGCCGGTCACGGTCGGCCGGTAGCCCGACTGGGCGCGCGCCACGTCCTCGTCGGTGGCCCGCAGCCTCGCCCGCTCGGCATCCAACTGCGGATTGGCTCGATAAGCCGCGGTCAACGCGTCGCGAAGGCTCTCGGCAGCAGCCCCGCTCGCCGTGGCGATCAGCAGACAGCCGGCGACCGCCACCATGACGGCGCCGCAGCCACGTCCCGCCGCGCATAAGCCGCGCTCCGCCCTCATCGACACCGACATCACCAGCTCCGCCGCGCCTACGAAACGGCGCACCACCGAACTGCGATTGGGCGTTGATTCGCTAAACGATCGGTAAACGGCGAGACCTGACCCATGGCTTGCCGTGCGGTCGTCAGGCCTTGGCGAAGGCATCCATGGGATTGAAACCCACCCGTGCGGCTGGTGGCTTACAAGACGAAGTATCGGGCGCGCTCGAAACCGGGCAGCAGCGGTGCGGACGCCTCGAAGGCCTCTCGCTCGTCGAACTGCGCACCGATGCGGCGCACGATCACGGCCCGCGATACCGCTCCCAGTATGCGGATCGCGACCAGCCGGCCACCATCCTTCAACTGATCGAGCAGCGCCTCGGGGATCTCCTCGACGGCCCCCTCCACGACGATGGCATCGTAGGGTCCCTCGGCCGGGTAGCCGTCGGCGAGCTCTCCGGTCACCACGGCAACCGAATCCACGGCGACTTCAGTCAGTGTCCGCGACGCCTGCTCGCTCATCTCGGCATCTTGCTCGACCGCAACCACCGTCTCCGCGAGCCGCGCCAGAACAGCAGCCGAGTAGCCGGTCGCGCAGCCGACATCCAACACGACATCCGACGGTGTGATTTCTGCAAGCTGGATCAGACGCGCGAAGGCTCTCGGTGCCATCAGCCCGCGCGCCGCCCGGCCTGGGCCACCCGCGACGAGTTGCAGATCCTCGTCCATGTAGGCAATCGACCGCAAGCTGATGGGAACAAACCGTTCGCGCGGAATCTCCAGCATGGCACGCATGATCCGTCGATCGGTCACGTCACTGGGGCGAACTTGCGATTCGACCATGTTCTTGCGCTGTACCGCCGCGTCCACCGACATCCCCCGTCGTCTGCGCATCACTCGCGCGTGGCCTGTCGGCCAACGCGCCGTGACCTCTATAGTCGACCTCGGTGCCGGCCGGAAGTGCAACCCACGCCGATGTTGCCGGTGCCCGTCTCGACCATGGTTTTGTCGGCGGCTCGGACGCCGGCCGAAGTGGGAGCCGAACATCACAAGCGGAACGGCAGCCCGGTTACTGTTCATGACGAACGTCGCTCCATTGCACGTCGTCACAGGTTCGTGATACACGGATGCTCCCGAGTTTTGTAGCCGATCGGATCGAGGCAGGACGTCTGCCGGCCCGACGCTGCTAGGGCGGGTTTACGGCCGCCTGCACCACATGCGGCCGATCGAGTGGATTGGCCACGTGGCGGAGTGGTGACGCACCGGATTGCAAATCCGTGAACCCCGGTTCGATTCCGGGCGTGGCCTCCATAATCTTCGCGCTGTTTGAAATCGGGACGGTGCGTTTCTGGCCCGCTTCGACGCACGCGACTTGAACGGCTCCAATCGGAAAGACCCGCCCCCCTTGGAAAAGCGGGATCACGCGGCATTGCGGCTTGACGCCCGTTTGCAACTCTTCCACCACCGATCACGGCCTGTGGGGCACGAGGCTTGCTCTGCCATTGGCCAAGGCGCATCGCGCGCGCCAAAACGGGTCACCACACGTGTGGCGGAGACAGATCAATGGCCGGCAGCTTCCACGAAACCTTTGCGGCCGACGCCGTTGCACCTCCCTCGCCACGCTCGACGGGACTTGTGTTTTGCGTGGTCGCTCTCATCGTCGCCTATTTCTGGCGGGCCTCGCCCACCGTGCTGACGGTTGCGCTCGTTTGCGCGGCCTCTCTGCTGGCCGTCAGCCTGCTGTGGCCCCGTCTGCTGCAACCGCTCAACATCGCCTGGTTCCGCCTCGGCCTGGTGATGCACAAATTCATGAATCCGCTGATCATGCTGCTGATTTTTGTCATCGTCTTCGTGCCGGCAGGTTTGCTGATGCGCGTCGTCCACGACCCGCTGCGTCGCAAGCGTGGTGGTCCCGGGCAGTCCTACTGGATCAGCCAGGATGCATCCGGGGCCACACCAAGCTCGATGACGAACCAGTTCTGATCCGCCGAAGCAACAAGCCACCTGAACAGTCCGCCAGAACCGCGGAAGACCTGAGGAGACACCGCCATGCTGTCGTTCGTGAACGAGCTATTCGCCTACATGGGTGCCCGCAAAAAGTGGTGGCTGTTCCCAATCCTGTTCGTGCTGCTGGCGTTCGGTGGCCTACTGCTGCTGGCCAAGGGTTCTGCCGTCGCGCCCTTCATCTACACGGTGTTCTGAACCCATGCGCATCCTCGGCCTCTCCGCCTTCTATCATGACAGCGCAGCCGCGCTGATCGAGGACGGCCGCATCATCGCGGCCGCCCAGGAGGAGAGGTTCACGCGGAAGAAGCACGATCAGAGCTTTCCGGAGAACGCCATCGCCTACTGCCTGAAGGAAGCCGGGGTCGATCTCGACGCGGTCGACCACATCGCATTCTTCGAAAAGCCGCTCATCAAGTTCGAACGACTACTGGAAACCTACCTGGCCAACGCCCCATCGGGTTTCGCCTCGTTCCGCATGGCGATGCCGGTTTGGATCAAGGACAAACTGTTCCAGAAGCCGGGCCTCGAATCGGCGCTCGGGTCGCTGGCGGGCTCCGGTTCGGTCAAGGGCAAGCTGCTGTTCGCCGAGCATCACCAGAGCCATGCGGCGTCCGCGTTCTTCCCCTCGCCGTTCGAGGAGGCCGTCGTCCTGACCATGGACGGTGTGGGCGAATGGGCGACGACCTCGGTGGCGCACGGGCGCGGCAATACCCTGTCGACGTTGAAGGAAATCCGCTGGCCGCATTCGCTCGGCCTGCTCTATTCCGCGTTTACGTCCTACACCGGGTTCAAGGTCAACTCGGGCGAGTACAAGGTCATGGGCCTTGCCCCCTACGGCGAGCCCCGATACGCCCAAGCCATCCTCGATCATCTCATCGACCTGAAACCGGACGGCTCGTTCTGGCTCGATCAGAGCTATTTCAACTATGCCACCGGCCTGACCATGACATCGGAGCGCTTTCACAAGCTGTTCGGTGGCCCGCCGCGACGGGAGGAAACCCCCCTCACCCAGCGCGACATGGACCTGGCGGCGTCCGTACAGGCCGTCACCGAGGAGGCCATGTTGCGGATCACGCGGCATCTGGCTGCGGAGACGGGCATCAGGAACTTATGCCTTGCGGGCGGCGTCGCGCTGAATTGCGTCGGCAACGGAAAAGTTCTGCGCGATGGCAAGTTCGATGGGATCTTCATCCAACCGGCCGCCGGTGACGCAGGAGGCGCGCTCGGCGCGGCGCTCGCCGCCTACCATCAGCACCTGGGCCGACCGCGCACTCCGGCCCCCGGTTCCCGCGATGCCATGGCAGGGTCCTATCTCGGGCCGTCGTTCGACCAGCCCGACATCGAGGCGCGGCTGACCGCGGCCGGGGCGAAATTCTCCGTGCACGCAGACGACGACCTGATCGAGCAAGTCGCCGCTGCGCTCGCGGCCGGGGATGCCGTCGGGTGGTTTCAAGGACGGATGGAATTCGGCCCCCGCGCGCTCGGAGCCCGCTCGATCCTGGGCGACCCGCGCAACCCGCAGATGCAGAAGACGCTCAACCTCAAGATCAAGTATCGGGAAAGTTTCCGCCCGTTTGCTCCGTCCGTCCTGGCCGAGGATGTGGCGGACTGGTTCGAGATCGGCGGTGACAGCCCCTACATGCTGCTGGTCGCCGACGTCGCCGAGACGCGCCGCCGACCCATGAGCCTGGAGGCGCAAAAGCTCTTCGGGATCGACAAGCTGAATGTCGTGCGCAGTGACATTCCCGCCGTCACCCACGTCGATTATTCCGCACGCATTCAAACCGTGCACGCCGATACCAATCCGCGCTACCACCAGCTCATCTCGGCCTTCAAGGCGAGGACGGGGTGCCCGGTCGTGGTGAATACGTCGTTCAACGTGCGCGGCGAGCCCATCGTGTGCACCCCCGAAGATGCGTTCCGCTGTTTCATGGGCACGGAGATGGAGACGCTGGCCGTCGGCAACTGCCTGCTCAGGAAGGCCGATCAGGACGCGGCCTTGAAATCCTCCTATCTCGACGCCTTCGATCTCGATTAGCCGGATCGCATGATTTTTTGACCCAGGGGCTTCTTTCGGGCGGGTAGGTCTGCTATAGCCCCACCCTCTCGAGATGTGGTCCGTATTCCGCGGTAGCTCAGTGGTAGAGCAACCGGCTGTTAACCGGTTGGTCGTAGGTTCGAATCCTACCCGCGGAGCCATATCGACGAAGCTGATGTGCTTGCTAACTATATGATTTCTTTCGTTATTATTTCATAATAACAGTGGTTGTCGGTCGCTTCGGCAGCCACGTGCGCCGCAAAATGTGCCGCAGAATGTGCCACAATGTCTTACTTCTTACCTGCCTCTGCGCCCATCGGAGCCCTGACCGCCGTCGGTCTCGCGCTCATGGCCACGCTGCCGAAGCCGACGCCGGCCGGACCGCCGACCGCAATCTCCACGGCCGGCGAGGCGATCCACGTTATCGACGGCGACACAGCCGACATCGGCGGCCAGCGTTATAGGCTGGTGGGCTACGATACGCCCGAAATCTGGCACGCCCGGTGCGGGCGCGAGCGCGATCTCGGCATCCTGGCTGCTGCGGCGCTGATCGGGATGCTGCGCGCGGGAGCTGTCGACGTGGCCAGGACGACCGGCCGCGAAAAATGGGGGCGCGGCCTGGCGCGGCTGACGGTCGCCGGGCAGGACGTCGCCGACTCGATGATCGCCAGCAGCCACGCCCGCGCCTATGACGGCCGCAGCCGCCGGCAGGGGTGGTGCAAGTAGCGTCCCCTTTAAACGCCAAAAAACCCCCGCAGCGCCGGGGGGAGCGCTGCGGCGCGATTTCCGCTTGACAACCGCTTAAGGTGCACCTATATTAATGTTGTCACTGAGCGATACACGGGCTGCGGCCCCAGCGATCCAAGGAGAAAACAATGTTCAATCTCGAAAACACCTGCGGTTTCTCTGTCGACGACATAAATCTGCTGAACGATGCCCTCGATGCACTTGTGGCCCAGGGTATGGAGGCGTCCAACGCTGCCGACATCGTCAACAACAACTGGCAGGAGGACGGTAACACCGTCGAGAGCCTGACGCGCCGCTGATCAATTCGAAAGCCGCCGCATCTCCGATGCGGCGGCTTTTTTGTGATGAGGTTTCGCAATGCCACAACACGGCCCCCGACAGTTTATGTTGGACTGTCGCCCTGCCACGTTGCGCTACGCAATTGTCACAGGGGATCAATGATGGCACCCCGTGCTAGCAGCGGCTGCGCCATCTGCGGGGAACCTCGCCAGTCCTGGCGGCACGCAACCTGCGGTTCGCAGCAGTGCGTGACGGCCAACGCCCGAGCGCGGCGGCTCCGCTCGGACACTAATCGAAACAGGGCTGTGACGGACAAACCCGTTAGGAGCGACGACGTGCAGTGTCTGGTGTGCGGCAAATGGGGCCGGTTTCTCGGCACGCACATCTCACGCGTGCACGGAATGACGGCGCGCGTCTACCGCGAAACGTTCGATCTGCCGATGCGGGGGGGGCTGGCGTCGGTGGCAGTGTCAGACCAGCACCGACGGCATGCTGTGACGCTCCACGACAGCGGCGTGCTAGGGCCGCCGAGCGACGCCGCCGTAGACGCTGCCAGACTGGCTCCACGCCGCGTTTCTGGGCCTGGACGAGATGCCCGCAGCGCGGCGTGCAGCGAACGACGGCCCGGCGATCACTCGTTGCTGCCGCCCGGCGAAACCCGAGCCGACGGTCGCGACGCGGCGACGGCACGCATATCCCAACAGCGGCACCGCGCGATTAGCCGCGCCCAGCGGATCGCAGAGTCTGCTGCCGACATCAATCAGGCAATCAGGAGGCTCATAGATGGAATTGACACCAAAAATTCGGATTGAACTCTCACAACGGTCCGACGACGACTTGCTGGAGGAACTGCGCAGCCTCATTCAGACAACGGCCGAGCACGTTGCGAGGCTGGCCCACGTGTGGCACGAGCTGGAGCGACGCGGGCACGATTTGAGTTCACTGCGGGCCGGCATCGGGCGGTATCTGTCTGCCGTGGCACTGGGGAGACTCTCGCCACGCGCGGTCGTCTCACTGGCCGGAAACAGCACCGCAATTCGTGCGCTGACGCATTTGCCAGTCAGTGAACAGGAGCGCCTGCTCGACGCTGGTTCAATCAGTGTCACGAGGCGTGACGGCACAGTCGACGTACAGATTACCGAACTCACCGCTGCTGACGTAGCCAGGGCATTTGACCCGGTTTCGGGTCGGCTCCTCACTCCGGAGCAGCAGCGCCAGCCACGCCAAAACAAAACTCGAACCAGGCCGAGCCGCCGCGTCATCATCGACCTGACACACGAACAGCACGAGCGGTTACAAGCCGAGGCCGCGCGCGTCAAAAAAAGCGCTGCCGGCCTCGTCATTCAGTGTCTCGCCAATGAACGGGTGATCTGAATGCCAGCACGCAAAGCCGGTCTGTACATCACACCGCCGATCGCCGCGCTCCTCGCCGCGCGAGAGGATCAGGACAGCCTGTCAGGCCGCCTCTCGACCGTCGCCGAGCGCTATTCGGCGATCCTGGAGGCGCACAAGCCTCGCCTCAGCGAGGCCGAATGGAACGCCTGCCGCGACGCTCTCAATGGCGTCTGGCACGGCGACATGATGAGCATATCGCTCATCGGTGCCGCCATCGCCGATGCCGACAATCACGATGGGCTCGGGGCCAAGTGGGGCGTCGATGCTCGCGCGCTCGCTGCCCGTGTGCACGAGATGCCGATCGCCGGCAAGGTCGCGCTGATCGAGGCCGTCGAGACGTGGTGGGCGGCACATCAATGAGGCTGATGATGGCGTTAGTTCCATGAAGTCTCCAGTCCATCCAGGCCGTCTCATCAAAAACGAACTCGACGAACTCGGCATTCCCGTTGCGGCGGCGGCCGAGGCGCTCGGGATCACGCGCCACTATCTCCACAACGTCATCAACGGAAAAAGCGGGGTTTCGCCCGACATGGCGGTTCGCCTGGAGCTCGGGCTTGGCAGTACGGCCGACACTTGGCTGCGCATGCAGGCCGCCTACGATCTCGCCGCAGTCCGGCTGCGGCGGGACGAGATCAAGGTCAAGCCGCTCCACCGGTCCAGGCTTTAGCGGTGAGGCCGCAGCCGCCGGCAGAGGTGGTGCAAGTAGCGTCCCCTTTAAACGCCAAAAAACCCCCGCAGCGCCGGGGGGAGCGCTGCGGGGGTTCATCTGCTCGAGCCAGGTTGCGGACCGGCGAGCATCGGCGGTACGGGGGACCAGACCGCCGATCCGGGAGGGTGGCCGCTCGACGCGAGCGGCTACCGATCTGAGGGCCACTTTCCCACTTGACACACCGGGCCATTGGCCCTATATTCGGATCATCAACCACGGGCCATCGGCCCACCGGACACGGGAGAATGACAGATGAGCACCACATATTTCTTGGGATGGTCGCAGCCGTTTCACATGGCATTCCCGGACATTTACAGACACTCAAAGCCAGGGGACGGGCTTCCGCCAGTGCCATCTGTGCGAGAGCACGTTCTGAGCTGCGTTGAAACAGACGATGGTTTCGTGGCGAAGCTGGCGAACTCAGGGGAGACGAAGTCATACCACACTGCTTCAGAAGCCATGGCGGCTGGGCACAAAGCCATGATTGATTTGGGATGGACGCTCGACAGCAGCGCCGCAAGATTTGCGGCAGCTATCGCATGTGCCGAGCATTATCGCCCGGCTGCTAAGTCTCCAGCGAGCGGCCGATCGGAATGACGCCAATGCAACTCAAAGAGGCCCGGCTTCGGCTTGGCCTCTCACAGTCGGAGCTAGGGCGACGGCTGCAATTGGAGGGCGACCCTGGCCGCACCGTGCGGCGATGGGAGGCCGGCGACCGCGCCATCAGCGGGCCCGCGCAGGTGGCGATTGCATACATGCTCCGGGAGCATCACCTGCTGAAGAACGAAAAGAGCCGCAGAGGCGGGAACCTCTGCGGCCCTTGTTCCCAACAACCGTTGGCCCGGTGTGGGAACCAGTGACATCTTCCGTATCGCACATTTGTGCGCACTTGGCAAATCCTACAGTTGAGTTTGTCAACTACTTAAAAGCCAAAAGGCCCCCGCAGCGCCGGGGGGAGCGCTGCGGGGGTTCATCTGCTCGAGCCGGGGGACGGGCCGGCGAGCATCGGCGGCGGGCGGGACACCGCGCGCCGATCGGGATCGGTTGAACTATCGGGGCTTCCGGTCGTTTACACCTCGACGAGTTGCCCGGCGCGCACAAATCCGTGCCACACGCCGATGGCGTGCAGGCTC
>JANRIE010000062.1:0-8970 GCA_033765285.1 Hyphomicrobiaceae bacterium | reverse complement strand
GACTTCCTCGATCTGCTCGATCGCATGGCGGCGACCCGCCAGAAGACGGGCGAGCTTGTCGGTTCGGCTGGCCGCGGCACGCGCTTGCACAGCTGAGGATCTCAGCTGATTTAACATAACGTCTGAGACTGGCAGTGACGTTCCAAGGCCGCCGCTCCGGCGCAAACTCCACGTTTCTAATCATAATCTATGTTATACGGCTGGAGGGGCATCGGCTCCGAATCATCTACGCGACGATGCGCGCGGAGCATAAATTGATCGCGTCGAACCAAGACACGCTCCAAAACCCACCATGCTCCAGATCATCACCGAGAAATTCTTCCCGCCCGGCGAACGATACGTCACACCTCATCGTGCCGTCTTCTACACCAACTACCGCGCCAATCGTTCGGGTACGTTCACGACCTGTGTCGGCACGCTCACGCCTTCGACCGATCATCTCCCGCTTGCAACGTTCTTCTGCGAGATGGTCGAGAAACAGGAGAAGTATCCCGACGGACCTAAGCCCGGTGTCCTCGTTTCGACCGGCGGTGACGAGCTTCTGAACGACTTCGCTGCGGTCGTCGCTTTCTTTTTGAACATCACCTGTACGCCCGACCATGGCCTTACGCGCAGGCTTCTCCTCAGTGAGCGCCCGAGCCTTGGTGTCGAAGCGATCCCCAGCCGGTTCATCAGTCGGATGTTCGACGCTCGCGTGGAGGAAGCCCCCGATGATGCCGCCGCATTGGACACATTCCTGACGAAGCTCGTCGGCCTCGAGCGTAAATCGTTTGTCGGCGCCATGCAGGCCATCCGGCAATTCATAACCGGCATGCATCGCATCTCCGACGATCTCAGCTTGGCCTACACGCTGCTCGTCACCTCCATCGAGGCGCTCGCCCAGGAGTTCGACGGTCATATCGCCTCATGGCCCGACTACGAACAGCGCAAACGCATGCGAATCGACGACGCGCTCACCGGGGCCAGCGACCACACCGCACGACGCGTGCGCGAGGCCATCCTTGCCAATGAGCACGTCGCGGCCAGCCGCCGGTTTCGCGATTTCACCCTTGGGCACGTGGCACCGTCGTTCTTTCGCCAAGACGCTCGTGCCATCGCGCGCCCGATCTCCCGACCCGATCTCGTCGCCGCGCTCAGAAGCGCCTACGAAATACGATCGCGATATGTGCACTCACTCCATGACATTCCGCGCCAGCTGACCCTTCCCGATCGGGCTGAGACCGTGGACGGCGACGGTCGTATCTGTCTCTCGTTCGCAGGCCTCGCACGGCTCGCGCGTCACGTCATCCTGCAGTTCATCAACCGCCAGCCGACAGTGGCGAGAGAGTCCTTCGACTATCGCATGGACTTGCCTGGTGTCGTTCGGATGCAACTCTCGTCGGAATACTGGATCGCCTCGCCGGCAGGTTTCGATCATCGCAGTGCCAGGAGACGGCTTGGCGCGCTCCTTGGACAGATCTCGGACGCCATCCTCATGCGCATTCCAGGTGCTGCCATCACCGACATGCGTCCCGTGCTGCATGTGGTGGAGCAACAGCTCCCGGGATTGCGAAAGCCCGCCCAACGCCTGCCCATGTTGGCTCTCTATGTTCTCTTCAATAAAATTGCTCCACCCGACAGCAGGTCTGCCGATTGGCCGGCGTTCATCGAGCCCTATCAGCCCGACTTCGACATACCTGCACTCGAAAATCTTCTCGTCCGCATGATTGTCGGCGCCCCCTTGCCCTGGTCGATCGAGGCACTCGACAAGATCCGTGACGATCACTTCTCGTCCCGTCACACGGCCAATGCCGTGCCGATCGGCCGCCTGCTCGAATCCGCGCTCATTCTTGTTGTCGCCGAAGCCTATCGCGCCAACGGCAACATCGACCGTGCCGCCGAACTGGTGTCGCTCGCTGTCGAAACCCATCCCGGCTACCCGCAGCTATCGCGTTTCGAAGAGACTTGGACAGCGTCTGGCACCCCCGAAATCGACTGGACCGCCGTGCTGTTGCCGCCCGCCCCGGCGATTGAGCAACACTCCGTCTGAGCCACAAACGCCTGATGCCCCATGATGGGGCGTTTCCAAGAGCTGACGCAATACGCGATCTGATGTAAACAGCGGCAATTCGAGCTTGCCGATGGGAGCAGCGCACTTGACCGGAACTGTCACGCCGCACCTCCTACACAACGCTGTGGTGTCTATCCAGCTCGGGATCGAGGACTACAAGTCAGACGATCAGCGCCGCGCGATCAGTGCGGTCCGCAACTTCTATGCTGGCGTCCTGTTGCTCGGAAAGCAGTGCCTGCTCGACCAAGCCCCTGATGCGAAGCCGATGGAGGTGCTCGCCACCAGCTATCACCCGGAGCCCGACGAGGCCGGCGGCGTCGCCATCGTGCCGAAAGGCTATCGCACCATCGATCTCGGTGAGCTGAAGGAGCGGTTCAAACAGTTTGGCCTCGATTGGCCAAAGGGCGATATCAGCGGACTGCAACGGCTGCGCAATGAGTTCGAGCATTTTCACTCGACGGCACAAGATATCACGATCCGACAGGTCATTGCCTCGTGCTTCCCTCTCGTCGAGGGGTTCTGCGAGATCCTCGATCAAAAGCCCGCACAGCTGCTTGGAACCGCGTGGGAGACCATGCTCGAAGAGGAGCGCTTCTTCGCTACGCAGAAGGCGGCGTGCTATGCCACACTCGCACCGTTGCCGTGGCACGACGAATTGAACGGCATCGAGCTGAGCTGTCCCCATTGTGGTTCGGCGCTGCTCTACCAAGCCGATGCGGACAACAGTGACCCGTCGTCCATCGACGGCAGGTGTCGCGCATGTGAAGGCAATGTCGCCTCAGAGCCGTTCGTGCAGATGGTCGTCGAAGCCATTCACGGCGGCGAAGACTACCTCGCTGCGAAGGACGGCGGCGAGCCGATCATTAACGATTGCCCCGATTGCGGTCAGCCGGTCTACGTGCAGAACGGCGAAATCGACGTCTGCTATTTCTGCGGCGAGAGCGCAGCCAGACAGTGCGCGCGCTGCGGCAGTCCCATGTCGGTCAACGATGTCTCGGTGAACGCACCGGCGTTCTGCTCGTACTGCGATCACATGATGTCGAAAGACGATTAGTTCGTCGGCGTCAAACCAATTGAGTGACGGTCCCTAAACGACGCTGAACACCAGCCATGATGCCGCTGCGAGGCCGCAGCAAAGCAGGAGCGCGATCGAGCACCCGATGGTGGGCGGCAATGGTGATGGTGAGGACGATAGTCTCATGATTGTTTCTCCTTGATACGATAGAAAGTGAGCGGTCCCTTCTTGCCTACGAGTTCGAGCTTGGGGGTGAGGGTTTCCATCAAGCCTTTGACGTTGAGCATGAGCTGGCGCTTCAGTCGGCATTGTCCCATGTCGGCAAACGAGCGCGCGGTCCCCTTCGGGCATTCCGTATCGACAGCCTCGTCATAGACGACGACTGCGCTGCTCGCCTTTGCGACACATGAAGCGACGTCGGCGATCATCTTGTGTGTGACAAGATTAGTGACATTGTCGAAGTGACCGCAGTACCGAGCCGGGTTCACGTAGAACGCGAGCAGATGGTCGAAAGGCGACAGAAACAGCACCGCGTCATCTGGTCTGACCATCGCTCGTGCGGCCTCAACACGTTGCTCGATCGGCTCCGCAAGTGTGGCGGTCGCGAACGACTCTCCGAGCCTGCCCCAGGACTGCGTCACGAGAGGCTCGATCATCACGGCGTCGCGCTGGCCGGCAGCGTTCGCGTATCGGACCGCAGTGACAAGGGCGAGGGCAGCCAGAGCGACCATCGCAAATCCTGTGACATGGAATGTCAGCAGGCGATGTCCGGGCGAAGACGCTTCCACATCGTGACCCCAGTCAAAATACACGAGGCACACCGGCAGCACGAACGCCAAGGTGAACAGCAGATGGATCGGCGATGCGCAGTAGATGAACTTGATCGCCAAGAGCGCGAGCACCGGGATGATGCAGAGACGAGCGCCGCGCTCCGCAAATTGAGAAAAGCGCCAGGCTGCGCAAACGAGCGCCAACACCAACGTGGCAACTACCAGACAAAGAGCGGCAAACTCGGCACGCGTCAGTGTCGGCAAGAACGGAACGCCATATACGCCAACTTGGATGTTCTCCGCAAAGCCCGTCGAGAGCGTTCGCAGCCAAAAAATGGAGCCAAGCGCCATGGTACCGAAGAGCCCGACGTAGATTGCGCGCCGCGACGCTGACAGCCCAGGTGCTGCGAACAGCAAAGCAAGCAACTGGCCTGTCGCGCCAATAATGCCGAATTCGCGGTTCCAGATCAGGGAGGCTGCAAGCGCGAGGCACACCAGACTCACACCCGCAATGCTTCGACCACCCCTTCTGAACATGACGAAGATGGACGCCACCTGGAGTGCCAATCCGGCATAGCGAAGCGGCGAGAAGCCACCGGCGAAGTAGAGCGGCTCGTAACCGATGTTCGCCATCATCAGGATCGCAACACTCGCCGCAATCGGCAGAGAGTAAATGCTTCTCGTCAAGCCCCACACGAGACCAGCGATGATGAGCAGGCCGAGCAGCTGCGCTACCGGAAACGTCTCGAAATATCTCGTGAGTGTCGGATTGTCGCTCATCAGCAAAGCGTGAAAGGCCGTGTTGCCAAGACCGTAGAGGTAAGGAACCGGAACACCGAGGCCGTGCCGCAGAAGATGCATCGCGGGTACGAACAGATACGAGTGGTGATAGAAAGCGCGGCCTGGCGCCGAGTGCCATCCGCCAGTCGCGCGCAGTTGCGCTGCGATCGAATTGGCCTGTGCAAGGTCAAGCTCGACCGGGCACTGAGGCGGTCGCACATCGTCTGCTACTCGCTGCCTCAGTGCTGCCGACACGCGCCCGCGACCGCTTTCATCGGCAAGCAACGTTGCCATGAGGTCGACGAGCTTTTCACGCTCCCGGCCAATCTGCCCGGCTTCACCAAAGAGAAGTTGCTCGTGCCGTATGCCGGCGCTTATGACGCAGTCGATCGCTTCGGATCGGCTCAATATGGTTGGCGCAGCACCAGCCGCTGTCGCGGCGACCCGAATTCGTTCTGGCAACTCCATATAATCGTTCGGCATTCGTAGGGGAAACCACACGCTGGCGATAATCCCAACCGCAGCAACGACACCCAGCAGAGCGAGCACGACACGCACCGATATCGATATGGATTTTGGTGGCAATGTGAGACCGCCAGATGCAGCGGCACGTACGATCAGGATAAGTCCGGCGACCATAAAGCAAATGCGGCTAAACTCCGGCGTGATCACGAGTGCGAGAACCAGAGATATCGTGAGGATGGGCCCGCTGGCTTGCCCTGCAACCACTTCGGCGACTGTCTTCAGTCGTGGCATCATCCCCAAGAGTGCAGCCGCTGCTGCACCCCCGACGACCGAGAACCAGAACAAAACGTAGGCAATGAAGCTTCCGTAGATGCTTGGTCGCTCCGGCCGATACGCGGGTGTCAGATCGGCGAAAAGTGCCCGGGCTTCACGTAGAAGCGCATGCTCTGCTATCCATCCCGCCAGGCCAACGCCGAAGACATAGACCGCAATTAGAGCGAGGGCCGCCCCTCGCGGCTGAATTTGGGATGCGGCGCAGTTATGAACTCGCTCCGCGAATTCCTTTAGTGATGCGCGCGAAATAGAAGGGATATTCCTAGCGGACTTGTCGAATTGCATTTGTTTGTTCAATATATAGAAATGTAATGGCGTTCTAGTGGCCCGTCGAAACTTTTGCAAATCCTATTGCGAATTACTGCGGAAATATGGTCTGCGATGCGGGATTTGGCGTAACATTCTTCGCGAATGGCTAGTTATTCATTTGATTTGGAAGGCCTTTTTTATAAGCGATGGCAGGCCGACCGGCAGATTCCTGTTCCCCTGCCGGGCCTGTATGTGTTATAAATTGTCGGCATGTACAGTGGTTACACGACAGAACGTAACATGACGAGCCAGCGTGACCGCGCCCTGGCCCTGCTCGGCAGCAAGGGCATCATGCGCCTCAGCGACCTCAATGCCGCCGGCGTTCACGCCGCCAGTCTCGCGCGGCTGGTCGACGACGGCATCGTCGTGCGTGCCGGACGCGGTCTCTACGAGCTCGCCGATCGGGACGTGTCGCTGTCGCACGGCCTCGCCGAAATGGCCGTGCGCGTACCCAAGGGTGTCATCTGCCTGATCTCGGCACTGGCGTTTCACGAGATCACCCTGCAGAACCCGCGCGCGGTGTGGATGGCCATCGGCCTCAAGGATCGCAATCCCGCCATCACCCATCGCGCCGTGCGCTTCGTGCATTTCGGTGACGCGGCCATGGAGGCCGGTGTCGAGCGCGTTCTGGTCGATGGCGTCGAGGTGCGCATCTTTTCAGCTGCGAAGTCCATCGTCGATTGCTTCCGCTACCGCCGCATCATTGGGCTCGACGTGGCGCTGGAGGCTCTACGGATGGGCGTGCGGTCCGGCAAGGCGCAACCCGCCGAGATCGCCCGCCTCGCCAAGGCGCTGCGCATCTGGTCCGTCCTGCGTCCCTATCTCGAAGCGGTCGCCGCCGATGACACGTAAGCCCGTCAATCTGCCGGCGTCCGTCGCCACGCGCTTGCGCAACGTCGCCACGGCGAAGGGTATCGATCTCGCCTTCGTGCTCCGTCGCTACGCCATCGAGCGGTTGCTCTATCGGCTGAGCGTGTCGCCGGAGCGCGACCGCTTCGTGCTCAAGGGCGCCATGCTGTTCACGGCCTGGCTGCCCGATCCGTTCCGTCCGACGCAGGATCTCGATCTGTTGGGTTTCGGCGATGCCGCCGTGCCGGACATCGCCGCACGCATCACCGCCGTGTGCCGTGTCGACGTGCCCGACGACGGTCTCGTATTCGACGTGGCGACGCTCAGGGCAGAGCCGATCCGCGGCAATCAGGAGTACGGCGGCGTGCGCGTGAAGCTCACCGCCTTGCTCGCCCGCACGCAGATCCCGGTGCAGATCGACATCGGGTTCGGTGATGCCGTGACACCTGGCATTGTCGAGTTGGAGTTTCCGGCGTTGCTCGACACGCCCGCCCCACGCGTGCGCGCCTATCCCAAGGAGACCGTGCTCGCGGAGAAGCTGCAGGCCATCGTCGTGCTCGGTGCCGTCAACACCCGCATCAAGGACTACTACGACCTGCTGGCGCTGGCCCGCCTGTTCGAGTTCGACGGCGCGACCGTGCGCGATGCGTTGGTCGCCACGTTCGAGCGGCGTGGCACGCCGTTGCCCGTCGAGGTGCCGATCGGATTGTCGCCGGAATTTGCCCACGATCCGCAGAAGGCGCGGCTGTGGGAAGCCTTCATCGATCGTGAAGCGCTGTTGCTCGAACCTGGTGATCTCACCGCGGCCATCGAGGACATCGCGGCGTTCGTGATGCCGCCGCTCGCGGCTGCGCAATCGGGAGGCGCGTTCGCCAAACACTGGAAAGCCGGCGGGCCGTGGCGCGTCATACGCAGGCGTTCTTGAGTTGGCGTGTCGGTCAATCGCTTCGGTGCAGCACGACGCGAAGGCCCATCCGGCTCAACTGCTCCATGAACACCTCCAGCGCGAAGGCTTCGACCTCCGTATCCGGCAGGGTAAGAAGCACGGGGTTCGGAACCTCACCGGCACGGCGCGCCTGCTCGTTCAGCTCCGACGCGTAGCGCTCTGTCGCCAGCGCAATGGCGACACTCAGCGGATTGGTCGGATCGGGATCATCGAGTGCAGCAATCAACGCGCTGCGCGTCGGCACGGCAGTCATGGCCGAAGCCTAGCAAACCGTCAGCCGTCCCCTCAAATGGTATTCGTGGGCTGGTTGTCGTGGGCTGGCGGTCCCATCAGGTCCGGTCTCTGCGGCCATTTCGGCTGGTTCGTCGTCACGGCCCGCCCGGTTGCCGGTTGATCCGGCGTGGCCCCCCGTCACAATCGGATACCCTCGTTCCCATGTGTCCAATGTCCCAACAACAGCCACGGCCCGCCCCCGCCTCGACCTATTCGGCCCTCAACGGCGCAGCCCCACGCGAGCCGGCCGACGCTGTGCCGCCCGACCCCGATACGGCCCGCCTGGTTTCCGAGACCGAGCGGCTGGCAGCCCTCAAGGGCGCCCTGTGGGCGTCGTTCCAGGCCGAACCGGCCAGCGCCGAGCGCGCCCCGATCGTCGATGTCACCATGGCCTATACCGACGCGTTGCGGCTTGAGATGCGGCTGCGCGCCGCCGGCAAGCAGTCGAAAGCCGACAGCCACACCCGCCGCGCCATGGCCCGGGCCGGGCTCAAGGGGATCTGACCGCCAAAAAGACCGCTCGCTCCGGCCAGTCCGCCCCATGAAAGTAATTCAGGGGTTATTTGCGGTTGTTTTGTTCCGTCTCAGGAACCTATTCTAAGACCATGATTGACAACAGACAAATACGTGCGGCGCGTGCCCTTTTGGAATGGAGCCAGACCGAGCTTGCCCGCGCCACCGGCATGGCGCTCTCCTCGATCAAGGCGATCGAATGCGGGGCCTCGACGCCGCGCCGGGAAACGCTCGAAGCCATCGAAGCGACCTTCGAAGCCGCCGGCGTCGATTTCTGTCCGCCGTCCGGCGTTCGCTTGAAGACCGACGTCGTCACCGTGCATCAGGGCCGTGATGCCGCGACCGCCCTGATGAGCTCGATCATGCGCCACGCACCGAACGATCCGAGCCAGGAGGTGTGCATCATCGGCCTCGACGAGCAGCTCGCCGCCGAGCTGGACGGCCCCGACGTGCATCCCAACTTGCGCGCCCGCCTCGCCCATGCCGGTGTGCGCGAACGCATCCTGATCGCCGAAGGCGTCAAGGACTTCCTGCGCGACGAGGCGAGCTATCGCTGGATGCCGCGCGAGGGCTTCTGCTCCAACGCGCCGATCTACATCTACGGTGACAAGGTCGCCGTTCAATCCGGCACGCTGCGCCGCCAGACCATCATCATCGATGCCAAGCC
>JANRIE010000049.1:0-15663 GCA_033765285.1 Hyphomicrobiaceae bacterium | reverse complement strand
GGTCCTGTCGGAATCTATGCCCTCGCAGAGCATGATGAGGCACTCCTAAAGGCGTTCTTGGTGCCGACTTGGCGTGGTAGCCCGCTAACTGACGTTGTGCTGGCGTCTATTCCTGACCCGTACCTCGTCGACTGCACAAAGGGCAAAGACATTCCCCCGATGTGGGGGGGGGGGGACAATCCCTGGTACGTCGACGATCAGGTGAGAAACCTCCTTGAGGAACTCGATCCCGGACGCCACAGATTTTTGCCCATTCGCATTCGTCACCAGAAGTCGAACATCGATGAACGGCCATTCTATATTCTCCATGTCACGTCCGTGGTTCGCGACACAATTGTGGTCGAGGAAACGAGATTCGCCGACGGTATCGGTAAGACAGACTACTTCGGGGGGGGCAAATAAGCGTCTTCGGACCGATTGTAGTGCGCTCGAATGCTATCGCCGGGCGCCATTTCTGGCGATGCGGAATTGGCAAAATCGGTGGAGACAGCGACCCGTTTGCTTTTGACTTCTTTTGCTCGGACGTCTTCTACGAGCGGATGAAGATGCTCAATAAGGCCTTGGTTGAATTCCATCCGTGTCAAGAGCACTAGCACGCAGGAATTTTATGAGACGCAGTCCAACGCGACGCAGTGTCTGAGCGACAGAGGAGGCGGCGGCAGGGCGCGCGCTGTGGTGAAGACGGTGCCGGCAAAGCAACTGTCGAACACGGCGAGCACGTGCTTGGCTTTGATCTCCCGCATGTATTCGCCGAACCGGCGCAATGACAGCGACCGGCGGCGGAATTCGGCACCTTTGTCCGGATGCGGCGCGTCGGTGGGCACCAGATAGCCCTCGCCGTCTAGGGTGTGGCCGTGGCCGGCAAACCAGATGAAGACCCGCGCCTCGGGGTCCTGTCCCTTGCCGTAGATGAAGTCCTCGAACGCTTTGCGCAGGGCATCCGCGTTGGTATCGAAGACCGGCGTGACTTCGAACCCGTGGGCGGTCAACTCCCTGGCGACGACCTTGGCATCCTCGCGCGCTTCCGACAGCTTCGGCCAGCCGTTGGCGTAGGCGTCGATACCGATCACTAATGCGTAAGAGCGCTCGTACAGCGTGACGGAGGCCGCAGCATCGGTCGCTTTGACGGTGACGGCACCGCCCGGCGCTTGCGCCTGTGCCGCTGGCGCAAGGAGGACAAGTGCCACAATCAGCATCAACGTCAGAAATCGCATGGGTCCCCGCGAAACAGTTGGGGAAAGACTAGCGAGGCTTTGTGACGCTGTCACGGAGCGGATGGGGACGCCGAGCGGTCGCCGTCGTCGACGCGTGACGCTTCGGGCTTTCCCAGGCGTCAGCCCGCGGAGCACCTGGAGCGTTCGTGTCAAGTCTTTGATTAAATTGGTCGGAGCGGGGAGATTCGAACTCCCGACCCCTTGCTCCCGAAGCAAGTGCGCTACCAGGCTGCGCTACGCTCCGCACCGACCGTATCGCCACGCCGCATCCCACCTTCAGGACGTGCCGTGTGCGTGAAAGTTCGCTCAAAAACAGCGGCCAAACGGGTCAGACGCCAAGCGAGCGCGCTTTATAGCGGCGGGCGTGCTCGTCCGCAACAGCTTCCCGTGCCGACGCGATATCCCCTTTCACACCTGTTCGACGGCCGGGCTGACAAGCGCGCCGACGATGGCTTGTCGCCGCCCGCGTGAATGACTATGGTGCCGCGCTCCCGAGCATGCTGCGTATCCGCGTGCCGGTGTGGTGGGGCGTCGCCAAGTGGTAAGGCAGCGGTTTTTGGTACCGCCATTCCTAGGTTCGAATCCTAGCGCCCCAGCCAACGTGCCTGCCCGATGCCGCTTCGCCGAGCGCTGGCCATCAGCGCAACCCGAAATCGGGCCCAAAGCCGCGCAAAAAGCTTGACCAGTCAGTGGGCCTGCGGTCCGAAGTCCCGGCAGACCGCCTCTTGGCCGCACCACACTGCGGCGAAACGCAGCCACAGCGCTGCCTGGCTCGCCGCACGGTCGGCGTTTTCTCAGGTCACATCTCACCGCGTTCCGGTCCACGCGACGACCTGCTGGGTTGGGAACCGTGTTCACGAGGCCGTGAGTGCGGTTGACTGCGGTGGCGCGCGTCGTCATGTGCACCGATGGGACGGGGGCCCGTTGGGGGCGAAGCAGTATGCCGATGGGCAAGCGATCATGAAGCAGCGCACATACCTTCGCCGGCAATGCCTGCGGCGCACGATTCTGTTCGGGCTCGCTTGCTTAGTTGTCGGTGGCGGTGCTGGTCCAAGTCCGGCGAACGCGCAGGCCGCAGCGGACCGTAAGGTCGAGGTCGAACTGATCGCGCCCGTCACCGCAATCGAGCCGGGCAAACCGTTCCGGGTCGGTCTGCGCCAGACGATCGCCCGCGACTGGCACACCTACTGGAAGAACCCCGGTGACTCGGGCGAACCGACGCGGATCGCCTGGGCGCTGCCGCCCGGCTTCACGGCGTCCGACATCCATTGGCCGCTGCCCGAGGCCATCCCGGTCGGGCCGCTGATGAATTACGGATTTTCCGACGCGGTTCTGCTGCCGGTGACGATGACGCCACCGGCCGACCTTGCACCGGGCCCGGTGAAGCTGGCCGCCGTCGTTGACCTGCTGGTCTGCAAGGACATCTGCATCCCCGAACAGGTCAACGTGACGCTTTCACTCGACGTGCAGGCAGGCCCGGCCCCCCCGACCCCCAGCCCGCACGCGGACGTGTTCGCGGCCGCCGAACGCGCCAGTCCCATTCCTTCACCCTGGCCGGTGAGCGTGGAGATCACGGCCGATGCGCTGCACCTCGACGTCGTGGCCGCAGGTCTCGACCCCGATCGCATCGCGAGGGTGCAATTTTTCGCGTCGGACTGGGGCGTCGTCGACCACGCCGCGCCGCAGACGGTGTCCTGGCAAGCGGGCGGCTTCTCTCTCGCCTTGCAGCGGGGCGATCTGGCCGGGCAGCCGCTGAACGCCGTGGAGGGCCTTCTCGTCGTCTCCGAGACGATCGGCACCGAGACGGTTCGCAACGGGTTCGCGGTCCGCGCGACGCCAGGACAGGCGAACGCGTCGGCGACCCCGGCGGCCCTTGCATCCTGGGATGCGCCGATCGGGCTGTGGCAGGCACTGCTGCTCGCCATGCTCGGCGGGCTCGTTCTGAACTTGATGCCGTGCGTGCTACCGATCCTGTCGCTCAAAGTCATGGCGCTGGCGCAGCACGGCGATCGGCAGGACGAGCGGAAGGGCGCGCGTTTGGCCGCACTGGCCTATCTGACCGGCGTGCTCGTCTGCTTCACGGCACTTGGCCTGATCGTCGTCTCGCTGCGGGCGGCGGGCGAGACGGTCGGCTGGGGCTTCCAATTCCAGTCGCCGGCATTCGTCCTGGGCATGGCGGCCCTGTTCCTCGCGCTCGGGCTCTCACTGTCCGGCGTCTTTGATATCGGCGGCAGCCTCGTCGGGGCCGGCGACGGCTTGGCGCGGCGAACCGGGGCTGCAGGCTCGTTCTTCACCGGCGTTCTGGCTACGGTCGCAGCGACGCCGTGCACGGCACCGTTCATGGGGGCCGCCATCGGCTATGCGGTGACGCGCCCTGCGGCCGAGACGGTCGCGGTGATGCTGGCACTCGGACTTGGCTTCGCACTCCCCGTCGTGGCCATCGCGCTGGCCGGCGTGGCCCGGCACGTGGTGCCCCGGCCGGGACTTTGGATGGTGCACCTGAAGCAAGTCCTGGCCTTTCCGCTCTATGCGACGGCTGCATGGCTCGTCTGGGTCCTGTCGCTGCAGGCCGGCAGTGATGGCGTGCTGGCGGCAGCGTACGTGCTGACCGGCGTGGCGCTGGCGTCCTGGCTGGTCGGGCAGGCCGGCGTGTCGCGCGGTCTGAGGACCGCGGCGGTCACGGTGGTTCTCGCCATCGTCGGTGCTGCCGCCGTCCCGCTGGTCGAAACGGCCACCTCCACCGGCGGTCCCGAAGCATCGGCGGCCCGGGGCGGCAAGCCGGCCATAACGGCCTATTCGGAGCAGCGCGTCGACGACCTACGCCGCAGCGGCCAGAATGTCTTCGTCAACCTGACGGCGGCGTGGTGCATCACCTGCAAGGTCAACGAGCGCGTCGCACTCGACACAGATGGGGTCCGAGGTGCCCTGGCCAGTACCGGTACCGCCTATCTCACCGGTGACTGGACGCGCCGGGACGAGGCCGTCACACGACTGCTTGCCGCGCACGATCGTGCCGGCGTGCCGCTCTATCTTCTCTATCCCGCCGATCCGGACGCTGCCCCCGTCGTACTGCCCCAACTGCTTACCGAAGCCATCGTAGTCGCGCATCTGACCGCGTTGCCGAAGGTTGCGGCAGCCAACCCGTCACAGTGACCAGCCCGTCACGGTGAACTGTCAGCACACAACAACGGAGCCTGATGAATGAGCACGATCTCTCTGAAATCTTCGAGCCTCGTCGCAATCGCATCGGCGTGCGCGCTCGCGATCGCCGCCGGACCCGTTCTTGCGGCACCGAAAGTCGGCGAGCCGGCACCACAATTTACCGGCATCGACAGCAAGGGCAAGACGCATTCCCTCGCCGACTTCAAGGGCAAGACCGTCGTCCTGGAGTGGACCAACCATGGCTGCCCGTACGTCGTGAAGCATTATGGCACCGGCAACATGCAGGCGATGCAGAAGGAGACGACGGGCAACGGCATCGTCTGGCTCACGGTCGTCTCGTCGGCACCGGGCACGCAGGGCAGTGTCTCGCCGGCCGAGGCGGACGAGCTGACGAAATCGCGCGGGGCCGCACCGACCGCCGTGCTGCTCGATGCCGATGGCAAGATCGGACGCGCGTATGATGCACTGACCACGCCGCACATGTATGTCATCACAGGCGACGGCAAGCTGGCCTACGCCGGGGCCATCGACGACAAGCCGACCACGGATAACGCCGACGTCGCCACGGCCGTGAACTACGTGCGCAACGCTTTGACGCAGGTTGCTGCAGGCAAGCCCGCGGATCCGGCGATCACGCGCGCTTACGGCTGCTCGATCAAATACGGGTCGTAACGTCACGTCCCGACCAACGCCAAAGCGGCGAAGCCGACCGATCAGAGCGTCCACACCCCGTGTGGGCGCTTTGTCGTAGCGTGCGGCGTGAGGCGAAGCTCATGCCGCGGTGGTCGTGGCACCGGCTCGACGTCGCGGACACCGGCTTTCGCAGCGGCATCGAAATGATCGTCACGAGCGAGCCTCCGGGCGAAATGCGGGAATACTTTCTACTCTGGCGGCGTTATCGAAGGCCGTGCAGCAACTCCTAGGCCCAGCATGTTCAATCGGCTCATCCCCCACATCGAATTCATCTGCGACCCTGCCGACCACGGCGTGATCGCGGAGCCCGTGCAGGCCAAATCGGTGCTGCCCGACTGGTTCAGGCGCCTGCCGCCGATCACCAAGTCGGAGGTCGCCGCGACCAACAATGGACTGACGGTCAAACGCTGCATGCCGTTCCTCGACGCCATGACCGCAGGCTATATCCTGCCGCTGGCGGCGACCGTTCGCCTCGACATCAAGGACGGCGGGCGGACGGTCGATGCGGGCTGGGAATTCGACAAGGTGATGGTGTCCAACCACGGCAGCCACCAGGTTGCGGGCAACCCCTACGAGCCGCGGCCACCCTGCAAGTTCCACAATTATTGGACGATCAAAACGCCGCCCGGCTGGAGCTGCCTGTTCGTGCCGCCACTCAACCGGCCCGACCCGGTGGTCGAGGTGCTGGCCGGCGTGGTCGACACCGACACCTACCAGAGCCTCATCCATTTCCCGTTCGTCGCCACAGGTGCGGACGGCTTCTACACGCTGGAGAAGGGAACGCCGATCGTCCAGGTGATCCCGTTCCAGCGGAAATCGACCTACCTGCCGGTTTCGATCAGGGCCGAGCGGCCGGGCGAGAGCGAGAACCGTCAGAAGATCATGCGTAACACGATGGCCTCGGAAGGCTGGTACCGGCTGGTGGCGCGCGCCAAGCGGTAGCCGGCTGCGCAGAGCAAGGTCGGCGGTGGTCGGATCTGGCGCTGGCAGCAAGGCCGATCATCGTCTTGCCGCTCGCCCTGAACTACGGGCCGGCGCGTGAACTGAGTGTGCAATCAGTTTCAAAACCAGACTGACAAGGGGCCGGCCGGGACTATGCCCCGCCGGCCCATCTCGTTCAGCGCGACGAATTGCTGTTGGAATTCGACGACGAGTTCGAGTTGGAGTTGCTGTTCGAGTTCGACGAGGAGTTCGAGTTGGAATTGCTGCTCGAGTTCGACGACGAGTTCGAATTGGAGTTGCTGTTGGAGTTCGATGAACTCAGCGCTTGTGCGCGCTGGGCCCTGATTCGGGCGATGATGCGCAGCCGCTGCAGCCGAAGTGCCCGAGCGCGCCGGATCTTGGCGGCCCTGAGGCGCAGCGCGCGCGCCTTGGCGGCAGCGGGGCTGAGGCGGGCTTCGACCCAACCCTGATCGGCAGCCTGCACATCGACGGGCATCTCGACGGGAAGTTTCAGATGCTCGGAAATGATTGGAAGCGCATGGCCGGAAAGGGAAGGTGCCCGGGCCTCTGCATGTGCCGCGACCGTGCCGGCGATGGTCATCGCCGCGACGGTGGATGTAATCCTGACTGACCTTTTCATTTGTGCTCCTGCTTGTTTTACTGGGCAGGCACTTCAGCCCGCATGATGAAGAACGCTCGAGACGGCGTCATATTCCCAAGTCACCTTTTCGAAAGCCGAAATCGGGAAAACCATTCCGGTCCGAACGCTGCCACGGCGTGACAAGTGCCGCGGCGTTTTGCTGAATGTGTCATACCGTCCGCAGGGCGATGATGGGGTCCAGCCGTGCCGCACGCACCGCTGGCCCGTAGCCGAACCCGACACCCAGGCATAACGACACGGTCAGTGCGATGAGCACGATCGACAGGTCGATCACCAGCGGCACTCCGACGGCCGGGGCTGCGGCGGCCGCCACCGCGATGCCGACGCCGATGCCGATGATCCCGCCCGCCAGCGACAGCACCACAGCCTCGATCAGGAACTGCGCCATCACCTGGCCGGGCAGCGCGCCGATGGCCAGCCGGACACCGATCTCGCGGGTCCGCTCCGCAACAGAGACGAGCATGATGTTCATGATGCCGATGCCACCGACCAGCAGGCTGACCGCGGCAATGGCTCCGAGCAGCGAGGTCATGGTCGACGTCGTCGCCGTCATGGTCTCGGAGACCTGGCGCATGTCGAGGATGGAAAAGTCGTCAGCCTCCGACTGCGCCAGCCCCCTGCGCTCGCGCATCAGCGCGCGGATCTGCGACCTGGTCCACGCCGCGTCGGCCTGCGGGTACATGTCCATCGAGATGCTTTCGACATCCGGCGAGCCCTGGATGCGGCGCTGGAAGGCATCGAACGGCAGGGCCACGAGGTTGTCCTCGTCAGAGTCTGTGCCGGACTGCCCGCGCTCGGCCAGTACGCCGATCACCGTGCAAGGCACGCCACCCAGGCGCATGAACTCGCCAAGACCGTCCTTGCCGGGGAACAGCTTTTCGCGGACTGTTTCGCCGATGATGCACACCGCCTTGCCCGCGTGCACCTCGTGGCCATTGAAAAAGCGCCCGGCCTGAAGCTTCCAGGCGCGCGCGTGGAAGTGCTCGTTCTGCGTGCCGGCGATGCGGGCGATCCAGTTCAGCTTGCCGGACACGACCCGCAGCTCAGCCGATGCGTACGGTGCGGCTGCCTTGAGGCCGCGCACTTCGCGCCGCAGGGCCTCCACGTCCTCGTATTCGAAGGGCGCGGCGAAGTTGCTGTTGCCGGCGCCGCCGCGCAGCGTTTGTCCGGCGCTCAGCGTGAGCAGGTTCGGGCCCAGCCTGGAGATCTGCGCCTTCACCTTTGCCGTGGCCCCATGTCCGACGCTGACCATGGCGATCACCGCGGCGACGCCGATGATCACGCCGAGCATCGTGAGGAGCGTGCGCAGGCGGTTGCGTGCCAGTGCTTCGATGGCCAGCCGCAGGGTTTCAAGCAGCATCCGACACCGGCCCTTCGCTCTCGTCGGCGACGAGGCACCCGTCACTGAAAACGATCCGGCGGCGCGCCTGCCGGGCGACCTGCGGATCGTGCGTCACCATGACCACGGTAATGGCGAGGTGCTGGTTGAGCTGTTGCAGCAGCCGGATGATGGCCAGCCCCGTGGTGCTGTCGAGCGATCCCGTCGGCTCGTCGGCAATCAGCAGGCGCGGGCGCGCCACCAGAGCACGCGCGATCGCCACCCGCTGCTGCTGGCCGCCCGACAGTTCGAACGGCCGGTGCGCGCGCCGGTCGCCCAGCCCGACATGGTCCAAGGCGGCCTGCGCCAGCCGCACGCGGTCACGGGCACCGATCCCGCGATAGATCAGGGGCAATTCCACATTGCGCTGGGCGCTGGCCATGTCGAGGAGATTGAAGCTTTGAAATACGAAGCCGACCGTGTCGCGCCGCAGTCGCGCGCGAGCGGACGCCGATAGATGCGTCGTCGGGACGCCGGCGACCCAGGTCGTGCCGTTTGAGGGGACATCGAGGCACCCCATGAGATTGAGGCACGTCGACTTGCCTGATCCACTGGGACCGACGATTGCGAGAAATTCGCCCGGGGCGACCTGCAACGATACGTTGCGCAGGGCATGCACTCGGCTTTGGTGCGCGCCGTAGAATTTGTCCACGCTGTCGAACGCGACCATCACCGGTGACGTGGCGGAGCCTGCGGCCATGGCGCTCAGCCCCCCGCCGGGAGCAGTTCGACCGCAACCTGGTCACCAGGGCGCAGGTCTCCTGAGCGGATTTCTGTCAGTGTCCCGTCCGTGGCTCCGACGAGGACGGAAACCGGTACGGCCGCCCCATCCCTGACCACATGGACGATCTTGCGCTTCGGCTCGATGTCCTCCGGCCGCAACCCGACGGTTGGAAGCGGCGCTGGTGCAACGGAACTCGCGCCCGCACCCGGATCCGTCCAGGCGGCTGCCATCTGCCGCACCAGCAGGCCGTCGTCGGCCGAGCGCTCGCTCAGAGCGGCCGGCGGGACGAAGCGCAGGGCGGCGTTGGGCACCAGTCGGACGTCGGAGACGTGGTCAACCTCGATATCGGCGTTCGCACTCATGCCGGGTTTGAGGTTCAGTTTGGCATTGTCGAACGTCAAGATCGCTTTGTAGGTCACCACGCCTTCGACGATTTCCGGGCCGATATAGATCATCTTGACGCTGGCCGGGAAGTATTCCTCCTTGAGCGCGTGCACCTCGAATGTCGCAGCCTGCCCGGGCTTGACCTTCATGGCGTCGGCCTCGTCCACGTCGACGCGCACCTGCATGTCGTCCAGGCCCGGAGCCAGTCGGAACAGAACCGGGGCCGAGAGTGAGGCCGCAACGGTCTGGCCCGGTTCGATGTTGCGCCGAAGAACGACGCCGTCGATCGGGGCCACGATCCGCGCCTTGCCCAGCCGCGCCGTCGAAATCCGGTGTTCGGCCTCCGCCACCAGCAATTCGGCGCGCAGGGCCTCGATGCGGGCTCCCACTCGTGCGGCATCGGCCGTGGCGATCGTCAGGTCACGTTGCGCGGTATGGCCCGCGCCGGCCAGGCGGCGCTTGCGCGCGAGTTCCTCAACGAGCACTTTCTCCTCGAGTTCGGCCTCTTTCAATTTTGCCTTTGCAACATCGACATTGGCACCCGCGCGTGCATGCTCGTCCTCGATCGTGCTGGTATCGAGTTCGGCAAGGGTCTGGCCGGCTTCGACATGGTCGTTGTTGTCGACAAGCACGGTGCGGATGAGCCCCGACAATTCGGTGGACACTTCCACGATCCGCGTCGGCTCCAAAGTGCCCGTAGCGGTCACGCGCACCGTGAGGTCGCCGGTGACGACCGGGCTCGTCTGGAAGCGGGACGGAGCAGGGGATGCCGTTGGCAGCCAGGACATGGCCACGGCAGCAAGCCCGCCGAGGACGACCAGCGTCGAGGCACCCCAGAAGAGCCAGCGGCGCGGCTCTGTTTCTCGTCCCAGCGGCAGTGCCGCCAACGAAGCCAGATAGTCTGGCTCGACCGCAGCGTTGGCCGGCGGAGGCAGGGGCTTGCGGACGCTGTCGCGTCTTGCACGTTGCGGCTCTGCCATGGCTTGCGCTCCACCAACGATAAACCCGCATTCAAGCCGCTCGCGTCGCCGCCGGAGGCTGACCCGTGATCGGTCCACCGAGGTGACGACCAGGCGGGTGCCCCTCGTCGGCAACTATTTTTCGGCTCATTGACGGATCAATAACGCTCGGGCGGCGACGCTTATTCCCCGCCGGGTTCTGCCGCTTTCATCGACCGCGCTGCTTCCATTGCGCGGGCAAGCTTCAGGCGGGCCCGCGACAACCGGCTCATGATCGTCCCGACGGGCACGCCCAGTCGGTCGGCGCACTCGCGGTATGACAGCTCGTCGAAGCAGGCGAGCCGCAGAACCTCGCGCTGATCGGGGGCCAGCACTTCGTCGATCATGCGGCACACGATCTCGAGGTCGAGCCTGGCCTCGGTGACCTCGTGGATTCTCTGGTCATAGCCGACCGCGGCGATATCCACGTCCTGTCTCGCCCACGCAGTCCGCCGACGCCGGCGCAAGCGGTCGATGCGGACCGTTTCAACGATCCGGTACATCCAACTGTCGATGCGGGTTCCAGGGACGAAGTGATCCAGACGCGACAGCGCCTTCTCGTAGGCAGCCTGGACGATATCCTCTGCCTCGTCGATGCAACCCGAGATCCTCAGAGCAAACCGCCGCAGGCGGGGCTCGAGCGCAGCCAACTCGGAACGGATATCGGCAGCAGAGGTCACGGCACACCATCGCCTGGTTGAGACCTGCTATTGCTAGCGGCTCAACCCTGACGCGTGCCGGACGTGCTCATTAACACGGGCTGTCGGTGACATGAACGGCACCTGACAGCGGATGTGGGGCAGGTGCTGGACGAGATCGGCGTGGCCGGGTGAAACGTGCTCTGTTCGGGCACGGCCGGCCGCGACGGGTCGCTGTGCGGACCCAACCTGTGCGGATTCGCAGCATCAGGCTGAACAATCGTCCGATCGCGCCGGCAGGCCCGCGGGTGGCCGTGGCGAACGGCCCGGGCGGACACAGGGAGCACCAGTGCCCGGCCGGATTGCCGCGGCTCGTTCAGCCTCTCTTGGCTGCTTTGCGGGCAGCGTAGCGCTCGTCGCGGGCGCGCTTCTTCTGCTCTTCCAGCGCCGCTTCCTGTTCGATGCGCTCCAACTCGGCGAGTTCCTCGGCAAGTTTACGCTCGGCGGCCTCCGCTTCGGCGCGGGCGATCGCCTCGATGCGGGCCTGCTCGGCGGCGGCAGCCTTGGCGGCGATCCTTGCTTCGCGGGCCTCTGCGATAGCCTTGCGCTCGGCGCGCCGTGCCATCACGGCTGGATCATCTGGGCCCGGTGCCGACTGCGCCTTGCGCAACATGGCCTGCTTTGCGGCGGCGGCATCCGACCGGCGTTCGGTCAGGGACTTGGTATAGCTTCGCATTTAACCTCGTTCTGATGTCCAACGGGACCATGCCCGCACATGAGCCAGCGCAACCCGGCATGCCGCCTGCCAGCCCTTCGCCGTCCACTCTTCACGCTCAACGACCACCTGCCGGGACGGCGAACCGCGGCTTTTTCTTCGCCGCCTTGGCTGGTCGCTTGCCGTCACCGGCTGCTGCCGGGGCCGACGATCTGTCCTGATCACGGCCGCTGGTTGCCGGCTTCTTGCCTTGCCGCCCCCGCGGAGCCCATCCGCTGCCGCCGTTGGCGGCCTTGTCGCGCTCGCGCCAGGGTGCCTTGTGAGCCTTGCCGGCGTGCGGCCCGCGCGCAGCGGGCGGCGCGCGATCCGGCCGCCGATCGGCTGCCGGCAACGGTGCCGGAGCGGCCAGTGCCTCGATCGTCTGCATCACCGTGTCGACCCCGCCATCCGGTGCGGCTTTCACACGAACGATGTGGCCTTCCTTGGTCTTGGCCGTGCGGGCCTGATAGTCGAACTGATCGGCGATCTCGGCGAGGACCTCGAACCGGGTCTCGCGCTCGTCGATCCTGATGGCACCGATTTCGGACTTGGTGACACCGCCGGCGCGACAGACCAACGGCAGCAGCCAGCGGGGGTCGGCGTTGCGGTCGCGCCCGATGTTGATCTTGAACCATGTCATCGGACGCGGGTCTGGGCGGCGGGACTTGGCGGCCGGAACCTCGGACCTCTCGACGTCGCGCGGCATTGTGCGCGCGGGTCGGTCGTCGTGGTGCCGACGCGGGCTGCGGTCGGCACGCGTGGACGGGGTCGATGCTGCCGCACCCTCCCGCTTCCAGGGGCTGACGGGACGGTCGCTGGCATCGCGGTCCTCGCGTTGGCGCGATGGCCCTTCGCGTCGCGGCGGCCCGGTATCGACGGCGAGTTCGCCGGGTTGCGGCAGCCGGGCGCGGTGCTGACGGATCAGCGCCAGCGCGATCGCCTCCGCGCCATGGGCCAGTTGCAGGTTACGGGCCCAACGCACGTCGTCGTCCGTCGCTGGTGCCGTAAAACTTGGATCGGCGACCAGCCGCTCCTCGTCGCGCGCCAGCACCTCCGAAGCGGTAGGGGCTGGTCGCCAGGTGACTTCCAGCCGCGCGGCCGCGATCACGGCGTCGGCTTTGCGACGGCGGTTGAACGGCACGATCAAGACGCACAGGCCCTTCCGCCCAGCCCGTCCCGTACGCCCGGAGCGATGCAGCAGTGTTTCCCCGTCGTTGGGCAGTTCGGCGTGGATAACGAGCGCCAGATCGGGCAGGTCGAGCCCGCGCGCCGCAACGTCGGTGGCCACCAGCACGCGCGCTCGGCCATCGCGTAGGGCTTGCAGGGCCTCGGTCCGCTCGGTCTGCGACAACTCGCCAGACAGCGCGACCGACGAGAAGCCGCGCTCGACAAGGCGACTGTTCAGTCGGTTGACGGCCCCCCGCGTCGCGCAGAACACGAGTGCCGCTCGCGCCTCGTGAAAGCGCAGGACGTTGACGATGGTGTTTTCGACGTCGTGCGGCACGACGCGATGGGCCCAGTAGTCGATGTCGGCATGCTGTTCATCGCGCCGAAGCGTCTCGATGCGTACCGCATCGCGCTGATAGCGCCCCGCCAGGGTCTGGATATCGCGCGGCAGGGTGGCCGAGAACAGCAGTGTGCGGCGTTCGGCTGGTGTCGCATCGAGGATGAACTCGAGGTCTTCGCGGAACCCCAGGTCGAGCATCTCATCGGCCTCGTCGAGCACGACCGCCCGCAACTGCGACAGGTCGAGCCGGTGCCGTTCAAGATGGTCGCGCAGACGCCCCGGTGTGCCGACCACGATGTGCGGGCCAGCCGACAGTTCGCGTGCCTCCGCGCGGGCATCCATGCCGCCGACGCAGGTGATCACGCGCGCGCCGGTTGCGTCGTACAGCCAGGTGAGTTCGCGGCAGACCTGCATGGCCAGTTCGCGCGTCGGTGCGACGATGAGAGCCAGCGGCGCGCGCGTTGCGGGCATCTGGTCGTCCGCCCCGAGCAGTGTCGCACCGAGCGACAAACCGAACGCAACGGTCTTGCCCGAGCCGGTCTGGGCCGAGACGAGCTGATCGCGGCCGGCTGCGTCGTCAGCCAGGACGGCAAGCTGGACTGCCGTGGGGGCGTCGTAGCCGCGTGCGGCAAGAGCGCGCGCCAGCGCGGGATGCGTCGTCGGGAAAGCCATGGATGAGGTGCGTCTCGCGCGAGGGTCAGATGACCGGCGGCCCGCAAACAACGACAGGGGACCGGGGTTGACCAATGGATCGAGGCGCTTCTTAGCCCGTATCGCGCGCCAGCGCCAGTCCACTTGTTGTCACGGGCGGCAGCGGCATCGCGATGACCTCGTCTGGGCGACAGCTTCCTTCAACGGAGCGCGAGCCGACGCAGGGCCATGAGGCCGAAAATGGGCCCGGGCAGGAGAATCCAGAACAGAAACTGCATGCTGATGTCTCCGTTCAGCACGTTGAGCAATTGGATCGAGGCGATGCTGATGGCAAAACCGATCGAATTGGCGATTGTCAGTGCCGAGCCGACCAGCAAAGGGGGGGCGGTGCGGGCGTTCATGGCGGAGAACTGTGGTGAATCGCCAACGACCGTGATGCCCCAGACCAGGAGGAAAGCGATCGTGGCCGGCAGAGGCAGCAGGAACGCCAGCGGCGAGAGCAGGCAGCACAGGCCGGAGACGCCAAGTTGGACCCTCGCGACGTGAGCGCTGCCGAAGGACTGGGATGCAAGCCCGCCCACCATGCAACCGATCGCTCCGGCTGCGATGATCACGAATGCCAGGAGCGAAAGGGTGGCTTGACCGGCCCCGGCGCTGCCCGCATGCGCGGCGATGTAGGCCGGCACGAACGCCCAGAAGGCATAAAGCTCCCACATGTGCCCGAAATAGCCGAACGAGGACGCTCGGAAATCAGCGGACCGGAAGATCGCAGCGAAAGCGCCAGGATCAAACCGCGCGCCAGCTTTCAGATGCGGCCCGTCCGGCACCAGGACGTACATCGCCACGCCGCCGAGTGCGGCAATAGCCGAGACCGCCAGCATCACAGCGTCCCATGGGAGATCCTGGCCGAGTGCGCGGATGCCATGTGGCAAAGCCGTGCCGATGACCAGCGCGCCGACGAGGAAGCCGAGTGCGCGGCCGAGGTCCCGGTCATACCAGCCGGCGGCGATCTTCATGCCGACCGGGTAGATGCCGGCCAGGCAAAACCCGGTTGCAAACCGCAGCACGAGCAACGGCCACAGGTCGGGACCCGTCAGGTAGGTCGCAGCAGTCGTCGCGGCTGCCAGCAACGAGCAAAGCAGAAAAATTCGTCGGGGCGAGAACTGGTCGGCGATGGCCAGGAAGGCAAAAACCAGCGTCCCGGATATGAACCCCAATTGCACGGCCGTCACGATGTCACCCAGAGCCTCGGGCGGCAGGCCACCACGCCGGACAAGGTCTGGAACGACGGCATTTCCAGCAAACCAGACGGACGTTCCTGCCAATTGCGCGATGGCGATCACAGGCAGAATGTGTCGCGGCACGCGCGTCGTCATAACACTGTTGGCTCCGTGGTGGGACAAGACACTCTGGCGACGCGGCCGCAGTCTGGACAGGTGCCGCCACTCTGCGCGATCGGGTGGTAAAACACACGGGGCAAAACCGCCACGGCTAGCGGTTTTCGCGACCCCGGCCCGGGCGGCATGTGCTAACCCTCGGACGAAGGTTTCGGCGGCGCGGATGGACCCTTCGCATGCAGAATGTACATCAGGCACCCCCGTTGCTCGTGGAGCGGGCTGGCGACACCGTTACGCTGACGCTGGCGCGTCCCGACAGGCTCAACGCACTCGACGCGTGCCTCGTCGAGCATATGATCGAGGCGTTCGAGACGGCGGATCGCGACGGGACACGGCTCATCGTCGTGACCGGACAGGGCAAGGGGTTTTCCGGCGGGTTCGATCTCTCTGACCTCGCGGCCCAGTCGGATGGCGACCTTGCGCTGCGCTTCTTGCGCATCGAGTCCCTGCTGCAACTGATCCACCATGCGCCCTGCGCGACACTGGCCTTGGTACACGGCGCGTGCTTCGGGGCGGGTGCCGACATCGTGGCGGCGTGTGCGCTTCGGTTGGCCGCGCCC
>JANRIE010000043.1:0-25009 GCA_033765285.1 Hyphomicrobiaceae bacterium | reverse complement strand
CTTTGTGCAGTCGACGAGGTACGGGTCAGGAATAGACGCCAGCACAACGTCAGTTAGCGGGCTACCACGCCAAGTCGGCACCAAGAACGCCTTTAGGAGTGCCTCATCATGCTCTGCGAGGGCATAGATTCCGACAGGACCGCTGCGCTTCGGTTTGATGAAATAGGGCACTGGCTTGCCTCCTCACGCCAAACAGATCACTTGGTCAACTGCAGCAACTCCTGGCCTCATCACATCACCCTCGCCTCTCTCCGGCCATCGCCGCCCTGTGCGCCCGCCTCCGGCAGGACAGCGAGGAACCTGATCTCGCGGTCCGGGAACACCTTTGCCTTGAGGTCGGCGACCATCTGCTCGTCTCCCATATCGCGCTGTGTATTGACCGCCATCTTTATCATCCCACTCGCCGCCCGGCCAATCGCATCACGCCGCATACAACGTTTCCTCGCGGGTGTTGTCATTGGCGGAATTCCCAACGATGCTACTTGCGAGGCCGGGCAGGTTGGTGAGGCCGGCGACGACGCCGTCGGCAGGGGGCGTGTCGGCGACGAGGTAGAGGCCGGGGATCGGGTTCGAGCCGGTCGCCACCGTGATGCCGCCGGCGATGTAGGCGTCGCTGAAACGGGGCTCGCCACCGCTGTTGTCCGTGCCCGTCGCATAGCGGCGGTCGATGATCGCGCCGGTGGCGGCGAAGGCGTCGGTGGGCGCGGCGTTCGGGTCGGTGGCGATGCCGATGTTGCGGACGACGTCGCCGGTCTCACTGTCGACGAAGGCGAGCCAGGTCACAGCATCCGCCCCCGCTTCGAACGCGGAAAAACCGGTCGGCAGCGCCTCGCGCGGCGGCGCGATCAGCGGGCTTGCCAGCGAAACCGCGATGCCCGGTGCGATGGACGGACGGCCAATGCCCTCGTTAAGCCGATCGAACTCGCCATCGAGCGCAACGAGCACATCGTCGACGATGCTCTCGATCACCCGCAGCGGATGCTTCGCAGGCACCCGGTGCTCGAGGTCGACGTACGAAAACAGCAATCCCGACCTGACATCCGATCCGCACATCCCGCCCCCCATCGACGGGGAGACCGAACGGAATCATAGTCTCCCGGACATGTCAGCAGGAGAGAAGTTCAACAGTCTGCTAGAGCCTGTCCCCAGCTCTGCCCGACTTTGGCCTAACCGACCTGGTCTTGCCCGACACGGCCGTCTTGCGAGTTGCAACCGGTCGTGTGGCCTCCCCAGACTTGCGCGCCTCGCTGCGGACCCGCTGGGCCAATTGCCGCGCGGGGGCAGAACCATCCGAGCGAACATCAGAACGGGGCAACACACGCCTACCCTCGCCGGTTCCTTGTGACGCGCCCCGAGCCGGCGCGCCATGGGTGTCACGGCCGACCTTGGTTGCCGCATCGGCCAGGGACCGGCGCTCTGCGATGCGCCAGTAGCGTGCCATCCGGCGTGCCAAGTCCCGTGCGGTGTCGGCAAACAGCAGGCCGCCGAGCCGCTCCGCCTGGAGCCGCAGAGCATCTTGCCGCGACCGCGCCAGTTGCACGATGATGCCGGCCTGTCGCGCGCTCAACCCGTGGCCGGCAGCCGCCTGGGCACGGGCCGCCAGGACAGCCAGGTCGTGATCGTCGCCGAGGACCTGTGACAAATCCCGCGCCAGTTCGGCCCGCAACCCCGTGTATTCGGGCCATGCTTCGCCCAGCAGCCGCATATGCCGCCAGTGCACCTGGACGGTTTTGCGCCACTCGTGAATCGCCTCGTCGGAGGGCTCCCGGCGCGCGCGCGCCATTGCCGTGCGGCCTTTTGCGAAACTGCGGCGCAGACCAGGACCGACCGCCCCGAAGCCGGGCTCCGAGATATCGCAAGTCGCAATCGCCTCCCCGGCTCGCGCGATCAGCTCGATGGCCCGTCCAGCGGTCCCGGCAGCGTCGCCATGGGCTGAAAAGGCAGCCGCTGCGGTGATTTTTTGTAACGCCTTCAGCGCGGCGAGTTCATGGCTCGCGGCCTCGGCCGACACGGCAGCGATCGTCTCGAGCATCACGGCCTGATCGCGCGCATCCGAAAGAAGACGGCCGGCATCCCGCAGACGGGCGTTCTCGGCCTGATACACCGTCTCACCGATCGCCGGACGCACCAGCCGCAAAAGGGCGCGCAGGCGCTTCAGCGTCTTGCGTGCCTCATGAACGGCCTTGCCTCGATCCTCGCCGCTGGCCAGCACCGTCAACGCGCGCTCGACTTGCTCGGCGGCTATGCGATGGAAGCCCTGCCCGATCGGTTCGGCAGGCTTGAAGCGGAAGGCCATGGTCTCTCCAGGTCGGCAATGTCGGCGGGCAAGGGGGTGGACCGATCGGCCCCGCAATGGATCGACCGCTCAGAGCCGAAGGCTGGCTGCACCATGCCTCCGGGTGTCCGAGCGCAGACAGCCGGCCAATCCCCGGTTCGACAATCGAATATGACAGTTATATTACGAAACTGTGGCGTTGCGCCAGTTGAGCCAGGTCGAAATTCTCGCCTCGGGATCGACCGAGGTGAGGAAGTCCGTAATCACCGCGACGCTGTCGGCGCCAGCCGCGACGACGCCTGTTGCGCGGTCAGGCGTGATGCCGCCGATGGCCACGAGCGGCGTGGCACCGATCAGCGCCTTCCACGTCGTCACCCGGGCGAGCCCCTGCGGTTGCCATCGCATCGCTTTGAGCGTCGTCTCATAGATCGGTCCGAGCGCGATATAGTCGGGGTTTGCGGCCAAGGCGACGCGCAACTCGGCCTCGTCGTGGGTCGAGAGTCCAAACCGAAGTCCCGCTGCCCTGATGGCCGAAAGGTCGGCGGCGGCCAGATCCTCCTGGCCGAGGTGGACCCACGACGCCCCCGCAACGATGGCCTCGCGCCAGTAATCGTTGACGATGAGGTCGCAGCCATGCGCGGCGCAGATGTCGAGGCTCTTGGTGATTTGCCGGGAGATTTCCGGCGCGGCGGCGTCTTTGAGGCGAAGCTGGATCGTGCGCACGCCGAGTGGAACAATGCGCGCCAGCCAGCCGACGTCTGGGACGATGGGATAGAACAGGTCGACCACGCCACGGCCGGCCGCGCCGCCTGGCCCACTCACGAGCGCGAACCGAGATCGAAGAACGGGGTGCCCGCGACCGGCGTCGAAGGCTGGGCCATGTCGCGCATGTCCATCAATCCTGCCTCATAGGCGGTGCGGCCGGCCTCGATGGCCTGAGCGAAGGCCCGCGCCATGGCGACGGGATCGCCGGCCTTGGCAACGGCCGTATTGAGCAGTACGGCATCATAGCCCATTTCCATGGCCTGAGCGGCGTGAGACGGGGCTCCGATGCCGGCATCCACCACCAGCGGTACGCCCGGGAAATAATTGCGCATCGTCCGCAAAGCGTAGGGGTTGGCCAGTCCCCGCCCGGTTCCGATCGGAGCACCCCACGGCATCAGCACCTCGCACCCCGCAGCGACCAGCCGTTCGGCCGCGCCCAGGTCCTCGGTGGTGTAGGGGAACACCTTGAAGCCGTCTCCGCAGAGGATACGCGCGGCTTCCACGAGGCCGAAAAGGTCGGGTTGCAGGGTATCGTCGTTGGCGATGACCTCGAGCTTGATCCAGTCGGTCGAGAACAGCTCGCGCGCCATCTGCGCCGTCGTTACGGCGTCTTTCGCCGTCCGGCACCCGGCCGTGTTCGGCAGCACAGCGACGCCGAGGTCCATGATGAGCTGCATGAACCGCTCACCCGTCCGGCCGCGGGCGTTCTCGCGCCGCAGCGACACCGTCACGATGCCGGCCTTGGACGCGGCAACAGCGTCGGCCATGACCTGGGGCGATGGATAGAGAGCGGTGCCGAGCAGCAGCCGCGAGGCCATGTGCCGCCCGTAAAAGGCGAGCGGCCGGAGCCCTGGCGTGTGCGACGTGTCGATGGCGTTCATTTGACCTTCACCCACCTTGCCGGGCCGACACGACCTCGATCGCATCGCCGGACCGGAGAACGATCTCGCCGCGACGGCTGGCCGGCACGAAGTCGCCGTTGAGCGCCGTTGCGACCAAGGCCGGACCGAGCTCCAGGTCGGCAACGAGAGCTGCCAGCGTTGCGGCCGTTGTCGTGCGCGCTTCACCGTTGACGTAGACCCGCACGCCCTCCTGGCTTGTCTGCTGCTCGTCGCGCACCTGGCTTCGATCTCCCTCTGGCATACCAGACAAAATAGAGTAGACAGAGCCGATGTCGATAGCCCCCCACCGCTGTCAAAACATAAGCGCTGGGGGAGCCCGACGAAAGGGACATCGCTTACGACAGCGCGACAGCAGGCCATCTTGGTTGTAGGCTCACCGCGACGTGACGGGCCGCCGCGCAGCAGAGGCCCGCAAGCTCTCGACCCTCCCTGACCGGGACCGGCGAATGCCACGATCCGGTACAGGTACGAATCGTTCTTTAACAAAAATCGGTCATCACCGGGTCAGATAACCTGCGAGGGACCGACCGAAGTCCACGCGCTCCGCCGGCAAGGACATCCTTAATGTTCAACGAACTTATGTCGTCGCGCCGCTTTGCACCGCTGTTCTGGTGTCAGTTCCTGGCCGCGCTGAACGACAACTTCGTCAAGAGTGCGCTGGTCATTCTCGTTCTCTACAAAATCGGCGCGGCACACGGCGCGGCCCTCGTGTCACTGGCCGGTGCGGCCCTGGTGATGCCAGCCTTTCTGCTTTCGGCGTTGGGCGGCGAGCTGGCCGACAAATACGACAAGGCGCACGTCGCGTTCTGGATCAGGGTGGGAGAACTGCCTGTAGCCCTGCTCGCCGCGGTCGGGTTCCTCATGAGCGGGAGTTCCGATCCCGTCATCGCCCAGGCTTCGGTCCCGGTCCTGTTCGCGGCGTTGCTGGGGTTCGGCTGCTGGGCAGCACTGTTCGGACCGATGAAGTACGGCATCCTGCCCGATCACCTGAGCCTGCGTGAGTTGCCGGCCGCCAACGCCCTCGTCGAGGGGGCCACGTTCCTTGCCATCCTGCTCGGCACGATTGCCGGCGGTTTCGCCATGGCCACCAACGGCACTGGCCAGCCGACCGTGCCCGAATGGGGCATCGCGACCCTCATTTTGCTGTTTGCCGCACTCGGCCTGTTGGCGGCACGCCTGATCAAGGAAACCGGGCGCGCCGATCCCACGCTTCCAATCACCCGCAACGTGTTCGCCTCGACGTTCCGCCTCACCAGCGAACTCTATGCCGACCGCCGTCTGTGGATCGGCGGCCTGATCACCAGTTGGTTCTGGATGGCCGGCATCGTCGCGCTGTCCCTGCTGCCGACGCTCGTCAAGGACGTGCTCGGCGGCAACGAGCAAGTCGCCACGATGAGCCTCGTCACCTTCACGGTCGGTATCGCTCTCGGCTCGTTCCTGGCGGCGCGCGCCAGTCGCTCACGGCCAAACCTCGCGCTCGTGCCCATCGGGGCCCTGCTGATGGGTCTGATCGCGCTCGATGTCGCATGGACGGTCTGGGCCGCCCCGGCGGTGAGCGGCACGGCCGCCAGCCCGCTCGACGTCATTGGGACGGTCACGGGCACGCGCCTGGCCATTGACTTGACACTGTTTGCAGCCGCCGGTGGCCTGTTCATCGTCCCCGCGTTCGCCGCCGTGCAGTCCTGGGCAAAAGCCGACCACCGCGCCCGGGTCGTGGCCGGCGTCAACATCATCAATGCTGCCGCCATGACCACCGGCACGCTCGGCGCCACCGTGCTCCAGCTCAACGGGGTGGGCGTGGCCAGCCTGTTCGCGCTGCTGGCACTCGGCAATTTCCTCGTCATGGCCCTGGTCATGTACGCGTGGGGGCGCGAGGGACTTCAGGACGTCGGAAGCTTTCTGTTCCGCCAGCTACTTGGGCTCGAGGTCGAGGGTTTGGAGAACCTGCCGGCCGCCGGCACACGGGCCATCATCGCACCCAACCACGTCTCGTTCCTCGATGCGCCGATCTTGTTTTCGATCATGCCGGGTCATGCCGGCTATGCCATCGACACGGCCATGGCCGAACGTTGGTGGATCCGCCCGTTCCTCAACTTCGCCAAGGCTTGGACCGTCGACCCGACGCGGCCGCTGGGCACACGCTCACTGATCAATCACGTGAAACAGGGCGAGACGCTGGTCATCTTCCCGGAAGGTCGCCTCACGGTGACCGGCGGCTTGATGAAGGTCTACGATGGCACCGCGATGATCGCCGACAAGGCCGATGCGGTCGTCGTGCCGGTGCGCATCGACGGACCCGAGCGTTCGCCATTCGGCTACATGACCAAGCAACAGATCAAAAAAGTCTGGCTGCCCCGCACCCGCGTCACCATCCTGCCGCCGGTCAAGCTCGACATCCCCGACGGGCTGAAGGGCCGGGCGCGCCGCCAGGCTGCCGGGGCTAAACTCCAGGACATCATGGTGGACGCCGCGGTGACCACCGCCAATATCGAGCAGACGCTGTTCCAGGCTCTCATCGAGGCCATGCACACGCGCGACACGGGCCGGCCGATTGTCGAGGATCCGCTCGGCACCACCCTCACCTACGGGCGGCTGGTCACGGCGGCGCAAGTGCTTGGCCGGAAGCTCCGCCCCCTGGCCGAAGAGGGCGAGGCGGTCGGGGTCCTGCTGCCGAACTCCGCTGGCGTCGCCGTCACGTTTTTCGCGCTCCAGACCATCGGCCGCGTGCCGGCCATGCTCAACTTTACAGCCGGCGAGAAGGCCCTCAAGGCGGCCTGCCTGGCCGCCGACGTCAAAGTGATCCTGACCTCGCGTGTCTTCATCGAGAAAGCGCGCCTCGGCTCGATCATCGAAGCCTTGGGAAGCCAGGCACGCATCGTCTATCTCGACGACGTGAAGGCCGCGATCTCGCTGGCCGACAAACTCGCCGGCAAGCTTAAGGGCACCGCCCCGCAGGTCGCCCGCGATCCCAATGCACCGGCGGTGATCCTGTTCACGTCGGGGAGCGAGGGCGCGCCCAAGGGCGTCGTGCTGTCCCACCGCAACATTCTGGCGAACGCCAATCAGGCGCTCGTCCGCGTGGCGGTGAACGGGCAGGACAAGGTTTTCAACGTGCTGCCCGTCTTTCACTCGTTCGGGCTGACCGCCGGCCTCGTGATGCCACTGGTGGCCGGCGTGCCCGTGCATCTCTACCCGACGCCCCTGCACTACCGGATCGTTCCCGAACTCGTCTACCAGACCAACGCCACGATCCTGTTCGGCACCGACACGTTCCTCAACGGCTATGCGCGCGCCGCACACCCCTACGACTTTGCCCGCCTGCGCCTTATCCTGGCCGGGGCCGAGGCCGTGAAAGACCGCACCCGCCAGCTCTACATGGAAAAATTCGGCGTCCGCATCCTGGAAGGCTATGGCGTCACCGAGACCGCCCCCGTCCTGGCGATCAACACGCCGCTCGCCAACCGAACGGGAACGGTCGGCCGATTGTCGCCGCTGATGGAGATGCGGCTCGAGCCGGTGCCCGGCATCGACGAACCGGGAGCTGGCCGCCTGTACGTGCGCGGCCCCAACGTCATGCTCGGCTATTATCGGGTCGACCGTCCAGGCGTGATCGAGCCGCCGCACGACGGCTGGCACGACACCGGCGACATCGTCTCGGTCGATGACCAGGGCTTCATCCGCATTCTTGGTCGCGCCAAGCGGTTCGCCAAGATCGGCGGCGAGATGGTCTCGCTGGCCGCCGTCGAGGAGATGGCCGCCGACCTCTGGCCCGCTGCGCTGTCGGTCGTCGTTGCCGTGCCCGATGCGCGAAAAGGCGAGCGGCTGATCCTGGTGACCGCCAACGACAAGGCGAGCCGGGCCGACTTCGCCGCCCACGCCCGGGCCCACGGCGCAACCGAGCTGTCCGTGCCCGCCGAGGTCATGGTGGTGCCGTCGGTTCCCCTGCTGGGGTCTGGAAAACCAGACTTCGTGACCACCACCCGTATCGTGCGCGAGCGGCTGGGACTTGAAGCGGTCAAGGCGGCATGACGGTGGCCAGCCGATGACCCAGCTCTTGACCACCCTATACGTCGACGCCGACGCCTGCCCCATCAAGGACGAGGCCGTGCGGGTGGCCGATCGACATCATCTGCCGGTCTATTTCGTCTCGAACGCTTTCATGCGGCTGCCGGATGGACGTGACGTGCACCGGGTGGTGGTACCCGACGGGCCCGACGCGGCCGACGACTGGATCGCGGCCCGTATCACCACCCGCGACATCTGCGTCACAGCCGACATCCCGCTCGCTGCCCGTTGTCTGAAGGCAGGTGCCCGAGCCATCGGCCCGACCGGCAAACCGTTCACCGAAACCTCGATCGGCATGGCACTGGCCATGCGCGATTTGCAGGCCCATCTGCGCGAAACCGGCGAAAGCAAGGGTTTCAACGCAAGCTTCACCCCCGCCGACCGCTCGCGCTTCTTGCAGGCACTCGAAGAGGCCGTGCAGGCGATCAAGCGCGGACGATAACGGCGGGGCGGCGGCAGAACTGGCGGCGCTTGAATTCCCGTTCTCGAGCCTGCAGTGTGCCCCCAGGAGGCGATCGGACACAGCCATGATGCTGACGAGCGAAGAAATCCAGCGCTACAAGCGCCACCTCGTTCTGCGCGAGGTGGGCGGTCCAGGCCAGCAGCGCCTGAAAGCAGCGCGCGTGGCGCTGGTCGGTGCCGGTGGCCTCGGCTCGCCCCTGGCGGTGTATCTCGCCGCGGCCGGCGTCGGCACCTTGGGCCTGATCGACGACGATATCGTCTCGTTGGATAACCTCCAGCGGCAGATCCTTCACGATACGCCGCATGTGGGTGCCGCCAAGGTCGACAGTGGCAAGGCCGCACTGGCCCGCCTGAACCCCCACGTCCAGGTCGAGACGCATCGGCTACGGCTCGACGCGGGCAACGCCATCGACGTTCTGTCGGGTTACGACATCGTCTGCGACGGGTCAGACAACTTCGAGACCCGCTACCTCGTTTCGGATGCGTGCTACCTGGCCGGCAAGACCCTGGTCTTCGGCGCGGTCGGTCCCTTCGACGGCTACGTCACGACGCTGAAGCCGCATGAGACCGGCCCCGATGGGCAGCCGTACCCGACCTACCGGTGCTTGTTTCCCGAAGCCCCGCCAGCGGGAGCTGTCGCAAACTGCTCCGAAGTCGGCGTGCTTGGCGCTGTCGTCGGCGTCATCGGCACGCTGATGGCGGTCGAGGTGCTGAAGGAGATCGTTGGCACCGGCGAGACCCTAGCCGGCCGGCTGCTGATCTATGACGCGCTCGGGTCCCGCTTCGAGAGCGTGAAGGTGGCCTGGGACCCCGACAATCCCCTGTCGGGTCGCCGCCCGTCCATCGTCGACCTGTCGGGACACCAAGCGGCCACGCCCGTGGCCTGCGCGACCTGATGGGCGCGACGGCCCGGGATCACGAGCGGACCCACTCCATGAGCCGCAGCCCGACCGAGGACGTCAGCAGTACCGCCGCACCCAGCGCGGCCCGGTGCGCGAAATCGAAGTAGGTTGTCCGCATGACATTGCCGACGATGCGCTGCGCAACCGTTGCCGGCGGTCGTTGCTCTTGCGCGAGGATGAGCCACATCTCCGTCGACTTGTAGGGCAAGGTCCGAGCCCTTATGGCACGCAGCACCAGCACGGCGGTCATCAGCAGAAGCAGGATGCCGCCGGTCGTGACGGCGAGAACCGGCTGAAAGCTCAACCCCGCCATGAAGCAGAAAATCGCCAAACCCCCGAAGCCGCACCCCCGTCCGACAGAAATCAGCGCGGCCCGCTCTATTGGGTCCATGACGTGGCCCCCCGATGTCATGATGGTCAAAAAGCCGGGACAGCCGGCCCGTCCGTCAGATTAGGGCGCAGTCTGGCCGCCAGCAATCCCGATCAGCGGACTGCCGATGGCGGGCCATGCAAATAACTGTGAGATGGCGGCAACTTGGGCAATCTGCTTGCGCTATTGCCCAAGCGAGCGGCGAAGACGGCGAACAAACGCTCGATGGTTCGCCGCCCGAACGCGATGATCATCAAGCCGTGAATTCACCGTGATCGGTGCCGCATGCGACACCGAGCCTTGCGTGTAGACGTCACCGCAATGGAGAACGCGATCCCATGGGCCGCCTGTTTGCACTCTGCGCCGCGCTGCTGGCGATGTTGGGCCCGGCCCACTCCCGCGAGGCGACTTCGTTCACCGCCAGCGACGGCGTCACAATCCACGCCGATGTCTATAAGGCCGTGCCGGCCGGCAACGCCCCTCGGATCGTGCTGGCCCATCAGGCCGGATCGAGCCGTGGCGAGTACCGCGAGATCGCACCGCGCCTGCATCTTGGAGAGCCTGCATCGTGGAGATGACACATGCGCAGGATGAGTGTGCAGATATTCACCCGCTGCAAACACGGCGGCTGGACGCGAACACTGAGAACCTGCGACCGCTCGGGCGCAGGTCGCACGGTTGGCGGATCAACCTCGACTGCCACGCAAAGGACCCGAATTGCCGTCTAGCCGCTCTTGCAGCTCATTCTGCCGCACCGCGCGAGATGTGAGCAACAACGTCCCGAGCCGCCAAATCAGGCCTTGACGGATCGAATTGCATGACCCTCCAGGAACTCATATCGGAGGGAAGATCACGGATTGAAAACTGGTTCGGGGTCACGATCAAAACTTGCTTTCCGACCGCATCAGCCATCCCAAGTTCGTAACTCATCCAACTGTTGGAAGCCGCGTCGGGACTGGACAGTACGGCAACAACGGCGTCGGATTTGCGGATTGCAAGCTGGGTGCTTTTTCGCCAGTCGCTTCCTGGACCAATTGCCTCGTGGTCTGCGAATACATCGAGACCCAGCGCCTTGATTGCCGCCGTGAGTCTTGCGGCCAATCCTGCATCCCTGCGGCTGTAGGACATGAACACGTTTGTCATCGCTTGGACACCCTTCGCTTCAGACCCTTGAAATAGGCAGCCGTGTCATTGATGTCCACAATATTGAGGCCTTCCAGTGGACCAAGCCCGTCGTCGTCCGCCCCGAAGTCCGCTGTATCGACGTGATAAAACACGCATACGATACGCTTTTTCAGCATATCCGCCATGCCGATCTCGTGTCGCACCCAAGCCCTGTTTCTCGACCACGGCGTGAACAAGGCAACGAGTTCGTCAGCGCGCGGTATTTCCTCGTGAATGCGCTCTTTGAACTTGTCGCCGACCTCGATGTCGCGTCTATCGAGGAAAGTTGTCGCCCCACATTCCTCGACACATTTGGCGAATTGCTCTGCGAGCCAGATATCGTCGCCGGCATGTGAGACGAACACATGATAACCGCCCTCCCGCGCCTTCGAAGTCCGCGCCGTCACGTCCTCCTCTCCATCCCCTCCAGTTCGTCGATCATGCCCTCGATCACCTTGAGACCTTTGTTCCAGAACTCCGGCTCACGGGCATCCAGCCCAAACGGCGCGAGCATCTCGGAGTGGTGCTTGGACCCGCCCGCCTTCAACATTGCGAAGTACTTCTCCACGAAGCCGGGGTGCGTCTCCTGATAAAGACCGTAGAGCGAGTTCACGAGACAGTCGCCGAAAGCGTAGGCGTAGACATAAAACGGTGAATGGATGAAGTGCGGGATATAAGTCCAGAACACCTCATAACCGGGCTTGAACTCGATCGCCGGTCCGAGGCTTTCCGCCTGCACGTCAAGCCAGATGGCGTTCAGTTCATCGCTGGTCAGCTCGCCGCCTCGGCGCGCCTCGTGCACTTTGCGCTCGAAGGTGTAGAAGGCGATCTGGCGCACGACCGTGTTCAGCATGTCCTCGACCTTGGAGGCCAGCATCGCCTTGCGTTCCCGTGCATCCTTGGCCTGCGCCAGGAGCTGTCGGAACGTGAGCATCTCGCCGAACACGCTGGCGGTCTCGGCCAGTGTCAACGGCGTCGGGGCCAGCAGCGGGCCTTGGTCGCGGGCAAGCCACTGGTGCACGCCATGGCCGAGTTCGTGGGCCAATGTCATCACGTCGCGCGGCTTGCCGAGGTAATTCATCAGGACATACGGGTGTGCCGACGGCACGGTCGAGGCCGAAAAGGCCCCCGGTGCCTTGCCCGGCCGCACCGGCGCGTCGATCCAGTCATGCGCAAAGAACTTATCGGCGATCTCGGCCATCTCCGGGGCAAACCCGGCGTATGAGGACAGCACGATTTCGCGGGCCTCGCCCCAGGCGATGACGCGCTCGGGCTTGTCCGGCAGCGGCGCGTTGCGGTCCCAGTGCGAGAGCTTGTCCAGCCCGAGCCACCTGGCCTTCATCGCGTAGTAGCGATGCGACAGGCGCGGATAGGCCGCCCGCACGCTCGCCACCAGAGCGTCGACGACCGGAGCCTCGACCCGGTTGGCGAGGTGCCGGCCGTCGGCGACGTCCTTGAAGCCGCGCCAGCGGTCGGAAATCTCTTTGTCCTTGGCAAGCGTGTTGGTGATGAGCGTGAACAGGCGCAAGTTGTCCTTGAAGACGCCGGCCAGGGCCTCGGCACCGGCGCGGCGGGTGGGCTCGGCCGGGTCCGACATCAGGTTCAAGGTGCCTTCGAGCCCCATCGGCTCGGATCGGCCTTCGACGGAGAACTTGAGCGACGACATGGTCTCGTTGAACAGCCGGGTCCAGGCCCCACGTCCCGTCTGGCCCTTCTCCGTGAACAGCTTCTCCAAGTCCTCCGAAAGCTGGTGCGGCTTTTCTTTCCTGAGGTCGGAAAACCAGGGCTTGTAGCGGCGGAGCTTCGCATCTTCCAGGGCCGCCGCGAGAACGTGATCGTCTATCTGGTTGAGCTCCAGCTCGAAGAAGATCAGGTCGGTGGAGATGGCGGTCAGCTTTTCTGAAACGTCACCATAGAACTTCGCCCGGACCGGATCGGTTTGATTGGCGGCATAGAGCAGGCCCGCATACGAGCCGAGCTTGCCCATCACATCAGACAGCGCCTCGTAGGCCAGTACGGCATCGGCGAGCGTATCGGCCGTCAGCTCCGCCACCGCCAGCTTGCCCTGGAACCGGTCCTTCATCGACCGGGCTGCCGCCGCCGCAGCGCTCAGGTCGCGCTCAACCTCTGGAGCGGTGGGGGCCGCATAAAGGTCCGACAGGTTCCACTCCGGCATGGTGCCGAGTTCGGCAGTGGCAGCAGCAGTCGTCATGTGGTGGTCTCTCCTTGGGCGCGCGAACGCTATCAACGAAGCGGGACAGTCCCGGCGGCCATACCGATACGGTTGGGGTGCGTACCCGGGTTCAGACGTGCCCCCGAGAAACTGGCCGCAAACAGACCCGGTTCGTCACCTGCGTCTTTCCCGGACGATCCCGGCACCGATATGGCGCGTCCCCGCCCATAATGCTCGAAAACAGCACCACCCTGGGTCCCGCGGTAAGCCGGTGTTTACCGTTGTGCGTCACTCTCCACCCGAAGTCGAGTGTGCCGGTCACGAAATCCTCACGCCGTGCGCCACCTTGAATAGGTGCGCGGCCGGAGGCGCGGGCGACCGGGTTTGTGTCGAGTTGTAGCCGAGTATGAGTGCCTCATGGCAAAACGCGTTCTGATCGTCGATGATGACCCTGCACAGCGGCGCATCGTCGAGGAGACCATCAAGCGGATGGGTCTCGAGACGAGGACTGCCGGCTCCGGCGAGCAGGCCCTCCAAATTCTAGACGGTGCGGACGGCGCGAGCGTCTCACTCGTTCTCCTCGACCTGATCATGCCTGGCGTCGACGGCTTCGCGGTTCTCGCGCATTTGGCGCAGAAAGCCATGAGCCCACCGGTCATCGTGCAGACGGCCCACGGGTCGATCGACGCGGCGATCAACGCGATGCGCGCTGGCGCGGTCGACTTCGTGGTCAAGCCCGCCAGTCCCGAGCGGCTCGAGATCTCGATCAAGAGCGCCCTCAAGATCGAGGCGCTGGCCGGCGAGATTACACGGATCAAGAAGAAGCAGGACGGCACCCTCTCGTTCTCCGACCTGGTGATGCGTGGCACCGCCATGAACCGGGTCATCGCGCTCGGCCGTCGCGCCGCCGCGTCCACGATCCCCGTCCTCATCGAAGGCGAATCGGGCGTCGGCAAGGAACTCATCGCCCGCGCGATCCAGGGTGAAAGCGAGCGCGCCGGCCGCCCGTTCGTGACCGTGAATTGCGGGGCTATCCCCGAAAACCTCGTGGAATCCATTCTGTTCGGCCACGAGAAGGGTGCGTTTACCGGTGCCGTCGACCGGCGCATCGGCAAGTTCCAGGAGGCCGACGGCGGCACGCTGTTCCTCGACGAGGTCGGCGAGCTTCCCCTCGATGCCCAGGTCAAATTGCTGCGGGCCCTGCAGGAAGGCGAGATCGACCCCGTCGGCTCCAAGAAGCCGGTCAAAGTCGACTTCCGCCTCGTCTCAGCGACCAACCGCGACATGATCCAACTCGTCAAGGACGGCAAGTTCCGCGAGGACCTCTATTACCGGCTCAACGTGTTCCCGATCTGGGTGCCACCGCTTCGCGAACGCATCGAGGATGTTCCCGAGCTTGCCCAGCACTTCCTCGCGCGCTTCGCCGCCGAGGAGGGCAAGCGGGTCGCGTCGATCAGCGCCGATGCGCTGCGTCTGCTGACGACCTATGCTTGGCCGGGCAACGTCCGCCAACTCGAGAACACCGTGTTTCGCGCCGTCGTCCTCGCCGACGGACCCGAGCTGACCGTCGCCGAGTTCCCCCAGATCGCGGCCCACGTCGAAGGGTTCGACGCCGAACCGCCGCCCGCCCCTGCCTCTTTCACGCCCAAGCCCGCGTTTTCCGGCCCGGCACTGCTGGGGGCCGAACGGACTGTGCCCCATACGATCGAGGTCGGTCCAGGCTCGCTCGGCATTCCCGCGGTCAACCCGCAGGGCGACATCCGCACCTTGAACGAGATCGAAGCCGACATGATCCGCCTGGCGCTCGGCCGCTATCGCGGTCACATGACCGAGGTCGCCAAGCGCCTCAAGATCGGCCGCTCGACGCTCTACCGCAAGATGCAGGAATACGGTCTCGAGCCACGGCCGAATTGAGTGCCGCCGCCGCCGACGCGGCCTCTGGTCGAACGACCAAAATAAGTGGAAGGCCGGCTCGAGCGAGCCGACCTCCCCGATCCTAGGCAAAAGTTTGGGTGTCTGGGGGACTCCTTCAGCCTAGAGACCGTTTCAGAACTTGATGATACCGCCAGCCAGAACGGCCTGGAAGTCTTGCAGGCCTGCGGCCGTCGACCCATCCTCCAACGTCACGTCGGCCTCGTAATTGCGATAGCCGATGAAGAGGTCCATCGCGGCCGCGTCGATCGTCTGGTTGAAGCCGAAGCCCCACATGTCGACTTCGGAAGACGAAATATCCAGGCCGCCGACCTGACGGCCACGCACGAGGCCATCGTCGTTGAGCCGCGTCGGCGTGCCGAATTCGCCACGATAATATTCGCCGTAGATGGTCGACTTGCCGAGCGTCGTCCACTTCTGCTGCAGACCCGCCTGCACCCAGTAGAACTCGTCCTGATCCTCGACGCGCGCGGCCGTGAAATTGGCACTAGCCGCGGCGATGCGGTTCTCGTCCTCGATCTGGCCGTAGACGAAGTTGGCGAACAGGCCGCTCGCCGTATGCAGGACGCTGACGTTGACCGAGAATTGCTGGCATTCGGCACCATCGAAGTCGATGCACAGCGTGCCACCTCCGTCGGCCTCCGTCAAAACCCCGTAGCCGATGCCGCCCGCGAGCTTGAAGCCCTGGAACTCGGTCGCATAGCGCAAAGCGACATCCCAGACGTCGTCCTCGCCCCAGGCTGCCGAAGCCGTGAAGCCGGCAAACGTGGGCGTATCGTAACGAACGAGGTTGTTGCGGTTGCCTTCACCGGGATTCTCGCGGATGGCCAGATCGCGCCAGCGCACATCGGACGTGCCACTGCCCTGGCGGATGTCGAAGTTGCCATTCCAGTCGAACACCTGCGAGCGCGAGACGTGGTTGATGCCCGCCAGATTGATCTGCGTGATGCCGTCGGTGGCTTGCGAACCCTGACCGACCGTCAGGCGACCGTAGGTCTTCGACTCGATGAACCAGTTGGCGTGACGCAGATCGATGCCATCGTTGGTATCGTCGATGTCGGCCGTGACACGATCGGAGCGGGCTGCGCGGGCACCGAGTTCGATGAGGAACCCTGCCTGCCAGTCGCCGTCGATCTTGGCCTTGCCGCGGAAACGGAAACGCGAGCGGTCTTGCGCATTATCGACCACATAAACATTTTCTTCGACACCGTCATCCCAGTACAGCACACCGGTATTGACGTGGCCGGAAACTTCGAGACTGACCTTCCGATTGCCTTTGCGGACGGTCGTCGCCTCCAATTCGGCGACGCGCTCTTCCAGATCGGCACAGCAATCGCCACCGAGATCGGCAGCGAATGCGTTGTTTGGTAGAAGCGCGCAACTCAGCAGTAGCGCCGATATCGTGATATGCGTCTTCATTTAGCCCCCCCGTCGGGATTGTCTTTCGCATGAACTTGTTCGCCAGCAGACAGCGCGCAAAGCCTCCTCCCTCGCATCGGCTAGGATGCGAGAGTTCAGCGCACGTGCTGCCGTGCTGTCAGACCCATAGCCGCAAGTTGCTGGCGTTCCGCTGACTTATGCGTGTCGGCTGAGGCACACACGGGGGTGGCAGCCTTTCGCGGGACTGTCACAATTCCATGCGGCAGCCGGCAACAGTTGCCGGCCGACCGCCGAAATAACGAAAAGTCACGATCTATTGATTGAATAAGACGCGGCAGCCACTGACATCGCAGGTCAGACTTCAGATCGGCGTCCGCGTGTATCAACGGCAGGATCACGTATCCGAGAGCCCGGCCCCACCTCGCATTGACATTCGCGTTATGCAGCGACACGGCGATTGCCTGCACTCCGACGACGCAAATAGATTGCCGACAAAATCAACTTGGAAATGGCCTGATGCGCGCACTCTTGATCTGCCAGAATGCGGCTTCTGCATTCTGGCTGCAAACTCAACTCGCACAATTGGGCTATGCGCTCGACGTGGTCGGCTCGCCCTCGGCGGCGGGGGAGGCAGCGTACATGGTCGACCATGTCGATTACGATGTGATCGTTTGGGACATCGACGGCGCTCCGGCCGCGGCACCTTCCGATCTGTTGAGCCTGATCAGACCGTCGCAGCATGGCGGTGTTCTGATCCTCTCAGAGGCCAGCGGGCTCGATCGTGTGGCCGATGCGCTCGCCGCCGGGGCCAGCGATTTCGTCTTGAAGCCCATAGATGCCCGCCAACTCAACTTGCGTCTGGGCTGTCTTGCTCAGCGCCAGCAATCGCTGCGGCGCTCGGGGTCGGCTGACCATCTGAGGATCTGCACCGGCCGGTTGTGCCTCAACCTCGAGACTCGCACCATCACGTTCAACGACGTCCCGATCGTCGTCACCCCGCGCGAGCGCGGCATCTTGGAAACGCTGATCTGCAGCAACGGCGGTGTCGTCAGCAAAGAGCGCATCGCTTCGCGCATCTACGCCATCGGTGACGAGGCGATGCCTCGGTCGATCGAAACCTACGTCCACCGCCTGCGCAAGAAGCTTGCACGGCTGCCGGTGGAGATAGCCACCGTCCGAGGGCAAGGGTACTGCCTGCGTGTCGAGACGCAGACCGAGACATCCGGTCCGGCCCTTCGCAATCCCGACCGAGACTGAGGAGGAGGCGGCCCCTCCGATGCGCCGGACACCGGGACCGTGAGCAAATTGCCACAACATGGCCGTTGGGAGCGCCGACGGAGCGGTCCCTCACCCTCGCCCTCTGGCGCTTCGGGCGATGCTGCATTAAATCCTCAGATAAACATTCGGAGGTGATCCCTGATGCGCCTGAGCGGCCTTGCACTTATTGCGGTACTCGGCAGTGCTGCGACGACGCTGGCTCCCCATGGCCCAGCCAACGCGATCGAACCCGACGCTCCCGAGCGCTTGCTGAATGCGTCGGACGTCATCGGCCTCAATGTGCGCCGGCTCTTGGAGACGAACTCCGCAGTCCGCGCCGAAGCCGAAGACCGTGCCGCGTTGACCGCCGCCTATGCCGCCCGTGCCAACGCACCGCTGTGGATCGACGAGGCCGGTTTCACCACCAAAGCCCGCGCTGTCATGGCAGAGCTTCGCGCGGCCGCCGACTGGGGCTTGGACCCACGCCAGTTCACGTTGCCCGATGATCCCGGCGGGTCGCTTGACCCCAACGCTCTCGCGGCCGCCGAAACCACGCTGTCTCTGGCTGTCTTGACCTACGCACGCCATGCCCGCGGCGGTCGCATTCCCGAACCGAGCAAGCAGTTGTCGTCCTATCTCGATCGCAAGCCGGTTCTGAAGGACCCGGCCGAGGTTATCGACGAAATCGCCACGACATCCGATCCGGCGGCCTACCTGCGCGCGTTGCACCCCTCGCATCGCCAGTTTCATCTCCTGCGGCAGGCGCTGGTGACACTGCGCGGTGGCGGGACCGCCGCCAAGCCGGACGAGCCCGAGGCGGTCAGGCTGCCCCAGGACGGTCCCACACTGCTGCCCGGCAAGCGCCACCCCGACGTGGCGCTGCTGCGCCAGCGGCTCACGGTCGAAGCCGCCGCGGGTGAACAGGACGTCTACGACGAGGCCCTGCGCGAGGCTGTGATCGCGTTCCAGGCCGCAAACGGCCTGAACGCGGACGGCCTCGTGGGACGCGGCACCCGCACCGCGCTCAACGGCGACACGGCGGCACAGCCCGTTCGCGAGAGCGCGATCCTCGCCGCCATGGAACAGTGGCGGTGGATGCCCGAGGACCTCGGCGCATTCCATATCGAGGTCAACATTCCCGAGTATTCCGTACGCGTCATCAGCGGCAACGAGGTCGTTCACGCCGAGCGCATCATCGTCGGACAGACCAACAACCAGACGCCGGTGTTCTCCGATCAGATGGAGACGGTGGTGTTCCAGCCGTTCTGGGGTGTTCCCGACTCGATCAAGGTCAATGAGATTTTGCCGGCCATCGCGCGCGGCGGCAGCGGCGCACTCGCGCGCCAGGGGCTGCGGCTCCAGTACAATGGCCGCGACGTCGATGCCACGCAGGTCGATTGGAGCAGCGCCGACATCCGCAATTATCACGTCTACCAGCCGCCAGGCCGGTCCAATGTGCTGGGCGAGGTCAAGTTCCTCTTCCCCAACCAGCACCAGACCTACATGCACGACACACCGACCAAGAACCTGTTCAATTCGTCCGTCCGCACGTTCAGCCATGGCTGCATGCGCGTGCGCAATCCCCTGAAGCTGGCGGAAGCCGTTCTCTCCTACGACAAGGGCTGGTCCAAGCAGATGGTCGACCAAGCCTTGCAGGACGGTCCAGAGAACAATCAGGTCGTGCTCGACCGCAAGATTCCAGTCCACATGATCTACATGACCGTGGTCGCCGCCGAGGACGGTAGCCTCAAGACCTTCCCTGATGTCTATGGGCACGAAAAGCGCATCACGCTCGCACTTGCTGGCCGCTTCAACGAGATCGACCGTGGCCGCGACCACCTCGCACCCGTTCAGCTCAAGCGGCCGCAAGTCTTCGCCCAACCGGGGTACGGTAACAGCGGACCGATCAACAATATTTTCCAGGCCATCTTCGGGTTCTGACCGAGGCGGGGCGGCGCGGGCCCCGGCAATCGTCTCAGGTTGCGACCGCCCCAACGGAGCGGGACGACGGGAAACGGCCGACCCTGGCGCGCGGGCGAGGGTGAGCGCGGAACGACCGTTGACCGCCCGGCCGACCGCGCGCCCGCAAAAGCGACCCCGCATCGCTGTCTCGGCTGGTCGCCTTTCTCCCGCCGCACCCGCCAGTTAGCCCTGACCGATACCCGCTCTTAACGGTTCGGCGTTAACCATGAGAGCGATCCGATCGACGGGGACTATCTGGCGGCCGCAACGCATCAGAGCGTGCTTGCCGGCCAGCACTCCGCCCGGGACACCCTCACATGGTGGTGCACGCACCACCAGGCAGCCGGGTCCGAACAGGGGCACCGAGTTACGGGGCAGATCGCGTGGCAGCTTGGCTTCGACCGCTTGCGGTCCTGACCATCGTTTTCGTTGCAGGCACCGCCCTGCTACTCGGCAGCTCGCGCGCCAACCGCGACGACGAGCGCCGCATCGCGCTGTTCAACATTCACAACAAGGAGACGATCGACATCGTCTACAAGCGCGGTGGCAAGCTGCTGCCCGAGGCGATCGCTCGGCTCGACTGGTTCCTGCGCGACTGGCGGCGCAACGAGCAGACCAAGATGGACCCCGCGCTTTACGACATCATCTGGGAACTGCGGACCGAACTCGGCACGCGCGAGCCCACACACGTGATCTCCGGATACCGTTCGCCCGGCACCAACGAGAAACTGAGAAAAACGGTGGGCGGGCAGGCCAAGAACAGCCAGCATACCCGGGGCAAGGCCATGGACGTTCACTTCCCCGATGTTCCGGTCAAGAGGTTGCGCTATTCGGCGCTGGTTCGCGAGCGCGGCGGCGTCGGCTACTACCCCACCTCCGCCATTCCCTTTGTCCATGTCGACACCGGTCGGGTTCGCCATTGGCCGAAGATGCCGCGCCTCGAACTCGCTCTGCTGTTTCCGACCGGCAAATCCCAGCACATCCCCGCCGATGGACGCCCGCTCTCCATCCGCGACGTCGAAACAGCGCGCGCCGAGCATGCCGATCTCGCCCAGCAGGTGGCAGCCTTCCACCAGTTCCGCCGGGCACCACAGCCGCCACGGCCGGTCCTGGTCGCCGAGCGGGCGTGGAACACCGCCGTGATCGCCTCCGCCGAGCCGCCGCCGCGTGCCGCCGTGCCCCCACCGGTACCAAATCCCGCGGGGGCCGCCCCCGTCCGCTTGGCATCCCTGGGTCCCATCACGCCGCCGAGCCCGCGGCTGGCCGAGCGTCCATCGCGGTTGCGGACGGGCCCCAGCAGTGAGGAACGCTCGCGCCTGACCGATCTGTTCACGCTGGCAACGCTGTTTCCGGCCGGTGCGCACGAGCCCGTAGCCCCGCCGAGCGAGAGCGGAGTGGCCGGCGCGCCGGGCGAAGCGTCACCACCCGGCATGACCGGCCACGCCGGGCCATCGCTCCCCGCCGTCGCGGTGGCGCGCGAGGATAGTGCCGTGGACCCGCGTCCAGCGGACAGGGAAGGCTGGGGCAACGGCTTTGTGGCGGCCCCCGAATATGACGACGAGCATCCCGACGAACTGTTCTACCGCCCGTTCCCGCTCGCCCCCCTGCTGACGGCGTCCGCATCGCCAGACGACCCGGCGCTCGCCCGCCTGTGGGAGCCCGACGTCGCCGCGACCCTCGAGTTGCTGGACGACGATCTGGTGGCCCTGCCGATGCGGTTCAGCCCGACGGGCAAGGCCGCCGCCCGTCTGTGGGCCCAACAGTTCAGCGGCAAGGCCGTGCAACTGGGCACCGATGCGATGCCGACAGCCGGCCCCGCCGGCCTGGAGAACCGGCGCGTAAAGACCTCGCTGCGCTGAGACCACAACGGGCACGCGGGAAGGCACGGCCGCCGCTCTACCCGCGCCTGCCGGCCCACCACGACTTCAGGGTGCACGTCTCCTGCCGCGAAAATGCGCCTCACGCAGGATCCGCTCGCCATCCAGAGCGTCGGCCTCGTCACCGAACACGTCCCCGACCTGGAACGTCGAACGCTCACCGACCGCGTCCCAATTCGCCATGATGAAGCGGTCGGCGGCGGCCCGGCCCTTGTCGAACAGCAGACCGATGAAGGCGTCGTCGACGTTCATCTTCGAGGAGGCTCCGAGCGTCGAAAGAAAGGCCTCGTCCTCGATGATGTGCGTGAACACGTTCCGGTAGCCGGTCCCCTCCAGCCGCCCCTCGGCGATGAGGCGGGAGACGAAATCGACCGCGCGCAACTCGCGCAGCAGTGAGGCGTTGAACGTAATCTCGTTCAGCCGGTTCGTGATGTCGCGCGCCGTTCGCGGCGCGCCGGGCCGTCGGAATGGATTGATCTGCACAATGATGACGTCGTCGCTGACGCTGTGATCGAACAACGGCCACAGCGGCGGATTGCCCATGTAGCCGCCATCCCAGTAGGGTACGCCGTCGATGTCCACGGCCTGATAGAGAAAGGGCAGGCAGGCAGACGCCATCACGTGCTGCGGCGACATCTCGCCGTTCGAGAACAGCCGTGTCCGTCCGCTCTCGACATTCGTGGCCGCCACGAACGCGGCCATCGGGCTTCGGCGCACGCGCTCGAAATCGACCAGTTCGGCGATTGTCGATTGCAAGGGGTTGATGTTGAACGGATTGAGGTCGTAGGGACTGGCGAGCCGGGACACCAGATCGAGCCAGATGTAGACGGGCGATCCGTCGAGGCTCCAAGGCGAAGCCGACAGGTCGAAGGGACTGCGCCGGACCGGGCTTGACCGCGCAATCTTGATGATCGCCTGCCAGAACGCCCGCATGCGGTTGCGCGCTTCGATCGCGCAGCCGTCGGCCAGCCCATCGGCGAGCACGACAGCATTGATTGCGCCGGCCGACGCCCCCGTGACGGCTTCGATCTCGACGCCAGGATGCTCCAGCAGCCGGTCGATGACGCCCCAACTGAACGCACCGTGCGAACCGCCGCCCTGCAGGGCCAGATTGACTTTTTTTCGCATGGTGCCGCGGTTGACTGGGGCCTGCCAGCAGGCGCGATGAAATCGTCTCGAAGCAACCGCCAGGTCGCCGATCGCCAGGCCGCCACATGCCGAGCCTTGAAGTGTATGGGCTGAGACCAGCCGCCGATGCAAGGCCGCCGACGCAAAACTGCCAGCCACTCTCGAGGTCGCCCGGCTGCGGCTGACCCGGCCGGTCCGTGGGTCACGTCGTCCGCCCGACCTTGCTCCCCTTGACCGGTGGCGGCGCAATGCTGGCTGCCTGGGTCAGCAGCCCTGCACTGGCCTCACGCACGATGCGCGCCAGTTCCTTGAAGTCGTCCTTGCGCGGGGAGGTGGTTCGCCAGGCGAGGCCGATCGTCCGCGCCGGCTCCGGGTCGATGAAACGCATCAGCCTCAAGTCGCGCCCGCGGGTCTCGATGGGCAGCGAGATTTCCGGCAGCAGCGTGATGCCGAACCCACACGCGACGAGTTCGACGATGGTCGACAAACTGGACGCGCCGAACGTGTTGATGGAGCGTGACTGCCGCAGTTCGCAATAGGCCAGCGCCTGATCGCGCAAGCAATGCCCTTCCTCCAGCAGCAGCAAGCGCTCCTGCTCCACGAAGTCGGGCGTCGCGCGGACGAGTCCGCTGACCTCGAGGGCCTTGGGCAAGGCCAGCACGAACCGGTCCTCGAACAATGTGGCGGTCTCGATGTCGGACTGCTTGACCGGCATCGCCAGCAGCACGACATCGAGCTTGGCGTCGGCCAGTTCAGAAAGCAGCGTGGCGGTCTGCGTCTCGCGCACCGACAACTCGAGATCGGGGAAAGCCTGGCGCAGCAGCGGCAACACGGCGGGCAGCATATACGGCGCGACCGATGGGATCACGCCGAGCCGGAGCGAGCCCGACAGCACCGTCTCGCCATGGCGGGCGAACTCGATGAGGTCACGGGCATCCCCCAGAATGCGCGCGGCCCGGCCCGCGATCTCGATGCCCTGCGGGGTCAGTTGTACCCCGGTTCGGGTCCGCTCGATCAGCGTCACGCCCAGGTTCAGTTCCAACTCCTGGATCTGCATGGAGAGCGCGGGCTGGGTCACGGAACAGGATTCGGCGGCCCTGCCGAAATGCAGTTCGCGCGACAGGGCGTCAAAGTATCGGAGCTGCTTCAGCGTTATATTGATCATAAGATCACCTGATAGCCGATAACCCCGACCATGAGTAATCCTGATCCCACGTCCTGTCTATGGCTGAGTGGTTCACGATGCAGCGATCTGCCGCACGAGCCGCCAGACAGTGCACGCGCGGCGCAGCCGTCCAGCGTCAGAAAACCTAGCAACTCAATGATTGTGTGGTTATTTTCTCATCGACGCTTGGCCTGCCGCGCGGACGCAGCCTCGGACCAAGCGTCAGTGATGGAGCACGCGCGTCACGCCGCCCGTGCGGCCGGCCTGCGTGATGGAGGGCCCTTGGCCGGGTTCCAGGAGCCGATATCCAGTGCGTCGTCGATCCGCCAGCGACCAGCCGGGCCCGCCGCCGGTCCGTCCAACAGTGCGCGATACGTGGCGCGAGGGATGTCACGAAAGCCGAAGCCCTTGAGATGGCTCGTCATCGCCTTGCCGTCGGCGGCCGCAAAACCCCAAGCCGACAAATGCCCCAGCAGCGCGACCGTAGCGATATTGGAGGTATCGCGCTCGATGTGGAACTGGCTCTCGATGGAAAAGACCGGCCCGACGGCGTAGCCATACAAGCCGCCGACGAGCTGCCCCTCGGCATTCCAGACCTCGACGGAGTGCATGTGGCCCGCATCGAACATGGCCAGCGCAGCCCGCATCATGTCTGGGGTGATCCAGGTCAGCGCCCAGCGCCGCTCGCGCACGGCCGCGCATCCCGCCAGCACCCCGAGCGGATCGGCGTCGAATGTTATGCGATAACCGCCGTTGCGAATGCGTCGCGCCAGGTTCTTCTCGATCCGGAGTTCTGTGGGGAATACGACGCACCGCTGGACGGGCGACCACCACTTCATCGGGGCGACATGCCCCATCGGATACAGCCCTTGCCGCATCCCCGCCAGGATAGTCGCAACGCGGGTATCGGCCAGGATACCACACAGCCCTTCCTTGCCAGGGGCCACCTGGTCGGGGTCGGGCAAGCCGCGCAGCGCCGCCGGCGTCGCATAGTGGCGCGCCAGCATCATCGCTAGTTGCGGCAGGGCGGAAATCCGCTGCGCCTGCACCCCCCCCAGGCGCACGCCAGAACCCAGCGCGCCAAGACCGTCTGCAGGCCCTCGTCCGGCACATCCCACGCGTGGTGTGGCGCAGCGTGCGCCGCCCGACTGAAATCCCAGCCGTCGGCCGTCGTCAAGTCGATGGAATTGAGTGGCATCGGTGTATCGTTCCGGAGCACCGGGCGTCTCG
>JANRIE010000040.1:0-8958 GCA_033765285.1 Hyphomicrobiaceae bacterium | reverse complement strand
CGCCTGCGTCAATCCCCAGCACCTGAACCGACGAGTTTTCGATCGTCATCTCCACGTCTCCATTTAATTAACCTGCCTGTGTTTGCTTCCGGCCCGCCCCAACGGACCGGCCTTTCCTGATCGACCGTCGTGCAATCGAACGCTAATGCTCTGCAAGGACAGTGCCAGCGTGCATTCGATCACGCAAAACAAAGGCAACCATTTGTTTTATAAGTACTAAGGTTCGAATGACATCGCGTACGTCCCGAACCGTACGGCGTCCGGACGGATGGAATTCGGACGGCTTGCCGGAAGCGGACCGTCTGTCGGTCGGACAGTCGGTCCGGACGCATTCAGAACCGACGTCTCGCGGCGGGCAGCGGATGTTGCGACGCAACATGCCAGATCGCTTGAAACGGCTTGCCGACGCCCAGCGCGCGGAACGGGTCGTCGCGGCACGGCAATGCGGCCGACATGAGCGCGACCGCGACGCGCGAACAGATCATTGAACTGCCGTTCAATGGAACGATGTTTCCTGGGGTAGAGCCGGGGCTGAAACGCGGCGGATTCCGCGTGGTCGATCGGCGCTTCGCGCGCCGCAGTACGGATGCCGGATGGCGCGGTCCGAATTTCCGCGCTCAGCGCAGAAGAATGGATTTGACGCGATAGACCTGCTCGGCCGGCTCGAACGGGCGCGGCACGGATACACCGCGCCGACAGGCTTCCCGCGCCGATATACGTTCCACCCAGCGGGCCAGCGCGCGGTAGGGCGTCATGTCGATGCCGGACCAGGCATGCATTCGCACGCTCGCCCACTGGGCGATATCGGCGATGCTGAAGGCGCCGGCGAGGTAGTCATCCGCCTGCAGTTGCGCATCAAGGCGGGCAAACAGCGCGCGCAGTTCGCTGCGCGATGCCCCGCCGTTGCCGGCGAGGTCAGACGTGACGCGTCTTGCGCTCGCTGCAGCGCCACCGGATGCAGGGCTGGCCGGATCCATGGAAAGCCATTGTTCGACCCGGGCGCGACCGGCTGGGTCCCGGGGCATCAGACGCCCGGTCTTGTCGGCCAGATAGAGCAGGATTGCCCGTGACTCGATCACCGCGCGATCGCCGGCCGCACGATCAACGATCGCCGGCACGCATCCGCACGGGCGAGTACGCAGAAAGTCCGGCGCGAGCTGCGGATCGCTGCAGGCGTCGATGGGATGCACGGTGTAGGGGAGGCGCAGCTCTTCGAGCGCGATCGACACCTTCCAGCCTTCGGGTGTCGGAGCGGTGTAAAGATCAATCACCTGCGCATCCCCTGGATTGTCGCCGTGCCCGGTCAGGCCTTGGCGCTTGGACGGGCGCTGACTTCGTCGAACCAGCGCTGCAGATTCCTGCAATCGGCCGGAATCTTGATGTCGGACCAGAAGGCGAACTCGATGCTGCAGAACAACGTGCAATCGGCGATCGAGAACATGTCGCCCGCGATGAAACGGTTCTTGGCAAGTTGCTCGTCGAATTTGCGGAAGAACAGGTCAAGACGCATGCGGCCGCGATCGACCAGCGCCGGAATCTGCGGCACCGGCACGGCGAAGCCGGGAAGACCGCGGTCGATGAAGGCTTCGTGCGTGTTACGGAACACTTCGCCGGCTGCCATCATGCCTTCGTCGAACGCACGGCGCTCCCACATTTCGACGACGCCGCGCTCGTAGGCATTGCGGCCGAACATTGGGGGCGACGGGTACAGCTCGTCGATGTAGCGTGCGATGGCGATGGACTCACCCAGTTGGCGGCCGTCGTCAAGCTCGAGCATCGGCACCATGGCCTGCGGAAACTTGGCGATGTAGTCGGGGCGCAGCTTCAGGTCATCACCGCCGACCTCGATGATTTCGATGTCGAGACCCTTTTCCGCGATGCACATGCGGGCGCGCTTCGGATTGGGTGCTGCATGCCAGTCGTACAGTTTCATCGGGGCTATCCTCCTTGTTGTCACAACATGTCCGAATGTTCGGCGAGGTACTTGGCCACACCGCGGTCTGTCGGCATCACGCCGACCTTGCCCTTCTGCCAGCCCGCCGGACACACTTCACCGTTACGCTCGGTGTATTGCAGTGCATCGATGACGCGCAGAAGTTCATCGATATCACGCCCGATGGCGAGACTGTTGACGATCTGGTGCTGCACGATGCCCATCTGATCAATCAGGAAGGTGGCGCGCAATGCGACACCGGTCGGGCCTTCGACATCGAAGGCCCGGCACACCGAATGGGTCACGTCGCCGATCAGCGGATAGCTCAGCTGACCGATTCCGCCCTCCTCACGCGGCGTCTTCTTCCACGCAAGATGCGAAAACGTGGAGTCGATCGAACAACCCACGACATCGACCTGCCGCCGCGAAAACTCCGCCATGCGATGCTCGAAGGCAATCAGTTCCGACGGACAGACGTACGTGAAGTCGAGCGGGTAGAAGAACAGCACCACGTAACGCCCCCGGCAGTCCGCGAGGCAAAACGGCCGGAAATCATTGTCGGGCCAGACCGCGTTCTCGGTGAATTCGGGGGCGCTGCGCCCGACCAGCACACTCACGTCCTGCCCTTTCCTGACTCGCCGAAGCCGAACTGTTCCGCGCGGAACGGACGGCGCGCGAGGCTCGCCAGCGTTTCCGGGTCACAGCCTTCCGGATGCCGCCACGCCATCAGGCGCTGATAGCTCGCGAGCAGCTTCATGAAGCGAGGCAAGGCGCGATCCTGCGGGGACGTGTTGTCGTAAAGTTCCATCAGCTCGCCCAGCTCGCGTTCGTCGAAGCCGAGCTGCACGGCTGCCGCCGCGATGATCAGACGGTCGTCGTCGTCGCAGCGGAAGCCGTCGTCGCCGTCGGACACGATGATCCCGAGCGCTTCGAACACACCGAAGCGGCTCAGCGGAAGACCATAGCCTTCGACCAGCTGTTCGCGGCTGAGGGTGCGCCCCGCATCGGCGGGGCGCGCGGCCGACTTCGTTGAAGCGGCCGCCGGTTTCATCGCATCACCACGGGCGCGGTGTGGATCGGAGCGCCGGTCTTTTCTTGCACCTCTTCCAGGCTGACGCCCGGCGCGAGTTCGCGCAGTTCCAGTCCGTCCGGCGTCACGACGAGCACGCACAGATCGGAAATGATCATGTTGACCACACCGACGCCGGTCAGCGGCAGATCGCAATTCTTGAGGATCTTGTGCTCACCCGCCTTGCTGCAGTGATCCATCAGCACGATGACGCGCTGCACGCCGGCCACCAGATCCATCGCGCCGCCCATGCCCTTGACCAGCTTGCCAGGAATCATCCAGTTCGCCAGGTCACCGTGTTCGCTGACCTGCATCGCACCCAGAATGGCCAGGTTGATGTGGCCGCCGCGGATCATTCCGAAGGAATCGGCGCTGCTGAAGAAGCTGCTGCCCGGGATGGTGCTGACCGTCTGCTTGCCGGCATTGATCAGGTCGGCGTCGACTTCGCTTTCGAGCGGAAAGGGGCCGATGCCGAGCAGGCCGTTTTCCGACTGCAGCCAGACATCCATGCCTTCCGGAATGTGGTTGGCCACCAGCGTGGGCATGCCGATGCCCAGATTTACGTAATAGCCGTCTTTCAGCTCGCGCGCGGCGCGCCGCGCCATGTCGTCTCGTGTCCAGGCCATGTCATTGCTGCCTTGTGGTGAGTTTTTCGATGCGCTTCAGCGGTGCGGTATTCACGATGATGCGATGCACGAAGATGCCGGGCGTATGGATCTGATCCGGATCAAGCGCGCCGGTCGGCACCAGTTCCTCGACCTCGACCACGGTCACCTTCCCGGCCGTCGCCACCATCGGATTGAAGTTGCGCGCGGTCTTGCGATAGATCAGGTTGCCTGATTCGTCGGCCTTCCATGCCTTGACCAGCGACACGTCGGCGCGCAGGGCATGTTCGAGCAGATAGCGCTGACCGCCGAACTCGCGCGTTTCCTTGCCGTCCGCCACCGGCGTACCGACACCGGTACGCGTGTAGAACGCCGGAATGCCGGCGCCGCCGGCGCGCAGCTTCTCGGCCAGACTGCCCTGGGGCGTCAGTTCGACCTCCAGTTCGCCGGACAGCAGCTGACGCTCGAACTCCTCGTTCTCGCCGACGTATGAAGCGATCATGCGATGCACCTGACGGTTGCCGAGCAAGCGCCCGAGACCCACGCCATCGATGCCCGCGTTGTTGCTGATCACCGTCAGATTCTTCACGCCGCTGTCTGCCACGGCGTTGATCAGCAGTTCCGGAATGCCGCACAGACCGAAACCGCCCACGGCAAGCGTATGGCCGTCGGTGATCAATCCCTTGAGCGCGGTAACCGCGTCCGGGTAAAGCTTTTTCATCTGCCTCCTCCTTGTGCCTGCACGCACTTTTGGTCGCAACACTCCGTGTCGGTGTGCCGCCGACCAGCAGTAGCGGCCAGCAAAGCCTGTGCCTGCGCAGGCATGCTGCAGCGCACTCATTACAAACCCTTGTTTTTGAATCCCAAATGCCCGGGCGTCCGAACCATAACGACCGGTCCGGACGGCGGGCAGTCCGGAAATCGTCCGTCGCCATCAGTCCGGGGTTCGACTTTCAGCCGACCGATTGCATCCGGATGAGCGTGCATGCCGTAGAGACGGCATCGATGATGATTGCCTGCAACCGCCTGCGCACGGGCTGTTGGCGGGCGGCGCCGCAAAGGACCCGGTCGATTGCGGAACAGGTTGCGCACTAAGGAATCTGATGCTAAATGTTAGGTCTGTCGGAAGCCCGGTCGAAATCTGTGCTGCGCCCTCGCGGCGGCGGCGACTTTCCTCAGGGCATGCCCGATGACCGCATCCGCGAACAGCAAGCCGGTGCGACACATGAACTTTCCGGTTTCCGAAGGCATGTACGAGATTCCCGATTCAGCGCGATGCCGTGTCAGCGTGGAGCCGCGTGCCGCGTTCCTTGCCTTGTCACACGTCACTGTGCGCAACGCGCCACGAATCTCGTCAAGTGCAGGACACCCACCCCATGCAAGGCTGCCTGACGGCACTGACCTCAACGTCATGACAGCGCAACGCCGCATAGCCCGCCCCCGGTCCGGGAGGCGGACATGTAGGGAGGTCGCGGGCGACACACGTCGTCCTTCAGTCAGACATCGGCCACGGCGGAATGCAGAAGCCCTCCCCGCTGACGGATTTCACCGGACGCCGATCTTTCGTTTGATCCTGAACCACAGACCAAAGGAGTAGGAGACGATGCAAAACCAAGGCAACCAGACGCCACGTCGCAGTGCGCTGCGAACAGGCGTCGCAGGCGCGATCACCCTCGCGATCGGATTGGGCGCGAGCCCGGCCTTCGCGAAGGAGCTTCCCGCAGGCTTCGTGATCAACAAGGAAAACTACGAAAGCATCAAGAACGACACGTTCGAGAACAAGACCATCGCCAGCATGGTCCCGGAAAAGCTCGAGTGGATGATCAAGAACTACAACCTGACCATCAAGCTCGCCAACTCGAAGAAGATCGAGATGGACCCGAAGTATGTCGAATGGTCGAAGAAGAACATCAACACGGTGAAGTTCAATCCGGCTGACCGCACGGTGTCGGGATGGCAGGCCGGCATGCTGTTCCCGCCGGAAACCATCAAGATGGACGACCCGCACGCCGGCGACAAGGTGATCTGGAATCTGCGGGCCGCCACCTACGGCGCCACGATGGACCTGCGCGACATCGCCTGGGCCTTCCTGGATGCGAAGAAGGGGTACGAGCGGGTGCAGGCCTTCCAGTCGCGTCGTTACTACATGGAAGGGCGCCTTGACGGCGGCCCGATCACCGTCGGCAAGGGCGACATTTCGCAGAAGACCTACTTCGTGGCCACCTACCCGCAGGACATCCGCGGTCTGGGACTGTTCTCGGTGCGTTACAACCAGGCTGACTCGAAGGTGCCGGATGACTCCTATGCCTACCTGAAGTCGGTGCGTCGCGTGCGTCGCCTGTCGGGCGGTGCATGGATGGACCCGATCGGTGGTACCGACCAGCTGTATGACGACTGGGACATCTGGGATGCCGCCCCGACGAAGTACAAGTCGAACAAGCTGCTGGAAAAGCGCTGGGTGCTGGCCATCGCGCACAGCCCGGAAATCAGCGTGGACGTGAAGCAGCCCTACACCGAGCCGGCCAAGCGCTTCCCGCGCATCGGCATCGAAATCCCGCCGCACTTCAACCCGGCGCCGGACATCGGCTGGGAGCCGCGTGAAGTGTATGTGGTCGAAGGCGTGTGCCCTGACGAGCACCCGTACAGCAAGAAGACCGTGTACATGGAAGTGGATTTCCCGCGTCCGTACCTCGGCTTCGCGCTCGACCGCAAGGGTGAGTTCTGGAAGATGTTCATTTTCCAGAACCGGCCTGATACCGGCGACGACGGCTACAAGGCGGTCATGCCCGTGATCGGACACATCATCGACGTCAAGCGTGGCCACGCCACCAACTGGTCGTCGAACATGAAGTCCAATCCGGCTGGCGTCAAGGAAACCGACGTGTCGCTCAACGTGCTGGAAGAAGTCGCAACCGGCAAGTAAGTTCTTTTGCAAGTATTGCTGGTACCTCCTCCCGGCATGTTCGCCCGCCCCCGCATTCAGCGGGGTCGGGCTTTTTTCTCATGTCCGGCGGAGATCAAGAAGTAGTGAGCAGGAACCCACGTTTGCGTGATTGCATGGTCACAAGGTTCAACAATGAAGGTATTCACGCCCTCTGATTACGAATGGAAGGGTACCCGGCTTGCCCAGTTCATCGAACGTCATGGATATGGAACGCTGGATCAATTGCAGGAAGACTCGGAACGCGATCCCGCCACGTTCTGGGATCGGGTGTTGCAGGACATCGGCCTGGAATGGCAGGTCCCGTATCGGCAGACGCTCGATCTGTCGGGGGGAATCATGTGGCCGGACTGGTTCGTCGGCGGCCGACTGGATCTGGTCGACAATCTCGTCGGCAAGCATGCCAGGCGAAACAGAGAAAAGATCGCGATCCGTTGGGAAGGTGATGCGGGGGAATGCCGCAGCCTGAGTTACGGTGATCTGGCAGATGAAGTGGCCCGTGTGGCGTCCGGACTGCTCGCCATCGGCATGGGCGCCGGCGACCGCCTTGCAATCTACCTCCCGATGATTCCGGAAGCTGCAGTAGTCATGCTTGCTGCAGCCAGCATCGGGGTCGTGTCGGTCCCGCTTTTTTCAGGCCTTTCGTCCGATGCCGTGGCCGGATGTCTGGCGGATGCTGGGGCTACGGTGCTGATCTGTGCGAACAGCCATGACCGGCGCGGCCAGTCGATACGCATGCTTTCCGATGCGTTGAGCGCTGCGTCTCAATGCACGTCGATCCGCCATGTCATCGTCGTGGAACGGAAGTCGTCGCCCGCAGCAGTTCGATGTGACCCGGACGCGCTCGACTTTGACGTACTTGGGTATGAAGCACTGAAGTCGCTTCCGCCTCACGCTGCGGCTGTGCAGACCTTTCCACCGGATCAGACGCTGTTGCTGATCTACACCTCGGGCACGGCAGGGCAACCCCGGGCTGTCATTCACACCCACGCCGGATTTCCGGTCAAGGCAGCGCAGGATCTCGCGATGGCGTTTGATCTGAAGGCCGACGACACCCTGATGTGGGTGACCGACATGGGCTGGCTGATGGGACCCTGGATGGTGTTCGGCGGCCTGATGCTTGGCAGCACCATCGTGTTGTGCGAAGCGCCCCCTGACCACCCCGATCCCGGTCGGCTGTGGCGCGTCGTCAAGGCTCACTGTGTGACGCACCTTGGTTTTTCGCCCAGTCTCGTGCGCAGTCTCATGGGCAGTCACGACGCGGTGCCGCCGCCCGGCATGCTCGATACGCTGAAGGTCTTCGGATCGACGGGCGAGGCATGGAATGAGACGCCCTGGCTGTGGTTGTTCGAAACCGTCGGCAAACGCAGGCGGCCCATCATCAACTATTCGGGTGGTACGGAAGTCGGCGGCGGAATACTGACCTGCTTCCCGGGGTTGCCCCAGGTGGCATGCGGGTTCAATGGACCGGTGCCCGGCATGGCGGCGGACATTGTCGACGCCGCGGGGCGGCCGGTCCGCGGGAGCGTCGGCGAACTGGTCGTTCGACAGCCCTGGCCCGGCATGGCGCGCGGTTTCTGGAAGGACTGTGCTCGCTACGAGGAAACATACTGGTCGCGCCTCCCGGACGCCTGGCTGCATGGCGATTGGGCCAGCATGGACAGCGATGGCTACTGGTTCGTACATGGTCGCAGCGATGACACGATCCGCGTGGCCGGCAAGCGACTCGGCCCGATCGAGTTCGAATCGGCGCTCGTGTCCCATCCCCTGGTCGCCGAAGCGGTTGCGGTGGGCGTTCCCGACGCCGTGAAGGGGGAGGCCGTCGTGTGCTTCGTCCGCCTGCATGACGCGCGTACGGATTCCGATACGGGGTGGAGTGTATGGGAGTCCGAACTGTCCGATCACGTGGCACGGTTGCTGGGAAAGCCTTTTCGTCCTGCACGCATACATGTCCTCGGCCAGATTCCGAAAATGCGCAACGGCAAGGTACTGCGCAGAGTGCTGCGCAGCGCCTACATCGGGCGACCCATCGGCGACCTTTCCTGCATGGAAGATCCACGGTCCATTGACGAAGTGCTCAGCTTGCGCAACGCGTGGGCTTGACTGTCCGAATTTGGTGCGTCCTAATATCGAACACATGGAAGCATCGTGCTTTACCGTGGTCGATGTTCGGGGAATCCACTTTGTGACATCGATTTTTGATGCGGGGCTTCGAGCGGGCGAAGGGGTGTTGCGGAAAGCAGCATCGCGCGGCGCGTGTCCCGAGACATGGTTTGGCGCAATCCTATCAGGAGCGTGATTTGAATTCGTCCCAGGATCCTGTTGTCATCGTAGCGGCTCGCCGTACTCCACTTGGCGGCTTCCTGGGCGAATTGTCCTCCCTCACGGCCCCGCAACTGGGTTCGATCGC
>JANRIE010000025.1:0-2327 GCA_033765285.1 Hyphomicrobiaceae bacterium | reverse complement strand
TCCGACCTGCGCGCGGTCGGCGAGATCGCACGGGACCACGACTGCCCGTTCGCCGAGCTCGGCCTTCAAGGCCTCGAGCCTATCGATCTTGCGCCCCGACAGGGCGACGGTGGCGCCGGCCTTGTGGAAGGCACGCGCGATCGCCTCGCCGATGCCGCCCGTTGCACCCGTTACGAGCGCCGTCTTGCCTGTGAGATCGAACATGTCGGTCGTTGTTCCTGTCTTGGTGATGGCTCGCGCAGCTGGCTTTAACACGACGCACACGTCGCCGAGCCGCGCCGGCGGGCGTGCCCGATTAAGCGCAACCGGACGCTCCCGGCAAGTGGCTCGCGTCCGGGACGGCATTACGGGCCCAAAATCGGGGGTATCGCACCGACGGACTGGCGGTTACTTGGGCCCGATCCAGGCCAGCGCGGCAACGTGATCGGCGTGAGTCCTGAGCGCGCTGACGGCCTGCTCGATGTGGCGACCGCTGGTTACGACGTCGTCGATCACGAGCACCGTACCTTTCGGAGGACGGGCGACGACGAAGCCCGGCAACGAGGCATTCTGGGACGGATGGGAACTCCCCTTGCGGCGCTGCCTGGCGAAGGCCTCGACATGCTCGACCGAGAGCCCGCGCGCGACCGCACTGGCGAGAACGTGCGCAAGGCAGGCTTCGCCCTTCGAATGGCCGCACGGAACGTTGACGACCGCACTGATGTTCTTCGCCCCGAGTAGCCCCCGCGCCACCGACGTCATCTCACTCGCGACCTGAGCCACGAACGCATCTGGCGGCGCCGCCTTCAGGGCGGCGACGGCGTGCATCTGGTACTTCTTGATCGGCGCGCGCCACTTGCGGATGGTCGAGTAGGCAACATTCCCTCGCGTGCGCCAGCTCTGCCCCTTGACCAGCGTATCGAGCAGGAATCTTGACACGGGCTCCAGGGCCTGTGGCGGCCGCGGCGCTTCCTCGAAGCCGCCCCTGTCTGGTTCGTGCGACCCGTCGCCGAACTCCTGGTAAAGCTCGGACGCGAGGAATCCCATCTCCGTCAGGGCAGATGTGATGTTGGGCTTGAGTGGCCAGCGATGCTCCGGATCGACGATGAGGATGCCGCCGTGCCGGCCTGGCTCCCCTGTCTCGAAGGGCACATAAATCAGGCTCCGCGCGGTCGGCATGGCGACCCTAATCGGATGCTTGTTGAGTAACGAACTGCGCTGCACATTTGCGATGTAGACGAGTTCCCTGCCCTCCTCGACCAAAAAATGCAGGGACCAGTTGGCCGGAAGTGTCGTGAAACCCACGCCGTCCCGACCGACGACGCAGACGCCCTCCGAATCGCACACGCCTAGCATCGCTGCCCGCGCTCCCACGACACGCGCTGCAAGTCGGGCGAGGCGGTCAAAGCTCGCATGATGCCGGAAGAAGCTCATGACACCAGATCCAACAATCAAGCCATTAGTCTGTTGCAGTGTTGCTCAAACGCAGCATTGGCGGACCTTCCATAGGCATGCGATTGACACAAGGACTCGCCCCACTTCGACCTCCCGCCGATCTTGGGTGCCGGCTAGCCGCGAGATTTCCATTCCGCTCGGCATGAGACACCTAGCCTCGATCTTACTTACTCAATAGCAGGCACGAGCAATAAATCAAATGTAATTATGGCCGTCGCGGGACACGCAACACCGTATGTTTCGGCTCTAGATCAGCATTTATGGACGCCCTGCGCATCTTATGTTGTCAAAATTGCTCAATTGTATAAGCTCACATGTCTTATAGAGGCGAACTATATCGCGATATTGCTATTAATTTATATAGATAAGCTTAAAGTCCGTACAGAAATATTACAAAGATTGCACCCTCAAATCCTCGCCCGCCTCCCGTCCAGACGATGGCTACCTGACTTCAGACCGGGGAGGATCGCTTCATGGATAAAGCTGACTATGGACAAAGCTAACTGGGAAAGTAAACGATGTCCAGTGCGCGCGCTCAACCTCGGGACCTGCCGCGTTCCGATCAAGTCGACGCGCGACGGTCTCGAGCGGCCATGAACCGGTCACGAAATGACCGGGACCACCGTGGCCAGATCCGCGGCACCCCCAACCGACATGGCCTTCAGCGACTTGTCGATGCGCCCGGCGAGCCCGGCCAGCACCTTGCCGTGGCCGACCTCGACCATATCCGTTACGCCGTTGCGGGCCATATACTCGACGCACTCGCGCCAGCGCACGGTGCCCGTCACCTGCTCGACGAGGCGCCTTCGGATTTCGACCGGATCGGAAATCGCCGCTGCGAGCACGTTCGACACGACTGGCACGGAAGGCGCGCGCATCGGGACATTACCCAG
>JANRIE010000024.1:0-1519 GCA_033765285.1 Hyphomicrobiaceae bacterium | reverse complement strand
TATGTGAAACCCGATGTGGTCTCCGAGCCCCAGACCCGTGTTCGTGTTCGGCGACGGCTGGGCCGCTTACGAGGGCCCGTGCGCGGCGCACGACAGCCATGCCCATGTGGCGGTTCAGTTGACGGCCGCGCGCTCGGGCCTCGTTCACCTTGCAGCGGACAGAGGGCGTGAGCTGTGGGGTGAGGCGCTCATCCTTGCGCCTCGCGTCCGCCACCGCATGCCGGCGAGCGCGGACGTGGTCCTCCTCGTTTATGTCGAGACCCATACGCCGCTCGCCTCCAAACTCGTCGCGCTGATCGCCCCCGACGATGCGGGTCCGGCCCCGCCCATCGTGCGGGATCGGCTGTTGCGCAATGAGCCGATGGACCAGATCATGGGCGGACTGAAGGCGGATCTCGGCGAAGCGACTCGAGTGCTCGATCCCCGGTTGGAATGGGCCTTGTTGAGAGCCTCGCAGAGCCCGGCGCCCGGAACCATTGCCCGGGCGGCCGCGGCGCTCAATCTCTCGACGGCCCGGCTTCGGGCGCTCGCGCAGTCTCAGTTGTCGGCGCCCTTGTCGCAATGGCTGCTGTGGCGGAAGCTGGAGCGATCCGGTCGCGCCCTGGCGGCGGGGGCGCCTCTGTCGGAGGCCGCGCTCGCGGGTGGGTTCGCGGACCAGGCCCACCTGAACCGAACGATGAAGCGCATGTTCGGGGTGACGCCGTTCGAGGCCGCCCAAGTCGTTCGACAGGGCGACAAGCGTTCCGTTCAATAGGCCTGCTCAGCCCCATGCGAGGTTCGAGGCTCAAAGGAGTCCTCGATGTCCGCTCTACGATTTGTAATCCGCCTGGCCTATGCGCCGTGTTTTTTCGTCGGCTTTCTCTGGGCGGCTATGAGCGCCGTCCAAACCGGCCAACCACCGTGGGTCCTGCCTCTTCTGCTCGGCCTGGCCCTCGGGGTGTCATTCGCGATGGAGCGGGTTGCTCCCTATGAGCCGATCTGGAACGAACCGCACGGTGACCGCGCTCGCGATGTGGCCCATGCGGTCTTCAACGAGGTGTCGATCGCCGCCTCCGTTCTGGTTCTCCCGCTGTTGTCGGGGCTTCTCCCGTACTCGGGCGTGTGGCCCGACGACTGGCCTCTGTCCGGGCAGTTGGCGCTCGCCATTCTGGTGGCGGACCTGGGGATCACCCTGGCGCACTACGCCAGCCACCGCATCCCGGCGCTTTGGCCGCTTCACGCCGTGCATCATTCCGTGGAGAGGATGTATGGGTTCAACGGACTGTTGAAGCATCCCCTGCATCAGGCCATCGAGCTGACGGCGGGTGTCGCCCCCCTCGTCCTTCTGGGCATGCCGATGGACGTCGCCTGGCTGCTGGCCTTCGCCGTCGCCATCCAATTGATGCTGCAGCATTCCAACGTCGACATGAGGATCGGGCCGCTGGTCTACATCTGGGCTGTCGCTCCGGCCCATCGGCACCATCATCTGGCGTCGCAAAGCGATGGCGACGTCAACTTCGGGCTCTTCACCAGTCTTTGG
>JANRIE010000017.1:0-1959 GCA_033765285.1 Hyphomicrobiaceae bacterium | reverse complement strand
TATCTGCGTCGCCGCAATGCTTCGTCGCCTTATCGCCTTGCTCGCTCTGCTTTCCGGTCTCGCCGCAGTCGGCGTGCCGGCGAGCGCGGTCGCGCTTGCCGATGGTTGCGAGCAGGTCGCCAGTGCCCAGCTGACCCAGGCTGGCAAGGTCGAGCGGTGCAAGGCCCGCCCGGCCGATGCGCCCGCTCCGCGGCGCGACCGGGCGACGCGCGACAATCGCACTGCAGCCCCGGTGGTAATCTACGTTCCCACCGTGATGCTGCGCGCCGACCGCGCGCGCGAATAGCACCAGCGTCCCGCACCTGATCGCTTGCCGGCTTGCCGTGCCCGCCTGCGCGGGAGGCAAGCGCCCATCCCGTACCCCCGTTCCCCTGAAAGATCCGCCATGATCAAGGCCCTCGCCAAATCCATCTTCGGTTCCGCCAATGACCGCTATGTCCGCACGCTCGGCAAGCTGGTCGACCAGATCAACGCGCTTGAACCGCAGATCAAGGCGCTGACCGACGCCGAGCTGCAGGCCCAGACCGCCAAGTTCCGCGCCCAGCTCGACGAAGGCAAGTCGCTCGACGACATCCTGCCCGAAGCCTTCGCCACCGTGCGCGAGGCGTCGGTCCGGGTGCTCGGGATGCGCCATTTCGATGTCCAGCTTATCGGCGGGATCGTGCTCCACCGGGGCGAGATTGCCGAAATGCGCACCGGCGAGGGCAAGACCCTGGTCGCGACGCTGGCGGTCTATCTCAACGCGATCGCGGGCAAGGGCGTCCACGTGGTCACGGTCAACGATTACCTCGCCCGGCGTGACGCCGAATGGATGGGCCAGATCTACCGCTGGCTTGGCCTGACCGTGGGCGTGATCGTGCCCAATCTGGGCGAATTTGAACGGCGCGAGGCATACGGCGCCGACATCACATACGGGACCAACAACGAGTTCGGGTTCGATTACCTGCGCGACAACATGAAGCACGAGCGCGACCAGATGGTCCAGCGCCCCTTCAGTTTCGCGATTGTCGACGAAGTCGACTCGATCCTGATCGACGAGGCCCGCACGCCGCTGATCATCTCCGGCCCGACCGAGGACAAGACCGACCTCTACCTCGCGGTCGATGCGATCGTGAAGCAGATCGAGCCGCACTTCTACGAGGCGGACGAGAAGACCAAGAACATCACCTGGACCGAGGAAGGCGCGGAAGAGATCGAACGCCGCCTTGCCGCGTCGGGGCTGCTGGTGACCGACAATCTCTATGACGTCGAGAACACCCAGGTGGTCCACCACCTTGACCAGGCGCTCAAGGCGAACGTGATGTTCAAGCGCGACACCGACTACATCGTCAAAGACGACAAGATCGTCATCATCGACGAGTTCACCGGACGGATGATGGACGGGCGGCGCTGGTCGAACGGGCTCCATCAGGCGGTCGAGGCCAAGGAAGGGGTCAAGATCGAGCCCGAGAACCAGACGATGGCCTCGATCACCTTCCAGAACTATTTCCGGATGTATCCCAAGCTGGCCGGGATGACCGGGACCGCGGCGACCGAAGCGGCCGAATTCTGGGACATCTACAAGATGAACGTGGTCGAGATCCCAACCAACCAGCCGGTCCAGCGGATCGACGAGGAAGACGAGTTCTACAAGAACACCGCCGACAAGTTCCAGGCGATCGCCAAGGCCATCCGCGAGAAGAGCGAACTGGGCCAGCCGGTGCTGGTCGGCACCGTCTCGATCGAAAAGTCGGAGCTCCTGAGCGAATACCTCAAGAAGGAGGGGGTCAGGCACAACGTCCTCAATGCCCGCTTCCACGAACAGGAAGCGCATATCGTGGCGCAGGCCGGGCGACTGGGTGCGGTCACCATCGCCACCAACATGGCCGGGCGCGGGACCGACATTCAGCTCGGCGGCAATGTCGAGTTCCGGATCGAGGACGAGCTCGCCGGCCTCGCCGAGGACGATCCCAAGCGCGC
>JANRIE010000019.1:0-265369 GCA_033765285.1 Hyphomicrobiaceae bacterium | reverse complement strand
GTAGCCGCCCATGACGCCGTAGCCCTTGGCCAGTGTCCCGTTGATGATGTCGACGCGGTGGGCCGCGCGGTCGCGCTCGGAGATGCCGCCGCCGCGCGGGCCATAGAGGCCGACGGCGTGCACCTCGTCGAGGTAGGTCATCGCCCCATAGGTCTCAGCCAGGTCACACACCGCGTTGATGTCGGCGACGTGGCCGTCCATCGAATAGACGCTCTCGAAGGCGATCAGCTTGGGCGTGCCCTTGGGATAGCGCTTCAACTGCGCTTCGAGGTCGGCATAGTCGTTGTGGCGGAAAATGTGCTTTTTGCCGCCGCCGCGGCGAATGCCGGCGATCATCGAGGCGTGGTTCTTCGCGTCGGAGAATACGACGAGGCCAGGGATCAACTGTTGGATGGTCGACAGGGTGGCATCATTGGCAACGAACGCCGACGTGAACAGGAGCGCGGCCTCCTTGCCGTGCAGGTCGGCGATCTCGTGCTCGAGTTCGACATGGTAGTGCGTCGTGCCCGAGATGTTGCGCGTGCCTCCGGAGCCTGCACCGACAGTGTCTATCGCCTCGTGCATCGCGGCGAGCACCTTGGGATGCTGGCTCATGCCCAGATAATCATTGGAGCACCACACCGTAATGGGCCGCGAGCCGTGGGCACCGACATGCTCTGCGGCCGGGTAGCCACCGCACTGCCGGCGCAGATCGGCAAACACGCGGTAGCGCCCTTCACGGTGCAGCTGTGCGATTGCCTCGTCGAAGTGGTGCGCGTAGCTGGTCATTGGTTGCCTCCCATCAGGGCCGGCACAAACGCCGCGCCGGTATGCTTTTTGACGATGTCGTGGTCCCTTGGGCGGAGGGAGTGGTTTGCTGCCCCCTCCGTGCCGCCCGCAGGGTGATTCGTGGCTGTCTCGACGCGTGGACCCGCCCAGGTCCACAGCGCCGCATCGGGCACGGGCAGCACGAGAAACCAGTGCTCGAGAACGGCCAGCGCCAACAGCCCGGAAACCAGCATGCCCGACGTCAGGGCAAACGCGTTCGTCGGGTCATCGAGCGCGGCACTGCCTATGGCATAGGCCGCGATCGTGCCGACTGTGACGCTGAACGGGAACAGCGCATTCATCGCACGCTTCCTGAAGTAGGTTTTCAGGTAGCCGAGATGGGCCGGCATCAACTCGTCCGACAGGTTGGGGACGCCCAGGAAGATGTTGAACTTGGCCGACAGACGCATCACCCAAAGCACCAGGAACGTTGCCGCCGCCGTCTGGTTGGCCGCACCCCAGGTCAGGGCGACCAGCGCCACGGCCGTCACGGCGATGGCGATTTCGTGGGTGATCAGCGTCGCTGTCGCGAAGCCGAACCGTTGGAAGCCCGTCGCCGCCGGCGGACAAGGCGACTTGCGCGGCCCCGTGATGAGACCCAGCAGGAAGGTCATCTCATGCCAGGCCCACAGCATCACCGCTGCCGAGAAGCCGATGTAGGCCGAAGCCGCCGTCGTCTCGTTCGCAGTCACCAGAATGGCCGTCGTCGCCACGAGCACAAGCAAAGTTGCGACCGACACGCTGACGACGTACGTCGACCGCGGCAAGCGGTCGACGAGGAAGAGCGCGCCGGTGGAGGACCACCACACGGCAATTGCGAACAGTACGGGCAAGATGGCGTCGGCCATTGTGCGTCAGATCCTCACCACGCCGGCGCGAGACGGCTCGTCTCGGGCAACTCGTTCTCGATCGCCGGCAGCATGAACAACCGCACGAAGATCGCCGCGGCGACCGAGGCCAGCGCGTAGTAGCGCAGGCGGCCCAGAACGCCACCCTGCTGCTGGGCCGCGGTCATCCCCTCGTTGAGGTGATGCAGCCGCACAAGGCCCGATCGGAACGTCGGGTGGTCGATGTCGAGCGTCAGCGGAAACACCTGCTTGCAGATGTCGCTGGTGATGCGGAACACCTTGTAATCGTACTCGGTCGGGTCGATGCCCATCGCGTTGTGGAAATGCGGCCGGGCATGATCGCGCACGTACATCGTGGCAAAAACCGCAAGCTGGAAGAACCGGACCCACAGCCGGTTCGTGCCTTTCAGCACATCCGGGTTGGCGCGCATCAGAAGGGCAAATGCTTCGCCGTGGCGGAACTCGTCGTTGCACCACTTTTCGAACCATTTGAAGATCGGGTGAATGCGCCGTTCCGGATGCTTCTCCAGGTGCCGGTATATCGTGATGTAGCGCGCATAGCCGATCTTCTCGGACAGATAAGTCGCGTAGTAGATGAATTTCGGCTTGAAGAACGTGTATTTCTTCTTGCGCGTCAGGTAGCCCAGATCGACGCCGATGCCGAAATCCTTCAGCGTGTCGTTGATGAATCCCGCGTGCCGGGCCTCGTCGCGGCTCATCAGCCGGAACAGCTCCACGACGTCTTTGTTCTTGCCGCGCTTTTTCATTTCGGCATAGAGCACGCAGCCGGAGAACTCGGCGGTCAGCGACGACACCAGGAAGTCGATGAATTCCTTGCGTAGGCCTTCGGGCAAATCGTTGATGTCGAAGTCGTCCCAGGCATCGGTCCGCTTAAAGTGACCCTTGTTGGGGTCCGACTTCATTTCGGCGATCAACTCGTCCCATTCGCGGCGGACGCTGGAAACGTCGAGCTTGTCCAGCTCTTCGAAGTCGGTCGTGTAGAACCGCGGGCTCAGGAGTGTCGTCTCCTCGGCCATGCGGGTGGCGTTGTTGGGTGCGCCGGGAATACCGATCGTCATAGCCGGCCTCCTGAAGAGAAGCTGAACTCACACAGCTCCATGAACTCGAGATCACCGGTCAGGCGCGTCCATTTGCGCTCGAGCCAGCCCGCGCGGATGACGGTGGCTGTCCTGCGAATGACAGCCTTTTCACCATACGGGACCTTGATCGGCTCACCGTGGACGATGACTTCGTCACCCGGCTCAATCAGGATATTGCCGTCGAGAACGACGTGGGCATGCAGGCTTTCATAGGTATTCTCGATCTCGACCGTGCACGGCACGTCCGATCGTTCCTTTCTGGAGAATAGAGTTCCGAGCATTTCTAGTCCTCCCTGTCGCTGTGTTAGGGGTTGATGTTTGCTGTCATTGCAGCAGTTTCTCGAAGGTCTCGACCTGATTACGGCCGAATGCCGCAAGCTCGATCGAACGGCCGGAGACAGGATCGCTCACCGACACACGGCCGTCGTGCCAGCGCGTAATCCGGAACGGCGTCGTCTTGTCGTCCGGGCGGGTCAGCGAGCGGTCATGCATGAGACCGAGCATCACCGTGCGCACGAACGCGTTCTCGTCGCGATCGTAGAACCCGAGGATTTTGCCCGTGCCGAAATCCCGCACCTCGACATTTCCTTCGGCGGTCGTCGTGAAAGCAATCTGACGGTCCGCCACGGCCACGGCCTCCGGCACCCAGTCCATCTTGTAGCCGGCGATGCGAGCGCCGATCACCAGGATGAAGGTAAAGGCAATCAGAGTGGCCGCGCCATAGAGCGCGCTCTTGGGAAACGGCTCGGGCTTGCGGCGGGACTGCGCGTGGACGGTCATGACAAGGCTCCTCCCATGCGGGCCGCCGTGGCGATCCCGGCCAGTTCGCCATCATTGGCCGGGGTATCCTGGCGGATGGGGCGGCTGGTCAGCCCAGGCATCCGGATGCCGGGTGCCACCGTCGACGCGCTGGATGCCAGGGCCTCGCCCAGGATGCGCGCCACCGCCTCCGGGTTGCGCAGTGCCCGCAGCATCGGCTCGGTGCTGGTCAGCAGCCAGGGCCGGTGGTTCGGCCACAACGCCAGCCGCGAAATGGCTGCGTCCTTGGCCAGCTTGAGGGGGATATCGCCAGTCCCGTCGGCATGGACCTTCACTGACGCCCCGTCGATCAACTTGAAGGGGATGTTGACGGTCATCGGCAGAGCCACGCCGGAGCGGACGACGACCCGGCGCGACGTGATGGTGTAGATGGTGGAGCGCGCGAATGCCCAGGCCAGCCCCCCGAGCACCGCCACGGCTGCCGCCAGGAATGGCGCGAGGTCGAGCGCGTAGACGATCGCGCCCAGGAGTGAACCGCCATTGCTCAGCCCCTCCCACACCCGCCAGGCCATCAGCACAGCGAAGTAGGCGAGCACCGGACGGATGTAGAAGGCCCTGAGGGCGAGCCCCCTCCAGCGGGGCGAACCCTGCCAGAGGATCGTCTCGCCCACAGGCGGGCGCTCGGGCAGCCCCGGGATCGGCTCGAAGGCAAAATCATCGTGCGAGGTCATCAGAGCGATCCTGCGGGCTGGGCGCGCACGTTGAAGAATTCGCCGCCAGCGTAGTAGGCGGAGATCATATCTTCCTCCAGCCGCGTGACGCGGATGGTGCTCTTGGTGCGCGGAACGCTGTCGAACTGGGCCGACTTCAGTGAGCGGATCCTGAGGTAGGGCCGGTCGATCTTGTCGAACAGTTGCCAGGTCACGACGGTGGCGAGTTGCATGGGAACAAGCACGCGCGCAGCACCAGCCGACGCCAGCTCGATCTCGTAGTAGCGCACGAGGCTCTCCGAGCGGTCGACCCAAAGATCGCTGACCTTGCCGACCTCGACGCCGTCACCGGAGACGACCGGCATGCCGCGTGGATCGGCGTCGCCGTCGATGACCTTCATGTCCGACAGGATGCGGAGAGGTACGATCTTGTCGTCGCCGTAACCCGTCTTGTCGGGGACATCCATCCGCAAGGCGTAGGATGCCGGGCCAAAGGCCTCGGTCAGCGGATTGCCGGTCGGCTCATAGGGCGCACCGTCCAGGCGCGAGATGCGGCGGCCGTGGAGCGGCGGCTCGATGTTCTCGGCGCGGGGGGCCTGCAGCATGGTTCCGTCAGGCAATTTCCAGAATTTCGGCTTGGGCGTCCAGATGGCGCTGTCCCAGTGAACCTTGCCGGAAACCTCCGTCTCCATGGGGTAGCCCTCGCGGCGATCCTCGCGGCGCAAGTACAGGATCAGGCCGAAAAAGAACAGCCAGAACGCGTAGAGCACGATCTGAGCGACGTCGATGTGGCTCGTTATTCCGTAGTTCATCGGGGCAACCTCCTGTGAATTATAACCTCAGCCTGGCATCTCTGCGAGACCGAAGCGGGTTGGGGTTTGGAGCCGCGGCGCGCCCAGTGGGCGGACCAGTGGTCCGATGGCGACGATGGTGGCGAAGAGTAGGGCGATCTCGATGTGATAGACGACGCTGTAGCCAACCGACGGGTCGATGAGGACAGGTCCAAGGTCGCCGTGAACGGCAAGCCCGGAGACCACATCGCGGATCGCCCCGCCCAATGCGATGGCCACGCCCGCTGCTGTTGCCTGCACCGCACCCCAGGCACCGAGCGCCAGGCCGCTCTGGCCATCGCGGGCCAGTGACATGGCCGCCGCCAACGTGCCGACGGCAAAGAGCCCGGCACCAAAACCGATGGCCGTGGCCCCGATCCGGAACAGCAAGGCGGAGTCGAGGGGGGCGGCGAATATAATCGCCGACAACGCGGGAAGTCCGACGAGGGCACCCATGGCCGCCAGGCGGCACGGGTCGCCACCCTGGCTCAAATTGCGTGCCGACAGTGCAAACCCCAGCAGCGTGCCGCCGGCCATCAGTGCAGTGAGGGTCGTCGTCGCCCCGACCGACAACTTGAGGATCTGGCCGCCGTAGGGTTCCAGCAGAATGTCCTGCATCGAGAAGCCCGCCGTCCCGAGGCCGACGACGACGAGCAGCCGGCTGGCCCTGCCACCCGCCAGAAACGCATTCCAGCTCGTGCGGAAGGGGGGACGCGGGGTCAGATCGGCCGCGCGCCGGCTGTCCATCGGCTCCTGCTTCCATAGCGCGATCGTGTTCAGGATAACCGTCACCACGGCCGCGCCCTGGATGCACTGGACGAGGCGCGTCGGGCTGAAGTCCGCCAGCAGCCAGCCGAAGACCAACGCGGAGACGACCATGCCGGCCAGCAGCGTCACGTACAGCAGCGCAACGACGCGCGGTCGGCTATCGTCCGGTGCAATGTCGTTGGCGAGCGCCAGGCCCGCCGTCTGGGTGGTATGCATGCCGATGCCGACCAGCAGGAAGGCGGCCGCTGCCGCGATCTGGCCGACCATCGCCTTGGAGGGATCATCCATCGTCAGGACGAGCAGGGCGAACGGCAGGATGGCAAAGCCACCGAATTGCATCATCGTGCCGAACCAAAGGTAGGGCACCCGCCGCCAGCCGAACGACGACTTGTGCCAATCCGAGCGGTGGCCGACGAGCGCGCGCAACGGGGCAAAGACCAGCGGGATGGCGACCATCAGCGAGACGAGCCAAGCCGGCATCCCGAGTTCGATGATCATCACGCGGTTCAAGGTGCCGTTGAGCAGGACGAGCGCCATGCCGACGGAGACCTGGAACAGCGACAGGCGCAGCAGGCGCGACAGCGGCAGTTCCTTCGTCGCCACATCCGCGAACGGAAGATAGCGGGGACCCAGGTCGGCCAGCGTCTGTCGGATGGTGCGCGCGACGTCGATCATTGCCGTTGCAGCTCCATCATCTGCGAAAGATAGAAGCCGGACACGACGCGCTCGGTGCGGACCTGATGCCAAGGGGAGAGGGCGTCGGACGCGGCGAGGTGGCGAGTGAGGGCGGCCTCGGAGATCGGCTCGATGGCCGGAGCCCGGTCGGCGCGCGGGAAGAACCGGCCGGAAAAGTGCATGACGGCCAGCAACGGCGTGCGCGGGGGAAACGTGAAGGCGACGGTCCGCGTCGTCGTGCGAGTCAGCGCCTCGATCATCGCGACCATGTCCGGGGCAGGGTAATGAATGAGACTGTCCATGGCGACGACGTGATCGAAGCCCTCGCGCGCCGTCTCCAGCATGTCGCCGACGCGGAAGTCGATGCGGCCGGCAAGTCCCGTGGGCGCACGCTCACGGGCCATGTCGACCAGATTGCCGGCGATGTCGATCGCCACCACGTCGGCACCGCGCCTGGCGGCTTCCACAGCAAACGCGCCGGTGCCGCAGCCCGCGTCCAGGACCCGCCGCCCAGCGAGGTCGTCGGGCAGTGTGGACAGCAGGAGAGCGCGCATGCGGTCGCGGCCCGCCCGCACCGTGGCGCGCACCCCGGAAACCGGCTCGGTCGACGTCAGCCGTTTCCACGCCTCGACGGCGGTGTCGTCGAAGTAGGTTTCGATCCGGGTCCGGCGCTGCTGATAGGTCGTTGTCGGCATGGGGTCAGCTTTCACTCGAAGCCCAGGAAATCGAAAATTTCTCGATCCTTCATGGCATTGGCTGGTATCGGGTCGGTACCGGCCCAGAGCGTGGCCGCAAGCCTCAGGTATTCCTGCTGCACGGCGACGACCTCCGGTGTCGGGTCCATCTCGAAGATCACCGCCTTCTTGAGGCGCGACCGGCGGATGGCGTCCAGATCCGGGAAGCGGGCGAGTGTTCTCAGGCCAGTGGCCGCGTTGAACCGGTCGATCTCGTCGGTGTTGGCGCTGCGGTTGGCGATGACACCGCCGAGCCGGACCTCGTAGTTCTTCGACTTGGCGCCGATGGCGGCAATGATGCGGTTCATGGCGAAGATGCTGTCGAAGTCGTTCGCGGTCACGATCAGGGCGCGGCTGGCGTGTTGCAGGGGAGCGGCAAAGCCGCCGCACACGACGTCGCCCAGCACGTCGAAGATGACGACGTCGGTGTCCTCGAGGAGATGGTGCTCCTTCAGCAGCTTCACGGTCTGGCCGACGACGTAGCCGCCGCAACCCGTGCCGGCAGGTGGCCCGCCCGCCTCGACGCACATGACGCCGTTGTAGCCCTCGAACACGAAGTCGTCGGGACGCAGTTCCTCGGAGTGGAAGTCCACGCCTTCGAGGATGTCGATCACCGTCGGCACGAGACGCTTGGTCAGGGTAAACGTCGAATCGTGCTTCGGGTCACACCCGATCTGAAGCACGCGCTTGCCGAGCTTGGAGAAGGCCGCCGACAGGTTGGACGAGGTCGTCGACTTGCCGATGCCGCCCTTGCCATAGACGGCGAACACCTTCGCGGTGCCGATGCGAACGGTGGGGTCCTGATGGACCTGCACACTGCCTTCGCCATCGAGAGCCAGGTCCTGGGCGCAGCTCCCGCAACCAGATTTCAACATCACGTTCATGCCGCGGCCTCCACGCCAATTCCCTCGAGACGATCCTCGAGCTCTTCGCCGGCCGCACGAAGCGCCGACAGCATATCTGCGTCTGGTGTCCAGAAATTCCGCTCGTGCGCCTCGATGAGACGGTTGGCCACCCGCGCCGAAGCGGTGGGGTTCAATGCGGCCAGCCGCTTCCTCATCTCGGGGTCGAGCACATAAGTCTCAGTGATCTGCTGGTAGACCCACGGTGCCACCTGCCCGGTCGTCGCCGACCAGCCGACCGTATTCGTCACGGACGCCTCGATCTGCCGAACGCCCTCGTAGCCATGCTTCATCATGCCCTCGTACCACTTGGGGTTCAGTGTGCGCGTGCGGGTTTCCAGTGCGATCTGCTCGGACAGGGTGCGTACGGTTCCCGCGCCACGCGTCTGGTCGCCGATGTAGACGGGCACAGCCGCGCCACCCGATTTCCTGACAGCCCGCGCGATCCCGCCCAGCGTGTCGAAGTAGTGGTCGACCGTGGTGATGCCCAGTTCGACCGATTCGAGGTTCTGGTAGGCCAGCGAGACGCCCGACAACACGCTCTCCAGAAGTTCGGGCTTCTGCACGACGGCCCCGTTGCGCTGGTAGGCAAAGCCTTTGCGGCGCGTGTAGGCATCGGCCAGTTCGTCCTCGTCCTGCCAGCAGCCGCTTTCGATCAGCATGTTGACATTGGAGCCGTAGGCCCCATCCGCGTTGGAGAAGACCCGCAGCGCCGCCGTCTCCAGGTCGGTGCCGTGGCGAGCGGCCTGCTCCAGGGCGTGGGCGCGGATGAAGTTCTGATCGACGGGTTCGTCGGCCGTGGCGGCGAGATAGGCGGCCTCGGCCAGCATGCGTGTTTGCAGCGGCAGGAGATCGCGGAAGATGCCCGACAACGTGACGACCACGTCGATCCGCGGGCGTCCCAGTTCGGCGAGCGGTAGGAGGCGGGCCCCGCACAGCCGGCCGTAGCTGTCGAAGCGCGGGGCGGTACCCATGAGCGCGAGCGCCTGCCCGATCGGCCCACCCTCGGACTTCAGATTGTCTGTGCCCCAGAGCACCATGGCGATGGTCTGCGGCAGCGGGTTGCCGTCTGCCAGGTGGCGCTCCAGCAACCGCTCGGCCTGTGCCTTGCCGTCGACAAGAGCGAAGGCGCTCGGCATGCGGAAGGGGTCGAAGCCGTGAATGTTGCGCCCGGTCGGCAGGATGTCCGGCGTGCGGATCAAATCACCGGACGCGCTCGGCGCGACGAAACGGGCATCCAGCGCACGAAGGAGACCGGCCAACTCGGTTTCCTGCGACAAGAGGCCGTCGATGCGGGCGATCTCGGCGTGGCGCTCGCGCGCCTCGGGTGTCAAATCCTTGGCGGCGATCACGGGCGCGCCTCGGACAATCGCCTCGATGGCCGGCCGACCAATGGGCGCGCCGGGCATGGCGTCATCCATCGCGGCGATGAGGTCGATGCGCTCCTCAGGTGTCGCCGGCGTGCCGACCACATGCAGCCCATGCGGGATCAGCGTGTACTCGAGTTCGAGGATCTCGCTCCACAGGCGGTCGATGCGGGTCGCGGCCTGCGCGCCCCACGCCGGCTCCACCGTGGCCAATTCGACCGCCGCAGCCTGGGCCTGGATGATGGCGGCCAGGGCCGGGCGCTCCGACGTCGTCTCCGGGGAGAGGCCGCGCCAGCGCTCCAGCGAAGTTTTCAGCTCCAGCAGGCCGCGGTAGAGGCCGGCCGTCGCCACCGGCGGCGTCAGGTAGCTGACCAGGGTAGCCGCCGAACGGCGCTTGGCGATACTGCCTTCCGAGGGGTTGTTGGCGGCGTACAGATAGATGTTGGGCACGTCGCCGATCAGCCGGTCCGGCCAGCAGTCCTGCGACAGCGCGGTCTGCTTGCCTGGCATGAACTCCAATGCACCGTGGGTGCCAAAATGCAGGATGGCGTGCGCCCCGAACGTCTGGCGCACATACGTGTAGAAGGCGCAGAAGGCGTGGGTTGGCGCGAAGCCCTTCTCGAACAGCAGCCGCATCGGGTCGCCCTCGTAGCCGAACCCCGGCTGGATGCCGACCAGGACATTGCCGAATCGGGCTCCCAGGACGTGGATGGTGCTGCCGTCCGTCTGGTGCTTGCCCGGCGCGGGGCCCCACTGCGCCTCGATCTCGGGCAGCCAGCGCTCCTGCCGGACGTGATCGTCGACGGGAACGCGGGCAACCACGTTGGCGATGGAGCCGAAGCGGCTCGAGTTGCCGCTCAGGATGGCGTCACGCAGCGCGTCGACACTCTCGGGAACCTCGACCGTGTAGCCATCTGCCTTCAGTGCCTTGAGCGTGTTGTGCAGCGACGCGAATACAGACAGGAACGCGGCGGTTCCAATCGAGCCGGCGTTGGGCGGGAACGAGAACAGCACGACGCCGATCTTGCGGTCGGCCTTCTCCGTCCGGCGCAGGGACACCAGCCGGGCAATGCGCGACGCGAGCTGATCGACGCGGTCGGCGATGGGCACCATGTCTCGGACATTGCCGCTCTCGGCGCGCTCGGTGCGGCCAGCGAAGATCATCGAGCCCGTCGCTCCGTCGAGCTCGGGGATGGCCACCATCATGGTCGCCTCGATCGGCGAAAGGCCGCGTTCGGAGGCCTGCCACTGCTCGATGGTCTGGAACTCGATGGCCTGGGCCGCCAGATAGGGCACGTCGAGCTTGCCCAGACTCTCGGCGGCGGCACCGGAGTCGTTGTAGGCGGGGCCACCGACCAGCGAGAACCCGGTCAGCGAGACCAGCGCGTCGATGCGCGGCTGGCCAGCCGAATCCAAGAAGTACTTCTCGATGGCGGGCCGCGCATCGAGACCCGACGCAAAGGCCGGCACGACATCTAAGCCGCGGGCCTCCAGGGCGGTGATCACCGCATCATAGTGGCGCGCGTTTCCGGCGAGCACATACGAGCGCATGACCAGCAGGCCGACCCGTCCCCGCATCCCCTGCGGCTGGCGCGGCAGGTCGGCGAGACTTTCGGTGATGGGGTGGCCGCTGCGGGCAGAGAGGCGAGGATGATAGAGCCCGACCTCGGGATACTCGGCCGGCGGCTCGGTCGACAGCGTGCCACGCAGCGCCTTGCGGCGGCCGTCGGCATAACGGCCGACCAGCAGCCGGATCATGTTGGCGATGTTGTCGTCGGACCCGGCGAGCCAGTATTGCAGCGTCAGGAAGTAGGCGCGCACGTCCTGGGCGGTGCCAGGGATGAACCGCAGAATCTTCGGCAAGCGGCGAAGCATCGCCATCTGCTGTGCGCCGTTGCTCTTCTGCTTGTTGGCGCTGCCGCGAAGCCGCTTCAGGAGCGCGATGATGCCGGTCTGCTCGCCGGCCATGCGGAACTTGCCCAGCCGGGTCTGGCGCATGATATCGCCGGCCGACAGACAGCAGACCATGGCATCGCACGTCTCGCGGCGGGCCTCGAGGGCAGGGAGCACCGCGTCGATGTGGTCTTCCATGAACAGCATGTTGGCGATGATGATGTCGCCATTGGCGATGTCGCGGCGGCAGGCTTCCAGGAGGTGCGGCTCGGCGGCCCATGTGGCGGCCGCGTGGAGGGCGATGGTGAGACCGGGGATCTCGGCCTGCAGGGTCTCGCGCGCCCGCTCGGCCGCACTCGCCAGGTGGCTGTCGAGCGTGACGATGACGACGCGCACGGGCGCGCGGTCAGCGGCCGAAGTGGGCTTTCGCATCATAAAGCGTCTCCACGGTGATCAAGTCGACACCGCACTGGCGGGCAAAACTCTCCGTGTTGCGGCGAGCCTTGCCGCGCACGAAGAACGGGATTTTCTTCAACTCACGCTCGGCCTCGGCGGCCCAGCTCAACACGGCCGGTTCGTTCACGGCCGGATCGGTCAGGGCCGGTGCCGCTATGGTGATCGCGTCGACGCTGCCGGCCGCGGCCATTTCGGGCGTCGGCATGGGACGCGCACCGCCACCCAGATGCGAGGGGCGGGCGTCGGCATGGAACTCGAAGTCGTCGCGGAACATGCCGAGGAGGTGTTCCTCAAGGCCCATCATGAGGGGATGAACCCAGGTGTCGAAAATGACGTTGGCCCCCTCGTGGCCCATCTGCGGGCTGTAGCGCGCGGGGAAGTCCTGGACGTGGACTGGGGCAGAGATCACCGCGCAAGGAATGCCGAGGCGCTTGGCGATATGTCGCTCCATCTGCGTGCCCAGAACAAGTTCCGGCTGAGCCTCGGCGATGGCGGCCTCGACGGCCAGATAATCGTCGGTGATCAGCGGCTCGACGCCGTGCACCTTGGCGGCCTCGCGAACTTCGCGGGCGAACTCGCGCGAGTAGGTTCCCAGGCCGACGACCTTGAACGCCAGCTCCTCGGCGGCAATGCGCGCGCAGGCCACCGCGTGGGTACCATCGCCGAACACGAACACGCGCTTGCCGGTGAGATAGTTGGAATCGACCGAGCGCGAGTACCACGGCAGCCGGGATGGCGAGCGGACGGGATCGCGCTCGGCACCCTCAGCGGCGGGCCGACCATCAGGTGCGGGAGAAGCGGCGGCGAGGCGGGTGAGTTCCGCGACGAATTCGCCGGTGGCACCAACTCCGATGGGGACGACCGTCGTTGCCGGCTGGGCGAACGTGCGCTTCAGCCATTGCGCCGCGGTCGCGGCGATCTCGGGATAAAGGACGACATTGAAGTGGGCGCGTGGCAGGTGCGCGATGTCTGCGGGACGCGCATCGAGCGGCGCGATGACATTGACCGCGATCCCATGGTCCTCGATCAGGCGGACGATCTCGGTCAGGTCGTCGCGATGACGGAAGCCAAGCGCCGTTGGACCGAGGATGTTGCAGGAGACGGCCTGGGTTCGCGCGGGTGGGGCTGAGGCGAGCGGCTGGCAGACGGCGCGAACGATCTGGTAGAACGTCTCGGCCGCGCCCCAGTTCTCCTTCTTCTGGTAGGAGGGCAATTCGAGGGGAACCACCGGGATCGGCAGGTCGAGGGCGCGGGCCAGCCCGCCGGGATCGTCCTGGATGAGTTCGGCCGTGCACGAGGCCCCGACGATCATCAGCTCTGGCCGGAAACGCTCGTACGCCTCGCGCGCGGCGGTCTGGAACAGCCCTGCGGTATCGCCGCCGAGGTCACGCGCCTGGAAGGTCGTGTAGGTGACCGGAGGGCGGGTGCTGCGGCGCTCGATCATCGTGAACAGCAGGTCGGCGTAGGTGTCGCCCTGGGGCGCGTGCAGCACGTAGTGAACGCCCTTCATGGCGGTCGCGATCCGCATCGCGCCGACGTGGGGAGGGCCTTCGTAAGTCCAGACGGTGAGCTGCATCCTACACCTCCAGGCGCGCGCGACGGCGCAAGGGGCGGGCGAACAGCTCGGCCAGATCGGCGGCCTGCTCGTAGCCATGGATCGGAGAGAACACCAACTCGATCGACCACTTGGTCGCGAGCCCTTCGGCCTCTAGCGGGTTGGCGAGACCGAGCCCGCAGACGGTGAGATCGGGACGGGCGGCACGGACGCGATCGAGCTGGCGGTCGACATCCTGTCCCTCGGACAGTTGGGTATCGGCCGGCAGCAGGTCGAGATCAGGGCCCAGATGTTGCCGGTTAAGATACGGCGTGCCCACTTCGATCAGGCGCATGCCGATCTCGCGGGACAGGAACCGGGCCAGCGGCGGCTCGAGCTGGCTGTCGGGGAAAAAGAAGATCGAACGACCGGCCAGCTCGGCCCGATAGGGTTGCAAGGCGGCCTCGGCGCGGGCGATGGGGCGCGCGGTCGCCGCCTCCACTCGCGCGTTGGGAACATCGAAAGCGCTGGCTGCAGCCGCCAGCCAGAGCGTCGTGCCCTCGACACCAAACGGAAACGGGGCCGGCAGGTGACGGGCACCACGTTCCGTCAGCGCGCGGGCCGTATCGGTCAGGAACGGCTGGGCCAGCAAAAAGCGGGTCTGGCGTCCGACAGCCGGCAGTGCGTGCGAATTGCGCGGCGGCAGGAAGGCGACGTCGGGAAGTCCCATGTCGGCGAACAGGCGGCGGAACTGATCCTCGACGATATCCGGCAGGGTGCCCACCACCATCAACGAGGGGGCTGCGCCGTCGGCCAGTGCCGGCAGTTCTGGCACGAGGCTCGCCAGACAGGCGTCCTCGCCCTGGGTGAACGTCGTCTCGATCCCACTTCCGGAGTAGTTGAGGATGCGAACGGCAGGCGTGTGCACGCGACTGAGGCGCGCCGCGGCGCGCTTGAGGTCCAGCTTGATGACCTCGGACGGACACGAGCCAACGAGGAACAGCAGCTTGATGTCTGGCCGGCGAGTCAGCAGCGTTCCGACCACGCGGTCGAGTTCCGCGTCGATGTCGGCAAGGCCGGCGAGATCGCGCTCGTCGATGATGGCGGTGGCGAAACGGGGCTCGGCGAAAATCATGACGCCGGCAGCCGACTGCATGAGGTGGGCGCACGTGCGCGAGCCCACGATGAGAAAAAAGGCGTCCTGGATCTTGCGGTGCAGCCAGACGATGCCGGTCAGTCCGCAGAAGACCTCGCGCTGGCCGCGCTCACGCAGGATGGGCGGAGAGGCACAGGCACCCGCTTCTGCCGCAGGGCGGGCGGGGGAGCGCTCGAGGTCGAGAACGCCGAAGGGTTTCATCCGAGGACCTCCGTCATGGCGGAGGCGCGGGGCAGGGGGGCCGCCTGGGCGTCGGCCTGAAGGCGCGCCGCGCGCAACTTCCAGACGAACTGACCGGCATTGACGACGTAAGTGACGTAAGCGGCGAGCGCCAGCCACATCTGGCTGGTGGGCGAGAGGGCGCTGGTGAAGACGGCCACGAGGTAGGCCGTGTGCAGGGCCAGCACAAGCATGCTCACGACGTCTTCCCAGAAGAACGCCGGCGCAAACAGATAGCGCCCGAACACATCCTTCTCCCAGATCGAACCCGTGATCATGATCGCATAGAGGGTCAGCGTCTTCACAACGACGGAGATCGTCGCGACGAGAAAGCCGTCGCCGGTCGCGAGATAGCCGACAACCAGCCAGAGACTGACGAGGAAGACGAGGAACTGCACCGGGGCGAGAATGGCCTGAACCATGGTCCAAGGCGAGGAATCGCGACGGACGCGCTCCTCGGGAGTGTAAAGCGGCTTCGATATCCGCCGTGTCGTTCGTTCTGGACGCAAGTGCTGCCTCCCCTGGCCGGTGATCGGTGGTTCCGATTTCCGCCCAGCTTCTGGGCCCCGTTTCCAGCAGTCTATGGCGGTGTCGTTGCGAGTGTCAATAAAACTTGACGTAAAAATTGCTTTACAACTGCGCTGCGCGCGAGCCAAATGTCAGGAGCCCGGAACAGACAGGATGTCGCATGAATGGGCTGGCACCAATCCCTTTGTCGTGATCTATTCGGAGTGCGCGATCGTGAGACGTGCAAGCGCTCGAAAAGAGCCGAAAGTTCGGTCTCTAGGCCTCATCTTTACAGGGTGTTGGCGGAGATCGTGGGGAGAGGACGTCAACGGGAGTAAGTGCCATGAACGGCACGCGACCGCCTATGCCAGAGGGTGCGGAGTCGTGGCAGTGGCGGGATCCCGCCGTGCTGGCCAATTCGGGGCCGGGGCAGGAGCAAAGTCAGCCCGCGTCCGGCAAGGAACCGGATTCGGAGGACGCCGGCTCGATCAAATGCCTCATCGAGGCGGAGATCATTCCGCGGCTGCTGATCGCACACGCCACTCACGCGACTAACGGTGCCGCCATGCCAGACATCATGACTTCTGGCCTGCAAGACGCTGCCGAGCGCATCGCGACGGTGGCTGTCGCCAACGACCTCGCCGCGGCGGCGGCGGTCGTGCAGTCTCTCATCGACCGCGGACACCCCGTCGACCGGATCTTCGTGGACGTTCTCGCGCCGGCGGCGCGACAGCTCGGCACCATGTGGGAGAGCGACGAGGTCAATTTCGTCGATGTGACCGTCGCACTCACGAGATTGCAGCAGCTCGTCCGGCGATTCTCGCCGCCGCGCGAAATGCCGCGTCACACTCCTCACAGCGTGCGCCGCCTGCTGCTGGCCCCGACGCCCGGCGAGCAGCACACTTTCGGGCTGATGCTCGTGGAGGATACGTTCAGGCGCGCTGGCTGGGATGTTGCCGGTGGCATCGCGATGGACGGCCTTGATGTCGAGGAAATCCTTCATGCACAGGCCTTCGACGTTGTCGGCTTTTCGCTGGCATCCGAGCGGTTGCTTGATAGGCTCGCTTCGACTATTGAGCGTGTCCGGACGACATCGAACGCACGCGACCTCAAAGTGATCGTTGGCGGTCGCATGTTCAGTGAAGATCGAAGTGCTTACAGCCTGGTTGGCGCCGACGCCTCAGCCAGCGATGCCCATGAAGCTCTGCGGATTGCAGAATCCCTGCTTCAAGGCAGCGCCGGCGCGGGGGCCTAGACGAGCGGCCAGGTCCTTTCATCCCTAAGTTGGAGCTGGCCTCGGCCGCGTCAGACCCGTGAGACCGTTTGATTCACCCCGGAAATCTCTCGGAACGCTCGATGCGGATGCAACGGCGCAGCTCATTACGGCTGCCGCCGACGTCGCGCTCGTTCTGGACAAGAAAGGCATCATCAAAGACATGATGCTGTCGCCCGTCGACCTCGCCAAGTCCACGGGCACCGACTGGATCGGCAAGCACTTCGTCGACACGGTCACGATCGAGAGCCGCGGCAAGGTCGAGGATATGCTGCGCACGGCTGCAGGCGGCACCGCGTCGCGCTGGCGGCAGGTCAACCATCCGCTGATCGAGGGCAGCGACCTGCCCGTGCGCTATTCGGCGCTGCAAATCGGTTCGACGGGTGGCGTTATCGCCATCGGTCAGGATTTGCGCCAGCAGGCCGTCATGCAACAGCGGCTGGTCGAGGCACAAGCCTCGCTGGAGCGCGAGTACGTGCGGCTGCGGCAGGTCGAAACGCGCTATCGCGCACTGTTCCAAGTCGCCTCGGAGGCGGTGCTCATCGTCGATGCGCCGACGCTCAAGGTCACCGAAGCCAACCCTGCCGCCGCCCAACTCCTGGCAAACGGGTCGCGGCGCACGGTGGGTCGCGCATTCTCGGAACTTTTTGGCCCCGAAACCGCCGGGATGGCGCTCGATCTGCTGGCGGCTGCGCAGTCCATGCCACGCACCGACAGCGTGGCAGTGAGTTCCCACGGCGGCCGCGCGTTGCTCATCGCAGCGTCCATGTTCCGCCAGGAAGGATCGGCGTATTATCTCGTTCGGCTGCGCCCGCAGACGCCCGAGGCCGACGAGAGCCGCCTGCGCGAAAAGAGCCAAGTCGTTCAGATCGTCGAGCACATGCCCGACAGCTTCGTCGTGGCCGACAAGGACCGCCGCATCGTTGCAGCGAATACCGCCTTCCTCGATATGTGCGAACTGGCCCGCGAGGCGCAGGTGCGCGGCGAGCCGCTGGAGCGCTGGCTCGGCAGGGTCGGGGTCGATATCGACGTTCTGATTGCGCACGTCCGCGAGCACGGCATCATCCGGCGCTTCGCGACGATCGTCAGGGGGGAGTTCGGGGCCCGCGAGGACGTCGAGGTTTCGGCCGTGCACGTGCCCGACCCCAACACGCCGTATTATGGCCTGACCTTGCGGAAAGTGGAGCGGCGCAGCAACGAAGCGACCGCGCATGCCACCCACAGGCTCCCGAAATCGGTCGAGCAGTTCACCGAACTCGTCGGCCGCGTCCCGCTCAAGGACCTCGTGCGCGAAACGACCGATATCGTCGAGAGACTGTGCATCGAGGCTGCTCTCGAGTTGACCAAGGACAACCGCGCGTCTGCCGCCGAGATGCTGGGCCTGAGCCGCCAGAGCTTCTACGTCAAAATGCGCCGCTACGGCCTCGGTGACCTCGGTGAGGGCGATACCGACGATTGAGGAAAGCTATTCTTTCTCGGGAATAGCTTTGCATTCACAACCCATTTTTTCAGGTACTTCATCCGGCCGCTGCGGCCATGCCCGCATGGTTATTTCTGAGATGGCCATAGTTTTGATCCGCTGAAGCGTGTTCGACCCGAAATGGCCCCTGCCATCCGGCTCACTTGTCGATAATCCCTCGTTTTTTGGAGTATTTCGCACGAGCACGGCATGCCATGGACCGGTCGTGAAAAACGCCGACCGAGTGTACACTTTGGTTGACGCTTGCTAGCGTCACTTCTAGTATACAGAGGTCGATTTTTCGCCCTTCAGCCGGAGAAAGGGCTCCATGGCGCACCTCACCCCGACACTGGCGTCCCCATCGCGCCCGTCACCCGCCGCGGTTCTCGAACTGTTGAAACCTGTCACCTGGTTCGCGCCGATGTGGGCCTACGGGTGTGGCGTGATCTCTGCTGGCGTGCCTTTCGATGGGCGCATTGCCGGCATCCTTGCCGGCATCGTGCTCGCCGGCCCTCTGGTGACGGGCACCAGTCAGGCCGTCAACGACTGGTATGATCGCCATGTGGATGCGATCAACGAGCCGGGCCGGCCGATCCCATCCGGGCGAGTCCCAGGGCATTGGGGTCTTTACATCGGCATTCTGTGGACCGGGCTTTCGCTGGTGCTGGCCGCGTTGCTCGGGCCTGTCGTGCTCGGAGCCGCCGTCATCGGTCTGGCGCTCGCGTGGGCCTACTCGGCCCCGCCGCTCCGCCTGAAGCAGGACGGATGGTGGGGAACGATCGCGGTTGCGGCCTGCTATGAGGGGCTGCCGTGGTTCACCGGTGCCACCATCATGGCGGCCGCCTTTCCCGACTGGCGCATCGTGCTGATCGCGGCTCTCTATAGCGCGGGTGCCCAGGGCATCATGACACTCAACGACTTCAAGGCTGTCGAAGGCGACCGCCGCATGGGCCTCAGGTCATTGCCGGTCGTGCTCGGCGTCGACAACGCGGCGCGGCTGGCCTGCGTGGTGATGGCGCTTCCTCAGGCGATCGTCGTCGCGCTCTTGTTCACCTGGGGGCTGACGACCTACGCGTTCGTCGTCGCTGGTCTCCTAGCCGTTCAACTCGTGCTCATGCGACGGCTGCTCGGTGATCCGAAGGCGCACGCGCCCTGGTACAACGCGACCGGGACCAGTCTTTATGTCAGCGGGATGCTGGCCAGTGCGCTCGCATTGCGGCACCTGGCGGAGGTCCAGCCATGACGTCACCCTCGCGGCTCCCCGATCTCGGCTGGCTCAGTATCGTCAGGCTCGGGCTGGTTCAAACCTCGCTTGGCGCGATCGTGGTGCTCACCACCTCGACGATCAATCGGGTCATGGTCGTGGAACTGGCGCTGGCGGCCGTCGTGCCCGGCCTTCTGGTCGGACTGCACTATGCGGTTCAGATGCTGCGGCCGAGATGGGGACACGGCTCGGACGTCGGCGGCCGGCGGACACCGTGGATCATCGGCGGCATGGCTGTGTTGGCGGCAGGCGGACTGCTGGCGGCCATTTCTACTGCGGTGATGGAGACGAGTTTCACCGTCGGCCTGATGCTGGCGATCGTCGCCTTCGTCATGATCGGCGTCGGTGTCGGCGCGGCGGGAACATCGCTCCTCGTGCTGCTCGCCAAGCGGGTGGCCCCTGAGCGCCGGGCCCCGGCGGCAACCATCGTTTGGGTGATGATGATCATCGGCTTCATCATCACAGCGGCGACGGCGGGCCATTATCTCGATCCGTTCTCGACAAGCAGATTGGTGGTGGTCTCCGGTGTCGTTTCCATCCTTGCTTTGTCGCTCGCCACCTTGGCTGTCTGGGGGGTCGAGGGGCCGGCGATGGACGCCGAGGCAGCAGGCCACGAGGCTGCCCGCGCGGCCGCCCTCCCCGCTCAGCCATCGTTCATGTGCGCGTTGAGGGAAGTCTGGGCCGAGCCCGATGCCCGCACGTTCACCATCTTCGTGTTCGTTTCGATGCTCGCCTACAGCGCGCAGGATCTGATCCTCGAGCCCTATGCTGGTGCCGTGTTCGGCTTCACGCCCGGGCAGTCGACCCAGCTTGCGGGTACGCAGCACGGCGGCGTTCTCGCCGGCATGATCGGCGTGGCCGTCATCGCCAGCCTGTTCAAGGGCACGTGGCTGGCATCCTTGCGATTGTGGACGGTGGCTGGCTGCCTTGCGTCGGCTGTCGCTCTGATGAGCCTCGCTGTCGCCGGCCAGTACGGGCCCGCGTGGCCTCTGTCGACGAGCGTGTTTCTGCTGGGACTTGCAAACGGTGCGTTCGCTGTTGCCGCCATCGGCTCCATGATGGCGCGGGCCGGGGAGGGACGCGCCCAGCGCGAAGGGGTGCGCATGGGGCTGTGGGGCGCGGCGCAGGCCATCGCGTTCGGCCTGGGCGGATTGCTCGGTGCCGGGCTCGTCGATATCGCTGACCTCATCGTTGCAGAGCCTGCACTCGCCTACGGTGCGGTGTTCGCGGGCGAGGGTCTGCTGTTCCTCTTGGCCGCCGCGCTGGCGGCTCTGCTTGGAACCCGGACGGCCGACAGCGCGCCGCGCGTTACGGCCGTCGGCCAGAACATGATGGCCAGTGCATGATCGCGACCGGCTCGGATTTAACCACGGACGATTTGACCCTCGGGAGAACGTGATGACGATGCCGCTGACGGGACTGGAGACCTATGACGTCGTCGTCGTCGGTGGCGGGCCCTCGGGAGCCACGGCCGCGCACGACCTCGCCAGCAAGGGTCACGACGTCCTCCTTCTCGACAAGGCCGGCCGCATCAAGCCTTGTGGTGGTGCCATTCCGCCGCGCGCAATCCGTGACTTTGCTATTCCAGACGATCTCATCGTCGCAAAAATCACATCCGCCCGGATGATCTCCCCGTCCGATCGCCATGTCGATATGCCCATCGACGGCGGATACGTCGGCATGGTCGACCGCGAACACTTCGACGAATGGCTGCGCGAACGGGCTGGCCGGGACGGCGCGGAGCGACGGACCGGGACCTTTCTCCGGCTGGAACGCGACAGCGACGGCACGGCTGTCGTCGTCTACGGGACGGGTGGCGAAGGGGTCGACGCGATCGCCAGAGGTGGCGAGACGCGGGTGCGCGCGCGCTGTGTCATCGGCGCGGACGGCGCGATCTCCCGGGTGGCGCGCCAATCGGTGCCGGGTGCCGAGCGCATGCCCTATGTGTTCGCCTATCACGAAATCGTCGCGTCGCCGGCGGACACCACGACAGGCTTCGATCCCAATCGCTGCGAGGTCTACTACCAGGGCCGGCTGTCACCCGACTTTTATGCCTGGGTATTCCCGCATGGCGGCACGACCAGTGTCGGCGTCGGCAGCGCCAACAAAGGATTTTCCCTGCGCGGCGCTGTTGGGGACCTGCGCGAGACGGGCGGCTTCAAGGGGTGCAAGACGTTGCGCAAGGAGGGTGCGCCCATCCCGCTCAAGCCGTTGAAGCGCTGGGATAACGGACGCGACGTCGTGTTGGCAGGCGATGCCGCTGGCGTCGTCGCGCCGGCCTCGGGGGAGGGCATCTACTATGCGATGCTCGGCGGGCGTCTCGCGGCGGGGGCGGCGGCGGAGTTTCTGGCGACCGGCGACCCGAAGCGGCTTGCCCTCGCCCGCAAGCGCTTCATGGCCGACCACGGCCGCGTATTCTGGGTCCTCGGTCTGCTCCAGCACTTCTGGTACCGCAACGACAAGCGGCGCGAGCGCTTCGTCTCCATGTGCCGCGACCCCGACGTGCAGCGCCTGACGTGGGAGTCGTACATGAACAAGGAACTGGTGCGGCGCAAACCGGCCGCGCACGTCCGCGTGTTCTTCAAGGATCTGGCCCACTTGATGGGACTCGTCAGACCGACGTAGGCTTCCGCCACGCGCTGCGAACTTCGGGCGGAACGTCGCTGAATGCTGTGGCCCCGCAGCCGTGACCCTGACGGCAACCTGGGGGACGCCCCGACCCGCGTCGAGCGGCGGGACGACACCACTTGGTCGTCAGGATTTCATTGGGCATGAGCCACGGGGCGCGCGCAGACGGATGGTGGAGCTGTTTTCGAGCGGACGCGTCGCCGACGTCATCCTCGCAGTCATGGTGATCGAAGCGATCGTGCTCGGCGGTCGGGCGCTGCGCGGGGCCAAGGGGCCTGGGCTGATCGAGATTCTCGCCAATCTGGCGTCAGGGGCCTGCCTCGTTCTGGCACTACGAATGGCCCTGACGGGGGAGCCGCCTCAAGTCATCGGGCTGTTCCTGATGGGCTCGTTCGCGGCCCATCTGGTCGATCTCTGGTACAGGTTGCGCCGGCCTTAGAGCCTCATTTTTTCATTTTTCTCCGACGAAGCGGTGTCCGCTTCGTTGGATATTGCTCTGGCGGGGGCTCGCTCACCTCGGGCCAGGATTGCTCACAACATGGCGGCGACGTCGCGCACAGGAGCGGATACGCGCGGCGTCATGCAGAGCGCCTCGAGAACGCGCGTGACGATGGCACCGGCATCCAGCCCGCACGCCGCGATCTGGCGCGCGGGCGTGTCGTGATAGACGAGGTGCGGCGGCAGATAGATCGGCACGAGCTGGTTCATGTGCTCCTCGAGTTGCTGACGCACCAGACTGTCGACAACTTGCGTCGCAAACCCGCCGATGGACCCGTGCTCCAGTGTCACCAGCACCTGATGACCGGCGATAAGGCGCGTGAGGAGGCGATCGTCGATCGGCTTGGCGAAGCGGGCATCGGCCACGGTCACCGACACGCCGTAGGAGCCCAGCCGGTCGGCCGCCTCCAAAGCGGCATCGAGCGTTGCTCCGTAGGACAAAATGGCGACGGTCTCACCTTCCCGGACGATGCGGCCGCGGCCGATCTCGAGCGGGGTGCCCCGGTCGGGCAGCGGCAGCCCGCGGCCCTCGCCGCGCGGGTAGCGGAAGGCGCACGGCCGGTCGTCGATGGCGGCGGCAGTGGCCACCATGTGCATAAGCTCCGTCTCGTCGGCCGCCGCCATCAGCACGAAATCGGGCAGGCAGCCGAGATAGGCGACGTCATAGAAGCCCTGGTGCGTGATGCCGTCCGCTCCAACAAACCCGGCCCGGTCGATCGCGAAGCGGACCGGCAGGCGCTGGATCGCCACGTCGTGGACGATCTGGTCGTAGGCGCGCTGCAGGAATGTCGAGTAAATGGCAGCGAACGGCTTGAAGCCCTGGCAGGCGAGGCCCGCCGCGAAGGTGACGGCGTGCTGCTCGGCGATGCCGGCATCAAACGTGCGATCTGGAAACGCGGCGCCAAACGTGTCGAGGCCTGTGCCGGTGGGCATCGCAGCGGTCACCGCGACGATGCGCGGGTCGGCGGTGGCCTCGGCGATCAACGCCTTGGCGAATACGCTGGTATAGCTCGGCGCGCCGGCGGCGGACTTCGCCTGCTTGCCACTGGCAACGTCGAACTTGACGACCCCATGGTAGCAGTCCGTGGCGGCCTCGGCTGGCGCGTAGCCTTTGCCCTTGCGGGTGATGACGTGCACGATCAGCGGGCCTGACGCATGGGCGCGGGCACGCGACAGCACCTCGGTCATTTCTCCGATGTCGTGACCATCGAAGGGGCCAGCGTAGGTGATGCCCAACTGGTCGAACATCGTGCGCTCGCCGGCGAAGGACGGCAGGCCGGGGTTGGCCGCGAGAGCGGCACGCCGGGTCTCGGCCGCCGGCATGCGCGCGCGCAGCGCGCCAAGAAGACTGACCAAAGCGCCTGACGGCGGGGCAATCGACATGTTGTTGTCGTTCAGAACGATGACCATCCGACGCCCCTCGGCCCCGGCGTTGTTGAGCCCTTCGAACGCCATGCCGCCCGACAGCGCGCCATCGCCGATGACGGCGACGACGTGACTGTCCTGGGCTGCGATGTCACGCGCCGTGGCAAATCCGAGTGCGGCGGAGATCGACGTCGACGAATGCGCCGCGCCGAACGGATCGTAGATGCTCTCGGTGCGGCAGGTGAAGCCCGAGGGGCCCCCGCCCATGCGCAGCCGTCTGAGATCGGCGCGACGGCCGGTCAGCATTTTGTGCGGGTAGCACTGATGGGACACGTCCCAGATCAGTATATCGCGCGGCGTATCGTAGACGTAGTGCAGGGCGACCGTCAGTTCGACGACGCCGAGCCCAGCCCCGAGGTGGCCGCCCGTCGTGGACACGATGTCAATGAGATCGGCGCGCACCTCGTCACAGAGACGAGGCAGATCGGCGCGGTCCAGGCGGCGCAGGTCGGCGGGGCTGTCGATGTCGCCAAGGCCCAAGGTGTGTTGCTCGCCGGGCTCGGGCCGGCCACGCGGCACGGCGGCGCGCCGATCGTGCAATTCCTGCGTGGCGGCTTGCCCTGGAGGCGTGGCGAAGTCGGCGTCGTGCCGATGCAGGTGATCTGGCGCGTTTGACACCGGGCTTCCTCCTCTCATTTGCCCGCTTCCCGGGCCTGTCCGGTCGCTCCGGAGGCCGCAAGGTGCGGAACTTCCTCTTGCCATTTGTGCCCCGCATAAGGACACATTCCGGCAGCATCTGTTGGCGCGTGCCGTCGGCCTGTGCGATTAAATCCCGTCACCAAACTGGTGTAAAGTAAAGTTTACGTCCGTTTTCGCTGACAGCCCACCAGCAGCGCGACACGGCATAGCGATCCTCGCGGCCGCCCGGCGCGTTACCGGGTGGAGAAAATTCACGTCCGACAGCACCAGAACAGTGAGGACCCGCCATGGCCGGTAGGCCCAGTGACCACGACGCAACGCCGGCCGGTGCCGGTGAGCCAGCCCTGACAGCCGACGGTCCGGTCGATGTTCTGCTGTTGGGAGCGGGACTGGCAAACTCGCTGATCGCGCTGTGTCTGCGACGGTTCCGGCCGGAGCTGTCGATCCTTCTCGTCGAACGCGCCGCGGCGATCGGTGGCAACCACACGTGGTCGTTTCACACCACTGACGTGAGCAGCCAGGAGTATGCCTTGCTCGCCCCGATGATCGCGGCGACTTGGTCCTCGCAGGAGGTGCGGTTCCCGCAGTTCACGCGGGTCACCTCCACCGCGTACAATTCACTGACGTCGGAGCGTCTGGCGGCGGCCGTGTCGGCAGAACTGGCCGGCCGTATCATCACCGGGGCCACGGTCGTCGAGGTCGGCCCGCAGCATGCGCGCCTCGCCGACGGTCGCCGGCTCGAGGCCCGCCTCGTCGTCGACGGAAGGGGTGCCCGGCCCAGCGATGCGCTGCTGCTGGGCTACCAGAAATTCGTCGGCCTAGAGGTGGAACTCGCCGCCCCGCACAACAGCGCGCGACCGGTCATTATGGACGCTACCGTCGAGCAGATCGACGGCTACCGGTTCGTGTATACTCTCCCGTTTTCGCCGACCCGGCTCCTGATCGAGGATACCTACTACAGCGACGCCGCCGATCTCGATGTGTCCGCGCTGGCGGACCGCTGCCGTGCCTATGCGACCGTGCGCGGCTGGCGGATCGCCGACATCATCCGCCAGGAGCAAGGCGTACTGCCGATCACGCTGGCGGGCCGGATCGACCGCTTCTGGGCCGAGGGCGATAACGGTGCCTGCCGGGCCGGCATGCGAGCGGGGCTTTTTCATCCGACGACCGGCTACTCGCTGCCGGACGCCATGCACGTCGCGATGATGCTCAGCGGGTTGAAGGACCTCTCGACGCGGACGGCCGCGGTCGCCGTCGAACGGCATTCGCGCCAGGCCTGGAAGGACCGTGGTTTCTTCCGCCTGCTGAACCGCATGCTGATGCTCGCCGCCCAAGGGGCCGAGCGCCGTGATGTCCTGGAGCGCTTCTACACCCTGCCGCAGGGGCTGATCGAGCGCTTCTATGCCGCCCGACTGACCCAGGCCGACAAGTTGCGCATCCTGATGGGCCGCCCGCCCCTGCCGATCGTCCGCGCGGTGGGGCAGCTTTCGGAGGCACAAGCTTATGGCCAGCATGCCCGGCGGCTCGCCGCGCCCGGCCTGTAAAGCGCGAGGGCGGGACACACATGGATGCCATCGTCGCGATGAGCCGCAGACAGATCGAGGTGGGTTCGAAGAGCTTCGCCAAGGCAGCGGGGCTCTTCGATCCCAAGACACGCGACAGCGTGCACATGCTGTATGCGTGGTGCCGACATTGCGACGATGTGATCGACGATCAGGTCGCCGGCTTCAACACGGGCGGCCAGATCGCCACCCCCGACGACCTCGAAGCCAGGGTCCACCACCTCAGGGAGCAGACCATCCGCGCCTATGCGGGTGACCCCGACGAGCCGCCGTTCCATGCGTTGTACCGTGTCGCGGCGACCCACCAGATTCCGCAAAGCTACCCCCTCGATCTGATCGACGGCTTCGCGATGGATGCGGCCGGCCGGTCCTACGAAACGATCGAGGATACTCTGTCGTATTGCTACCACGTGGCCGGGGCGGTGGGCGTGATGATGGCCATGGTCATGGGCGCGCGCGAACAGGCCGTCTTGCAGCGTGCTTGTGATCTCGGCATCGCCTTTCAGTTGACCAACATCTCCCGCGACGTCATCGCGGATGCCGACGTCGGACGTGTCTATCTGCCTAGCGAGTGGCTGGCGGATGCCGGCCTGTCGGCCGACCCCGAGCAGCTCGGCGCTGCCGAGCACCGTGAAGCGGTCTTTGCGGTCGTGGTCCGCCTGCTCGATCTCGCCGATCTGTTTTACGAGTCCGCCCGCTTCGGCATCGCGCGACTTCCGTTCCGATCCGCCTGCGCGGTGGCGGCGGCCCGGCGTATCTACCGCGCGATCGGGGCCGATGTTCGCGCCAGGGGACCGGCAGCCTGGGACGTTCGCCCGAAAACCAGCGCCGGGCAGAAACTGGCCGGGCTCGGCCTTGGGCTGGCCGATGCCGCGCACGCCGTCAGCTTCGGCAGGCTGCGTGGTGACCCTCCATCGCGCGCGGGCCTGTGGACACCCACGGGCTTACAGATTTGAGCGCAAGACTTCGCGGCGGCCCGTCAGCCGGCGGCGAGGTGATCGGTGTGGGCTGGACGCCCCTCTTGCAGGCGGGCGTGTGCATCGGGCAGCCGCCACCACGGCACGTCGGGCTCCAGGTGGTGCTCGTGGTGGTAGCCGAAATGAAAACACGTCAGGAGCGACAGCCACCAGGCGTACCCGTTCGTTCGCGCGCGGTGGTGATCGGCAAAGCCATCGGCGTCAGGCCGATGTGGCAGGTAGGTGCCGAACGTGAACAACTGCGCCGAAGAGAGCAGCGCCGGCAGAGCCCAGAAAACCAGCACGTTGGCGAGACTGGCCCCCAGGACGAGTTGATAGACCGCGCTGACAGCCGCGATGCCGGCGAGCTGACGCCAGGTGAAATACTCGGTGAAGAACTTCGCATACCAGTGCCAGAAGCCGAACTCCGGCGGATGCTCGTCGAAATCCGGGTCGTCGGCCGTGCCGGAATGACGGTGATGGCGGTGATGCTTGCGGTTCAAGGCGTCGAAGGAAAAACCCGCGTACAGCAGGAGGCAAATTTGGCCGATCAACCGGTTGACCGACGGGCGAAAGGGCACGAGCGAGCCGTGCATGCAGTCATGCGCTACGATGAACAGACCGACGTAGAGCCAGGTCTGGAGCGCGACGAGCGGCAGGATGATCCACGCCCGCTCCAGGCTCACGGTCAGAAAGAAAACGCCCAGCACGTGCAGTGCCGTCCACGCCGTGATGATCAGGGCCGCCAGGGTGATCCCGATCCAGGCCTGACGCCGAAGGTCATCGCGCTTCAGAACAGTCCGGCGCGCCATCGTCGTGTCGTCCATGCGCGCTCCTCGTGTTTGCGGCTCGGCGTCCTCAGGGCGACCCCTGGCGATCAGCCAGATGCCGCCGTCTTCTCCGTCACCATTCGAGCGACCAGCAGACTCGTCAAGTCGGAGACATAGGCGATGGCTGGATCGTCGTGCCCGCCCCCGCGCGCGGCATCCGAGCGACCCAACAGCGCCACACCTTCCGCAATGCGTGCCTTGGCGTGAGCAATGGCGGCAGCGCGGCCGAGCAGGCGCGCCAGCGTGGCCTTGCCTTGGTCGCGACCGGTATCCTTGCCGATCTCCGCGCCGCGACCGTACACATCGAGCAGGTCGTCGAAGCACTGGAAGCCGAGGCCGATGGCCATGCCGGCTTTGTTGTAGCGTTCGCATACCGGCGCTGAGGCACCGGCCAGGACGGCCGCCGACTCGAACGCCAGCGCGAACAGCACGCCGGTCTTGCGGGCATGCACCGCCTCGACCTCGTCGACCCGGTTGGCGTTGGGCAGACGGTAAAGATCCAGTTCCTGCCCGCCCGAGAGCCCCGCCGGGCCGAGCGCCCGCGCGAGCAGAGCAACGATGCGGGCCCGGGCTGCTGCCGGCACGCGCTCGTCCTCGGCGGCCACGCGCATGCTCTCGGCGATCAGCGCGACCGCTGCCAAGATCGCCCGATCCTCGCCGTAAGACAGGTGCGTTGCGGTGCACCCCCGGCGGATTTTCGCGTTATCCATGCACGGCAAGTCATCCACGATCAGGGAGGCCGCATGCAGCATCTCGATGGCGCACGCCGTATCCAGACCGATCCCCGGCTCTTGGCCCTGTCCTTCCAGCGCCAACAGAAGCATGATGCCGCGCGCGCGCTTGGCCGGAGCCAGCAGCAGATGGCGCATCGCGTTGCCGAGCGCTTCGGGATGGTATGTTTCGGCGAGCACGGCGAGCCGCGCGTCGATCCGGTCGCGCAGGCTGTCGGCGCGGTCGCAGGACTGCGCAGGGTTGCTCGTCACCGGCCAGATCATCGCGGGGTTGCGCAACGGCGTGGCTCCTTGTTGTCTTGGCCCGGTAAAGAAACGCGCTGAGCATAGAACTGGTTCACCAGCCGCGGCCGTAACGCCCTGGGCGCGACGAAACCACGGGTGACGGCCGCCCGAGACCATCGTGCAAGACCCCTGCCCATATGCACCCGCTCAACGAGGTACGACGTGACGGCACTGGATATCAAGACTTTAGCGGCCACACAGACAGCCCCGGCCGGCGATCCGGGCCGGGCCGCCGTCGTCATCGGGGCCGGGCTCGGCGGCATCGCGGCAGCGCTGCGGCTGCGGGCGAAGGGCTATGCCGTCACCCTCGTCGAGCGCGGACCCAGGATCGGCGGCCGCGCGCAGGTGTTCGAAAAAGACGGTTTCCGCCACGACGCTGGCCCGACCGTCATCACCGCGCCGTTCCTGTTCGATGAACTGTTCGAGTTGTTCGGCAAAAAGCGCGAAGACTATGTGACCTTCGTGCCACTCGATCCGTGGTACCGGTTCCGCTTCCAGGACGGCACCACGTTCGACTATGGCGGCACGGTCGAGGACACGCTGAGAGAAATCCGCCGCTTCGAGCCCGACGACGCCGACGGCTACCTGCGGTTGCTGGAGCATTCCAAGAAGCTGTTCCAGGCAGGTTTCACCGAGCTTGCCGACCAGCCGTTCCACAATCTCGAGACCATGCTGGCCCAGGTTCCGCGCCTGGCTTCCTTGCGCGCCGACCGCACCGTCTGGCAACTGATCTCGACCTACCTGAAAAACCCCAAGCTGCGGCAGGCCTTCTCCATCCAGCCGTTGCTGGTGGGTGGTGACCCGTTCCAGACGACCAGCATCTACGGCCTCATCCACTACCTCGAGCGGCAGTGGGGCGTGTACTTCGCCATGGGTGGAACCGGGGCGCTGATCGCCGCATTCGAGAAACTGATGCGCGAGGAGGGGATCGACCTGCGCCTGTCGACCACCGTCGATCAGATCCTGCTGCGACAGCGCACCGTGACGGGCGTGCGGCTGGCGGACGGCACGGAGATCGCCGCGGCCACCGTCGTTTCCAATTGCGATCCGCTGCACTTGTACGAGAACATGCTGCCCGAGCACGTGCAGGGCCCCGCGCTCCGCCTCAAGCGCCGCTCGCGGTTGTCGATGGGTCTTTACGTGCTCTACTTCGGCACGCGGCGCACCTATCCCGACGTCGCCCACCACACGATCTGGTTCGGCCCGCGCTACCAGGAGCATCTCGCCGACATCTTCCGGCGCGGCATCCTGGCGGATGATTTCTCGCTCTACGTGCACCGGCCTACGGCGACCGACCCGAGCTTTGCCCCGCCGGGTTGCGACAGCTTCTATGTTTTGTGTCCGGTGCCGAACACCAACGCGGGCATCGACTGGGCGGTGGAAGGCCCGAAGCTGAAGGCCCGCATCGTCGCGGCGCTGGAGGCGACGATGCTGCCGGGGCTCAGCGCGGCGATGGTCGCCGACTTCGCCATGACGCCCGATGATTTCGCCGACCGCTATCTCAGCGTGGCCGGGGCCGGTTTTTCGATCTCGCCGCATTTCACGCAGTCGGCGTGGTTCCGCTTCCACAACAAGTCGGAAAGCATCGCCGGGCTCTATCTCGTCGGCGCGGGCACGCATCCTGGTGCCGGCATGCCCGGCGTCGTGTCGTCGGCCAAGGTCGTGGAGCGGCTCATTCCGGCGGTGGGGTGAGGGCGTCGAGGGCGGCGCGCAGGGCGGCGACCTCCGCGTCGCGGCGGTGGTAGCCGGTGGCGGCGATGAGTTCGGCCGCACCCGTCCAGCACCCCTCGGCGGCGCTGCGTGACGCCGGATCAGCCAGTGCCGGGTCGATGGCGAGCAGCAGCCGCACCCACTCCAGGTTGAGGTCGGCGAGGAACAGCCGCATGCCGCCGCGCTCGGCGATTTCCTGGACTTCGGCGAGGTCGATCTCAGCGCCCTTCAGCGCGGTGGCGTCGCCGGTTGCCCGACACACATCGCGGCGAAACGCGGCGCGGGCGAGCAGCCCCCAGGGTAGTCGGTGCTCGGCGTTCGCCTTGCGCAGGCCCTCGACGGCGGCGTCGAGGTGGCGCTGCGCCGTAGCGCGGTGGGGGGAGGTGGGGTCGGGCGGATGGGGTGCGCCGCCGAAAGCCCCTCCCCCTTGCGGGGAGGGGTTGGGGTGGGGGGCAGCCCCAGATGCTGGCGTCGGAGTGTGCCGCTGCCCCTCACCCCGACCCTCTCCCCGTGAAGAACGGGGAGAGGGGGAAGTGGGCGCGCCGGCCTCTCCCCCGAGGGGAGAGGCGGAGTCGGCGCGCGTCGTGCCCGCCGCCACCCACGCCTGATGCGCGGCGCGGCCGAGGGAGAGGGTGTCGAGGGCTATGCTCAGCAAGTGCTTGTGTTGATGGGCCACCTCAATCGCATACGCCCCCCGCTCCGCCACCTCCCCGTTCCGGCCGAGGGCGAGGAGCAGGTCGCAATACTGATAGCCCCGCAGCGAGTAGAGCCGCGGCAGCTCCGGCTGCATCTCCGCCTGCAGTCGCTCGGCCTCCTGATACAGCGCCAGGGCAGCCGCGACGTCGCCGGCCTGGTGCAGCGCGTCGGCGTGGGCGGTGCGGGTGACCATGCGCTGGAACGCATCGCCGCTGCGGTCGGCGTAGGCGACGGACTCGGCGGCAGCCAGCACCGCGTCGGCCACGTCGCCCAGCGTCAGCCGCAACTCGCTGAGGTTGGAGGCGGACGGAGCAGCACCCTTCCAATGCCCGCGACCGGCATCGATGGCGATGTCAGCCCGCATCGGCTCCACCGCGTCGCGCAGGCGGCCGAGGGCGCGCAGCGCGAAGCCGGCCATCGAAAGCGCCACGGCCTGAGCGGGTTGCGTCAGGCTCGGGTGCGGGCGGTGCCACGGCGTCTCGAAAAAGTGGGCGAGGGCGCCGAGGTCGGGGCCGAACCCGCCGAGTTGAGAATTGAGAAAATTGGTTCCGCGATCAACCCGCCGATAATACACCTCGTCGAACACCTCCTGCCACCGCCCCGCCTTGCAGCCATGGGCGATGGCGTGGAACAGCGGCTGCATCTCGGCCAGCGTGTCGGGCCGATCCTTCGCCAGCCCGCTGTAATGCCGGTAGAGCCGGTCGTGGGCCTGCCGGTACGCCTCCGGCTCGGTCTCCGCCAGCCGCCGCCCGAACCCGTCCCGCACCAGCGGATGGGCGTCGATCTCGCTCAACCAGTCGCGCATCGCGAGCGAGGTGGTCTGGCGTGAGGCCTCCTCCGCCGCCGAGATCAACTTCAAATCCCGAAGCCGCTTCAGTGCAAAGCCCCAGCGGGACCGCTTTTGCTTGTCGGAGAGCCCATGCCAGACGTCGGTGAGGCCGGGGATGGGGTCACCCGACAGCACCGCCTGCAACGCCAGCGCATCGGCCGGCCGGTCGAACAGCCCGACGAGGGACAGGATCATTCGCTCCACCGCGCCCTCGCAGTTCGACTTTTCAGCTAGATCGTCGAAGCGGCGGACGTAGGCTTCCATCACGAGGCGCGCGCGCTTGGCCGCCTTCGACTGCTGGGTGTCGGCCATCTCGTCGACGGCGTCGGCGAAATCGAAGGTGTCGCGCTGCGTGACATCGCCCGCGCAAACAGCCGACAGATAGCTGCCGAGCAGACCGACCGACAGCGCGTGGCCGCCGACACTGGCGACCGCCGCCTCCAGCTCCGACGGGCGACCGAATACGCCCAGCCCCTTGAGCAGGGCCGTGCCGGTGGCGGTGTCGAGGGCATCCAACGCCTGATTGCGCACGCGGGGCGCGGCGATGCGGGTGAGCTCCGGCAACTCCTGCCGCGAGGTGAGGATCAGCAGGCCCGGATTGTCGGCGGCAAGCGATTCGATCAGCGCTTTCAGGCCCTTGTCCTTCAGACGGCCGTTGTCGACGTCGGGCAGTTCCTGCAACGGCTCCAGCCCGTCGAGGATCAGCAGCGTGCGGCGTTGGCGGACGAGATCGGCCAGCTTACGCCCGCGCTCGACCGGGTCGGTGATGGGGTGGGCGTCGATGTCGTAGCCGAACCATTTGATGGCGGCCGTGACGAAGCCGTCGGCGTCCGCGTTCTTGTTGTCGCCGGAGCCCTGGGAGTAGGCGCTCCAGCCATAGACGCGCTGCGCCCCCGGCCAGCCGGCATCGGCCAACTCGTCGAGGAAGCGGCGGATCAGCGCGGATTTGCCCGCCCCGCCGATGGCGTGGAACACGACGGCGTTGGTCTTCTCCGGCTTGGTTGGACCGGACGCGGCGTTGCCCGAGGCCCACGCCTTGCGCAGGAGGGAGAGTTCCGCGTCGCGGCCGACGAACTGCGCCGTGCCCGTCGGCAGCGCGTCGATGGCGATCCGCAGGTCGGGGTTCAGCGGTGCCGTCGGTCCCCGCGCCGGGCGGCGGGAGGGGGTGAGTTGGAGCGCAGCGAGGATCAGGGGTTTGGCCAGCAACACGTTTCCAACGGCGCGGACCGACTGGATGCGCTTCAGATGGCTCGGCACGTCGCACTCGTCGATGATGACGGGGATGAGCTTTCCTGGCGTATTCGACGCAATCCACATCTCGCCGTGACACCACTTCGAGGCGACCGAGCGCGGCGACAGAAGTCCGATCACGCGGCGCGCGCGGCGGACCTGCTCCTCGAGCCGGAGCGACCAGTCCTCGCTGGGAACAAGCCCGCGATCCCACCAGACCGAATAGCCCTCGGCCGTCAGGAGGTCGGCCAACTCGCGCGCGGGATGGCGGTCATCCTCCTCGACCGCGTCGTCGTGCGCATAGGAGATGAAGACATCCAACTCGCCCTCGATGCCGTCGTCGCCAATCCGGTCCGTCATGCAAAATCTCCGCCCGTCGCTGCCCATCGCCGCAGTCGGCGGAGTGAGCATAACGCACCGATCAGGGCGCGGAGAAGACAGCGGGAGGCGACGTCGGAGGGACGGACGGGCAGGGGGCGCGGCGGCGTGCGCCGAGGATGGTCAGGGCGCTAATTCTTCTGAGCCGCGCCGGCGTCCGACTTGCTGGACTGCTGCTGGGGGGCCGGGGCCGGCGCACCTGCGCCCGTCTTTTCGGCCTCCTGCTTGTTGTAGGCGCGGGTTAGCGCCTCCAGGTAGGCGATGACGTCGAGACGCTCCTGCGACTCGAGACCGGCGAAAGCCATGTACGTTCCGGGCATGAACGTCTCGGGCCGGTCGAGGAAGTAGTACAGAGAGTCCTTGGTCCAGATGAGCCCCTTGTTGCCAGCCGTCTGCATGATCGGCGAGTACTCGAAGCCCGGGATGGTGGCGGCCTGGCGGCCGACGACGTTATGGAGCGGGGGGGCGAGCAGTTCCGTCGACGATGGGTTGCTGACGTGACAGACCACACATTTGCGATAGACGTGCCGGCCGCGGACCGCGTCCTGCGCGAGAGCGATCGACGCCTCGCCCGCAAGGACCGCGCCGCCAAGTACGGCAACCAATAGCCTCGACCGCGACATGGACGTTCCCCACTGCCCGGACGGCCATACAGCCCACACAGCCCACCCGGGTATTCTCATTTGCCACTGCGCCCGGCTGCGAAAAAGTGTCATGGCCGGCCGCCGGAGCCGCATCCAGATTGCGAGGATACAAATCCGCGTCAGATCTCTACGCGCTTATTGAAGACCTCTGCAACAATTCCTGCATACCACCCTAAGCTTTCTTTGAAGGATTTCTCACGCGTCCGATTGTCCTCCTCCGCATCGGACACAAAGCCGAGCTTTGTCACCACTTTGCCGTCCTTGGGCTCGTAGAACGCACCGATCTTGACGCTGTTGCTCGGACCGAGCATCGACCAGCAGGTGTTGCGGTAGCGCGAGGGATAGCGCGGCTTGCCGGCGTACATCGATTCCAGATCGTTGGAGACGGACTTGGCCTGGCTGTTGGCGGAGAACGCCGACTTCGGCATGTCGCCGGCCGCCGAGCTGTCGCCGACAACATAAACGTCCTTGACCTTGGTCGAGGCGAAATTCTCCGGGTCGATCGGGCACCAGTCGCCGTCGTTGCAGCCGACAATGTGCGCGATGCGGCCAGCCTTCTGGGGCGGGATGATGTTGGCGACGTTGGCTTTGACTTTCAGACCAGCCATCGTCTCGATCTCCATCGTCTGGAGATCGACGCTCTTCAACGCGTGATTGTCGATATCGGTCGTCAGGTGGACTTCGACGATACCGGCGTAATCGCGGGTGAAGGATTCCATGAACAACGCCTGCTTGGAGAACGTCTTCTTCGGATCGAGGAGAACGAGCTTCGAGCGCGGCTTCTGCGTCTTGAGGTAGTTTGCGATCATGCACACCCGCTCGTAGGGACCAGGAGGGCAGCGGAACGGATTGGGTGGGGCTGCGAGCACCACGGTGCCACCGTCCGGCATGGCGCGGAGCTGATCGTGCAGGAGCCTCGTTTGCGGCCCAGCCTTGTAGGCGTGCGGCATGATATCGGACGAGGCCGCGGTGAAGCCGGGGATCGCCTCGAATTTAAAGTCGATGCCGGGAGACAGAACGAGCTTGTCGTAAGGGACCTTGGCACCGGATTTCAGCGTGACGACCTTGGCCACCGCATCGACGTCCGTTGCCATGTCGGTGATGAGGCGGACGCCGATCGAGGTGAGGCCAGCATAATCATGTACCAGGGATTCGAAGGTGCGGAACCCGCCAAGGTAGAGATTGGAGAAGAAACAAGTCGTGTACTGAGCGTTTGCCTCGATCAACGTCACGTCGATCTCTGGAGAGCCGCGGCGCAGGATGTGGGCCAGCGTACCGCCACCGGGGCCGCCGCCGATGATCACGATGCGGGCAGGTGCGCTGCGCGCCACATTGGGAGATGCCACCTGAGCCCACGCACCAGAGGTGCCGACGCCGCCCACCGCTGCTGTAACCCCGGCCTTCCCAAGCAGTTTGGCAAATTCGCGTCTATCGAAATCGACCATGGTCGTGTCTGCCTTCCCCTCAAGCCGCGCGACCAGCAGTACGGCGCGGTACTCACCCAGACAATCGGTAGTCTAATCGTTCACTGCCGCGGCTCGCCACAGGCCAATCATCGCGGTATCGGCAGGTCGGCGAGCCGGCGGTCGACCTCGTCTCCGGCACCGAGTTCCTTGGCCACCACATACCAGCGGTGCGCCAGGAGCGGTTCGGCAACCAGCCCCGTGCCCGCTTTCCATGGCAGCGCATTGGGATCATACGACGTGGCCATCAGCATCGCCGCACGGGCATGGCCATACTCCGTCGCGCGTTGAAGAAGCAGGCGGGCCTGAGCGATATCACCGGCGTCGAGCATTTCCTCGCCGCGCTGCACCCAGCGGGCGACCCGCTCGATCGTCTTGGCGTCGGTGGCCAGCTTTTTGACGGCGGGAAGTACTGGCGCGGCATCGGCACCCCCTGGCCCGGCCGCCGCACCCGCCTGGTCCGCATTGGCCTGGCCAGCGGCACCGCCTGCGGTATTGCCACCAGCGGCGGGCTTGATCCGCGAGAGGTACATCGCAAGCGCCTCGGTCTCCTCCTCGGAGAGCGATTGGGCGATCACCTGCATCAATTGATGTTCCCGCTTTTTGGTGCGGTAGGCATGCATGATGTCCAGAAAGCGATAGACGGTAAGCCCTACCATCACCGGGATGCCCACGTCCTGGCCGAACAGGTTGTGGCAGGTGGTGCATTCGCGCACGAGGTGCTTTGCCGTGGCCAGTTTCTGGTCATCGGTCAGATTGCCAGTCGGAGCCTTCGCGACCGCTCGGGGCGTTGCCGGCACGGCCGGTATAGGGGCGGGCACTCGGTTGTTGACGAGCGACTCCCACGTCACCGCCGGAGGTCCTGATGGAGGGCCCGGCGCGGGCTCGACGGGCTCAGGTTGGGGTGCCGCAGCGGCGGCAGGCGGTGCCACGGGTTCCGTGGGTGCGGCTGGTGCGACTGGTGCGACTGGTGCGACAGCGGGTGGCTCGGTCGCGACCGCAACCGTCGTGCCGGCTGGTGCCACCTCGATCGTCAGCGGTGTTTGCCATTCCACGGCACCGGCGGTATCGACGGCACCAACCGTAATCGCGTGTTGTCCGGTCGCGTCGGATGCGAGCACGACTTCGATCTCAGCCAGCTTGGCTTTTTCGAGCAGCCAGACGCCACGGCCGATCCGCTCGCCGCTGGAGAATGTGAGCCAGGCCGGAGCCTGGTAGATCAAAACATAGCGGCCGGACGGGGCGGCTCCGGGTGCCACGGTCACGGGAAAAGCTGCCTTCTCCCCGGGCGCGATCCGCAGCGGACCGCTCACGACCAACGGGTCGACGGCCTGAGCGACCTGCACCGCCGTCCGCGCCCCCTTGGAGGGAGAGGCAGCCGATGGCGCACCGGTCGCAGCAACGGCAACCGGTGAGGCCCCCAGAAGCGCGACGGCGAGAATCGCCATCGCCGTCATCAGAGTGAAACGCCGCCAGCAATTGCCTCGGGCCAGGGACACGTCCAGGGATACTTCGTGTGTGCAGTTACGCATTACCAAGACAACTCCACGCTGAAATGCCGGATCGGCGGCTTGGTTCTCGAGACGCGTGTTCACCACAGTCGGGGGCTGCCCTGGGCGGGAGCCACGGCGGGTGCACCTGGAGCCGCTGCCGGAGTGTCAGGGCCAGGAGCGGCACGTGCTGCGGACGCAGCCGGCGTGCCAGACGCCGCGGTTGCCTTGCTCTTCTGCATCCAATCGAGAAACTGGCGGAACAACGCTTCCTGCTGGGCCGACGGAGGCCCGCCGCCAGCCCCCTGCTGGCTCGCGAGGAACTCCAGGAACGTGCGGCGCTGCTGCTCTTCGATGCTGGGCGTCGCCGCGGCACCGGGCTGGGCAACAGCGGACTGGGCCGCATTGCGCTCCAGCCACGTCTTGGCCACCACGAAACGCTGCCAGCCGGGCAGGTCCGCGGTCAAATTGACCTCGCGCCATTTCGGATGCCGCGGTGATTTGCGAAACTCCTCGAACTTCGAAAAGAACGCTTCGACGAATGTCGCGACACGCCGGTAGCGATCGGTCCCCGGACGCCAGTTGAAGACGGCCAGCACCGCGGGCACGGCCACGGTCTCGACGGTCTCGCCCTTGGGCACGAGCGTCGGGTAATCCTCGTGCGTAAACTGGGTTGGCAGGTAATCGACCTCGAGAGCTTCCTCATAGGGGATGGGCAGCAGCTTGAGGTCACCCTTCAAGCGGAAGATGTCGAAGATCGGTGACGGCTTGCCGGCGACGAGCATGGTCGCCGCGATCTGACCATTCTGGATCGCAACCAGGGCATCGGACTGCACCATGTTGACGGTCTGGACCTGAATGCCGAGTGCCTCGAAGATCAACTGCGCGGTCAACTGCGTGCCACTGCCGACCTCGCCGACATTGACCGTTTTTCCGTTCAGGTCCCGGAGATCGCTGACCGAAGAGCCGGCGACGACGTGGACCTCTTCGTTGAACAACTTCGTGATGTAGTGCAGGCGGTTCTCGATATCGCCGCCCAACTCCCTGGTCTTTTGCAGGTACCGTAAAACGTTGGCCTGCGTCACGCCCATGTCGGTATTTTGCAGCGACAGCACGTCCTGCACGTTTTGCAGCGCGCCCTTGCCGAGCATCGCGACCACCCGCAAGCGGACGCCATCGTCGAGGACCGCGGCCATGTCCTCGACCGCTGCAAGGTAAGAGCTGTCGGACTTGCCGGCCATGATGCCGACGGTGTTCAGATTGATGAAGGTCTTGCTGATCGCGGCGGGCTGGCGGACCTCGCGGGTCTGGGCAGCGGCAGGCACGATGGTCGCTGTGAGAAGGTTCGGTACAAGGAGCGCGGCGAGCCAGAATCGGGACTGACGCAAATCCATAGGGAACACTCCTGAACAAACGCAACGCGGCGGGTGTACTCGCTCCTACGGTTCTAACTAGTCATGCGGCGATTGCCAATGAGCCTTGGGCACGATTGTAAATTGCTCTACCCCAGCCTGGCGACGGAGCCGCCCTCGACCGACGACGTCGTGGCCTATCCGATGAGAGGGGTCGCGTTCGGGGCGCAGTCGTGCGAGACTGTAGTCGAGACTGCGGGTTGTTCAGCCGGGGCCCGCACAGGCCTGCTCGCGACGGGTCGCACGCCATCGCCGGTTCGCCGAGGCCGCGCTCCATGGACGTCGATGCTCTTTTACTCGCCCGCATCCAATTCGCCTTCACGGTGGCATTCCACATCGTTTTTCCGAGCTTCACGATCGGGCTCGCGGCGTTCATCGCGACGCTGCTCGTGCGCTGGCGATTGACGGGCGAGGAGCACATCTACCGGCTGGCGCGATACTGGACGAAGATCTTCGCCGTATCGTTTGCGATGGGTGTCGTTTCGGGCATCGTCCTCAGTTACCAATTCGGCACCAACTGGTCCGAATTCTCGGTGCGGGTCGGCAACGTGCTTGGTCCGCTTCTGGGCTATGAGGTGCTGACGGCCTTCTTTCTCGAGGCCACGTTTCTCGGCGTGCTGCTGTTTGGCTGGAACCGCGTCTCGCGCGACATGCATGTGACGGCCGCCGTGCTCGTCGCGCTCGGCACCTCGCTTTCGGCGTTCTGGATCCTGGCGGCCAACAGTTGGATGCACACGCCCGCCGGCCACGTGGTCGAGAACGGGATCGCTTCGCCGGTCGACTGGTGGGCGATCATCTTCAATCCCAGCTTCCCGTATCGCTTCGCGCACATGTTCACCGCCGCATACCTGACCACGTCATTGGTCGTGCTGGCGGTTGGCTGCCGCTACCTCGTGCAGGGGCGCTTTACCCAGGAGGCGCGCACCATGACGCGCATGGGTCTCGGCATGGTCGCACTGCTCGCCCCGTTGCAACTCGTGATCGGCGACCAGCACGGCCTCAATACGCTCGAGTATCAGCCGGCCAAGATCGCGGCCATGGAAGCGCACTGGGACGGGACCAAGCCGGGTGCACTGGTGCTCTTTGCCATCCCGGATGCGGTAGCCGAAAAGAACCACTACGAGATCGCGATCCCCTATGGCGCAAGCCTGATCCTGCGCCATGACCCGAACGGACTTTTCCCGGGGCTCAAGGATTTCAAACCCGAAGATCGGCCCCCGGTCTGGCCGGTCTTTTTCGCCTTTCGCGTGATGGTCGGCATCGGCCTCGCGATGATTGGCATCGGGCTCGTCGGAGCCTGGCTCTGGTGGCGCGGATCGCTGTTCGAGACGCGCTGGTATACCCGTGCCGTGCAGCACGCCTGGCCGCTCGGCTTCATCGCCATCCTTGCCGGATGGTGGGTGACCGAGACCGGCCGCCAGCCGTGGATCGCGCATGGCATCTTGAGAACAAAGGACGCCGCCTCGCCGGTGGCGTTCGAGGCTCTGGCCGTCAGCCTCGCGCTGTTCGTCGTGGTCTACACCGTCGTGTTCTCGATGGGCGTCTACTACATCAACCGGTTGATCGAGAAGGGGCCTTATCCGGGCATCGTCGAAGGCGAAGCGGCTGCGGTGGGAACGCCGTCGCGGCCCTTATCGGGGGCCACGCAGGCAACCCGCGAGGCGGTCGGGTGAATGTGAACGGGCAAGCGACGAGGACAGCCAGCGGAACGTGGCCGAGCGGAACGTGGCCCAGCGGAGTGTGGCAATGAGCGAGATGAGCACTTGGCTGCCCGTCGCCTGGATTGGAATCCTCGGCATTGCAGTCGCCGCCTACGTGGTCCTGGACGGTTTCGACCTGGGCCTCGGCATCCTCTTTCCCTTCTCGAAGGACGAGGTCCACCGCGACGTGATGATGAATACGGTCGCCCCCTTCTGGGACGGCAACGAAACGTGGCTGGTACTTGGAGGCGGCGGGCTGTTCGTGGCCTTTCCGCTGGCCTACGCCACCATCCTGCCGGCCGTCTATATCCCGATTATCGTCATGCTGCTGGCTCTGGTGTTTCGCGGTGTCGCATTCGAGTACCGCTGGGTCGCCAAGCCGCATCACGCCGTCTGGGACGTGGCTTTCGCGGGCGGCTCGATCATCGCCGCGTTCACGCAGGGCATCGTGCTGGGCACGCTGCTGCAGGGCATTCCGGTCGAAGGCACCAAGTTCGCCGGCGGGCCACTCGACTGGCTGGCTCCTTTTCCGTTGTTCGTCGGTGTGTCCGTCGTGATCGGCTACGCGCTGCTCGGCGCGACGTGGCTCGTCATGAAGACCGAAGGCGAGGTCGCCGCCGACGCGCGGGCGAGGGCCAAGTGGCTGATCGTGGCCGTGGTCATCGCCATGGGCATCGTCAGTATCTGGACGCCGCTGGTGTTCGAGCGCATTGCCGTGCGCTGGTTCAGTTGGCCCAACATCGTCTATCTGGCCCCGGTCCCGATCCTCACCGGCGTGGTCGCACTGGCCTGCTGGCAGGGACTGCAAACAGGGCGCGAAGTTCAGCCATTCGCCGCCAGCGTCGGCTTGTTCCTGCTCGGTTTTGCGGGCCTGGCCATCTCGAACCTTCCCTACATCGTGCCGCCCTCGATCACGGTCTGGCAGGCTGCAGCCCCACCAGCGTCGCAACTGTTCATGCTGGTTGGCACCGCCATCATGCTGCCGATCATCCTCGGCTACACCGCGCTGACGTATTGGACGTTTCGGGGCAAAGTCCGGCACGGCCAGGGTTACCACTGAGCAACGGTGCGATCGGCCCTTACACCGTCCCGCAGATGTCTTGACTCTGTGTCTGTTCGGTCGGCGGGACGGCATCGTCTTTGGTCGCGCCTTCCGACACTCGTTCCGGGAGCCGGCCTGAAGGCGCGGTCTACCGTAAGGTGGGTCAGAACTTATCCGGGTTGGTCTTACTCGCTGGTATCGGCCCGCGTGATCCGCTCGAGCAGGCCACCGCGACGGGCAGGCGCTTGGCCCGAGGGGCTTGCGGCAGCATCCGCCGGCCCGGTCTGTGCCGGTGCATCGCTGGCAGCGGGAACGGCATGCTGGGGGACGTGCTGGCTCGGTGAGGCTGCCGAAGCGGCTGCGCCGCCACCGCCCAGCGCGCGCAGAAAGCCGGACGCCCGCGCGATATCCTGGGGGTCGACCGGCGGCGTCACGGCCGGCCGTGCACGGGTCGTGCCCGGAGGTCCGCGGCGATCGGCCGGTGCGCCAGCCCGCGGTTCCGCGATGCGATCGGCCAGCGTGCGACGGGGTTCGGGCGGTGCCTCGGCGGCGCGGGGGGCACGCGAGCCTGCCGTGGTCTGGTAGGTGCCCGAGCCGAGCCGGCGCATTTCTTCCATCATGTGCGCCGTCTGGCGGGCAGCGCGCTCGTTGACGGCGGCAATCTCCGACCGGAGGCGTTGAATCAACTGTGTCTGGTCATCCGTCTGAGATTGCAGCGAGGCGAGCCGCGCCTTCATCGCCATCTTGCTTTCGGCAATGCCGCGACCGTCTTTGTCGGCTTCCTCGTACACCGTCATTGCGGCCCGCAGGCGAGCGATCTCAGAGGCCTGCTCCTCGGTCATCGAACGAAGGCTGGCAATCTCGGATTCGAGCCGCGTGCGCATGTCGTTGCCAGCCTCGGCGGAGTTCTGCACGGAGCGCAGCGCGCTTTCCGCCTCCATCAGATCGCTGCGCAGGCGGGCGATCTCCTCTTCGGCACGCGGAACGACGACGTAATCGGACGACGAAAGCCGGCGGTCCGCCGCGGTGGACCCGTCACCTGCACCGGTCTGCACCGCGCCGACAGCCCCGCCCGTGCGCGACATCAACCCCTGCAGGCGGGCGATCATCGAGGCCTGCTCGCGGGTGCGCGCGCGCAGGGCTTCGAGTTCGGAGCGCAGGGCCACCTCGCCATCGAACCGGCTGTCGCCCAAGCCGTCGCGGTTGCGGGCAGCCCGTGTCGCGAGTGCCGCATTGAGGCGCATGATCTCGTCACGGGTCTGGGCGTTGATCTGGGTCGTCTCATCCAGCGCGCGGGCCTGCTTTTCCGCGGTTTCCGATAGCCGGGTGATCTCGCGGTCACGCTGGGTCAGAAGGCGGCGGGCCTCCGCAAGGCGCTGCTCGACCCGCGGCAGCCGATCCATGATGGTCTGCTCGAGCACCCGGCGCGCGTTCTCGTGCTCTTCCAGCGACGTGCCCATCCGCGCCACTTCGCCCTCGAGTGCGCTGATCGCCGCATCGCGCCGATTGATCTCGACCCGCTGGCGGGCCGACGTCAGCGTCACCTGCTCGAGATTGCGATTGAGGTCGTGGATCGCCAGCGAATACTCCGCACGGATCCGGTCCTTGTCGGCGCGGATCTCGGCTTCCGTCATGGGCATGGCGCGCTTCAGGCGCTCCGTCGTGAGCCGAACGGTGCGGTGATAATAGGCCGGTACGATCAACAGCCCGGCAAGGCACGCGGCCAGAAAGCCGAGCGAAATCAGCATGACCGACTGGATCGAGATCACGCGACCGCTCCCTGATGCTCGCTCTTTGCGGCCACCCGGCCCTCTCCCCCTCAGCCTTGCAGCCCGTGCCGCCAGCCCTCGGCCGTCATGACCGCGTCAGGTCGACCGTGTCAGGGCCGCGCGACCCGCCGACGCAACTGCGCCACGGCGAACGATGTCGACCCGTTGCGACGATCCTAGAACGGATTCCATGTCGGCGAGCGGGTATACTTCAAATATCCCACGTTCGCACCTAGCCGCACGCCCACCCCCGAACGAATCAGTGCCAGTGTCACATTGCCATGCTTCTGCAGTTGGACGCTGACGCCGCCGATCAGGTAGGCGGCCCCCTGCACGCCGCCGAACCGCTCGTAGATGTCGGCGGGATCGCTGAGGTTGTAAACGAGCACCATCACTTTGGAGCCTTCCGCGCCGAAGTCATAGCCGATCGTCGGTCCTTGCCAATAAACCCGGTGTTCGCCGGCATCGCGCGTGTAGAGCGTGCCCTCGCCGAAGCGCAGGCCGGCAACGATCGCGCCACCGGCGTCCTCGCCCAGAACATACCCGTTGGGACGGCCGACATTCTTGAAGGTGTATTCGATGGCGCTGGCGAGCCCCTTGCTCACCGATCCGAAGAACGAATGGCCGGCTCGCGCGATTTCACCCTGCTCGTAGGTCGCCGGGCCGCTATTGCGCGGCTCGTCGCTGTACCGCTCGCGCGGGTAGTCGGATTCGGGTTCGCGGCGTTCGTAGTATGGTTCCTCCGGCCCGGCATAGCGGCGGCCGCCGTCGCCGCGCGGCGCGTCATACTGGGGGGCCGGGTAGCGCTGGTCACCCGTACTGCGATCGGGGTCGCTGTATGGGGCACCGTAGGTCGGCGGAGCCGCCGGCTGGCGCTCATACCGTTCGGGTTCGGTCGCGGGCGGTCCGTCATAGCGGGGATCATAGGGCGCGGCCTCCCTCCTCTCGCCGTCGTTCGATCGGCCTTGCGAAGGCTCCACCTCCCGATAAACGTCGTAGCGATCCTCGTAGCGATCGGAGTTCTGGGCAAGCTGCCAGGGCGGCGGTTCCTGAGCGCGGGCCGGTCCAGAAACGACCAGCGCAGCCACCAGGAGCGACGGCACCAGCAGGCTCTTCACGATCAGCCGCATCAGCGTGGACAGGTTTGTCATTGCGGGTCTTCGACCTTCAAAGGGGTGGGTACATCGGCACCCAGCCAGTCAGATTGCGGCACGGAATTTGCCGATCTCCTAACCATTGCTCTGGAGTTGTTACGAAAGTGTGGCCCGACAGCAGGTGGGTGGATGCGCGGCGTGCGGCTGGTGGGAGGCGCGGCACCGTCTTGCCGGACTGCCACAGTGCGGCTGTGTCAAACACCGAGCCGAGCGGTGCCAGCCTATGCATCGGCAGCGGTGGCGTGTATCCATAGACATCGATTCAGATTTTTGAACGAGCGGCCCCTGTTGGTTCGCGTCCGCGGCATCCCGGCCGCGAGAGCCGCCGCAAACGCAAAGCGTTGACCGCCCCTCGGCAATGCGGGGCGAGGAGGGGCACTACATGGACCATGCGATCACGACGCAGCAAGGCGAGCCAGGCGATCTCGAGCTTGCGGCACTCATCTCGAGCAAGATCTGCCACGACATCATCGGGCCGGTGGGTGCCATATACAATGGGCTGGAAATCCTGGACGAGGACGATGACCGGCAGGCCCAGACCTATGCCCTCAACGTCATCCGCAACGTGACCGAGCAGGCCTCGGCGCGGCTCAAGTTCGCCCGCTTCGCCTTTGGCGCGGCCGGGTCGGCCGGAGCGCAGATCGACCTCACGACGGCCGAGCAAATCTCACGTGGGCTGATCGCCCAGGGCAAACACCAGCTCAACTGGTCTGGCCCGCACGGTCACATGGCCAAGAACAAGGTCAAACTGTTGCTCAATCTCGTCGCCTGCTCACTGACCGTTCTGCCGCGCGGTGGCCAAGTGGCCGTCGTGATCGAGGGCGGGCTTGAAACGCCGCGCTTCATTCTGCGCTGCACCGGAACAGGGGCGCGACCGCCGCAGTATCTGACGGAGTTCGTCATCGGCGAGGCTCCGCCCGCACTCGATGCGCTCACGGTGCAGGCCTACTACACGTGGCGGCTGGCTGGCTCGACGGGCATGCGGATCGAGATCCTGAGAGATGCCGACGACATTATCCTGCAAACCGTCCAGGACGTCTGACCGTTCGACCTGCCACCGGCCGGCGGCAGGTTTACCGCCATGGGCTATCTGTACGACACTAATCGGTGCCGGCAGTTACGCCGCATTAACTGTTGCCGGGCACACTATCGAGTACGCGGACGAGTACGCCGATAGTTTTGGACGAGTGGACTTTCCACGCGATCAATCGCGTGCGACGAGACGAGCGCGCAACTCCGCGAAAGACAGGCGCGGAGTTGATCTCGTCCCAGATGCACATGAGCCTCGAAGCCGGAAACGGATGCCCATGAAATTCTGTCTTGTCGCTGATGATTCGGATGTGATCCGCCGGATTGCGCGGCGCATCATCGAAGGCTTGGGCTATATCGTGGTCGACGCCGACAGCGAGGAGGCCGCATTCGCGATCTGCAGCAAAGGCGTGCCGCAACTGATCCTGCTGGATTGGCGACTACCAGACGGCGACACGCACACACTTGTGCGCAAAATTCGTGCACTGAAATCCGAGGAGCCAGTGCACATCATTTATTGTGCAACCGAAGCCGACCCCGTCGACATCAACGATGCCTTCGAAGCAGGCATCAGTGGCTACGTCCTGAAGCCATTCGATCGGGAAAGCCTCTTTGAACGCATCCTGTCGTGCACGAACCCGCTGGCGGCTGCCCGGGTCTGACGCAGCAGCAGTCGGCGCGTGTCAGAGTCGCGCTCTTTGCGCCGCACTACTCGTCCCAGCAGACGTTCGCCTCGGCACGGCACGTGTACTCATCGAACACGATGAGGTCGATGAACAGTTCGCACTTCACATCCTTGGGGCCGGTCCGATAATTGGACACGCCGCGGCTCGTCATGTGCTCCTTGATATACTTGTCGAGCAGGTCCTTGGCGTCTTTCGTCGGACCGTCCTTGCCGTAGTCGTTCACCGAGAACGCCAAGCGCGTGCACTTGGCATCGGCAGGCGATGGTGCCAGAGCCATGACGGCGGCGGCGGCGGCGGCGAGACAGGAGGCCAGGATTACGCGCATGTGAACAGCCCTGCTGAAGATGACAGTCGGGTTTCTATAGCGCTGGTGTGGGCGGCTGCCTGTGGCCGCGGGGCCGCAGTTGAGGTCCATTCGTATGGGGAAATTCAACGCAAAATCAATAAAGTAAAGCGTCGGCAACCGCTTGCTGCCGACGGCTGATAAGGCTTCTGCGGTTTGTCCCGCACCGCTGCGGTGGCGTGTGGCTCAGTGCTGGTAGGGCGAATCGCCACCGCGTGGGGCAACGCCGCTGTCGAAGAAGAAGCCGTGGTCGAACGGCCCGGAGTTGGTCTGGCGATCGGTGAAGGGGTCGCGCAGGCTGTTGACGCCGCCGTAGTTGCTGCGGGAGTTGCCGGTCGTGTTGATGGAGTCCGCGTACGTGTAGGAATATCCGCCGCGACGCGCGACGAAGCCCTTCACCTGTGGGCCGGACCGGTACATGCCGTAATACCCGCCGCGGTAGCGCTCACCGGCCAATGCCGTATCGGCCAGAACCGACGCTGCCCACAGCAACGATGCGGCAATCATCAAACGCTTCATGACTAACCCCTTTTTCCACTCCGTAGCCCGGCTTGGTGTGCCCGGCTGGCACGGCTGTTCAGCGGATTGAACTGTAGCCGACACCAGGACGGCCCGCGGACACTATCTGGTGAACTTTGCGAGACGATTAACCCCCGCGGGAACCGGCGTGGTCTGCGCCTTGTGCAGAACGCCGGGCGCGAGACTGGGTTCCACCCGCGCGACGTCTCGAACGTCTCAAACTCAAGAGCGCGGCCCATGGAGCCGCGCCCGATAGTCAAACGGCAGAAAAGCCCAACGCCGTGCCGGCTGCCAACTCTAACTCACACGTCGGCCGGTCGAGGCGTCCGCACGCGCAATTTTCAGCCGTCACGCGCCTTACTTGCAGGCTTTCTGCTGGGCCACGCAATGGGTGCCGAGCGTCGCACCCGTGCAAGTCATCTTGACGTCGCCCGAGGGCGTCCAGCCGTTCGCCTTGATCTGGTTATTCAGGGCTGCGTTGGCCATGAACTTCGCCAGATCCTCGGTCAGCATCGTAGCTTCGCCACCGGCCTTGACACATCCCGCGTCGGCGGTGCTGGGCAAGGCCGCGAGCGCGAGCCCGGCGGCAATAAAGAGCGTGCTGCGCATGGTGTCTCTTTCTCAGAGGACTGTTTCAACACTCAGAGCTTGCAGATGGTCGCCGTGCCGTAGCACTCGTAACCCCAGCCGCCCTGCTTGCACTTGTAGGTCCGCGGCCCGAACGTGTAGCCGGGCGTGTTGCCCGACGCCATCCAGGCGGCCCAGGCGCCCCAGTCGGTCGACTGCAGCAGGACCTCATCGACCTGGAACTTGGCCCCTTCTTCCGTGGATGCCGTGCCTTGTCCGGCCTTCTTGGTGCACGTCTTGGCCTCGACGGCCGTGGTGCCGATGGCGAGGCCGAAGCTGGCTACAGCCGCGCCGGCAAGCGCAATTTGCCTAAGCTTCAACATGGGTCTGATCTCCTGGTGTTGGTCATTGGGTGCGCCGGAGAGTGCCGCAACGCGAGAAAATTAACCATCGCGCTTCCACTGGTAACGGGCAAAGGGCGTCGCTTTTCTCGATCGGGCGTGGCACTCCCGCGACAACCCGTTGCTGAGCATGTGGCTGCCGTCCTGGCCGGTGCCATCATCGCAAGACCGTCGCGCGCGGCTTTGCCATCGCGAGGCGACAGGTTGCAAGTTTCCTTTCGATCCTAAGGATTAGGATGCGCGCTCCCGGGGCCTGCTTTGTCGCATTTTCATGGACGAGCCGGTGCCCGCTTCGCCGAAACATACTCTCAGCATGCAGCGCCGAACGCGACCACGCCCGATACTGCTGGTTCGGCGAAAGGTTCAGGCCTGCTGGAGATTGATGGCCTTCGGCCCCTTGCCCCGCTTATCGGGCTCCGTTTCGAACGAAATCCGCATGCCCTCGATCAGATCGCCGATGCCCGAGCGCTCAACGGCAGTGACATGGACGAAAATGTCCGTGCCGCCCGTGTCCGGCTTGATGAAGCCGAACCCCTTCTGAGTATTGAAGAACTTGACCGTACCAGTCTGCCGCATCAGGGCCCTCCGTGTCTGGCCAAAAAGACAAAGGCGCGACCCGCAGAGCGGACGCGCCTCGTGTGCGGGGGAGAGCCTCCCCAACCAAAAATGCAAGCTGTACCCGTTTGGAAGAGGCGTGGTGGCACCTGAGCCATCGACTCGATCCAGAAATGCGCAATCGGAAGTAGGATGCCTGCGACATCCCGTCTCGCAAAGTATCGAACAAAGTCGGGGAACGCGCAAGCCTGCGGAGAAACAGTTTCGCACTTGGGCCGGGGTTGCGGCGTCACCCGCCGCTGGGGACCAGCGTCAGTCTACCGGCGCGCTCGTCGCGGACCGGACCGTAAAGGCCCATGACAACGTCACGCCGTCGGGAGGGTTTCGGCACCCAGGCTCTGCAATCGAAAGTGGGCATCGGCCGAGCGGGCAAGGCGCGCGGTCAGCCAGGGAAGGGCGTCCATGAGGTGCGGCAGCAGGCCGAAGGGCGGGTTGACGATCACGATCCCACAGCCGTTGAGACGATCGGTGGCACTCGGCCGGTCGACGACGAGATCGACCGCGACGACCTTCTCCAAGCCAAGACCGGCGAGGCGGGCATGGAACGCCATGATCGGTGGAAGGTCCTTGATGGGATACCACACCATGTAAACACCGGTGGCAAAGCGGCGGCCCGCATTGGCGAGCCCGGCAATGATCCGGCCCAGTTCGTCGGGTTCCTCGAAGGGTGGATCGACGAGGATGAGCCCGCGCCGTTCCTTGGGAGGCAGCAGGGATTTCACCGCGACCCACGCATCGAGCCCAAGGACCTTGGCATTCCCAGCCCCACCCAGCGTTTCTTCCAGCGTGGCGCGATCGGCAGGATGTAGTTCGTTGGCAATCAGGACGTCGTTCGAGCGCATCAGGGCATGGGCAATCAGCGGACTGCCCGGATAAAGCCGCAGCGAGCCCTGCGCGTTGAGGCGCGAGATCACGCCGATGTAAGGCTCGAGGATATCGGCGAGCCGACCCGGCGGGTCGGATTGCCAGATGCGGCCAATGCCGTCCTGCCACTCACCGGTCTTGCCTGCCTCCGGGCCGCCGAGGTCGTACACTCCCAACCCGGCGTGCGTGTCGATAACGCGAAATGGAGCCGGCTTGCGCTTCAGGTGCTCGATCACCTGGGCGAGAACCACGTGCTTCAGGACATCGGCGAAGTTGCCCGCATGGTAGGCATGACGATAGTTCATGACGGCACCCGGGCCGAAGCGGTGCACACGCTCATCCGGCCTTTTTCTCCCAGCGACCCTCCGCCGATTGCTGCCAGTACGTGCAGTCGGCACCCGCCGCTTTCGCCGCTTTCCACTGGCCGCGAGCGCGTCCGACGGCCTCCACATCGCGACCGTCGAACAGATACACGATGCGCTCATAGCCCTCGAATGAAGCCGTCTCGGCACCGTCGACCAGGAAGCGCACACCCGCACCGTTCGGGGTGTCGTCGCCCGCCGTCAAGAACACAGGTTGCAGGTGTGGGGACGGATCGGCCGCCGTGCCGTGGGGCAGGAAGCTGTCATCGCGATAGGTCCACAGCGCCAGGTCCAAGGCCGCCAGACGCTCCTGCGACCCCGACTGGACAACCGCCCGCCAACCGCGCTGCAAAGTCCTCTCGAGGAGCAGCGGGAGAACCTGCTCCAAGGGTTGGCGTTCGAGATGATAGAAGAGGACGTCCATGTCATCCCGCGAACGGTGCAGTCGGCATCGGGAGATCAGCACGAAAAGCTACACGCGGCATCGAAGATGCGAGCAGACGTCGTCGAACCGGCGGGACTCACCGCATCTTGCTGAGGACGCTGCGCGGCACTTCGCCTTCGTCGACGAGAGCCCTGATGCACACCTCGGACAAGCGCTTGCCGGCAGCCCTCATGCAACTGCGCAGGGATGAGCTGCCGACGGCATAGCCGTTGCAGAACCGCTTGTAATCGCCGCTACAGGCGACTTTAAGTCTATCGGAGACGGCCTTGGCCGCCGCTCGATCGGCTGTCGGCGCGGTCAGCACCAGGCCCGCGGCCAGTGCTCCAGCGATGCTCAACGCCAAGCGCCTCGTCGTCATCACGGATTTTGTCATGTGTTCAACCACCCTCGATGCGACACCCCAGCCGGTGCCGAAGCCATTTTCTATACCCAGATGCCGGGTGTAGCGTCCTGTGCCGAACCTGGGATACCCATGGGGCACCGATCGCCAAACGAGCCGCAAGCGGTAAACCTCGTTCCGGCCGTCCGGCACCTCGCGCCCGTTCTTTCCACATCATGCTGCGTGACGGACACTACGGCTGAGCCAGAGTGCAAGACCAACGTCAAGCCATGGGATAGCCGCACGCACACCCGCCGATATCTGCACGGGATGCCGATCATTTACCTTTCCAGATCAGCGCGAATTACGACGCCGTGATGGCTGGAACGGGTTCTCCCCTTTTCTCAGATTGAGGCGAATCGGCACACCGGGCAAGGAGAACGCGTCGCGCAAGCTGTTGGTCAAATAGCGCAGATAACTCCGCGGCACCGCTTCTGGCCGTGAACAGAAGGCGATGAATGTCGGCGGCCGCGCGGTCGGCTGGGTAATGTAGCGGATCTTGAGGCGTCGCCCCGAAACCGCCGGTGGGGCATGGCGGGCCACGGCCTCGTGGAGCCAGCGGTTGAGGTCGGGCGTCCCGACCCGTCGGTTCCAGGTGGCATAAGTGGAGAAAACGGCGGCCATCAGCTTGTCCAAGCCCTTTTCGCCCAAGGCCGAGATCGGCACCAAAGCGACATCTGGCACCTGCGACAGCCGCTCGGCTACCGTCTCGCGCAGGTCCTTCAGAATCTTCTGCTTCTCGGTGACGAGGTCCCACTTGTTGATGGCGACGACCAGGGCCCGGCCTTCCTCGGCAATCAGGTCGCCGATGGTCAAATCCTGCTGCTCGAATGGGCGCTCGGCATCGACCATCAGAACGACGACCTCCGCGAAGCGGATGGCGCGAATGGTGTCGGAGGCCGACAGCTTCTCGGCGAGTTCCTCGATGCGGGCCTTGCGGCGCAGTCCGGCGGTATCGAACAGCCGGATCGTGCGGCCAGAAATCGTCAGGTCGACGGAAACAGAATCCCGCGTCAGCCCGGGTTCGGGCCCGGTGATCATGCGTTCCTCGCCAACCAGGGCGTTGACCAGCGTCGACTTGCCCGCATTCGGGCGGCCGACGATGGCGACACGGATCGGCCGCGCAAGCGTGCCGCGTTCAGGTTCGCCATCACCATCGGCGTCGGGGTCGCCGGCGGCCTCGTAACCCGGCTCGGCGGCGGCGGCCATCTGGGCCCTGCGCGACCGGCGGGGAGACTGCACGACGGCGAGGCCAAGCGCCGCCAGGATGTCGGTGACGAGGTCACCAATTCCTTCGCCGTGCTCGGCCGAGACCGGTACAGGCGAACCCAATCCCATCTCGTAGGCCTCGTAGAAGCCGTCCTCGCCGGCGCGCCCCTCGCATTTGTTGGCCACGAGAATCGTCGGTCGCCCAGCCCTGCGCACGATTGTCGCGAAGGCCTGATCGGCAGATGTGATCCCGTCGCGGGCGTCGATCACGAACAGGACGAGGTCGGCCTCGACGATGGCCTTCTCGGACTGTTCGCGCATTCGGGCCGCGATCGAGCCCTTTGCCGCCTCCTCCAGCCCGGCCGTATCGACCAGCGTCACCTTGTGGTTGGCGAATTCGGCAACGCCCTCGCGACGGTCGCGCGTGAGCCCGGGCATATCGGAGACGAGTGCCGTTCGTTTGCCCGTCAAGCGATTGAACAGCGTTGATTTGCCGACGTTCGGTCGCCCGACGATGGCGACCACCGGGCGGGTGCCGGACTCTGGAGCGGTTGGCGTGTGGGCGCTATCGGTGGGGGTCGGCACGAGTTGTGTATAGCCTCTGTCGGACGGAGGCCGCACTTATGCCCGAATATCGCCGCGACGCCAATCGTTGTGCAGCCCAGTGGGGCCGGCAGCGCGGCCGGGCGTCAGTTCAAGGCCACCAACTGGGCATCGTCACGCAGGACGAACATGCGGCCCCCCGCGACGACGGGGGCGATGTAGGCTGGCCCGCCGACCTCTGACTGGTGGGCCACGCGCCCCGTCGCCGCATCGGCTCCGATCAGTTGGCCGGTGCTGGACACGACCCACAGCAGGCCGCCCGCCAATGTGGGACCGGACCATGTCTTGGACCCCGGCAGGCGGACCGTCCAGCGGACCGAGCCATCCTGGCGAGCCAGCGCGATGAGCTGGCCTTCGGTGTCGGCGACATAAACCGTATCGCCCGCGGCCCAAGGGCGGTTGATCGACGGAATGTTGGCCGACCACAGGCGCTCACCGGTCAACGCGCTGGTCGCCACCATGCGGCCGGCATGGCCGACGGCAAACACCGTACCATTGTCGATCGCAGGGGTTGCGGCATCGCTCAGCGAGGCAAGCTGCGATCCGGCGCGCGTGCGCGACAGGCTTTCCGACCACACCGGCGAGCCATCCGCCACCTTCAGGGCCATCAGATCGCCGGAAGGATAGGGGACGGTGACGATATCGCCGCCGACGGCGGGGCTGACGTTCATGACGAGGCTGGCCTGCTGCGGCAAGCCGCGCACCACCCATACTTCCGAACCATCCAAACCGTTGAGGCAGTAAAACCGGCCTTCCATGCTGACGATGTACAGTTTGTCGCCAACGGCCGTCGGGGCGGCCCGGACTGGGGTGCCGAGGCTCTTTTCCCAGATCGCTTTGCCGGTCGCTGGATCCAAGGCTGCGACCTTGCCGAACCCGGAGACGGCGTAGACGCGCCCGCCGTCGGCGGCAATCCCGCCGCCGAACCCGCCCTGAGCGCTTGACGACAGGGACAGGCCCGAGAAGAAGCCAGCCCCGGCAGAGGCCTCCCGCTCAGGGACGAGGGAGACGCGCCACTGGGCCGAGCCACCGGTGACCGCATATGCGCTCACGGAGCCGGCCGCATCAAGGGTATAGACCCGGCCACCGTAGACGATCGGGCTCGCCGTTACACGGCCGGCCTTGCTTGATCCCGTCCCAGCGTCCGCAGTCCAAGCCGTCTTCGGGCTCGTGCTGAAGACCAGGTGAACGGGCGAATTGCTGGGTTCACCGCCGGGCTGGGTCCAGTCGTCGTTGAGACGGGGGGCCGGCAGCACGATCGGCAGATCGGCCGAGGCGAGTTCGCCGACCGGTTTGGTATCCTGGCTGGCGAAGATCGGTACGCGGCGGCCGGGCAGCGGCTGCTGCTTTTCGGCAAAGGGATTGAGCTCGGTAATCTTGGGCAGGCTCGGCAGCGACGGCAAACTGTCAGCACAACCTGCCAGTGCAAGCGTCAGCAGCACTGCCAAGGCCCGCTGCAGCGGTGCCCTATGGTTACCTGCCATGTCCCCTCTCCTCTCGTGCGTCCGGTGTCACGTCTCCACCCTCGCATCGCACCCGCCGACACTCCAACTGGCCGCGGTCCGGCTCGTGTTCCGGCTCCGACACTTGGTACCCTTCGCAGCAGCCGATCGACCACGTGTCGGAGCCGAAAGGAACATTTGCAACACTTTGATTCTAGTACGTATTGCGCGTCCAATGTTTGGTTCAAGGCCTTACTGCGAGTGGGAACCAAACGTTAGATGCGCTGCACTAGAGAGCCGTCAGCAGTCCATTCGTCACTTTCCAGCCCCGGTCCCGGTCGTACCCGTAACAGGTCCGGTTGGACCGGCGGCGTCCCCCGTTGTATTCGCCCCCGCCGATCCTGTCCCGGCTCCGACAGCCTTCGCCGGCTCGACCGGCGCTGCCGGTGTCTCGGACGCCAGCAACTGCGCCATCACCATCTCGGCACGGTCGCGCAGCCCAGGTGGCGTGCCGGTCTCCGACAGCAACTGGCCGAACAGGGCCCGCGCACGTTCCGCTTTGCCGGCCTTCAACGCCGCCAGCCCTAAAAGCTCTCGTGCAGAGTGCCGCCATGGATTCGTGTCGGAGTTAAGATCGTTGAGCCGATTCTCAATTTCGGTAAAGTCAGCGGCGGCCGCGCGCAGAGTGGCAGCCTGCAAAACCGCGTAATCGCGGAACAACGGATCTGCCGTCGGACTCTTGGCCAGTGCGTCGTAGGCGGCAACAGCTTCGGCGTCGCGACCAGCCTCGTGATGCGAGGCCGCCACATGGAGTTCTGCCAGCATCCGGTAGCCGGCAGGCCCACTCGCCGCCAACTCGGAGAAGGGCTGGGTCGCCTCTTCGGGCTTTGCCGACAGCGCGGCGAACAGCGCCGCGTCATAACGCGCGCCCGCGGCTTCGGCGGCGGTCTTTTCCTGCCAGCGCCACGCCTGCACGCCGGCAACGCCCGCGACGAACAGGATGGCGGCCGCAATGACGAGGGTGCCGTACGTCTTCCACAGCGCGGCAAGGCGCTCGCGCTCGAGCTCCTCCTTGATCTCGCGCATCAGGCTGTCATTGGTATCGGCCATGGTATCCTCGGGCAGCTCCGGTCTCTGGCTGGCGCAACGTCAGCCAGGCTATTGTCGCCTGCCGGCCGATGCGGCAGCGAGGCATTGATAACCAAACAGCACGGGAAGGCAATGCAGAGGTGCCGGGGAGCGCGCGCGCCGCTCGAACCTGCCGCTCGGCGCTTTGGTGCCTGGCCCCCTGAGCCCCAAACACTCAGGTGGTGGCGCTTTTCGACTTTTTCGAGGCCCGAGGATCGGGGGCGCCAGGCGGGTCGGCTGATTGCACCTCCCCGGCTTTCATCGCGTAGGTGTGCGACGGGGCTGGAAACGTGCGGGCGCGGACCTCCTCGGCGTACCCGCGGATGGCGTTCTCTATAGCAGCGCCGATCGCCCCGAACTCCTTTACGAATTTCGGCACGCGGGGGGACAGCCCCAGCATGTCCTCCATGACGAGGATCTGGCCGTCGCAGGCGGCCGATGCGCCAATGCCGATCGTGGGGATGGGGATCGCCCCGGTGATGCGCGCGGCCAGCGGCTCGGCGATCGCCTCCAGGACGACGGCGAACGCACCGGCCTCGGCAACGAGCCGTGCGTCCTCTTCGATGGCGGCCCACTGTGATGCTTCGCGACCCTGGGCTTTGAAGCCGCCCAGTACGTTGATCGACTGGGGCGTCAAGCCGATGTGGGACATCACCGGAACACCGCGGTCGACGAGATAGCGGATCGTTTCGGCCATGCGGCGGCCACCTTCGAGCTTGACCGCGCCGCAGTCGGTTTCCTTCATGACCCGGGCCGCATTGCGGAAGGCGACCGACGGGCTTTCCTCGTAAGAGCCGAACGGCATATCGACGACGACGAGGGCGCGGCGCGCGCCGCGGACGACCGCCTTGCCGTGCATGATCATCAGGTCCAACGACACTGGCACGGTCGTCTCGAAGCCGTGCATCACCATGCCCAGGCTGTCGCCGACCAGAAGAAAATCGCAATACTGGTCGGCGATCGCGGCTGTATGAGCGTGATAGGCCGTCAGCGACACGATGGGACGTGCACCCTTCTTGGCCGTGATGTCGGGTGCCATCAGGCGTCGGGCGCTGGCCACTCCAGAAGGACTGCCGTGCGGGGACTGTGCTGACATGCGGTCTCCTCAACTCCCCGTTCGGTTTGCGCGCGGCCCTCGCGTTTCGACGCGGCTGGTCGACACTCGGGCGCCTGCCTCGAGACACCAGATAACATGATGATTATGTTATGGATTGGCAAACGCCTCATCGGCGTCTCCCAGAACTGGGCACGTGATCCAGAAGCCTAGTGCAGCGCATCTTACGTTTGGTACCCGCTCGCATCTGAGGCCCAAGCCAAACGTCAGATGCATAAGCTGCACAAGAATCATAGAATTGCTCGTGTCGCTCAGATCGCGAAATTCGTGACGCGCGCGTTGCAGACCGAGACGAACTTCGCGATCACGACACGAGTGTTGCTCATGGTTCTGACATTTGCTCCGAGCCACGCCACCCGGGCAAGCAAATGTCAGAACCGGAACACTAGCGCGCGCGGTGCCATGTTGCCACACTGCTTTGATGATCGGTACAGGGGCGGTGTCCGCCGGCTTGCCTCAATCGTGCCGAGAGCACGGGCATGCATCATCCCGCCAGCCCCAATGTCTACTGCAAAATCATGTCGTTAGGCTCACTCTTCGTAGAGTTGCAGCCACAGACTGGCACCTCGTGGGCATTTTCCACATGGCGTGCATTGCAGTTTTTCGGAGATGGCTGTTATGTGAACCCCAGGGGAGAGGTAACGCTAGGTCAAGGTTAATCGGGCACAAAAGACCGCAGCGACATCGCGTAGCCGTATCACTCGAGTGGGTAGAACAGTGCAGACACCTCGTCCCCCCCGCGCCAACATGCGCCACTCCGTGGTCCTGTCGACCACTCTGGCTTGTGCCGCCGGCTCTCTTCTGGCGGTCACGCTGCCGGTGCCCGTCGCGAGCGCGCAGTCGTACGGCTACTCGTCGCCCTATTTCACCAGCAGCGGGCAGCGCTCGCGCCCCGCGCGCGCCAAGCCCAGCCGCCCGTCCGCGGCACGCTCCGCCCGTGCGGCCAAGGTTGCCGAGAAGACGCCAGGACTGGCGACGGCGGGACCACTGACGCTGGTCGTCTCGCTCGGCCAGCAGCGCGTGACGATCTATGACCGAAACGGCATGGTCACATCCTCGCCGATCTCGTCGGGGGCAGCGGGTCACCGGACACCGACCGGCGTCTATTCGATCCTCGAGAAAAACCGAGTCCACTACTCCAATCTGTACGCCAACGCACCGATGCCGAACATGCAGCGGATCACCTGGTCGGGGGTCGCCCTGCACGCCGGCCACCTGCCTGGATATCCCGCCTCCCATGGCTGCATCCGGTTGCCGTACTCGTTTTCGCGAACCCTGTTTTCGACCACGACACTCGGCACCCGCGTGATCGTTGCCCACGACAGCCCGGAGCCTCAGGTCATCGCGCACGCCAACCTGCTGAAGCCGCTGCCGCCGGGTGTGCCTGACGCGGCACCGCCCGTGGTGCAGCACGACACGTCGCCAGCCGCCGGACGGCGCGCTTCCGACGCCGCACGCATGATGCTCGGCGTCTCGCAAGCCAACGCCGCAGGACCGGCCGACCAGCCAGCCGACGCGCAAGGGCCACCGACGCGTGCCTCCGTCGCAGCCGCCCGTCAGCGGCAGCTCGCCGCCCTGGAAGCGGCTGCCAAGGACAGCGCGACGTGGCGCGCAGACGCCCATGCCCAGGTCGTTGCGGCGAACGCTGATCTGCGCGCGGCGCTGGATGCTCTGGCCGCAGCCCGCAAGACCGTCGGCGACATCGACAAGCGTATCCGCGACGCGCTTGCCGCAAAAGCTGCGGCCGACGGCAAGCTCAAGGCGTTCCTGGTGAAGACCGGACAACTCAGTGACCCCGCGAAGATCGCCACCGCCGAGAGCGAAGAGGACCGGATCGAGGCCGAGGCCCTGGCCGCGCTCGCCGCCTACGATATGGCAAACGCCGACCGCCGGCAGATCGACGGCAGCATCGCCGCCCTGCAGCAAGCGGCGGAGCAGACCGAGCAGCGGCGCGCTGCCCTGTCGGCCGTTCTCAAGACGGCAACGGAAGCCGTGGCACAGGCGTCGGGCTCGCTGGCTGCAGCCCAGCGTGCGCTGAAGCGAGCAGATAAGCCCATCACCGTCCTGATCAGCCGGAAAGCCGGCAAGATCTATGTGCGACAAGGCTGGGACGACCTGATGGAAGCGCCCATCGAAATTGCCTCGCCGTCCGTTCCGCTCGGGACGCAAGTTTTCCACGCGGTCGGCTACACGGCTGATGGCCATGATCTCGAATGGCGGGCGCTGACGGCCGCACGTGCCGTGCCGAAAGTCCAGAGGCGGGTGATCGGCAGAGAACGCGGCCGACCGATCTACGCCGAGGTTCCCGTCGAGACGGCGTCTTTGCCTCAGACCCCGGCTGCCGCCCTCGAGAGGGTCAAGATCCCCGCCGAGATCGCGGAGGTGCTCGCCGAGCACATCAAGCCGAACTCGGCGATCATCATCACCGACGAGGGCAAGAGCCCGGAAACCGGCAAATTCACCGATCTGATCGTCTCGACCTACTGAACGGCGTGCGGGGCCGGCACGGCATGCAGTGTGCGGCGACTGTCGGTGGCAGTCACCCCGGCAGGCGGATGGTCCGCTCGGCCGGTCGGAGCAGAACGCTGACGGTGTCGCCGAGGCGAATGGGACCGGGGGCCAAGACGCGGGCCGTTACGCCCCCGCGCCACTCGGGATGCAGAGCCTTGAGCAAGCCCGGATGGGCCTCGTCCATGCGCTTGCAGGGTTGTGTCGGATAGGTGATCTCCAGGCGGACGGGGCCAATTGAGATGATCCCGCCGCGTGCTCTGGGCAGATGCACGTCCTCGACGAGCAGGTTTGCCCGCCGTGCTGTCCATGGCAGGTCGACGGGGCCGCCGAGGTCCGACAACTCAGCCAGCGCCGCCTGCCAGGCCTCGCGTGACAAGACCGTTACCGCCCGGTTCTTGAACTTGAGCCCCTTGTGATCGCCCTCCAGGCCGGTCTCCAACGAGATGCTGGCCGTCTCGACCTCCTGCATGGGCGCACGGCGGGCCGGCCGCCAAGCGATGCCGACCAGCCGGCCGACGTCGCGAAGCGCTTGGTCTGCGGTGGAATCGCTCATCAGATCGACACGAGCGGTACGCCAATCAGCAGCGCATGGCCGTATACGAGCATGAACCCCCAGAGCGCCGTTCCAACCGCAACCACAGCGACGTCGTTCAGAATGCTACCGGTCGCGCCGCCCCAGCCCGTATCGCCGCGCTTCTTGAGACTGATGCGGTCGTAGACTGCCCATGCGAGGAACGAACCGAACAGGATGAGCGAGGCCGCATCGCCGTTGGCCAGGAGATGCGCGAGCGCCCAGATTTTCACCGCGAGCAGCATGGGATGCTTCAAGGCCGCGCGGATGCGTGACGGGATATAGGCTGCGACCAGGAAGATCATCGACGGCAGCATCAGCAAGAACGACACGTGGCGCGTCCACACCGGCGGGTCCCAGAGGATCGGGTTCTTCGATCCGAGATACTGCTGCGTGGTCCCATACCCGACGATGATGAGCACCAGTCCCAGCAGCGCGACGACTGAAAAAATGCCCTTGTATCCGGCCTCGCCGTAGCGCGCGTGCAAGCCCGCGCGGAGCTCCCGATTTGTGGGGAAGAGATGGATGGCGATGAAAATGGCAAGTCCGGCGACAAGGATCATCATGACGTCACGTCCCCCAAACCGTTGGTGCTGAATTTATGGCCACGTCTCGCCGAGCGGTCGGTCGCCGGCATCCCGCCGCTCTGGCTGACCGCGTGTTCCGCCACATTTCGCCCCCAGGCCAATAAGGACCGTGGAGGCGCTGGCTTTTGCGACACCGTAAAGGCCGGAAGCGAATTGCGGTCAAGCCCATCCAGAGGCTGGAGCACATGCGGCATTTTTCATTGTCATGACATATTGTGCTGCTTATCCTCATGACGAGACGGACATTGGATTGCTCTACGTTCGGATCCGGTTGCCGCCAGAGCCGAATGTCGGTGCGCTGGCGGAACCACCGCTCGTGGAGCCTCAACCCCATGTTTGCCGCCTGCTTCGTTTAGTTTCGGCGTTGGATGACGGCGTGCCATGGTTCCAACTGCACAGCCGGGCTCCGGGAAAGCCCAAGGGCCCCCCCAGACCGCGAGTGTCGACGACGCCGGTCAATCTGCCACGACCGGCAACCCGCCGAACGAGCGCTCCGAGGCGGAAGTGGTCCTGGAGCGTGAACTCGCGGTCCTCCTGTCGCGGACCCCGAAGCGCGTCGTCTCCATCCCCCAGGCGAGCCGTCCCGCTCCTGCCAACCTCGATGACGGCCCGCACATCCCGACCGCCAGGGTCGTTACCCCGCCGCCGCTACGGATGTCGCCCGGGACGCGGCCCAAAACGCGCGCCCAAGACATCGACGCGGCGTCCTTCGATGACGGCGAGGCCGTCGCAGCCACTGAACCACACGCAAACACAACCGGCAGAGGGACAATTCCCGCCGGAAGCCGTCGCTGGCTGGAGATCGCACGTCGCTCCCGGCGCAATGCAGGTTGGCGCTCGGCCGCCTCGTGGATCGTTTCGATCGGCGTCGTCGTGTTCATTCTCGTCGCCGTGCTCCTGATTGTCGTCGGCCCGCCGAAAGGCATGCTCGCCTGGCCATCGCTCGAGGCACCGGCAACTGACGCCGGTTCGGCTCAGGGCAGATAGCCTTTGTCGAGATCCATCGACTGGCGGGCGATCACGCGTCCCCCGGTCGTCAAGTGCGTGGCCTGCCACGCCAGGTTGGTGCCACCTTCCGGTGACGTATCGGATGCGAACTTTGCCTCCAACATCTCGCCGGCCTTGGCGACAATCGGCTTTTCCAGGGGAAAGTAGAGTTGTTCCCAATGCGTCGCCGGTCCCAGCGGGGAGGTGGAGAGGGTAATGCCGGCAGTGATCTCGATCTCCCACCAGACCCCGAAACCATAGACCGTTATCGGCTGCTCGAATGTCCAGGCGGCCGTGCCCTTGCGCTTGCCACTGACGCGGGCCCCCATGTCCGCTTCGTCCCATTGGCGGGCCCCACGATCCAGCAAATCAGACTGCCGGAGACCGCGGACATAGGCGTTGTTCAGGCTCATGCGGCGAGCGGTCGAAAAGTCGAGGCCGTATTTCTCGCCGGTCCGATCCCATGCGGTCATCTCCTCGAAGAGACGGGGGACGACAAGGGGACAGGCGAACTGGCGGACCGTCTTCGGCAGCACGACCCCGCCACGCTTCAGATGCCGCCGCCGGGCATCGTCCAGCGTTGCGATGATGTCTTCCTCGAATGCGTAGTTGCCGAGGGTCTCGGTGATCACCACGTCGACCTTGGGCGGCTCGTCCATCTCGGTGGAGTGGCAGGCAAACAGATGGCAGCCCTTGCAGCCCGATGCCCGGATGCTCGCCTCGGCGACGGCGGCGACCTCGGCGGACTCGTAGAAGAACACCTCCTTGGCCCCGAGCTTGGCGGCCATCAGCCCAAGGATGCCCGAACCGGCTCCGATGTCGGCAACGGTTGTCTTGCCGGGTACCACCACGGCCTTCAAGGCGCGATAGAACGCGTCGTTGCGGACCTCGTCGGCGATCAATGTGCGATGGTACTCGATGCGCATGGGGGAAGGTTCTTGGTTCTAGGTTTTAGGTTTTAGGTTCTAGGTTTTAGGTTTTAGGTTTTAGGTTTTGGGGGATAAGCAGAGCCCCGACGTGTTCTACTCACGACTCACCCTCAAATAGGGCCGCTGGATCTCGTACAGCGTCAGGGCGGCTGCAATCGCGAGGTTGAGGCTGTCGAGGTCGCCGGCCATCGGTATCCTGACGAGGCGAGTTGCGGTCGCCGTCAACTCGTCGCTGAGGCCGGGGCCCTCGCTTCCCATCAGCACCAGCGTCGGCCCGTGATACGGGCCAGTGCGAAAATCGTGCGTTGCCGCCAGGTGCAGGCCGACGATGTCGCCTGTCCATGACGTGGCAAGCGCGAGGAACGCCGCGCGCTCCATGCGCACCAGTGGCACGGCGAAGATCGAGCCCATGCTCGCCCGCGTCGCCTCGCGCGCGAAGGGATCACATGTCGCACCGACAAGGATGATCCCGCACGCGCCAACGGCATCGACCGTCCTCATGATGGTGCCGAGATTGCCCGGATCGCGGATTTCCTCAAGCACCAGCCAGAGATCGCTGGCGGACAGCGCGGTGGCGTCAGGTGCGTCGGCCCAGCGCTGGCGAAAGACGCCGAGAATGGCCTGCGGGTTGTCCTTCGCGGCCACTTTGCCCAGCACCGCCGGCGTCACCTCAAGAACTTCCGTCCCGGCCGCCATCGCGTCGGCCACCAGACTGCGGTTGGCGGGGTTATCGCCCGCTACCGGCTCGTAAAGCAGCGTCTGCGCCACCCACCCCTTGTCGCGGGCGGTCATCAGGATCGAGGTCCCTTCGGCGACGAACAGTCCCGTCTCGCGGCGGGCCTTCCTCATCTCCAGGGCGCGGATCGCCTTGATACGCTCGTTCTGCAGGCTCGATATCAGCATAACGCCCGCGCTCGGGCGGCTGGCCCGCGGCCGGCCACTGAATTCATTCATGGTGCCTCTCCGCGATGCCAACGGGCAAACAGCGAGGTCGGAACGGCGCTGCCGCCAGCGACCGGCACGATTGCCAATTCGCCCGTTTCCAGGCTGCCACCCTGGCTGACCAATGCCTCGGCGGCAAGCTGCCCGAAGCTCAGCGCCGAGGCGCGGATGGCATAAACCGTCAGCACGATGGCCGCAGGCCCTTCGGCGACCAGTTGAGCGCAATCAGACAGCAGCGGCGGCAGGTCGTCGAACAGGTCCCAGGTCTCGTTGCTCGGACCACGACCGAACTTCGGCGGGTCGACAAGCACGATGTGGTAGCGCTTGCCCCGCCGCACCTCGCGCGCCGTGAACTTGGCTGCATCTTCGATCAGCCAGCGGATCGACGTATCGGCGAGGCGAGACGCCGCCTGATTCTCGCGCGCCCACGCGACCGCCTTCTTGCTGGCATCGACGTGGGTGACCTCGGCTCCCGCGGCCGCCGCCAGAAGGGAGGCCGCACCGGTGTAGGCAAAAAGGTTCAGGACGCGCGGTCGCTCGACGCCGGCATGCCGAACAGCGGCGATGTGATCGAGCATCCACATCCAGTGGGGATACTGCTCGGGAAAGAGGCCCAGATGCCAGAGCCCCTGCAAGCGGCACAGCATGGTCGCGTTGCCGACTCGAACCGGCCAGCTCTCGGGGACCGGCCGATCCACACGCCAGCGGCCCTTGTCCTCGTCCTCTTCGGAGGCCGAAAACACGGCGTGCGCCTCGGCCCAAGCCTGTGCGGGCAGCGCCTTGCGCCACAGCGCCTGACGTTCCGGCCGGTCCACCAGCACGTCGCCAAAACGCTCAAGCTTGCGCCCCTGGCCACTGTCGATCAGCGCGTAGCCGGCAAAGCCCGTCGTGGTGATGAGGTTAAGAGATGTCGGACGGGCGAGCATGAGGGCCGGGTGGGGTTGATGGGGACAGGCACGTGCCGCCCGAAGGGTCGGGGCGGCGAACAACGGCGATGACGGTGCCTCAAAGGCTCTCGGTCGTCCGGCGCAGGCGGTGGGCGAGCATGCGCATGAGCAGCAGCGCAAAGTTGGGATCGTGACGGACCAGGGCGAGGAACGTCGGCTTGTCGATCACGGCGACCTCGCTGGCTTCGGCGGCATAAGCCGTCGCGCTGCGCGGGCTGCCGTCAATCAGGCTCATCTCGCCGAAGATGCCACCAGGGCCGATGTTGTCGACGATCATGCCACCTGCCTTGATCGCCACCTTGCCGGAGCGAACGAGGTACATCGTCGACCCGGCCTCACCCTCCAGAAAGATCCGCTCGTCCCCGGCGAAGAGTCGCGGCGCGGCGCCGGGCAGGTCCAGGCGCGAGAAGTCGAACACGATGTCTGCGGTCATGGGGCAGCCTCCTGATCCGGCACACGTCAGTAAACAGCGCACCATGAGGATTGGGAACTGCAAACTGGCCGGTCGTGCGACCGCTAACGCTCATCAGTCCACATCGTCGACCTCGATGGGGCCACCGCCCTTGATCTTCTGGGCCAGCGAGGCCTCGATGAACGGGTCGATTGCTCCATCGAGCACGTCGGCTGGCGCAGTGGAGACGACGCCGGTGCGGAGGTCCTTCACGAGCTGGTAGGGCTGCAACACATAGGACCGGATCTGATGACCCCAGCCGATGTCGGTCTTGCTGGCCGCTTCGGCATTTGCCTTTTCCTCGCGCTTTTTCAGCTCCATCTCATACATGCGGGACTTCAGCATCGCCCAGGCGATCGCGCGATTTTTGATCTGGGAGCGTTCCTGCTGGCTAGCCACCACGATGCCAGTCGGAATGTGGGTGATGCGGACGGCCGAGTCGGTCGTGTTGACGTGCTGGCCGCCGGCTCCCGAAGCGCGATAGGTGTCGATGCGGCACTCGCTCTCGTTGATGTCGATCTCGATGTTGTCGTCGACCACCGGATAGACCCAGACCGAGGCGAAGCTGGTGTGACGGCGGGCGTTCGAATCGTAGGGCGAAATGCGCACGAGACGGTGCACGCCGGACTCGGTCTTGAGCCAGCCGTAGGCGTTCTCGCCCTTGATTTCCAGCGTCGCCGACTTGATCCCAGCTTCTTCGCCCGGGCTTTCCTCGTGCAGACTGACGCGAAAACCGGCGCGCTCGCCCCAGCGGGCGTACATGCGTGTCAGCATTTGCGCCCAATCCTGGCTCTCGGTGCCCCCTGCGCCGGCGTGAACTTCGACATAGGTGTCGTTGCCGTCCGCCTCGCCCGAAAGGAGGGCCTGAACGGATCGCCGCTGCGCGTCCTCGTCCAACTTTTTGAGATTGGCCTCGCCCTCGGCGATGCTGGCCGCGTCGTCCTCGGCCTCGCCGAGTTCGATCAGCGTCACGCAGTCGTCGAGGTCGCCTTCCAGCTTCTCGTAGGTCTCGATCGCGCGCTCAAGAACCTGGCGCTCGCGCATCACCTTCTGCGCCTTCTTCGGGTCGTTCCACAGGCTCGGATCCTCGGCGCGGCGGTTCAATTCGTCGAGGCGGTCCTTGGCGGTATCCCAGTCAAAGATGCCTCCGCAGGAGGGTCAGGGCTTCCTTGATCGAATCGACGTGCTTTGCGGCTTCGGCGCGCATGTGCGGCTCCTGGGACTTGCAGGGTCTATGAGGGGTCGGGCGGGATATAGGCCGCCTGCCCGACGAATGCAATTCGACGTGTGCCGGCGGACGATGCCGCGACCGGCGATCTGGACTACCAGACCCCGCCGCGGCCAGAGCCCAGCGTGCGCCCGGCAGGCACGGGGCGGTAGGCGGCATCTGCGCCGGAGGAGCCGCCACCATAGCCACCGCCAGCCGCGCCGCCGCCCGCTACCGTTTCGTCGCCATCGGTCAGGCCGATCACGGAGTAGGCGTCGTCGGGTTCTTCGTAGGGCTTGAAGGCTTCCATGATGGCTTGCTTGTCGGATGGGCTGGCGCGCAGGCCCGTCCGCAGATTGACGCGCACAAGCTTCAACCCGGGGGGAACGCGGAATGGGGTCGCAGGCTGGTCCTTGAGCGCGAGTTCCATGAAGTTGCCGAAGACCGGCGCCGCGAGCTGCCCGCCGGTCATGCCCTTGCCCATCGGTCGGGGTGAATCGTAGCCCATGAAGACGCCAACGACGAGGTCGGGCGAGAAGCCGACGAACCAGGCGTCCTTCTCCTCGTTCGTCGTGCCGGTTTTGCCGGCGAGGGGCTTGCCGATCTTCTTCAACACGGTGGCCGTGCCACGCTGCACGACGCCTTCCATGATCGAGGTGATCTGATAAGCGGTATGCGGGTCGATGATCTGGCGGCGGTCATCGGCGATCTCGGGTTCGTCCTGACCGTTCCAGGCGTCCGCGCGGCAATTGTCGCAGGGCCGGGCGTCATGTCGCCAAACCGTCGCGCCCCAGCGATCCTGGATGCGGTCGATCAGCGTCGGGTAGACCTTCTTGCCACCGTTGGCGACCATCGCGTACGCCGTCGCCATCCGCAGGAGGGTCGTCTCGCCGGCACCCAACGACATCGACAAAACCGGCAGCAGGTCGTCGTAAACGCCGAATCTCTTCGCGTATTCAATAATGAGTGGCATGCCCATGTCCTGGGCCAGACGAACGGTCATCTGGTTTTTCGAGCGTTCGATGCCGACGCGCAGGGTCGTGGGGCCCAGCGATTTGTTCTTGTCGTAGTTTTCCGGACGCCACACGTCCTGACCACCGCCCTGCTCGATCTCGATGGGCGCATCGAGAACGATAGACGTCGGCTTGTAGCCATTGTCGAGGGCTGCCGCATAGACGAGCGGCTTGAACGCCGAGCCGGGCTGGCGCCGGGCCTGGATGGCACGGTCGAATTGGCTCATGTCGAAGGAAAACCCGCCGACGACCGCAAGCACGCGACCTGTGTGGGGGTCCATGGCAACGATGCCACCGCCCACCTCCGGGACCTGCATGAGGGACCACACGCCGGACAAGCTGGCGGGGTCCTTGGGTGCCACGAACACGACGTCGCCGATGGCCACGACATCACCGCAGCCGGTTGGTGCCTTGCCCTCGCGCCGGGCCCATTTCATTTCGTCGAAGCCGATCTCCACAGCCTCGCGCTTGCCGACCAGCGAGCCGTCCTGCTCCTTGGCCGGCTGTAGTCCGACCACTGCCTTCGACTTCGACACCTCCAGCACCACGCCAAGTCGCCAGGGCTGCAAGTCTCTCGGCGTCTCGACTTTGTCGAGCGCAGCTCCCCAGTCGCCGGCGATGTCGACCTTGGCGTGCGGACCCCGCCAGCCTTTGCGCCGATCGAAGTCGACGAGGCCGTCGATGAGCGCCTTGCGGGCATAGCGCTGGAGCACCGGGTTGAGCGTGGTGCGAACCGACAAGCCGCCGCCGTACAGTTTTTCCTCGCCATACTGGGCTTGCAGCGCGCGTCTCACTTCTTCGGCGAAATACTCGGCAGCAAAGATGTGGGCACCAAACGGTCGTAGATTGACGGCGAGCGGCTTTTGCCGGGCGGCCTCGGCTTCTTGCTCGCTGATGAAGCCGTTCTCGGCCATCTGGCCGATAATCCAGTTGCGCCGGGCCGTTGCCTTCTCGGTGTGCTTGAAGGGATGATAGTTGTTGGGGGCCTTCGGAAGGGCAGCGAGGTAGGCGGCCTCCTCGATGGTGAGGTCCTTCAACTCTTTCGAGAAGTAGTTGAGGCTGGCGGCCGCCACACCATAAGAGCCGATGCCGAGATAAATCTCGTTCAGGTAGAGTTCGAGGATCTTGTCCTTCGAGTAGGTGCGCTCGATCCTGATCGCCAGGATCGCCTCTTTGATCTTGCGTTCGATCGTGCGGTCGCTCGACAGCAGGAAGTTCTTTGCGACCTGCTGGGTGATCGTCGAGGCACCCTGATCGCGACCGCCGCCGCCCTTGATCCGGTTTTCAGCCGCTTTGTAGACGGCGCGTGCGATGCCCGTGAAATCAAGGCCGCCGTGCTCGTAGAACCGGCTGTCCTCGGCGGCGAGGAACGCATTGATCAAGCGCTTGGGGATCGTGTTGATCGGCACGAAAATCCGGCGCTCGCGCGCATACTCGGCAATCAGAGCGCCGTCGTGCGCATGAATGCGCGTCATGACCGGCGGTTCGTAGGCGGCCAGCTTCTGGTAATCAGGCAGGTCTTCCGACATGCGCATGAGGAAGTAACCGGCGACCGCGGACCCCACGACGAACAGGACCACGCTCGCGGCGAACCCAAAACCCAGGAGACCCAGCAGCAAGCTGCGGGTACGCTTGCGCCGTGGCTTCCGGCGCGGCTCGGGCGGTAGCATGATCGGTGGTCGCATCGTCCTGAGGATCAACCTGTCGCTTGTGCCATTCGAGATGCGCGTGCTCCGTGTTGTCGGGACGCGCTGCCTTGCCTGCACCCGTCCATTTCGGGCAAACTCCAGGCAACTGCGAGCCAACTCAGTTCCGACATTGCGCCCGCTTTCGAACCTCGCGCGAACCTACCATCGAACCGTGCGGGCGTCCTGCGCGAATCAGACGAACCAGTCATGCTGCGTGGCTAGCATGCTGAGAGACTGTGAACACCCCGTTTGCGGCAATTGTGCGCTGCGTGCAGCGCCCGGCTACCGTGCATTATCGCGCAGGCCTTCAAGCCGCGCGGCGATGAGCGCTCAGCGCGCCCCGGCGAGGCGGCGGGCGAAATAGTCTTCGACGGCGCGGGCAATGGAACTGGCCATGTCGCGCTGCCACTTCGTCGTCAGCATCGTGCGTTCGTCCTCGGGATTGCTCAAGTAGCCGAGTTCGAGGAGCACCGAGGGTGTGTTGGTTTGCTTGAGAACCTTGAACGCCGCCGACCGCCGCGGATCGCGCGACAGCTTCACCGCCTCTTTCATTCGCGACACCAGAGCCGTCGAGAAATCCGACGAAAAGTTGGCTGTCTCGCGCTTCATCAGATCAATCAGGATGTCGCGCACATCGTCGGCGGCTTCGCCGGTGGCCACGGAGAGGCCCGCCACGAGATCGGCCGAGTTCTCTTTTTCCGCCATGCGACGGGCCAGTTCGTCGGACGCCCGCTCCGACAGGGTGTACACGGTCGCGCCACGGACGTGACGAGCGAAGTTCGAATCGGCCAGCGCGTCGGCATGCAGCGAAATGAACAGATCGGCACCGCGTTCCGCCGACAGCGCGAGACGATCATCCAGCGACACGAACACGTCGCTGTCACGCGTGAGGTGGACCTCGTAACGGCCGGTTTCGGCAAGAGCCGCCGTCAGCTTCAAGCCGACGGCGAGGACGATGTCTTTTTCGTATGTTGCGCCTTGACCGAGGGTTCCGGGATCAATCCCGCCATGGCCTGGATCAACGACGATGACAGGACGGCTGCCGGTCGATTTTTCTCGCGGCTGGTCGCGTTGCGGGCGTGGTGCCTGGCGGGAGGCACCGGTGCCGCCACCGAATGTCGCCGGGTCCGTCCCGACGAACGCCAGTTCCAGCCGCACGGACCCATCGGGCAGGGCGACCATCCGCGCCTCCTCGATCAGAACCGGACCGCCGGTATCCAGCACCATGCGGGACTTGTCTGCGGCAAAAAGGCCAAAACGGTAGGCCGTTACCAGCCCTTTCCCGCGGCGGCCCGCCTCGGCAGGCAGGTCGAACTGCACCTCCGGCAGGTCGATGACAACGCGATACGGATTGGCGAGAGAAAACACCTCGACGGGGACGCCGTGCGACAGGATCAACCCGAAGCGGGTGCGCCCCCCGTCCTCGGCCACGTCAACAGAACGCGCCGACAATCCCGGCCCGGCAGCAAGGCCGACTGTTGCCGTCAACAGCAGGACGGCGAAGTGCAGCGCGCCCGCCAAGGCGTTCGCGCCGGCCTTTCGCATGGTCCATCGACCCACGTGCGCCCCCTCGAAGCCCGCCGCCGCACACACGCCCCCCTTGCAGGCCATGCGCAGGACTGAAGAACTTGTTACTTGTTAATGACTTGTTAGCCAAATCGCCAGACTCTGCAAGGCACGGCCTCAGTCTAAAAAGCTGCTCGCGCAATGGACAGCGTCGAGACTTGCGCTGCGGCCGACGAAGCCGTAAACATGACACTGGTATGTTCGTCCTGCTTTCCACGAGCACCCTATGAAGCAATGGCAGAGTAAAACTGCCGGCCGCATCAGAGGAACGGCGTATCCCCGCGCTCGCGCAGCGAGGGGACGGTTTGCCGGGTAGGAAGCGGGTCGTTCTCCGACGCAGGGCTTCGCCCTCGACGCAGTCTGGATCGACGACAGGACCATCAACGAACCGCGCGACGCCGGAGGGCTCGCCGACCCAAGTCCTGAATAGTGTCATCCAGCGCCAAGAGATTTCGAGCGAGTGCCGGTCGGCCTTCCGCCTGCCTTTGTCGGCCCGTGCCGATCGGCTGGGTTGGGCGGACCAGTGGTACCCAGCCGCCCGACGACCGCTGGCGTGACAGCTGTCGGACCTTCGAGCCCCGCGCCACACAACCTGCGCGACGGCTGCCTTTGGACGATTACACGATGACCGATGCACGCAACTCAGTCACTTGCCGCCCCGAGCCGGAAACGGCCGCGGGTGGACGCATCTGGCGGCGTAATGCCGGATCCGGGCCGAGACGCGACGCGACACCCCACACCGACAACCCAGCGATTCTCATCGCCACAGCGCGCGCCGGCCGACGGCCGACCGATGTGGCTGGCCGAATCCAACGGCCAGCCGGTACGCCCCCGCGGCGCGCCGAGGACAAAAGCACATGTCTGACAATAAAATGCTCATCGACGCCACACACCCGGAAGAGACCCGGGTCGTGGTGCTTCGGCAAGGACGGGTAGAGGAGTTCGACTACGAATCGGCTGCTCGCAAGCAGCTCCGCGGCAACATCTATCTGGCCAAGGTCACGCGCGTCGAGCCCGCTTTGCAGGCCGCGTTCATAGACTATGGCGGGAACCGCCACGGCTTTCTCGCCTTCAACGAAATCCATCCGGACTACTATCAAATCCCCGTGGCCGACCGGATCGCCCTCCTCGAGGAGGAGGCCGCTGCAGAGGCCGCCGAGGAAGCAGCCGCCGACGCGCGTGCCGAGGCCCTCGAGCGCCGCGCCGCGGCGCGGCGTGCGCAAACCGGCGAGGGTGCCGGCCTGCCCGCCGGTGACGACGGCGAGGACGACGAATACACCGACGGCGAGCGCGACGACATCGAAGCGGGTCGTGGCGAGGCGTCAGGCGGCTTGGATTACGACGAGAGCCGCGAAATCATCGAGGTTCACGGCTCCGATTACGAGGACACCGTCGAGACGGTCGGCACCTCAGAGGCCGGCGCAGGTGTCACCGAAGTCGAAGCCGCCTACGACGAGGACCAGGTCGAGACCATTGGCGGCAGCGGTGCCGACGACAGCGAGACCGGCAACGATGGTGCGCCCTCGAAGCCGCGCGGTCGTGGCCGTGGCGGCCGCGGTGGGTCATCGAGCCTGGCGCAGACCATGGCGCGCGATCCCAGCATCAGCGAGGATACAGAGCAGCCTGTTGCCCAGTCGACCACGCACGGCGAAGGCGCGACGGAGGGAACGGACACCAGCGTCGAGATGCGCGGCGTCGAAGCCGCCGGTTCCGAGGCGGCTCGTTCCGAGGCGGCTGGCCTCTCGGACCTTTCCGGCGCACGCGGCGTCCCCGCCGATGATGTGGCGGAGGCCGGCATCTCGAGCCCCGACCACGAGCATGCGCCGCGCGCCGACGAGTCATCCTATGTCGCGGCCGACGAGCATCGCGGCGACGATGCCGAGCCAGAGGGTGAGCCTGCGGGCCTAACCGACCAGCCCTACATCGAGGATGCCGGAGACGCCACAGCAGAGGCGCGGCCCGAGCGTCGCCAGCCAAACGGCCGGCGTTCGCGCCGTCGCGGCGGCCAGGGACGCGGCGAGCGGTCGGAGCGCCCCGAGCGGGCCGAGCCGGCCAACGGCGAGGCCATCGCCGTCGAGCAGGTCGGCAACGAGGACGCTCTCGAAGAGTTGCCATCCCGCCCACGCCGGACGCGCCGATCCTACAAAATACAGGAAGTCATCAAGCGTCGGCAGGTGATGCTGATCCAGGTCGTCAAGGAGGAGCGCGGCAACAAGGGCGCGGCCTTGACGACGTACCTGTCGCTGGCAGGCCGGTATACCGTCCTGATGCCCAATACGGCACGCGGCGGCGGCATCAGCCGGAAGATCACCAACCCGCAAGACAGGAAGCGCCTCAAGGCGATCGCGCTGGAGCTCGACGTGCCGGAAGGCATGGGGCTGATCATCCGGACCGCGGGCGCGGCGCGCACCAAGCAGGAAATCCGGCGGGATTTCGAGTACCTGCTGCGGCTGTGGGAGAGCGTGCGTGAATTGACCCTGCGCTCCACAGCGCCAAGCCTCGTCTATGAGGAGGGCGACCTCATCAAGCGGTCGATCCGCGACCTTTACAACAAGGACATCGACGAGGTGATCGTCGCTGGCGACGCGGCATTCCAGGAAGCCAAGAGCTTCATGCGCATGCTGATGCCGAGCCACGCCAAGAACGTGATCGAATACAAGGAGCCCGAGCCGCTGTTCACGCGCTTCCAGATCGAGCGCCAGTTGAACGCGATGTTCAGCCCCTATGTCACGCTGAAGTCGGGTGGTTATCTCGTCATCAACCAGACCGAAGCGCTGGTGGCGGTCGACGTCAACTCGGGGCGCTCGACCCGCGAGTACTCGATCGAGGAAACAGCGCTGCATACCAACCTCGAGGCCTCCGACGAGATTGCCCGCCAACTCAAGCTCCGCGACCTTGCCGGCCTTGTCGTCATCGACTTCATCGACATGGAGGAGAAGCGCAACAACCGCAATGTCGAGCGGCGGCTGAAGGACGCGCTGCGTTTCGACCGGGCGCGCATCCAGGTTGGTCGCATCAGCCCGTTTGGACTGATGGAGATGAGCCGCCAGAGGTTGCGAACGGGCGTGCTGGAAGGTTCGACTTCACAGTGCCCGCACTGCCAGGGCACTGGCATCATCCGCTCCGTCGAATCGGTCGCACTGGCCGTTCTTCGCGGCCTGGAAGATGCGGTGATGGGTAAGATGCGCGGCAGTCTGATCGCCTCGACGACCGCCGAGGTGGCGCTGTACATCCTCAACAACAAGCGCGAATTCATCATTGATATGGAAGCCCGCCACGGCTACCCGATCATCGTCCAGGCCTCCGCCAAGCTCGCAGGTGCCAACTTCACCATCGAGAAGGGCACCGCACCGCCGCAGGCCATCAAGCGGCCCGAGCGCACCGCTATCAAGATGGACTGGGGCTTTGACGAAGGCACCGACGCAGAAGCCGCAGACGCACCCGATATCGAGGCGGTCGTGGTGCCCGGGGCACACGTCGCCGACGACAGCGACGACGAGGGCGACGGCGAGCCCGAGGCGCGCGAAGAGGAAGACGGCGGCCGGCGGCGCAGGCGCCGCCGTCGTGGTGGTCGGCGCGGAGGCAGCGACCGGCCCGGGAGCGACGCCGAGGCGCATGTTGCCAGCGGAGACAACATCATCGAGGTCGCCACGGGCGATGATGATGGTGGTGATGACGGCGATGACGACGAAGCCGACGGCGAGGACGGCACCGATCGCCGCGCCTCCGGTGATGGCGAGGACGAAGCCGGCCGGCCGGCCCGCCGCCGCCGCCGCGGTCGCCGCGGTGGACGTCGCAACCGCGAGCGGACCGGTCGCGAAGGCGATGAGGCTCACGTGGGCGAGCCCGGCCGGGAGGGAGCCGAGCCTGAGGAGGCTCATGCATCGAACGAGCACGGAGCGCACGGCGATCAGGACATGGCTGGCTGGAGCGACCGGCCGGCCGACGACATGATCGACGACGCAGGTGCCGATCGGGCGGCATACCAACATGCCGACGACCACGGTACCCGAGCGGTCGCCGAGGATGACGGACTAGCCGCTCAGCCCGGTGGAGTCGCAGTAGAGGCCGTGTCGGCAACCGCGATGACGCCCCATGGTGTCGTGCCGGCCGTCGCGATGCCCGGCACACCGGATCACCACCCCGCCGGACAGACCAAACAGACGGCCCCGTTGCACGAGCCGGCTGCGCCATCCGAGGCAGGCGAGATCGAGGAGCCGCGTCCAGCGCTGCGCAGCCGCAGTCAGCCGGTGGCCAGTGAGCCCCGCCTCGAGAGAGTGAAAGTCGGTCCGGGAGCCGCCGAGATCGCTGCCAGTAGCGGTGGCGAGGCGTCTGCAAGCCAAGAGCCAACCTCGCGACGCGGATGGTGGCAGCGCAAGCTGCTGGGCGGCTGAGGCGGCCGCGACAACGCGGTTCCGGCCGTAGCGAGACGATCAGTCAGGGCGGGGCCAGATGCCAGTCTGGACCTGCCCTCTCCCGGGGCCGAAATCGCTCGGGACACCGTTGAGCGCCGCAGATGCGAACGAGCACTGTGGACGCCCGGCCACGCGACCGGGCCCCCCGGATTTTCACCCAGGGAGCCCGTCAAGGCGCGGCCGGCTCTGGGACTTCTTGCGAAGTCCCTCGGGGAGGGACGGGGATGGACCCGGCCGCCACCTTGTTCCAATGGCGATCTCGACAATCGCCGGCAGGGCGTCTCTTCAATTCGCTGGGCGTTCCATTCTCCTCCGCGAGCTGTTTCTAGGGCCTGCCAGATCAACGATCTGGACCAAGCGGGCCGGGCGCATTCGGGGGGTGCGGGAGCGCCTTGCCTCGAGACATGTGATAGCCGCGACCGCGGTCTTCGCGCTGTTCCCTGCGCAACACGCCTTGCGAAACAGGGGGGTGTGGCTTTGCGACGGGCAGATGTCGCCGCGGCGGCGTGCGTCGGTCTGTTGCCGGCGTGTGTGCCGATCGCTTCAGCCGGCTGCGCACGCGTCGTCGATCAGGGCGATGATCTCTGTCGGACGTGCGTCATGGGCGAGGCGGTAGAAGTCGGCGCGGCGTTCGAGCGCCTTGGTCAATTCCACCTGGAACGCGCCGCGGTCGATCTCCAACGCCCCGAACTGGCGCAGGTGCTCGGTGACGAACTGCGTGTCGAGCAAGGTAAAACCACCGGCAATGAGCCGGCCGGCGAGATGCACCAGCGCAATTTTGGAGACGTCGCGTTCCGTGGAGAACATGCTCTCGCCGAAGAAGGCCCCGCCCAATGCCACACCATAAAGACCACCGACGAGGCGGGCGTCCCTCCAGACCTCGACCGTATGGCAGTGACCAAGCGCGAACAACTCGCGGTACAGGGTGCGGATGCGCGTGTTGATCCAGGTCGACCGGCGGCCGGGCCGGGACGCCGCGCAACCGTCGATCACACCCTCGTAGTCGGTGTCGATACTGACATCGTAAGCGCCCGACACGATCGTTCGGCGCAACCTGCGGGGAACGTGCACCGCATGCAACGGCAGTATTCCGCGCTGCTGTGGTTCGATCCAATAGAGTGCGGGGTCGTGGGCGCTTTCGGCCATAGGAAATATACCGCAGGAATAGGCTTTCAATAGCACCTGCGGGGTGATCTCCATGATGAAGTCATCGCGCGAGGCCATGCCCCGGAGGATCCTTTACTCAGTTGCGCCAAGTTCAGTAGCGCCGATTACCGCCTATAAACCGCACAATTTTCACGTCACGGGCCGAGGCCACTGGCGATTCCCTGCCACGCGAACTTCACGCGGACGGGACGTCGAGATTATGGCTTTCCGAGAAACTTCTCCAGCCAATGAATATCATACATGCCATTGGCGATATCCGGTTGGCGGATCAATTCGTTAAACAGCGGGATGGTCGTCTCGATCCCGTCGATGACGAATTCCGACAACGCCCGCTTCAGGCGCATCAGGCACTCGTTCCTCGTCTTGCCGTGAACGATCAGCTTGCCGATCAGGCTGTCATAATAGGGTGGGATTCGATAGCCCTGGTAAACGCCACTGTCGACCCGCACGCCAAGGCCGCCCGGTGGGTGCCAATACGTGATCTGGCCCGGCGAGGGGCGAAACGTGCGCGGGTTCTCGGCGTTGATGCGGCACTCGATCGCGTGGCCCGACAGTACGATCTCGTCCTGTCGGTGCGAGAGGGGGGCACCGGAGGCGACCCGGATCTGTTCCAATACAAGGTCGATGCCGGTGATCGCTTCCGTCACCGGATGCTCGACCTGCAATCGCGTGTTCATCTCGATGAAATAAAATTCACCGTCTTCATAAAGAAACTCCACCGTCCCTGCACCGCGATACTTGATTGCCCGCATCGCCTCGGCAACGGTCTCACCGATTTTTTTGCGTGACGCGTCATTGATGGCGGGGGACGGCGCTTCCTCCATGATCTTCTGGTGGCGGCGTTGCAGGGAGCAGTCGCGCTCGCCCAGATAAATGGCGTTGCCCTTGCCGTCGCCGAAAACCTGGATCTCGATATGCCGAGGCTTCGTCAGATACTTCTCAATGTAGACACTGTCGTTGCCGAAGGCGGCCTTGGCCTCCGCCCGTGCCGTCGAAAAGGCGATCCCAAGATCGGCTGCCGAGTGGGCGACCTTCATGCCGCGGCCGCCACCGCCAGCCGTCGCCTTGATCAGTACGGGAAAGCCCATGGCCCGGGCAACACTCAGGGCGGCTTGTTCGCTGGCCACCTCGCCGTCCGATCCCGGAACGACTGGAATGCCGAGCTTCCGGGCGGTCTCCTTGGCCGTGATCTTGTCGCCCATCAGGCGAATATGTTCCGATGACGGACCGATGAAGGTGATCGCGTGCTCCTCGAGGATTTCGGCGAAGCGCGCATTCTCGGACAGGAACCCGTAGCCGGGATGAACGGCATCGGCCCCGGTGATCTCGCAAGCGGCGAGCAGGCGGGGAATGTTGAGATAGCTGTCGGTGGCCGGAGGTGGCCCGATGCACACGCTCTCGTCGGCGAGCCTGACGTGCATGGCGTCGGCATCAGCCGTCGAGTGCACGGCCACCGTGGCAATCCCCAGCTCCTTGCAGGCGCGCTGGATGCGCAACGCGATCTCGCCGCGGTTGGCGATCAGCACCTTGTCGAACATTTGAGCCCTTACTCCAAGATCACGAGAGGCTCGCCAAATTCGACGGGCTGACCGTTCTCGAACAGAATTGCCGAGACGGTGCCGCTCTTGGGTGCCGGAATCTGGTTCATGGTTTTCATCGCTTCGATGATGAGCAGCGTGTCGCCTTGTGCAACGCGCTTGCCCACCTCGATGAATGTCGGGGCCCCGGGTTCGGGCGAGCGATACGCCGTGCCGACCATGGGCGACTTCACAGCGCCTGGATGCTTACCCGGATCGGACGAAGCGGACGCGGATGCTGTCGCGGCCGAGGCGGCAGGCATCGCCGATGCACCGGGGGCGAATGCCGGCACGGCCGAGGCGTTGATCGTCAGTTGGCGGGCAACGCGCACCCGAAGGCCGCTCTTTTCAATCTCGATTTCGCTGAGGCCGGTCTCGTTGAGGAGATCGGCCAACTCGCGGATGAGAGCGCTCTCGGCGCTCGCGCCATCCTTACTCTCGATCAAGTCCTTCGCGCTCATGGCCTTGGGCCCCCTCTTCTGCAGCCGCGTCTCGGGCCGTCGATCCGGCTTTTTCACTTGGTTGGCTTCGCGATCAGGTGCGCCATGGCCTCGACCGCGAGTTCGTAGCCCTTGGCGCCGACGCCGCAGATCACACCCGTTGCGGCCAGCGACATGTAGGAATGGTGGCGGAAGGCATCGCGGCGGAAAATGTTGGAGAGGTGAACCTCGACGACAGGCAGCTCGGCGGCCTGCAACGCATCCAGGAGTGCGATCGACGTGTGCGTCAGGCCGCCGGCGTTGAGAATGATGCCAGCCGCCTTGTCGCGGGCTTCCTGAACCCAGTCGATCAGTACGCCCTCGTGATTGGACTGACGGAACTCGACGGCATGGCCGAGAGACGCCGCGCGCGCCTCGGTCAGGCGGCGCAGATCCTCGAGCGTGGCGGTGCCGTATACGGCAGGCTCACGCTTGCCGAGCAAATTCAGGTTGGGACCGTTGAGAACAAAAATCGGCTTGGGCATCATCGCTTCAATGTTGGGTTTCGCCCGTGATCAAACCGTTGCTCGCGTCACTGCCGGCTGCGGCCCTGCGAGCCGCGCAGATCGGTGCAAGCACACGCGCGCCATGTGTCCGGCTCGCGTGTGAACGGTTGACCGGCCACCTCGCCGTTGCCCTCCTACAAGGACATCGCCAAGGCGCGTTCTGCCCGGTCCGGGCCCGGAGATGATCCGTCTATCAGCTTTATACAGGCTGGAAAAGGGTACCCGCGCAGTCATGAGGACAGCGCAAGTGGCCTCCGTAGCCAGCGGCTCGCCGCGGGGACGGCCGGTCAGGGCGCTGGCTCGGGTCGGAACCTGATCGTCGCCGACCCTCGTCGAAGCGCCCTGTGCCTGTCTCCCGCTCGGGGGCGACCGCCTCAGCAGACGTCGCAGCCGCCGCTGGCGCGGATTGCCTTGACGTGCTCGGCGAGCTGCTCGTGCAGGTTTTCCGGTGCTCCGGCGATCGAACGGTCACCCACGAGGAAGTGCGGTGTTCCGTTGATGCCCATCTTCTGGGCGATCTCGCGCACTTTCTCGATCTCGGCGGTGACATCAGGTGCGTTCATGTCGGCTTTCAGCTTGGCCGTGTCCAAGCCCAGCTTGCCAGCGATCTTCAGCGCGGTCTCCTCATCGAGCCGCCCCTTGGAATTCAGCATGTCGCGGTGCACTTCCCAATATTTTCCCTGCTTCTTGGCAGCCAGGGCAACGCGGGAGGCTTCTTCGGAAGCTTTCGATAGAATAGGTAGCTCCTTGAAGATGACTTTGACCTTGCTATCGCTGTCGATCAACTTTGCCACCTCGGGAAAGCCGCGCTTGCAGAACCCGCAGTTGTAGTCAAAGAACTCGACAACGGTGACGTCACCGTTCGGATTGCCCGCCATCGGTGCGTCGGGACGGCGGAAAATGTCGGCCGAGTTCTCCTTGAGCGACGTCTTGAGACGCGCCGACTGGATTTCCTCCAGCTTTTTTTCCAGCTCAGTCTGAACGTCGAGGAACAGTTCTGGGTTCTGCAAAAGGTAGTCGCGAACGATGGCGCGGATGCCTGCCTTCTGCTCGTCTGTGAACGGTGCCCCCTTGGCTGCTTCCGCCGCCTCGGAGACTGCACTCGTCTGGGCGGTGGCCCGATCGCCCGACGTCAGCGCCGCCAGCGCAAAGCCGGCGGCGGTCGCAAGGCTCAAAACAACGGCGATGCCTGTGCGGCTGGTGGTGAGGGAGCGGGCCTGAGCGAGGAGGGAAGCGGCCATGGGCGTTCTTTCATCTGCAATTGGGAGCAACGGCGACGTCATGGGGCATGTTGAACCCCAATGTCGTCTGCGGCATGTTCGCGAGGCTATTAGCGATGGGTGGGCGCGAGGTCAAACAACGACGGCGTGACAGGATGCCCGCAAATCCTTCTGGCACATCCTTGCTGATGACCCTTCGGGCCTGCCGCAATGTCCGACGCTGGTCGACGGGCATCCTCAGGTTTGCGGCTTGAAACTGAGAATGTCGTCGTTCTTCAACCACTCCGGCGTTCCAGGCTTCAACGCGCCTTGCGCCCGCTTGGCGAAGATCTGGGCTTTCGGGATGTCACCTTCGAGGAAGTGGGCCTGTGCGATCATGGCATCGGCTTCGGGGCGGCGTCCGTCGTTGAAGTAGGCCGTGGCCAACAGCCGGTAGGCGCGCGGGTTCTTGTCGTCGATCAGGGACTTGCGGAGCAGTGCAATCGACTCGGCCATGCCTGCGGGACCGCCCGCCTGCTGGAGTGCGGTTGCAAGTTGCACCTGCACGAGACTTGCGTTGCCAAGGATCGAAAGGGCCTTGCGGAGCGGCGGAATGGCGAGGGCTGCTTTACCCGAACGCATCAGCAGATCGCCCTTCACCTCCCAGAAATAGCCATTGTCGGGCTTGTCACGGATCAGCGTGTCGATCTCGGCGATCGCCGCTTCCAGGGCTCCATGTCCGCCGGTGTGATAGCGGGCGATGGCGCGCGCATAACGCGCAGGCAACGTCATGTTGCTGACGGGATAGCGATTGAACACCGCGCTCGGCGGGTCGAGGTAGCCGGCAAGTTTGGCCCGCATCAGATCGTGCCGCATCTGCAGCTCGGGCGAGTCGGTCGCGTTGTAGTGCGGGCTTTGCTGCACGAGGCGGCGCAACTGGTTCAAGCGGTCGGTGGCGACAGGGTGGCTGCGGACAAAGGGGTCCTTGTGGGTGTCGGAGATGTATTCCTGCTGCGCGAAACGCTCGAAGGTCTCCAGCATGCCGCGACCCGACTGGCCCGTGCTGAGGAGGAAGGACAATCCTGCCTGGTCGGCCGCAGATTCCTGCGACCGCCGCTCGGCCAGCAGCGAGCGCATGACGATTTCATTGCCGCCGAACAGCACGCCCTGGCCACCCTGGGCGACCTCTCGGCCGGTATCGCCGCCGCTGACCGCTCCACCGATGACCGCGGCCAGACCCAGGATCTGGATCAGCAGCGCGCGGGTCTGGTCCTTGGCGATGCGTGCGCGCAGCGCCGCCATGTGGCCGCCCGAGATATGCCCGGCCTCGTGGGCGATGACGCCGATGACCTCGTTGGGGTTGTTGGCCTGGGTCAAGAGACCGGTGTGGACGAACACGTTGCGGCCGTCGACGACGAACGCGTTGAACACATCCGATCGCACGATCCGCATGGCGACCCGGCCTGTGCCGAGCCCGGCGGCCTTGAAGATAGGCCGGGCGTAATCGTTGAGAAGGTTCTCGATTTCGGTGTCGCGGATCAGCGGGATGCCCTGGGCACTCGCCGGGCCTGATCCGATCATGGAGCCGACCAGTCCCATCACGCCGACCATCGCCGCCGCAGTCGAACGCCGCAGCCCGCGAAGCATCCGGGGACGAAAGACGACCGCCCAAACTGAGCCCGGGCCAAACTTGCCTGCCCGGCCGGCGCTGTCGGCCCCCAACGTCATGATTGCCTCGTCGTCCCTGGTGTGGCGATGGCCTTGGGGTTCTTCTGCCGAATAGTCGGCGCGCCCGCTTTCAACCGACGGTCACACGAATGAATGATATGCCGGCTGGGAGACTCCTCCCGACACCTCGGAGGTCGAGGCGCGCAGTCCCGGATTGCCGAATACATGAGGCCTCGATGAACAGGGCACAATGGGGCATAAGCATGGCACCAGAGAAAAGCACCGGCCGCGCACGCCATCACCATGGGCTTTTCGGCGCAACAAAAAGCCGTGAACGGTAGCCCACAGGATTGGTGGATCAGACGATGAGCGAGCCTACGAGCGGCAGAAGCGATCACCATCGGCTGTTGGCCGGTTTGCAGGCGTCCCAGCGCAGCCGGATCGACAGTTTCATCGTGATGGACGTCATGCGCGCAGCCGCGGCGCGCGAGGCGGCCGGCGACCGCGTAATCCACATGGAGGTCGGACAACCGGCAACTCCTGCACCGAAGGCCGCGCGGCGAGCGCTGGCGGCACGGCTCGAGACGGACGGCCTGGGCTACTCGCTGGCGTTGGGGATCGACGCCCTGCGGGAGCGCATCGCGGCGCACTACCAGATCACCTATGGTGTCAGCGTAGCCCCGGAGCGGGTCGTGGTCACGACGGGCTCGTCGGGAGGTTTCCTGCTCGCCTTCCTGGCGGCGTTCGATGCCGGCGATGCGGTTGCCCTACCGCAGCCTGGTTATCCGTGCTACCGGCACATCCTCTCAGCACTCGGACAGCCTTCGGTCGCTTTGCCGACGGGGCCTGACAACCGATTCATGCCGACGGCCGCGGCGATCACCGAGGCCGCCCGCGCGCGTGCCGACCTCAGGGGCGTGCTGATCGCGAGCCCGGCCAATCCGACGGGAACGATGCTGTCGCGGGAGCGGCTCGCGGAGGTCACCACGGCTTGCCGGGACAACGGCCTGTGGTTCATCTCAGACGAGATTTATCACGGGCTGGCCTACGGGCCGGCGGTCGCGCAGGCGCAGACCGCGCTGGCACACAGCCCGGATGCGATCGTCATAAACAGCTTCTCGAAGTACTACTCGATGACAGGCTGGCGCGTGGGCTGGATGATCGTGCCGGATCGTCTCGTGCGGACCGTCGAACGATTGCAGCAGAACCTGTTCATATGCGCACCGGTGGCGTCCCAGGTTGCCGCCTTGGGCGCGTTCGAGGCCGGCGAGGAACTCGAGGCCAACAGGCTCGTCTACGAGAGAAACCGCGACGTGTTGCTGGCGGAACTCCCCAAGGCGGGCCTTGCGACCTTCGCGCCGGCGGACGGTGCCTTCTACCTCTATTGCGACGTTCGCCACCTCACCGACGACAGCCGGGCGTTCGCAGCGCGGATGCTGGCAGAAACAGGGGTGGCTGCCACGCCGGGGATCGACTTTGATCCCGTAAATGGCCGGTTCTTCCTTCGCTTCTCCTACGCTGGCGCAACGGCCGACATGGTCGAGGCCGCACATCGGCTGACCACGTGGGCGCGCACGCGTCGAGGCTAGACCGAAACTGTCTCCCCCTACCGGGCGAATGCGTGACGCATCGCCCGGTAGGGGTCGATCAGGTCAGATCAATCGCACTTCAGGAAGCCCGTGTAGGCCAAGATGTTGTTACGCTCGTTGGACTCGTCGATCAGGTTGTAGGGGTCGACGACAGCAAACAGCGTGATCTGGGTTTCGCCCTTGTCGTTCTTGATGTTCTCGACCTTGGGCTTCGTGCCACCCGTCAGTGCGGCGATGGCCTTTGCGGTCTCTTCGTTCCATTCGCCCGTCGCCTTCAGCTTCTGGACGTTCTGGAAGTTCTTGAGAGCGGTGGACGACGCGCGGCCCCAGTTGCCATCGGCACCATCCTTCTCGGGGCCGGAATTGCCCAGGAAGTAGCCACGGCTGACCAGCAGCTTCTGGACCGAGATGATCTGGTCCTTGTATTTTGCGGTGTTCTTCAGCCAATCCTTCTCGGTCGGGAAACCGCCCGCTGCACCGCCCGACGCGAAGGCGTGGTAGTTGCGTGACTTTTTCTTGGCGTCCTTGCCGATGGTGAAGGTGATGGCGCGCTGCTCGCCCGGCTCGATCTTGGTGCGCTTGGTGTCCTTGTCGATCAGGTCGATGTTCTCGGGAACATAGACGGCGACGAACGACCGGAAAAAGTCATCGGCGGAGCGCAGGTTTGCTTCGCTGTCGCCCTCGTTGCGGATTACGATACGGCCTTCCGCGAGGGGTTGGCCGTCCTCGCAGCTCTTGAATTCGACCTTGGAATCGGCGGCCTGGATCACGAGATCCGGTGCGGCGGATGCCGCCGTCGCGGTCATCGCCAAGGCGAAAAGCATCGTGCCAGAAGCCGACGCGTAACCCACTGCCCGTGTACGCATTGCTCTAATCCCCTTCGGATTCGGAAGCTATAGTTCCGCGCGAACCCTGCCAGAACGCCAGCGCGGACAGCAAGCCGTTGGTTGGGCTTGCGCCGCTGTCAGATGCCGCTCTGTGGCAGAATTGCCGCGCGATATTCACTTATGAAGACATCGGATCTTCTTCATGGCGATCTTACGCGTGTTCAGCCCCGCGCCGAACGAGCCGCGACGGTCGTCATTCCCACTCGATCGTGCCCGGCGGCTTGGAGGTGATGTCGTAGACGACGCGATTGATCCCCTTGACCTCGTTGATGATGCGCGTTGCTGCGCGCCCGAGAAAGTCATGGGAGAAGTCGAAGTAGTCGGCCGTCATGCCATCGGTCGAGGTCACGGCCCTGAGCGCGCAGACGTTGTCATATGTGCGGGCATCGCCCATCACGCCAACCGTGCGCACCGGCAGCAGAACCGCGAACGCCTGCCAGATGCGATCATAGAGCCCGGCCTTGCGGATCTCATCGAGGTAGATCGCATCGGCCTGACGCAGGACCTCGAGGCCCTGGCGCGTCACCTCGCCCGGCATGCGGATCGCCAGTCCCGGACCGGGGAACGGGTGGCGGCCGATGAAATGCTCGGGCAGGCCCAACTCGCGGCCCAGCGCGCGGACCTCGTCTTTGAACAGTTCCCGCAGCGGCTCGACGAGCTTGAGGTTCATGCGCTCCGGCAGGCCGCCGACATTGTGGTGCGACTTGATGGTGACCGACGGGCCGCCGGTGAATGACACGCTCTCGATCACGTCCGGGTAAAGCGTGCCTTGGGCCAGATACTCCGCGCCGCCAAGCTTGGTGGCCTCTTCGTCGAACACATCAATGAATAGGCTGCCGATGATCTTGCGTTTGCGTTCGGGGTCCGTGACGCCGGCCAGCGCGGAGAGGAACCGCTCGCTGGCATCGACGTGGACGAGAGGAATGTTGTAGGCGTCTTTGAAAAGACGCACGACCTCACTGGCTTCACCGGCCCGCAGCAGGCCATGGTCGACGAAGATGCAGGTCAGTCGATCGCCGATCGCCTCGTGGATCAGAACGGACGCGACCGCGGAATCGACCCCGCCCGACAGACCGGAAATAACCCGCGCAGAGCCGACCTTCGCGCGGATCTTGGCCACTTCGCTCGTGCGAAAATGTGCCATCGTCCAATCGTTGCGGAGCCCTGCGATCTTGTGCACGAAATTGGCGATCAGGCGGGCCCCATCCGGCGTGTGCGCGACCTCCGGATGGAACATCGTCGTGTAAATGCGGGCGTCCTCGTCGGTGGCGACGGCGAACGGCGCATTCGGGCTCGTCGCCTTGACCGAGAAGCCCTCCGGCAGGCGCGTGACCCGATCGCCGTGGCTCATCCAGACGGGATAGCGGCCGCCGACCTCCCATACCCCATCGAACAGGGCGCTGGGGGCCTGGACATCGACCATGGCGCGGCCAAACTCGGCGGCGTGTCCGCCTTCGACCTCGCCGCCCAGTTGCACCGCCGTCGCCTGCTGGCCATAGCAGATCGAAAGGATCGGCAAGCCTGAGGTGAAAACCCACGCGGGGGCTCGCGGCGTGCCGCTGTGGGTGACGCTCGCAGGCCCGCCAGAGAGGATGACCGCCTTGGGGTCGAGGCGATCACGGGCGTCCTCGGCGCGGTTGAACGGCACGATCTCGGAGTAGACGCCAGCCTCGCGCACGCGCCGGGCGATCAACTGCGTGACCTGGCTGCCGAAGTCGATGATGAGGACGGTGTCTGTCATGGGCTGTCATCCGGGACCATGTGGGGCCGGTTCGGTAGACCACTGGGGCGACAGCCCGTCAAGGCGGCGGGTCATCACGCACTGAGGTCGATCGGTCGGGCGCGGAGCGTTCGAAGCCGCGCGCGATGGCCGAGGCCTGACGTCGTCAGCGCAGCCCTGGTCAATTGAGCTGCAGGATGGCGAAGTTCAGCGCGCCGGCAAAGCTCACCCAGGCAAGGTACGGCACGAACAAGAGCGCCGCCCCGCCGCTGACCCGGCGTGCCGCCAGAATGAACACCACGATCGCGACCCACAGCAGCCCGAGGTCGATCATCGCCGCCTCGATGTTGTTCTGACCGAACATCAGGTAGGACCAGGCGGCATTCAAGCAGAGCCCGGCCAGCCAGACGAACAGCGCCAGCCCCAGTCCCTGCGCCCGCCAGACGAGCCAGCCGGCAATGGCGATCATCACATAAAGGACCGACCAGACGGGCCCAAACAGCCAATTGGGGGGCGTCCAGTCCGGCTTGGCGAGACTGGCATACCACTGTCCCGGCTCGAATGAACTGGCGACGGTCGCTGTCAGCGCCGTGACGGCGGCAATGACCAGCATTGAAACGTAGCGCTGCATTCTTCCTCCGGGGGGCGCCTCCCCGGACGCCCCGCGAGTCCAGTATCACGCCTGGCCGGTCAGTGGGAGTGGTCCGGCGGGATCGGTCGGCATGGCAAGTCCAATGAGTGTTCCCAGTACATCACGGGCGTTGTCGTAGACCCAGAAATGACCTGCATTTTCCAACCGCCTCAGGGTGCAGCCCGGGATGCGATCGGCGAGCCAGACCGAGAGGGCCGCTGGCACGATGCGGTCGGCCGTCCCTTGGCAAACGAGTGCGGGGGCGGTGACCTCGTCAAAACCGACCCCCCATGGGCGCGCGAACAACTCGAGGTCTGCGATACCGCCGCACACACCCTGGCGCAGGGACTCGCGCGTCATGCGGATCAGACTTGCGGCATTGCGCGGGCGCTCGAGCACTCTGCGATCGGCGCTGCCGAGGGACCGGGCAAACAAGCGCGTGAAGAGCTGCGGTGCCGCCTTGAACCCTGCGGACGCAAGCGTGGCTCCGTTGGCCAGCAGCCGGGGCCGGCGCGGACCCCCGAGGAAAAACAAGCGATGGCCGGCGGCTATGTCGCGACGGGCCGTCGCGGGGACTGTCGCGCTCATGTAGTCGGCGAACGGTCCCATGGGACTGGCCAGCAGCAGGGCCGTCGCACGGGTACGCACGCGGCTGGCCAGTGCCACGGCATAGGGGGCCCCGCCAGAGATGCCGATGATCGCGAAACGATCAAGCCCCAGATGGTCGACGACCGCCTCGAGAGCGGCAGCACGGTCCCTCAGCGTGCGGTCGGGTCGATCGAGTGGCGTGAGGCCATAGCCAGGTCGATCGGGACAATAGAGCGTCATCCCCAGCTCACGGGCCGGCGCGTCGGCCACGTCGTACATCAGACGGCAGGCCGGGGCCCCGTGCAGCGCAAGGACAGGGTATCCGCCCTGTACGCCATAGACGGCCAGTCCGGTCGGACCGACCCCCGGCACGTCGATCGTCTGATGCTCGACTGGTGAACTGTCCATGGCACTACGGGCTCGATCAACTCGGACCCACGTCAGAAGCGCGCGAGGGCGTTGCGCGAGCGGCTCCGATCCTTGCCCGTTTCTGGTCGATGACGCGCGGGCTGCGCGACGGTTACGCGGCCTTTCGCGACTTGTCCTCGCCCGGGCTCTTGGCGCTGACGGTGGCTACGACGCCGAGGCGGTCGATCGCTGCGGTCAACACCTGATTGAGCATTTCGTCGTAACGGATGCCCGCAAAGCTCGCCATGAGGTTCAACTTGCCGTCCCAGCACCAACCCGGATTGGGATTGACTTCCAGGAGCTTGAGTTCGCCGCGTGCGTCGGCGCGGAAGTCGAAGCGCGCATAGTCGCGACAACCCAACCTTTCAAACAGCCGGGTCGAGTGCTCGACGAGTTGCTGCTGCTGGGGTTCCGAGAGAGAGGCTTCCTGATAGCGGATATCGGTCCAGTAGGGGCTGTCCGGCTCCCACTTGGATTCGTACCCGAGGATTTTTGGCAGGGCAGGATCGAGGCGGGAATAGTCGACCTCCAGGATCGGCAATGCGCGCAGGCCCTGGTCGGGGTTGCCGATCATCGCGACCGAAAACTCTGCTCCCGTCAGAAACTCCTGAACGAGCACGGCACGCTTGGGAAACTCGGTCCGCAGTTCCTCGAGGTAGTTGAGGAGTTCCCGCGTCGTTCGCACGACGGCATCCCGGGTGATCCCCTGCGAGCTGTCACCGACATTGGGCTTCAGGATGGCTGGGAACACGGACGGCAGCGTCGCGCCCTGATCGCCCGGGCGGACGTACGTCTCCAGCGGCACCGGCACATCGAGCGTCATGGCAACGGCGCGCACCAACCCCTTGTCGTAGCATGCCGCAAGGGCCTGCGGCCCGCCTCCGGTGTAGGGAATGCCGCGCGTCTCCAACATGGCGGGAACGTGCAGCTCCTTGAAGGGATCGTTGTTGAAGCCCTCGTCGCAGAGGTTGAAGATGAGGTCGGTCGTCAGCTCGTTGAGGTCGCGCTGGAACGTCTTGTGGTTATCGAGATAGCGGAAAGTGTAGCCGGGCAGCCCACCCAAGGCTTCTTTCAGGCGCGCTACCGTATCCAGGTCCTCGGCGTTGAACGCGCCACCGCGCTTGACCGCGTCGGGCAGCCGCGGGTCACCGAGCAGAACCGTCACGTCGAATTTGGCGCTTGGTCCCTTTGCTTTGCGCGCTGGCTTGCGCGGCGCATCGGCCGTGAGCAAAATGCGGCGAGCCATCATGCCGAGGTCTTGCTCGCGGTCGGATATGCTCTCGGTGGAGCCATGATCGCGGATGTCGCGGAAACCGGCCTCGGTCAGCAGCGTGGCGATGGTCTCGCGCGTGTACAGGCGCTCGGCATAGAATTGGTCGGCTATGACTCCCATCTCGTCGTGAACGATGACCTCGCGTGAAATGAGGCGGTCGCGGCCCGAGGACAGCGAGCGTTCGCGACAGACGAAGTGGTGCGCGTCGATCCACTCCCAGGAGCGCTTGTCGAAGTGCTCGGCCATGTAGGCCCCATCGGTGATGTCGAGCACGAGCTGGCCATTGCTGCGCAGTATCTTGGCCACTGCCGCCAGGACTTTTGCGTCGTCGGACTGGTTGGAGAAATAACCGAACGAGTTGCCCATGATCGCGACGATGTCGAAGGTCTGCTCGGCCACGCGCGGGTTCCTGGCGTCACCTTCCTTGAAGGTCACCGACAGCTTCTCCGTCTGCGCACGCTTCTTGGCAAGACGGATCAAGTAGCGAGAGCGATCGACACCCGTGACATTGCGATAACCCCGGCGCGCCAGTTCAAGGCAGTGGCGACCCTGGCCGCAACACAGGTCCAGGATGTCGTTGCCGGCCTCAGCGCCCGTCGCCGCCAGGAGAAAATCGACGTCCTTGCGCGTATTCTCCACATTCTCGACGACGTCGCCGTCCGTCTTGACGTAGAGCGCGTTGAACAGTTTGCGCCACCATTCGGCCGGCAGATGCTGCTCCAGGTCGGCAACCGGCCCGAGGCAGGAGCGGGCCGCGATGCGGCGGACCTTCTTCGTCTTGCCCGGAACAGCCATGCGGCAGTCTCCCATTGCGCCGCGAGTGGCGGCCGGATTGCGTCATCTGCTCAGCGCGCGGGCGGGAGGCCGGCTCCACGCTAACCGCCACCGGCACGACAACGATTCCGCGGAACCGGAGTTCCAACCTGGCTCGCTGTGGCGCGGGATACATACGCCAACGCCCCTGTGATTCAAGGACCCTGATGCGCGACGCGCAGGTTTATTTACGAGCGCCGCGTTTGTGCTCGAAGCGTGGACTTCAAAGACCTGCCTTCTGCAAAATAGACACGAAGAACCCGTCGGTGCCGTGCAGGGCCGGGGCCAGCAGCAGACCCTCGTCGCGCGCTGCGGCGGCCGCTGGTGGCGGATCGGTGCCGACCCGCTGCCGCCAGGCCTCCTGCCAATCGGCGAGCATGAAGTCGTCCATGCGCTCGAGAAACTGGCGCACCTGATCGAAATTCTCCTCGGGCAGGAGAGAGCACGTGACATAGATGAGCTGGCCGCCCGGCTTCACGAGGGTGGCGGCCAGATCGAGGATCTGCCGCTGCTCGGCCATTCGCTCCACGACATTGGTGTCCTTCAACCGCCATTTGGCTTCAGGCCGGCGGCGCCATACGCCCGTTCCGGTGCAGGGAGCATCGACGAGCACCACGTCGAAGCGCGGCCCCAGCGCCAATAGCGCGGCTTCATCGCCACCACGCAGCACCTGCGCATTGCGCACGCCGGCCCGCTTCACACGATCGAAAATCGGCTTCAGGCGCAGGCGATCGGCATCGTAGGCGTAAATCTGGCCAGTGTTCTGCATGGCTGCCGCCATAGCCAGCGTCTTGCCACCTCCGCCGGCGCACAGGTCGAGCACCTGAATGCGCGGGCCCGCACCCGTGAGGCGGGCAGCGATCTGCGAGCCTTCGTCCTGGATCTCGAACCAGCCCGCCTGGAACGCGGCTTCGGCTTGGAGGTTAGGTGTGCGCGCAGGACCGACGGGGGCGGGAACGCGGACACCGTCGGGGGCGAGGCGCGTCGGCTCGGCACCATAGTCCCGTAACGCCTTCAGCAGCTTTTCGCGCGTAGCTTTCAGCGCATTGACGCGCAAATCGGTCGGCGCGCGCATCGCCAGCGCCTGTCCTTCGGCGACAGAGCGGTCTGCGAAGGATCGCTGGAAGCTCGACCACAGCCATTCTGGCACGTCGGCGCGCACGTAGTCGGGGGCGTCGTCGATCGGCCGGCTGAGGGCGGCGACCTCGTCGGGGCTCAGAGGCTCGAGGGCGTGGCCCTCGCCGTCGCAAGCGGCGACGACCGCCTCGGCCGAGATGGCGAGCGCGGCCACGGCTGCGCCGAGGGCCAGCGCACGCGGCGCATCGGTGCCGGCCGCCCAGGCAATCGAGCTCTTGCGGCGCAAAGCATCGTAAACAAGGCCGCCGATGGCGTTGCGGTCACCGGACCCGGCGAACCGATGCGCCTTACCCCAGTCGGCCAGCGCCATGGAGGCCGGGCGGTGACGCTCCAACACGTCAGCGAGCACCTCGGCCGCCGCTCTCAGTCGCGCTCCGGTTCGCATGTCAGAACCCCGAGCCGGCGACGCGCGCGGCCAGCAGCGCCCACATCAGGGCGACGGCGACGAGCCCGACCAGGAACGCGTAGAACCGCGGCATCACTCTGTTGGGGCCGACGTGGATGGCCGCATGCGCCATGCGGCTGACAGCAAAGATCATCGCCAGAAGCAACAGCCAGAAATCGACCAGGCGCGCAGTGTGGGCGAACAGGCAGGCGGCGAAGAACAAGAGCGGCAGCTCGAACTGGTTCTTGTAGCTGGCGGCCAGCTTGCGAGCATCCTCCCCCCACGCCTCGGGAGCGGCGAGCGCGATGTCATCGGGCCGCAGCCCGCGCTGCTTCAAGTCGCGGTCGCGCGCTATCCCGAGCATGACGAGGACGGTGAGGGTCAGTGCCACCTGCATCAGCATCGGCACGAGAATCAGGAGCTGGGATGTGCGCATCGCGGGGGTGCCTGTCACCCGCCGACGGGATAGTTGGGGCTTTCGCGGGTGATGGCGACGCCGTGAGCATGGCTTTCGCGCATGGCGGCTGGAGAGATGCGGACGAAGCGCGCGTTGGCCTGCAACTGCGCGATCGTCGGCGCACCGCAGTAGCCCATGCTGGCGCGCAGACCGCCGACGAGTTGATACAGTACGCTGTCGGCTGGTCCCTTATAGGGAACCTGGCCCTCGATGCCTTCCGGCACCAGCTTCAGCATGTCGCGAACCTCGGCCTGGAAATAACGATCGGCCGATCCACGGGCCATGGCACCGACCGATCCCATGCCGCGATACGACTTGTAGGTTCGGCCCTGGTAAAGATACGTCTCGCCCGGCGCTTCGTCGGTTCCTGCCAGCAGAGAGCCGATCATCACGCAACTGGCCCCGGCCGCGATGGCCTTGGCCACATCACCGGAATACTTGATGCCTCCGTCGGCGATGACGGGAATTCCGTGCTTTGCGGCGGCCGCGGCGCAGTCGGCGATGGCGGTGAGTTGAGGCACGCCGACGCCTGCGACGATGCGGGTCGTGCAGATCGACCCCGGCCCGATCCCGACCTTGACGGCATCGGCCCCCGCGTCGATGAGCGCAAGGGTCGCTTCGCCGGTGGCCACGTTGCCGGCTACGACCTGCACGGCATTCGACAGGCGCTTGATGCGACGGACAGCCTCGGCGACCAGACTGGAATGGCCGTGGGCCGTATCGACGACGATCAGGTCACACCCGGCGTCTATCAGAGACTCCGTGCGCCGAAATCCGTCGTCGCCGACCGTCGTCGCGGCGGCAACGCGCAGGCGGCCCTCGGCATCCTTGCAGGCGTTGGGATGCTTCTGCGCCTTCTCGATATCCTTCACCGTGATGAGGCCGATACACTGGTAGTCGTCATCGACCACGATCAGCTTTTCGATCCGGTTCTGGTGCAGCAGGCGACGCGCTTCTTCCTGGGACACGGAGCGCTTGACGGTGATGAGCCGCTCTTTCGTCATCAGTTCCGACACCGGCTGATCGCGATTGACCGCGAAGCGCACGTCGCGATTAGTGAGTATGCCGACGAGGCGGCCCTGGCCAGCGCCGCGACGATCGGGCTCGACCACGGGAATCCCGGATATCTGGTGGCTCGACATCAGGTCGAGCGCGTCGGCGAGCGTTTCACCGGGCGTGATCGTCACCGGATTGAGCACGATGCCGCTCTCGTACTTTTTCACCTGCGCGACCTGGCGGGACTGCTCGGCGGGTTCGAGATTGCGGTGGATTACGCCGATACCGCCGGCCTGGGCCACCGCAATCGCCAGCCGGGCCTCGGTCACGGTGTCCATGGCCGAGGACAGGATCGGGATGTTGAGGGCGATCTGCTTGGTCGCGCGCGAGGTGACGTCGACCTCAGAGGGCAGCACGTCGGAAGCGGCCGGCACAAGGAGGACGTCGTCGAAGGTGAGGGCGACCCCCTGATCGAGCAAGACCGGGCTCAAGGCCATTGAGGTCCTCCGAGGTTTGAAAGTGAGAAACGGGCGGTCCGTACCGTACTGCCGGCGAGCAGACTGGTTTCCGGCTTCACGCGCAGCCGCCGTTTGTTCTTGAGCAAGCGCTACACCACCTGCCCGGACACCTGCAAGGCCGATGCGGCGGATTGGTGCGCTCCCTTGATGGCGCTGGCGTGGACAACGAGCGGATGCGGTTCAATTGGCCCCTGCAAGGCCTGCACACAAGCCTCGGCGAGGACAGGGGCCAGCAGAAAGCCATGGCGGTAGGCCCCGTTGACGAACACCCGGTCGTGCGCGAGGTCGAGGACCACGTGGGGGACGTTGTCGTCAAATGCCGGGCGAACGCCGGCTCCGATATCAAGGATTTCGGCCTCCGCGAAGGCAGGGTCCAGGGTGTAGGCCGCGCCGAGCAACTCCAGGGTGGAGCGGACAGTGGCGGGGCCTGCGTCCTCGCTTTCGATGACGGTGGCACCGATCATGAAGCGGCCGTCGTCCCACGGGACCACATATAGTGGATGCCGCGGATGCAGGAGACGAACCGGACGGGTGAGTGTGACGTCGCGTGCGCGGACGACGACGCGCTCGCCGCGCACGCCACGCAGTCCCGGCAAATCGTCGCGGGCCGCCAAGCCCCGACAATCGACGACGAGGCCGCCAGCTGGCAGGTCGTCACGCTGGGCAGGCCCGACGGTCGCTGCGGTGCCAAACTGCACGACGCCTCCGGCGTCGACGAGTGCGCCCACGAGGTGGGCCATGGCGGCAGCCGGCACGACGTGGGCCTCGGCGGGAAAATACAGCGCGCGCGCGTACCGGCCGGCCAACCCTGGCTCGAGCGCCGCAAGCCCGGCTTCGTCGAGGTCCTGGTGGCCCGCGGTCAGGCGGGCGAAGCGCACGAGTTCCGCACGGTCGCGGGTCGGGGCGACGACGAGGCTGCCGGCCTGGACGAGGCCGGGATATTCGGCACGCCAGAGCGCGAGGCCGCGGTGGCCGAGACGGCGCACCACGGCGGGGGCCGCCTCGGCCTCGCAGTCGGGTGCGAGCATGGCACCGGCATAGCTCGAGGCAGACGTCGCGAGCGGGTCTGGGCTACGGTCGCGGAGCGTTACCGCGTAGCCGGCTCGGGCAAAGACAAGCGCCTGCCACAGACCGAGGATCCCCGCGCCGATCACACTGACGCTGACTGGCCTTCGGCTCAGCGTCGCCGGATGACCGGCTGGCAATTCGGTCTGGGCTCGCACGGCATCAATCTCCCATGGCCAGACCGTCGCGGCGGGGATCGGCCGCGCCGGCCAAGGTCCCGTCGGACCGGCGCACGACGATGTGCGTTCCCGACGTCATCTGATCGGCGGCAATGCGGTGGCCAACAGGACGCACCTTCAAGGCCTGCCACAAGGTGCTCGCGCTGAACTCGATCTCGAAGTCGTCGCCCCGACTGCCGAAATTCACAAGGTCGATCGCAGCCTTCGGGTCCATCTGCCAGTCTATCATGGCAACAAGAGCCTTGGTCACATAGAGGGGTATGCGCGCGCCGCCGACGGAGCCGAGAGCGGCTTCGAGACGGCCGTCGGTGCCGTAGACGAGAACCGGGGCCATGGAACTGCGCGGCCGCTTGCCTGCCTCGACGCGATTGGCGACCGGCATGCCATCACGGTCGACTGGGCGGAATGAGAAGTCCGTCAGTTGGTTGTTGAGCAAGAACCCGGCCGCCCACAGACCCGAGCCGAAGCCGCCCTCGATCGTGGATGTCATGGCGACCGCATTGCCTTCGGCGTCGATGACGGACAGATGGGTGGTGCCGCCGCGCTCGATGGTTGCATCCCGACCAGGCACCCGCGCGGCAGCCAAGCCGGGCGGGTGACCGGCCGCCGGCCGCGGCATCGCCGACAGCGGTTGAATGAGCTGGCGGCGCGTCGCGATGTAACCTGGGTCGAGCAGCCCCTCGGGGATCGAAACGAAGGCGGGATCGGCGATGTAGCGGTCGCGATCGGCGTAGGCGAGCTTGCCCGCCTCGGCCATGAGGTGGAGAGCACGCGGTGACATTGCCGCGTCCGGTCCGGTAACGCCGGGAAATCCCTCCAGCAACTGCAGCGTCTGGCCGAGCGCGTGGCCGCCCGAGGACGGGGGCGGCATGCCGCAGATGCGCTTTGTCCGGTAGTGGAAGCACAGAGCCGCACGCTCGACTGGGCGATAGGCGGCGATGTCGGCCCCCGTCATGCCACCGGCAGGGACAGCGCCCGCCACGGCGGCGACGACCGCGCGGGCAATCGGGCCGTCCTGGTAGAAGGCAGCCGCACCGCCCTGTGCCAGTGCTGTGAGGGTGTCGGCAAACTCAAGATTTTTGAGCAGCGCGCCGGCCGGGCGTGGGGCCCCGTCGGCACCAAAAAAATAAGCGCGGGCGGCAGCGGAGAAACGGTCCTTGCCGAATGCGGCGAGCATCCGGCTCATGCGGCTCGATACAGGAAAACCCTCGCGAGCGAGGCGGATCGCAGGCTGGAACAAATCCGCCCACGACAGCCGGCCGTGGCGACGGTGAGCCAGTTCGAGCATCGCCAGGAGTCCCGGCACGCCGACACTGAGACCGGAGGCGACGGCCGCCTGGAACGGCATCGGCGCCTCGCCGCGCAGGAAGCGGGCGGGGGTTGCCGTCGCCGGTGCGGTCTCGCGACCATCGTAAGTGGTGACCTGGGATGAACGTGCGGAGTGATGGAGAAGGAACGCTCCGCCACCCAGACCAGAGGACTGCGGCTCGACGAGGTTGAGCACGAGTTGGGTGGCGATGGCCGCATCGACGGCGGTTCCGCCCTTGCGCAGCATTTCGAGTCCGGCTTCGGTGGCGAGCGGATGCGCAGCCGAGACCATGTGACGTTGGCCGATCACGAGCGGTTTGTCGGTCCAGCCGCTGGCGGTCTCTGGCGAAATCCGGCCGCGCGGCTCGGTTGGCACGGCGTCTGCGCGTAACCGTTGCACTGGCGGCTGCGGCCCGATCCAATTTGGGGCCATGGCCAGCACGAGGGTCGCGACGAGAGCGCTGATCACGCCAATGGCAGCCAGGCGGTATGTCGACAGGCGTTGCATCATGGGCATGATCGCGTTGTGGTGCGGGAGAGCGTCATCGTCAATGGAAGTCGCGTGATTTCGGGACGACGCGCTCGTTGCGCGGGTGGCCGGCCCAGCGGGGGTGCAAGGCAAGATCGGGGACGTGTGGGTCGGGACTGCGGGCAGAGCCCGGCTCGGGGCGCAGCACCTCGTCGGCATTCGCGTGCGGAATTCTCATATCTGCAGCCCACTCCGACAGCGCCAGTAGATCCTCGCTGCGGTCATGCAGACGGGCGGAGACGACATGTATGATGTCCTCATGGCGCTGGACCCTTCCCTCGATCAGCACGAGACGGGCGGTCATCACGACCTTGCGAAATCGCTCGAGGGTCTTTGGCCAGACGACAGCGTTGGCGACGCCCGTTTCATCCTCGATCGTCATGAATACGACGCCTTTGGCACTGCCGGGACGCTGGCGGACGAGAATGATACCAGCGACCTTCACGCGGGCCCCATCACCGCAGGACGCAAGGCCCGCACATGGCAGCACACCCGCAGCGCTCAGGTTATGCCTCAGGAAGCTCATCGGATGCGCCTTCAGCGACAGCCGCAGCGTCTGATAGTCATTGACGACGTGTTCCGAGAGCGGCATCTCCGGCAAGGTGACATCGGGATCAGGCCCCCACTCGCGCGCCTCGGCAGCGGCAAACAGGGGAAGTTCAGCCGGCGCACCAAGGCTCAGCACCTCCCACAGGCCCTTGCGGCGGTCGAGGCCGAGGGAACGCAGCGTGTCGGCGGCAGCCAGCCGCTCGAGGCAGGGCCGGGCGAGGCCCGCACGGCGCTTCAGATCGTGGATGTCGGAGAAACCGTTGCCGCGAGCCGCGACGAGCCGCTCGGCATCCGCCTGCCTCAATCCATCGACGATCCGCAGGCCAAGGCGCAGCGCCGGGCCATCGCGTCCGGGCTCGAGCGTACAGTCCCATTCAGAGTGGGACACGTCGGCCTCCCGGACCTCCACGCCATGATCACGGGCATCGCGCACGATCTGGGCGGGCGCGTAGAAGCCCATGGGCTGAGAGTTCAGCAACGAACCGGCAAAGGCCGCCGGATAGTGGCACTTCAGCCAGGCGGACACATAGACGAGGTGGGCGAAGCTCGCGGCATGGCTCTCGGGAAAGCCATACTCGCCGAAGCCTTTGATCTGGCTGAAGCAGCGGGCGGCAAAGCCCGGATCGTAGCCACGCGCCACCATGCGCGAGACCATCCTTTCCTCGAGTTCGCCGATGGTGCCGCGACGGCGGAAGGTCGCCATCGCCTTCCTCAACTCGTTGACCTCGGCGTCCGAGAAGCGTGCCGCGACCATGGCAATCCGCATGGCTTGCTCCTGGAACAATGGCACGCCTTTGGTTTTGCCGAGGATCTGGCGCAACTCGTCGGGGGGACCATATGCGGGGTCGGGTGCCGGATAGACCTCGGGCTCCAGGCCTGAACGGCGGCGCAAGTAGGGGTGGACCATATCGCCCTGAATGGGACCAGGCCGGACGATCGCCACCTCGATGACGAGGTCGTAAAAGGTGCGCGGCTTCAAGCGGGGCAGCATGTTCATCTGCGCCCGGCTTTCGACCTGGAAGACCCCGATCGAGTCGGCGCGGCAGAGCATGTCGAAGGTGGCGTCGTCGGCCCGCGGAACCTTGCCGAGCGTCAAAGACTGGCCGTGATGGGCGTCGATGAGCCCAAAGGCCTTCCGGATGCAGGTCAGCATGCCGAGGGCCAGCACATCGACCTTCAACAGCCCCAGCGCCGCGACGTCGTTCTTGTCCCACTCGATGAAGGTGCGATCCTGCATCGCGGCATTGCCGATCGGCACGACCTCGCACAACGGGCCGCGAGTCAGCACGAAACCGCCGACGTGCTGGGACAGATGACGGGGGAAGCCGATCAATTCCCCGGTCAGTTCGATGACGGACGCGATAAGCGGATCGGCCGGGTCGAGACCTGCCTCGCGAATGTGCGCTTCGGGAAGCGCGCCGCCCGAGCGCGTGCCCCACACCATACCGGCCAGCGCGGCGACCGTGTCTTGCGACAGGCCCATCGCCTTGCCGACCTCGCGCACGGCCGAGCGGGCGCGGTACGAAATGACGGTTGCCGCGAGCCCCGCGCGGTCACGGCCGTAGCGCGCGTAAATATACTGGATCACCTCCTCGCGGCGCTCGTGCTCGAAGTCGACGTCGATGTCGGGCGGTTCCTTCCTTTCGGGGCTGACGAAGCGCTCGAACAGAAGATCGGCCTCGGCAGGGTTCACCGCGGTGATGCCGAGGCAATAGCAGACCGCAGAGTTGGCCGCCGAGCCTCGGCCCTGGGCGAGGATGCCCCGGGCGCGGGCAAAAGCCACGATGTCGTGAACGGTGAGGAAGTAGGGTGCATAGGACAACTCGGCAATGATCTGAAGCTCGCGCCGGATCATGGCGACGACAGTCTCGGGGATGCCGGCGGGAAAGCGCCAGTGGGCACCTTGCCAAGCCAGTTCCTCGAGGTGCGCCTGCGGTGTGCGGCCGGGTGGAACCGGCTCGTCAGGATACTCGTAGACCAGTTCGTCGAGAGAAAAGCGGCACGCCGCCGCGATCGCCAGCGTGCGATCGAGCGCCTCGGGATGATCGACGAACAGGTCCCTCATCTCCTGCGGTGATTTGAGATGACGCTCGGCATTGGCCTCCAGGCGATGGCCGGCATTTGCGACACAGATGCCCTCCCTGATCGCAGTCAGCACGTCCTGCAAGGGTCGTCGGTGGCGGGCGTGATAGAGTACTCCACCTGTTGCAACGAGGGGGATGGACAGGCTCGACGCGAGCCTTGCCAGAGCAGCGATGCGGGCGCGATCGTCGCCGCGGTGGAGATGGCTCGCGGCAAGATTGAGGTCGCGGGTGCCCAAAGCCCCAACGAGGCGAGCCAAACCCTGGGAAAAGGAGGAGGATTCGTCGTCCGCGCCGGGGATCAGCCTCGAATCCCGCCGCCAGTCCCAGTTCTCCGGCGGCAGAACGATGAGGACCTGGCCTTGCGCCAGACGAACAAGGTCGGCGAGACAAAGTTCGCAACGGCCCTTCCGTGCGCGCAGCTGGCCCTCGGAAAGAAGCCGCGCCAGACGGCCATAGGCCGCGCGATCGCGTGGCAGACAGAGAAGGCTCGGGGCATCCTGGAGATCGAGTTGTGCGCCAACGATCAGACGCATGCCGAGCTCGCGGGCGGCGACGTGGGCGCGTACGACGCCCGCGAGCGAATTCCGGTCGGCGATGGCCATGGCGGCCAACCCCAGGGCCTTGCCGGTCGCCACCAATTCTTCGGGATGGGACGCGCCGCGCAGGAACGAGAAGTTGGTCGTCACATCGAGGGCCGCGTAGGTCCGCGAGCCAACACCGGGGGAGGCAGCGGGATCCAACGGGTTCATATCGTCGAGCATGGAGCATCCCCCTCAAGCAAAAATGCCATGAAGGAACCAGACGGCTGATCCGCTGCCGGCGTTTGCGCGACTATCTGGGCAGGGGTGCGCGTGGAACATCCAGTATTGGCCGCCTCCCGTCACTTCGACGCGGTAGTAGTCGCGGGGCGCCGAGGCGAGGAGATCGGCGAGGCGGCGCGTGTCGCCGGCAGGGGGACGGCCGATGAGCCGCCACCACTCTGGTGCGATGCGGCGGGGCCCCTCGCTGCGCACCACGCGATGGGTTACCCTGCGCCATCCGAAAACCGCAGGTGGCCCGCCGACGGCAGGGATCGCCTCGGATGCGGCACTGACGGTGACCGGCTCGGGTGGATCGAGCAGGAAGGAGGGGGCGGCGACCTGCGCGCGGCGGCTGCCCGCGTGGGGCTTTGGAGAATGACCCTCGAGCGCAGGCACACGGCGGCTCTCACGTTCGGGAACGTGGCTGTCGCAGGTCTCGAGCCGGAACACGCGCGCGTGACCTAGGTGCCCCGCGAGGCGATCGACCAATCGGGCCAGGCCGGCATCGCAGCCAGTCGCCGATGCAGCCGTGCCCGCGAGGGTCTCCTGGGCACCCTCCATGGTCTCGGCCACGGCAGCTTCCAGCGTCGCGGTGTCGATGCCGAAGCCTGCATCGATCGCTGCCAACCGCCCGCCGACGAGCCGCATCCAATGATGTGAGTCGCGACAGGGGGCGCTCGTACCGGCCACCACCTCGGCGCGGGTGCCGTCGCTGCGATAGAGCGACAGGCGAATGCGGCGCGCGCCCTGCGACAGCCCCACGAGGCGGTGACAGAGTTCGGCGCATAGAGCGGCGATCTCGGCTTCCAGCGCCTCTGACGAGAGCAGCGGCTCGGCCCACAGTCGACGCACGAGCAGGACTGGAGGCGCGACGAGGGGCGGGCGCGGATCGGGGACCACACCCAGGACCGCGTCGAGTCGGGCAAGTACGGTTGCGGTTACGGTCGCTGCCTCGGCCTTGGGCACGGGGGGCCCGCGCATGCGCGCCGCAGCGGTGCGGGCTCCAGATTTGAAACGGCGTTCAAGGCTTACGCGCGGGAGGGTGTAAAGATCGCCAATGCCGCGCAGTCCGAGGCGCTTCAGGGTGAGGACCGTCTGGCGGTCGAGGTGCAGAGCCTCGACAGGCAGGCGGGCCAGCGCAGCGCGCGTCTCTCCAGGCTCGGACATCACCCACTGGCGACCGGGCGGCACACCGAAACGCGCAAGGGCGTAGGCTGCGCCCGGCGTGTCGGCGATGGCGGCTCGCGCGGTCAGGCCGAAGCGGGAAAGCCGGTCCAAGAGGTCCCTCATCAAACCTGCCTCGCCGCCAAAAAGGTGCGGCACGCCGGTGACGTCGATCCAGATCCCGTCGACACCGTCGACATTGCGCTGCATGCCATAGCGTCCGCACCACGTGGCGAGCGCGGCGAGCGCTTCGGCGTCACGGGCCGGCTCGGCGGGACGCGAGCGCAATCCCGGCAGAGCGGCGCGGGCATCGGCGAGGGTGCGTCCGGGCCGGACGCCCTCCCGCGCGGCGCTCGCGTTTACGGCGGTGATCGTCAGCCCGCGGCGTCCGGATTCGACGAGCGCAAGGGGGCCTGTCTTCGAGGCCACCGCCGGCTCGTGGCGGCACAGCCTGTCGATCGGCCAGTCAGGCAGCCAGACGGAAACGCAGCGCTTCATCACACCACTCCAGCACGAAAGATGTCAGGTCCCCGCAACCGGCCGCGCGCCCCGCCGGCCGGCGCAGACGCTCGAGGCGGGCTTCGCAGCGGGCCATACCGGGGGCATGGGCATCCAACGGATGCGCGGCGGCAGGGGCCGGACCAATCCGCCAGCGGCTCGCGGTCGCTCCGGCGGCGGGGGCGCGGGCCGCCGTCACCGCGAGGCACGGCACGGCATGCTGCTCGGCGGCCAGGGCCAGACGTCGCGCCGGCGTCAGCGGCAGATCCTCCAGACAGCCAACGACGAGACCAACGGCAGCAGAGTTCAGGGCCTCTTCCATCGCCCACAGGGTCTCTGACTGACGGGCGGTCTCGGCGATGAGAAGACAGCTCGTGTCGAGGCCCAGCGCGGCAAGTCCGGAGGCATGAATGCGGCCGATCTCCAGGTGCTCACGCGCGGACAGGCAAACGAGAATTGCTGCGGGCACCGGCCCGCGCCGACCCTGCGATGCCGCGGGCCCGGCGTGGGCCATCGCGACGCGACGGCGAGCAGCAAGACGCAGCGCGAAGGCCAGCGCACCCGCCCTGCCGACGGCCGCCGCGGCCGCCTCCCGCCCATCGGCCTGCACCGGTCTGATCTCGTGAAGAGCCGCAAAGTCCAGGCCCGAGGGCCCCAGAAGCGCGTCGACGCAGGGATCGCCCAGCGTCCAGGCCTGGGATACGTCCGCGGCGCGCTCGCCCGTCCCGACCGTCGAAGGCACCAAACGCGGCTTCTCGAGGCGGGCGATCGACGCGCGCAGGCTCGACAAAACGGCGGCTCGCGACGGTTCCGGGCCGGTTCCGGCGACGACCGGCAAGGACAGAGGAGAAACGTCGGGGACAGAAGCCGGAACGGCGGAGGGCATTGCGCCGCTCCGGCTCCTGTCGAAAGGCCCGGTCCGAGCACTGCGGGGGCCGTGCATTGGCCCGGGCCTGCGTGGCGACCCCACATCACCCTGCGGAGGGGACATTGATATCGACTCCGCCTGGTCCATGGGCACGCTCTCGCACTTCCTTTGCACCACGTCATCGAGGCCAGGAGGGCAGTCCCGGCACGCAGGGAAAGACAGCCTCATGGCCGAGGGAGCCACGATCGGCTTCCTTCCCGTCCCGACGACTCAACGCACTCAGCAACGACGCACTCAGTTACGACGCACACGACGGATCAAGGTCCGGCACACGATGGCCCGTCGCGGCAGCCGGGGGAGACTGCCGCACGGATCTGGGACCATCCGATGGGGACCGGATGCCGGATGCTCTTGATTTTTTGATCTTCTTAAATTCTGTTTTTGTTCTATACTGACGCAGCAGTGACGTCAACACCGCAAAGAACAGGATGTGAACAAATTTACTGAGCCTGCCCACGCGCCGCATAAAAATCGGCCATGCAGCACACTAACCGAGCGCACGCTGCCGCGTTGTATGAGGCAACGTTGCAGACAAGCATCTGTCCTGACGGAATTGTGACCGGATGAGGCCTCGCAACGTCCAAAGTGTGGCGCAGGAGCCCTGCCATCCGTATCGAGACGCGATTATATGTTTTGTTCATCCCGATCGTGCAGGATCGCCGCCATCCAGACGACCCTCGACGCCATGAGCCACAAGGCCAAAAGAGCCTTCAGGAAAAACACCGGAGCAGCCAGACCATGACCGCCGCAACCATGCGCCGCAGACTTATCCTCGCCGCCGCGGCGTTCGTCGCCACCAGCACAGCCATGATCTCGACGGCCAGCGCCCAAATGTTCTGGGGCGGCACCAGCGAGTGGGGCGGCGGTCGCCAGACGGTCGCTTTCCCGACCTCGCACAATCCCGGCCAGATCATCGTCAGCTTCGGCGACCGCCGGCTCTACCTCATCACGCAGCGCGGCCAAGCCGTCAGCTACCCCATTGCCATCCCGAAGGAAGAGGCCCGCTGGGAAGGCACCACAAACGTGTCGATGAAGCGCGAGAATCCCGATTGGCGGCCAACGCCGACCATGCTCGCGAAAAACCCGCGGCTGCCGACCTGGGTTCCCGGTGGGCATCCGATGAACCCGATGGGTGTGCGCGCGCTCTATCTCGGTTCCAGCGCCTACCGGATCCACGGTACGGACGCGCCCTGGACGATTGGAACGGCCGCTTCCTCCGGCTGCATCCGCATGTTCAACGAGGACGTGCTCGACCTTTACCCACGCGTCAAAGTCGGCGCGCAGGTCCAGGTCACGTGGAAGCGGTTCCTCTCCGGCGGTATTTCCAGCGCCTCCTACGAGGGTGCCGGCGAGCAGGCGCAGCGTCCCCGCTACAGTCGTAACTGATCAACCGTCTCCTCCGTAAGGGGACTGGCACATTTTCATGCGAGGGCCGGTCGGATCAGACCGGCCCTCGCATTGCTTAAAAAAACTGCTTTGTTTCAAGTCGTTGTGACCTTGACGTCTGGGACTGTCGCCAGCTTTCAGCCCGCCTTACCTTTCAAGCTGCCGAGGCAGCCACTCAATCCCGCCGCCACCCCCCGCAACATCCGCACATAATGCTGTGCGCCCTGTGGGATGTCGCCGCCGATCGGATCGAGGGAGCCCAGCCGGGCGGGCGTTCCCGATACGACGGCCTTCAACAGGGACGCTCCATGCTGCGGCTCACCGAAGACACAGACCTCCCCAAGTCGCGAAATGGTTGCCCGGACTGCCGAGATGCGGCGCGCTCCCGTCGGGATCTCGGGCGAGAGTGAGAGGGATCCCAAGGCGGACAGGCCGAACCGGTGCTCGAAATAGTGATAGGCGTCGTGAAAGGTTATGAACGGGCGGCCCCGTATGGGGGCCAGTGCGCTGTCGATCTCCGAACTGGCTGCCTCGACCTCTGCTTCGAAACGCGCGACGTTGGCATCGAAGACCGAAGCCTTGTCGGGATAAATCCGGGCCAGGACGCCCGCGAGGTGGCGGGCCATCGCCCGGGCATTGTCGGGGTCAAGCCAGATGTGACCGTCGATCCGACCATCTTCGGCGTGCCCATGACCGTCGTGCGTCGTTCGTGCGTCAGTGTGGCCTGCTGAGCCGTGTCCGGTGCCGTGCACATGGGGCTCGAAGCCCGCGCCTTCACGCAGCGGCAGCAACCGCAAGCCTGGGGTCTCGGTCAACGTCACGATGGCGACATCGGCGGGCAAACTGGCGACCAGACGCTCGGTGAACGGCTCGACCTCAGGTCCAATGCGCACGAACAGCCGGGCCCTGTGCACCGCACGGGCCGCAGACGGCTTCAGGGCGAACGTGTGGGGGGATGCTGAACCAGGAACCAGCAAATCCGGTACGCCGACACCCGCCATCACCGCGGCGGCAATCGAATGAACCGGCTTGATGGTGGCAACAACAGCGACGGCCTCAGTCGAATCGACGGCGGCGGCAGCACCCGGCAGCGCCAATGTGCACGCTAACGGCAAGATGCGGGCCAGCATTCTGATTTTGCTCATGATACTCCTTGGCACCCTGGCGATGAACCGGGGTGAGACGGGCAAGACGTCGGCGTGACGGGCGGCCGGGGGATGTTATACTATCCGTTGCTGCCGCCGCAATGTCTACACGATTGCAGTGGATGCGACAGCGCATGCCGACACGAACGGACATGCCGCCATCCGCGCGGGCCGAGCGGCCGGTGCGCTCACGGCCCACCGCACATCGGTCAGTCTGTGATATTGACATGTCGACGGGCCAGCCGTTCTTAAGTCGCCGCCGCACCAGATCATGCAGGGAGATTGATCCGATGTTCGAGCAGTCCAGCAGCCGTCATTGGGCGCGGCGCTTGGCCCTGGCCGCCGGTGGCGCGCTCGCCACTGCACTGGCGACGACCGTCGCGTTCGCGCATCCGCATGTTTGGGTGAACGTGCGGACCGCAGTGGTGTACGAGAATGGAAATATCGTCGGCTTCCGGCACGTTTGGGCCTTCGACGAGGGCTATTCGGCCATGGCGATCGAAGGACTCGACGTCAATAAGGATGGAACGTACGACCGCCAGGAACTGGCTGAACTCGCCAAGATCAACGTCGATGGCTTGTCGGAATTCGGGTACTTTACGTACGCCAAGCTCGGCGAGCGGGCCGTCGAAGTCGCTGCCCCGCGCGACTACTGGCTCGACCATGCGACCATCAAGAAAGATGGTGAGGAGCCGCAGCCCCAGCTCACGCTGACATTTTTCCTACCGCTGAAGAAGCCGGTTCTGTCGGACGCGCCGGGGTTCGTTTTCGAGGTGTTCGATCCCTCGTTCTTCATCGCTTTCGAACTGGCCAAGGATAACGCCATTACGCTCGCTGACGCGCCAGCGGGGTGTGCCGCCAAGATCGGCGTTGCACCGGCCGACAGCCCAGAGGCCGCAAAGCTCGGTGATGCCTTCGTCACACAGTTCGGAGGCGACATGGGCATGGCGATGTCACAAGCGGTGGCCGTAACGTGCCCTGCCGCCGGGCCCAAGGCCGGGTAGGCCCAGGACGTACCAGAAGGGCGGGTCTAACAGCGGCCAAGTCAGCCGGGCTCGGAACCCGGCCTCTCGATCATGGCGAGGCGGTTGCAGCAACGGGCACCGGGGATGCGCGTCGTCGAGCGCGCAGGCTCGGCGAGGCCATCACTGCTGGACTGGGTCGGTACGGTCCGAAGGTGCTTGCTCTGAGCTTTTGGTCGCGAGACGGCATTTGCGAGAGCAGCGGCTAGATCTCGTCGGTCCAGACCTTGAACCCTTCGAGCTTATTTGGACCGAATGTCGTCACCATCGCGACATCGGCGGCATCGCGGCCACGCGCGATCAGTACGCGACCGATGCGGGCCTGATTATTGCGGGGGTCGAACGTGTGCCAGCCCCCCTCGAGATAGACCTCGATCCAGGCCGCGAAATCGCCTGGCGGAAATGGCGGTGCCATTCCGACATCGCCCAGGTATCCCGTGCAATAGCGCGCGGGAATGTTCAATGCGCGGCAGAATGCGATGGTGAGATGGGCATAGTCGCGGCATACGCCTGCCCGCTCTTCATAGGCTTCCGCCGCGGTGCGCGTCGCCCTGGCGCGCGCATAGTCGAAGGCGATGTGGCCGTGGACGAAATCGCAAATCGCCTGAACGCGAGCAAAGCCGGGCGGGGTATTGCCGAAATGCTGCCAAGCCAAGTCCAGCAATTTCTCACTCTCGCAAAAGCGACTGCCGAGCAGAAATACGATGGCGTCGTCGGGCACATGTTCGATCGGAACCTGACCAGCCTGCGGGCTCATCAGTTCAGGTCGGCCGCTATCGCGCACGACGGCGTCCGTCGTCAGACTAAACAGACCGGCCGGGGCGACCAACCTGCTGCACCAGTTGCCAAATCCGTCGCGGTATCCGGCTATCGGCACGGATGGCGAGGTGCGAACATGATCGGCACCCTCGAGGTCGCCCACCCGGCTGTGATGGATATTGAGCGCGAGCAGGCAGGGCGTCGGCTGGGGGAAGTGATATTTGAATTCGTAGCCGACCCGGAGCTTCATAATGACCTCTTTGTTGAATGCACAACGAGTTCAACGCGGAGCCTGGTGAATAAGTTCCCGCACACGCCGTGCATGAGTTCGCTCCGGGAAGGGCCAGCCTCACCCTGCACGATCGAACTCATGTGCCGCCGCGCGCCGCGGCTTAACCTTTCTTTTACGCTTTGCGGTCGCCTCGCCTGCTTCAGCGCTATCGTGACGACCGTGGCCCTTTGGGTCGAAAGAGTTCACCCGTCTCGAGCGTCGCACCATGCGTCAAGCGTTTGTCTCTCTCGCCTCTGTCATCGTCGTCGTCCTTGCGCTCGCGGTCACCGCACCTGGCCGTGCCGCGCCCGATTTCGAAACGCCAGCGCGAGCCGGCGCGGCGGTTGAACTCGTCGTGCTGGAAGCGCCGGGATGCATCTATTGCAGCATCTTCCGCCGCGACGTGCTTCCGGCCTACATGGCCTCGCCACGCGCCGCCCAGATGCCCATCCGCTTTGTCGACCTCAACGACGAGAAGGCCGGCAGCCTGGGCCTCAGCCAGCCGGTCGACATCGTTCCGACGTTCGTCATCCTGCGCAACAACGAGGAACTGGGGCGCATACCCGGCTATGTTGGTCCCGAGACGTTCTTCCACGGCATCAATCACATCCTGTCGCGCCGCTGAGACAACAACAGTCTCGCCCGGTTCATTCGGCATGACGTTGCCAATCGGCGACGGCTGGGCTTTCATGCGGCCACCGCAATTTGCCTGACGAGGGTCGGCCCATGGACAGACGCACGTTTCTGACGACTGGCGTGGTCGCAACAGCGGCGGTTGCCGGCGGCACCTCTGCTCAGGCGCAGCCCGCCGGGCCCGCGCCCGAGGGATCGCACAGGCTCCGGATGGCGACGATCTGGCGCGACGACGTCGAAGGGCCGGCTGACCAGGCCGGTCGATTTGCGGCGTCCGTTTCGGCGGCGCTCGGTCCGAAGGTCGCGATATCGGTGTCGTTCGACGACGATGCGCTCAAGTCGTTCGGTGCTGGAGCGTTTGGTGGCGGGCAGGCCGATCTGCTGCACGTGAGCGGTGGCTGGCTTTCCTCCGCATTCGGGGCAGAGCACGCCTATTTCACGGGATTGCCGCTGGGCGGCGCTTCGCCGCGCGACCTCACGCAGTCCTGGCTACAGGCCGGTGGCGGCCAGGACCTGTGGGACGCGTTCTCCGCCACGCTAGGGTTCAAACCGCTGCTGGTGGGTCATCTCGGCGCACGGCCCATGCTGTGGTCGCGCCGGCCGATCGCAACGCCGGGCGACCTGACGGGCCTCAAGGTTCATGCCGAAGGACTGGCGGGCGATATTCTCACGGGCCTCGGCGCGCGACGCATCGCCATGTCCGACACAAGGGTTGCAACGGCGCTTGCAGACGGAGACCTCGACGCGGCGCTCGTCGGCGGGGCCTTGACGGCGGCGGCCTCGGGCGTCCCCAAAGTCGCTCCCCATGCGCTCGAAATAGACCTCGATCCGGCGGGACCTGCGCTGGTGGTCGCCATCCGCCTCGCCGCCTGGCACGGGCTCGGATCCCAGGGCCAAGCCGTGCTGACAGCACTTGCTTGTGAAGCTTACGCCCGCGGCGTCGCAGAGACACGCGCGACCGAGCCACTCATCCGCAAGTCGCTGAGCGACTGGCGTGGCGTCGCAATACGGCCCGCACCGCCCGTCCTCACCGAGGCCGTGCATCGCGTCCGGGATGGCGTAATCGCGGGGCTGGCGGCTTCGAGCCCGCTGGCCGCGCGCCTCGACAGAAGCCTCATGGCGTTTGCCGCGTTCAGTGCGGACGATCACCGTCCGATCGGATGATCACCTGCGGTGCCCTTGAAATCACTCGCGTTTCGTCTCGACTTTGCGGGCAAGGTGCGTAGACTGTCGTCTTGCGCGGTGTCGGATTGGGCACCGGCCGCCGGATCGGCGACAGCGGCACGCTGCCGGTAGAGTAGAGGCGTGCGGGCCAACGTGGAGAGGAGCCCCTCCAATGAGCACCGAATACATCGACGACATCGGCCAGTTCGCCAAGCCCGTCAACGAGAAGGCGGTTGCGGGCATCGTCAAGCACCTGGGCATTGCGCTCAAGAGCAAGGATGCGTCACTGGTCTCCTGCTCGAGCAAGGACGAACTCGATCGCGTGCGCGACAGCTGGCTGAAAAAGAAGCTCGGCCTGACCGACAGTGACAAAGTCCTCGATGCCGGCATCAAGGAAGTCTGCGAGACGATGAAGTCGGCCACCCGCAAGCACAGAGTGACGTTTTATTATCTGCTCGCGGCAAAGTACGGCAAGATCGACACGCTCGCGGGGTAATCACGGCCCTACCGTGGCTGCCGCCACCCACGCCAAACGCGGTCGCGCGGCCGACGCCGGCTCTGACCGCGCGCATCCAGCAGGTGCGCCGGCACATTTGATAGTGTAATTTTTGACAGTTATTGTGCGAGCACTAAGCGGGACCGTGGACGTGACTGCCGCGTGTCTGCGAAGATTGGCTGTAGTTGACGGTGTGAAGAGAGTTCGACGATGAACGCGACATCCCTCGATGAACTGCGTGGCGGACCGGCGATGCGGGCGGTCACCGACGAGAAAATGGAGCAGGTTCGGGAGCTTCTCATCGGCGACCTGATGCGCCAGACGGAATCGCGTCTGGCAACGATGGATGCACGCATCCGCTCACTCGAAGTCGACCTAGGCCAGAAAATCGACGGCCTCCGCGCCCGACTTGATGCGCTGGCTGGCGAAGTGGCCGGCGATCAGCGCAGCGCCTTCGACGACCTCGCCCGCGGTATCGACGAACTCGGCCAGCGCGTGCGGCGCCTGTCGCGGCCCTGAGGGCATCGCCTCGCCGCACGCGCTGGGAGGCGGGGCGACACGTGAGGCGAGCCCCCCCCCCGACCCAGCCTCCACCACTGTGAACGACAACCGCGCGCCCGCCTCTCAACCCTGGCCCACCGATCAGTCGCCCACGTCCCTCACTCGTCATCTGCCAGGACCCGCGAACCCCATGTCGCAGAACGTCGCCAAGCTGAAGGAACTTCTGTTCGACAGCGAAGCGCGCGCGCTGCTGGACTTGCAGAGGCGCATCGAGGCCGTCGCCAAGGTCGGCACCGATCAACGCGATGCCCTGGCCCGTGACATTTCTGGGCTGGCCGATCGCGAGGCCGAACTGCGCCAGGAGATCAAAGCCAGCCTCGACAGCGTGTTCGAACGGGCTGGCACGGAGGATCGGTTCACCCGCAGCGTGGCCGAAGTCCTCGACCGCGCGCTCAAGGACGCCGAGGTGCGCCGTCACGACCAGCTTTCGGCGGCGGTCGCGCCGCTCGTCGTGCGCACCATCAAGACCGAGATCCGCAACAGCCAGGACGATCTCGTCGAAGCGCTCTATCCGATCACCGGCCGCATGGTGCAGGCCTATGTGACGAGCGCGCTGAAAGACCTCACCAACAAGATCAACCGCCGGCTCGAGCAGAACCCGGCGATGCTGCGCCTCAAGAGCCTGATGACGGGCCGGTCGATGGCCGAACTTGCCCTTGCCGACAGCCAGCGTCTCGAGGTCGAGGAGATTTACCTGATCCGCCGCGGCTCGGGCGAACTCGTGGCCCGCTGGCCGCAGGCTGCCGGGGGCAACAACCGCGATCAGGTGATGAGCGGCATTCTCACCGCCATCAACGATTTCTCGGCAGAAGCCTTCAGCGGCGACGGGTCGGCGCTGCGCCGCATCGACCTGGGCTCGGCGCAGGTCTATCTGCGCGCCTCCCAGAAGCTCCTCGTCGCGGCCAAATGCACGGGGTCGGCCGCACCGGTGGTCGAGCAGCGGCTCGATGACGAATTGATCACGACGCTGGAGCAGAACCGGGAGGCCTGGGAACGTGTTCTCGATGGGGGGGGCGGCCGCCAGGACCTGGAACCTGCCGTTGCCGGGCTCGCCCAGCGCCTCGGCAGCGGTATCGCCAAGACCTACGAAGAGATCGACGCTGGTTCATCGGCCGCCGGCTTCAACCCGCTGAAATGGCTGCTGTGGCTGGTCGCGCTGGCCGTGCTCGGCTGGCTCGCATACGGGGCGTACCGGGATCACGTGACCGAAAGCGTGCGCGCACAGGCGGCTCAGGTCATCGCCGCATCCGCCGACATGCGCGGCTATCCCGTCCAACTTGCCGTCGCGCCGTTCGGGACGAGCCTGCGGCTGGCAGGCCTGGCACCCAGCGAGGCCGCACGCCTGGAGCTGATCACGCGGGTGCGCGCCCAGCTCCCCGGTACAGAGGTCGCCGATGACCTCTCGGTGGTCGCCTCCGGACCCGATACGCGGCCGGATATTCGCGGCATCCGCGCGGATCTGGCCGGCCTGAAGTCTGAGATCGCCGCCGGGCTCGAAGCCGAAGCGGTGCGCCGGAGCCTGCAGCGAACGCGCGGCCGGCTTGGTGTCGCGGCCGGCGAGGTCGCCCGGCTCGAGGGCGCGCTCGACAGCCCGGGCGATAAAGTCGAAGCTGCGGCCGTGCGCGCGATCCTGGACACGGCGCTTACCGATCTCGGCGCGCGCGAGGCCGGGACCACTCGCCCCGGCGCACCGGAGGCCATGCGCGCTCTGCTCGCCGAGGCGAACCGACAGATCGCCGAGGCATCGAGGCGGCTGGCGGCCCTGACCCCGGGCCGGGCCCCACCCCGCCCGGACGTGCAGAAGGAAGCCCAGGCTGCTGGTCCCGACCAGGGTGGACTTGCCGCCGCCGCCGAGGCCCTCGCCATCAAGGCTGAGCGGCTTGCCACGCTGGCGACCGCCGCCTTGCAAGCCGCATCGGTGCGGCCGAACCCCGTCCCTCCGCGGGACGAACTCGAGCGTTTTGTGAGGGCTCACGCGATCTTTTTCGGGAATGCGACCGATTTTCGAGAGCCGACGATCGCAGGTGACATCCTCGACCAGGTCGCCAGCCTGCAACGGCGCGCCAACGCCAGCCTACGGATTGTCGGGTATACGGATGAGACGGGCGGCGTGCAGCGCAACTCGCCGCTGTCACTCGCCCGCGCGGAGGCCGTCAAGGCCGCGCTGGTGGCACGCGGCGTGCCGGCTGCAAGCATGATCACGATCGGACGCGACAATGCGGTGGAAATCTCGCGGGCGACCGGAGATGGCAGCCCGAACCGTCGCGTCGAGTTCGAGATCGGGTTCGTCGGCGAGTTGGCACGATGACCGCGCGAAAAGTCATGCTGCTGGGCGAGATCGGGGTCGGCAAAACCTCGCTCGTCAGACGCCTCGTCGACGGCCGCTTCGATGGCCAGTACCAACCCACCCTGGGCGCGGACGTCTATACCTACGACGTCCCCGAGACCCGCCTCCAGCCGCCCGTCACGCTGATCTTGTGGGATACGGACGGCAATTTCGGAGAGTCCATTTTCACCCACATCTACATCCGCGAGGCCGCTGCTGCCCTGGTCGTGGGCGATGTCACGCGCGCCGACACGCTGCGCGCCATGGCCGGGCTTGGTCGTGGCTTCCTCAACGCGCGGCCCGGCCGCCACCTCGGGTTCATCCTGAACAAGCTCGACCTCGTCGTCGGACCGGAGCCCTGTCACATCGGGACGATCGCCGCGACGCTCGAAGCCCCCGTCGCCCGCACCAGCGCCAAGACTGGAAGCAACGTGCTCGACGTATTCCACGAAACGGCAGCCACGATCGTGCGGCGCGGCTTGTGAGGGCCCGGCCGATGGATGAGACCCAGCTTGCGCGCCCCGCGCCTCTCATCGAAGCCGCCCTGATGTTGGCCCGTCACAGCGCGTACGGCCTGGTCTGGGTGGACACCGATCTCGTGGTGTCAGCGCGGTTCGGGCACCTGACAGACGCGATCGAAGTCGGCCAGCCCCTGGTCGAGGGGCTGCCCGCGCTCGTCGGACTGGAGAGCGAAATCCATGCGTTGCGCGCCGACGGGGCCGCGCTTGGCCTGCCGTCGATCTCGATGCGCAAGGCAGGCGAGACCGGCCGCAAGGTGCATCTGTCGGTCTACCGGCACGGCACGGGTGGCGGCTTCCTGGTTTTGATCGGCCGCGCCCTCGAACCCTCGCACGCCGAGGTCGAGGTCATGCGGCAGATGCGCCTCAGGCTGATCGCCGAGGCCGAGTTGGAGCAGAAGAAGCAGCAGCTCGAGCGCGCCAACGCCGAGCTCGCGCTGTGCAACAGGGACCTGGAAGACTTCGCCGCCGTCATCTCGCACGACCTGAATGCGCCGATGCGCGCGTTGGGACACGCCTGCGACGATATCCGCACAGCGCTTGCGGCGGGCGATATGGTGGCCGCAGATGCCGGGCTGGCCGACCTCAAGGGCCAGTCGCGCCGCATGTCGCAGATGCTCGTCGAACTCCTCGACTATGCGAGCCTCGGGCGCTCGCAGGACATGCTCGCCGATATCGACACCGGGTCGATGGTCGCGGCGATCATCGCTTCGCTGCCCAGGCCGGCTGGCCTCACTGTCGCCATGACAGGTGATTGGCCGACGGTGCGCACCTACGGCCCTCCCCTGGACCTCGTCATCCGCAACCTGATCGACAATGCGATCAAGCATCACGACAAGCCGGACGGCCGGGTGGTGCTGGCAGCGAAGCTCTCGCGCGCCATGCTCTCGGTCACCGTCGCCGATGATGGCCCAGGCATCGCGCCACGCCTGCACGAGGCGGTCTTTCTCCCCTTCAAGCGGGTTGCGCAGGGCGGGCCGCCGAACTCGACGGGGATGGGGCTGGCCTTCGTGAAGCGGACCGTCGAGACGGTCGGTGGCCATTTGCACCTGTTGTCGAACCCCGAATTCGAGCCCGGCACGACCGTCATCGTCGACTGGCCGGTCGCATCGGTCGCATTGGAGGAGCCGGGCGATAGCTGAGGCTTCGCGCAAGAGACTGCCACGGACGATGATTTGGTTTGGCAGAAAAACAGTTGTTACCCTAAGCTTCCCGATTGTGTGGTGTGAACGTGTGGGAGCAGTCCGATGGCAACGTCAGCCGGTGGCTCAGGCGGTGATTTTCTGCAACGCAAGAGCGATCTCAACAAAGCGCGCACCGGGGCTCCCAGGATTGCAGACGTGCTGGTCGTCGACGACGTCGCCGCGGACATCACCCGGCTCGCAGCCCGGCTCAGGATCGTGCTCGGCTATACTGTCGATATCCGCACCGCGCAGACGCTGTCGCGTGCCGTCGACGAGGTCATCGCCAAGGTACCAGACCTCGTCATGCTCGACGATCATCTCGACGCTTCCCGCGACCGAGCCTGCGAGGGCATCCCCTTCCTGCGCCGGACGGGATATGCGGGCCCGATCGTCGTGGTCAGCGGACTGGTGACCCGGAAGCGGCGGGCAGAGTTGATGGCGATCGGCGCGGACGGGGTCATCCACAAGGACGATCTCAACTCGGCCAGCATCACAGAGGCACTCGACGGGTTTGCGTCACGAAGCAGCCGCCAGTCGCCTTAGGCGCGCGATAGCCGCGGTCGGCAGGGACCGCGGCCGCGGCACTCGAGTGAACGTTCAAGCGCCAATGCGATGCAATGTCCGGTCATGGGACCAGGGCAACCGGAGCAACCGCAAAAGCAGAGCGCGCCTTTGCCGTCTCGCCGACGATGAAATCGTAGACCGTGCGACTGGCTGCGGTCTCGGCGAGGCCGGCGTGAGTGACGAGATAGTAAGCCCGCGTGATGACGTGCTCGGTCAGAACACGCACCAGATCAGGATTTCCAGCAACGGCGTAGTCGTGCAACAGCCCGACTCCCATGCCACTCTCCACGGCTGCGATCTGGCCCAGCGCGCTGGCGCACTGGAACTGCGGCTCGCGGTCGATCTCCAGACTGGCGTCGACATCGAGGGACGGCGCGAACAGGAGATCAGGAACGTATCCGACGCGGCGGTGTCCGACGAGGTCGGCCAGCGCGGCGAGTGGCGGGGCCGTGCTCAGGTACGCGCGACTGGCATAAAACGACAATGTGTAGCCTGCGAGCTTGCGGGCCTTCAGGCGGCCTTCGGACGGCGGCTCCACGGTGATGGCCAAATCGACCTCACGCTTGGACAGCGAAAACGAGCGTGGCAAAGGCACCAACTGGACGTTCAGCCCGGGGTGGGCGGCGATCAGGGCGACCAGCCGCGGGGCCAGGAACAGCGTGCCAAAGGCATCCGGCGCGCCGATGCGAACCGACCCAAGGATCTCGCCGGAGCCTTCGGTCAAGCCGGCGGCCAGTTCGTCGAACTCCCGCTCGATGCGTTCAGCGTGAGCCAGAACCACCTCGCCAGCCGGCGTCAGACGTGTGCCCGTGGTGGTGCGCTCCAGGAGCTGGGTCCCGAGCAGGGCCTCGAGCCGGTCGATGCGACGCGTCACGGTGGCCTGGTCGACACCGAGCCGCCGCGCCGCACCCAGCAACTGCCCGGCGCGCGCAACCGCGAGAAAGACCCTTGCATGGTCCCAGTCCAATTCGCTCATGGATTTTCGCATAGCGGGTAATGACCTATGCGACTTGATGCGGATCGTCAATCGCGTAACTGTTCGGCCGATGACGCCGGCAACGGCAAACGTGACTGGCCAAGTCCACGCCCGGAGGCAGAAATGACGGCCGTGATCCCACACTTCGTCGGCGGCAGTCCGTACGCCGGCTCGTCTGGCAGGTTCGGCGATGTCTACTGGCCTATGACCGGAGAGGTGGCCGCCAGGGTTGCGCTTGCCGACGCGGCAGACGTCAGGGTAGCGGTCATATCGGCACGCCAGGCGCAGCCGGCTTGGGCGGCGATGAACCCGCAGAAGCGGGCGCGCGTCATGATGGCGTTCGTCGGGCTCATCAACCGCGACATCGACAAACTAGCGACAGCGCTGGCGCGCGAGCACGGGAAAACTCTCCCCGATGCCCGGGGCGACATTCAGCGTGGCCTCGAGGTCGCGGAATTCGCGGTCGGCATTCCGCACCTGTTGAAGGGCGAATTCAGCGAGAGCGTCGGACCCGGGATCGACATGCATTCCCTGCGCCAGCCGCTCGGGGTCGTCGCTGGGATTACACCGTTCAACTTTCCAGCCATGATCCCGCTCTGGAAGGCCGCGCCGGCCATTGCCTGTGGCAACGCCTTTATCCTGAAACCCTCCGAGCGCGCACCCAGCGTGCCGCTGATGCTCGCGCACCTGCTGTTGGAGGCCGGGCTGCCGCCGGGCATTTTCAACGTCGTCAACGGCGACAAGATTGCCGTCGATGCCCTCCTCGATGATCCCGACATCGCAGCGGTCGGCTTCGTCGGTTCGTCCGACATCGCGCAGTATGTCTACGCGCGGGGAACGGCAACGGGAAAGCGCGTGGCGGCGTTCGGTGGTGCCAAAAACCACATGATCATCATGCCCGACGCCGACATGGATCAGGCCGCCGACGCGCTGTTAGGGGCGGGATACGGTTCTGCGGGCGAGCGGTGCATGGCAATTTCGGTCGCGGTTCCGGTCGGCGCCGGCACGGCTGAAGCACTCGTCGAGCGCCTGGTCCCGCGCGTGCGGCAACTGCGTGTCGGCCCTTCGCTGAGCGAGGATGCCGACTTTGGCCCCCTCGTCAGCCGCCAGCACCTGGACAGGGTGCGCGCCTACATCGACGTTGGAGTCGTCGAGGGGGCAGAGCTGATCGTCGACGGGCGCGACTTCAAGATGCAGGGCTACGAGAACGGTTTCTACCTCGGGCCGTGCCTGTTCGACCATGTCAAGCCGCACATGCGCATCTACAAGGAAGAGATTTTCGGCCCGGTGCTCGGCATCGTCAGAACGGACGACTATGAGCAGGCGTTGGGCCTGGTCAACGAGCACGCCTACGGCAATGGCGTTGCGCTGTACACGCGCGACGGCGATACCGCCCGCGACTTCTCCTCGCGGGTCCAGGTCGGCATGGTCGGCATCAACGTGCCCATCCCCGTGCCACTGGCGTACTACACGTTCGGTGGCTGGAAACGATCGGGCTTTGGAGACCTCAACCAGCACGGGCCAGATTCGATCCGCTTCTACACCAAGACGAAGACGGTCACGTCGCGCTGGCCGTCGGGTATTCGCTCCGGTTCTGAATTCGATATTCCGACGATGAAATAGACTGCTCGCTCAACCGAGTTGTGTAAACCGCTCAGACGTGGTGTTGTCAGCTTGTCGGGCGTGGCCCCTTGGTAACCGTGCGGAGTGTTTCAACTCCGAAACTCAAATTGTTGTGGTTTGCTGTCGTGGCAGCGACGCAAGCCCCTTTTTCCTTGCTGTGTTTTGTGCAACGCACAATGTGAGCCGTACCATGTCGGGGTAGTCATCATGAAGACTGTCATCCTTGCCACCGCATTCGCAGCGATCTTCGGTGGCGCTTTGTCGTCATCTGGCAACAGCGAAGAAGTCAAACTGCCGAAGGAAGTGACACCAAAACTGCGCGCAGCCTGCGAGAGCGACGTGCGGCGGCTGTGCGTCGACCAGGATCCTACCGTCGCCGAAGTGAAGAGCTGCGTCGCTCGTAAATTTCTCCAGCTCGGCGTGCGATGCCAGTTCGAACTGGCGTCCGCCGGCTTCAGGAATTGATGCGACGCTGTTCAGCGTGCGGCACGAGGCCAGGCATGGTTCGCCTGGAGTGTTGCACGAGATCCACCCTCCCCCGCGATGCGTCCGCCCAGGCGCAGTGATCATCAGCGAAACAGTGCCGAATCGTATGTGATGCTCGCCATAACACGGCGGAGACATCCGGCATGACGGCTACTCAGCGCATCGCGATCGCACTGCTGGCTTTTGGCGCGGCAGGTTTGCTCATCATGACATTCGATTCCTCGGGGATCGCTCAGACCGGCGAGCGACCCGCGTATTTTCTCGCGATCAGCGCAGGGCCCGGCCTTCGGATGGGTGAGAGTGCGCCGGCTGAAGGCCAGCCAGGCGAACTCGCCTGCGACACTGTCTTCAGGCTGGGGCCCGTCGACATCGGGGCGCGCTGCATCAGCCATGGCTGGACCGTGTCCATCGAGCGCTGAGGGTTCGATCAGCCGATCGGCGTGCCTGAGACCGGTCGGAGAACGCAAAAGGCCCGCCGAAGCGGGCCCCCTGTTTGACGACGTGGCGGCGGGCTCAGTTGATCTGGCAACGATCCTCGAAGCGAACGCAGGCGTTTTCACTGCCCGACTTGCACTGGCGCTTCAACTTGTTGCAGCCAGGGCGCTCCCAGACCTTCTCCGTGGTGAAGCCGTACTTGTTGAGTTTGTGCTTCTTGTAGCCGACGCGCGACGACTTGTACTTGTGGCCGCCACGTCCTTCGTGGCGATCGACATGGTCGGCGGCCTTGGCGGCCAGCACGGCGACGGCCGCGAGACCGACGATGGCGACGGCGGCGATTTTCTCGCCACGGCTGGCAGCAGCAGCCGGGCTGAACGAGGCGGTTGCAAACACGGTGGCGGCGAGGATGGTGGCGATGACGGTCTTCATTGTAACTCTCCTGTTGCTTTGATCTGCAGGGGAGCGTCTCGCTCACCCCCGTTGTCCCTTCGACCTCTTGACCTTGCCCCGTCTGGCGATGGCGCGCTGTACCGGCGGGAACAGGGCGGCGTCAGCGGCAAAAAACACCCGCGATCCTCTTGTGGGTGCGGACGCTTTTCGCCCGACTGGCCAGCAGACGCGCGGTCAGGATGCGGTTTGTGATCTTCGGTCGACGGCACGGGACTGAGGTTCGGCTCACGTGTGCGGGTCTGCCTGTCGCGGGGGCTCCTGGTCGTGCCGGCCTGGTCACGGGTGCCCACCGCGCCCATGCCGGGGGAGAAGGGGGGATCGCGTCAGCCAGGCGCGCGCGGCGATGCGGCATCGTCGGTGATGGCCTGGAACACGCCGCCTGGAACCTGTACCCTCATCTTCGAGAGTATTTTTCGACCGCGGGAGCCCCATGCGACGACCGATACCCAAGCGCCGGCCTGCCGCCGAGCAGGATGCGATGATCGCGGGGGCGCTACAGGCTGCTGGAGGGCCGGTGTCGGCCTATGAACTGATCGAGATTTTGCGGCCGAAGGCCACGCTCGCCCCGCAGTCGGTCTATCGCGCGCTCGAGCGGCTCATCGGCGACGGCCACGCGCACCGGCTGGAAAGTCTCAATGCGTTCGTTGCGTGCAGCCGCTCGTGTCACAAAGGGGTTGCCGTGTTCGCCATTTGCGAGGGCTGCGGCAAGGTCTCCGAGTTCGAGGAGGCCACGGCCGTCGCCAGCCTGCAAAACTGGGCAAAAGCGCACGAATTCGCCCTCAGCGCCATGACACTCGAATTGCGCGGGCGATGCGAAAAATGCAGCCCTGGCCCGTGAAGGCTGGCCGAGCACGCGGTGTGGCGGACTGCGCTTGGTTCGCCATATTTGGATGCTATAACATCCATGTATCGACGCAGCACACGGCCCCCGGAGGCATCATGCAATCACCCACACGAACATCTCTCGCGGCTCTGATCCTCATCCTCGGCGCGACTGTCGCAGGGGCCGGCGAAAAACATGGCCACAAGCACCACGACCACCATGGCCACAAGACATCGGACAAGCGCGAACTCGGCGCGCACGAACATGGCCAGGGCAAAATCAACATCGTCGTGGCTGGTCATTCGGTCGGACTGGAACTCGAGGCACCCGGTGCCGACATCGTCGGCTTCGAGCATGAGGCCAAGACCAGCAAGCAAAAGGCCGCCATCAAGACTGCCGAAGAGAAACTCGCCGCGATCCAGGATCTCGTCACGATCCCGGCAGAGGCCGCCTGTGTCGTCGACACATCAAAGGTGGAGCATGAGCGCGAGGACGAGCATTCCGAGTTCCACGCCCGCTTCGAACTGACCTGCGCGGCACCCGACAAGATCACTTCGCTGGCTTTCCCCTACTTCACTGCGTTCCCCGCCGCGAACGAATTGGAGGTCACGCTGGCAACGGATAAAGGTCAATCCAAGCACGAGGTCACCCGCAAGACACCGACGCTGAGCCTTGGCGGCTCGAGCTGAGCGCTGCGGGCAGACGGGAGGACGCGCCATCCAACCGGCCGAGCTAGATCACCGCGCCGCGATGACCGTGGCGACCGACACCGTCGCGCGCCTCGAGGGCGTCCGGTTTTCCTGGGGCGCTCCGTCTGGTTTTTCTCTGGCGATCGACCGGCTCGCGATCGCACGCCGCGAAAGGCTCATGCTGCTTGGCCCGTCCGGTGGCGGTAAATCGACGCTGCTGTCGCTGATCGCGGGCATCGTGACGGCGCAGGAGGGAAGCGCCATCGTGCTGGACCAGGACCTCGCGCGGCTCTCTGGTCCGGCCCGCGACCGGTTCCGTGCCGAGCACCTCGGCATCATTTTTCAGATGTTCAACCTGCTTCCTTACGGCTCGGTCATCGACAATGTTCTGCTACCGCTCCACTTCTCGGCGACACGGCGGGCGCGGGTGGGTGATGTGGCCCAGCAGCGCGCACGGGCCACGCGCCTGCTCGAACAGCTCGGCCTCGAGGGCGACGTGATCGGGGCGCGCATGGCATCGCGCCTCAGCGTCGGTCAGCAGCAGCGCGTTGCCGCCGCCCGCGCGCTGATCGGCTCGCCGGAGATCGTGATTGCCGACGAGCCCACGTCGGCGCTCGACCGCGGGCATCAGATGCGCTTTCTCGACCTGCTGTTTGAAACCGTGGACGCGGCGGGGGCAACTCTCGTCATGGTCAGCCACGACGAGAGCCTGGCGTCGCGGTTCTCGCGGGTGGTCGCGCTCGACACCATCGCCCGTGTCAGCCGGGGGCGTGCATCGTGATCGTTCTCAGGCTGGCCGTGCAGTCGCTGATGAACCGCTGGCTGTCGGGCCTGCTGACAGTCCTGTCCATCGCGGTCTCGGTGGCGCTGCTGGTCGGCGTCGAGAAGGTACGCTCCGGCGCGCGGGACAGCTTCGCCGGGACCGTGTCGGGCACCGACCTCATCGTCGGAGCCCGTTCGGGCCAGATCCAGCTCCTGCTCTATTCCGTGTTCCGGATCGGCAACGCTACGAACAACATCACGTGGCAGAGCTACGAGGAGATCGGGACGCACCCCGACATCGCCTGGATGGTGCCCCTCTCGCTGGGCGACAGCCACCGTGGCTTTCGGGTGCTCGGCACCAGCGCGGCCTATTTCCAGCATCTGCGCTATCGCGGCGGCACGGCCCTGGCCTTTCGCGACGGCCGGCCGTTCGCCGATCTCTTCGATGCGGTGATCGGTGCCGATGTCGCCGCCAGCCTGGGCTACACGCTCGGTCAGGAGATCATCATTGGCCATGGTCTCGGTTCGGTCTCGTTCCTGGAGCACCAGGACAAACCGTTCCGCGTCACCGGCATCCTCGAGAAAACCGGTACACCCGTCGACCGCACCGTGCACGTCAGCCTGGAAGCCATCGAGGCGATCCATGTCGACTGGCAGTCCGGGGCCCCACCACCGGGGCAGAGCATCGCCGCGGACGACGTGCGAAAACTGGACCTCAAGCCCAAGGCTGTCACGGCTGCGCTCGTCGGCCTCAAATCGCGGCTCGCCATCTTCCGCGTGCAGCGCCAGATCAACGAATATCCCGACGAGCCGTTGAGCGCCATCCTGCCCGGTGCCGCCTTGCAGGAACTGTGGGGGCTGGTGGGGCTGGCCGAAATCGCGCTCGCTGTCGTGTCATCCATGGTGGTGGTCACGGCGCTCATCGGCATGGTGACCATGATCCTGACGACGCTGAACGAGCGTCGCCGCGAGATGGCGATCCTGCGTTCGGTCGGGGCGCGGCCCACCACGATCCTCGGCCTGATGGCCGCCGAGGCCGGACTGCTGACAGCCGCCGGGGTCGTCCTTGGTGTCGGAACTCTCTACGGCGCACTTGCTGCACTCCGCCCCTTGATCGACAGGCTCTATGGGCTGTATCTGCCGCTCGACGTTCCCTCCAGCACGGAACTCCTGACGCTCGCCGCAATCGTGATGGCAGGGTTCCTGGCCGGGCTCATTCCCGCCGTGCTTGCCTATCGGCGCTCGCTGGCCGATGGAATGAGCGTCAGGACGTGACCGTCGATGGCATGGGGAACTGGCCGATGAAGATTGGGTTTGATCGCACGTCGCCTCCGCAACGGCCCAGGCTGCTGCGGATCATCGTACTTGGCCTCGTGGCACTTGCCGCGCCGGCGCTGGCGCGCGAAGCGCCACGAGAGTTGCGGTGGGCCGATCTCAGACCGCCCCCCCCACCCGAGGATCCGACCAAGGCCAAACTCAAACCGTTCTGGTCGAAGGGGGCCTCTGGGACCGTCGAAATCCGCGGCGTCGATACGAGCGAACCCGCGCCGCCCCCGACGCCCGAGGGCAAATGGATGAGCCGGACAACGGCACAAAAGAGCGCCGCGCCAGCTCCCGTCATCGCCGCCCTCGACGGACAGCGCATTCGGCTCGGCGGGTATGTCGTCCCGCTCGATTTTCAGGCCGCCAAGGTGACGGAGTTCCTGCTCGTGCCGTTCGTCGGGGCCTGTATCCACGTTCCGCCGCCACCGGCCAACCAGATCGTCTACGTGAAGACATCCGAGCCTTTCGCCATCAAGGGCGAATTCGATCCCGTGTACGTCACCGGCACGATGAAGACCGCGACGACATTCACCGGCCTGGCTGAAACGGGATATGCCCTCGACGCCGACCTCGTCGAGGTGCGCAACGAATAGACGGCAGGGCGCAGGTCGCTCGCTATGCCCCGACGACGACGACGACGGCAACGTCGCCCGATATTGCAGTTCCTCACAACCCGGCGCAGGCGTCCTCCAGCCAAGCGCGGGTCGGCGCTTCGAGAAGGGGCTGCAAGGCCCTCAGCACACGCGCGTGATACGCATCGAGCCAGGCGCGCTCGCTACTCGTCAACATGTCAGCTTCAATCAATCGGCGGTCGATGGGGCAGAGCGTCAGAGTTTCAAAGCCCAACATGGCGCGCTCGCCGCCCTCCGGCACCGCCGGCTCCGTGACCAGGACCAGGTTCTCGATTCGAATGCCAAAAGCTCCCTCGCGGTAATAGCCTGGTTCATTCGACAGGATCATGCCCGCCTCGAGCGGCACCATGCCGGCTTTGGAGATCGACGCTGGACCCTCGTGCACCGAAAGATAGCTGCCGACGCCGTGGCCGGTGCCATGGTCGTAGTCGAGGCCGGCTTGCCACAGCGCCCGCCGCGCGAAGGAATCAAGGTCGACGCCGCGGGTGCCTTTGGGAAAGCGCGCCGTCGCAATGGCGATGTGCCCCTTCAGGACCAACGTAAACGCGCGGACCATGTCCGGGGTGGGCTTGCCGATCGCCACCGTGCGGGTGATGTCAGTGGTGCCGTCCTCGTACTGGGCCCCGCTGTCGATCAGGAACAATTCGCCCGGCTCGATACTGCGGTCGGTCTGCTCGTTGACCCGATAGTGCACGATGGCCCCATTGGGACCGGACCCGGCGATCGTGTCGAAGCTGATCTCCTTCAAGGCCCCCGTGGCGGCGCGAACGGCCTCCAGACGGCGGGCGGCCGCGATCTCGGTGAGGTGCCCGGTCGGAGCTTCCCGGTCGAGCCAGCACAAGAAGTTCGCCACCGCCGCGCCGTCTCGCAAATGCGCCGCGCGCGTGCCGGCGATCTCGGTGGTATTCTTGACCGCCTTGAGGGCGATGACAGGATCGGCACCACGGGCGATGCCGCGGGCACCACCCAACGTCCGAGTGATGGCATAGGCGGCCGTCGCGGGATCGACGCGGACCGTCCGGCCCTCGGCCCTGAGTTCGGCCAGACGGTCGGCGAACGCCAAGGGTGGATGCAAACGGGCGACCGGTTTCAAATGATCGCGCACCGCCTTGCCGAGTTTGTCCCGGTCGATGAACACCTCCACCTTACCCCGGCGCGGCACGATGGCGAAGGCGAGCGCGACGGGTGTGTGGGGGATGTCACCGCCACGGATATTGAGGAGCCAACAGATCGAGTCCGGCAGGGTGAGCACCACCGCGTCCTGGTCGTCACGCTTCAGGATGTCCTGGATTCGGGCGAGCTTGGCCTCGGCCGTTTCGCCGGAGCACGCGAGTGGATGGGGGACGACGGGGGCCATGGGGGCGGGTGGACGGTCGCCGTCCCAGGCACGGTCGACGAGGTTGCCAGCGACCGGCTTCAGCTTGAGGCCGTGCGCGCCGAGCGCCGCCGACAACTGCTCGAAACCGCGCAGTGTCATCAGCCAGGGATCAAAGCCAATGATCGCGCCGTGGGGCAGCGCCTCGGCAAGCCAATCCTCGGGCCTCGCCACGGGGATGCGGGCGGTTTCAAAAAGCGCCGGATCGAGTTCGGCACGGGCCTGCACCGTGTAGCGGCCGTCGATGAAAACGACAGCGCGGCGGGCGGCGACGATCGCAAGCCCCGCGCTCCCGGAAAATCCCGTCAGCCATTTGAGGCGCTCGGCGCATGCGGGCACGTACTCACCCTGATGCTCGTCGGCGCGCGGCACGAGGTAGGCATCGAGCTTCCGCTTCGCCATCAGCGCGCGCAGAGCATTCAGCCGGGGCAGCGCGAGCGACGGGTTCGTGATCACGTCGTAGGTCTGGAACATGAGTGCTCCGGCTAGACAGTAAGGGCGACGGGCTCGAGAACCGGCGCAGGCTGGGTCGCGGCGGCAAACGTCAGAACCTTGCTGACCACCCGCTTGCGCGCGCGAGTGCACCTGCCGGCCGACGCATGGGCGCATCCGTCTTGGACAATCAGGCTTTAGCAGGATGGCTGCCCGACCAAAAGAAGGTGACAGATCGACGACAACATGCGGCTGACGCAACGCTGCGCTGCACCACAGGCACTACCTGAGCGGGGCGCTGCGGTTTACCTTGACACCCAGTGAGCAAACCGGTCGGGGCCTAAGCGGCAAAGCCGCAGTCTCCGGCCTTCAGGGATCGGCGTGATCGAACGTTGCGCCGCTCCTGCCGTAGCACCAGAAACGAGATGATCATGAGCACCTTCGGCACCCTCGCCGCAGATCGCGGCCTGCTGCGCGCGGCTGCGACCAGCCCTCAATCGCACCAGCGGGCCCACTCCCCGTTGCCCTTCGTCAGGCGCATCTTCGCCGCGCTTGCCGCCGGCCGAACCGCGCGGGCAGAACGCTTCGTCCAGCCGTATCTCGCCCGCCTGAGCGAGGCCGATTTGCGGGCCCTGGGACACACCCCTCCCGACATTGCCCGCATCAAACAGGCGCGCAACGCGTGGCCGGCCTGCTGGCTTTGACCGGCATCGCGCGTTCCGGCCAGCGTCGCGCCGGGCCGGCAGACGTCCTGTGAGCGGGTCGCGTGGGATGGCGCACCGCGCGGACAGGACCGGCATCATCTGCCGGTGGATACCGCTTGGACATGACCAGCGTCGACCAGCCCGCGATGCGGTCATGACTGACGAGTGACAGTCCCGCCATGCGGTAGACCGCGACCACCTCGCGTGCCTGATCGTTCAGCAGGCCGGACAGAACAAGCCGGCCTCCCGGGGCGAGCGCGCGCGACAGTTCCGGCGCGAGATGCACCAGAGGGCCTGCCAGAATGTTCGCGATCAGAAGGTCATAGCGGCCGGTGCCGCGCAGCGCGGTATGCGCGAGACCTGCGGCGACATGGCAGCGGATGCGCTGGCCCGCGCGGTTTACCCGGAAGTTGGCGCGGGCCACCTCCACGGATTGAACGTCGAGATCGCTTGCCACCACCCGCGCGCAGGGTGCCGCTCGAGCGACCGCCAACGCCAGCACGCCGGAGCCGCATCCGAGGTCGAGCACGCTGGCCGGTTTGAGCCGGCGCAACAGCCGGTCGAGCACGAGAAGGCAGCCGAATGTCGTGGCGTGATGCGCGGTTCCGAAGGCCTCACCAGCGTCGATGAGGATCGCGTTTGGGCCTTGCGGCACTCGCGCGCGGTCATGGCTCCCGTGCACAGTGAACCGTCCCGCCGCGACGGGCGGCAGGGCGGCCTGCGAGATCGCCACCCAGTTGAGGTCGGGCACCGGGGCCGACGCGATGCTGTCGATCACGCACCCCGTCGCGGCCTCCAATGCCGCCTTCAGCGCGGGAACATCGACGGGCTCGTCGTAGTAGGCGTCGATGCGCCAGCCAGCGGGACCGGCAGCCTCGAACAGGGTCAGCGCGGCGGGCGGCGGGTCGACGAGATCCTGCAATGCACCCGCAATGCGGCGCGCGGCGTCCTTGTCGGTGACGCAGATGCCGATGACGGCCGGCACCGGGCGCGGCACAGAATCTGCGTCTCGCTCCGCCTCGATGATGTGTGAACTCACGCCGCGGCCCCGGCAGACGGGGGGCTAGACGTCGGCAGCATGGGTCCAGCCGGGGCCGCAGCCGGGGCTGGCGCGTCGATTTCCTCGCCGACCGCCAACTCGATGTCAGGCAGCTCGTCGAGGAATGTGTCCCACATTTTATCCAGGTGCGCGGCGGCAGCGGCAGGCGGCAGCGTCTCCAGGTAGCCGTTGGCATCGACGCGGACGAGACCGTCTGCCTTCAGCCGCTGGAGCGCATCCTCCAGGTCGAAGTCGACCTCGATCCCGAAGGTCGTAAACAAATACTGCTCGACGGCCATGTCGATCGCCTTCAACTCACTGACGTGCGCGCGCTCCTTGGCGAGCACAGAATAGAGCAAAATCTCTTCTTTCACGTCCTCCTCGGCGGCCCGGTCGATCAGTTTGATCATCACGCCCCGGTTGTCGGCCATGGAGTGAAAGTAAAGGTTCTGCGCCATGATCACCATGTACCGCTGCTTGGTGTTGACAAAGTTCATCGCCTGGCGAAACAGCGTGGCACCGATGCCGACTGCGGCACCCGCCGCGATGATCGGGTTGGTGAACAGCAACGCCACTTTACCGGCCGCGGCTGCGGTGCTCATTCCGATGCCACCGGCCCCTGTGACCCCGAGCTTGATCTTGTCCAACAGGCGGAATTTGACGACGGTGTTGGGAAACACCATTTCGACGTCCGACCGCGGAATGTTCTTGAACAGCTTGAGGTAGATATTTGCCGGAGTTACGGCGGCCGGCAGATGCGCACGCTCCCGCTTGGCAAGCTTCAAGGCTTCCTTGCGCGTGATCTTCTCGCTGACCAGGAACTCATCGGCCCGCTTCTCCAGGGTCTTCAGCTTGAACAGCAGGAACAGCCGCTGAAAAATGGGGACGTCGAATTCTTCCTTACGCAAAAACTTTCGCCAGACGCGCCGCTGATCTTTCCGCGTCGAGGCGCCGCGATAGTAAACGAGGCACTCCTCGAACAATGCGAAATCGACTTTCAGGTCAAGACCGTAGTGCGTTTGCGTTGCCAGTTCGTCGGTGATGATGCGCGTGTCGACCCGCTCGTAATTGGCTTGCTCCAGAATACCGGCGATTTCGGAAATCATCCGGGACTGCAAACTGACAAGTTCCTCCGGCGCGAATTTGCGGGTCATCAACAAGTCGCTGTCGGGGCTGAAAGGCTCGTAGATCTGCTCGAGCTCCAACAGCTTTTTGCCATAGCGCTGGTGGCGCCAGTAATCGAGGTAGTGAAAGAAACGGCGGGCTGCCTTGGCCTCGCCCGGTGCCCACGCCTCACGCGCCGTCAAGCGGTCCATCAGAGCAAAGCGCGTCACCGGGATAAAGCGCTCGCGGCCGCGCTCGCTGTCGGGGCGCAGGATATCCGCACCTTCGAGCGGTGCCATCGGAATTGCGACTTGGGTGCTGGGCGGGACGACGCCGTGGCGCGCGCCGTGCCGGCCCGCCGCCTCGCGCCCGTGCGCCAACGTCGCTGCCGCAACAGACCCTGGACCCGTGTCGACTTTTGCGGACATGACGACCTACTCCCGTCCTGACATCGCAAGGGACGACGCCCGCCTCACCCGCCGCGGGAGCGTCGAGGCCTCACTGAAGGCACCCAGCCTGTTTAGGGGCATGGCAGCCGGTTTGTCGAGACCTTGCAGGCCCGTATTCTGCATCTGCCATCGGCCCTTGCTCGCAGCCAGGACCGCGGTCAAACGTCTATGACGGATCATTAGAGTCGAACTCGCGCCGAAATTTGACCATGTGCCCGCGGTGCACTCGACCACCTGTGGCCGGGCCCCTATGGTGCAGTCCGCGTCGCTGGATCATCGGCTGGCATGGTGCACGCGGGAGGCATCGGACGCATGCTGCATGGGCAGGGCGAGCCATCGGACAGTTTGAGCGAGGCCGAGGCGCTTCTCGTCGCGGCGGCCTGCCGCGGGGAGGCGGTCGATCTCGCTGGTGGCCACATCCGTGGCAGCGTGCTCCGCGAGGTGTTGACCGCCACGCGTCCGGAAATGAGCGGCCTGCCCACGGGCCTTCGCCTGTCCAAGGCCATCGTGACCGGCGGGCTCGACCTCGAGGGCTGCAATGTCGCCATACCCGTGCTGCTGTGGAACGTCCGAATCGAGAAGGGCAAGCGCGGTGCGCTGATCCTCCGCGACGCCCGGATCAAGAGGTTGGGAATCCATTCCTGCGATATTGCCGGTGCGCTGATCGCAGACCGGGCCGAGATCGACAACGGCATGTTCGTCGGCGGCGGCGTCATTGCGGGGCCCGTGCAGGTGCGGGGTGCCGACATCGGCGGCGCACTCGCCTTCGAGGGCACCGAACTGGGCGACGGCAAGTCGGCCCTGCTCGCCGCGGGCGTCAGGTTGGCCGGTCCACTCATCCTGCGCAAGGCCCGGCTAGCCGGCTTCGTCGGCCTGGCCCGCGCGCAGCTCGCCGCAGGCATATATGCCGAGGAGGCCGTCCTCGATGCCGCCGACGCCGGACTGGTGGCCGAGAGCGCGCGCATCGACGGCGATGTGCTGTTGGACAGGGCGCGCATCACGGTCTCGGCCGGCCGTGCGGTCTGCTTTTCGCACGCGCGGATCGGCGGACGGGTTTCAGGACGAGGGCTGGCCGTGGCGGGCAAGCCGGAGGCACTGGCGGCAACCGGTGTCACCCTGGGTCAGGGGCTCGATCTCGAGCAGGCCGTGCTGCAAGGTCAGCTCGTCCTGGCTGGAGCCACGATTGCGCGCGGCGTGGAGGCGTCGGGCATCGACATCGAGGGCAGCGGCCCTGCCATCGTCGCCGATGGCCTGTCGATCGGCGGCAACTGGTCGATGGCGCGGGCGCGCCTCGTCGGCCACCTGTCCTGCCCCGGTGCCGACATCCGCGGCCAGCTCAGACTGACGGAAGCCCGAGTCTATGGTGCCGATCTCGCGATCAGGGCGGACGGGGCTCGCATTCGCGGGGGGTGCTACATGTCCCGTGCCGTCATTTTTGGTCTGCTGCGCTTTCCAGCCGCCGAGATCGGCAATCAGTTTCGATTGCGCGGCGCGACGGTCAGGGTCGACAAGGGAGCCGCGCTATTGGCCAGCGGCACCCGGTTCTCTCGCGACGTGGAACTCAACGGCGGGCTGGAAACGGCCGGAGCCATCGTGCTGGACCAGGCGCGCATCCCCGGAGTCCTCGATCTCACCGGCAGCCAGATCCGCTCGGCGGCGATCGCTCGGGCCGGGACCCAGAGGTCCAACAGCGGCGGCGCGACGACGGGGCCATCGAAGGAGGCCCAGCATCCCCACGACGAACTCGCGGTCAGCCTCGTCGACGCGGACGTCAACCGCCTGCACATGCCGGCGATGGCCGAACACCGGCCGGTCGGCGTGATCGACCTGTCGCGTGCACGCGCGGGCACATTCACCGATTACTCGGCCTCATGGCCGCCGCATGCGGCGGCGCGGTCGCGGGCCGCCGACGGGCGTGACATTGATCACCTCGATCTCGACGGCTTCACCTATGAGCACCTTGGAAATCCCTCAGGCGGCACCCTGTCTCGCGCCGGGCATGCCAACGGCGAGGATAGCGTTGCCGAACGTCGCCTCGCATGGCTCGACGGACAGGAAAGCTGCGATATCCACGCGCACTTCAAGCCGCAGCCCTGGGTCGAACTTGGCAAGCGGCTGGCGGCGCAGGGCTATCACGAGGATGCCCGCTCAATCGCAATAGCCCGGCTCAGGCTCGAGCGGCGCAGCGCCTCAACCCGGGTCGGCCAGCGCTGGCAGGGGGCGTTCCTCGACCTGTTCGCGCTCTACGGGTTCAATCCGTGGCGCACGGTCGTCTGGATGGCGGTGTTCATTGTCGCCTTCGCCGGTGTTTGGGCCTGGGCCGCCGGGCAGTGCAGCCAGACGGGGTGCCGCGACGAAAGCGTGTTCGTCGTCACCGCACGCGATTCCTACACGCCCGAGCGGTTTGAGGCCGTCTATCCCGACTTCAACGCGCTCGCCTATTCGTTCGACACGTTCGTGCCGTTCGTGTCGTTCGGCTATGCCGATCACTGGCGACCAAATGTCGAATGGCAGGACCTTGTCGAAATGAGGTTGCCGTTCGCGCTCGAAGAGTTTGGCGACGGGCCGTCCGCTGCCGGGGAGACGAGGGCCGGGCCGCGCACGTTCCGGCTGACGACAGGCGGGATTCTCTACGTGCTGGCCGTCGTCGAGACGATCATCGGGATCGTCCTGACCTCCTTGCTGATCACGGGTTTCACTGGCTTGCTGCGGGCGGATTAGCAGGCCCGACACCAAAGCGCGCGCACGCGACCGGCCGTGCCAGTGGTTTTACTCCGCGGGACCATTACCGCATCGCGCGGGTCTTGGCGTTTTCGCTGGCGGACGCCGTCCAATTCGCCATAGTGGTGCCCAGGTTCCGGCACACTAGCGGTTGGAGTTCACGGGAGCCGGAAGGGGGGCAGGGTGCGTCGCTCAGCAGCGAAAGCGTTGGTGTGCGTGGCAGCGGTCGCACCGGCGATCAACGCTGAGGCCGCGGACGCGCTGCTGCTGCCCTATACCTGCAGTACGAAAGCTGGCCAGCCGTCGCTCAAGGCCGCCCCTCAGCCGATCCGCCATGAGATCGTCGGCGGCCTGGACACCCGCGCATTCACGGTGTGCCGCACGTCCGATCCCGCCGACTGCCAGAACATGGTTGCGCACCGCTTCAAGGTGCGCTGCGGTGACCGCACCTTCGACTGGCCGGCGTTCGCCGAACGCATCAAGGTCCCCGGATCGGGGCGATCGTGGATCGAGCAGGAGCGCTTCCATCTGCTGTTTCCACCCGAAAGCCCGGCGGGGAAATCAGGCGAGCCCGAGCGGCAGCGCATGTTCGTGCTGCCTGCAGGCTTTGCCCCGATCGAGGAAATCGGGGCTACCCTCGTCAGGGAGCCGTCGCCGGACACGACGGCGCAAACAGCCCCCACGCTGCCGCCCGCACTCGGTGGTGGGCCCGGGTTGACGGTCGGGCCAGCGGCCGTCACGGCGACCGCGGACGACGATGCCCGCGCCTGGACAACCGATGTCGAACACGCCAAATCCGACATGGAGCACGCCGCCGGACTGATCTCATCCCTGCCTGGGTTTGCAATCGGGCTCGTGGCGCTGCTGATGACATCGCTGCTCGTCGCGGTCGGCTGGTTCAACCAGGGCGGCCGTCTTTCGGTTGCTGCGCCCTGGATCCGGCGAGACTTCTGGGCGGCGCGCATGCCTCAGCGCACATTGCGGCGCGTCTCGGGCGGCACGTTCGGGAATGGCGTTGCCGCCGCTGTGGCGATGCTGGAGAACGCTGATGCTGCGGTGTCGGCCCTCGGCAAGGCGGGCCCCCTGCGGGATACCCTCTCGGCCGAGCTGCGGACGATCCGCCAGCGGCTCGCCGATCTCGACGCGGCCCCCGGAGCGGAAGGCGCTGGCCAGGCCCGAACGGCCGCCAGCCTGCGCGGCGTCATTCGCGACCTGGAACGCGTCCGCCGGATCGCCGACAGCGCGGCGGCCAGCCTCGTCACCCGGGGCCGGCGAGCGGGTGCGTCCGACCCCGCCAAAGTACCGAAAACGCCCGCCGAGGCCTATGACCTGTTAGGGGTCAACCCCAATGTCTCTGAAGCCGCGCTGAAGAAGATCGTCGATGGGCTGCGCATGAGTTGGCACCCCGACCATGCGAGCGGCGAGGCTGACCGGCTGCTGCGCGAGGAGCGCACAAAGCAGATCAACATCGCCTGGGACCTGATCTCAGGGAAACGGGCGGCATAGGGACCGTTGCCGCGGACATGGCCTCAGACCGGCCTGCGCTGCTGATCAGGACGCGCCATGTGCGGCACGAGCGACGGCGTCACGCCTTCTGCAGAAAACTGTCGACCACTTTCTTGCTGCCGGACTTTTCGAAATCGACGGTCAGCTTGTTGCCCTCGACCTCGGCGATCCGGCCATAGCCGAACTTCTGGTGGAACACGCGCTCGCCGACCTTGAAGATCGAGGTGCCCGTCGAAGAGGCGACAAGCTCACCCTCGATCGTTTTCGGCGGCTTGGGACGGGCGGAGCGATTGCCGGCGTCGCCGTAAAACTTGGCGGTTTGGCGCAGCGGCGACTCGGCTTCGCGCTGGCGCTCGGCCCGCTTCCAGCCTGGTGTGTCGTAGGTCGAGGTCGGCGCGGGCGGCGGAGCGGTCTCGAAGCGGCTCTGGCCGTAAGGTGTCTTCGCACCGAACGCGCCAAATGAATTGAAGTTCTGGTATGCGCCACCAAACGGGGACTTCGCCTCGGACACCTCGACAAACGCCTCGGGCAGTTCGTCGACGAAGCGCGAGGGCAGCGCCGACTGGTAGAGCCCGCGATTGCGCCGGTTCTGAGCAAATGAGACGTGGGCCCGCTTTTTGGCGCGTGTGAGCCCGACATAGGCGAGCCGCCGTTCCTCCTCGAGGCCGACTTCGCCACTTTCGTCCAGCGTCCGCTGGCTCGGGAACACGCCCTCTTCCCAGCCGGTGAGAAACACGGTGTCGAACTCCAGGCCCTTGGCGGCGTGCAACGTCATCAGCGACACACGGTCTCCGTCGCTGCCCGTCTCGGTATCCATGACCAGCGAGACGTGCTCGAGAAAGCCTTGAAGCGTGTCGAACTGGTGCATGAAGCGCACGAGTTCCTTCAGGTTGTCGAGGCGGGAGGCAGCCTGCGGGCTCTTGTCGGCCTGCCACATGGCCGTGTAACCGGATTCATCGAGGATTTGCTCAGCCAGCTCCGTGTGGCGGACGTCGTCCAGGCGGCGACGCCACATCTCGAAGTGACCAATGAGCCCGGCCATGGCTGCGCGCGTCCGGCCGGTCAACTCTTCGGTCTCGATCATGAGGCGCGCGGCGGCAAACATCGGGATCTCGCGGGCCGAGCCCAGTTCACGAATGCGTTTGACCGTCGTGTCCCCGATGCCGCGCTTGGGCACGTTGATGATGCGCTCGAACTTGAGGTCGTTGGCGGGATTGAGCGTCACCTCCAGATAGGCGATGGCATCCCTGATCTCCTGGCGCTCGTAGAAGCGCGGGCCGCCGATGACGCGATAGGGCACACCTGTCGTGATGAAGCGATCTTCCAGCGCGCGCATCTGGAACGACGCCCGCACGAGGATTGCGATCTCGTTGAGTTTATGGCCCTTTTTCTGCTGCGCCTCGATCTCGGATACGACCGAGCGGGCCTCCTCCTCGTCGTCCCAGACGCCCGTGACCGTGACCTTGTCGCCGGCCGAACCGTCGGTGAACAGCGTCTTGCCCAGCCGCCCTTTGTTGGCCGCGATAAGGTGGGAGGCGGCCGCCAGGATATTCGAGGTCGAGCGATAGTTGCGTTCCAGCCGAATGACCACGGCCCCTGGAAAGTCCGTCTCGAAACGCAAGATGTTGTCGACCTCCGCGCCGCGCCAGCCATAAATCGACTGGTCGTCGTCGCCGACGCAGCACAGGTTCGGCGAGCCCTGGGCAAGAAGCCGCAGCCAGAGGTACTGAACGACGTTGGTGTCCTGGTACTCGTCCACCAGGATGAACCTGAACCGGCGCTGGTAGTCGGCCAGGATATCCGGGTTGTCCATGAACAGCCGCAGGGTCTCCAGCAGAAGATCGCCGAAGTCGACTGCATTCAGCTCCTTCAGGCGCTTCTGGTAGGCGGCGTACAGTTCGCGGCCCTTGCCACCGGCGAAGGCGAAGCTCTCACCGGCCGGAACCTTGTCGGGAGTGAGACCCTTGTTTTTCCAGGCGTCGATGAGGGCGGCGAGCTGGCGTGCGGGCCAGCGCTCCTTGTCGATGCCGGCGGCCTCGATCACCTGCTTCATGAGACGCAGGCTGTCGTCCATGTCGAGGATGGTGAAGCCCTGCTTGAGGCCGACCAACTCGGCATGGCGGCGCAGGATCTTGACGCAGATCGAGTGGAAGGTGCCCAGCCAGGGCATCCCCTCGATCTGCTGTGCGCTGCCGGTGGGTGTGCCCGGCTCGGACTGTCCACCCATGTGGCGTCCGACGCGTTCCTTCATCTCGCGCGCGGCCTTGTTGGTGAACGTCACGGCGAGGATTTGCGAGGGGAATGCCCGGCGCGTGGCCAGGATATGAGCGATGCGAGTGGTGAGAACGCGAGTTTTGCCGGTGCCGGCACCTGCCAGGACCAGGACGGGGCCATCCAGGCTCTCGACCGCGACGCGTTGCTCGGGATTGAGACCGTCGAGGTAACCGGGCTGTGCGGAGCGGGCGGGCGCGCGGGCGGCGATCGCCCGTTGCGAAATCGAGCCCTGGCGTGGCGGCGGGGCAACCGGCTCCATGCTGCGGCCTGCCGGGACTGCTACGGGAAATTCGTCGGCAAACGGAACGAAGGCATCGTCGCTATCGGTCAAGGATCGGGGCTCCTCACCCGGCTCACGCTCGGGTGGCAAATCGAAGGGGAAGGGCTCGTCGGACGCGGCACCAGCACTCGTTTCGGGAAACTCGGAGAACGCGGGCAGATCGCCGAACCGGGGGCCGGGATCGCCTGCTTCACGCGCCCAGGGATCATCCGATTCGGGCGGTCGCACGGCGGCCTCGCCGAACCCGGGTGGTTGCACAGATCGCGACGCGCCGCCGTCGAACAGCGGCAGATCGAAGGGGATATCGGCCCCGGCCCCGCGCTCCCGAGCGGGGGCGGCCTTCTTCTTGCGATGAGCGGTCATGGCACTACTATATCAACCCTTGCCCGCGGCCGGTATCGGGCGGCGCGGACGCTCCACAGGGCGGACGACTCGGACGTCACACGAGATGCACGCCGATTGTGTTCATGTAATGTTCCAAATAGTCGTAACCTGCCACACTCTCGGCTTCCTCGCGAAGCACTCGAGCGCGAGGCGGAGCTTTACGAAGCCTACGCCCTGTTCTATGCGAACACGGCATTTTTCGGGGGCTCGGTTTCTCTGGGGCCTCGGTGGGTTTGGACGCAGTGAAGGCATCGATGCGAATTCAGCTGTCTTGGGCACTCCGCGCGCTGTTGTCTGGGATTGTTGTCGTCCTGGCGGCCCTTCTGCTCTCGGGATGCGCCACGAGCGTCGCGCAGGTCGATGCCGGAAAGATGGTTGCGGAAAACCAGGCTATTCTGGTGGCACATGTGCAGGGAACGAACCGCAGAGTAGCCCTTCTGACGGGAGTGGTCGTCGAAAACAAGTCCAATGCGATCACCCTTATGTGGGACGCAATCGACGGGTCGGGGGGCTTTGCACTGAAGGCTCAGTGGAACAATCCAGTCACCATGAGGGTCGTAAAGCCCGGCCGTTACGAATTGAAGCTGATCAGGGCCGCCGAAAATCACGTCACCTATGAAATCTCCATGTCGCAAAGCCTTGTTCTCGACGGTATAAAAGCTGGTGACGTCGTTTATATAGGTTCGTTCAACGTCGATTATACAAATAAGCCTCCCACGGTTGCCATTTCCCAGGATCTGGAAAGCGCCAGGGCAGCCCTACAGACGGTCAATCCAGCCCTTGCGGCAAAACTGAAGGCGGCTCCGATGGGCAAGAACTGATCAAGGGCGGTGCGCTCAGCGGCGGTCACCAAGCCGCTCAGTTGCTCTCACTCTTGTCGCCCGTCCTCGAACTCATACCGAGTCGAGCAGAACTCACGGGTGACGACGATGGTGCCGTCGTCTTCGCGCAGGTCGTCGATTTCGGCGCCAGCGAACTGATCGAGGAAGCCGGCGACACGCTCGCGCGTGCAGGTGCACCGGTCGGCCAGCGGGATCGCCGGCTACCCCTCCTCGACCAGCCAGCGTGCCGACAGGAACACGCCCGCCATCGCGAGATAGCCGTAGACCCATGGCCAGCCGGGCGTGCCGAAAGCACCAACGGCGTCGGCCGGGGTGAACACATAGCTGTGCATGAGGCCGACCGCCGACAAGCCCGCCGCCGCGATGGACCAGACTGCGGCAGCTACGAAGCGCCTCTCGATCAGATGAACCGTCACGGCCGACAGGATCATGGCGGTAAAGATGAAGCCCTGCTCCAGGGCAAAGCCACCCGCGATGTAATTGCCGGCCGCAGCCATCTTGGCTTCCAGCTCAGGTGAAAACGCGGTGCCGCCGGCACGCAGCCCTTCCTTGGCCATCAGAACACCCCACGCGCCGAGACCCGGCAGGAGACCCATCACGACAGCGGGGGCATGGTGCCGGGGCGTGGCTTCGAAGGCCTGGGCGGCCATGATGATGCCGATCCATAGAACGATGGCCATGCCCGCCTCGATGGGGACGGCCCACGCAACGAACGCCAGCGAGCCGGTCAGGCACAGCAGTGTGAACAGGCCGGCGTTCAGGATCGAATAGCCCGCCCGCGCGCCGAGCGCCTTCCAGCCGGGATGACCGATGTAGAGTGTGGTCGGGAAGCAGGAGCCGAACAGGGCCGCGGCTATGGTGCCAAGGCCGTTGACGGCGAGCGAGGGGGCGGTCGCAAAGCTGTCGCCGGCAGCCTCGGCGGATTCGATGTTCTGCAACGAGCCCAGCACGCTGAAAATGCCCATCGGGACGATGACGGTGAGGTAGGTCAGCGCCTCGCTGGCGGACAGGCCGGCCAGCAAATCGCCCAACACCGGCACCGGCAGATGGAGCCCGAGATTGGCCGTAGACGGCGGTGTGGGCGGAATGAGCCCAGTTGCCACCGACAGCACGATGCCAAGAAGCACGGCAACCAGCCCCCCGGGCAGGCCGCCGCGAAAGCGCACCCGGCCGAAGTAGACCATGAGGATCACGGCGAGGGTGGCGAGGCCGACGACCGGGCTCGCATAGGTGCGGAAGAGGAACGAGAACGAGATGAAACCCATGGCGATGCCAGCCAGCGTCGCCAGCAAAGCGGCACGCGGCGTGGCGCGACGCAGGCGCTCGGCGAAGAGGGCACCGGCCAGTTCGATGATTCCCGAGCCCAGACAGGCAACGAGGCCCATGCGCCAAGCGGCCAGCGCGGCCTCCTCGTCGCCGAGGCCACGCGCCTTGGCCGCCAGCAACGCCGGCAGCATGACGAGAAAGACGAATGCAAACAGGGAGACGGTGTTGATGCCGTAGGGCAGCGCGCAGATGTCACGGCGACCGGTCCGCCGTGACAGCTCGCGCGCCTGCCAGCCGTAAAACACGTTACCGACGACCAGCGACACCGCCGCGCCCGGCAGAATGGTGCCCAGAATCAGCTCATCGGAAAATCCCAAAACGCCGCGGCACAGAGCAACGATGACGAGGAGCTGGATCAGGTTGTCGATCGCTAGACCAAACAGGCCGTCGATGTCGCCGCGCACCAGCCAGGGCATCGCGGGAGCCTGCCTCGCCGCCGGCGGGCGCGTTCCGAAATCGTCCATGTCGACCCCCACTTCATTGATACCTGGCTGATACCTGGCTGATCTCGGGCTGATCTCGGGCTGATCGCCGGCTGATACCCAGCGCACCCGCCACCATCGCTACTTGTGCTCTTCCTCCGCGGCCTCGATCAGCGCCTTGTTGTAGGCATCGAGGGCCGCGAGGCGTTCGGCATGGCCGACAACCTCGTTCGCACCCGCCTCGGCGACGACCACGATGCGGGTTTGGCCGGAGCGGTCGAACGCGCGCAAGGCCTGTTCCAGCGTGTCGGAGGGCAGCAACCAGACTTTGGGAGGCCCCGCCGAGTAGTCGCCGCCCGGATCAGCGCCAACCGGTTCCATCACGTCGGCGACCTTGATGCGGCGGAGGATCGCTTTGTGGGGCCCGTCCTGCAGAAAAAGGCCGCGACGGCCGAGCTGCCAATAGAACAGCGAATGGCCAAGAAACGCCTGCGACACGCCAACGGCGATCGACACGGTCAGCAGCAGCGCGATGGTCATTTGATAGCCGCCGGTCAGCTCGAAGACGATCAGCGTCGTCGACAAAGGGGCTCCGAGTACCGCGGCCGCCACCGCGCCCATGCCGAGAATGGCATACAGTCCCTGCGACGACCCGAGTTCCGGAAAGGTGCTTGCGGCCATCAGTCCGAAGGCTGAGCCGGTCATCGCCCCGAGATAGAGCGTGGGCGAAAAGATGCCACCCGCGAACCGCGACGCCAGCGCGATGGCCGTGGCCGCCGTCTTCGCCACGATGAGTGACAGCGCCAGGACGAGCGGCAACTCGCGTTGCAGCGCGTCGTCCGTCGTCTCATAGCCGACGCCCAGGACCTGCGGGTAGAAGACCGCGATCGCCCCGATCAGAAGTCCGCCGACGCAGGGCCTCAGCCAGAGCGGCAGCGGGACTTTCCAGGCAACGCGCTCGGTGCCCATCAAAGCCAACTGGAAAGCGATCGAGACGGCGGCGCACGTCAGGCCCAGCAACGCGAAGGCGGGGAACTCCCAGGCCGAGCTGATCTGGTAATCGGGGATATGGAAGGCTGGCGCGTCGTCGAAATGGTAGCGTGTGATGACCCCACCCAGGACGCTCGCAATCACGATCGGCACCAGCGCGCGGAATGCATAATGCGCCAGAATGACCTCGTGGGCGAACAGAACGCCGGCGATGGGCGCGTTGAACGAGGCGGAGATCGCGGAGGCGACGCCACACGCCAGCAGCGTCCGCCGCGCGCCGGGCGACAGCGCGAACCGGTCCTCCACGACCGCGGCGATGGTGGCGCCCAGGTGCACGACCGGGCCCTCGCGGCCGACGCTGGCCCCAGACCCGATCGACAGGATCGACAAAACCGCACTGACGAACCCTGTGCGCGGGTCGATCCGCGAATTGTGCAGCGCCCGCGCTTCAATGACGTCGGCGACACCGTGCGCCCGGTGGCCGGGAACCATGCGTGCAAGGACGAGCCCCACGATCAGTCCGCCAATCGCGGGAGCCAGGATCACCACATACCAGTCCAGTTCTGCCGCCGCACTGGCCACCCGCTCGGACGTCGTGCCGAGCCAGGGCAACTGGACGATGCCGATCGCCAGACGAAAGCCGATCGCAACGTAGGCGACAGCCGTCCCGATGACGACGGCCAGGCCCCAGATCAACAATTGGCGCTCGGCGAGGAATTCGGCCAGGTTCGGCCGCACTCGCGCGACGACCTGCATCATCAGGCCCGCGACGGCGTCCGCGGCCAACCTCGCGATCGAGCCACGGCGCGATCCCGGTCCGTTGGCGTCCTTGCCCGACTTTTGCGGTGCACCATCCATGCCGTCATCATGATTGGGCCGTGGAGTTCCGGCAACATCGACAATGGACCGCCGTGTGCAGGCCGCGCACGGCGCGGCCCCACTGTGGCCGGTCGGAGCCAGCAGCGGATGTGGCCGGCGAGGCGCGATGTTGGTGGTCCCCAAGCGTGCGCTGCTGTGCAATAAACATCGCGAGGGTAAACGGCGGTTCGTGCTGGCCCGTGCCCCCGGCGCTCGACCGGCTGGGCATAGCCTCGCGATTTCCGTGCGAAGGCGGAGGCAAAAGTGAACACAGTCCTCATGTGGATCGGCGGGCTTCTGGTCGCGCTGCTCGCCGCCTTGTTCGCAGTTCCCCACTTCATCGACTGGAACGGCTACCGCGGTGTCGTCGAAGAAGAGGCGACGAGACTGCTGGGGCGCGACGTCCGGGTCGGAGGGGCGGTCAACGTGCGGCTGCTGCCCGCGCCCTACCTGCGTTTCGAGAAGCTGAGGATCGCCGACACTTCGGGGATTGCTGGTGCACCGCTGTTCGCCACCGAAGGCTTCACCTTGTGGCTGGCGGTCTCGCCGCTGCTGCGCGGGGAGTTCGTGGCCCAGCGGATCGAACTGGACCGGCCGACGTTGACGCTGGCGGCCGACAAGGCGGGTGTCGTCAACTGGCGCTCGCTGTCGCTCAACGAGGGCGTGCTGCCGTTCCTGCCGGCGAGCGTGGCGCTCAACTCCGTCGGCATCAAGGGTGGTGTGGTCTCGGCGCATCTCGAGGGTGGCGGCGAAATCGCGCGGGTCAGCGACATCGACGGGGAGTTCGTCGCAAGCTCCATCACCGGGCCGTTCTCGTTCCGGGGCACAGCCGGCTGGGAGGGCTCGCCCCGCGAGGTCCGGATCGCCACGACTGAGGCGGACGCCGAGGGGCGCATGAGGCTCACGGCACAGGTGCGCGGACGCCGCGGCAAGGATACCCACACGCTCGATGGTCAAATCAGGAATGCTTTCGAGAAGCCGCTGTTCGAGGGCACTCTCGACAGCCGGTTGGTCTTGGACACCATCGCCGCCGAGGCAACGGCAGAGATCAAGGCGGCCGTCTCGGCAAGCCCGGGCGAACTCAAGCTCGCCGATATCGCCATCTCGTTCGAAAGCCTGGGCCAGCCGCAGCTCATCACCGGCTCGCTCGCCGCGGACTGGGGGCACCGGCACAAGTTGACCGTCGCGTTGGCTTCACGCTGGCTCGATCTCGACCGCTTGTCGGGCGGGCTTGCGCAAGAAGCGGGCACCGCTGGGTCGAATGAAAAACGCGCGGCGGCCCAACCATCGGACCCCACCGCGACACTGCCCGCGCCGGCACCGAAACAGCCGCTGCGCACCGCACGGCGGTTGATCGCCGGCTTGACCGGTATCCTGCCTGTCGATGCAGACGTCGCCTCCAGTCTGAGGATCGACCAAGTCAGCCTTGGCGGCGAGCCGGTCGGCTCCGTTCTCGTCGTCATCGAGCGCAACGGCGGCCCGTTGCAGATGCGCTCGTTGCGGGCCGTGCTGCCGGGCGGCGCGCGATTGGATTTTTCGGGTGAACTGGTCAAGGAGCCGCAGGGGCAAGTCTTTGCCGGATCGCTCTATATCGGCGGTGCGAGCGCGGCGCGCGCCATCCGCTGGCTGCGGGGCCCCGGTGCCCAACTCGTCGACATCAGCGACGGGCCGTTCGCCATCAGCAGCGGCCTGCGGCTGGGGGCCGATGTCATTCAGTTGACCGACATGATGGCGGAGTTCTCCGGCGTTCCGATCAGGGGTGCCGTCGACTGGCAGGACGGGGCGGACCGGAAGCTCGACATTACGCTGGCCGGCCACGAGTTCGACACGCGCTGGCTCGGCTTGGGCGGCATCGAATTCAGCTCACTGGCCGATCTGCTGTCGCCCGCAGACGGCACGGCCCGGCCGGCCTGGATGACCACCGACTCGGCCCCGATCCGCGTCGATCTCGCGCTCGGCAAATTGGTCAGCGGCGACCTCGCCGTCCTCGATCTCGACACGAAGGGCAGCGTCAGCGCCGGGATGATCGACCTCGAGCGGCTGCAGTTCAAAACCAGGGAAGGCGTGCGCGTCGAGGCCGACGGCCGGTTCGATGGCCTGTCGGCGCGACCGGCAGGCAGCCTGCGTTTTCTCGTCGAGGGAGAGACCGCCGGGGCCGCCACCGCGCTCGCGGTCCTGATTGGCGGCGAAGCCTCAGGCCAGGCTGCCGGCCCGCGCCTGGCGGGTCTTGCTCCCTACCGGCTGGCGGGCACGCTGGCGATCGGTGCGGAGGGGCGCACCGCCGCCGACGTCGATCTCGCGGGGAGTGTCCGCGGTTCTCCGCTGTCAGCGCGCGTGCGTCTGGCCAACGGACTGACAGGCTGGCGGGAGGCACCCGCCGACATCAGCGTGCACATCGGCGACGGCGGCGGCGCAAGCCTCCTGGCCGGCTGGCTCGGCATGGGCGCGGTCTCAGCAGGCGCGGGCGGGCGCCCTGGGGACACCGCAGGTCCATTGGTTGCCGGCGCGGGAAGCGGCATGTTGAAGGCCGTCGGCATCCCGGGCAAGGGGCTCTTGACCCTGGTCGAGGTCGAAGCGGGCCCTCGCTCCGTCGTGTTCAACGGAACGACCGCGGTCTCGGCGCAGTCCTGGGATGTGATGTCCGGCGAACTGGCCATCGCGCGGGCGGACCTCGGCTCCGTGCTGACCAGCGTCGGCATCGACCCCGGGGCCGGGCTCTCCGCCGTCGCACTCGACGGACTGGTCGATGTCGCCCGCGGGGACCGAGGTTACGTGCTCAGCCCGCGCGATCTCACGGTGGGCGGCTCGACCGTCGCCGGACGTATCGAGGTCGATACCGCCGACGGCGGCCGCCGGCTGCTGAAGGCCCGGCTCAGCGCAGACAAAACAGCGCTGGACGGCTTGCTGGCGGCCGTCCTGGTCGCCGATCGCGGGGCCGGGCAGGGCGGGGCCGATCCCGCTGCACGGGACCCTGGCCTGGGAGACCCGGGTTCGCCCGCGGGGCAGCCTATCGAACCGGCTGCGTCCGCGCCGTTCCTTCCCGACCGGCCATTCGATCTCTCAGCCGGCGAGCGCTTCGGGCTCGACGCCGAAGTCCGATTGGGCCGTCTCGACGTCGGCGGCGGCCTGGGTCTTGAAGATGTCTCGCTCAAGATCATGCTGGATCAGGGCGGAGTGACGGCCGAGATTGCCGACAGTCGCGCACTGGCCGGCTCCGTCACTGGCCTGCTGCGACTGAAGCGGGCGGCTGCGGGTGTCGAGGCGGAGGGCAGGCTTCAGATCGCGAAGGCCGATCTGGCGAGGCTCTCGGCGCTGGCTGGCGGGCGCACCCGCGCCAGTGGCCGTGGCGATCTCGACGTGGCGTTTGCCGGACGCGCGCTCAGCCCGGGCGCACTCGTGGCGGTGCTCGATGGCTCGGGACACCTGACGCTGGAGGACGCACGCATAGATGCCTTGGCACCGGACGCCGTGAGCGCGGCCGTCGAAAGACTGCTGACCGAACGCACCGACGTCGCATCCGACGCTTTCAGCGCGGCGATGGCGGGGGCGGTCGGCCAGGGTCGGCTCGACATCGGTTCGCGCAAGCTCGACGTGGAGGTTGTCGATGGTGCACTCAGGATCGCGCGCATCGACGTGCCGGCGGCCGCCGGCAAAACCGCGCTCACAGTCACGATCGACATTGCGACCCTGGCGGTCGATGCGAGCGCCGATATCAGTGCGGTGGGTGGCGAAGCGGCCAAGGGCCGGCCGTGGCCGCCCGTCAACGTAACCTTCGTCGGGCCGATCAAGGCGATAGGGGCGCTGGTCCCGACAGTCACTTCGGATGCGCTCGAGCGCGAGGTGACGGTGCGCAAGCTCGAGCGCAACGTGGAAGAACTGGAGCGGTTGCGCCGGCTCGACGAAGAAGCCGCGGCACGGGAGCGCGAGCGTCTGCGCGCGATCGACGAAGCCCGCCGACAGACCGAAGCCGAGGCCGCAGCAGCGGCGGCCGCCGCCGGGGGGAACGCCGGCACCGGGAGTGCCAACCCGGAGGGTGCCGGCTCGGTTGGCCTGCCTGCTGGTGCCAATGCCGGGGCTGGGGTGCCTCAACAACCGCCGGCAGGGTGGACAGCCGTACCGAATGCGCAGCCCTCGCCAGCCTCGGTCAATCCGGGAGGGCCGCAGCCGGCCACCACCCCGCGGCCAAGTGGTCAGGCGCCGGTTCGGGTATCGCCGCGACCACAACGGCCGCCGCGGCCCGAGGAATCGCAGGCAGAACGCCTGCAACGCCAGCTTCTCAATCAGCAGTGAGCGGGACTTGCCCGGCGCGGGGACGCACGTTCGATCAGCTTGCCGCGCGACGGCGATAGTGGTCGAGCACATGCACACGCACGGCACCCGAAAGGCTCGCCCCGCCGCGCGCTTCGTCGATCCGCGCGACGACTTCGGCCAGAGGCATGCGGTCGGCGACGGCAATCTCTTTCAGCGCCAGCCAGAACGGCTCTTCCAGCGACACCGAGGTGCGATGACCGCGGATTGTGAAGGAGCGCTTCCGCGGGCGGCTCATGCGCCGCCTTCCCGCTCGGTTGCAGAGGCTGCATCGCCCATCGGCGCGGCTGCCCCTCCCGTCGCTGCCGGATCTGTCTGGTGCGCCTCGCGCGGCTGGTCACGTTCATGCGCAGCCCAGATCTGCCCGACCCGCTCAGTGCGAGCCGCCTCGCTTGCCCGGTCTGCTTTCATGCGGCCAAAGCGGACACGGTTTTGCGCGGCCGTGGCCTGACGGTCGGCGCGTTCCTTGGCCTTGCGCGCCGTCCGCAGATTGATGATCTCCGCCGCCATGGCCGAGGCTCCTACAGGTCTTATATGTGGCGTTCAGGTCTTCGGCGCGCCGACGCTGCCGCGCCTGGCCAGGCGAACACCTTCGGATTTCAACGCTTTCGTGGATTTGCCGCGCTTGGCCGGCTTGGCGGCCGTGCCAGACTTTGCGCCGTCAGGTCCTGATTTCCCACTCGCACCCGGTGTGCTGCCGGCCGACGCCGCCGCCATGTCGGCAATGGATGTCGCGTTCAATACACGCAAGAATGCATCGAGCGCGTCGTCGAACACTTCGAATGGTCCGCTCGGCGCGACGCCATGCCAGGGGGCTTCTGGATCCGCCTCCTCGGGAAGTTGCTCCATGGCCCGGACGACGTCGCCGACACCGATGTCGGAAGCCGTTCGCGCAAGTGCGACGCCGCCGTAGCGTCCGCGCACCGCCTTGATGAAGCCGGCCCGCGACAGCAGGTGCACCATCTTGAACGTGTTCTGCGGCGTGAGGTCGAGCGCCTCAGACAGGCTCGCCACCTTCACGAGCCGGCCCTCGGAGCGCGCACAGGCGACCAGAATGCGCAGGGCGTGGGTCGTTGCTTTGTTGGGTCGCATTCGGTCTCGTCCAATGATGCTCGTCACGTGCGGCGATGCGAGCATGACCTCGGATCGGCTCCGGGCAAGCAAAGCACTACCGGGGCCATGCTGACAACTCAGGTGGTGGCGTCAAGCGTCCATAGAAGCCCACCCGCCACGGGATTGGCCGATGGATGATGGCATGAATTGCACGAATCGGTGCGCCCTATCCGCCACCCTTATAGAACCCTGCGGTGAAGGTGGCATTGCGCGATTGACTTTTGCAGTGCAACAAGAGATAACAATCGCGTCGCCGGCATGGCGATTTCAGGCGCTCCAGCCGCGTGAAGAACCGCATTTTCGGCCCGATGGTCATCGATCACAGGCCTCTCGCGCGTTCTCCTGTCGAGCTTCCAGAACAGTTCCGAACGGACAGCCCAGGCCACGCGGGGCGTCCACACAACGAGAGCCGAGTGCCCCACGGGTCGCTGCTCGCGCCTTTTTGCGTCGAGCCCCGTGCGCCCCCTCGCGCCCATGATGAAAGCTGACCCCACCTCATGAATTTCGCAGATCTCGGTCTTCCCGAGCCGATCCTGATGGCTCTTGCGGAGGAAGGCTATACGACGCCGACCCCGATTCAGGCGCAGGCCATACCGCCCGTGCTGACAGGTGCTGACCTTCTCGGCATCGCCCAGACCGGCACCGGCAAGACGGCCGCGTTCGCGCTGCCGATCCTGACGCTGCTGGCCAAAAACAAGCGCCGGCCGCTGCGGCTCGGCTGCCGCGTGCTCGTGCTGTCGCCGACCCGTGAACTCGCCTCGCAGATTGCGGAAAGCTTCCGCGTCTACGGCCGGCATCTTGGCGTGACGGTCGCTGTCGTGTTCGGCGGCGTCGGCATGCGCCCACAGATCAACCAGATGTCGCGCGGCGTCGATGTCCTCGTGGCGACACCGGGGCGGCTGCTGGACCACGTCGGCGAAGGCACGATCGACCTTGCAGGAACGGAAATCCTCGTTCTCGACGAGGCCGACCAGATGCTCGACCTGGGGTTCGTCAAGCCGATCCGCCGCATCGTCGCCGAGTTGTCGCAGCGCCGGCAGAACCTGTTCTTTTCCGCCACCATGCCCAGCGAGATCTCCGGCCTGGCCGACGACCTGCTGCGCAACCCGGTGAAAGTCGCCGTGACGCCGGTGGCGACGACGGCCGAGCGCGTCGCGCAGTCGGTCATCCATGTCGAAGCTGGCAAGAAGCGGGCCCTGCTCGTCGAAATCATCGGCAAAGCCGGTGATGGACGCACGCTGGTCTTCACGCGCACAAAGCGCGGTGCCGACCGGGTGTCCCAGCATCTCGAGGCTCATGGTATCGGCTCGGCTGCCATCCATGGCAACAAGAGCCAGGGCCAGCGTGAAAAGGCTCTCGCCGGCTTCAAGCTGGGTCATACGCGGGTGCTGGTGGCAACCGACATCGCGGCGCGTGGCATCGACGTCGACGATGTGACTCATGTGGTCAATTACGAACTGCCGGAAGTCCCTGAAGCCTACGTGCACCGCATTGGTCGCACGGCGCGTGCCGGGGCTTCGGGAAAAGCGACGTCGCTGTGCGCGGGCGACGAGCGTGACCTGCTCCGGGCGATCGAGAAGCTCACCCGCCAGCAGATCCCCAGCCACGATCGGCGCGGCGACAAGACCCTCGCGGCCGATGCCGATACGCGGTTGCCCTCGGGCCCGTCACAGGAGCGTGAGCGCGGTCGCGGCGGCGAGCGCGGTCGTGGCGGACCGCAGCGGTCCAGCGGACGCAGCGCACAGGGCTCGAGCCGCCCGAACGGCCAGGGTTCCGCTCGGGACCGGGACGCCGATCGGCAGCGCGATCGCGGACCGCAACGCGACCGACGGGACGACCGGTCGGCCGACCCGCACGCCGGTTCGCCGCCGCGGCAGCGGGCCGACAGAACGGCCGCGCCGGCCCGCGACAACGATCATCGCGAGCGGCGCGACGGCGAGGCCCCGCGGGGCTTTACGCAGAACGAGCGGCCCGCGTTCCTGACCACCGAGCACCGAACCCGCCCGCATGGTGGCGAGCGCGGACACGGCCATGATCATGGCGCGGCACGCAACCAAGGCCAGGGGCGCGGCGACGCCGGGAAGTCGGCAGGCGGCAGGCGAGGCGGGACCGGATCTGCTCCCCGCACCGGGCAGGCCAGCGGCAATAGTCAGCGCAATGCCGGCAAGCCGCGGTCGCGACCAGCCGCTCAACGCTGATGCGTGATTGGTCCGGGTGGACTCGCAGCTAGTGTTCCGGTTCTGACATTTGCTTGCCCGTGCGGCTTGGCTCAGAGCAAATGTCAGAACCATGAGGAACACTAGCAACTGTATGAATCCAGCGCGGCTTATGCATCTGACGTTTGGTATGGGCCCCAGCTGCGAGCGGGTACCAAACGTGGGATGCGCTGCACTAGCGCTTGTGGTCCACCCTCACCAGGTGTCTGAGAGGCCCATTCACGTCTTCGATGGAGGAGACGGCGCTGGCCTCTCAGACGATCAAGGTCCGAGCGCTGCCCCTTTGGCCCTCTTGGTGCTGAGGTCCGGCACGCGTCGGTGTGCATGAGATCACATTGTCGGTGACGTTCAGCCCGGTCCGATCATGAGTTCGGGTCGCACGATGGCGTCGAAGTCGTCGGCGGGGATGCCATCGGCGATGGCCTCCTCGCGCAGCGTCGTTCCATTCTTATGTGCGGTCTTGGCGATCTTGGCGGCTCGGTCGTAGCCGTATTTCTCCTTGAGCGGCGTCACCAGCATCAGTGAGTTGCGCAGCCCCGCCTCGATATTTGCCAGCCGGGGTTCGATGCCCACGACGCAGTTGTCGGTGAAGGACACCGCCGCATCGGCCAGCAGCCTGACCGACTGCAGGAAATTGTAGGCCATCATCGGGTTATAGACATTGAGTTCGAAGTGGCCCTGGCTGCCGGCAAAGGTGATGGCTGCATTGTTGCCGTGAATGTGCGCGGCAACCTGGGTCAATGCCTCCGACTGGGTCGGGTTGACCTTGCCGGGCATGATCGACGAGCCCGGCTCGTTCTCCGGCAACGCGAGTTCGCCAAGCCCCGCGCGCGGTCCACTGCCCAGGAACCGGATGTCGTTGGCGATCTTGAAGGCGCTCATGGCGACGGTGGTGATGGCACCGTGCGTGAACACCATGGCGTCGTGCGCGGCCAGCGCCTCGAACTTGTTGGGGGCCGACGTGAACGGCAGGCCGGTCATCGCGGCGATCCGCGCGGCCACCGCATCAGCAAATCCGACTGGCGAGGCCAGCCCCGTGCCGACGGCCGTTCCGCCCTGGGCCAGTTCCATCAGCATCGGCAGCGAAAGTTCCAGCCGCTTGATGCCGTTGTCGATCTGACGAGCGTAGCCGGAGAACTCCTGGCCGAGTGTGATCGGTGTCGCATCCTGCGTGTGCGTGCGGCCGATCTTGATGATGCCGTCCCAGGCCTTGGCCTTGGCATCGAGCGCGGCATGCAGGTGGCGCAGTGCCGGGATCAGCCGGTGGACGACCTCTTCGGCGCAGGCAATGTGCATTGCCGTCGGGAATGTGTCGTTACTCGACTGGCTCATGTTGACGTGGTCGTTCGGATGGATCGGCGTCTTCGATCCCATCACCCCGCCGAGCATCTCGATACCGCGGTTCGAGATCACCTCGTTGGCGTTCATGTTCGATTGGGTGCCGGAACCCGTCTGCCAGACGACCAGCGGGAAGTGGGCGTCGAGCTTGCCCTCGATCACCTCCTCGGCGGCCTTGACGATGATCGCGCCGATGGCCGGGTCGAGCTTGCCCAACGCCATGTTGGTCTCGGCCGCCGCCTTCTTGACGATGCCGAGCGCGCGGACGATGGGGGCGGGCTGCTTTTCCCAGCCGATCTTGAAGTTGCCGAGCGAGCGCTGCGCCTGGGCGCCCCAATAGCTGGAGCTTTCGACCTCGATCGGGCCGAAGGTATCTGTCTCGGTGCGGGTCGTGGCCGTCATCGGGGCACCTCGTCTGTCGTGTTGGGAACAGACCGGAGGTAGCATGTTGCGGCGCACTGGGCCAATGCGACGGAGGAGGGGAGGAAGGCTTTAGAGTTCAGGGATGGGGTTCGAGGTGGTCGGAACCAAGCCGCGAGGCCCCACTCAACGAACCTTACCCCTCATCCCTGCAGCCTGCTCCCTCACTTCTTACGGAACTTGTCGAGGCTGACGATCTCGGCACCCGTTGCCTCACGCGGCCGCTCGTTCTGATGGTCGGTCGCTGCTGCGGCCGGGGCCGCGGCCGCATTGGCCGCATCCTTCCCGGCGAGGACCTCGTCGCCGGCTGCGGCGCGCAGCCCGCTGTCCACGGGCTCGGCCGGCTCGCCCCGACCGGCATTGGCGGTCGGCATCTGCACGATCGGCTTGACGCGCTCCTGGCTGGTCTTACGCGACAATTTGTGTGGCTGCGTGGACCGGCGCACCGGGCGCGGATCGGTGTCCGTATTGTCGCTGAGACCGCCGTCGAGAAGGTTCATCGACTGCTCCACGAGGCCGCCGAACTCGGGGTCCTCGAATTGCAGGCCGTAGCGGACCGAAGGGTCGAGAAACACCTTGAGCGCTTTGAAGGGCACGACCAAGCGCTCGGGGATGCCGTCGAAGGTCAACTTCACCTCGAACCGCTCGTCGGTGACCGCAAGGTCCCAGAAGCGGTGCTGCAGCACGATCGTCATCTCAGAGGGATACTTCTCCTTCAGACGCTTCGACAGCATCACGCCGGCTGCCTTGGTGTCGAAGGAAATGTAGAAATGGTGGTCGCCGGGCAGCCCGGACTTGGCGGCACGCTGGAGCACGGCGCGTACGATGCCGCGAAAGGCGTCCTGCGCCAGAGCTTCATAGTCGATCATTGGCTCTGTGGTCATTCTCTCTCGCGCAGTTGCCGCCTCGAACGCGCAGGTTCCGGCTCGTGTCGTCGCCCGCCGAACGGCCGCACGCCTGCCTTGGCGCAAGTGCCGCGTTGGTTCCCTGGCCATAGTCGCGACCAGAAAGTGGAGGGCTTCTGTTGCCCGGTGCCCTCCGTACCGCGCCTTACCCTGCTAAGGGCAAGGGCTTCGATTCAGGCTTTTGGCACCGCATTACGCAGCGACAGCAGCCTCAGCATAGTTGTCATTGGCAACTATTCTGAATGGCCCGATGACGGCGGAACCATGCCGAGCAAAAGCTTAGTCCTTTACACCCTCGTCGATCCTATTTCGCCCCCAGCATCAGCCCGCCGGCCCGGCGAGCGGGCAGACGTTCACAGCGGGCTCATGGTGGAGGCGCCGGGTACCGCCCCCGGGTCCGAATGGCTTATTACGACCGCGTTTATCGCCATAGTCGGATTGCTCCGACGCACTGAATATATGCCGGGCGCGCAGGAAAAAAAAGTGCCGATGCCACAGTTGGATGTGTCCTTTCTGCAATCTTGGCTGGACGACCCGGCCGCCGGCTTGTCATAGGTTTGCCCCGCCCCCTCTAGATTGCCCCCCGGCGCGGCCCCGCGCTCGCCAAGGATTCCGAGATATGCCGTGTTCCGGGTTCAAGACGCTGATGTCAGGGCCGCCCGCCTATGCCGCGCGCACGGGCTGGCCGCCGTTGCTGGCGGTGCTGGCCACGGTCGTGATCGGGGCGCTGTCTCTGTTCGGGGCCGTCGCCACGATGGCAGCGCTCGCCCCCAACGGACTGCCGGACCGCCCCGCGGAGGGCGCGGCCGCAGACGAGGAGTGGCTCGTCCTGGCGGGCCAACTGGTCAGCCAGGGGCTCGTCGTCGCGCTGACGCTGATCGCCGCACAGTGGATCGGCAGTTCGCGACGGAGTGCCCTGGCGCTGGCGTGGCCTGCAGGTGGCGTCTGCGTCATCCTGGCCGGGCTCGTGGTGGTCGTCCTGGTCACAGGGGCCTTCTCGATCGTCGCGCTCGTGACGCGCCCGCAGGACGTCCTCGCAGACCTCGCGCCGCTGTGGACGATCATGCGGTCTGAGAACGCCCTACTGCTGTGGATCATCGCCGCAATCGGCGCGCCGGCCTCCGAGGAAATCCTGTTTCGCGGCTTCCTGCTGTCGGCGCTGGCGCAGTCGCGGCTCGGGTTTGTGGGTGCCACACTGGTCACCAACGTGGTGTGGACCGCGTTGCATGCGGGTTATTCGCTGACCGGGCTCGTCGATGTGTTCATGTTTGGACTGGTCGCAAGCTGGCTGCTGTGGCGGACGGGTAGCCTGTGGGTGCCGATCATCGCCCACGCCGTCTACAATGGGACGCTACTGGCCGTGCTGTCGCAGTATCCCGTGCCGGAGTTGAGGGCGCTGGCGTCCTGACCGGTTGCTAGCCCGGACCAGACTCGATTAAAGGCCAAGGCATGAAACAGTACCTGGACCTGATGCGCCACGTCCTCCAGAACGGCGCAAAGAAAACCGATCGCACGGGCACCGGCACGCTCAGCGTGTTCGGGCATCAGATGCGGTTCGATCTTGCCGACGGCTTTCCGCTGGTCACCACCAAAAAGCTGCACACCCGCTCGATCATCCACGAGTTGCTGTGGTTTTTGAGGGGCGAGACGACGGTCGCCTATCTGCGAGAGAACAAGGTCACGATCTGGGACGAGTGGGCCGACGAGACCGGCAATCTCGGCCCGGTCTACGGCAAGCAGTGGCGCTCCTGGGCGAAGCCTCCCAAAGTAGGCCCTTCGGGTGCCGACCCTGCACCCGGGACAGGCGGTGGAACCATCGACCAGATCAGCGAGGTCGTGGCGACGCTCGAGCGCAATCCCGACAGCCGCCGCATGATCGTCTCGGCCTGGAACCCAGCCGACATCCCGGACATGGCGCTTGCCCCTTGCCATTGCCTGTTCCAGTTCTACGTCGCCGATGGCCGGCTGTCCTGCCAGCTCTATCAGCGCTCGGCCGATATTTTCCTCGGCGTGCCGTTCAATATCGCCTCCTATGCCCTGCTCACGATGATGATGGCGCAGGTGACGGGCCTGAAGCCGGGTGAATTCGTGCACACCCTGGGCGATGCGCATCTCTATCTCAACCACCTGGAGCAGGCCGAGTTGCAATTGACCCGGGAGCCGCGGCCGCTGCCGGTGATGCGGATCAATCCGGAGGTCACCTCGATCTTCGGCTTCCGCTACGAAGACTTCGCATTGACCGGCTACGATCCGCACCCGCACATCGCCGCCCCCGTGGCGGTTTGACCCAGGTGCAGACACTCCCATCAGTGTTCGCACTTTGGCGATGGACACGTGGCCATGCCCGACGTACCCAAAATGGATGCTTCGAGCGCCGAACAATCGTCGGCTGAATTGCCCCCCAGTTGCTTTGCGAAGGTCCCATGCATCGCGCCGTGCTGATTGCCATCGCAGCTTTTTCGCTGGCCTGCGTCTCGGCCTGTGCGACGATCACCAGGGGCACAACGCAGCAGATATCGATCGACACCCCGGGCGCGCCTGGTGCCGACTGCACGCTGACGTCGACGGGCATCGGCTCCAAGGTGGTCCGGACACCAACCACCCTCGTCGTTGACAAAAGCCAGCAAAACATCGCTGTCGTCTGCCGCAAGGCCTGCTATCAGGATGCGGTGGGCGTGATCCCGTCGCATACCGACGCCATGGCCGCCGGCAACGTCATCGCCGGCGGGGTCGTCGGCCTGGGTGTTGACGCGATCAGCGGCGCCATGAACAAATATAACGAGATCAACCAGTTCTCGATGGTCCCCGTTGCCGGTTGCAAAGCCTGATCCGAATGCCCCCGAAACGACCGCGGTCGCGACGCCGCTGGTCGCTCTCGTCGTCGCCGTTGCCGAGAACGGCGTCATCGGGCGGGACGGCACTCTGCCCTGGCGGCTTTCGACCGATCTCAAGGTGTTCCGACGCTTGACCATGGGCAAGCCGATCGTCATGGGGCGGCGGACCTGGCAGTCGCTGCCGAAGCGCCCGCTGGACGGCCGCCCCAACATCGTCGTCACACGCGACCCGGATTTCGAGGCCCCCGGTGGCCATGTTTGCGCCTCGCTCGATGAGGCGATGGCCGTGGCCACCCGCCTCGCAAGGGCCAGCGGTGCCATGGAAATCGCGGTGATCGGCGGCGCGGAGCTGTACGCGGCCACGGTCGGAAGTGCCGATCGCATCTATCTCACCATCGTCCACGCCGAGCCGGAGGGCGACAGGCTGTTTCCCGTCTTATCGGCGCGCGACTGGCGCGAGACCAGCCGGGAGTTGCTCCCGGCCGGTCCGCGCGATGACTTCGCCGCCACCCTCACAATCCTCGACCGGGTCCGTTAGGCTAGGTCGGTTGGGACGGGTCCGTTAGGCATGTGTCCTTTACCGGCCCGCCCAAGCCGACAGCACGGCTCAAGTCGCCTTGAACATTACGGACGCATGCCCACATCCCCATCACAGGGTTTGCACCGTTGAAGGGCAATGTCCTATAAGCGCAGCGACCTGATCGGGCCCGACGCGCTGCGGGCCTGCACACGACCTTTCCTGAAGCCGGCGGCAACGTGACGAGCGCGTCACGGGGATGCCCCGGTCCATTGTCGAAACTGACGAGGCCTCACGGGATGCCCTGGAACAATCAGAATGGCGGCGGCTGGAAGAGTGGCGGAGGTGGCGGAAGCGGCGGAGGTGGCGGCGGCGGCGGGCCATGGGGCCAGGGACCGTGGGGCCAGGGCCCCTCGGGCGGCGCTGGCGGCCAGCCCCCGGACCTCGAGGAGATGCTGAAGCGCTCGCAGGACCGCATGAAGCAGGTCATGCATGGCGGTGGCGTGCCCGGCCCGATCCTGTTCCTCGCCTTTATCGCGGCAGCCGCCGTAGTCGCCTTCTACGCCTTCACCTTCACCGTGAAGCCCGACCAGCTCGGTGTTGTTCTCCGCTTCGGCCAGTTCGAGCGTCAGCAGGGCCCGGGCCTGCACTTCCGGCTTCCCTATCCGATCGAGGAAGTGCTCCTGCCGAGCGTGACACGTGAAAACTCGATCGAGATCGGCATGCGCTCGATTGGTGGCGTGCGCGGCACGGCCAAAACCGATGTCGCCGAGGAAAGCCTGATGCTGACGGGCGACGAGAACATCGTCGACGTCGACTTCGTGGTGTTCTGGCGCATCAAGGCAGAGGACGTCGACCCGGTTACGGGACAGACGGGGGCCGAACAATATCTCTTCAACATCCAGAACCCGGAAATGACGGTGAAGGAAGTCGGCGAGAGCGCGATGCGCGAGATCGTGGGTAAGCGCGAGATCCAGCCCATCCTGACCAGCGATCGTGACAAGACCCAGACTGAAGTCCTCCAGCTCATGCAACGCACGCTGGACAGCTATGGGGCCGGCATTCGCGTGACGCGCGTGCAGATGCAGAAGGTCGACCCGCCATCCAAGGTCATCGACGCCTTCCGGGACGTCCAGGCGGCACGCGCCGACCAGGAGCGCTTCCAGAACGAGGCGCAGCGGTATGCCAACGAGATCGTGCCGAAAGCGCGCGGTGAAGCCGAGCGGATCCTGCAGGAAGCCGAGGGCTACAAGCAGCAGACCGTGCAGGAGGCCACCGGTCAGGCCTCACGCTTCAACCAGATCTATGCGGAATACGCCAAAGCCCCGGAGGTGACGCGCAAGCGCATGTTCCTCGAGACGATGGAGCGGGTGTTCGGCGGAACCGACAAGATCATTCTCGACAACTCCGGAACGGGCGCGGGCGTCGTACCCTATCTGCCGCTCGGCGAACTCAACCGCGGCCAGCCCGCCCGCCAGGGAGCTCAGTGACCCTCATGCGCACCCTTCTCGCACTTCTCGTCATCCTGCTGGGCATCGGCGCGGCAGGCGTCTACCTCTCCGCCTTCATCGTACGGCAAACCGAGCAGGCGATCGTCCTGGAGTTCGGCAAGCCGGTCAACGTCATCAACGAATTCGAGCAGGACGCCAGCGGCAAGCCGGTCAACGCGGCGGGGCTGTACTGGAAGATCCCTGTCGTGCAGACCGTCGAATACTACGACAAGCGCATTCTCGACCTCGACAGCCAGCCGCTCGAAGTCATCGCATCGGACCAGAAGCGTTTGATCGTGGACGCGTTTGCACGCTTCCGCATCGTCAATCCGCTGCTGTTCTACCAGAAGGTGCGCGACGAGCGGATCGCCCGCCAGCGGCTGTCGAACGTGCTCGAAGCCGGCCTGCGCGGTGCGCTAGGCGCGGCGACATTCCAGGATGTCGTGCGTGACAAGCGTGAGGCGCTGATGAAGCAGATCCTCGATCAGGTCAACCGCGAGGCCAAAGACCTCGGGATCGCCGTCGTCGATGTCCGCATCAAGCGCGCGGACCTGCCGGAGGCCAACTCCGAGGCCATCTACCAGCGCATGCAGACCGAGCGCCAACGTGAAGCCGCCGAGTTGCGCGCCGAAGGCAATGCGTCGGCCAACCGCATCAAGGCAACGGCTGACCGCGAGGCTATCGTCATCCGGGCCGAGGCGACGAAGAAGTCCGAACAGATGCGCGGTGAAGGCGATGCCGAACGCAACAGCATCTTTGCGGAGGCTTTCGGCAAGGACCAGGAGTTTTTCGCCTTCTACCGCTCGATGCAGGCCTACGAGAAGGGCCTGTCCTCCAAGGATACTCGCCTCGTCATCTCTCCCGACAGTGAGTTCTTCCGCTACTTCTCCGACGCCAAGGGGGCCGCAGACGGGCAGAGCGGGCAGAGGAGCGGCGCACGCTGAGACGGCCGAGCCGCGCAGCGCCGCGAACTTCGCACAACGCCGTCCGGGTCCGCCACCCGGACGGCGTCACTGATCCAGGCCGAGCCGAGCACTCGGCGTTCGTTCACATGGCCCTATCCCCATGACCGATCTTGCCGTCGCCGTCGGCCTCGTTCTCGTCCTCGAAGGACTGCTGTGGGCCGTTGCACCGCACTTGGCACTGCGCATGCTGGCGGCCGCAGCGCAAATGCCTGAGGGACAACTGCGCGTTTCGGGTTGGATTGCCATCGCCGTCGGCATGTTCATCGTCTGGCTGATCCGCGGCTGACCGGTGCCCGCAAGCCACCAGACGCCCGCCCCACAGCGCCACGCCAGCCAAAGCGCCGATTGACATGGCGTCAGCCTTGGCCAACGCTCCGTGCGTGCCGACCAACTTGGAGACCCCCATGCCCGCCGCCTTCGGTCCGACCGCTCCACGACGCCTTGTCCGCAGTCACGGAGTGGTGGCTGGTGCCGTGATCCTGCTGTCGGTTGCCGTATGCCTGCCGGCCGCCGCCCAGAGACCGTGGACGAACGGGCCACAATCGGTTGCACCCGTCGCTGGCAAGCTGCTGGGTGCCGTCGTCAACATTTCCACGACCCAGGTGGCCAAAGGGCCGCGGGGTGTTCCATTGCCGAGCGTGCCCAAGGGCTCACCGTTCGAGGAATTCTTCGACGACTTCTTCAGTCGCGATGGCAACGGCGAGGGTGCTGGCCGCAAAGTCTCCTCGCTCGGCTCAGGCTTCGTGATCGACGGCAAGGAAGGTCTTGTCGTCACCAATAATCACGTCATCACCGATGCCGACGAGATCATCATCAACTTTCCAGACGGCTCCAAGCTCAAGGTCGATAAGATCGTCGGGCGCGACACGAAGACCGACCTGGCCCTGTTGAAGGTCACCCCGACGAAGCCGCTGCCGCAAGTCCAGTTCGGGTCCTCGGCGCGCCTGGAGGTCGGCGACTGGGTGATGGCCATCGGCAATCCATTCGGGCTCGGCGGATCGGTGACCGTCGGCATCATCTCGGCCAAGGAGCGCGATATCAACTCCGGCCCTTATGACGACTACCTGCAAACGGATGCGGCGATCAACAAGGGCAATTCGGGCGGCCCGCTGTTCGACATGGATGGCAATGTCATCGGCGTGAACACGGCGATCATCTCACCGACCGGCGGGTCGATCGGTATCGGGTTTGCCGTGCCATCCGACACAGCCGTCAACGTCCTGGAACAACTCAAGCTGTATGGCGAGACGCGACGGGGATGGCTCGGCGTGCGCATTCAAAGCGTGACCGAAGACCTCGCCGCCTCGTTCGGTGTGCCGGAGGGCAAAGGCGCGCTCGTCGCCGGCATCGAGGCTGGCAGTCCGGCGGCCAGCTCCGGCCTGAAGCAGAGCGACGTGATCGTCACGTTCGACGGCAAGGACGTCACGTCCATGCGCGGGCTGCCGCGGCTGGTTGCCCAAACGCCGATCGGCAAGACGGTCGACGTCGGTATCGTGCGCGAAAAAGTTCCCCTGTCGGTCCGCGTTACAATTGGCCGTCTGAAGGAAGAACCCGTCGAGGCCGCCGCTGCGGAGCCGGCCGTGAAGGAGCCCGAACCCAAAGCCGACGCACCGGCACCCGACTCCAGCGGGGGCACCGCGGCGGCTGCACTCGGGCTCACGCTGGCGCCCATCGACGAGGCCCTGCGCGGCCGTTACAAGCTCGACGCCAAAGTCCAAGGGCTCGTCGTCACCGCGACTGTGGCCGATGGCCCGGCGGCAAAAAAGGGCTTGAAAGAGGGCGATGTCGTCGTCGAGGCCGCCCAGCAACCGGTCCGCACACTCGGTGACCTCGAAAGCAGCCTGGAGCGGGTGCGCCGGGCCGGCCGTAAAGCCATCCTGCTGCGCGTCGAGGACGCCCGCGGTGATCTGCGCTTCGTCGCCGTACCCTTGATGTGACGACGCGCTGAGGAGTGTGCACGTAGCAGGCATCGCGCACCCGTCGGGTCCCCCCCGTTCGAGGACACCGGTGCCAGCGAGCAGAGATTCACAGGAGCAGGACCATGAGCCGTGTCGACAGCGTCTGGGACCAGATCGGCGGCCTCGTCACTCCCGTCCACAGCGATGGGCACAAGTTCATACTCGCCGGGGCCGTCGCGACCGTCGTGCTCGGGCTGCTGTGGACGCCACTCGGCTGGCTCGGCGCGTTGTTCACGGTGTTCTGCGTCGGTTTCTTCCGTGATCCGCCGCGGGTCAGCCCCGTGCGCGAGGGACTGCTGCTGGCGGCGGCTGACGGACTGATCACCTCCATCGACAAGGTTCGTCCGCCCATGGAACTCGGGCTGGGGAGCGATGAGCGCATCAGGATCGCGACCCGATTGACCCTCTTTGATGTGCACATCAACAGGGCACCCGTCTCGGGTCGCGTCGTGCGGTCCGTTTATGTGCCAGGCGCGTTCGTCGGACTTGCCAACGACAAGTTGAGCGAGGACAACGAGCGACGGGCCATCATCATCGAAATGCCGGGCGGACGCGAATTGGCCGTGGTGCAGATCGCCGGCCAGCTTGCGCGCCGCATCGTGACTTTCACCCACGAGGGCGACACGATCGAGGCAGGCATGCGGTTTGGTCTCATTCGCTTCGGCAGCCGGGTCGATGTTTATCTGCCAGCCGGACAGACGCCGCTGGTTGCAGTAGGCCAGCGCATGGTCGCGGGAGAGACGGTCATCGCCGACCTTGCCTCCAGCGAACGGTTGCGGGAGACCCGCCGCAGTTGAGCTTAAAACGGTCGGGCGAACGCTTTTTGAAGGCATTCGACGCGGATCTGCGGGAAATCCTTGCGCAGCCGCGGCGAAAAGACTACATGGGCATATCGAATATTTGGCCGGACAATCGGGCCGCGACTCTCGGCGCCATTCGTGGCGATCCAGACGTACGTTCAGAAGATCCCCCAAACTTCGATAGATAATCCCGCCTGTCCGATACCCGGGCATGGGGGGACATGGACTCTTTTTGGACTTAGGAAGGCAGACTATGAATAAGGGTACCGTCAAGTTCTACAACGACCAGAAGGGCTACGGCTTCATCGCTCCCGACAACGGTGGCAATGACGTCTTCGTGCATGCGACCGCGCTGGAGCGCGCCGGCATGCGCAGCCTCGCAGAGGGTCAGAAGGTGGAATACGACACCCAGATCGACCGGCGCACCGGCAAGACGGCCGTCGACAACATCCAGGCCGCCTGACGCGCCGCGCCTGTGCCGATGTGGCTCTTGGCCTGCCGGCAACGCGCAAACGCCGCATCATTAGACGCAAAGCCGCCCTTCAAAAGGGCGGCTTTGTTGTATTTCGTTTTTGCATGTCCCCAAATGTGCAGACTACCTAGCCTCCAAGACCGTGGCCGCGATCCAGACCTCGATGCTCGAACTCGGTGAAGATGGGGTCTCGCCTTGCCAGCGCTGCGGGGCGTGCTGCGCGACGTCGGCGGAGTGGCCACGCTTTTCGCTGGAGAGCGAGGAAGCGCTGGCCGCCATACCCCAATCACTCGTGGCTCGGAACCTCTCGGGCATGGCGTGCGATGGCGACCGCTGCCGCGCACTCGCCGGCGTGATCGGCGAGACCGTCGCCTGCACCATCTACGCCGTGCGCCCCATCGTCTGCCGAGATTGCATGCCGGGCGATCCCGAATGTGGAATTGCCCGTGAGCGTTGGGGATTGCCGCCGCTCCCGGCTCCCCTCAGTTGAGCTTCACCGAGCCGAAAAGGCGCACGCTCGCCCCCGGTAGCAGCACGTCCTCGCGGCGCTTGAAGGAGGTGTGGTTCAGCACCTCGTCGTCGGCCAGGTTCTCACCCTTGAGACCGATCGTCATCTGTGGCCCGAGACCTTCCACGTCGATCGGCGTCGTATAGCTCAGCTCCGCCGAGACCAGCGTGTAGCCGGGCGTGGCGAGTTCGCCCTCGCCGATGCGGTTCTGGTCGAAGGCGTGCAGCACGCCAACCTTGCCCGACCATTCGGCGTCTCGATAGAACAGGCCGCCTCCCAACCGATGCGGTGGAATGCGTGGAACGTTGCCACCTTCGTCGAAGCGAGCGTTCACGAAGTCATACTGGCCCTCGATGCCCCACACGCCGTTCCAGATCGGTGCCACATCGTACTGGGCGGCCAACTCGACGCCGTAGAAGCGGGCGTTGCGCTGCTGGAACAGCACCTGGTCGAGACCCTCGTGGCCGTGCCCCTCTCCTTCGTGCTCCCCTTCCTCCTCGTGCTCGTGGTCCTCGCCGCAACTCGCCAGCGTTGTCTCGCACTCCACTCCGGTAAGCGACTTGAAGATGAAGCCCTCGAAGCGGGTGTAGTAGGCGGTCGTGTCGAAGCGGAACGGTCCGGATGCCTTGCGCCAGCCGAGTTCGACCGTCCAGGCCTTCTCCTTTTCGAGGTTCGGATTACCGATCTCGAAGGTGCCGGTGGCCTCGTGGATGCCGGCGGAGAACAACTCTGCCGCATCCGGAGCCCGTTCGACGTACTGGCCGTTGAGGCTGAGCGCGGTGCCGGCGGGCAACTTATAGATACCGCCGAGGCTCGCTCCAAATGGCGTGTAGCTCTTGCCCATTGCGGTGAGCGGATCGTCCGACGCGAGCGGCTCGGTGCGGCCGAAGCCGTCGATTTCGGTATGCTCGATGCGGGTAGCCGCCTGGAGTGTCAGGGCGCTCGTGACGTCGAGTTCCTCGAACCAGAATGCCGCGATGCTCTGGGTCTCGGCCGGTGCGAGGAGTGAATCCCCCTCGAAGCTCTGGCCGCGTGTCTGGCGGTCGACGATCTGCGCGCCGATGGCACCGCGCAACTGCCCGAGCGTGGTGATGATGGGCACGTGCTGCAGTTCGATGCGCCCTTCGACCTCGTCGTTGGTGAAGCGCGAGCCGATCTCGTCGCCCTCGCCCTCGTCGACGACCTCGTTGTGGGCGTATTCGGAGGCACCGAACCAGAACCGCAGCGCCTGGATGCCGAGCCCGCCGACCCGCCACTCGCCGCGCGCCTGCACCTTGTTCTGTTCGAGGTCGATGCGCGGCAGCAGCTCGGCCGCCTCTTCGCCGGGAATGCCGTAGAAGCTCTGATAGCGCGAGATGGCGACGCCGACGAAACCGTCGCTGCCGATGAAGGAGAGGCCCGCGCCGCCGCCCTCCGCCTCGATGAACGAGTTGAACTGGCCTCCGCGCGGCGTGTCGTAGTCCTGCGAGCGGCGCGTGAAGCCGTCGCCGTGGACGACGACGCCGGCCGCGCCCGCCGTGGCCTTGAACGCGCCATTGCGCCCCTCGTCAACCGAGGAAAAATCGCCCTTCATCTGCGCGGAGACCCCGTGTTTGGGCACGAACGTCGGGATGCGGCCGTTCTCTACGGCGACCACGCCGCCGATCGCCTGGCTGCCATAGCGCAGCGTGGCCGGTCCGCGGATCACCTCCACCTGCTCGGCGGCGAAGGGGTCGATGGGGACGGCATGGTCCTCCGACAGCGCTGACACGTCGGCGGTGCCGATCCCATTCTCCTGGACGCGGACGCGGTACGTGTCGAGGCCGCGCACGATGGGCCGGCTGGCACCAGGTGCGAAGGTCGAGCTGGAGATACCGGGCCGCTTGTCGAGGGCATCGGCGATGGTGTTGCCGCCTTCGCTCAGCACGTCGCGCGACGTGGCGACCGTCACCGGCACGAAGGCATCATCGACTACGATCAGCGTGCCCGGCAGGGGTGTCGCTCCCTCTCCAGCCGCGGCCGGACCAGAGACGACAGGGGTGTCGGCCGTCACCTCGATCGCGTCCAAGGCGGTCTGGGCATGGGCAATCGACGGCATGGCAACGAGCAGCGCGAGGGTGCTGACGGCGCGTCTGGACTGGGGCGAGCGAAACATGGGACCTCCTGCGTTCGCCTCGGATAAGATAACATCCGAATTCGCGAATCAACAGGCTCCGCTGCGGACAACCGCAGTTGGCCCTCATGCGAAATTCTTATTTTATCAATCACCTTCAGATAGTTATTACGTGTCTCCCGTTCGCGCAGGATGAACGCGCCTAGTCACATGCGGCACTCGGCGTTGTGATTTTATCACAAACTGTGCGCCCATCGACCAGGACCACCGTCGGCACGCGTCTACTTCGTTTCGTCGGGACTGCGCCGGTAGATGTCGTCAGAGCGCACGATATCGTCCTCGCCGAGGTAGCTGCCGATCTGGACCTCGATCAATTCCAGCGGAACCTTGCCGGGGTTCTCCAGCCGGTGCCACTGGGTCGCAAAAATGTAGACGCTCTCGTTTTCGCGCACGAGCCGCTCGATGTCGCCGATCACCACCTTGGCGGTGCCCTGCACGACGACCCAGTGCTCGGAGCGGTGGTGGTGCATCTGCAGCGAGAGCTTGCCGCCCGGCTTGACGTGCAGCTTCTTGACCTGGAACCGGCCGCCCAAACTCAGGGTCTCGAAATAGCCCCATGGCCGGAAATTCTTCAGGTGCTGTTCTTGCTCGCGCCGTCCCTCGGCCTTCAGCCGCTTGACGATGCTGGACACCTCCTGCGAGCGCGAGCGGTCGGCGACGAGGAGCGCGTCTGGCGTATCGACGATGACGAGGTCATTGAGGCCGATGGTGGCCACGAGCGCGCGCTCGGAATGAATGTAGCAGCCGGAGGTGTCGTGCAGCACGGCTTCGCCCGTGGAGAAGTTGCCGCTCGCATCATGGGGGGCAATCTCCCACAGCGAGGACCACGAGCCGACGTCGCTCCAGCCCACGTCGATCGGGATCACCGCAGCGACTTCCGTCTTCTCCATGACGGCGTAGTCGATCGAAATCGACGGGGCCTCCGCGAATGCGTCTCCGTCGAGGCGCAGGAAGCCGAGGTCGTCCTTGGCCTCGGCGAGTGCCGCTCTGGCGGCGGCGAGGACATCGGGGGTGTGGGTCTCCAGTTCCGCGACGAACGTGCGGGCATCGAGCACGAAGATCCCGCTGTTCCACGAAAAGCCGCCCCGGGCGAGGTAGCTTTCGGCCGTCGCGCGATCGGGCTTTTCGAAAAATGCCTCGACTGCGAAGGCACCAGGAAAGTCCTTCATCGCCGCCCCCTGGCGGATGTAGCCATAGCCGGTATGAGGGCTGTCGGGCGTGATGCCGAAGAGAACGAGCCGGCCGGTCCGGGCCACTTTTGCAGCACGGTTCACCGCTGTCACGAACCCCGCAGCGTCGCGCACGACATGGTCGGACGGCATGACCGCCAGGACAGCATCGGCGCTCTCGCGCAGGGCCAGGAGCGCGGCCACGGCAATGGCGGGTGCAGTGTTGCGCGCAATCGGCTCCAGCACGATCGCCTTCGCCGCGATGCCGGCGCGGTCGATTTCCTCGCGGACGAGAAAGCGGTGGTCGTTGTTGCACAACAAGATCGGGTCGGCGAAACCGGCGGCCGCGGGCAGCCTGGCCAGTGCCGCGCCGAGGAAGCTCGTCTCCTGATCATCGAAGAACTGGATGAACTGCTTTGGATACATGGCGCGCGACAGCGGCCAAAGGCGGGTGCCCGAACCGCCCGAGAGGATGACCGGATAGACCTGCCCCATAATCCCGCTTCCTTCCACTGACCGGCGGCGCTGTTGCCGCGATGGGCCGAACCCGTCACCGACTGTCGATCACGCGACCCGGCGAGGTCGATATTGCATTGCGGCACGATTGTACGGTGTGGCAAGAAAAACCTGCAAGACCAACGCCCCAGGCTGCGGACCGGCCCGCCGTTCACGCGCGCGCTGCCGCGCTCAGCGGGCCGTTCGCTGCATCAGCTTGTCGCGCAGGGATCGGATCGACTCGCCTCCGGGGGCCGGATCGGCGGTCGCCGTGACCGTATCGGTTGCGCGGCGCATCCCAGCCCCGCCGCGTGACGGTGCGGGCGGCTGATCCTTGCGCAACTGCGGGGAGCCACGGGGCGCGCCGGGATGCTGCTGGTAGCCGCCGTTGCTCATCTGATCACGCTGCAGCGTGCCACTGTGCTGGGGTGCAAGGGGCGGCAGCGGCGGCTGGGACGCACGAGCGCCGGGCTCGTCGCTCTCAGGGGGCGTTTCGTTGCCGGGTACCGTGAACGATTCAGCCAGCATCGCCAGGCCGGACTGGTCGCCATTGGAAATGCCGGCCGAGCGCCAGCGCTCGACGATCTGTTCGAGAAAGCCCTCGTCGCCGACGGATTTCTGCCAGCGCTCGGAAAACTTCGCCGAGGATGAGCGGGGCAGCGCCGCTTTGGGCAGTTCATCGAACTTGATGCGAACGGGCAGCGAGACGCCGTCGCCGAACGCGATCGCTTCGCGCTGGCCGAGTGCCGGCAGAAATTCGAGGAGCCCGGAGCCCGTGTCGGAAACGGCCGACTGGACGATGTTCTGATCCTTGTCGTTCGACATGCGCAGCGCAAAGACCGTGTTGCACTGGGACAGAATGGTCGGGTCGATCTCGGCCGGGCGCTGCGTGACGATGCACAGCGAGGCTCCGTACTTGCGACCCTCTTTGGCGATCTTGGCGATCGCCCGCTTGCACGGCTCGAAGCCAGCGGCTGGATTGGCCGGCACGTAGCGGTGGGCCTCCTCGCAGACCAGCGTCACCGGGACTTCGCCCTCCGCCCAAACCGCGAAGTCGAACGTCATGCGGCACAGCACCGAGACGACGACATTGATAATCTCTGTCGGCAGGCCGGTCAGCTCGAGAATGGTGATCGGCTTGCCGGCCACCGGCACGCGGAAAATGCGGCCGAGGACCTGTGCCATGCCGTCGTAGACGGTGAGCGAGCCGAACATGAACGCATAGCGGGCGTCCTGGCTGATCTGGTCGATGCGGGATTTCAGGTTGCGATAGGGGGCCAGATCGCGCTTGTTCTCGAGCTTGCCCATGCGATCGTCCAGCATCGCCGTCAAGTCGGAGATGCGATAGGGCACCGGCGTGTCGACGGAATAGCGACCGGTGTCGCCGCCACGGCGCAGACGCGCGTTGGGATCGGGACCGTTGCGTCCGGCCGCGTATTTCGACTTGGCAACCGGGATCAGCTCCTGCAACAGCTCGATCTCTGGTTTCCGGTTCGGATCGCCGATGAGGACCTCGACAATCTCCTCGAAGGTCAGCAGCCAGAACGGAAGCTGCATATTGCGGGGGCTGATGACCTCGCCATATTCCTTGAAGGCGGTCGCATACTCGTTGTGCGGATCGAGCAGCACGATGTGGGCGTTCGGGTTCTGCTCCAGGATCGAGCGCAGGATCAGCGCCGTCGTGCACGATTTGCCGGTGCCTGTCGTGCCCAGGATCGCGAAATGTTTGCCCAGCAGGTCATCGACGCGCACCATGGCCGGGATCGTATTGTCCTGGCGAAGGCTGCCGATGCGAACGCATTTCTGGTCGGTGCCGCAGAAGGCCAACTCCAGCTCTGCCTTGGCGGCGACACGCACGCGGTCGCCGAGGGCCGGGTAGATCGTCACGCCTCGGTTGAAACACGACTCGCGGTCGGTCATTCGCCACAACTCGCCGACGAGACCAAGCTCGGCTATCCAGATCTCGGCCTCGCCATCGCGCTGCGCCGGGACGGGCACCGAAAGCGCCGAGACGATGGCGAGAACGACCGTGGTCGCCGTGTCGATCGCCAGCAGAGTGCCCATTTCCGGGCGGCCATTGCTGCCCAGCGCCGACAGTATCGTCTGCCCGTCGAGAAGCACGATCGCCTTGGAGCCGGTCACCGAGACGATGCGGCCGATCGAAGTGTCACTCGCGAGCATCAGTAGCGTCTCCGTGGAAGTGCCGTCGGTCATTTCGTTCAAGCCTCATCACGTCAGGTCAACCGCCTGCACCGAGCGCCTGAGCGCGACCCTGAGTGAGTGTCACCTTGTGGCGCGAGGGCAGGACGATCGCGACGTCCGTGCCCTTGCCCTTTTCACTTCGGATTTCCAAACGGCCGCCATGAAGTTCGACCAGCGACTTGGCAATGGGCAGGCCCAGACCCGTGCCTTCCCGCCAACGCGCTCGCGTGCCATCGACCTGTCCGAACGGCTCCAAGGCGACTTGCAGTTCGTCCTTGCTCATGCCCACGCCGCTGTCGCGGACCAGAATTGCCAAGCCGTCATCGGGCAGACGGGCGGCTTCGAGCAGCACCGAGCCGCCGGGTGGCGTGAACTTGATGGCGTTGGACAGGAGGTTGGTAAAAATCTGGGCCAGCTTGCTTTCCTCGCCACGGATCGGTGGCAGCTCAGGGGGCAGTTGCCAGGTCAGTTCGACCTCGGCTGCTCGCGCGCTGGTCTGAACGGCGGTGACGCACTCCAACAGCACCTCGCCGAGATCCACCTCCATCGCATCGAGGGTGTAGCGGCCGCTCTGAATTTTCGAGATATCGAGGATGCCGTTGATCACCGACAGGAGGTGCACGGCCGCATCGTGGATGAGGCCGGCGTACTCGACGATGTTGGTGTCGTCGATCGGGCGGCGGCCATGCTCGGTCATGATTTTGGAGAAGCCGATGACCGTGTTGAGCGGGGTTCTCAGCTCGTGGCTCATGTTCGAGATGAACTCGGACTTCACCTTGCCGGCGAGTTCCGCCTCGATGCGCGCCGATTGTTCCGCGACCCGCGTGCGATGCCGAAGCACTGCGTCGCCGAGAAGGGAGGAGTATTCGCCCATCAGCGAACCGGCTCTCCGCTTGCCGAACGTACCGTTGAGCATCTCGGTCTTCCGTTAATCCTGTACATGACCCTCCCGAACATTAGTCCCAAGCGGATAACCTTCGGTTAACGCGCAGGAGTTCGGCAACTTGGGCGTGAACCAGCGCCGCCCCCACGATTATTAAGAAAAATGCCTTGCTGACTTCGGGAAAATATCCTGTTGTTCCCACTTGGATGACAAGCCGGTCACCAGAATTCCGGCCGCGTGTTCGGGGGGAGTATCGTGTCCTTAGCAACGTCGAAGGCGGCCGGTCGGGTGCCGCTCCCGCTTCTGTCGGCAGCAGGAGCCCTGGTGCTCCAGATCACGGCGGCCGCGGCCGGACCAGCCATCGGGCAATTCGAACTCAAGGACCTGGAATCCGAGCCGGGCCGCGTCGAATTCCAGAGCCAGAATGCGCACGCGTTCGGCCAGCCGCATCGGCGCATGGACACCCGCCCGGGGGCTGGCGGGGAGACGGCATACGACGACCATTCCGTCGTGCAACAGCGCCATGCGCTGGAACTCGAGTTCAGTGTCACGCGCTATTTCCGCATGCGCGTCGGCGTCGAATACGAGAAAGAACGCCTCGATGATCCTGCAAGTCCAGCTCTGGCCAACGACTTCGGCGAACTGCAACTCGACGAAGTCGCTCTCGAGGGGGTCGTCATTGTCGTGCCCGTGCCCGAGACGGGTGGCGTCGGGTTCGGGATGCTGGCGGAATTCGAAGCCCCGGTTGGTGGCGACGACCTCAATTCCATCGTCTTCGGACCAATTCTGGAGCTGCGCGCGGGGGCGTGGTCGGCCATCGCGAACCTGACGCTCGTCAAGGCGTTTGGAAATGGCGGCTTCGACGACGACGGCACTCGCGAGCGGGATCGCAAGCTCGATCTCGCCTACGCGATCCAGGTGAGCCATGCCCTCGACGAGACCTGGGCGGTCGCACTGGAAGCCTACGGCACCATCGACCGGCTCGGCCACAGCGGCGACGCGACGGACAGTGCCCGCCGCTTCGGCGATCGCGACATCCACCGCGCCGGCCCGCTCATCTATTATACGCGGCAGCTCGACCGGCCGGCGGCGACCGCCGGGGAGGCACCGACACGATCGGCCGCCCCGGCGGAGGACGGCACCGTGCTCACGATCGGCACCGGGGTGCTGGTGGGTCTCAACCAACACACGCCGGATGCCACGTTGAAATGGAGCGTCGAGGTCGAATTCTGAGACGTCCCTGGCGGCACACGCGGCGATGACCGGGGACGTCTGCGTTGATCGGCTAAGCTCTATGGCCGCCGGACAAGCCCATGAGCACCGTGCGGGCGATGACCTTGAGATCGAGCCAGACGGACCAGTCCTTCATGTAGGCCAAGTCGCTCGCCAGCCGCCGCTCCAGGACCTCGGCCGAGACAGACGACCCGCCCGCGCGTTCGACGTCGGCCAGGCTCGTCAGGCCGGGCTTCAACTGGTGGCGATTGGCATGAACCTCCCACGCTGCTGCCGCATCATCGCCCTGCCCCGACACGGGCAGGCGGGGGCCGACGAGGCTCATGTCCCCCGTCACCACGTTCCACAACAGCGGCAATTCGTCGATGCCGAAGCGGCGCAACACTTTGCCGACGCTCGTGAGACGGCTCGCATCATCGCCTTGTGCAGCCGATACCACGCCGGTGGTGCTAGACTTTTTCGTACGCAGCCGGACGACACTGATCGTCGACTTGTGCAGTCCGCGGCGGTCCTCGCGAATGAAGATCGGACCAGCGCTCGTGACAGCGATGGCGACCGCGGCGACCGCGAGGATCGGCAGGGACAGCACGAGAAGGACACTGCCCAGACCGAGGTCCACGGCGCGCTTGACGATCGGCTGCCAATCCGAGAGCGCCTTGCGCTTGACATCGAGCATGCCGACCGGGCCGAGACTGGACACTTTGTGGATGCCGTCGTTGTCCACGAGGTCGGAGGCGATATGCGTGACGATGTGTACGCTGACGGGCAAGCGCTCGAGGGTCCGGGCGATCATCGTCATGCGGCTGTCGGCCCCCTGCGGCAGGGCAATGATGATCTGGTCGACCCGCCCGCTGGCGGCGGCTTCGATCAGGTCGGCGAGCTTGCCGGCCACACTCAAGCCTTCCGGATTGATGCGGCTGTCGTCGGCACGGTCGTCGAAGACACCGATGAAGTGGATGCCGAGCCGGCCGCCCGTCAGGTGGTCATGAACGCGCCTGGCGATCGTTCCGGCACCGTAAACCGCCACGCGCTGATCGAACCGGCCGGTGGAGGTCAGCAGCTTCAGGGCGTAGCGGGACACACCGCGGTTGGCCAGCAGCATCGTGTAGGAGGCGGAGGCCCACGCCGCATACCAGACCCACAGATGCGAGTCCTGGATGGCATAAGGCAGGCCGAGCCCCATGACCGCGACGAGGGCGAGCGCGAGAGCAGCCAACAGACGCCCTGGATTTTCCGGCAACTCGGCCAATCGGGCTGTGTCGTACATCCCCCAGTCGCGGAGCAGGAAGACCGTAATGGCGGCGGCCACGATGCCGGACTGGACCGTCAGGATCCAGTTGGGCTCCAGCCCGCCGAAAATCCAGTAGATCGTGACGGGCAGCGCCGCGCCGAGGGCCACGGCCAGACCGTCGATCACCGCGACCGTGTCGCTGGCCACGCGGCGCGACCAGCGTCGCGCGGGGGCCGTGGCATCGGCGGAGGTGACCGGGAGCACACCATTGGTGCCGGCGGGAATAGCTGCGTTCGCGGACATCGGGACCCCAAAAACCTACGCGCAGAGCCCAAGGGCCCGCTTACTGAGACTGTCTCGATTGAACCGCAATAGCCTTGCAAATCACTGAAGGTCTTCTTTCGAATTGGTTTCATCGCCGGCCTTTTCCCCTCGAACGGGCGCCCTGGGTAGCGGCGTGTCCGGCCCCGCGCCCCGTCGCGATGGCTTCGCCAGGGCAACGGCGGCAGACAGCGGTTTGGTTAACGTCATGTTCAACAGCTCATCGAGGGCCATCGGCTCGCGACACCGTCTTGTCAGCGGGCCGGTCCTGCGGCATGTACGTGACGTCAATCAAAAGTCGAATGCGAGGGAGAAAATCGCACATGACGAAGCGCCTGCTCATCACGCGCCGCCTGCCAGACGCCGTCGAAGCGCGCGCCACGAGGGATTATGCCGTGACGCAGGCTGCCGACGATCACCAGATGTCGACCGACGAGATCGTCGCGAAGGCCCGCGATGTGGACGCGCTCGTCATTACGATCACCGACAAAATGCGGAAGGACGTGATCGACGCGCTTCCCGAGCACATCAAGATCATCTCCACCTTTTCGATCGGTTTCGACCACATCGACCTGGAGGCTGCGAAAGCCCGCGGGATCAAGGTCGGCAATGCGCCGCACGGCGTAACCGTTGCAACCGCCGAGATCGCCATGCTGCTGTTGCTGGGTGCCGCCCGCCGGGCCGCCGAGGGCGAGCACATGATCCGCACCCGCTCGTGGCCGGGCTGGGCCCCCTTGCAACTCGTTGGCCAGCGGCTCGACGGCAAGAAGCTCGGCATCTTCGGCTTCGGCAAGATCGGCCGGGCGCTCGCCCAGCGGGCGCGCGGGTTCGACATGGAAATCCACTATCACGACATCATGCGGGCCAAGCCCGAGGACGAGAAAGGGGCGATCTATCACGCGACCCTCGACAGCCTGCTGTCGGTCTCGCAGTTCTTCTCGATCAATGCGCCTTCGACGCCCGAGACGCGCTACTTCTTCAATACGTCGGCGATCGAGAAGATGCCGCAGGGTGCCGTCGTCGTGAACACCGCGCGCGGCGATCTCGTCAATGATGCCGACCTGATCGCCGCCTTGAAGTCCGGGCGGCTGTCGTACGCTGGCCTCGACGTTTTCGCCGGCGAGCCCAAGATCAACGAGGGCTACTACGACCTGCCCAATACGTTCCTCTTGCCGCACCTCGGCTCGGCCGCCATCGAGGCGAGGAACCAGATGGGCTATGAGGCTCTGGACAACGTCGATGCCGCCTTCGCCGGCCGGGACATGCCGTTCAAGCTGACCTGATTGCGGTGCCCGTTCGCATCGCGAGCAGGGCACTGCCCTAGTGCGGCACCGGAGGGAAATCCTCCCTCCGGGCCTTTCCCGCGTACGGCAACCGGGTATTCCGTTCTGCGGGGGCGCGGGCGTGCGGCAGGCTCCGCCGCGTCAGGCACCTTATGGTCAATTCTCCGCGGCGACGTGCTCGACCAGCCACCGTGCGGTCCTGAGCAACCGGCCGTCGTCACCGCGGGCCGCGACCAACTGCACGCCGAGTGGCAGGCCGTCGACCTCGAGGAGCGGCACGCTGAGAGCCGGCATACCGAGATAGGTCCAAAGGCCGTTGAAAATCGGCGAACCCGTGATCGCCTCGGCCATCAAGGGGGCGGGTCCGGGTGCGGCCGGCGTCAGGATCGCACTGACGTTCTCGAGCACGGGAGCGATGCCGCGATAGGCCCCCTCGCGCGCGGCCACGGCCTCGACATAGGCCCGGATGGGTACGCGGCTGCCCTCTTGCAAGCGGTCGCGCAGTCCCGTCGACAACAGATCGGCGGCCCGGTCGAGATGCGCCCCGTAATAGGCCGCGTTCTCGGCGAGTTGGACGAGGCGCTGCCACTCGACGACGTCCGCGAGGCCCGCCAGATCAAGCTCGACCGCCCGGCTGCCGAGGCTCCCGATCAACTCGCCGAACGCCTCGTGCATGCGGGGGTCGCCGTGGCTCATCCATGCCGGGGTCTTGACGAAAGCAAGCAGCGGCGGCATCGGCGGTGAACTCAGCGCAAGGTCGGCAAGGCGTGGCTGTGAACGCGGATAGCTGACGGGATCATCCGGGTCGTGAGCCGACAGCACGTCGGTCAAGAGCGCCACGTCTTCGATCGAGCGGGCGAACAGGCCCATGGTGTCGAGGGTGTGCGACTGCATCAGTACGCCACGCCGAGAGACGAGCCCGAACGTCGGCTTGAAGCCATAGACGCCGCAGTAAGATGCCGGGCGCAGCACCGAGCCTGCCGTCTGGCTGCCGAGTGCGAGTGGCACCATCATGTCGGCCACGGCGGCCGCGGAGCCCGCCGACGAGCCGCCGGGTGAGCGATCGCGTGCCGCCGGGTTGCGTGTTTGCGAGGGCGTCAGCAGGGCAAGCTCGGTCGTCACGGTCTTGCCGAGGATAATGGCACCTGCGGCCTCGATGGCGGCGACGCAGTGGGCATCCGCGACCGGGCGGCGGCCAGCGAAAATGGGCGAGCCGCGCTCGGTCGGCCGGCCGGCGGTGTCGATGATGTCTTTGACGCCGACCGGTACGCCGTGGAGGGGGCCAACGCCGCGACCTGCTCGGCGCACATCGTCGGCCGCGCGGGCCGCAGCGAGAGCACGCTCGGGATCGAGATGGGCCCAGGCCCCGATGTCGGGATCACGCGAGGTGATGCGCGTAAGGCAGGCGGCAACCAGCGCCTCGCTCGTCAGGTCGCCGCGACGGATTGCGGCGGCGGCGGCCGCCGCCGACAGGCTCGTCAGGTCGTTTGTCATGTCGGCTTATAGGTCGAGTGCCAGCGGCAGGTCGACGCCGGTGCGGCTTCGGCTGCCAGGATCGCGCCGGGCCCGTTCCTCTCCGCCTTTTCGGTCGAACCTTGTGCAGACCCGTCGGACGCCTTCGCCTCGCACTTGGGGGACTTGTGGCCGTACAGGTACTCGGGCAGGCCGAGGCCGATCTTCGGGAAGGTGTAGAACAACACCATCGAGAGCACGACGATGTAGAGGAACGGCATGACGCCTGAGAATATCTCGTCGATCGACACATGTTTAGGGGCCACGCCCTTCAGGTAGAAGGGTGCCATCGCAACAGGTGGCGAGAGGAACGACGTTTGCAGGTTCAAGGCGACGAGCACGCCGAAGAACAGCGGGTCGATGCAGAACTCGTCGAGCAGCGGCAGGAAGATCGGCAGGAAGATGACGATGATCTCGGTCCATTCCAGCGGCCAGCCGAGGACGAAGATGATCGCCTGCGTCATGATCAGGAACCAGAACGGCGTCAGGTTGAGACTGAGAATGAACTCCTCGACGACTTTTTGCCCACCCAGGTAGGCAAAGACTGCGGAGAACACCGCCGAGCCGACGAACAGCCAGCACACCATGGCCGAAGCGCGCGCCGTGAGATAGGCGCTCTCCTTGAGCTTCTGGAGCGAGAATGTGCCGTAGGCGGTGGCCAACACTATCGCCCCAAGTGCGCCCACCGCAGCCGCTTCTTGCGGGGTGGCTAGGCCGAACATGATGGCACCGAGCACGCTCAGGATCAGGAGCGACAGGGGCAGGAAGGATGTTGCCAACTCGCGAACGATCGTGGTCCACGGCACGTCACGTTCAGACTTTGGCAGCGGCGGAGCCAGCGCGGGGTTGAGCCAGGCCCGGACGACGACGTAGGCCATGTACATGCTCGCGAGCATGAGGCCGGGAACGAAGGCTGCCGCATACAGCTTCACGACGGAGACGCCGGCCGTCGCGCCGTACAGGATGAGCATCACGGACGGCGGGATCAGAATGCCAAGGCAGCCGCCCGCGCAGACAACACCGGCGGCCAGCCGGGTATCGTAGCCATTGCGCAGCATGGCTGGGAAAGCCAGGAGGCCCATCAGCGTCACGACCGCCCCGACGATGCCGGTCGCCGTCGCAAACAGCGCGCAGGTGGCCAGCGTGGCGACCGCCAGCGACCCGGGCAACCAGCCGGCCGCCAACTGGATCGAGCGGAACAGCCGGTCGAGGATGTTGGCGCGCTCGATCACGTAACCCATGAACAGGAACAGCGGGATCGAGATCAGAACGTCGTTGGCCATCACCGAATAAGTGCGCTGGACGAACAGCTGGAACACGCTGTTGCCCATGCCGTAGTAGCCAAACATCACGCCCAGCGCCATCAGCGTGAACGCGATAGGAAAGCCGAGCATCAGGAAACCGATGAACAGCAGAAGCATCACGATGCCGAGCGCGGCATCGGAGATGAAGGGCTGGAGCACGGATTTCAGGGTCGAGCCGGCTCCGGCTTCTGAGGGGAACAGCGCCAACGGCAAGAGGAGGAAGGCAAATAGACCAAGCCCGATCATGCCCTTCAGGGGCGTCATCGTGATCTTCTTGTTACGCGGCATCAGGAACATCAACGGGCCTCCTCGGCCAGACGCTTGGCCTCGGCCTCCTCGAGAATGAGCTTCTCGAGCTCTTCCACGTCATGGGCGCGCGGCGGCCACTCACCGGACCGGATGCACTGCACACAGCGCGCGACCTCGACAAACCCCTGCAACAGCATGAGGACGCCGACGACGGGAATGATGGCCTTGAACGGCCAGATGATGGGACCATCGGGGCTGGCCGAGGATCGTTCATTCAACAGATAGGCGAGACGCGCGAAGTCCCAGCCGGAATAGACGAGCGCGATGATGCCGGGAAAGAAGAACAGGATGTAGAGGACAAGGTCGGTCCATGCTTGGGTCCGCGCGGACCACTGGCGGTAGAGAAAGTCTCCGCGCACGTGGCCGTTACGCGAAAGCGCATAGCCGCCCGCCATCATGAACAACGTGCCGTACAGCATGTAGCTGACGTCATAGGCCCAGTTGGTCGGCGCGTTGAACACGTAGCGGGCCACGACTTCGTAACAAACAGCCAGGGTGAGGGCGAGGATCGTCCACGAGAACAATTGCCCAACCACGGTGTTGAGATGATCCACCCCAAGCAGCCAGCCCTCGCGCCAGATGAAGCCGACGAGCGAGAGCACGACAAACGCGATGGGGATGCCGAAGTAGGCGAACGGGGGCGGTGCCGTATTGGCGTGCGCGAGCACGATTCCGATCGCGCTCAGGATGGACGCGGCAACCAGGGCCTGCGGCAAAGCTCTCATCATCGACGCACCCTCGCAGGCAAAGCGACCGCCATTGGCAGAGCCGCCGCGGGAAAGTCCCGCGACGGCTCATCGGAGATTGACCGACCTGAAGATCAGGCTTTGCCGAAGATGTGATCGTAGGCGAGCTTGGGATCGACGACGTATTCCTGGGAGAACCCGACGACGCGCTTGGCCCAGGCCTTCTGGCTGTCGATGATCTTCTTGAAGAACGGATCGGCGGACTGAGCCTCGACCACCTTGTCCCAAGAGGCGAGCTGCGCCTTCAGGACGCTCTCGGGCGTCTTGACGACGGTAACGCCGGCCGCCTTGATGGCCTCGAGATCCTTGGAGTAGCGGTCCATCGCCTTCCAGGCCATGTCGGCAGAAGAGGCCTCGACGGCGTTCGCGATGATCGCCTGGACCTCTTTTGGAAGGGCGTTGTACTTTTCCTTGTTGAAGAGGATTTCGAAGCTCTCGTTCGGCTGGTGGAACGACTGCACCATGTAGAATTTGGCGACGTCGGTGAAGCCAAGCAGCTTGTCTGACGACGGGTTGTTGAATTCTGCGCCGTCGATCAGGCCCTTTTCGATGGCCGGGACGATTTCGCCACCGGGCAGAATGGTCACGTTGGTGCCGAGACCCTTGAACATGTCGGCCGACAGACCCACGGTCCGATACTTGATGTTCTTGAGATCGTCGGGACCCTTGACCTCTTTCTTGAACCAGCCGAGGGGCTGCGTCGGCATCGGGCCATACTGGAAGCCCTTCACGTTGAGCTTCAAGACGTCGTTGATCAGCTCGTCATAGAGTTCGCGGCCACCACCGTATTTGAACCAGCCGAGAATTTCGTTGGCGCTCATGCCGAGAGCGGGCCCCGTGCCGAACAGCGAGAAGGCCTTGTTCTTGCCGAACCAATAGGCCGAAACGCCATGGCCGCCGTCGAGCACGCCGGTCGAGACGGCGTCGATGAGCTGGAAGGCCGGCACGACGGCACCGGCGGGCAACAACTCGAGTTCGAGACGGCCGCTCGCCATCTCGTTCACCTTCTTGGTGAAATCCGAAGCGAACTCGTGAAAGATGTCCTTCGTCGGCCAGGTCGACTGGAACTTCATCTTGACCGTCTCGGCGCGCGAGACGTTCGGCATGGCCACCGTGCCGGCGGCAACGGTGCCGGCGGCAATGGCGCTGCCCTTCAAGAATTTGCGGCGATCGACTGGCTTATTGTCATGCGTCGAGGTCATCAGCGTATTCCTCCTGTGATTATTCGGGCTCCGTGGCTGCGGTCTTCAAGCCGCTCGTTCATGCCACTGGCACTTTTTGAGGTCAGTCGTGGTCTGTCGGGGGGACGTTTTCGCGTGCGGCCACGAACATACGCCCTGCGTGTCCAGCCGGGCCAGCCTGCGTCGAGTTGCGACCCTTCGTGTCCAGCGAATTTCCAGACATCAGTCGCTCGGCGCCGACTACTCGTCTTATTCGAGAGCGTATTCGACCAAGGGCGAACCTAGTCTGCCGAACCGCGCAGGTAAACGTGTTTATGCGCATAGCGGATTTGACCAATGTAGGGGTGTACGATCGTCGTCACACATGCCGCACGATTGTGCGCTTGACGTGCGGGAGAGCCTAAATTTATAGCTCGCTGTCCCTCACAGTTGCCCGTCGCGGGCGAGGGGTCAGCACGCCATGGCTATGGTGGTCGGCCGCGCAACGCGGGGATCAATGCTCGCCACAGGCCGACGCGGAGTACGCGACAACACATTGTCCCGCTCAACGCTCCTCGAAGGGTTCCCGCCAAATGTCCGCCAACGCTCCCCGCCAGCCCGGCCGTCATTTCTTGCAGATTCCGGGTCCAACAGCGGTGCCCGAGCGCGTGCAGCAGGCGATGGCGCGCTCGATAATCGACCATCGGGGGCCGGAGTTCGGCGACCTCTCGCGGCGCGTGCTGGCGGCCGTCAAGACGGTGTTCAAGACGACGAACCCCGTCATCATCTTCCCCGCGTCGGGGACCGGTGCCTGGGAAGCGGCCCTCGTCAACACGCTCAATCCCGGCGATCATGTGTTGATGTTCGAAACCGGCCAGTTCGCGCTGTTGTGGAAGACCATGGCCGAGAAGCATGGGCTGGTGGCCGAGTACATCGCCTCGGACTGGCGCACCGGCGTGGACGCCAATGCCGTGGAGACGCGCCTCAGGGCCGACACGGCCCACAAGATCAAGGCGGTCTGCGTGGTTCACAACGAGACCTCGACAGGCTGCCGGTCCTACATCGAAGAGGTGCGCGCGGCCATGGATGCCTGCCGTCACCCCGCGCTGCTGATGGTCGACACGGTGTCGTCCCTGGCCAGCATGGACCTGCAGCACGACGCGTGGGGCATCGACGTGACCATCTCCGGCTCCCAGAAGGGTCTGATGATGCCACCTGGACTGTCGTTCACCGCCGTCTCGCCGAAGGCCATCGAGGCCAGCAAAACCGCTGAACTCAAGCGCGCCTATTTCAACTGGGCGGACATGCTGTCCAACAATGCCACGGGATACTTCCCCTATACGCCGGCCACGGGTCTGCTGTACGGGCTGGAAGAGGCGATCAAGATGCTGCACGAGGAGGGGCTGGACGCGATCTTCGCCCGGCACGAGCGGCATGGACTTGCGGTGCGCGCCGCCGCCGAGGCGTGGGGGCTGGAGATCGTGTGTCGCGATCCGAAGTACTATTCCCCGGTCGTGACGACCATCTACACGCCGGATGGGCACAACGCCGACGCCTTCCGCGCGCTCGTCCTGAAAGAGTTCAACATGTCGCTCGGCACCGGCCTCAACCGACTGGCTGGCAAGGCGTTCCGCATCGGCCACGTCGGCGATACCAACGACCTGACGATCATGGGCGCGCTGGCCGGCGTCGAGATGGGCCTGTACCTGGCAGGCGTGCCGCACCGCCGCGGGGGCGTGCAGGCGGCAATGGCCGTCCTGACCGGCGGCGTAGAGAGAGCCAAAGCGGCAGCCTGACGACCGCCGCCGACGTGCGATCACGCGGGGCGGCTCCGGGGCCCCGCGGCGTCGTACTCCGCGGACGTGGCCAAATTCAAAGCGTCGAGGATCGGGCAGTCCGTGCTGTCTGATCCGGGACAGGCGGTTTCCATCGCGGCGAGCGCGGTCTCCAGGCCGCGCAACTCGGCGAGCTTGGAGCGCACGTCGCGCAGGTGCTTGGAAACGACCGTCTTGACTTCAGCACACGTGGCGGCATCTCGCTCGGCCAGCGACAAGAGACTGCGGGCGTCCGAAAGCGAAAACCCGAGTTCCCGACAACGGCGGAGAAAGCGTAGCCGCTTGACGTCGTCCTCGGCGTAGACGCGACGCCCTCCCGTGCTGCGCGCAGGCGACGGCAACAGGCCCTCCCGCTCATAGTAGCGGATCGTCTCGATGTTGACGCCGGTCTGCGCGGACAGAACGCCGATCGTGATCATCGAGGCCGTGGGACACATGTGCGTGTACTCGCGATTGACGCTTGCTCCTGTAGTAACTACAGGTCTTAGACAGTGTGAGCGTCGGGCGCAAGCTGCGGCGCTCTTTCACACAATCAGGAGACCACCATGATCACGCGCATCGCCATTGCACTGGTTACGATTTCGTCGTTCGCCGGAGCCGCGTTCGCCTACTGCTGCCCGTAAGGCAGCATCCGACGTGGCCGCGGCCGCCAATGGGGTGCCGCGGCCGCGCCGGCAACCGCGGTGCCCGGTACGCTGCGGGCGGTCGGCATAGGCGAACGCTCGGACCCGGATGCGACCATGGCCCCTCCTGTCTACGTTTTTGATGCCTACGGAACCCTGCTGGACGTCCATTCGGCAGCGGCCCAGCACTCGATCTCACTGGGTGCGCGCTGGGAACGGCTCTCCGATCTGTGGCGAACCAAGCAACTCGAATACACGTGGGTGCGTGCGGGAGCCGGGCGGACCGTCAGCTTCTGGCAAATCACTGAGAACAGCCTCGACTACGCCGCCGAAGTCGTCGGCGGTATCACCGCGGAACAGCGCGCGGACTTGCTTGGAGCCTACCGCCGCCTCGATGCCTATGCCGAAGTCGCCGCCACGCTCAGCACACTGAAAGAAAAAGGTGCCCGCCTCGCCGTTCTTTCCAACGGCGATCCCGACATGCTGTCGGAAGCGGTCAAAGCCGCCGGCCTCGACGGTCTGTTCGATGCGGTGCTGTCGGTGACCGAAGCTGGCACCTTCAAGCCTCACCCAGCGGTCTATCGACTGGCGAGCGACCACTTCGGCGTGGCTGCGCAGGCCATCACGTTCGTGTCGTCGAACCGCTGGGACGTGGCCGGGGCGCACGCCTTCGGCTTCCGTACGGCATGGGTCAACCGGAACAACCGGCCTGACGAGTATGCCGAACTCGCGCCGGACCTGATCATCACATCTCTCGACGCGTTGCTCGGCTGACGCAGGCTTCCGCCATCCGAAGCGATTGACGGCTCAAGGCGGCGGCCGAGCAGTGGGGAGCTATGCCGGCCGAAAAAAAGAGGATCGGCTGCGCCGTTCAAGGCGCGTCCGATCCTCCCCCCGCTGCCATGGCTCGAGCCCCGATGAGGGACCGCGCCGGCAAAACTGTCGCGCGGGACCGCGCCGCTTCAGGCGTCGCTCGTCTCGGCCTCACTGTCGACCGATTGCGGCCGGCCACTGCGCTGAATGGCCATGCGGACGGCGTCGATGGCCTCCCGTTCGCGGCGCTTGGGCTGAGGTGGCTGGAACGCGCGGCGGGCATGACATTCACAGTACGGCAGGCCTGCCACAGCCTCGCCTCCGCAGAAGTAGAACTCCGGCGTTTGCGGATCGCCGACGGGCCAACGGCAGCTCGAGACGGTCAAAGACTGGAGTGTCTTGCGCTGTGTGAGCGGAATGTCGATTTCTTCGACTTGGGGCAGCGTTTCGACGTCGGCACCGTAGAGCGCTCGCACCGTCGGGTTGCCGGTCTGGGCGTACCGCGCGCGCTGTGCGGTCGGCTGCCGCTTCGGCTGGGTCGCCAATCGTGTGCGTGGGCGGTGCTGCTTGATCCGTGACGTGGTGGCGCGCCCCGATAATCCCAGCCGGTGCACCTTGCCGATCACGGCGTTGCGCGTCACGCCGCCGAGCCGGCCGGCAATCTGGCTCGCGCTCAAGCCTTCGGACCACAGTTTTTTCAAGAGCTCGACGCGCTCGACGGTCCACGCCATGTAATCAGCTCCTTGCACAACGTCGTTGCTGTCGCGCTCCAATTCCGGGGTGCGCGGACATGAGACATCTCGAACGGCGGAGCGACTGAGACCGACGCACTCCGATGAGTGCGCGCGGACACGGACGCGAGCCGGCCGGATACGGGACGCAACAGGGGAAGACGCAGACTTCGCGAACACGCAGAAGCCGAACGACGCAAATAGGCCAGACCTCGATGGTCCGGCACCACACCACAACAACGACGCGGGAAACTGATGAGGCGAGAGTGCCGCGGCACGGGAAAGCAGGTCAGGTACACTCGACCAAGGCGCGCGGATCGGGCTGAGCACTCGTCTGGCGTCGCGATACAACGCGACATCTCGTGCCCGACAGTCCCTAAACTACATCATCCAGTTTCGCGGCCACAAGCGATGCGCCCGTCGTCTGCATGCTTGACAGGTGACGAGTGGCTGCGATGTCACAACTTCGATTCCTGGGGGCACCAGACCAGGGACCTGGGCGGCGAGACAATCCCGTCCTCCCCACCCCCGCGCGGGTTGTGCGTCGCACTCCGTTGACAGGTGCAATTACGCCGCGTATTCCAGAAACCTGGGACTGGCCGCCGGCATTTGGGCGGCTTTTTTAGTTTCGCGAAGGAGGGGAGGGCACATGCCCGAGCCCGGACGGACCGCCGACCTGGCGGCTAACGCGTCACCAGCGCTTCCCGCCGCCACGCCGTCGTCGCCGGTCATGGCCACCTACGCACGCCAGGACATCGTGTTCGAACGCGGCCAGGGCTCCTGGCTGTACAGCACCACCGGCGAGGCCTATCTCGATTTTGGCTCTGGTGTCGCCGTCAACGCGCTTGGTCACGCGCACCCCCATCTCGTCGCCGCTCTGACCGATCAGGCCGGGCAGTTGTGGCACACGTCGAACCTCTACCGCGTCGCCGGCCAGGAGAAACTGGCCCGGCGACTGGCGGAAGCCACCGGTTTCGGCGAGCGGACATTCTTTTGTAATTCAGGGGCAGAGGCGTGCGAAGGCGCGATGAAGGTCGCCCGCCGCTATCATTATGCGAACGGCCGGCCCGAGCGCTGGCGCATCATAACCTTCGCGGGTGCCTTCCACGGCCGCACACTCACCGCGCTGTCGGCTGCTGGCAATTCCAAATACCTGGAGGGGTTCGGGACCCCGGCTGACGGCTTCGACCACGTGCCATTCGCCGACCATGATGCGTTGGTCGCGGCGATCGGTCCGGAGACCGCGGCCATCATGATCGAGCCGATCCAGGGTGAAGGCGGCGTCCGCGTCGTGCCCCCTCAGTGCCTCAGGGGCCTACGCGACCTGTGCGACCAGCACGGCCTGCTACTCATCCTCGACGAGGTGCAAACCGGGATCGGGCGCACGGGGACGCTGTTTGCCGCCGAGCATGCCGGGGTCGCGCCGGATATCATGGCGGTCGCGAAGGGCATCGGCGGCGGCTTCCCGCTGGGCGCCATCGTCACCACCGCGCACGCCGCGAGCGGCATGGTTCCCGGCACGCATGGCTCGACGTTTGGCGGCAATCCGCTGGCCATGGCGGTCGGTAACGCCGTCCTCGACGTCGTCCTGGCCCCTGGCTTCCTGGGCGAGGTGGCTCGCAAGGCCGGACGCCTGCGCCAGGGCCTCGCCAGCCTGCACGACAGCTACGCCGATCTCATCTCGGAAGTGCGCGGCGAGGGCCTGCTCATGGGCCTGAAGCTGCACGCCGACCGTTTGCCCGCCGATCTGGTCAAGGCCGCGATCACCGAGCGCATGCTGACGGTCGGGGCCGGCGACAACGTCGTCCGCATCCTGCCGCCGCTCACCGTCTCGGAGGACGAGATCGGCGAGGCTATCGGCCGGCTCACCCGGGCGCTCGATCGCCTGCGCCAGGCCACCACCTAACCTTCACCCGTCCAGATGACTGGACCACGGAACCCGTCTCACATGTCCGTTCGACATTTCGCAGACCTCGACAAGCTCGACACACCCATCCTCACCGGGATCATCGCGAGCGCCCACGAGATGAAAAAGGCCGGCAGGCGCGTGCCAGATGCGTTCAGGCCCGATGGGATAGAAGATGCCGTACTGGTCATGATCTTCGAGAAGCCCTCGACGCGAACGCGCGTGTCGTTCGACGTGGCCATGCGTCAGCTCGGCGGGCAGACGATCATGCTCAATCACACCGACTTGCAACTGGGCCGCGGCGAATCGATCGCCGATACGGCGCGCGTCCTGTCACGTTATGCCGACGCGATCATGCTCAGGACGAACAGTCACGACACACTGACGGAATTCACCCGGTTCGCCACGATCCCCGTCATCAACGGCCTGACCGATTACAGCCACCCCTGCCAGGTGATGGCCGATATCCTCACCTTCGAGGAGCACAAGGGAGGCATTGCCGGCCGCCGTATCGCCTGGATCGGCGACGGCAACAACGTCGCTGTGTCCTGGATCCACGCTGCTGTTCAATTCGGTTTCGAGCTGGCGCTGGCCTGCCCGCCATCGCTGCAACCGCCCGCCGAGGTGGTCGCCTGGGCCCACGGCAGGAAGGGGCGCATCGAGATCACCCCGAGCGCGGAGGCTGCAGTGAGGGGAGCCGATTGCGTCGTGACCGACACCTGGGTGTCGATGGGCCAGTCGGACGCCCTGCGCCGCAAACAACTGCTGCAGCCGTACGCCGTCGACGAGGCACTGATGGGCAAGGCCGCGCCGGACGCGATCTTCATGCATTGCCTGCCGGCTTATCGCGGTCACGAAGTCACCGAGGAGGTTCTCGAGGGCCCCCGGTCGGTCGTGTTCGACGAAGCGGAGAACAGGCTGCACGCGCAAAAGGCGATCCTCGCCTGGTGTCTGGGAGACGCTAAGCCTTGAGCAGGGACAACGCGTTCGCCGGAGGTAACGGAGTGCGTGGGAGCGGGCAACCGGCCGCCGATGACCTCGTGCTGCCATTCCGCACGCTGGCGTCCAACGTGACGGGACGCGTCGTACGCCTCAGCAGCAGCCTCGATGAAATCCTCGAGCGGCACGAATATCCGGTCGTCGTCGCCGCCGTCCTCGGCGAGGCGCTGGCGCTCGTCTCCCTGATCGGTGCCGGGCTCAAGTTCGACGGACGCCTCAGCCTGCAAACGCGCACCGACGGGCCCCTCGGGTTCCTGGTCGCGGACTACACGACTCCGGGACATCTGCGCGGCTATGCCGGCTTCGATCGGGAGCGGCTGATCGGGTTCGCCGATACGGTCTCGTCGGTGCAGCAGGGCCGGCTCCTGGGCAACGGGCACCTCGCGTTCACCATCGACCCTGGCGGCGACATGAACCGCTATCAGGGCATCGTCGCACTCGACGGACAATCGCTGACGGCGGCAGCGCATGCGTATTTCCGCCAGTCCGAGCAGTTGCCGACGTTCATCCGGCTGGCTGTCGCTCGCGAGCCGGGAGCCCGTTCGACTGGTTCACCCGTCTGGCGGGCCGGCGGGCTGATCATCCAGAACCTTGCTCTAGAAGGTGGACGGCCACTGCCTGAAGTCGAGGGCGAGGCGCTGCCCCTGGCGGGCGATGGTGACGACAACTGGGTGCGCGCGCGGCTGCTCGCCGCCACGGTCGAGGCCGACGAACTGGTCGACCCGGACCTGTCTGCTGAAACGCTGCTCGTTCGCCTTTTCCACGAGGAAGGCGTCGAGGTGCAGGCGGCCAAGCCGATCGCCGGGCGCTGCACGTGTTCGAGGGAGCGCGTCGCGGGGTTTCTCGAACGCTTTGCCGGCGAACAGCTCAACGACCTTCGCGAGCCAGACGGGGCCGTCGTGGTGACCTGCGAGTTCTGCTCCACGAGCTACCGCTTCGAGCCAGGCGAAACGCCGTAGCTGGCGTGCGGCGCGCGCCGGACCGGACACCGCGCGACAGCCGGTGCGAGGCGATCGAGCAGGTGGCCCGCGACATGGACACGGCTGCGCCAAACATTTTTCGATACCCCTGTCGATTGGCGGCAGGCTCGCGGCTCATGGCAGTGACGGGCCCCGGCGCGCCCGTGATCGCAAGCAACCGAGCAACCATCAGGAGCCCGCCCATGCAGTACGTGCTGATCTTCAAGGAAACCGAAGCCAAGTTCGCCGAGCGCGACGATCCCGCCAAGGCCGGGTCTTACTGGGGTGCCTGGAACGCCTATATCGGCGCATTGCAGGCCGCTGGCGTCATGACCAGTGGCAACGGACTCCAACCGCCGCACACCGGGACCACGGTCCGCGTGCGGGACGGAGTTCGCCACGTGCAGGATGGCCCCCATCCCGACAGCAAGGAACAACTGGGCGGCTATGTCGTCATCGACGTGCCCAATCTCGATGCCGCGCTGGAATGGGCGGCGCGCAGCCCCTCGTCGACGGACGCCGAAACCGAGGTGCGTCCCGTGCTGCCGCCGATGTCATGACGCCTCCTTCCGACCAGGAGCTTGAACCGCACCGCGCCGCCGAGAGGGCGGCGCGGATGTCCTATGGACGGCTGCTCGCCATTCTCGCCGCGCGCACGCGCGACGTCGTCGCGGCCGAGGACGCATTGGCGGATGCCTTTCGCAGCGCGCTCGAAACCTGGCCGATATCCGGCGTTCCCAGCCGACCCGAAGCATGGCTGCTGACAACCGCCCGTCACCGGCTGCATCACCGTTGGCGGCACGATCAGGTGAAGCTGGCGGCCAACGCGACGCTCGAGACCCTTGCCGCCGAGACCGCAGCCAACCCGGAGGAGACGCCGTTTCCAGACGAGCGACTGAAGCTGCTGTTCGTGTGCGCGCATCCGGCCATCGACCAGGCCGTTCAAGCTCCACTCATGCTGCAGACCGTTCTCGGCCTGGAGGCTACCCACATCGCCGCGGCCTTCCTCGTCTCACCGACCGCCATGAGCCAGCGGCTGGTCCGCGCGAAGTCAAAAATCCGCGACGCCGGGATCGCCTTCGAGGTGCCCGACGCCCAGGCCCTGCCCGACCGCCTCGATGCTGTTCTCGCAGCGATATACGCCGCTTATGGAACGGGGTGGGAGGACGTGCTCGGCGAGGACCCGAAGCGCAAGGGGCTGACGGAGGAAGCCATCTGGCTCGCGCGCGCGCTGGTTGCGCTCAGTCCGGCCAGCCCCGAGGCAAAGGGATTGCTCGCCCTCGTCTTGTACTGCGAGGCCCGGCGGCCCGCCCGGAGGACTGCGGACGGGGCCTTCGTACCCCTCGATCGCCAGGACATCCGGCTGTGGTCACGGCCGATGATCGCCGACGCCGAACGCCTCCTCGCGGAGGCCGCCGGCTTTCGCCAGCTCGGTCGCTTCCAGCTCGAGGCCGCCATCCAGTCGGTTCACGTTGAACGCCTCGTCACCGGACAGGGCAACTGGGATGCGCTGATGCGCCTGTACGAGCTCCTCAACGACCTGTCACCGACTGCGGGGATTGGCGTCGCGTACGCCGCCGTTGTCGCCGAGGCGGGGCATGCAGACCGCGCCCTTGCGCTGCTGGACACGACTGTGGCCAAGCGCGTCGACTACCAGCCGTATTGGGCGACGCGGGGCCGTATTCTCCACCTACTCGACAGGACGGCCGAGGCCCGCCACGCCTACCAGACGGCGGCGGGACTGACGGAGGACACGGCCGTGCGGGCCTTCCTGCTGAAGGCCGCGGACGGCTGAACGAACAGCCTGCCGACACTCCTCCGGAGAGCCGGCCGGCAGGCAAGTGAGCCAGGATTGCGCCTGCCGACACTCCCCCGGAGAGCCGGCCGGCAGGCGCGGGGATCAGCCCGACCTCAATTGGCGCATTGGCTGACGGCTCCGACGTTGACCTGGCTGGCCATGGAACAGGCCCCGGAAGCAAAGCCGGAGACACTGGGAGTTGAAATGACGACCGGCGGTACCGGCTGGCCCGCTGCCGTGATCTGCGCGGCACCGAGTGTTGCGATCGTGCCGGTCAGCGGCGTCGTGGTCTCGGTCAGAACGACGCCCGTGTTCGAGGTGACGTCGTCCGAGCCGGCGGCCAGCGGCTGGGCCGGCAACCATTGCCGGATGATCAAAGACCGGTCGAAGTTCAGCGTGTCCACCTCGGTCGCAAACGAACGATCTCGCATCGACAGATAGAAGACCTCGCCCGGACGCGCCTGGTAGAGCTGGAGTTCGGTGTCCTGCATGGACGGCGAGGTGTTGTCGAGAACGGTCTCGAACTGTGCCGACGCAAAGCGCCCACGCTCGCCAATCCGGCCACGCACGATCTCGATGCTCGGCGTGTCGAGGTCGATATCGGCGAAGCGCGTCGCCAGGGGATCGAAGGCGAAACCGACCTTCGAGGATCCGCCGAGCCGCACGCTTTCGGACATCTTGAGCCCGCCGGCGGAAATGGCGATTTCCAGCGGTGCGTCCGTGCCGGTGTGGCGAAGGTTGTCGATCTCGATCGCCTTGGCGGAAATGGAGATCTCCGACTTCAGGTCGAGGGTGCCCAGCTTGATCGCGCCATCACCCGAAGTCGCACTCAACTGGAGCGAACCGGCGATGATCGGGTTTTCCAGCGCGATGCTACCGGCTTTCAGAACGACCGAGCCGTCGGCGGCGTTGATCTGGCCGGTGCCCTTGCGCTGCGTCAGGTCTCCGGCCGCCTTGGCTCGGCCATGCGCTGTAAGGCCGATCGTACCGCCCTTGCTGGAAAGCACCGTGCTCGGAGACAGGGTCACGTCGTCGCCGCCGACGACCGTCAGGTCACCGCCGCGCGTCGCGATCATCCCGTCGATGGTCGTATCGCCACCGCTCGACAGGACGACCCGCTCGTTGCTCGTGCGCATCTCCCCGATCACAGCCAGATCACCGCCCGCCTTGGCCGAGAGCGTGCCGGCGCGCGCGATGATCGTCGCAAAGAGCGTGGCGTCGTCGCCCGCGGCAATGGCCACGGTGTCGCCCGCCGTCACACGGCCGTCGAGGTCGAGGTCGCCGCTTGCGCGCAACACGACCATGCCGCCGCGGCTGTCGAGCGAGCCGGTCACGCTCCCATCGCGGCCAGCGACGACCGCCAGCTTGTCGCCGGCAGTGACCGTGCTCACGGACAGCACCGCGTCGCGGGCGGCGGTGAGCAACAGCGTCGTTCCAGCCGTGGCGGAACCATTGATCAGGACATCGCGTCCAGCGTCGACGACGATGCCCTCCACCGCGGCAGCAAGCTGTCCGGTGATCGAGGCGTCCAGGCCACTGCTGACGACGAGGACCGTTTGCGCCGTGAGATTGCCGACCTGCCGGAACGAACCGCCAGCCGTCACCGCGATGTCGGCGGCCTGCGAGCCGACACTGCCCAGGACGGTGGCATCACGCGCCGCCGCCATCGCCACGCTGTCGCGCCCTGTGACGGCCCCGTCGATGCCGATGTCCTCGCCTGCCGTGAGAGTGACCGACCCGCCCAGGCCCGAGACCGACCCTTGAATGTCGATCGTCGCGCCGGCCTGCGCCGAGCCATCGCCCGGACCAGCCGTGACGGCCACGCCACCAGCGTTGCTCGTCACGCTGCCGTTGATCGTCGTGGCATCGCCGCTGGTGATGGTGACGCCTGTATTGCCCGACACGCTGCCGTCGATGCCAAGGGCAGCGGCGGCCTGCATCAGGACCCTGCCCAAGGCGCTGGTGATCGTTCCGACAACGCTCGTTTCTGCCCCGCTCGTCGTCGTGACACCGGCGGAACCGGCGACATCACCCGTTTGCGTATAGGAGCTGCCTGCATCGACGACGACCTCACCGGTCCGCGCCGTCACCGGGCCGCTGATCGTGGTCGAGCCGGCACTCGTCAGGCGGACGGTCCGATTGGCGTCGAGGGTGGAGCGCGCGTCGATGGCCGCCTGGCTCGTGACCTCGATATCGTCAAGCGTTGCTGTCACCGTGTCGTTGAGGACGACACCGGTTCGACCCGAGAGCGTGACATCGGCTCCCGAAGCGGCGTTGTCCATTGTCAGGCTCCCGCCTGCATCGAACACCAGGGCTGTTCCGACGTGCGCCGAGCCGACGACATCAAGGTCGCCACCCGTGACGATCGTGGCTCCGCCCGCGGAGGATTGCGTGAGGCTCAACAGCCGCAGCGCGTCACTTTCGGTGATCTGGATGTCGCCGCTCGTCGCGTTCGCGACGGCGAGGATCGCCAGACTGGTCTCGAGCGGGTTACCGCTGCCGATGCCGTCGACGGCTGACAGCGTCGTCACAGCACCCGCCGTATTGGCCACGATATCCAGGTTGATGTCGCCACCGTCGATGATCGCGCCGGCGAGCGACTGCACCGTGACCGCATCGGCGGCCGCACTGCCGGACACCAGGCCGGTCAGCGTGATATCGTCGAGCGCTCGCAGCATGATCGTATCAAGCGCAGACGCGATCTCGCCGTCGGTTTGCGAGATGGCACCGCCGAGGGCCAGCGCGGTCAGGCTGCCGCCCGCGGTGATGGCCCCAAGGCCGATGTCGGCCGACGACGTCAGCGTGACCGAGCCGCCCGCCGCCGTGATCGAGCCGCCGACGATCGAGCCATTGACGGTTTCGAGATTGACCGCCGTGGCCGCCGTCATCGTGCCGACCGCAAGCGCGAGGTCGCTGGCCCTGAGGAAGACCGACCCTTCGGTTGCGGTTGCATCGACGAGACCCGTCGCCTCGATATCGAGAGCGTTCAAGGCCGCGCCAATGCTGGTCTTGGCCGTCAGCGTGATCGAGCCTGCAAGGATGTTGCGGTCGAGGTCGGCGCGGGCGTCTAGAATACTGCCGGCCGTCGCCGTCAGGCCGGCGGCCTGGCCGGCATAGACGAAGTCGACATCCAGATCGCCGCTGCGATCCTCGACATGGACATCGCCGCCTTCGGAGCGGGCCGTCAACCGGCCGGTGATTTCGCCCGTCAGCGGCTTGGCCGCGGTGCCGACGCCGTCGGCTGCCTCGAGAATGACGTTGGCCGACTTGACGACCACGCCGCCGGACACGTCAGCGTTGGTGATCGCTCCGCCCGACTTGATCCGGATGTCCTTGGAGACGGACTGCGCCCTGACGATGTTGAGATCGCTGTCCTCCGAACCGAGGAAGACATGATCGTTGGCGCGAATGTCGAGGGTGCCGGTTGTCTTGAGATCGACGTCCTCGCGTTGAGCCACTTTCAGCGTGACGGGGCTGACCCCGTCCTCGCTGAACGTGAGATCGTCACGCTCGGCTGCCGCCAACGCGATGCGCTCGGCGTCCGTCAGTCCTGTCGGCTTGGCCGTGATGGTGATTTCGCCGATCGTGGTGCCGATCTGGCCAGCCTTGACGTCGATCGTCAGGTTGCGGGCCTCGATGTTGGCATCCTCGATGACCGTCGTCGTGTCGCCGCGCGCCGAAACGAGCGACTTCGAGATGCTGGCCTTGAGGTCGGTCTCGCTCCAGGCATAGCCGGTCGCTGCGCCGTTGATATCGACCGCGGCGAGCGTGCGGATTGCGCCGGCTGTCGTGGGGGCGACGACCTTGCCATCCTTCTCGTAGCGGACGACGATGACCTGAGTGGGCGAGTAGGTATCGCTCTTGGGGTCGGCACCAACGAGTGCGTGCAGTGCGTGGTAGAGCGCCGTCTTTTCGCTTTCCAGTGTCGCGATGTCGGCCTCTGCGAAGCCCTGGTCGGCGAGTGCAGCTCTTTCCTCGGCGTCGTAAGCGAAGGCATAGGCCGCGTCGTAGCTGCCCTCGGCCTCGCGCGTCGACCAGTAGAACGCATAATCGTCCTTGGCCTTGTCGGTGGAGACCTTGACCGAAAGGTCGCGGCTTTCCTGAGCGGCGGTTCCGTCGAGAAGCGCGTTGGCGTTCCAGTTGGCGAGCAGCTCTGCTTCCGTTGCCGTATCGCGGACGTCGTTGGCGTTGGCGTCGAGGAGGTTGCCGGTCTCGACCGTGATCGCGACGTCGCCACCGGTCTTCACCTTGCCGATGCGCAGGTCGCCGACAAGCTCGGTGACGGCGATGGTGCCCGCCGCCGTGGCGTTGAAGGTTCCGCTGCTGGCCCCGGTGTCGATCCGAACGCTGCCCGACTGTGCGGTGATGCCACCTGCCGTAGCGATGAGATCGACGTTCGTGCCCTGGACTTTGCCGGTGGCCGTGGTCTGGAGGATCGAGCCGGCCGAGGTTGCCTTCACGTCACCGCTGCCGGCAATCAGGTTATCGAAGCGGAGCGTGCCCCGCGTCTCGGTGATGGCGAGCCCTTGGCCGGCCGTCGCGTTGACGCGCGAACCCGAGCGCTCCATGAGGTCGGTCGCGAAGGCTGAAACGGCACCCTCGCCACCGATCCGGCCGTTGGTGGCAGACAGATCGAGGACGTCGGCCGTCGTGATGGCAACATCGGCCCGTTGCAGAATGCTGCCGCCCGTCGACGTGATCGTGGTCGTGCCTTTGGTGTTGGAAACGCTGCCGGCGAGGTGGATATCGCCCGCGCTCATGATGTTGACCGTGCCCTCCTCGTAGCCGAGGAAGCCCAGGCCGATTTTCTGGCTGGCGGGCACGCTGTGGCGATAATAGAGCTGGTTGGAGTTGTTGGTCGTCACCACGGTCTGGTACGTCCGCTCGAAGCAGCCGAAGATCCAGCCCGACTTCGAGCACCAGTTGCTCGTCGTCTTGACCGTCTCGCTGCTGAGTTTCTTGCGTTCGAACTCGAAGCCATAGGTGTCGTCGGCCCCAGAGGTCAGGTATTCGACCTCGCCGAAGCCATCGTTCACGCCATCACCATCACGGTCGACGGGGACGAGGATCGGCGTTGGCGTGCCCTGACGCACCGGGAGGGGGTCGTTGTAGATGTTGTCGGGGTCTGCCGAGAGCAGGTCGCCGATCGCACCGAGGTCGATGCCGAACGCCTGGCCGACCGACTTGCGGTAGATCGCCTCGTCCTTGTCCTGCTCTTCCTGGCCCGTCGTCCAGCCGTAGTGACTGGAGCTCGGTGCCGGCGTGTGGGTGGCGCTGCGCGCGTCGGCGTCGGCCGCGCTGATCGCGTTGCTGGGGTTGCCGGCTGCATCCACCGTCGCGTTGTCGTAGGCGACGACGGAGCCGTTGAGGCGGACGTAGTCGACGACCTTGGCGATTTGCAGCGGGCTGCCGTCGGAGGCGACGCGGCCGGTCGGATCGGCGATGGTGAAGCGCGGGTCGATGAGACGGATGCGGCCCTGACGACCGGCCGAAACGTCACCCGTCTCGGTGGCCTGCACCGTGCCGCCGCTGCCGACGTCGGCCAGCACCACCGGAATCGTGGTGTCGTTGCGGATGTCGATCCGGGCAAAGCCGTCGAGCACGTTGATCTGGCCGCCGCCCGTCGACAGGAGTTCGCCGAATATCTGCACGCGGCCGCCGTCAGCGACGGCCTTGTCCACCTCGAATTCCTTGGTCAGGACGTTGTAGGCCGCGCCGATGCGGCGCTCGATGTGGTTGACCTGATCGTTCACGTCGCTGGCGGCAGCGTTGCCGGCGACGAAGTTGTTGCCGCCCGCCTCGATCTCGAACAGCGTCTTGGTGCCGCTGCTGTCGATGATCTGGAGAACCGCATTGGCCGCCTCGGTCTTGCCCTGTGTGGTGAAGTTCTCGACGGCGAGCTGGCGGCGCGTCTTGAAGCAACTGGCCACCACGCAACTCGCGCTGGCGCCTGGGATACGGATCCGCTCGTTCCAGTTCACCGACTGGTTGGCCTGGTAGTACGCGTAGGCCTCCTCGATGGCGTCGACCTTCAGTTTGTGCGCGCTGGTCAGCGTCACATACTGCTTGGCGATGCCCGACTGGATCAGCCCGTTGATGTTGACGCGCTCAGCCGAGATGTAGACATCGCCGGCCGCTACGATCGAACTGCCGGTGTTGAAGTTGTACCCGGCCAGCGAGGACTGATCTGTTTCCAAGGTCGCCGTCGGCGCATACGTCTGGGTCTCGTTGGCTGTGGCGAGGCCCGAGAACTGGCCACGCGGCGTTCCGCCGACGTGGAAGAAGCCGTAGGTGAAGCTCTTGGTGAAGTCCTTGCCCGCCGAGAGTGAGACCGTCTTCGAGCGGATGTCACCCGATACGTCCAGATTGCCCTCGGTCGTCATCGTCACGCTGCCCGACGGGTTGTAGACTTCGCCCCCCGCTATGAGGTCAGCGGCCAAGGTCTGGCCCGGCCGGCGGCCATAGTCGGTGACCACGCTGATCGTCGGCGTGGTGTTGGCAGTGGAGGCCAGCGTCACCGTCGTCGAACCGGCGTTGAGGCTGTCGAGCGTCGCCTTGCTGTCGACCAGAGCCCCGTTGAAGAAGATGCGGCCGCCCTGTTCTTCGGGAATGCGCAGGTCGTTGAGTTGCAGGAAGGCTGCCGAGTGATTGATGATCTCGATCTTGGTGTCGCCCGGCGCGGTAATCGTGCCGGAGCCATTGAGTTTCTGAGCCGTCATCGTGACGTCGCCGGACCGCGCCGTCACGTCGTCGACGACGATGAAATCGACCAGGACCCCGGCCAACGAAGGAGCACCGGCGGCCAGCTTGATCTGCCGGTCCTTCAGTACCGCGAGGTCGTTTTCCAGAGCGAACTTGGTCGTGGCGTCGCCTGCGAAGGCGTCGATCTTCGCCTGCAATTCGACAATCGCGAGCTGGATCGTGTCACTGAGCGAGATGTCGTTGCGCACCATGTAGGTGATGCCCTCGCTTTGGATCGGATTACCAGCCGCGTCGGTGACGGGAACGTAGTTGCGGTAGGTCCGGCCCTCGTCCAGCGGATTGGGCGACACGGTCATTACGGGCGTTTCGGCAATCTCCAGGATCTGCTGGTTCTTGAAGCCGGCACGGACTTCCGCGTTGGTCAGGTTGATTTCGGAGGTCGCAGTCTTGTGCGAGCCCGAATAGGTATCCTCGATCGTCACGGGGCCACCGCCGAACAGGCTCGAGAAGAAGCTGCCGATGGCGGCGAGCGCCTCCTGATAGAGATCCTGCCCGCGGCCGAAGCCGTCGGCGTTGATGCCCTCGCTGTTGGCGGTCAGTTCGATGTTGCGCACAGCATTGATGCGCGAGCCCGAGCCGGCGGAGATCGTCGAGGCGATGTTGCTTTCCGCGTCCGCCTTGGGGTCGGTGTCGATGGGGATGACCGTCCGGTTGTAGAGCCGCGTGCGCGCGATCGTCGTCACAGAGTTGTCCGCGCGGTCGTCTGCGCCTGAGCGGATCGCGACGCTTTCCTCGGCGTAGACGCGGGCACCGCCGGCGACGTCGACGCGGTTGTCGGCGAAAATACGCGATTCTGAGATGCCCTCCGCCGCACCAGCGAGGCCATAGGTTTTTGCGTTGGCTTCCGTCGAGATATGGGCGTCGGTGCGTGCGCCGATGGCCACGTCACCGTCCTCGCTCCAGACCACGGCCCCATTGGCGAGATCAACGCGCGTGCGGTCACGGTCGCCCGAGGTGCCTGCGAGAATACGCGATTCCGACTTGGCGATGGCGATCGCGCCACCGGTGTCGAGCCGCGCCACATCGCTGCCCGTGGTGTTGGAATAGGCGCGAATGGTGATGTCGTTCGTCGTGAATACGCTGTCGTCGTCGATCGTGCGGATGTCGGCGGCCCCGATCAGGACGTCGACCTTGGTCTTGAACTGCGTCGCGCTGCGTGTCGCAGCGCCACCGGCAACACCACCCGAGGCGGCATAGGCGGAATCGCCGTCGGCAGCCTTGGTGGACTGGTTCTCGGCAGCGATCAGGAGATCACCGGTGGACGCCAGTTGCACCCGGTCGCCGACATCGACAAGCACCGTCGAGGTCGCCGTGTTGGTCGCGTAGGCACCTGTCGCACCGAACAAATAGCCCGCGCGCGCATCGGCATTGGCGAGAACCCGGCCATCGGTGTGGCGTGCCGCCACCGTCATGCCACCGGCGACGAAGCCGGTCAAAGTGGTGTTGTCGGCAAATGTCGTCGAAACAACCGAGGTCAGCGTGTTGGTCGACCGAGCGCTGGCCCCGGCGATGAGGCCGCCGGCACCGCCGACCGTGCGGCTGTCGAGCGATTCCGACCCCTTGGAGACGATGTTGAGCGCGCCTTCGACCGTGCCGCCCGTGCCCGCCCCGATGACGGTGCGGCTCTGTGCGCTGACGACGTTCGAGGAGGTCACCGCGCCGATGGCGAGGAAGCCGCCCGCGCCGCCCTTGGCGTCGGCTTCGGCGGTCACGTCCGAGCGGGTGCCGATGTCGAGCGTGCCCGTCTTGGTGTCGCCGGCCGCGCCGATGGTGAAGGTATTGCCCGTGCCGATCTCGGTCCTGACGTCGGACACGATCGTCGATTTGGCCTCGATCGCGGTGACGCCGACGCCGAGTGAGCCGGAGCCGGTCACGGCCTCCGTTTCGACGTTGACGGCGGTGCCGGGACGCGCGGCGCTGGCCAGGATGGCGACGGCACCCGGCGAGCTGAACGTCACGTCGGCCCCCGTGCGAACCACCGCGCTGATGTTGGCGGTCGCCTCGACGCTGGTGATGCCGACGGCGAAGAACCCGCCGGCAACGCCGCCGTAACCCTTGCTGGAGACTTTCGGCGCGGAGACCGCGTCGATCGCCAGGCGCTCGCGCGCCGTCAGCACGGTGTTGTTGCCGATGCTCGTCAGCACATCAATGTCGTCGGTCGAGTCGAGGTCGATGACGCCGACCGCGCCGATGAGGCTCGCCGTGCCGCCATAGACGCGGCCGGTGGTCGAGCCACCGTGGCGCGAGGCGATCTCGACGGCATCGGCCGTCAGCGTGGCCTTGGCGGTGCTGGCGCTGTCGAGGACCTGGGCGGTCACCGTGCCCTTCTTGTCGACATCGGCAATCTGGAGGCCGACAGCCGCCGCGCCCCCGATCGTCGCGCCGTAGGCTTCGACGCTGGCGTGATTGCGTTCGTCGGCACTGATCGTCAGCCGCCCGTTCTCGTCCGCATCGCCCAAGTCGGTATCGGCTGCGACCGTGATGAGGGCACCCGCGCCGATCTCGGCGTTGGTCGTCGTCGTGAAGTCGAAGTCGGCGACCGCCGCGCCCAAACCGAGGATGCCACCAGCCGCGCCGGCGAAGGCGCGGGCGGTCGACTCCACGGCATCGTCGCCATCGACCGCGGTCACGCTGACGTTGCCGCCCGCGCTGATCTGCGCACCCGCGCCGATCCGTGCCGTGACCAGCGTGTTGACATCGACGAAGGCGAGGCCTGCGCCGATCCCGACGCCACCGAGGCTCGCGCCGACGCCGAGGCCGCCAGTCAGCAGGTCGACTTCGGTCACGTTGCGCGCGCTGACGCCGACATCGTCGCCGGCCGCAACAATCGCATTGGCCCCGATCTCGGCGACCGCGTCGTTGCCCGCCGTCTGCTCGACACCGCTGGCGGCGATATCGGCCGAGACATTGCCGCTGGTCTGGGCCGACGAGGCCCCCGCGGCAGCAGTGGACGTGCCGTCGCCAGACCCCATGTTGGCACCGGCCAGAACATTGGTGTTGCCGTCGGTCAGGGTCGCAACCTGGCCGCCCGCCGAGTTGCCGGTGCCGTCGTCTTTCGTTGCCGACCGCTGCACGCTGGACAGCGATCCACCCGCTTTGACGACCGTCACGGCACCGGCGACGCCGACGCCGGTTGCCACGCCGGCAGCGACCGTATAGCCATCCAGCGCTTTGGCCAACTGTGCGTCCACGGTCACATCGTCCGTGGCGCGTACCCTGGCGCTGTCCCCGATCCGAGCCTGCGCAGAGCCCTTCATCGTGATGATATCGAGACCTGCACCGATGCCGACGCCAGCTCCGCCCGCACCTGCGCCGGCCACCGACAGCATCTCGGTCGTGTCGTCCGCCGTGACACTGACCGACTGCGACGCGGTGAGGGCGGGGTCTGTGGCGTTCTGATTGATCGCGGCGTTGTCGCCGATTTCGGCGAGCGTGGTGGTTTTCAGGGATTTGACGCTGACCGCACCGGCGATGCCGGCCAGGCCGCCGCCGCCGAGGGCAACCGTCGCGCTCTTCATGCGGACGTCGCTGTCGGCGTTGACGATCAGGTCGTCGTTGGCGTCCGCGGTCGTGTAGGCCCCCAGTTGGGCCGTGGTGGTTGCCTGCGACCCGACGACGGACACGCCGATGCCGGCCCCGGCCTTGCCGCCGAGCGCGGCCGAGCCCGTGATGTGATAGACGTCCGAGCGGTTCCTGGCGTCGAGGGTGATGTCGTGGCCCGCGGCAAGGCGCGCGCCGGTCGCCGCACTGGTGCCGCCTTCGACGAGAGCGGCCGCGGTGTTCTTGACGGTGGCGACGCCGACTGCGCCGGAAACACCCACGGTCCCGCTGCCGGCCAGGCTGAGCGTCACCGAGACGAGTTTGTCCTTGTTGTCGGCTTCCACGGCGATGGACCGGGCGGCCGTGACCTGGGCCCCCTTGCCGATCTTCGCCGTTGTCGACTTCTCGAGGAGTGCAACGTCGACGCCCGCGCCGATGCCGACACTCGAGCCGACCGCCACGCCGACCGCCGTATCGACGGTGAGGCCATTGGTCTTGGCGCGCACGACGACATCCTGCTCGCTGCCGGCCGTCCCCGTACCCTGGTTGATCCGAGCGTTCTGGCCGATCTCTGCGGTCGTCTCCGCGCTGATGATCGAGACGGTCGCCGAAGCTGCCAGTGCCGCGCCCGACCCGCTGACTCCGACGCCCAGTCCCAGGTTGATCATGCGCTGATCGGCATTCGCGGTGACGGCGACGCCCTTGATCGTGTCGGTCGCGGCCGATTGCACGCCGAGAATGGCGGTCGCATCGACTGTCTCTGCGCCGCTGTTGGTCTCGGTGTCGGCGTCCTGGGTGTTCTGTTGTTCGACGTTGGACGCGATCTGGCCGCCAACGCTGCCATCGAGGCTTTGCAGTTCGGCGGTGGTGTCCTCGGTCTTGCCCGAGCCGGATGCTGCGGCATCGTCGGAGGGGCCGATCCCGCCGCTCAGCGCGCCGGTGCGCACCGCGCGTCCACTGCCGCTGGCCAGCGCGGTCACATCGGCTTCATCGCCGATCCGCGCCGTCGTCGTGGACGCCTGCGTCTGTACGCTGACGAGCGCCTGCGAACCGGTGAACCGGATGACGTCCGATTTGTCCTCGGCGTTGACGTGCACGTTGTTCGTGGTGTGGACGATCGCACCGCCTGCAATCTCGGCGAGCGTCACGTTCGTGTGCTCGGCCACGCCAACGGCTGCCGAGAAAGCGAAAGATCCGAAGGCAATCGAGACGAGGCCACCGTAGGCGGCCTGAGAACTGCGCGCATCGACGACGACATCGCCGGTGGCGTAGGTCTCGCCGGCGAGCCGCGCCGTCGTCTTCTTGTCGAGGAGGTCGACGGCAATCGACGCGGCAAGCGCCGTTGAGCCGGCCGCAAAGCCCAAGGTCCCAGAGCCTGCGACGCTGCGGTCGTCGGCCCGGACCGTCACCGCACCGACTTTGCTCGCCGCCGAACCCAACCGGGCGTTGGCCGTGACTTGGGCCGTCGTGCGCGTGTCGACCTTGTTCACGACGGCGGCGCCAGCCAGCGAGCCGCCCTGGAAACCGACGGTACCGGTGACGGCGACGCCGATGAATTGCGTACGGCTGGTCGTGTCGGTCGGATTCGCCGCTCCGGAGACAGCGCGTACGCTGACGGAGCCCGCTGCCAGGACCGTGGCATCGGTGATCTCGGCGGTGACTTCGCCATCGGCCTTGTTGACGGCGACCGCCGCGCCGATGCCTGTCTTGCCGCCCGCGAAGGCTCCCGCATAGCTCTGCATGTTGGTGCGCTCTGCCGCGCCCACCGTGAGGTCGTTGGTGACAGACAGCGTTGCGCCGCCACCGATCTCCGCGATGGTTCCCTCACGGCCGTCGGTGGCATCGGAGTTGCCGGCCAGGTTGACGACGACGGAACCCTTGAGCGCGACGGATTGCTTGTTGGCGGCTATGCCGGCAGCAACACCGATCGACGTGCGGTCCGTCGTTGCGATGACGGACAGCGTATCGGTCGTGATGTCGGTGCCATCGATGCGGGCGTGGGCGTTGCCGGTCAGAGAGGCAATCGACGCGGCCAGGCCGCCACCAGCAGACCCACCGATCGTGACGTCACCGGCGATGGTGTAGAGGTTCGAGCGCTCCGACGCCGTCACGTCGACGGACCCGCTGTCGGAGATTTCGCCATCGACGATCTCGGCAAGCACCTGACCGCCGACCGAGTTGTAGGCGGCCGCACCGCCTGCCTGGATTCCCTGGCTGCCCGTAGAAATCGCCGCAGCAACGGCGATCGACAGGATTTCACGCTCGGCCGTGGCATCGACCGTGACACTGTCGACGGAGACGATCTCGGTGTCTGCGATCCGCGCCGTGACGTCGGCCTCGGAGATATTGACGGAGGCCGATGCACCGGCACCGAGCCCCTTGGAGCCACCGATCTGGATCGAGGCTGCGCCGGCACCGGTGTGAATGGTCGAGGTGTCTTCCGCAGTGACGTCGATGTCGTCGCCGACTGTCAGGCTCGAGTTCGCGATTTCGGCAATCGTCTCGGCATCGGCGAAAGTGTTGAAGGTCACCGCACCGGCGATGTTGGCGTTGAAGCCGGGCTCACTGGAGCCCTTGGCCTGCGCCGAGCCGCTTGCGGCACCCGAGATGATGCTCTGCTGGTTGAGCGCGTTGACGATGACGTCGCGGCTCGCCGTCACGTTCGTGACGCCCGTGATCCGCGCCTCGATCCGGTTACGCTCGAACGCGTTGTGGGCGTAGGAACCGGCGATCCCGACCGTGCCCGACTTGGGCTTCGAGGGATCCTGGAATGACTGGGCTGAGAAGGCGCCAGCCCCGGCATAGGCACCGAACGTGCTTTTGGCATCGACCTTTACATCGCGCGCCGTCAGCGTGCCGACGCCAGCGATCTCGGCCTCAGTGCCCAGGCTGATCAAGTTGACGGCCGCATCGCCAGCGACGGTGATGCCGAAGCGGCCGGTGCCGTTGGTGATGGCGGTCGCGATCGACGATCCACCCTGGCCGGCCGACGACGACGTGTCGGCACCGCCGCTGCCGCTGTTGGCGTCCGCTGCGCCGGTGCCGCCCGTCGCGGCCGAACCGGTCTGAGGTACCGCGCTCGAGGAGGCATTGTCGGCCGCCGATGTCGGGCTGGTCGAGCCGGGTGCCGGTGCCGAGCCCGCTTTGTCGGTGGTCGAGACCGCCGCCGCCAGGGCATAGGAATGGCTGACACCGCCGGATGTCGCGGCAACGACGACGTCGCCGCGCGCGGCGGAGCTGCCGGCTTCGACCCGCGTCGCGCCGTCGATGGTGGCGACGGTGTCAAGGTCGATCGAGTTGACGCCGACACTGGCACCGAAGCCGACGTTGGAGGCTTTCACGACGCCGCCGACGAGGTTCCAGTTGACGGCGCGATCCTCGGCCGCAACCGAGATGTCGGCTGCGTCCGCGCTGGTCGTGACTGTCGAGCCCTGGCCGATGCGTGCGGTGGTGTCGCTCGTGATCGAGTTGACGAGAATGACCCCGAGCGCGCCGACTTCGGCGGTCGACTGGCTATCGACCATGGCCGACCCGCCGAGCGACGTGATGAGCGATTCCGTCTTGGCGGCGACGTCGACCGTTTCGGTCGAGGCCACTGTCACGCGATCGGCGATCTCGGCGATCGTTTTGAAATTGTAAATGACGCCCTGGAAGGTCGCGCCCGCACCGACGCTGGCCGTCACGCCAGAGGGATTCTTGACGGGGAAGCGGTCCTTGCCTGACTCCTTGTAGAGCTTTTCGAAGTCGAGGAAATCGCCGAGGTTGCCGCTGGCATGTGTGGATTGGACGGAGGTGTTGGCGGTCACGTCGACGGACTTCGCCGTGACGGACGTCGCCGTGGCCGGCGTCGAGCCGGCATCCAGTCCGCCGATGCGCGCCGTCGTTGTGGCGTTCACCGTGAAGACATCGACGTTGGCTGCGATGCCGAGCGTCTTCTGGTCGCCATTGGCTTCGGTCGCGGCAATCGCAAAGGCGCCGCTGGTCAGGAAGGCCCCTTGCAGTCCCGCGTCGCCGGCAATCTTGTCCAGAACGTCGTTGACGGTCTCGATCTCAAGATACGTCGGGTCATAGGCGATCTTGGAGTCGGCCGTGACCGCAACGGCTTCGCTCGCCGCCACGGCGGTGCCGGCGTCGATGAGGGCGGTGGTGTCGAGGGTGATCGTCGTCACCGGCACGGCGAGCGCGGCGGCCGTCGAGCTGTCCTCCTTGGCGTCGGTCTCACCCTTGGCGAGGTTCGCGATCTTGCCGAGCTCGATCGCGCTGGCAACCGTGATGCTGCCCTGACGCTCGGCCTCGGCCTTCTCTTCGTCGCTGGCACCGGCCGGTGCTTCGACCTTCGCGCCCTCGGTGGACACGCTTGCCGCCGTGATCTTCGCACTCACCTCGATATCGGCGTCGACGACGCTCATGGCGCCGGCAAACTGCAACGGCACCTCGATTGTCTGGTCGGACTTCAGCGGCCCCTGGAGGCCGGCAACGGACCCGAGGATGCGCGTGGCGAACGTTCCGTAGGCCTGGTCTGCAGCGTCCTCCGAGGGATCGACGTCGAGGGCTGCGACGACACCGAGGATGCGCTCGTGCAGTGCCGGTCCACCCGTCGAGGACTCAGCACCACCCGACAATTCCTCGATCGAGGTCGTGGCGGTGACGGCGATGCTGTCGGCGTTGGCGATATCGGCACCGAGTTCGGCGCGAACCGTCTCGTTGACGTCGAGCCAGTTGGCGGAGAACGACGCGTTGTCGCCCTCCGTGTCGGAAATCATGTTGGTGGCGGCCGCGTACTCGGCCTCGTTGCTTGCCGCGATGGTCACGTTCTGACCGGCGGTCGTGGTCGGGTCCGTCAGCGTCAGGTTGGCCCCTTCCGCGACCTTGGCGACGGAGTTGGCGCGCCCCTCGGCGACCGTGATGCCGATGGTGACGTTGGAACTGGCGATGGTGTTGTTCGTCGCATCGAGCTTGCCGGTCGTCGCCGAAGTCACGTCGATGGCGCCTCCCGACGTGATCGAGGCCCCCGCCTCCACCTCCGAGACGGCGTTCGTGTCGACCCGCGAGTAGACGATGCCGAGGCTCGGCAAGGCTTGCTGGGACGTGCCGGTGCCGCCAATCGCGGTGTCGGCGAACAGCGGCGAGGTGATCTCGGCGTCGGCGACCGAGGAGATTGTCACATCGCCACTGGCGGTGATGCTGGTCCCGCTGCGGACGGCCACGCTGGCGTCGGCCTCGGCAATCCCGATGGCCGCCCTGAGTGGAAGGGCCGCCAGCAGCGGATTGACCGCGACGGTGGCGATGTCGAGCACGGTGACGGCGGGGCTCTGGTTGGTGCCGCCCTCTGAGCTGAACGCGCCAAGAGGCGAACTGACCGCCTTCGAGGATGCCGCGATCGTGACGTTCTCACCCGTGATGGTGGCCCCGGTCAGGGTGATCGTGCTCTGGGCGTCCTGTTTGCCGAAGACGCCACCGGTGTTCTCGCTGACGGCGGTCAGCGTGATGTTCTTGCCCTCGAGCGTCGCGCCATCCAGGCTGATCGACGCGGTGAGGGGGGTCAGCAGATCGCTCCCGCTGCGCACCTTTGTTTCGAAGGTGATGTCGCCGAAGGTCGCGGCCCCGCCGCCGGCAGTCGCGTGCCTCGTCGTGACCTTGGAACCCGACGCAAGTGTAATGTTCGGTGCCCGGAAGATGAGCGCATCTCCCGCCACGCCCGTCGAAACGGTGATGCCGGTGGCGACCGAGATCGTCTGCGTGGCTTCGACGGTCGCCAGGCCCGCGCTCAACACGGTGTCGGCCGTATAGGCGACAACCGCGGGATCAACGTAGACGACGCCGGTGCGGCCATCCTGCGAGCGGGCGCGGAGTTCGCCACCGTCGAGGCTGACGAGTTGGGTGGCCGAGAACTCGACAAATCCGCCGCGGCCGGTCTCACCGCCACTGGCGTCGACGAGCGCGCCCTTGGCGAGCCGCGCCGTATCGCCAGCAAAAATGACGACGTCACCACCGTCGGAGTCCAACTCCGAGCCGGCCGCCGTCACCACCGCCGTGCCGGCGAGTTCGATGTCGCCATCGGCGCGGATGTCGATGCGGCCGCCCTTGCGGCCGGCCTCGCCGCTCGCGTCGATCCGACCGCTGACGCGCACCTTGCCGGGCGTGCCGATGTAGATCACGCCGCGCTGGTCGCGCGAAATGGTGTTGGCCGCAGGAACAAGGCCATTGAGGTTGACCATGCCGCGCATCGCCTTGACGCCCGCCGCGCCGGCCCTGAGTGCACCAGAAACGTCGACGCCACCGCCGCGCAGGTAAATCGAGTCCAGCGTGTTGATCTGGCCAAAAACAGAAATTCGGCCGTCGCGGGATACCGGAGCGGTACCGCTGAGAATGCGTCCGACGGCTGCGCTATTTGGTGTGCCGTTCGGATCGAGCACGCTGTCGAGAAAGTCGCTGGTCGGCGTTTGCAGCGAGAGGCTGCCGGCGTTCACGGTGCCGGAGGGACCGACAACGATGCCATTAGGATTGAGCAGATAGATATTGCCGCCGATCCGGCCGTTCTTGACGCCATTCAATGTGCCGTCAATATCGGTTCGTCCTTCGCGGACGAGGTTGATGAGATTATCGGCCTGTCCCGGCACATGCAGATTGACGGTGTCGCCAGCCCCGACGCCGAGGCTGCGAAACGAGTTATAGGCGTTGCTGCCATGAACCGTGCCGGTGTGTACGTCCGTGGTTCGTCCATTCACGCTGAGCGTCGTTGCGGTGCGTCCATCCGGCACGACACGGCCGCCGGCATTGGTGATCGCAGCGAAGGGCCAAGCAAAGGCTTCGATGATGCAGAACCAAGCGATGAGTTTCTTCAACCAAAGCCGCCGCTCCAGAAGCGTGCACAGGCCTGCGCGAGAGTGATCGCGAAGGGGAGACAGCTGACCCATCGTCGGATTCCTGAACGGCGGTTTCTGATTCTCGGCACGAGATGCCGGACAGGATATGATTATTACTGCAGCGCTTAATTGATGATGAATAGACTGTTGTAAATGTCACATAATCGGAGGGGTTGCGGAAACACTAAATGAATTTTCAATAATCATGACTGCCTATTTTACATTTGTGACTGTCGGGTTAATTGCAATCCGGCGCACCGCAGCACGGCTTCCGTGTCTCCCTGAGCACATGTCAAATGCTGATTCTGGTCTGATTGGCCCGCGCCTGTGGAAGGCTTTGGACGCACACCTCGTGTGCGTGCCACACTTGGGTGTAGACCGTGCGATGACAACGGCTTAGGGGTCGCCCGACCCGAGTTCCGGACTGATGCATGATGCTGTGGCGCAACATCCGCGGTCATGGGCGTCTCGGCGGCGGACGATTACTCGTGGATCGCCCTCCGTGCCATCATATTCAAAGACGGTTGGATGACAGATGTTCGGGTCAACCGCCGCACGTGAAGCGCGGGGTCGTGGTTGCGGGTCGTCGGGTTCTGGCGGTGCTTCGACGCCAGGGATGTGGAACTGCGTAGTCAGTTGTAGAGGGTCGATACACGACGATGCGCGAGGAGAGTGTCAAGGCGTGTGGTCCTGGCGGCCCCGGCCGACGCGCGCGTCGCGTCGCAGCCACGGCACTCACAGGCTTTGCGCTGCTGATGCCGGAGCGCGAGGCGTCCGCGCAAGCCGCACCGCCGCAACCCCTGCCACCCACCCTGTCGACAACCCCACTGGGGGAACGCCCCGAAGACCGGTTGCGCGATTTGCAGCGCCAGCAGTTCCGCCGTGACAACGTTCCCGTCGGTCCGGGCGTCGAGATCCCCGCCCGGCCGCCCGCGGGCGATGCCTCGGCGGCCACCTTGAAGTTCAAGGTCGATCGCATCGTCATCACGCAGTCCGCGGTGCTCCCGCAGGCCACGCTGCGCGCGATGGCCGCCAGGCTCGAAGGCCGCGAGATCGTTCTCGAGGACCTCAACCGGCTCACGCGCGAGATCACGGCGCTGTATCCTGCTGCCCGGTTCCCGGTCGGTTTTGCGATCCTGCCACCGCAGAAGGTGGAGAAGGGGATCGTGCAAATCGTCCTGATCGAGCCCCGCGTCGATGCCGTCGACGTGGCACCCGGCGGATACACCGACCCAGAGTATCTTCGCTCGCGAATCCCCCTCAAATCCGGCGATCTTGTCGATGTCTACGCACTCGAGAGTGCGTTGACCGTACTGGCGCGGACGTCGGTCTCGGGCATCCGGGTTGCGGCAAGGCTCGTGCCCGGCAGCGACTTCGCAACGAGCCGGATCGTGCTCGACGTGATCGAGCCGCCCCGCCATTCGATCCTGACGCTGACCGACAACTACGGTACGGAAGAGAGCGGCGAGATACGCAACCAGACCGTGTATCGCACGGCCTCCCTATTGGGTCGCGACGATCCGCTGGCCGTGGGTGTGTCGTTCAGCAAGGGCTCGCGGTCGACCTTCGGCATCTATGATACGCCCATCGGCATCGCTGGTACGCGCCTCGAATTCCAGTATTCGTTGTCCGACAGCCGGATCATCGCCGGTCCGTTCGAGGACCTGGACCTTCAGTCGGACGGCCAGTTCGCCTCACTACAGGTGCGCCACCCGTTCTTTGTCGATACCAACTGGCTGTATTACGGCCTGGTCGAAACAGCCTACTCCAACGGCGTAACCGAGACGGGGCCGCTCGAGACGGGCACCACGATCGGGCGCATCGCCATCGGCAACCGCCTCATCCACTACAGCGAAGACGGCTCGATCGAGGTCACCGGCAAGGCCGTGTTCATTGGAGCACGCGCCTTCGACAACATCGGCGATGAACACGACAGCTACGTCAAATTCGCCGGCGACCTGCGCGCCGTTCGCCGCCTCGGCCAGTTGACCGCCATCGCCGAGGCCGCCTGGCAGGTCGCCCCCTCCGAGCTGCTGCCCTCCGCTGAACAGTTCGCCTTTGGCGGCGTGTCCACACTGCGCGCCTACGAGATCAATCAGTTCAACGGCGACGAGGGCTACTGGGGCCGTCTTGAACTACATGGTCCGGGCTGGGGGCTGGGGGCTGGCGCAGTCCGGTCTCAGTGATCCCCTGGGCATCAGGGCCAACGTCTTCGTGTTCACGGAAACGGCGGGTGCCATTCCGTTCCGCGCCAACGGCCCGCGCGTCGAGCGGGAGGATTTTGCGACGGATACCGGCATCGGGCTCGATATCGGTCTGTTGGAGGGTCGCCTCAACGGCCGCGTCGCCATCGCCAAGTCGCTCGACAAAATTCACGAGCCGCTGTTGACCACCGATCCCAAGCTGCTGATGGAATTGACGGCGAAGATCGAGTTTTGAGCGGCGCGTAACGCCGTTGAGGGGCAAACCCGGGACATCGGTTAACCAACGCGCAACCATAGGGGCTTTATTCTACCGGGTGGATGGTGTCCGGCACGGCTGCGATGTCAGCGTGACCGGCACCTCAGCGACCTCGCTACCGACCCGGAGGGCTCATGCCGACACGCCACATTACATCCGCACTCGCCATCTGCGCGCTGCTCCTTGGAGTGACGGCGGCCCCACTCACCCCGCCGGCCTTCGCCAAATCAGGCAAAGCCAAGGTCGAGGAGAAGACAACGGAGGCCAAGGAGGCTAAGGACGTCAAGGAGCCGGACGGCCCCAAGGTGGCGCGTGAGCGGATGGGCGAATGGGAGCTCGAATGTTTCGACCCCAAGATCAACGGTCTCAACTGCCAGATCGTACAGAAACTCGTCGCCACCGATACCAACAAGCTCGTCCTTGTCGTCTCGATCGCGTTCGATCCGGCCTCCAAAAAGCATCTCATGCAGGTGGCGCTGCCCCTGAACTTCATGCTGAAGCCCGGCGTCGAAATCGCCATCGGCGACCAGCGCACCGTCGCGCAGGTGGACCGTTGCTCGGCTGAGGGCTGCTTCATCGAAGGCATCGCCGGCGATGACCTGGTCGGTGCCATGTCGAAGGGGGCCAAGGCCGACGTCAAGTTTCTCGCCAGCGCCGAGAAAAGGCTGGTCATCCCGTTCTCGCTGTCGGGCTTCTCGGCAGCCTATGAGAAGATGAAGTCGCGCAACGCCGCCTGAACTGGCGCGCCGACCGAACACGCCACAGGGGAGCGCGACCGACCGCGCTCCCCTTTTTTTGTGCAAGCGTGGCTGCTTTTCATGCGCTGCGCGAGGACGGCGCTCGCGCCGGGACGCCTGGCTCCCTTATCGCTTGCAGCGACCGATGCGTTCAAACACTCTCCGTGTGCCGGCAGCAGCGTTCGCGTCGCCGAACCAGAGGAGAAGGCATGAGCACCGCCAGCCGAGACCGAATTTCGCCCGCGCAGGATCAGCAGAGCCCGCCTGCCGATAAGGACGCGCCGCTGCGCGAAGACATCCGCCTGCTCGGCCGCCTGCTCGGCGATACGATCCGCGCGCAGGAAGGTGCCGACACCTTCGAACTCGTCGAAAACATCCGCCGGCTGTCGGTGCGCTTCCATCGCGACGACGACGAGGATGCGCGCAGGCAACTGTCGGATGTCCTCGGCAGCCTTGGCCCGGCTCGCTCGGTCGTCGTCATCCGTGCCTACAGCTACTTCTCGCACCTGGCCAATATCGCCGAGGATATCCACCACGTCCGGCGCACGCGCGCTCACGATCTCGCCGGTTCCGCGCCCCGACCGGGCACGGTCGCCCGCGCTCTCGAACGCGCCCGCGAGGATGGGCTTGAGCTTGCAGACATTATCCACTTCTTTTCCGGCGCGCTGATCTCTCCGGTGCTGACGGCGCATCCCAGCGAAGTGCGCCGGCAGAGTACGATGCGCCTGGAGCGGACGATTGCCGAGTTGATCAGCGAACGCGGGCGGCCCGACCGTTCGACGCGCGAAAAGACCGAGATCGACGGCGCACTGTCGGCGACCGTGCTGGCGTTGTGGCAGACACATCTGCTGCGGCGCACGCGGCTCACCGTGATGGACGAGGTGGAAAACAGCCTGATCCACTACCGCTTCACGTTTTTGAACCAGGTCCCGCGGCTGTATGCCGGGATAGAGGACGAACTGGCGGCCATTTCGCCAGATGGTCGCGCGCCGGACTTGCCGTCGTTCCTGCGCATGGGCAGTTGGATCGGCGGCGATCGAGATGGCAATCCCAACGTCGATGCCGAGGCGCTGCGGACGGCGCTGCGCGCCCAGAGCACGACCGCGCTCGAATACTACCTCGACGAAACACACCAGTTGGGTGGCGAACTGTCGATCTCGGCAGCAATCGTTGCCGTGTCGAAGGACCTCGCCGCCCTGGCCGAAGCGTCTCACGATACGTCGGCGCACCGCGCACAGGAGCCCTACAGGCGGGCGATTGCCCACATCTATGCGCGACTTGCTGCCACGCAGAGCCGCTTGAACGGGCAACAGCCGGCGCGTGTCGTGCGCCTTCCCGCCGCGCCTTACGCGACGGCCGATGACCTGGCCCGCGACCTCGACGTCATCGACGCGTCCCTGGTCGAGAACGGATCGCTGGCGTTGGCGCGCGGGCGATTGCGCCATCTGCGCCGGGCGGTCGACTGCTTCGGGTTCCATCTCGCCAGCCTCGACATGCGGCAGAACTCTACCGTCCACGAGGCGACGGTCGGCGAACTGTTCGACGCGATCGGGAGCGCGGTCTGCTATCGGGATATGGACGAGGAAGCGCGCATCGCGGCCCTTTCCGATGAACTCGCCAGCAAGCGTCCGCTGGTCCGTCCGTTCCACGCCTACTCGCATGCAACGGCCCAGGAACTGGCGATCCTTCAAGCCGCCACCGAAGCCCACACCGCCTACGGGGCGCGGTCGGTCCCGACAGCGATCGTTTCCAATACACGGTCCGTCTCCGACCTGCTCGAGATCGCGATCCTGGCCAAGGAAGCCGGTCTCATCACCGCCGAAGGCGAGAGCCGGCTCGACATCGTGCCGCTGTTCGAGACGATCGACGACCTGCGCGCCTCGAGCGACATCATGGACAGGCTGCTGTCCATGCCGGCCTACCGCCGCCTCGTCGACAGCCGGGGAGGTCTGCAGGAGGTCATGCTCGGCTATTCCGACAGCAACAAGGACGGCGGCTACGTCACGTCCGGCTGGGAGTTGCACAAAGCTGCCATTGGCCTGAAGGCGCTGGCCAACCGTCACGGCATCCGCCTGCGCCTGTTCCACGGACGCGGCGGCACGGTGGGGCGCGGGGGCGGCCCCAGCTATGAGGCGATCCTGTCGCAACCGGCCGGCGTCGTCGATGGCCAGCTCCGCCTCACCGAGCAGGGCGAGATCATCTCCAGCAAGTACACGAACCCGCATCTTGGTCGGCGCAACCTGGAGACCCTCATTGCCGGCACGATGGAGGCCACGCTTCTGAGCCAGAGCCGGTCACCGCGCGAGGACGAATTCTCACGCGTGATGGAAGCACTTTCGGCGCATGCCTTCGCGGCCTACCGCACACTGGTCTATGAAACACGCGGATTTGCCACGTTCTTCTGGTCGTCGACCGTCATCAACGAGATTGCCGCGCTCAACATCGGTTCGCGCCCGGCCTCGCGCAAGAATACACAGCGGATCGAGGACCTGCGGGCCATTCCCTGGGTGTTCAGTTGGGCTCAGTCGCGTGTCATGCTGCCCGGCTGGTATGGGTTCGGCAGCGCCGTCGAGCGGTGGCTGGAGGCCGTACCCGATGGGTTGGCGACGCTCCGCGAAATGGCGCGCGACTGGCCGTTCTTCCATGTGCTGCTGTCGAACATGGATATGGTCCTGGCAAAGTCGAGCATGGCTGTTGCGTCCCGCTATGCCTCGCTGGTGGCCGACGAGGAACTGCGCGAGCATGTGATGAGTGCCATCCGCGCCGAGCACACGCGCACGGTCGGCCATCTGCTGGCGATCACCGGGCAGCAGCGGCTGCTTGCCACAAACCCGCTGCTCGAGCGCTCGATACAGAACCGTTTTCCCTACCTGGACCCGCTCAATCACCTGCAAGTCGAGATGCTGCGCGCGGTGCGCGAAAGGCCCGACGACGAGAAGACCCGCCGTGGGCTGCATCTCACCATCAACGGCATTGCCGCGGCGCTGCGCAACAGCGGATAGGCGGAGCGCGCTCCCTTGGCCGACGCCGGGCCGCAGCGCGGGGGCCCCGACGGGATCACGACCCCTCGGGACACCCGCACGCTGCGACCGGTCTCGGCCCGCTCAGTGGGACAGCAGCACGGGGACGTTCTGATGCTCCAGAATGTAGCGCGTCACGCCGCCGAACAATTGCGCGCCGAACGTGCCCCGCCCGTAGGCTCCCATGACGAGCACATCCGGATCCGTCCGGGCACAATGGTCGAGAAGAGCTTTGCCGACCGGCGCGTGGCTCGCATCGACCGCGACGTGTTCGGCAGCGATTCCGTGCCGGCCGAGGTGCACGACGATATCGAGCCCCGGCATGCTGGCATGGGCCTGTGCATCGGCATGGGGATCGTTGACCACAGTCAATACGTCGAGCTTCTTCTTGGTCTCGAGAATTTGCATGGCGTCGGTCAGCGCACGGGCGGCGTAGCGGCTTCCATCCCAGGCGATCGCCGCCGCCTCCTTGAACGGACGCACGACATAGTCGCGCGGGACGATGATGACAGGTTTGCCAGCCCGCAGGAGCAACTCCGCCGGATCGACTGTACGGTTCTCCGACTTGAAGGCCGTAATGAACTGACCAATCAGCAGCACGTCGAAAAAGCGGGCCGCGCGTGCCAATGTCAGGTCGGCCTGGCCCTCCTCGACAAGAAAGCCCGTCGTGCCGGAGAAGCCCGACTTGGCAATGTGCGCGTTGAACTTCGCGACAATCGACTGGGCGGATTCACGGCGGGCGGCGGCAAGCCCTTCCTGTACGTCGGCCGACAGCCATTGGCGGATGCGGGTGTCGTAGGTCTCGCGTGGCATGACGTAGATGCCGGAAACCGCCGCGCCATACTTCATGCCCATCCGGAGCGCGAACTCGAGGGCCTTCTCGGAGGCTTCGTGACCGTCATAGGCAACGAGCAGATCTTTGATCGCCATGGGTTTTCCTCTCGCTCTCGGGTCGTGGAACCGACCGCGTTCATCGTTGACCTCCGGAGCATTCCGGGGGACGAGCCAGCTTGGTATACCACGACGCCCAGCCCGTTTCGACCCTGACTGAGATCAGCCCGTGCCCCTCACGAGGCCCAGTCAGCCAAGCGCTCCATGAACGCCATGCAGCGCGCAAGCTCGCTTTCGGCGATCCATTCATTGGCTGTGTGCGCCTGAGCGATGTTGCCCGGCCCGCACACGACGGAGGCGACCCCACCGTCCTGGAACAGCCCTGCCTCGGTGGCGTAGGAAACCGCGAACGTGCGGTTTTCGCCCGTCAGCCTGAGTGCGAGCGCGACGACGTCGGAGTGGGGATCGGCTGCAAACGGCGGCACATAGTTGACAAGCCGGATGGCGACACCGGCGTTCTGCGAAACGGCCGTCATGTCGGGTAGCAGCCGTTCACGCGCGAATGTCGCCAGCCGGCGCTCGATCGACTTCACGTCGAGACCCGGAAGTGCGCGCACCTCGAAGCCGAAGGTGCACGTGGGCGGCACGATGTTGCCGGCATTGCCGCCATTGATGGTCGTCACCTGCAGCGTGGGATACGGCGGATCGAAGCGATCATCATGCAGGCCCGTCGCCAGGTCCTTCTCGATGTCGAGCAACTCGCCGATCAGGCGGGCCGCGTAGGCGATCGCGTTCACCCCGAGCGGTGCCATGCTCGAATGAGCGGCGCGGCCCGTGACCTCGACCCGCCAGCGTGCCGGGCCCTTGTGGGCATCGACGACGGACATCGAGGTCGGCTCGCCGACGATGATCATGGCTGGCTTTGGCAGGTCGCGGCCAAGGCGCGCGATCATCGGGCGGACGCCGATGCAGCCGATCTCCTCGTCATAGGACAGCAGGATGTGAATGGGTCGAGTGAGCGCGCGTTCCTTGAACATCGGGACCGCGGCCAGAACGCAGGCGCAGAAGCCCTTCATGTCGGTCGTACCGCGGCCATACAAGCGGCCGTCACGCGCGAGAAGGCGAAATGGGTCGCTGTCCCAGACCTGGCCCTCGACTGGAACCACGTCGGTGTGTCCCGACAGGCCCACGCCGCCCGGTACCGATGGTCCGATGCTCGCCATGAGGCTGGCCTTCTGGCCGGTTTCATCAGGAACGAGCCTGCTCGCCAGGCCGTGCGAGGCGAGATAATCCTCGACGAAGCGGACAAGCGGCAGGTTCGACTTGTGACTGGTCGTGTCGAATGCGACGAGCTTTGCCAACAGCTCGGCTGGTGAATAGCTGGGACCCTTCATGCCGCCGCGCCGCGCCCGTGCGCCGTCGTCTGGTCGGCATTCTGGAAGGGGGTGAGCGCAGAACGCACCGTCTGCCTGCGCCCCGGGCAGCCGGCACTCCGGCGCGGGCTCGTGCTCCGGCTCCGACAGTTTGTTGCCTTTTCAGCACCGGATCGACCAAGTGTCCGAGCCCGAAGGAACACTTGCAACTTCATGATCCTCGCGTCGCCTTCGCCACTGAAGCTTGGCATGAGACCCTGCAGCACCTGGCGACCGAGCGTCCTTGACGAAACACGAAGGATCGGCAGGTCTGAACGTCGGTCTGTTCGCATCATGTGACCTCTGCCAACGACGTCAGTTGACTGTTGGCACGGCAAAGGGACTGTCGAGGGAGAAGGCGGGAATCGCGACCTCGAACGTCTCACCGTCTTCGCCGGTCATCTGGTAGGACCCGAGCATGATTCCTGACGGCGTCCGGAGCGGGCAACCCGACGTGTAGCTGAACGACTGGCCCGGGCCGATGCGCGGCGTCTGGCCGACGACACCCGGCCCCCTCACCTCCTCCGTGCGCCCGTCCGAATCGGTGATGCGCCAATGCCGTGAGCGCAGTTCAACGGAGGCGGCCGCCTCGTTGTCGATGCGTACCGTGTAGGCCCAGAAATAGTAGCCCTCTTCTGGGGAGGACTGGTCCTCGAGGTACTGCGGTTCGACGCGCACGCGGATGCCCCGGGTCACGGCCTCATACATTGCGGCTCTCTTTCGGTTGGCACTCGGCATCATGTTTCCACCATGATCGCACGCCTGGATGGGCAGGCTCAAGGCTTGCCAGCGAGCCCCGCGATTTGTCTCATGACATGGCGACGGCGAGCGCCTGCTCCAGGTCGGCGGCGAGGTCTTCGGCCTCCTCCAGGCCGACCGACAGGCGCACCATACCGTCGGTAATCCCAAGCTCGGCGCGGGCGGCATTCGTCAGCCGCTGGTGGGTCGTCGTCGAGGGATGGGTCACCAGGCTCTTGGCATCGCCCAGATTGTTGGAAATCCTGATGATCTGTAGAGCGTTGAGGAAGCGGAAGGCCTCGCGCTTGCCACCGTCGAGGACAAACGTGACGATTTGGCCGCCTCCCGACATCTGCCGACGGGCGAGTTCGGCCTGCGGAAAGTCGGGCCGCATCGGGAAAATGACACGCTGGATGCCGGGCAAACCCGCCAGATGATCGGCCAAGCGGGCTGCTGTCTCGCATTGCGCTGCCACCCGCAACGGGAGCGTTTCCAGCCCCTTGAGCATGACCCAGGCGTTGAACGGGGACAGCGAGGGACCCGTCTGCCGGATGAACACCGAAAGGTGGTCGGTCACATACGTCTTCGGCCCCAGAACGACGCCACCCAGGCAGCGCCCCTGGCCGTCGATATGCTTGGTTGCGGAATACACCACCACATCGGCGCCAAGCTCCAGGGGGCGTTGCAGCATCGGGGTGGCGAACACATTGTCGACGATGGTGAGGATGCCGGCCGACTTCGCGATGGCCGAGACACCCGCGATATCGACGAGATCGAGCGTCGGATTGGCCGGTGTTTCGAAGAAAAACACCTTGGTGTTGGGTTGGACCGCCGCCGACCATGCGGGCAACGACGTGCCGTCGATCAGGGTCACGCCGATCCCGAAGCGCGGGCACAGATCCTCGACGACGTAGCGGCAGGAGCCGAACAGGGCGCGCGCCGCGACGATGTGATCACCGGCCGACAGATAGCTCAAAATCGACGCCGTCACAGCCGCCATGCCCGTCGCCGTCGCGCGGACATCCTCGGCCCCTTCCAAGAGGCGCATGCGCTCCTCGAACATCGAGACAGTCGGATTGGAGAAGCGCGAGTACTGGTAGCCCGGCTCTTCGTTTTTGAAACGGCGCTCGGCCTGTTCGGCGCTGTCGTAGACATAGCCTTGCGTCAGGAACAGTGCCTCCGACGTCTCGGCGAATTGCGAGCGCATCGTGCCGCCGTGCACAAGGCGGGTCTTGAGGCCGTGCGGGCGGGCAGGCTTGGGGCTGTCATGTGTCACGCGGGCTCTCCAGTCGGGCTCTGCCGGGGCCGGACTCCGGCTCTTCGGCAAGGCCGGCGCGAGCGTACCATGGCGGTGGGACGGAAAGCGCGCGGCCGTTTTAGCGAGTTCGTTTTACGTGGCTGCAAGCCGGCCGGCCAAATCATAGTGTCGCTTGCGCCTTCCGACACTCGTTCCGAGCGGCGGCCGGAAGGCGCGGGGGGCTCCCCACGGATTCGTGGCTGGGGATTACGGGTAAACCGGGCTTGGCGTCAAGATATTGGCAGGATAGGCGGAATAGTCGGTCAGGTGCTTCGATCCTGATCCACTCCTGCGAGGGGAGAGGGGCAAGCCGATGAGGCGGACGACCGAAAAGGAACGATCCTGATGCCCGCAGCCCCGCCGCACCTCGACGGCCACCCGTCCGGCGTCCTGCCCGTGCAGGCAATCGAGCGCCTGGTCGCCGATGGCGCTGTGGAGCCGGGCCAGCCCTTGGTCGCCGGGCAATTGCAGCCGGCCAGCCTCGATCTTCGCCTCGGCTCGATTGCCTACCGCGTGCGGGCGAGCTTCCTTCCCGGACCAGGGGCGACGGTTGCCGACCGGCTTGCAGCCGTGCGCTTGCACGAGTTCGACCTTTCGTCCGGGGCCGTGCTGGAGACCGGCTGCGTCTACGTCGTGCCACTGATCGAGGCCGTCGCGCTGCCGGCCGGGCTGTCGGCTTCGGCCAACCCCAAGAGCTCGACCGGCCGCCTCGATGTCTTCACCCGCGTCATTGCCGATCACGTCGGAGCTTTCGACCAGATCCCCGACGGCTACCGCGGACCGCTTTACGCCGAGATCTGCCCGCAAACGTTCCCAATCGTCGTGCGCACCGGATCGCGGTTGTCGCAGATCCGCTTCCGGCTCGGGGCGCACGCTTATTCCGACGCGGAGCTGTCCCGATTGCAGGCCGCCGAGCGGCTCGTCGATGGCGGACCCTCGGGCGTGGCCGACATTGCCGGCGGCATCGCGCTGTCGGTCGATCTGGCTGGCGATCCGACCGGCCTCGTCGGCTACCGGGCCAAGCGCCATGCCGGCCTCGTCGACGTCGACAAACCAGGCTCGTGCGCCATTGCCGATTTCTGGGAGCCCATCCATGTGCGCGCGGAAAAGCGGCTGATCCTGGACCCCGATCAATTCTATATCCTCGCCTCGAAGGAGGCCGTGCACGTGCCGCCCACGCACGCCGCCGAAATGATGCCGTTCAATCCGCTGGTCGGCGAGTTCCGCGTCCACTACGCCGGTTTCATGGACCCCGGCTTCGGCCATGGGCCGGCCGGCGGGGCGGGTTCGCGCGTCGTGCTGGAGGTCCGCAGCCATACGGTGCCGTTCATCCTCGAGGACGGGCAGACCATCGGCCGGCTGGTCTATGAGCGGCTAACCGAAGTGCCGCGCCTGCTCTACGGCCGTGACCTCGGCTCCAATTACCAGGCGCAAGGTCTTAAGCTGTCGAAGCATTTTGTTTGATGTCGCGCCGCCTCCCAGCCGAAAGACCGGACGCCTGACCGCAGGCGACGACCAACAGCGCAGCGCGGTGATCACCTCAGGGTGACAGCAGCGCGATCCATTCGTCCTCGGTCAGGACAGCGACACCCAGTTCACGGGCCTTGGCCAGCTTGGATCCCGCATCGGCCCCCGCCACGACGTAGTCGGTCTTTTTCGAGACCGAGCCCGCGACCTTGGCCCCCAGCCGCTCGGCCTGGGCTTTCGCCTCGCCCCGCGTGAGCTTTTCGAGTGTGCCCGTGAACACCACCGTCTTGCCGGCAATCGCCGTATCGGCGCGGATGGCGTCCAGCGGGGTCGGCGTCACCTCGGCCAGGAGATCGTCCAGCACCCGGACGTTGTGCAGCTCGGCGAAGAACTCGGCAATGGCGTCGGCCACCACGTCGCCGATGCCGTCGATGTTGGTGAGATCCGCATAGGCTTCACCCGCACGATCGGCGCTGGCGGCCAGCATCGCCGTTCGGAAGCTGCCGATATCGCCATAGGCACGCGCCAGCACCTTGGCCGTCGTCTCGCCGACATGACGGATGCCGAGAGCATAAATGAAGCGGTCGAGGCCCACTTGCCGGCGGGCGGCGATGGCGGCAAAGAGCTTCCTGGCCGATTGCGCGCCCCAGCCCTCGCGGTCCTTCAGTTTTTTCAGCGAACGGGCGTCGCGGGCTTCGAGCGTGAAGATGTCGGGTGGCGATTGGATCAGGCCGTCGTCGTAGAACGCCTGCATGGTCTTCTCGCCCAATCCCTCGATGTCGAAGGCGTTGCGCGAGACGAAGTGTTTGAGCCGTTCCACCCGCTGTGCCGGGCAGACGAGCCCGCCAGTGCAGCGGCGGACCGCATCCATCTCGCCGGTCTTCTCGTCGACCTCGCGCACAGCATGGCTGCCGCAGGCGGGACACTGCGTCGGGAAAGCATAGGGCGTGGTCTCGGCTGGACGCTTGTCCTCCACCACGCGGACGATCTGCGGGATGACGTCGCCGGCCCGCTGCACGACGACCGTATCGCCGACGCGGACGTCCTTGCGAGCGATCTCGTCCTCGTTGTGCAGCGTCGCATTGGTGACGACGACACCGCCGACGGTCACGGGCCGAAGTCGGGCAACCGGGGTCAGCGCACCGGTCCGGCCGACCTGGATCTCGATCGCCTCGAGTATCGTCGTGGCCTGTTCGGCCGGGAACTTGTGGGCGATGGCCCAACGGGGCGAGCGCGAGACGAACCCGAGCCGGCTCTGATAATCGAGCCGATCGACCTTGTAGACGACGCCGTCGATGTCATAGCCCAGCGCGGCGCGCTTCTCGCCGATCTCGCGGTAATAGGCCAGAAGCTCGTCCGTCGACGTGCAGACGCGCAGCAGTGGGTTCGTCGGGAGCCCCCAGCGCGCGAAGGCGGCCACGACCCCCGACTGCGTGTCGGCCGGAACCTGAGACGCCTCGCCCCAGCCGTAGGCGAAAAAGCGCAAAGGTCGGCGCGCTGTGATCGTCGAATCGAGCTGGCGCAGGGAACCGGCCGCCGCATTTCTCGGGTTGGCGAAGATCTTGGCCCCGGCGGCTGCCTGCTCCGCGTTGAGCTTCTGGAAATCGGCGTGGCTCATGTAGATCTCGCCGCGGATGTCGATGGTCGCGGGGATGTCGTCGCCGGTCAGCGCTGCGGGCACGTCGGGGATCGTGCGTACGTTTGCGGTGACGTTCTCGCCCTCCGCGCCATCGCCGCGGGTGGCCGCCTCGATCAGCCGGCCGCTCTCGTAGCGCAGCGAGATCGACAGCCCGTCGATCTTCGGCTCGGCGGTGACGGCGAGGCGCTCGTCGGCTTTGAGGTTCAGGAAGCGGCGGATGCGGTCTGCGAACTCGGTGACGTCCTCGTCCGCGAACGCATTTCCCAGAGACAGCATCGGCATGCGGTGGCGCACCTTGCCGAAGCCGTCGGCCGGTGGCGCGCCGACTGTTTGCGTCGGGCTGTCGGCGCGCACAAGGTTGGGAAAGCGCGCCTCGATGGCCGCAAGGCGCAGGCGGAGCGCGTCGTAGTCGGCGTCCGTGATTTCGGGCGCATCGTCCTGATAGTAGAGCCGGTCTTGGTGCGCGATTGCGGTCGTCAGACGGGCAAGCTCGGCGCGCGCCTGCGCGAGGTCCAGGCTCTCGACGACGATATCCGCAAAGCTCGGGTCTGTCGGGCTCGCGGCAGGTGCAGATGATTTGCGCGGCATTGGCTCGGCTCCTCGGACGGCCCAGCCATTTAGCGCGGGAACCAGACGATGGGGAGGGGCGGTGGCGAGAGTTCAGTCGCATCAGGTTTTTGGCAAGCGGTCTCGCCAGTATCCAGGCTCCCGATGCAAATGCATGACAGCCAGGACGACGATAGCTGCGCCGCTCACCGCGTACACCACGCCTTAAGGAAACCTGTTGAGGCGATATCGCCGGACGCGCGCATCACGTGCTTGCCATGCTTCGGGGTACTGGGCGATGAGCGCGACCCCTCTTCGAACCTCTCTCGCGAAGTCCTTGCCCAATCCGTTCTGTACGGCGTCGTAATAGGATATGGCCTCGTCGAGTTCGGCCTCAGCGATGGCAAGGAAGACCGGCTCAGGCCCTTCGCCATGTCAGCCCTTGAGATGCTTTTCCAGCACTTTCCTCGCCGGGCGAGCAGAAAGCTCACCCCGCTCGAATGCGGCGAGACAGTCGGCACACTCTACCGTCCACTCTGCGTCCAACGTCGGATCAATCCGGTCGAGGCTGTTCAACAGACCCTCGACCAGTTTCACCCGATCCGACGGCTGGAGCTGTCCGGCACTTTGCGCGATGATCTTGAGGTCAGGTTTCATTGGTAACTTGTAGCATCGAGCCGTCACGTTGTCAGGGGCGGCAACGCTATTGTGCCCTGCGGGCCATGAGGAGCTCTCCGCACCTCATACTCACCGACAAGGGCCGGACGCCCTGGACGCCGCACCTTTGGGGTAGCATTCGGGGTGCCACGCACTGACGGGAAAACAGCCGATGCCTGCACGGAGTTTCAGGGCCGCTCAGCCGTCGACTCAACGTCGATCGACGCGTCGCCTGCCGAAGGGAGCCCGTCTTACGTCGGCCCGCCGAGCGAGAACTTCGGCACCATCTTCCACGCTTTCGCCAGCCACGAGCCGCCATCCTCGCGCGGGGTGAGGCCGTCGGAGGCGAGCAGGGCATAAGCCTGCTTGTACCACTTCGAGTTCGGGAAATTGTGACCCAGAACAGCAGCGGCGGTCTGCGCTTCCTGCTTGATGCCGAGCGCCATGTAGCCCTCGACGAGGCGCATCAAAGCTTCTTCGACCTGCGGCGTCGTCTGATACTCCGTGACGACAGTCTTGAACCGGTTGATGGCCGCTATGTGGTTGTTATTCTTCAGATAGTAGAGCCCGACCTCCATTTCGGCGGCCGCCAGATTGGCTTCGGCGACGCGGATGCGATTGTCGGCGTCCTTGGCGTAGGGGCTGTCGGGATAACGGGTGCGCAGGGTGCGCAACTCCTCCAACGCCTTTCTCGTCGCCGACTGGTCGCGATTTGGCCCCTTCATGTCGTCGAAATAGGCCGAGGCGATGATGTGGTGGGCGAGTGCGGCTTCCTTGGTGCCGGGGTGCATGGTCGTGTAGCGCTGTGCGGCAGCGATCGCCTCAGGATATTGGCCGCCCTTGTAATAAGAATAGGCAGCCATGACGATCGCACGGCGCGCTTCAGGCGCGTACGGGTGGTCGCGGTCGAGGTCCTCGAAGCGGCTGGCCGCGCGCTGATACCGGCCGCGCGACATGAGGCTGTCGGCTTCGGCGTACATCTTTTCGGGCGGGTCAGGATTGAGGGCCTGCGAGAGGTCATTCGACGAGGCGCAAGCAGCAAGCACCGCAGCAACTGAACCCGCCAATGCGAGCGACAACACTCTGCGGCCCGCCGCCACGCAACGGCCAAGCGGTCGCTTCGCTGCGGACACCGCTGGCGTTCTCGATGAAGTCTGAACTGCGGTCACGTCAGCGCTACCCCTCGCGTCAAGCATATCCCGAAACTGAAGGACATGACCATTCTCGGTCGCCCGCCCGGGGCTGCAGTGCGCATACCCCGACGCAAGCGTAAGCGCACTTACCACGAGTTGCGAGCCCAGAAGCGGCAGAACTAAGGTCGTCTCGGATACTCACCGAAGAAAGTCGCTCCATCGTGATCATGGCCGACCTGAACGGCCTCAATGCGAACCTTCGACGAAACTTTCGCTATACCCGACCGCGAAGGGAACGGACTCGCGAACGCGCGGGGCCTGAACGACTGCCCAGGCCGTCGGGTCAGCAAACAGCGCCTGCAGAACAGTCGCATTCAAGCGGTGACCACCACGGACCGACCGGAAGGCCCCCAGGATCGGGTGACCGGCCAACGACAGGTCGCCAACGGCATCCAACATTTTGTGACGGACGAATTCCTGAGGGTAACGAAGACCTTCAGGGTTCATAATGCGATCATCGCCGAGCGCGACCGTATTGTTGAGATTGGCACCGAGCGCCAAGCCATTCTTCCACAAATGTTCCACGTCACGCATGAAGCCGAAGGTGCGAGCGCGGGACAGTTCATTGCGGAACGCCGATGGGGTGAGCTCCAGGTCAAGACGCTGGCGGCCGATCAGCGGAGTTTCAAACTCGATCTCGATGTCGAGCCGGAACCCATTGTACGGGCTGATCTCGCCCAGGCAGTTGCCGTCCTCGACGCAAATCGGTTTCAGGACCTTGATGAACGTGCGAGGGGCGGACAGTTCGACGATCCCAGCCTCGTCGATGGCTTCGACAAAGACGGCAGAACTGCCGTCCATGATCGGTACTTCTTTGCTGTCGATCTCGATGTAACAGTTGTCGACACCGAGACCGCGCAATGCCGCGAGCAGATGCTCGACGGTGCCGATCGTGTTGCCCTCGTCGTCCCCGATCACCGTGCAGAGGGTCAGATTTTTGACGTTGCGGACGTTGGCCGCAATATCGCCAACAACTCTACCTCTTTTACTGACTAGAAAGCGGAGACCAGTGTCGGCTTCTGCCGGATGCAGAGTGACCGACACTGGTGCTCCACTGTGCACCCCCGTGCCAGTGAGCTCAATCTCGCGCGAAACTGTCGTTTGACGCGCGCCGAAAAAGCGATTCGACATGTCTGTCGTCCCTCGCTGCCTGTAAAAGGCATTGCAGTTCCGCCACCTGAACCCAACCCCGATGGCTCGTCACCCCCGACGTCCAGCGCTGATCCACCCTGCGTGCCAACGACATTCTGCTGGTTCACGCTGCTGCCCGGTTGCCCGACCGAACCGCTAAGGTTTGATTGAAAAGCGATGCTCGCCGTTAACTTCTGAAACGATACCCGGGGGGATCCGATGCGACAAATCACGGTTTCTTACGATGTGTTACCTTCATGCCGCGGCGCAAAACGTGCTGCTGACCGGCGACATGGCAGCCGCCCGACTAGCGCCGGTCCTTGTTGAAAAATGCTGGTATTTCATTGGGTTGACTCTTGGTCCCAGAATCGGGTCGCGCACTTGCCCGCTGGTCGGCGCGCGATGCTGCCTGACGCGCGTACGGCTCGTCCGCACCGGGTGTAACCCGCTCGCCTCTTGCCGGCGGCCCCGGCGATTCGGCCGAATCACTTCCCCAGCGCCCCAAGCCGGCAATGCGGTCGAACAAGCCGGGCTTGCGAGCGGCTCCGCGCTGGCCGTCACGGGCCGATGGATCCGGCTCTGCTGTGGTCGATTTTGCGCGGTAATCGCGCTGGCCTACGACGGGGAAGTCGTCGACATCCGGCATGCGGCGCGGTGGGCGACGAATCTCGACGGGGACCTGCGGTTGAAACGCTGCCGATCCGGTCGTCACAGCTTCGCCGGGCGATTGCGATGGCGCCCCCGAGGGTGTGGTTGGGGATGCGGCGGCACCGAACGGTGGCAAACCCTCCTCGATCACGACGTCGCCGGGCGCTGTCCAGGATGAGCGCAGCGCGGCGGCAGTCCGGCTCTCAACGGGCGTGGCCGCAAACATCGGGTCGTCTCGGTTGTCGCCATCGGCGTCATCGCCCAAGCGCATGGCCTCGGCCAATCGCCGCTCCAGGTCGTCATCGGCCTCGCCACGATTCGTCGCGGCATCACGATCGGCCCGCGGCTCGCGCTGCCCCGGCACGTGTGGCGTGCGGCCGAACAGCCCGCCGTGACCGTCGACCGAGAGCGCCGGCACAGGCGCGGGATTTCCGACGGGCCGCGGCGGCTCAGCTTGTGGCGGTGCTGGCGGCTGCGCGGATGCGGCGGGGTGGCCCGCGTTTCCGGCCGGCTGCGGCATGGGGGGCGGACCCGATGCCGTCGCGCCAAGCGCATTGGCACTCGGACGGGCCGAAACCTGCGGAGCCCCGGGGGTCGGCATCGAGGACTGCCCACTGGGCATGCCCGACGCGACGATCGAAACCCGGATGCGGCTGCCGAGGCTGTCGTCGAAGGTGGCACCGACGATGATGTTGGCGTCGGGATCGACCTCTTTCCGGACGCGGGTGGCCGCTTCGTCGACCTCGTAAAGCGTGAGCTCGGACCCGCCGGTAATCGACAACAGCAGGCCCTTGGCTCCCTTGAGAGATATTTCGTCGAGCAACGGGTTGGAGATGGCTTCCTCGGCGGCCAGGATCGCACGGCGCTCGCCTTCGGCTTCGCCAGTCCCCATCATGGCCGTGCCCATGCCGCACATCACCGATCGCACGTCGGCAAAATCAAGGTTGATGAGCCCTTCCTTGACGATGAGATCGACGATGCAGGCGACACCCGAATAGAGGACCTGATCGGCGAGGACGAACGCCTCGGCGAACGTCGTCTTTTCATTGGCGATGCGAAACAGGTTCTGGTTGGGGATGACGATCAGGGTGTCGACGTGCTCGCGCAGCGTGGCGATGCCGGCCTCGGCCATGCGCATGCGTCGCGTCCCCTCGAACTGAAAGGGCTTGGTCACGACACCAACGGTCAGAATACCCATCTCACGAGAGATGCGCGCGATGACGGCGGCTGCGCCGGTGCCCGTACCACCGCCCATGCCGGCGGCGAGGAACACCATGTGCGATCCTTGGATTTGGGCCCGAATCTCCTCGATGGCCTCCTCGGCGGAGGCCTCCCCGATTTCTGGTTTGGCTCCGGCCCCCATCCCCTCGGTCAGGCTACGGCCAAGTTGAATGCGGTACTCCGCGCTGGAGGCGGCGAGCGCCTGGGCGTCGGTATTGGCAACGACGAATTCCGCCCCCGTCAGGCCAGCCGCGATCATGTTGTTGACAGCATTGCAGCCCGCACCGCCGACTCCGATCACCGTCAGCCGCGGCCGAAGATCGGTCAGCGTCGGTGTATCAGACCTCTTCGACATGGCAGCCTGCCTTGCTCGTTGCGCGTGGTGCCGGCTCGGTCGAGCCCTGCCCCATGCGCGTTGCCCCCTTCGAGCCCCCTCAAGGCTCACGCAGACGCAACACAACGGCACGCATCATGCCCGATAAGGACCGCTACAGGCCTTCCATGAGCCAGCGGCCAACGCGGCCCAGGTAGCCGTCACCGGCCCCCGCCAGCTCTTGCCCGCCTGGGGCCCGCTCAGCCTCCTCGGCGGCTTGCAGCAGGCCCACCACCGTCGCGAAAGCCGGCACTCTCACCGCCTGCGGCAGGCCCGAGGGACCCGACGGTCCAGCCACCCGAACAGGCTCACGCAGCCGGTTCGCCGCCAACTCCGCCAGGCCGACGAGTTCCGCCCCTCCCCCCGTCAGGACGAAGCGCCGGCCGGCAAGGTGTCGCATTCCGCTGCGGTCGAGACGCTCTTCGATCAGTCCGAACAGCGATTGCGCCCGCTGCGCCACGATCCGCGCGAGTTGAGCCTTCGTGGCCTGATAGTACCCCTCCTCGTCGGCCAACGGATAGGAAAACACCTCGTGCTCGTCTGATTGCGCAAATAGCACTGTGCCATAAAGCGCCTTGATTCGCTCGGCCTCTGCAAGCGGCGTGCGGAGCGCGCGGGCGATATCGTAGGTGATGTGGTCGGAGCCCACCGGCACGACCTCGGCCGCGATCAGGTGACCATCGACGAACATGCCGATCTTGGTCGTGCCCGCGCCGATGTCGATCGCCGTCACGCCCAGGCGGCGCTCCTCCGCGCTGGTCACGGCCAGAGCGCTGGCATAGGGACTCGCCACGAAGCCATCGAGGCCGAGGAAGCAGCGATCGAGGAGGACGGCGATGTTGCGCAGGGGTGCTTCGTCGGCGGTCACCGCGGTCAGGTCGGCGGTCAGGCGGCGGGCAGCCATGCCGCGCGGGTTGGAGGCCCCAGGGGCCCCGTCGAGGCGGAACGCGATGCGGTTCATGTGCAGCAGACGCCGGCCATCGCGCTCGACATAGGCGTGGCCGCCGGACAGGACACGGGCAATATCGGCGTCGGCGACAATTCCATTGGCGATCTCGGCGTTGGCGGCGAATGTCTGCGAGCGGATGCGGCCACAGCCCACAGCCACCAGCACGGCGTCGAGCGTGACACCGGCCATCCGCTCGGCATCACCGACGCAGGCGCGCACGGCCTGTTCGGCATGCTCCAGATCGGTGATGACACCTGCCTTGATCCCGCGCGAGCGCTTATGGCCCAGGCCAACGACCCGCCCCGATGGCCGGCCTGCCACGGCAGCGCCGCGATCGAGCGCGACGATCAGGCAGGCGTTCTTGCTGGTCCCGATGTCGAGCAAACCCAGAACGCCGCGGCTGCGGCCTTTACTTCGATCTCTCGTCAACACGGCACACCCTCACGCATACGCTTACGCAAAATTCAACAGTCCCGGCGCGGCCGTTCGCGCCAGTTGCCATACGGCACCGTCTCAGCCGGCGCGGCCGATCAGATCGGCGATCGACGTCGGCGGCAGCACGGCTGGGCCATCGGGAGCTGCGCTCAGACCCTCGCCGCCTGGCGTCCGCACGTGGATGCCTCCACCGGCGCGCAGGTCGAGGATGGTTCCCGCCGTGGCCAGTGCGGCCGGCGCGCCAGACCAGCCGGCCAATCTGGCCAGTGCCAGACTGCTGCCGACGGCCGGCAACTCGATCGTGGCTCCGCTGGTGAGTTCCAGGCTCCAGCGCCGGCGCGCGACGAACACCGCGCGCTGGACACGGCCCGTCAAAACCGGATTTGCCGACACGAGCGACATCAGGGCTTTGGCCTCGCTTGCCGCACCGTCGCCGGCCACGACCGGCAAGCCTGCCGTGGCGTGCGCCCCGCCCGGTGCCGTGAGCACGCGGCCGGTCTCGTCGATGAGCACGGCACCGTCCGTGCGCTGCCAGATGGCGTAGGGGTCGCGTTCGGCGATGGTGACGACGAGTTCGCCGGGATAAACGCGGCGGATGACGGCTGATTTCACCCAGGCCATCCGCTCGATGCGGTTGCGGGCGGCGGCACTGTCGAAACTCGCCAGCGTGCGCGCGTGGTCGAGGTCGAGCGCATCGAAAACGTCGGAATCCGGTGTGTACCGCTGGCCGGTCAGCGTGACCTGAGCAATGCCGAATCCGGCGATGTCGGCCAGTTCGTCGAGTTCGGGTACGAGCGGTGCCACCGGTCGGGCTGCGCCACCGCCATCGGTCATCACGAGAAACAGGGCAGCACCGCAGACTGCCGCCAGCGAGCCGGCCTTCAGGTAACCGCGGGCAGCGCTGCCGCCCGGGCCGGGGCGAGCCATGGGGCGCGCCATCGTATTATCGGGAGCAGCGTCGTGGCCGGCATCAGGCAAGGCCTCGCCGGACGGGCCCGCATGATGCGTCCGCCGGGTGAAGCCAAACCTCGTGCCTACCTTCGACAACTCGCGTCCTCGATGATCCATCGGACCAGTTCACCAAACGACCAGCCCGCATGCTCGGCGAGTTCGGGGACCAGCGACGTCGCCGTCATCCCGGGCTGGGTATTCACTTCGAGGCAGACGATCTCGCCCGTGCCCGTTGGTGTGTCGTCGAAGCGGAAATCCGCCCGCGACACACCCCGGCAACCAAGGACGCGATGCGCCTCGCCGGTGTATTTCCGTATGAGTTGGTTAACATCCGGTAAAAGTTCTGCGGGAACCTGATGCCGCGAGCCACCGGGAGCGTATTTCGCCGTGAAATCGTAAAAGTCGTTGCCCTCGGCGGGCAAAATCTCGGTGATGTCGGTGACAAAGTCGCCGATGACCGCGCAGGTCAACTCGCGGCCTGCGACGTAGCGCTCGACCATGACGATTTCGCCGGGGTCGGCATCCTCCAGAATCGCGGCCGGGGTGTTGGCACTTTTGTCTCTGACGATCAGCACGCCGACGCTGGACCCTTCCGCGACCGGCTTGACCACGTAAGGCGGCGGCAAGGCATGCGCCTGTGCCGCCTCGGCGCGACTCAACAGAATCGCATCGGCGACCGGCACACCCGCCCGGCGCAGCACGTCCTTGGCGCGTTCCTTATGCATGGCGAGCGCCGAAGCCAGCACGCCGGAATGCGTGTAGGGGATCTCCAGCAGTTCCAGTATGCCCTGGAGGCAACCGTCCTCGCCATAGCGTCCGTGCAGCGCATTGAAACACGCCTCGGGCCTCAGTTCGGCAAGCGCGGTGGCCACGTCCCGGCCGGCGTCGATCTCGGTGACGTCGTAGCCTTCACCACGCAAGGCACTGGCGACGGCCGCACCTGACCGGAGGCTGACCTCGCGCTCGGCGGACAGGCCGCCTTTGAGGACAGCAATGCGATTGCGGGTGCGCGGAGGGGCGGGGGGAAGCGGCATGGTCACCTCTGGGTCAAAGCGGCTCGTGTGTAGACCGCTGTTGCCTCCCCTTCAATCCGCAACGCCGGTTGCACTTCAGCAACCGGTCGCGGAACCCAACGGGTCGGCGCGCGTTTAATTTTCACAAGCGGAAACAAAGCCGCTCGCCAAGACGACAACCCTGCAAGGATCACCATGACCCAGCGCTCATTCAGCCGTTCCGCTACCCGTATCGGCGCGGGCCTTGCGTTCACAACCCTCCTGGGCCTGTCGGCAATTGCCGACCCAGCGACACTCCGGTTCGACGGCAAGATCACCGACGTATTCGGGCATCGGGTCGTCGTCGAGACCGCATCGGGCAAGCAACTGGTCAACTTCGGCCCCAAGGCTGGCGAGATGAAGCAAATCGTCACCGGAGCGGCCGTTACGGTCGAGGGCGAACTGAAGAAGAGCGGCGAGGTGCACGCGCACAAGCTCACCATCGGAAGCGACGAGATCATCCTGGCCAAAGATAAGGCGACATGGCGCGGATGGCTGCTTGGCGATGCCAACGACGACAAGCCGTTCAACGCGGCCGACGCCAAGACCAAGGCGAAGACGGCGGGCTACGAGTTGGTTGGCGATCTCACCGCCGACAAGCAGCACTTCGTCGGGCAGGGCAAAAAGGGCAATGACACCTTCGTCATCCACGTCCACCGCGACGACGTGAAGGAAATCCGCAAGCTGTAAGCGGCGGCACGCTGAATGCCAGACGGCGTGACGCGCCAAGTCTCGTGACCACGAGGCTTGGCGCGTTGCTTTACATGCGGTGCGCCAGAGGCTCATCGGCCGCCATGGCCAACGCCTCGCCCACAGGGCGACCGGGCAGCGGGTCGCCCACGCGGATGATCTCCCAGGCGAGCGCGATGCCGGACGTCGCCCGCACGCGCGCGCGGACGGTCTCGCCCAGTCGCTCCACGTCCTCACCGGTCGCGCCTGCATCGTTGATCAGAAAGTTGCAGTGCATTTCGGAGACCTTTGCGCCACCGACCCGAAAGCCCCTGAGGCCGGCGGCATCGACCAGTTTCCACGCACTGTGACCCGGGGGATTCTTGAAGGTCGAGCCGCCCGTGCGGTCGCGGATCGGCTGGTTCTTCTCGCGGTACTGCGCCACCTCGTCCATGGCTTTCAAGATTTCGACCGGGTTGCCCGGCTCGCCGCGGTATGTCGCCTCCGTGAAGATCCAGTCGGCGGGAATATCAGAATGGCGGTAGGTGAACCCCATATCGGCATTCGACAGCACATGGACGCGGCCGGTGCGGTCGACAGCGCGGGTGCTTTCCAGCACGTCCTTGGTCTCGGTGCCGTGTGCGCCGGCGTTCATACGCAGCGCTCCGCCGATGCAGCCGGGGATTCCGCGATAAAAATGCAAGCCCGCGATTCCGGCATCGGCCGCCGCGCGCGCGGCCTTGACGTCGGGCAGGGCGGTGCCGACGCGCAAGCGGTATCCGTCCTCCACCGTCACGTCGCCGAAGCCACGGCCCAAGCGGATGACGACGCCCTTCACACCGCCGTCGCGGACGAGAAGGTTCGAGCCCAATCCAAGGGTGAACACCGGCAGGCCGGGGGGCGCGTTCTGAAGGAAATAGATCAGATCGGCCTCGTCGGCCGGCGTAAACAGCACCTCTGCCGGACCACCGACCCGGAACCAGGTGATGTCGGCCATCGGTGCGGCTGCTCGCAGTTTCCCGCGCAACAGCGGCAAACCGTCGACGAGTTCGCCCATCAGGTCGCCGGTTGCCATCGGGCTCACTCCCCCGCCAGCCGATGCGGGTCGGCCTGCGTGAGCCAACCAGGAAGCGCATTGGCCCACTCGGTCGAATTGCCCGCGCCGAGGCACACCACGGCATCGCCGGGGCGCGCGTACGATTGGACGATCGCCACCAGATCGGCAGGTACGCCGACGGTCAGCACGGCGGGGTGGCCCGTCGCTTTGATGCCATCCGACAAGCTGTCCTGGCTGATGCCCGCGATCGGTTGCTCTCCTGCCGAATAGAGCGGAGCGACAACGACCAGGTCGGCGTTGCCGAAACAGGTGCAGAACTCCTGGAAGAGGTCGCGGACGCGCGTGTAGCGGTGCGGCTCGACGACGGCGATCACGCGGCCGCTGGTGCCGTTGCGGGCCGCCTTCAGAACAGCGGCAATCTCGGCGGGATGGTGGCCGTAATCGTCGAAGATCGACACCCCGTTCCAGAGGCCCGTCAGTTGGAAGCGGCGCTTGACGCCCGAGAAGCTGGCCAGCCCGTCGCGGATCGCCGCATCGCCGATGCCGGCCTCGGCGGCCACTGCTATGGCAGCCAATGCATTCAGCGCCTGATGATGACCGGCCGAAGGCAGGCGCAGGCCGGCCAGGTGGCGGGCCCCGCCAGCCACACGCGCGCTCAGCGCCGCGTCGAAAACGGTCGCGTACCCATCACTGGAGATGGCCGTCAGGCGCAGGTCGGCATCGGCGTGCTCGCCGTAGGTCAGCAATCGACGTCCATCGCGGCGCAACTGCAAACCGTCGAGGAGCCCGGCGACGACGGGATGGTCGATACAGGCCACCACGAGGCCATAAAACGGGATCTGTTCGATGAAGGTCGCATAGGCCCGGTTCATCGCGTCCGCGCTGCCGAAATAGTCCAGGTGCTCGGGATCGGCGTTGGTGATGATGCCGATTTCCGTCGGCAGCCGTACGAAGGTGCCGTCGCTCTCGTCGGCCTCGACGATCATGTAGCGGCCAGCTCCCAGGCGGGCGTTGGTCCCCCAGCCGTTGATGATCCCGCCAGCGATCACCGTCGGGTCGAGCCCGGCCTCGGTGAAGATGTGGGACAGGAGCGACGTCGTCGACGTCTTGCCATGTGTGCCTGTGACCGAGACCGTCGCGTAATGGCGCATCAGTTCGGCCAGAATCTCGGCACGGCGGATGATCGCCAGACCTTTGGCGCGGGCGGCCTCCAATTCGGGATTGCCAGCCTTGACGGCGCTCGAGATCACGACCTGGCGCGCGCCCACGAGGTTGATCGCGTCATGGCCGATGAACACGCGAACACCTTTGGCGCGAAGCCGGCGGACGTTCGGGCTGTCCTTCTGGTCGCTGCCCTGAACGGAGTGCCCGAGGTCGATCAGGATCTCGGCGATGGCACTCATACCGATGCCGCCGATCCCGATGATATGAAACGTGCCGACCTCGCGGGGCATCTGCATGGTGTCTGGTCCCTCGTGTTTCAGGCAGACGGTACGCGCGCTGCCGATCCGGCCGCCAACTCCCCGCCGCCAGTTGTCTTACTCGTCGCCGCGTCAGCCCGCCCGCAAACGCGCAACCGTTTCGCCCGCCAGTTCCTCGACCACATCGGCAAGATGTATCACGGCCTCGGGCCGGCCTTGCAACCTTGCGCAGCGCGCCGCTTCGGCCAGGCGTCCGGGGTGGTCGAACAGTCCGTTCAGTTCGCTGGCCAGACGTTCCGGGGACAGATCCTTCTGTTCGATACACCAAGCACCACCCGATTCGGCAAGATGCGCGGCGTTCTGCAACTGGTCATTGTCCAGGGCATGGGGGAGCGGCACGAGGATCGACGGGCGGCCGATGACGGTCAGTTCGGCGACCGAGGACGCCCCGGCGCGCGCAACGACCAGATGCGCCGCTGCCATGATCCGCGGCAGGTCTTTGAAAAAGGCCGCGACATCGGCTCGGATCCCGGCCTTGCGGTAGGCGGCCGTGACCTCGCCGATATCCTCTTCGCGGGCCTGTTGGGTCACGTCCAGGCGGGCGCGCAGATCGGCCGGCAGCATCGCCAGCGCGGGCGGCACGGCCTGGGAGAAATAGCGCGCACCCTGACTGCCACCGAACACGAGGAGCCGGATCGGCTCGGGGCTCACGGGAGCTGCATAGGGCTCGGCGGCGCTGGCGATGACGGTGTCGCGGACAGGGTTGCCGGTCAGCCGTACCTTGGCCTCCAGGGCGGTGCCCACGAACTTTACATCCGGGAATGACGTTGCAATCACGTCGACGCGGCGGGCGAGCATGCGGTTGGCGCGACCGAGGACTGCGTTCTGCTCGTGCAACGCCGATCTGACCCCGCGCAGACGTGCGGCCAACAGCGGCGGGAAACTCGGATACCCACCGAAGCCGACCACGGCGCGCGGGCGCACCTCACCCAACAGGCTGACGGCTGCCGCCACGCCGCGCGACAACGTCAGCGCCGTGCTGGCGACGGCGAGTGGCGATTTTCCCGCCAGCGTGGCGGCAGGAAGCTGATGGATCGCGCGGGCGGGAAAGCCCGTGCCGTAGCGGTCACCGCGCATGTCCGTTGCGAGGTCTACCGTGTATCCGCGCCGCGCCAGTTCCTCGGCGAGCGCATAGGCGGGAAACAGATGGCCGCCTGTGCCTCCCGCAGCCAGCAGGATCGTGCCGCGCGTCGCCACCATCAGGTGCGCCCCGGACTGATATGCTGTGACAGACCAGGGCTGGGGGACGCAGAGGGCATGATCACGTGGCGGGCCGGATCGGCGCGGCGGCGTGTCATGGCCAGCAGGAAACCCAGCGTCACGGATATCGCGAGCAGTGACGAACCGCCGGCCGACAGGAACGGCAGCGTCATACCCTTGGCTGGCAGCAGCCCGACATTGACGCCCATGTTGATCAAGGCCTGCATCCCAAACACGATCGCCAGTCCCTGGATCGCCAGCCTGTTGGCCGCTCGCGGTTCATCGAGCGCCACGATCATCGCCTTGACGACGATCAGCCCGAACAGGGCGGCCAAAAGGAGGCAGGCCAGACTCCCATACTCCTCGGCCACAACGGCGAAAATGTAGTCGGTGTGCGCATCGGGAAAATGCGTCTTGATCGTACCCTCGCCCGGCCCGCGCCCGAGAAAACCGCCTTCCATGAAGGACTGCAAGGCCCGGTCGGCCTGCGAGTTCCGCTCGGTATCGGCAGCCAGATAAGCATCGACCCGCAGACGCACGTGACCGAACATGGCGTAGGCGGCAACGCCACTCGCCGTGAACAGCACCACAAAAACAAGGGCACCGACGAGCGGCAGGCCGGCAAGCAGGTAAAGGGTGCCCCAGGTCGCTGCGACCAGCACGGCCTGTCCGACGTCGGGCTGGGCCAGCAAGAGACCGACGAGAACGCCGCCAATGACCACGGCAATCGGCAACGCCGGCATGTCGGGGCGGCGAACAGCCTCGGCGAAGAACCAGGCCAGCAGCATGATGACCGCCGGCTTGGCGATCTCGGAGGGCTGAATGGACAGGCCGCCGAGGTAAAGCCAACGCTGCGATCCGTTGACCACGGGGCCGGACACCTCGACCCAGACAAGCGCCGCGAGCGATCCCAGAAACAAAATCGCGGCAACGCGGCGGATGTGAGAGGGCGAGAGCAGTGACAGCCCCAGCATTATCGCGACACCAGCGGCGGAAAACAGGAGGTGGCGCTCGAAGAAGTAGAACGGGTCGAGCCCCTTCTTGACCGCCACCGCCGGGCTGGCGGCAAGCGACAGGACCAGCCCGACGAACACCAAGACCAGAATCGCGCCGAGCAATACCCGGTCCACCGTGAACCACCACGTGACAAGGCGCGATCGGTCGGCGCGCGAGAATGTCATGGGCGGCGCTCGCGCGCTGCGACGCCGGGCATGGCGGAGACGAGATCGCGAAAGGCATCGCCCCTGACCTCGAAGTTCTTGAACTGGTCAAAGGACGCGCAGGCCGGTGACAGCAGGACGACCGGCTCGCGAGCCCCGCTGGCGGCCGCATCGCGGGTCGCGGCTGACAGGGCGTCGGCCAGTGTGCCCGACCGTTCGAAGGGGACGGTTCCTTGCAGGGTCTCGGCAAACTCGGCAGCCGCCTCGCCGATCAGATAGGCCTTTGCGATGCGGGAAAAGAGCGGGGCAAGCGGCGCGATGCCGCCGGACTTCGGCTTGCCGCCGGCGATCCAGTAGATTGCCTCCGGAAAGGCGAGCAGCGCCTTCTGCGCGGAGTCGGCATTCGTCGCCTTGGAATCGTTGATGAACAGCACTGGGCCGAGCCGGCCCACCTCTTCCATCCGGTGGGGCAGTCCGGGGAAGGTGGCCAGGGCATCGCGGAGGCGCTCGATGTCCCAGATCCGCCGACCCGGCGCGACAGCCAGCCGGCCCGCATCTGCCAGATGCTGCAAGCCGCGGATGCACGCCAGCGCCGCCAGTGCATTCTGGACGTTGTGGCGGCCGCGCAGGCTTGGAATTCCCTCCAGGACCGCAATCTCCTCGCTTGTCGCGTGACTGCCACTGATCTCGTGGGCAAACAGGCTGGACCCGATGGCATACAGGCGCGGGACGACGCCAGCCCCCTTGCCGACCGTGAACGGCAGCAGGCGGCCAGACCCCTCCAAGGCCTCGGCTGCACGGCGCGTGTAGGCGTCGTCGATGGCGATCGCGGCGATGTCGGCGGCGATGACAAGCCGCTCCTTGATGGCGGCATAGTGCTCGATCGTGCCGTGGCGGTCGAGATGGTCGGGCGTGACGTTCAGCAGAGCGCCGACGGAGGGGGCCAGCGATGGCGTCAGGTCGATCTGGAACGAGCTCATCTCGATGACGTGGACGCGGTCGGCGGCCGGAGCCTCCAGCGTCAAGATGGCCTTGCCGATGTTGCCACCCATCTGCGTATCGAAGCCGAGGGCGGACAGCAGGTGAGCGGTCAGCGCTGTCGTCGTCGACTTGCCGTTGGTGCCGGTGATGGCGACGAACGGAGCGGTCGGACAAAGCGCTGCGCGCTGCCGGCAGAACACCTCGATGTCTCCGATGATCTCGACGCCGGCGGCGGTCGCCAGCCGAACGACCCAGTGCGGCTCCGGGTGGGTCAACGGCACGCCCGGGGCCAGCAGCAGGCAGGACAGGCCCGACCAGTCGGCCGCCGCCAGATCGGCGACCTCGAAGCCTTCGCGGCGGGCGGCCTCGCGGCCGGCCTCGCCATCGTCCCAGCAAACGACCTCGGCACCGCCCTCCGACAGCGCGCGGGCAGACGCGAGCCCGGAGCCGCCAAGCCCGAACACAGCCACCCGCTTAGCCTTGAAGGTCGATGCCCGAATCATCTCACGATCTTACCAGAACGCCAGACCGAAACGTTACCGCCGGCCGCGGCAAAGGTCGCGCGGCGCTGCGTTCAGCGCAGCTTCAGCGTCGCCAGCCCGATCAACGCCAGGACCACCGAAATGATCCAGAAGCGCACGACCACGGTCGATTCCTTCCAGCCCTTCTGCTCGAAATGGTGGTGCAGCGGTGCCATGCGGAACACGCGCTTGCCGGTCAGCTTGAAGCTCGTCACCTGAATGATGACCGACAGGGTTTCGAGGACGAACAGGCCGCCGACGATGGCCAGGACGATCTCGTGCTTGGTGGCGACCGCGATCGAGCCCAGCGCGCCGCCCAGGGCCAGCGAGCCCGTATCGCCCATGAAGATCATGGCGGGCGGCGCGTTGAACCACAGGAAGCCCAGGCCGGCGCCGATCAATGCGCCGCAGAGCACCGCCAACTCGCCCGTGCCCTCGATGTAGTGGATCTGGAGGTAGCCTGCGAACTTGACGTTGCCCGACAGGTAGGCGACGAGGCCGAACGTGGCAGCCGCGATCATCACCGGCACGATGGCCAGACCGTCGAGGCCATCGGTCAAGTTGACGGCATTACCCGCCCCGGCGATGACGAGCACCCCCATCAGCACGAAGAACGGCCCCAGGTCGATGAGCACGTCCTTGAAAAAAGGCAGTGCCAGCGAGGTCGCCAGGTGTGGCTCGGCGAGCCGGGACACCGCATAGGCAGCCAGGCCCGCCACCAGCAATTCCAGCGCCAGCCGGATGCGACTGGAGGACCCCGACGCCGTCTGCTTGGTGACTTTCAGATAGTCGTCGTAAAAGCCGATGGCCCCGAAGGCCAGCGTCACGGCGAGAACCGTCCAGACGTACAGGTTGGACAGATTGGCCCACAACAGGGTGGAGACGAGCACGCCCGACAGGATCATGAGACCGCCCATGGTCGGCGTGCCGCGCTTGGCGAGATGGCTCTGCGGGCCATCCTCGCGGATCGGCTGGCCCTTGCCCTGCTTGACGCGCAGCAGGTCGATGATCCCGGGGCCGAACAGCATGACGAAAATCAGTGCGGTGAATATTGCACCGCCCGTGCGGAACGTGATGTAGCGGAAGACGTTGAGGGGGCGGATCGCATCGGAAAAGTTGACGAGCTCGTACAGCATGCCGGTCCCTCAGTCGCTGGCGACGCCGACGGCCACGGGCCGGATCGGTTATGCCCGATGCTCAACTCTGCGACGCGGTGATCCCGGCCAGCCCCCAGCAAGCCCATCGCGCGCGCCCATCTGGTAGCGACTGGCAGGGCGCACCGCAAGCGGGGGATCATCGGGCTGGCTGGCGCATCTGTTTCAGCACGTTGGCGATCTGCCACACCTTGGAGCCGTTGGACCCCTTGACCATGACGACGTCGCCCGGCTGAAGGGCGGCCAGCACCATCTGTTGCAGCTCGGCGGCGGTGGCGGCTTTTCCGCCGCGCATGGGCTCTGGCAAGCCGTCGAACATGGCGCTCATGTTGGGGCCCGCCGCGAAGACGAGGGTGTTGTGGTACTTGCCGATGATCTCGCGCAGGTCGTTGTGGAGCTTTTCCGCATGTTCGCCGAGTTCCAGCATTTCACCGAGGACGAGGACGAGACGGGTGCCCTTGGCTTCGGCCGGTCCGCGCACTGTTGAAATTGCGGCTGCCATGGAGCCGGGATTGGCGTTGTAGCTCTCGTCGATGAGAAGCAGCTTCCCGTCTTCCGGCAACGCAATCCAAATGCGCTCGCCGCGCCCGGCGGGCGCGGCCATGCCATGCAAAGCCCTGATGGCTCGTTCCGGATCGGCTCCGACTGCCTTCAGCGCCAAGACCATGGCAGCTGCATTCAAGCTGATATGCCAACCCGGCGCCGGCATGGGACAGTTAATTTGACCTCCACTCCGCAGACCGATTCTCGCTGTTGCCTGACCAGGACCCATGGGATCTCCCGTATTGGTCGGCCACGCATCACGACTGTCGTCCTGTGAAAATAGTCCAAACGTCCGCACCGTCGCTGTAGCTCGCCGTGCGGCAGCAAGCAGAACGTCGGTGTGGTTCGTATCCGCGTTCAGGATCGCCGTCCCGCCCTCCACGAGGCCCGAAAAAATCTCCGCCTTGGCGCGAGCGATGCCTTCGATACTGTCGAAGTGCCCGAGATGCGCGGGCAGCACGTTGAGCACGATCGCCACATGCGGGCGGGCGAGCGGCACGAGGTCGGCGATCTCGCCGGCGTGGTTCATGCCGATCTCGATGACGGCAAACTGCGTCTCGCGCGGCATGCGGGCCAGCGTGAGCGGCACACCCCAATGATTGTTGAACGACTTGTCGGCGGCGTGCGTCGGTCCGATGCTCGCAAGAGCTGTCCGCAGCATCTCCTTCGTCGTCGTCTTACCGGCCGAACCGGTCACAGCGATCACGCGGGCCTCGGTCGAGAGCCGCGCCCGAGCCGCCCGCGCAATCTCCCGCAAGCCCAAGAGCGTGTCATCAACCCGGATCAGCGGGCCGTCGCCGGGCTGGCGCGCATAGGCCGCTGATACCAGCGCGGCGGCTGCACCTGCCGCAAAGGCCGACGTGACAAACTCGTGGCCGTCGCGCTGGTCCTTAAGCGCCACGAACAGGTCGCCCGGTTGAATGGCGCGGCTGTCGATGGAGATGCCGGTAACGAGCGCGCGCGCTTCGCCGTCCAACGTGCCGCCGCTCGCAGTGACCAAATCGGGCAGGGTCCACAATGATCCGCTCATCGCGCCACCTCGGCCATGGCCTCGCGCGCTACGTCGCGATCATCGAACGGCAACACCTCGCGGCCGATGATCTGGCCCGTTTCGTGGCCCTTGCCGGCGATCAGCACGACATCGCCCGGCTGAGCCGATGCCACCGCCTCTAAGATCGCGGCGCGGCGGTCGCCGACCTCCTTGGTACAGCGCTGCTCGGCCGCTACGATGCCGGCCAGGATCTCGGTGCGGATGGCGGCGGGCTCCTCCGTCCTCGGATTGTCGTCGGTGATGATCACGCGGTCCGCCTCGGCCGCTGCGATCGCCCCCATGATCGGCCGCTTGCCCCGATCGCGATCGCCGCCGCAGCCGAATACGAGGCGCAGGCGGCCGGTCACGAACGGGCGGACGCCGGCAAGGGCGGCCGCCAAGGCCTCGGGCTTGTGGGCGTAATCGACGACAATGAGCGCGCCGTGCACCTGCCCGACGATCTCCAGCCGTCCCGGCACGCCGTTGAGCGTCGCCAGCGCCCGAATGGCTTCCTCCGTGCCCATGCCGACCGCCATGGCGAGGCCCGCTGCCACGAGCGCGTTCTCCACCTGATAGGCGCCGATCAGCGGCAGGGGGATGTCGTAGGTGCGCCCTGGAGTCTCGATGGTGAGCCGCTGGCTGAAGCCATGGGCTGCCGCCTCGATCAGCCTCAGGGTTTTGCCCGACCGGCCGACGCTCAGCACGTGGTGGCCACGCGCCTGGGCGACGGCCGCGGCAGCCTCTCCTTTCGCACCATCGCTGTTGATCACCACGGGGCGGCCTGGCGGCAGGAGGTCGTCGAACAGCCGCATCTTGGCGGCGAAGTAGGCCTCGACCGTCGGGTGATAGTCCATGTGATCGCGGCCCAGGTTGGTGAATGCCGCCGCCGCCAGCCGCACACCATCCAACCGATGCTGGTCGAGACCATGCGAGGAGGCCTCGAAGGCCAGATGCGTGACGCCCTCGTTCGCCAACCCGGCCAGAGTGGCGTGCAGCGACACCGGGTCCGGCGTCGTCAGCGAGCCATAGGTGGCTCCGTCCGGCTTGACGACGCCAATGGTGCCGAGGGAGGCCGCTTTGTGGCCAGCGTGGGCGAGAATTTGCCGGGTGAACTCGACGACTGAGGTCTTTCCGCTGGTGCCAGTGACGGCCACAACGCAGTCGGGCTGGCTGGCGTGGAACCGGGCGGCGGCGAGCGCCAGTTCGCGGCGCGGATTGTCGACACGGATCACCGGTACGCCCCCAAGGTTCTCTGGCTCGGGCACAGCGGCATCGGTCAGAATTGCGACGGCCCCGCCGGCCACTGCCGCCCGGGCATGGGCCATGCCGTGCTCGCGGACACCGGGCAGTGCTGCAAACAGGAAGCCGGGGCCCACGGTGCGGCTGTCGGCCGAGATGCCCGTGATCGTGAGCCCTGATGCCGGCCCGTGCCCAAGAGAAGGAACAAGCGTTGCGAGCGGTCTTGCCATGCCGAGCGTGCTCCTCGTTGTGACACTCGGGCGGTGTACCGCCGCCGGCCGGTTGGCGTCAAACACGGTCCGGTCGGAGAGCGCAGGTCACGGCCGCGGCGGGAAGACGCCCAGCAACGGTGCAATGCGGGAAATGAGGCGACCCGTCGCTGGTGCGGCATTGTAGTAGGCCGTCATCTCGCCCTTGGTCTCGTCGGTCCCCTGTGGCTCGAACAGGCTCAGCAGGGTGACATAGCGCGGCGCGCTCATCGGGAAGGCAGCCAGGAACGAGGCGATCACCTTGCCCTTGTCGTATCCTCCCGCCTTCGGCATCTCGGCGGTCCCTGTCTTGCCGCCGATGTCCAGGCCGGGCACATCGGCTTTGCGGCCGGTGCCGTGGGGATCGGTGACGACGCCACGCAGCATCACGCGCATGGCTTCGCTGGTCGCCGGGCTGAGGATGCGCTCGCTGCTCGTGGTGGCGGGCTGGCGCATCAGGAACGTCGGGGAGACGCGCAGACCGCCATTGACGAGCGCGGCCATGGCGGCGGCAACCTGGAGCGGTGCCGCTGCAATTCCGTGACCGTAGGACAGGGTCACGGTCTCGATATCGCCGCGGCGGGCCGGGAGGCGCGGGGCCGGCACCGCGCCAGCCTCTGTGGTGATTTCCTGCGACAGTCCGAACCGCTCGAAGTAGGCCCGCTGGCGCTCGGCACCCGCCTGAAGCGCCAGAATACCGACCCCCACGTTGGAGGAGCGCGCAAGGATCTCGGCCAGGGTCAAGGGGGCGTCTGGTGCATGCTTTTCTTTGATCGTGTAGCCGTCGGCCTCGATCGGCTTGCTGACATCAAGGCGTGTCTCGAGACCGGCTTGGCCGGCATCGACGGCCATGGCGACCGTGAACGCCTTCATGATCGAACCCAACTCGTAAGACCCGCCGGCAAGACGGTCGACGCGGGCCGGATCCAGGAACTCGCCCGCATTGAGTGGATCGACGCCGGGCAGTGACGCCGCCGCCAGAACTTCGCCCGTGGCGGCATCGAGCACGACGGCACTCGCGGCCTGGCTTCGATAGCGCGTCATCGCGGCTTGCAATTCGTCTTCCAGCGCGTGCTGGACACCGATATCGAGGGAGGCGCGGACAGGAGGCCGGCTCGAAGGTGCCGCCCCATGGACAGGCTCGACCAAGCCCTTGTCGTCGAGGTGCCGTTCCAGGCCGGAGCGGCCGCGGTTGTCGATGTCGACCTGGCCGATCAGGTGGCCAGCGCGACTGCCTGAAGGATAGCTGCGGCGCAGTTCATAACGGAAGTCCAGGCTTGGCTCCCCGAGATGAAAGACCTGTTCGGCGACCGCCGGCGACAGGCCGCGGCGGATCCAGACGAAGCGCTTGGAGCGGTCGGCGAGGCTGGTGCGCAAAGCGGCGGTGTCTAGGTCCGGCAACACGCGCGCGAGTTTCTCGACCAGCTCGTCCCGGTTGATGACGATCGAAGGGTCGGCATAGAGCGACGGCATGGCCACGTCGGCGGCGATCAGCCGGCCATTGCGGTCGACGATGTCGGGGCGGGCAAAGCCGGTCGCGAGGGGCGCGCTGATCGAGACCGTCTGGCGGTCCTGGCCAAGCAGGGCGAGCCGCGTCAACTGTCCCGCGATCCCCAGGAAAGCGACGATGGTGGCGGCTATGGCAAGCTGCGCCCGGCGGCGGGCCAGGTGGGGGAAGCCCGCGTCATGAGCCGCGACGGGCGGCACGTTGAGCGCACGGGGTGCGAGCCCGGGTGTGATGATGATGCCGTGGGACATCCATGCCTCACGGTGTGCGCTGGTCTGCGGGCGGAACGGCCGCTGCCGTCTGGACAGAGGTCGCCGACGCGCCGACCTCGAACTGGGCCTGTCGTCCTGGCTCGAGGCCGAGCGCGCGGGCGTAAGGTGCGATCCGCGCCGGACGCGCCAGATGCGCCCGCTCGGCCTTCAAGGTGGCAATGTCGGCTTTTGCTTTCGCCAGGGCTGCCTCGCGCGCCTGGACGAGAGCCTCGATGCGGCGGGTGTGCAGGTTGGTCGCATACAGACCATAAGCGGCACCCAGCGTCGTCAACACGGCCGCAATCATCAGTGTGCGCATTTCGTGAAGCTCCCGACGCAGTATGAAACACTACCGGGGAAGACGAGGCACGCCGAGGGCTTCGAGGTCGTCAGCTTCGAACGGCCAGGGGTCAGCATTCGTGCGCCGTCCCGCACGCAGCCGTGCCGATCTCGCACGCGGATTGACCTCCGCTTCACCTTGAGAAGACGTTAACGGCGATGGGTTAACAATTTCTAAACTCGGCGGGACCGTTGGCCCGCCTGCGTCCGGCAGATGCCGCGATCCCCGCGCACTTTTCCCGGCACGCTCGGCGAAAAAGCGCTTCACGACCCGGTCCTCCAGGGAATGAAACGTGACGACGACCAGCCGCCCCCCCGGTTTCAGGAGCCGTTCGGCCCCCGCCAAGCCGCGCGCCAACTCTCCAAGCTCATCGTTAACATACATGCGCAAGGCTTGAAACGAGCGGGTTGCCGGGTGGATGCGGTCACCGGGCTTTCGGCCGACGACGCGGGCGATGACATCGGCGAGGTCGAGGGTGCGCGTGAACGGTGCCGCTTCGCGGCGGGCGACAATCGCTTTTGCGACAGACCGCGAGCGGCGCTCTTCGCCCAAATGGAACAGGATGTCGGCCAGCGCGGCTTCCGATGCCGTGGCGACGACGTCGGCCGCCGAGGGACCCGCATTTGCTGGGTCGGCTCCATCGTGAAAGGCCGCCGCCGCGCTCATCCGCATGTCCAGAGGGCCGTCCTGCTGGAACGAGAAGCCGCGGTCGGCGGCGTCGATTTGCATGGACGATACGCCGAGGTCGAAGACGACGCCGTCCCAGCCGCCGACTTCGGCTGGATCGGAAGCCAACTCGAGAAGCGTCGAGAATGGAGCATGGCGGAGGGATAATCGCGGCGCGAACTCGCCGAGGGTTCTCTGCGCCCCCGCAATCGCGGTCGGATCTCGGTCGAAGGCCAGCACCTGGCAGTCGGATGCCTCCAGGATCGCCCGCGTATACCCCCCGGCACCAAACGTCGCGTCGATATGGCGCTCGGCGGGACGGGGCTCCAGCGCGGCGATCACTTCGGCAAGCAGGACGGGGATGTGGCGCGCGTCGTCCGCCACTGCGAGAGGGGCGTCGGGATCGCGGTTCGGGCGCGTGCCCGACCGGCGGGACGTCTTGCGAGGGGACCGGGCCATGGATGACAGATATCCGGTTCACCGCTGCTGGTACAATGGAGCGCTGGATGCCGACTGCGCTCAGTCCCCGCCGCTCTTCAGTTCACCCGGCCCGCCGAGCAGCTTGCGGTGATCCCGGACTTTTTCGCGGGCTTTACGGCGGCGCGCCTCGAAGGCGTCCGGTGCCCACATCTGAAACTTGTCGCCAAGGCCGACAAAAGCGACTTGGCCTGAAATAGCGGCGTGCGCCCGCAAGCCTTCAGGAAGGACGATGCGTCCGTCCCCGTCGATCGTGAGAACCTGGACGTCACCGTAGAGCGCGACAGACAGTTCGTCCCGCTCGTCTGAATAGTCCGGCAGGCCAGCCAGAAGCCCGTCGATTTTTTTCGCAAGTCTCTCGCCGCCCGCATCGAGGGCAGGAGCATCGAGCGAGGGGTAGCAGTAGATGCCGCCGGCGTACCCGTCACGCTCGAGAACGGCGCGGAATGGGGCAGGGATCGAGACGCGCCCTTTGGCGTCGACCTTGTTGACGAATGTCGAGACATAGCGGTCCATCTCCCTGATCCGACCCCGTTCAACGCCCGGCACTCTTGGTTTCGTCCGGCACACGTGCCGGGCCGCCTTGCGGCCTTCCGGGGCACGCCCCGGCTGAACTCAGCCCGCCTTGAAACACCGACGCCGCTGCGCCTGCCCGCCGGAAAAGGTGGACCGTGGCGGTCGCTGCGTCCTGGCCCTCTTTCAAGACAAGCGCCACGACCACGGCCCTCTGCCCGGTGCGGACGGGCATTCATGGGATTACATGGATATTTATGGGTGTCAATGGAGCCTTAACGAGTCATGACGGGATTACGGCGCAATTCTGCGCCCGTGACGGCCCGGTCACAGGTCGGCTCGCGGTGTCGGCGACCGCCCCATAGCGAGCCGCGCGTTGACTGGATGGAAACCATCTCCCGGCTAAGCCAATGGCGCGTGATCGTCTCGTTGCGCGTCGGGAGTTGTGAGATGCGTCGTGTCCTGCCGGGCCGCTGGCTCGGCTTTCTGCTGATTTTTGCGCTGGCCGCCTTGTCGTCAGCCGCCACTGCTGCGCCGAGGCCTGACAAGGCCTACCGCGTCGCTCTTGGCGTGCGCGGGATGGCCCCCGTTGCAATCCATGCGGAGGAATACGGGCGCGGTCGGCCGGTGCTGTTGATTCACGGACTTGCCGCATCGACCTACGCGTGGCGTAACGTGATCCCGGTTTTGGCCCGCACGCATCGTGTCATCGCGATTGATCTCAAAGGGTTCGGCCGCTCGGAAAAGCCGTTCGACCTCGCCTACTCGCCACACGACCACGCCGCCCTCGTCTCGGCCTTCATCAGGAAGCGCGGCCTGACGGACGTGACCGTGATCGGGCATTCGTTCGGCGGAGCCATCGCGCTGATGGTGACGATCGAGATGAACCGCACCGCGCCCGGGCGCGTGCGCGATCTCGTTCTGATGAACGCGCCCGCCTACAGCCAGCCGTCGACCAACTTCGTCAATCTGATGCGGATGCCCATCCTGCCGTATGCGGTGATGACACTGGTGCCGCCGGAGCTTGCGACCTGGCTCGCCCTCGATCCGGCGCAGGCGGCCATGATGACGCGCAAGGACGTGTTGGAGTATGCCGCGCCGTTCCGCGACGCCGCCGCCCGCCACGCGTTGATCGCCACCTCGCGGGCGATCGTGCCGCGCGACTACGAGGCGATCACCGCGGCCTATCCCTCGATCCGCCAACGCACGCTGGTCATCTGGTGCCGCGAGGACCCCACGGTGCCGCTGTCGACCGGCAAGCGGCTGGCCCGTACCCTGCCGCGCGCCCGTCTCGAGGTGCTGGAGGGCTGCTCGCACGTGCCCCAGGACGAGCAACCGGCTGCCGTCAACCGTCTGATCCGGGCGTTCCTGAATTGAGGGGGCGGCCGGCCCACACCCCGTTGTCGCGGAACCTCTCCCCCGCTAAAGACAGGCTTCCAAAAGGGACGGCGGGGGCTCCATGACATCGCGACACCGGGCGGCAGGCGCGGGCCTGCTCTTCATCGCTTGCCTTGTCGCGAGTGGTGCGCCAGCGGCCGCCACGGGTCGCAACGGGTCCGTCGAACACGCCATCCAAGCCTGCCTGGAGACAGCACGGGATACCGGCACGTCGCGGACCGAGTGCATCGGCCGCGCGTCAGATCGGTGTGACGGGCTCGCCGAAACCGGGAGCGGACAAGCCGTTGCCGATTGCTACGACCGCGAAACGGTGATCTGGGACGACCTGCTGAACACCTACTACGGCGCTTTGCGCACGTTGTTCGAAAAGCCCAGCGCCGACAAGCTGCGTGCAGCCCAGATCGCCTGGATCTCCTGGCGCGACAAGCGCTGCGAACTCCCCTACCTCGTGCACGATGGCGGCAGCATGGCCCTGCCGATGGCGGCACGATGCCTGATGGAGACCACGGCACAGCGGGCGATCGACCTCGGCGAGGCACTCGACGACCTGCAAACCCGCTGATCGGTGTTTCGCCCGGAACTGCGGCGCATCCCCCGGGCCGGCAAAGTCAATCCAGATCAACCCCTGGAGGCCGCCATGAAGACCGACACCGCCGATACCCTCGCCGCCGTCAAGATCATCGCACTCGCCAGCGTCCTGCTGGTCGGCTCTGCGCTCACCAGCCTCCAGGTGCTGGCGTCGATCACGGCAGGGTTCTGAACCCCGCGCCACCAAAACTCCGCGCCTTCCGGCCGGCGCTCGGAACGAGTGTCGGAAGGCGCAAGCAAAAGTGTCGCCGCGCGCTAAGGAAAAACCTACCAGCCGGCCTGTAAGCCGGGTTCTGTCTGGGGTTGCCCCCGCGACGGTCATTCATCTGGGATGCCTGTTACCAGGCACCTCAAGCAACCAACCCGGGCGACGGGCCTGAAAACGGGCTTGGCGCCACGCGGCTTGCGCCGCATGCGCCCGGCCGCCCCTATTTGGTCTTGCTCCCGGTGGGGTTTACCCTGCCATCGCCGTTGCCGGCGACGCGGTGCGCTCTTACCGCACCTTTTCACCCTTACCCTCAGGCCCGGAGGCCGTCGGGCGGTTCGATCTCTGTGGCACTGTCCCTGGGGTCGCCCCCGGCGGCCGTTAGCCGCCACCGTGTTTCCATGGAGCCCGGACTTTCCTCTGCCGCCCGCCCGCGATGGCCATAACGCCCGAGCAAGCAGCAGCGACCGTCCGGCCGACTGGCGCGCCGAATAAGCGGGGAGGGGCCGGACGAGTCAAGGGGCAGAGATGGCTCCGGCCGGATGGGCCGTCTCGGGCCGGGCTATTTCACAATGCACATCTTTTTTGTGCGCCAGCCCAGCATTTTGTTCTTCTTAAAGAACGTCCAGAATTCGTCAGAGCAGGCATAGTTGGACGAATCTGCGCCGGTCTTGAACCGCCAGAGCGTGCGACCTTCGATCTCTGATCGGTAGAACGTGCATGGGAATTCTGGGGGGTCCCCCGGATCTCCCGAAATGACCCCCCCCCATAGATTCGAATCATCCTTCATGCGACTCCACGCTTTTCCTTTATAGTCGTGATTGAACATCGTCTCCTCGATGTTCAGGCAATCGACGAGGGGGGGGGAGGAGCAGCCAGTGCAAGCCATGGCTCAGCTTTCCATCTACCGGCGCGAAGGTACGAATTTCAATCGGCAGGAAGCGATGCACACCCGGCTCCTTGGATTCGAGAAAGTCCTTCAAGGCCGGGGCAAGAGTGAAAGGACCGGTGGACATGCCTAAGACTTCGGGTACTCGCCCCTTGACCAGCCACTGTATTTTCAGACCTTGATTTTTTGGCACAGCAGCAAGTTCGGCATCAGTTAGCAGACCGCCCCCGAGCCTCGCCCTAAATGTTCCATCCATGGGCGGATCCCACTCTTTGAGCATGGAACTGCCGTCGTTGACGTTGACCTGGATAATGTGCGCCTTTTTCATCACATCACCCTCGCCTCTCTCCGGCCATCGACGCCTTGTTTGCCCGCCTCCGGCAGGACGGCCAGATCCCGCAGTCCACGCATCGGTGGCACCATCTCCGTCGTATGCTGCCGGATCGGCCGGGCTGCCTAAACGTCAACTCGTCAGCCGTGCCCGCTTCGCCGCTACCAGCCGCTCCAGGGTCGCGACACTGGAGTGGTCGAGCAGACCGTCGACGCGCGCCGGGCGGAAGTGGCGCTGAAAAGCGCGCATGACCGTGCGCAGCCCCGCATCGAAGGTCCCCGTCGGCGTGACGCCGTAACCGTATTCGGCCAGCAGGCGCTCGACATAGGCAACCAGCTCAGGATCGGGGCGTGTCGAGACATCCCCGATCAGCGGGCCCAGCGGCTCCGGCTCAACCCACAGTCCGACACCCGCTTCAGCCAGTCGCCTCCAGTCGAACTTTTCGCCGGGGTCGATCTTGCGCACGGGTGCGATGTCGGAGTGGGCCAGCACGCGCCAGGGCTCGATGCCATTGCGGGCGACAATATCGGCCGACAAGGTGATCACGGCATCCATCTGGGCGTCGGGAAAATCAGGGTAGCCGCGGTCGTGACCCGGATTGTGGATTTCGATGCCTATGGACCGGGAGTTGACGTCGTCCTGCCCCTCCCAACTGCCTTCGCCGGCATGCCAGGCGCGCAGACCTTCGCTCACCATTTGGGTAATCGTTCCGTCGCTGTCGACGACATAGTGACAAGAGACTTTGCTCTCGGGGCGCGACAACCAGTCGATCGCCTTCTGGCAGGAGATCAGCCCCGTGTAGTGCAGCAGCAGGATCGTCGGCGGTCCGGGCACGCGGCGCGGCTCGATGTTCGCAGCCGGGTGAAGCTGGTCCACCAGGGGAGTATCTGCGACGGTGATCATCGGGCATTCCGTCATGGTGTCGTCGCACTCCGCGCGTTGGTGCCGCGGGCCTGCTCGCGCGCCGCCAGGATGGCGTCATAGGCGGCGTTGATGGCGGCGAGCTTGCGGTCGGCCAGCACGAGAAATTCGGCCGGGACACCCTGCGATGCGAGCTTATCGGGATGGTTGTCCCGCACCAATTGGCGGTAATGGGCCTTGAGTTCAGCGTCGCCGATGCTCGGGTCGACGCCCAGGACGGTATAGGGGCTCGACTTGTCGCGGACGAACATGGCGCGATCGGCTTGATACTCCTGCTCGCTGAGCCCGAATCGGTCGGCGACGGTTCGCAGAAAAACTTCCTCAGCCTCGTGGAGGATCCCGTCGGCGGCGGCAATGTTGAACAGAGCCTCGAACACATCGCGCAGCAACGGGCGGTCGTCAGCAAGCATGCGGGCAATTCGCTCGGCATATATTTCGTAGCCGGCAACATCACCCGCGGCGAGCCGAAACACCCGATCGACATTGGCGCGCTCGGCGGGTGGCACATAGAAGCACCGCTCGAAGGCCTCCGCCTCGACGGCCACCGCCACGCCATCAGCCTTGGCCATCTTGGCCGCCAGGCCGACGAAGGCAATCGTGAAAGCAAGTTGCTTGGACGCCGGGGCAGGCGCGAAAAAACCTGCCACCCACGAAAACGGTGCACGCAGAAGACCAGCCGTCCGGGTCAGCCAACCGGTTCCCGATGCGGTCCTGTCCAACTCAGCCATGCGCGCTGCGTCCTGATCCTCGCGCTTCCATCCATCAGCGATACCGTGTCACGAGGCCAGCGTGAAGACCATCGCCCCGGAGGCGTGGGCCGCGCGAGCGGCAGTCCGCGGACTGCGGCGCGCACTTTCTCCCGGCGGCCTGCCAGCGCGGACTTTCGCGTTGTCCACATGTGATTGCACCCGTAGACCCTTCTGAACAGGGCCGATGAGAGATTTGTTGCTGGATGCAACTCGTTCGTGACTTGACGAATTGGTGTGTCATGCAGAAAACTGCGTAGTACTTAAGACTGAGAAAACGTGTGTCATGGTTGCCGAAGCGGCCTTGCGGCGGTCCTCTAGGGAAAACCGCAAGGAACGGGGGCCCTGATGCCTGGAGGACGTGATGAAAAGTCTGCTGCTGGCAATCGCCGCGGCGGCTGCGATCGCGATGTGGACGAGCGCTGCCCGGGCGAGCGACGACATGAGAGGCATGCAAACCGCTGCTTCGAGTAATGCTTGCAATGTCTTGGCGTTTTCGACCTCGGAGACCGTTCCCCGGTCCGAGGTCTAAGGTGGTGCGGTGCCGGGCGTCAACGCCGTTCGGCCCTGCGGGTCCCACGCTTTCCTCCGACCCGGCCGCACCCCACCCTTTGTTCCATGCATCGAACCGATCCAAACCGGCCAGCAGCCTCGGTCAGGCACGCGCTCGCCTGCGAACCTGTTGACGGACCCCGATCGCACGGCTAGCTCCTGTCCATGATGTCAATGCATCGGGACGTCAGGCTGCATGACGCGTGACCTTGCCACGAGTGGGAACGGATGGGCCACGAGTGGGAACGGCTGGCAGTTCGCCGTCGACCGCGGCGGCACATTCACCGACATCGTGGCCGTGGCCCCGGACGGACGAACGCTGGCGCGCAAAGTGCTGTCGGTCAATCCGGGCGTGTACGAGGACGCCGCCATCGAGGGCATACGGCAAATCCTCGGGCTGGCGCGCGAGGCACCGCTGCCGGCCGATCTCATCACAAGCGTCAAAATGGGCACGACGGTCGCCACCAATGCGCTGCTCGAGCGCAAAGGCGAGCCGACGGTCCTGGTCATTACCGCCGGGCTCGAGGACCAACTCGAGATAGGCACACAGGCGCGCCCCGACATCTTCGCCCGCGAGATCGTCAAGCCGGATCGCGTCTATTCACGGGTCATCGGTGCGCGCGAGCGGGTCATGGCCGATGGCCGTGTGCTGTCGCCGCTCGATGTGGGGCACCTTGCATCGGCACTCGCGGACGCGCGGGCCGCCGGCTACCGCGCGGTGGCCATCGTCTTCATGCATGGCTACGCCCATCCCATCCACGAGCAGAAGGCCGCCGACATCGCGCGAGCGGCGGGCTTCGAGCAAGTTTCCGTCAGTCACGACGTCTCCCCTCTGATCAAGCTCGTCGGCCGCGGAGACACGACCGTCGTCGACGCCTACCTGTCGCCGGTCCTGCGCAGCTATGTCGATCGCGTGGCGACGGCGCTGGCCGACCCGGCCTCCGGCAGCGGCGGTACCGGGCCGCGCGTTCACCGCGACGTGCCGCTCCAGTTCATGGCGTCATCAGGTGGGTTGACGGCGGCTGACCGGTTCCAGGGCCGGGACGCAATCCTGTCTGGCCCAGCGGGCGGCATCGTCGCTATGGCCGAGACGGCTCGACAGGCGGGCTATGCCAAGGTCATCGGTTTCGACATGGGCGGCACGTCGACGGACGTCTCGCATTTCGCAGGGGTATTCGAGAGAACCTTCGACACCGAGGTCGCTGGCGTCCGGCTTCGCGTGCCCATGTTGCAGATCCACACGGTCGCGGCGGGCGGCGGCTCGATCCTGAGCTACGACGGCCAGCGTTTCCGGGTCGGGCCGGAAAGCGCCGGTGCAGACCCCGGCCCCCTGGCTTATCGCCGCGGCGGGCCCCTCACCGTCACGGATGCCAATGTCATGGTCGGCAAACTGTTGCCGGACTATTTCCCCAAGGTATTCGGACCCGCGGGCGACCTGCCGATCGACAAGGCCGCCGTCGAGGAGGCGTTCGCCGCACTGGCGGGCGCGATCGGCGATGGGCGCACAGGCGTCGAGGTCGCCGACGGTTTTGTCCGCATCGCCGTCGAGAACATGGCGCATGCGATCAAGAAAATCTCGATCGAGCGCGGGCATGACATCTCCGGTCATGTGCTGAACGCGTTCGGGGCGGCGGCGGGACAACACGCGTGCCGGGTTGCCGAGACGCTGGGCATGTCGTCGATCCTCATCCACCGGCTTTCAGGGCTGTTGTCGGCCTACGGCATCGGCATCGCGCCCCTGCGCGCCAGCCGCCAGCGCTCGCTGGAACTGGCGCTCGATGCCGCGGGCATGCAGGCCGTCGACGCGCTGTCTTGGCAGCTCGGATCGGCCGTGACAGACGATCTCCTCGACCAGGGTGCCGAACACGACGCCATCTCGATCGTCACGACCCTCCATTTGCGCTCCGATGGCACCGACACGGCATTTCCGGTGCTGCTGGCCGAGCCGGAGATCATGCGAGCCGACTTCGCCACCGAGCACCAGCGCCGGTTCGGCTTTCCCCACGACGGCCGCCCGATCGTCATCGCCACACTCGAGGTCGAGGCGTCCACGGGCTTCGGCGGGGCGGACCAGCCCGTTACGACGGCAGGCGCACCACCAGGCCCGCCGCCGCAGCCCGACACGCTGACGCCGCTGTACTCCGCCGGGCGATGGCACCAGGCGCCCGTTTACCTGAGGGCCGGGCTCGCGCCATCACATCGCCTCGCCGGACCTGCCCTCGTCATCGAGCCGCACCAGACTGTTGTCGTCGAGGATGGCTGGCAGTTGGAGGTGACAGCGCGGGATGATCTGGTCATGCGACAGGCGGCAAACGACGCGATGCGCGCGCCTGCCGGTGAGCCGGGCGCGCCTGCTGCTGCCCGACCCGACCCGGTGTTGCTGGAGGTCTTCAAGAACCGGTTCATGGCGATTGCCGAGGAAATGGGCGAGACCCTGCGGCTCACCGCGCAGTCGGTCAACATTCGAGAGCGCCTGGATTTTTCCTGCGCCATCTTCGACGCGGGCGGCCAGCTCATCGCCAATGCGCCGCATGTCCCGGTGCACCTGGGGTCCATGGACAGCGCCGTCGCAGCCGTGATGCAAGCGGCCGGAGATAGGATTAAGTCTGGCGACGTCTTCGTGCTGAACGCCCCCTACCAGGGCGGAACCCACCTGCCCGACATCACGGTCGTTACGCCCGTCTTCGACGCCACCGGCACCCAGACCTTGTTTTTCGTGGCGAGCCGGGGCCATCACGAGGACATCGGCGGTCTGGCCCCCGGTTCCATGACGCCGCGCGCCACGACCATCGAGCTGGAGGGGGTCGTGATTCCGCCCATGCGGCTCGTTGCCGACGGCAGGTTTCTGGACGCCGAGATCCGTGCCGTTCTGACGGGAGGGCCGCATCCTGCGCGGCAACCGGAAAAGAACATTGGCGACCTCAAGGCACAGATCGCGGCGAATGCGCGGGGAGCCATCGAGATTTCACGCCTCATCGAGGCCTATGGGCAGCCGGTCGTCAACGCCTACATGGGCCATGTCCTCGATACTGCCGAGGAAAGCGTGCGTCGCCTCATCGGGCGGCTCCAGGATGGCCAGTTCCAGGTCGAGACCGACAGCGGGGCGGTCATCGCCGTGCGCGTCACGATCGAGGGTCGATCACGCAGCGCGACGATCGACTTCACCGGCACGTCGCCGTCCGGCGCGGACAACCTCAATGCTCCAGAGCCAGTGACCCGCGCGGCGGTTCTCTACGTCTTCCGGGTGATGACGGGTGAACCCATTCCGCTCAACGCGGGATGCCTGCGGCCGCTCACGCTCGTCATCCCGGAGGGCTGCATGCTCAAACCCAGTTATCCGCGCGCGGTGGCAGGGGGCAACGTGGAGACGAGCCAGGTCGTGACCAACGCCCTGTTCGCCGCGCTCGGCGCGCTGTCGTCTACGCAAGGCACCATGAACAACCTGACGTTCGGCGACGGGCGGCGGCAGTACTACGAAACGATAGCGTCAGGCGCACCCGCAGGACCCGACTTCAATGGGGCGGCCGGCGTCCAGGTGCATATGACGAACACCCGGATGACCGATCCGGAGATCCTCGAATTGCGCTATCCGGTCCTGGTGGAAGAGCATGCCATCCGTCGCGGGTCTGGCGGTCGCGGCCGGCATTCGGCAGGCGACGGCACACGCCGGGCGATCCGCTTCCTCGAGCCCATGCAGGCGGCGATCTTGTCGGGATATCGCCGCGTCAGGCCGTTTGGGTTCGACGGCGGGGAGGCAGGCCAGCTCGGGCGCAATATGGTCCGGCGCGCGGATGGAACGATCGAACATCTTGGTGGTTCAGTCGAACTCGCACTCGACGCGGACGACTGCCTCATCATCGAAACGCCGACCGGCGGCGGATACGGCAGGCGCGAGACCTGAGCCGAGGCCGCGTTTGTCGGCGCACAATCGTTAACGAACCATGAGCACGCGTCTTGACCAGGACTTTACCAATCAAGGACACACTGCGAGCGAACGGTCGGACCTCACGCGACTGATTCGGCGACAAATTCGTTCGGTTCGTTCTTTCAGTCTGCCGCGCACCGATCGCCAGACCGGTTTTGTCGCCCGACGTAGACTCGAGACCAGCGCCGCACAGGCAGGCCCATCATTTGATCCAGCTTCGCCCCATACTGTTCGCGCTTGGACTGATCTTGTGCGTCATCGCGTTCGCCATGCTGCTGCCAGCGATCGTCGACCTGGCGGACGGACACGACGACTGGAAGGTGTTTCTCGCCTCTGCTGTGGCGACGTTCTTTATCGGTGGCCTGCTTGTCCTGTTCAGCCATGACGACGACCCGCCACGCATCGGTGTCAAGGAAGGCTTCCTGCTGACGACGCTCTGCTGGATCGTGGTGGCTGCCTTTGCCAGCCTGCCGTTCATCGGCCTTGGGCTGTCGGTCTCGGATGCCTACTTCGAATCCATGTCCGGGCTTACGACCACGGGGTCGACCGTCATGGTCAACCTCGACAAGCTGCCACGGGGCGTTCTGCTTTGGCGGGCGCTGCTGAATGGGCTCGGAGGGCTCGGCATCGTCGTGATGGCCATCATCATGCTGCCTTTCCTCAGGGTCGGCGGCATGCAGTTGTTCCAGGCCGAATCCTCGGATCGCTCGGAGAAGGTGGTGCCCCGCGCCATCGAGCTCACTGTCTATATCGCCGTCGTCTACGGCGTCCTCATCGTCGTTTGCGCCGCGACCTTCCTGGCGCTCGGCATGAGCCCGTTCGACGCGATCTGTCATTCGCTGGCAACCATCGCGACTGGCGGCTTCTCCACCCACGATGCCAGCTTCGGCTTCTTCAATTCGCCGGCCATCGAGTGGGCGACCATCGTCTTCATGATCCTTGGCGCGCTGCCGTTCGTCGTGCTGATCAAGGCTGCGCGGGGCAATGTTCGTTCCCTCGTCAATGACGAACAGGTTCGCGGCTTCGTGTTCTTCGTCGGCAGCGTCTGCCTCATGCTGGCGGCATGGCTCACGGTGACGCGCGGCATGGACTTTCCCACGGCCTTGACGAAGGCCTCCTTCAACATCGTGTCCGTCGTCACCACGACCGGGTTCGCCAGCACGGATTATACGATGTGGGGGTCGTTTGCCGTCGGCGTGTTCTTCCTGTTGACGTTCGTGGGCGGGTGCGCCGGCTCCACGGCGGGGGGCATCAAGATCTACCGACTACAGGTCACCGGCCTGCTCACGCGCAGCCATTTCGTGCATCTGATGAGCCCCAGCCGGATCGTCACGCTCGTCTACAACGGGCGTCGCCTGCCTGCTGACGTCCCATTCTCCGTCGTGGCGTTTCTTGCCATCTATATGGCCACCGTCGGATTATTCACGGTGGTCCTGACGGGCATGGGGCTCGACCTGGTGACCGCGCTCTCCGGCTCGGCGCAGGCGCTTGGCAATGTGGGCCCTGGCTTGGGTGACATCATCGGGCCGGCAGGGAACTTCTCTGGTCTGCCGGCGGCGGCCAAGTGGGTGCTCGCGTTCGCGATGCTGCTCGGCCGGTTGGAGCTGTTCACGGTGCTGGTGCTGTTCAGGGTCGAGTTCTGGCGCAGTTGAGGAATACTCAATCTCGGGGCCGAGCAAGAGCCTGGCAGGCCGGTTGCCGCCTACGCCCCAGTTCGCCAGCCATAAAGCCAATCGTAGGATCGCATCAGCCGCTGCGGCGGGACGAGCCGCATCGTCGCATCGCGGGCGAGGGCGAGCGGACCGGCGGCATGATATAGGGTGCCGTTGCGCCGGGCACCGGCCTGCACCTTGGCGACCCGCGGCTGACGCCGCGCCTGATAGCTGGCCAAAGCCGCCTCGATGGAGGTGGAGCCCGCAAGTTCGCCCGCCAGCGTAACGGCGTCCTCGATGGCCAGCACGGCACCGGACGCCAGGAAAGGCAGGACGGGATGGGCGGCATCGCCGAGCAGCGCGGCGCGACCGTCGACCCAATTCGGCAAGCGAGGTAGTTCGACGAGCGACCACCGCTTCCAGCCGCTCGCAGCAGCCGCCACGGCGCGGACCGGCGCAGGGAAGCGGGACACCGCCGCGGCGATGTCGGCGGCCACCACGGGCGTGGCCCATGCTTCCGGCTGGGAGGCCGACCCGTCTTGCGCCTTTGTGATCACGACCAGGGCCAGCTCCCTGCCGGCGCGGACCGGATAGTGGACCACGTGGCCGGACGGCGCGAGCCAGATGCCGACGTCGTCCAGGCCGATGCCGGATGGCACCGACGCAGCGGGAACCACGGCGCGGGCCGCCGTGCGTCCAGCAAAGTGCGGCGGTCCGGCGTTGCCGAAGCGGGCGCGCAGACGGGAGTGAACCCCATCGGCGATCACAAGGAGGTCGGCGCGCTCGACGCGCCCGTCGGCCATCAGCACAGAGACCTCGGCGGCCGTGCTTGCGAATCCGTCGACCCCCGCCCCATGATAAAACTCGATCCCCGGAACGGATGCCACAGTCGCACGCAGCGCGTCATGCAGGTCGGCGCGGTGCGTCGTCCAGTAAGGGGCTCCGTGGCGGGCCTGCAGCCACGACCCGAGCGGCAGGGCGGCGAGCCTGCTGCCAGTGCGGCCGTCACGGACGATCAGCTCGGCAGGAGCAGAGACGAGCGATGAGAGCCGGTCGGCAACGCCAAGATCAGCGAGAATGCGCGTGCCGTTAGGGCCGATCTGAATGCCGGCACCAGCCTCGCCAGGCTCGGCGCGGCGCTCGAACACCCTGACGCTCGAACCCCGCTGGGCCAGCGCCAGCGCCGCCGACAGGCCGCCGATGCCGCCCCCGGCAACGATGACGCTCAGTCCGGCCAATCCCCGGTCGCGGCTGGCCACGGCGCGTGTGGCGTCTGGTGGCTGAACGGCGCTCAGGCCACTGGCTCTCTGTCGACGACCACGAGACAATCCTTAGGGTCGGTCTCGGTGACATCCAGGCGAGCATCGAAGATGTAAAGCGTCGAGCAGTAGGGGCAGAGCACCTGATTGTCCTGGCCCATGTCGAGATAGACGTGCGGATGGTCGAAGGGAGGGCGGGCTCCCATGCACTGGAATTCCTTTACGCCGATGAAGATTTTCTCGGCTCCGGGGTCGTTGGCAAAGTGCGGGATGAGGGAAGCTGCCATGACGCTGCCTGTCTTGTCGCTGGTGGTGTCGGTGCGCCGGCACGATAGCGGCGGGGCGAGGCGAATGATAGAGGTCGCGGGACGGCGTCTGGCTGGTGTGATGACCGGGATGTGCGCTGCGTTGTTGTCCGCGAGGGGGCTCGGCAGCCTTCTCGGTCTCAATCACACGCGTCTCGAGACCTTTACTCGTGACGTTCAGATCGTGAAATCCGTTCAACGCGTGCGGGAAAAGGTAACGGATTTTGCGTTCCCCACATGAGAGCAAGACCACATCGAGCCGGATTTCAGAGCGGCAAGGACCAGAACCCATGCACACTTTCTCCTCGAACGGGATCGAGATCGCCTATCGCGACGGCGGGGAGGGACAGCCGGTGCTCCTCATCCACGGCTTCGCCTCCAATGTCGCCACGAACTGGGAGAGCACTGGGTGGGCCGCCATGCTCGAGCGCTCTGGATACCGGGTCGTTGCCCTCGACAACCGGGGCCATGGACAGTCGGCAAAACCTCACGACGCGGGGCTCTACGGCGCGCCCATCATGGCGGAGGATGCCCGTGCTCTCCTCGATCACCTCGGCCTCACGGACACCCACGTCATGGGGTATTCGATGGGGGCGCGGATCGCCGCTTTCCTGGCGCTGCGCCACCCCGAGCGCGTCCGGTCCCTCGTTTTCGGTGGCCTAGGCCACAATATGGTGCGCGGGATGGCAGGAACGGGCCCCATTGCCCATGCGCTGGAGGCGGCGCACATCGAGGACGTAACGAACCCGACGGCGCGCACCTTCCGCGCGTTCGCCGAACAGACCAAAAGCGATCTCAAGGCGCTGGCCGCCTGCATCCGCTCGAGCCGGGATCCGATCCGCGAAGACGACTTGGCGCGGATAACGTGCCCGGTTCTCGTCGCCGTCGGTAGCGATGATGTCATCGGCGGCCCAGCGGAGCCTCTCGCGCGACTGATCCCCGGCGCTATCGCCATGACGATCGAGGGCCGCGACCATATGAAAGCCGTCGGCGACAAGGCGTTCAAGGACGCCGTCGTGACTTTTCTTGCGGAGGTCGACCGTCGCTGAGATGCGGTTTGCGTGCCTCGGCCGGACCATCCTGAGTGTCCGCGAGCGATGCCGCCAAGGCGCACCGACCAAGGCCGCGGGGCACCAGAAAAAACATTGGAAGTGTTCAAAAGCACTCGTAGAGAAATGAGGCTCTGGCTAGGCCCACAACGAGACCAGCGAATGACAAACGCGGGGTTGTCTGCAGGTCCGCCACAGCGAACAGCCAGAGCCTACACTCAACAACTACTCAACTACACTCGTCTGAACGAACGATACCGACGCACAACGACACTCAACGCATAACCATTACGCACGTTCAGATTGATAGTCTTCTAGCATATGAACTATTAAGAGTCACTGACAACTCAAGTTGTCCACTTTGCGGCTGTGGATAACTCGACTGCCGGAGTGTCAAATATTGCAGTTTTGTTGCGCGCCGCAGCAAAGACACGAATTGGCCGAACCCGCGTCGATTCGCTGATGTACGCAATGCCAGGGACCGAGTGAGTGGGCCGTTCACCCTGTTTTCATCGGACCGCGCGTATCGTCACGGTCTCATGTTTGCGTACCCCGACACCCTCACCCGATTGGCGTTCTTGACGACCGCTCTTGCCTTGGCGAGCTGCGGCTCATCGGGGCCGTCTACCCCCTATCAGCCCATTGCCTTCGCACCACTGCAAGCGGCCGACGAAGAGCGCTGCATCGCGTCAGGCACGGTGGCGGAAGGCCCCTTCATAAGGTTGCGATCGGGTCTGGGTGGGCCATCCGTGTGCGGGGCTGCACGCCCGTTCGAGATGTCAGCGGTCGGCCGCGGCGCGATTGGGCTGCGGCCAGCCGCCTTGCTACGCTGCCCGATGATCAAGCCCGTCGAGGACTGGCTGATGGCGGCGGTCGATCCGGCGGCGGTGCGCTACCTCGGTGCCCCGGTTCGCGAGATCAAGGTTGCGGCGTCCTACTCCTGCCGAACGCGCAACGGCATCGCCGGTGCCAAGTTGTCCGAACACGCGCTGGCCAACGCCCTCGATATCTCGGGCTTCGTCCTTGCCGACGGGCGCACAGTCACCATCCGGTCGGGATGGGGGGGCACCGCCGACGAGCAAGCCTTCCTCAGGGTCGTTCACCGCGAAGCCTGCCGGCGGTTCACCACCGTGCTCGGACCAGATGCCGACCGGTTTCACCATGATCATCTGCACGTCGATCTGGCGCGCCACAACGCCAGCGGTACGTTTCGCGTGTGTCGCTGAGGGCCTTTTCGACGAGCCCCGTGCGTCGCGGACCGGCTTCAGCTAGAACTCAGGAATGAGCTGGAACTCCGACGATCCGGGCAACAAGCGGGGCTATCACCACGGCAATCTGCGCGAAGCGCTGATCGAGGCCGCGTTGCGCCTGATCAACGAGAAAGGACCGGGCGGTCTGACCTTCGCTGATGCCGCCCGCGCAGCCGGCGTATCACCGGCGGCACCCTACCGGCATTTCCGTGATCGTGACGCCCTGATGGCCGATGTGGCCCAGCGGGGGTTTGAAACGTTCGGGCGCTCGCTCGAAGCGGCGTGGGACGGCGGCCGGCCCGAACCACGCGCCGCGTTCCACCGCATCGGGCGAGCCTACCTCGACTTCGCACGCCAGGAGCCGGCATTGTTCGCCGCGATGTTCGAATCGGGTCTTGCCATTGCCCAGTATCCAGAGGCCCGACGCGCCGCCGACCGGGCCCTGGATGTGGTGCGGGAAGCCTGTTCGGAACTAGCATTGCTTTGCACGGAGAGCCGCCGCCCACCCGCAATGATGATGGCGCTCCACGTCTGGTCTCTGTCGCACGGCATCGCGGCCCTGTTCGCCCGAGGCGACGCGGCACGGCGGCCCATCCCGATCAGTCCAGAGGATCTTCTGGAGGCGGCCATGCTCGTCTATCTCGACGGGCTCGGCGTCCCGCGCGGCTGATGCCGCGGCTCGGGAAAACCGACGGGACGGCGCACGCGTAACCCTACCGCGACCGACACACTCTGCAGCCGAGAAAGAGCCAGCCCATGCCGATATGGCTACGTTCAGCGTTCATCATCGCGGCGCTGACGACCGCGCTGGCCGTGCCGTCCGTACAGGCCGAGGGCGATCCGCTAACGGATGCACAACTGGCGCAGGCCGCCGGCAAGCTCGACGAGTGCGCGGCCCGTGCCGATGTCGCGCGGCGGGCCCCGCAGAACACCTACCACGCCCATCGTCTGTTCGCGTCGTGTACCGTGTTTGCCGCTGATGCTGCGCTGAAGGATGGTCGCATCGACCTGACCGCCTACAGGTCGAAGCTTGGCGAGGCGATCGCCGCACTCGATCTCATCCTGCATACACCAGGTGCCCAGCATCAGCCGGGGGCCGGCGGCATCATCGCGCTAATGTTAGAGCAACTGAAAGCGAAGCTCGACGCCGCCGGCAACTGAGCTCTCCAGGTTTACTCATCTGAAGTACTTACGGTTTCAGTGTCATCCGACTTGATTGCCACTGGCGCGCGCGTTATCAGCGCTGGCCCAGCCGCAGCCATCGGAGCCACCCATGAGCCCTGCCCGAGATGACGCCCAAGCCACCGCGCCATCCAAACCGCATGCCGGCGGCATGGATGCGGAAGCGCTGATCGAACGCGTGCTGCTCGCCAGCCGCTGGCTGCTGGTCGTCTTCTACATGGGTCTGGCCACGGCGCTGGCGCTGTACGCAATTTCGTTCATCAACAAGTGCTTCAAGATCGCGACTAAAATCTTCACCTACACCGACAACGAGGTGATCCTGGCCATGCTCGGGCTGATCGACGCGTGTCTGGTGGCCAGCCTGATGGTGATGGTCATGCTGTCGGGTTATGAGAATTTCGTGTCGCGCCTCGACAAGGGTGACGCGAGCGAGTTGGGCTGGCTCGGCAAGATCGACACGGGCAGCCTCAAAGTGAAGATCGCCTCCGCCATCGTGGCCATTTCCTCGATCCATCTGTTGCAGGTCTTCCTGAACTCGAACCAGTACGAAAACGAGAAGATCATGTGGTCGACACTGATCCATCTGGCTTTCGTCGCCAGCGCCGTGTTCCTGGCCATCGTCGATCGTATCGCAGGCAGCAGCAGCGCCCAGAAGGCGAAGACCAAGAACCCTGCCCAATCGGGCGAGGACACCGACGGCTCTATCGTGACGTAAACATCGGCGTGGGGACGTCGCGACGGCCGAGGTGCAAAAAAGCGCCCAGAGGTCTGGGCGCTGTCAGGGCGTCAGGGAGGAAGGAAACGCGCCGTGTCGCGATGTCAGCACTTACTTTGCAGCCTGGCGGCGGGCGACTTCAGCCTCCGATACCAGACCTTCGGCCTTCAGCGCGGTGACACAGCCCTTCGACAGCTTCAACCCGTTGGCTCTGAAGCAGCTCTTGACGCCCGGCGACGTGGGTGAGTGCTGGCTGCAATAGTTGTAGTAGTCGCCGGAGCACGAGCGGACGAGCTGGAGGCTGTAGGCGTTGGCGTCGGTGGCGATGACGGCGGTGGCGGTGGCGACGACCAGTGCGGCGAAGATCGTGTTCATGGCGCGTTTCCTTCTCTGTCTGGTTCCGGGCTGGCCGTTCGGGCCGGCGGGTGGTTGGCTTCCTTGAGATCAACATGCCGCCTGTCCTGCCGATCCGCTGTTCCAAGCGTCACAGGCCCGACAAATCGCGAAAAAAATCGAAGATGGGACACATCAGCCGATCGTAGCTGGTGGCTTGACGCCACTGGCTGCCCCTCGCAGGCCGGCGAGCTTTGCCGTCCCAAAACGTTGCAATCTCACAGCGATCGCCGCCTCTCGCAGCCCTCCACCAGCAAATCATCGGCCAACCCCTTGCGGTGTGGCCGCATGCGACCTATCTGACCGAATGTAAATGTAATACACATTGACATCGTCACCCGTCGCCGCTGCGGGGTCACTCTTGTCCGGCGACACGTCAACCACGAGGGACAGTCATGAGCGAAATGGTCGCAAAGCTCGACGATTGGGGCATGCCCGCCTGGGTCGCCGTCATGGTGCTCGGATTCGTCGTGTTCTGGCCGATTGGGCTGGGTATCCTCGGCTACCTGATATGGAGCGGAAGAATGGGATTTTCAAAGACGGCTCGCTGGGGCCGCTGGGGCCGTCAACTGGGCGCGAAAATGGAGGAAGCCGCCGGTCGCTTCGATGTCCGCATGGCGGGTTTTCGCTCCAGCGGTAATGCCGCATTCGACGAATACCGGGCCGAGACGATCCGGCGCCTGGAGGACGAGGAGCGCGAATTCCTGGCCTTCCTGGAAAAGCTGCGCGCCGCCAAGGACCGTGCGGAATTCGATCAGTTCATGGCTGATCGGAGGGGCCGGACCGGCGATGCCACGCGCCGCAACGATTCAGATGTAACTGGATTGCAGGCGGGATAACTCCTGGTACCGTCACTCCCCGCGTCGCCACGCGGGGAGTGACCCACGTCTCACTCCATCTTCTGGCTAACCGTAAATGCGCCGCGCAATTCACCAGCGGCGAAGCCTACGGCCCGGTCTTCGGGGTACAGCGTGTCAATCTGCGCCTTCACGTCTGGCTGGATGACCGATCCATGACAGGCGGCGCAGGGCTTCTCGGCCATCGGAATTGCCTTCATGTAGCGAAAGACCCTGGTGCCTGCCGCATCCGTCACGATTTCGGCGTGGTCGATCTTGGCGACGTCCTCGCCGGCAGCAAGGCGTGCGGCGAATGCGGCCAGGTGCTGCGTTTCGAACGCGTCGGGACGATTGCCGGGATTGCGCACTTTCAGCGCCGTGCGGCCGATGGACAGCCGCGCACTGTCGGCGACGCTCGCCGCGAGTTGGGGGGCCACGACGCTACAGACTTCCATCGCCTTGACGGGGCCGCCACTCTCGAGTGCGCCGACCAGTTCGCCCTTGAGTTGCCCCGCGAGTTGCTGGACCGCCGCGCGGGCGGCCTTAACCCGCTCTTCGAGCGCTGGATCGGCGGCCGATGCAGGGCCCGCAGCCAGGACGAACACGCACAGCGCGCATCTGAAAACGAGGGTGTGGACCATGGCGTGCGCTCCTGTGCTGTAGAGATCACCACAGTCATATCATTGATCGGGACATTCATGTCGCGGCGCTCGGACGCAATGCGATGGCCTCCCCTCGAAGCTTTGGGCAAGCTTCACTCGGCTGTCACCGTTCCTGCCGCCATGTTGATGCGCAGCTTAAAGGGCCGTCCGTCACGATAGGTGTCGGTATCGGCGTCGTGCCAGCGCGCCGGGATGCTCAACAGCAAGCCGCGGGCTGCGTCGTAGGACGTCGTCAGCCGCTCGAGAGCCAAGCCGCTGGCCCCCATGGCGGCGATGCACTGCAGACCGCCGCCGTCTGCTTCTGGCAGGGCCATGACGATCGTTACGCCGTACGAGCAGCAGACCGGCTCGCCCTGGTCGACCGCGTAAACCATGACCCGTCCATCATAAAACGAGCGCGAGTTATTGGCGACCGGGGCAATGAGCGAGGAGATGCCGACATGAGCGTCCTCGCACGGGGCGACCTTCGGTGTCTGACCTGCCCGCGCATGAGCCGACGACATCACGACGACCGCCAGCAGCGCGGTCAGGCCAAGCCTTGCATTGGTCATGAGCCTCACTCCGGCTTGATCTGGTAGGTCTTGACCGCCTCGAACCGGACCTCAGGGTGACGCTCCATCACCGATGACAGGTTGTAGACGGACGAGGCCATGTAGACGTTGTCGCCGTCGAGGTCGGTCGCGATAGCTGAGCGATAGCGCTCCAGGAACTTCTGCATCGCCTTGGCGTCGTCGCATGAAATCCAGCGCACCGTATCGTAGGGAGAGCCTTCGAAGCCGGTCTGCAAGCCGTACTCGTGAACGAGACGGTCGCCCAGCACGTCGAGCTGCAGTGCGCCGATCACGCCGACGATGGGCGGCATGCCGTCAATGGGGTTGAAGAGCTGCACCACCCCTTCCTCGGCCATCTCGCGCAGGGCATCCTTCAGCTTCTTGGCCTTGATGGCATCATCGAGACGGATACGGCGCAGGATCTCCGGGGCAAAACTCGGAATGCCGAGGAATGTGACGTCCTCGCCCTCGGTCAAGGCGTCCCCTATCCGCAACGTGCCGCGATTGGGGATGCCCACCACGTCGCCGGCATAGGCCTCCTCGGCGATCGAGCGATCCTGCGCGAAGAAAAACTGCGGCGAGGTGACGGCGAACGTCTTGCCGGTGCGCACGAGCTTCAGCTTCATGCCTCGTGTGAGCTTGCCTGAAACGACGCGCATGAAGGCGATGCGGTCACGATGCTGCGGGTCCATGTTCGCCTGGATCTTGAACACGATCCCGGTCATCGCCGGCTCGCTGGCCTCGATGACCCGCGCCGACGACCGCTGCGCGCGCGGCGGCGGAGCGTGGGCCACCAGTGTATCGAGCAGGTCGCGCACGCCGAAATTGCGCAACGCAGAACCGAAGAATACCGGCGTCTGGCTACCCTCGCGGAAGGCCGCGACGTCGAAGCCGCTGGCCACGTCGGCGACGAGTTCGATCTCGTCGCGCCAGGCGGCAAAGTCCTCCGGCTCGATCAGGGTCGTGAAGGCCGGGTCGTCGGGGCCGGAGACCGTAATGCCGTCGGGGTCCTCGTCGATGCGGCGGATGCGGCCATGGGCCATGTCATAGGTGCCGCGAAAACCTCTGCCCCGGCCGATCGGCCAGACCATGGGGACGGTATCCAAGGCCAATGTTTTCTCGACCTCGTCGAGCAGATCGAGCGGCTCGCGGCTCTCGCGGTCCATCTTGTTGACGAAGGTGATGATGGGGATGTCGCGCAGGCGGCAGATCTCGAACAGCTTCAAGGTCCGGCTCTCGATGCCGCGCGCCGCGTCGATGACCATGATCGCCGAGTCGACGGCGGTCAGCGTTCGGTAGGTGTGGTCGGAGAAGTCTTCGTGGCCGGGGGTATCGAGCAGGTTGAATACTGCGCCGCCGTACTCGAACGTCATCACCGACGTCGCCACCGAGATGCCGCGCGCCTTTTCGATGGCCATCCAGTCGGAGCGGGTGGAGCGGCGGTCCTTCTTGGCCTTGACCTGGCCGGCAAGCTGGATCGCGCCGCCGAACAGCAGCAGCTTCTCGGTCAGCGTCGTCTTGCCGGCGTCGGGGTGCGAGATGATCGCGAAGGTGCGCCGCCGGGCGATTTCGCTGTCCAGCTTCACATCGCGCGGGCCACTTCTGGCAACGGCTGCCGCTGCCGGCTCGCCAGACGGCGGGATGGTGTCGTCCATCGGGGCTTTCCAGTTCTTCTACGTCACCGGTTCGCCCTGCCTATAGCACCGTTTGCCTCGCGTGTGCGTTCGAGCGCGCGTCGCGGTCCCGCCCGTCAATGACCAGACGGTATCGTCGGGGCAGCCTCGGCCGCCGGAGCCGGCCGCCGGAAGCCCAAGGCCATACGCCGCGTGACGACATAGAACACCGGCGTCAGCACAAGGCCGAACAGCGTCACGCCGAGCATGCCCGAGAACACCGCCGTGCCGAGAGACTGGCGCATCTCCGCGCCGGCCCCCGTCGCCAGCATCAGCGGCACGACGCCGAGGATGAAGGCGAGCGAGGTCATGATGATGGGGCGCAGCCGCGTGCGGGCAGCCTCGACAGCGGCCTCGAAGCGCGACTTGCCGGCATCCTCGGCCTGCTTGGCGAACTCCACGATCAGGATGGCGTTCTTGGCAGCCAGACCCACGAGCACGATGAGACCGATCTCGACGAGGATGTTGCGGTCGAGTCCGGCCAAGGTGACGCCGATCATGGCGGCCAGGATACACATCGGCACGATGAGAATGACCGCCAGCGGAAGCAGCCAGCTCTCATACAGGGCTGCCAGCAGCAGGAAGACGAACACCACCGCCAGTCCAAAGGCCACGAGCGCCGTCGAGCCGGCGAGCTTTTCCTGGAGTGCGATCTCCGTCCATTCGAAGCCGAAGCCGGATGGCAGTTTCTCGGCGGCGATCTTCTCCATCGCGGCGATACCCTGGCCGGAGGAGAAGCCCGGTGCCAAGCCGACCTGCACCTCGGCGGCTGGATACAGATTGTAGCGCGGCACGCGGTAGGGACCCGTCGTGTCGCGGAAAGTGGCCACCGACCCGATCGGCACCATGTCACCGTCGGTGTTGCGGGTTTCCAGGCGGGCCACGTCACGCAACGTCAGCCGGTAGGGATTGTCGGCCTGGGCCGTTACCCGGTACGTTCGTCCCAGAATATTGAAATCGTTGACGAAAGCTGAACCCATGTAGACCGAAAGCGATTCGAACACGCGGCTGATGGGAACGCCCAACTGCTCGGCCTTGGTGCGGTCGATATCGGCGAAGATCTGCGGTGTGCGCGTGTTGTAGAGGGTAAAGGCCTGCGTGAACCCGGGTGTCTGTCCGGAGGTGCCAGCCATGGCCCAGGCCGCCCCTTCGAGCGCCTGCAAGCCGCGTCCTGCCCGATCCTGCACGTAGCCCTTGAGACCGCCGCCGGTCCCGATGCCGGGCACGGATGGTGGCTCGATCACGAATACGAAGGCATCGCGTAACTGGAACATCTGGGCGCGCAGGTCGGCCAGGATACCGTCCTTGGTCAATCCGGCCTTCAAGCGGGCCTCGAAGGGATCGAGGCGGACGAAAATGACGCCGGTGTTCGGTGCGTTGGTGAATGTCGCGCCATCGAAGCCGACGAAGGCCACGGCGTTCTGCACGCCGGGTCGCGACAGGATGATCTCCGTGGCCTTGCGCACCACGGCGTCGGACCGGTCGAGCGTCGAACCGGGGGGAAGCGTAAACGCCGAGATGAAGTAGGTGCGGTCCAACTGCGGGATCAATCCCGTCGGCGTCGTCGCCAGGTAGCGCCAGGTCACGAACAGCAGGCCAGCGTAGATGACCAGCATCACGAGGCTGACCCGGACGAGCCGGGCGGTCAAGGCACCATAGCCGTTCGACAGCCTCTCGAAGCCCCAGTTGAAGCCCTTGAAGAACACACGCAAGGGCGTGCTGAGCCAATAGAGCAGGCCGCGCTTTTCCTCACCGTGCTTGGCGTGCGGCTTGAGGAGCACGGCGGCCATTGCCGGCGACAGCGTCAGCGAGACGAAGGCCGAAATCGCGGTCGAGCCTGCAATGGTGATGGCAAACTGCTTGTAGAACGACCCCTGCAAGCCGGTGATGAAGGCGACCGGAACGAACACGGCGATGAGCACCAGCGAGATGGCGATCAGGGCAAAGCCCACCTCGTCCATGGTCTTGTAGGCGGCCTCGCGTGGCGAATAGCCCTCGGCCAGATAGCGCTCGACGTTCTCGACGACGACGATGGCATCGTCCACGACGATGCCGATGGCCAGGACCAGTCCGAACAGAGACAGCGTGTTGAAGGAAATGCCGACGGCGGCCATGATCCCGAAGGCTCCGATCAGGGACACCGGGATGGCGAGGATCGGGATGATCGCGGCCCGCCAACTCTGGAGGAACACGATGACGACGAGGACGACGAGCACGATCGCTTCTTCGAGCGTGAGGATCACGGCGTCGATCGAGTACTGGATGAACTCGGTCGGGTTGTAGACCACCGTGTAGTCCACACCCGGCGGGAAGTCCTTTTTCAACTCGTCCATGCGGGCGCGCACCGCCGTCGCCGTCGCCAGGGCGTTGGAGCCCGGCCGCTGGAAGATCACGAGTGCGGTTGCGACCTTGTTGTCCAGATAGGCGTTGACCGTGTAGTCCTGCGAACCCAGCTCGACCCGGGCAATGTCACGCACCCGGATAACGGAGCCATCCTCGCCCGCCCGCACGACGATATTCTCGAACTGGTCGGGCGACGACAGCCGGCCGAGGGTCTGGACGGACAGCGTGAAAGCCCCATCCGAATTCGCCGGCGGCTGATTGATGGAGCCGGCCGCCACCTGAAGGTTCGCGGCCCTCAGGGCTGCGACGACCTCGCCGGCGGTCAGACCACGCGCTGCCACCCGGGCCGGGTCGAGCCAGACGCGCATCGAGTAATCGCGCGCGCCGAAGATGTTGACGTTGCCGACGCCGTCGATGCGGGCCAGAACGTCCTTGACGTACAGCGTTGCGTAATTCGAGATGTATTGCTGGTCGCGCGAGCCATCGGGCGAAATCATGTGCACGACCATCATCAGGTCGGGCGACGCCTTGCGCACCGAGATACCCAGCCGTCGCACGTCCTCGGGCAGCCGCGGCTCGGCCACCGACACGCGGTTCTGCACGAGAACCTGCGCCTGGTCGATGTTGGTGCCCGGCTTGAAGACGACGTTGATCGACAGCCGCCCGTCACCCGTCGACTGGGAGACGACGTAGAGCATGTTGTCGACGCCGTTGACCTCCTGCTCGATCGGCGTGGCCACCGTTTGGGCGATCACGTCGGCAGAGGCACCCGGGTAGGTCGCGGTGATGTTGACCGTGGGCGGCGCGATCTCCGGATACTCGGCGATCGGGAGGGCACGCTGCGCGATCAGCCCGACGATCGTGATCAGGATCGAGAGAACGGCCGCGAAGATCGGGCGGTCGATGAAGAAGCGGGAGAAAGACATCGTTCGGCCTCGATCTGGCGAGCTGCGGTATCCGCTACGGCTCGAGCTTCACGTAGATTGCGGTCCGCTCAGCGGCCGATCCAGCCTCAGTTGCTCGCGGCCTGCTTGATCGTACCGGGCTCCGGTTTGACCTTGGCACCGGGGCGGACGGCCGGGTTGGCCAGCCCATCGATCACCACGCGGTCGCCCGGCTTCAGCCCCGAACGGACGACGCGAAGTCCCTCCTCGATCGGACCGAGTTCGACCGGCACGCCCTTGACGACATCGCCCTCTGCGACGACGAAGACAATCTTGCTGGCCTGATCGGAGACAACGGCGGTATCCGGGATCAGGAGAGCGTCGCTTTCGCCGCCGAACAACTGCAGCCGGCCGAAGATGCCGGGGACCAGAAGGCCGTTCTTGTTTTCCAGGATGGCGCGGCCGCGGATCGTGCCCGATCGCGAACTGAGGCGATTGTCCACGAAATCCATGAGACCCGTGTGCTTGAAGTCGTCCTCGTCGGCGAGCTTCACGCGCACGGGATTTTGCACGTCCCGCGAGGACGGCCGCGATCCCGATTGGAACAGGCGTGTATACCGCAGATAATCGGCCTCGGAGGCATCGAAGATGAAGTGCACGGGGTCGGTCGAGACAATGGTCGTCAACAGCGTGCTGCCGGCAACACCGCCCGTCACGAGGTTACCCGCGTCGATCTCGCGTGCGGAAATGCGGCCGGAGATCGGGGCTCGGACCTCGGTCCACTCCAGGTTGAGTTGAACGCTTCTGTAGGCGGCTTCGGCAGCCAGCAGGCCGGCGCGGGCAACCGAGAGGGCCGCGCCGCGCTGATCGAAGTCGCGCTCGGTGACGGTGCCGGACCTGACGAGCGGGCGGGCGCGCTCGACCTCGTTCTCGGCGAGTGCGACCTGCGCCTTGGCCCGCGCGATCTCGGCGTCGGCGCTCTCTACCGCGATCTTGAATGGCCGCTGGTCGATCGTGAACAGCAGGTCGCCGGCGGCAACAGGCTGGCCGTCCTTGAAGTGGACCTTGTCGATGAAGCCGGACACGCGCGGACGCACCTCGACCGTCTCGACCGCCTCGAACCGGCCCGAATACTCGTCCCACTGCGTGATGCGGCGCGCGAGGGGGGGCGCGACAGTGACCGGGATCGCCTGGGGCGGGCCCTGCTGGGCGGAGGCTGGCACGGCCGGGATTACCCCGGCAAGGATCACCCCGGCCCAAATTACCCCGGTCCAAATTACCCCGGCATGGATCGCCATCAGGCAAGAAAACTTGACCGGCATGGAAGGCTCCACGGTATCAATGATTGTGTGGCCACCAGGGCCATCCGCCAGACCCAAGACCTGAACCCGTTCGAAGGCCGCCGATCTGGCGGCATGGTGTGGCGCAGCATTCGGTCGGACTTTGACGCTGGGCGATCCAAAACGCAAGCGCCACGGTCGGGATTATAGACCTTGGGCGTACACTCAGGCCAAAGCGTCCTTTCCAGCCCGTCGGCCAGGGACGCGACCGGCACCTCATTTCGTGACGCGCGTGCGCGCTCGCCAGTGTGGTGCGGACGGTGGGAGTCGAACCCACACGGCTGTGCGGCCTCGGGATTTTAAGTCTTAGAACACGTGAACACATAGAGAACCCTGGAAAAACACACTAACTGCTATTTCCTGCTTAAATTCAGTGGCTTGATGCGAAATCGCGCAACCTGACATCACTTCCAACCGCCAGATATTTGCTACCCAACTGCTACCCAAAATGCCATTTTGCTACCCAAATTGTCCCTGACCGTGCTACCCAACGGTTTGTCACCGTGTGGATGCATCACCGTCAAGGGACCTCTCCGCCATGGCCGAACAAGGGCTGTCCGATCTTGCCATTCGCAAGATGCCCAACCCCGACAAGCGCATCGAGATCTGGGACGCGAAGATCCCGGGCTTCGGGTTACGGGTCGCGCCTACCGGCCTCAAGGTCTTCATCCTTGTCTATCGCCACAAGGGTAAGCAGCGCCGTCTGGCGCTTGGCCGGTATCCGTTCATCTCTCTAGCCGACGCGCGCAGCAAAGCCATTGCCGCCATCAATGATCTCAACGACGGGATTGACCCCGCCGGTGATCCCGAGGCGGAGGCAGCTGAGGCCAAGCAGCTCGAAGCCTATACCTTCGACAAGGCCGTCGATGCCTTCGTGCGTCTCCACTGCCAACGCTATAACCGTGAGGTCACCGCCCGCGATACCGAGCGCATCCTGAAAACCCGGTTCGTAAGCCGGTGGGCTAAGCGCGACATCCGCGAGATCACCCGCACCGATATCCTCAAGGTGCTCGACGATACGGTTGAGGCCGGCCTGCCGAGCGCTGCCAATCATGCGCTCTCGGCCATCCGTAAATTCTTCAACTGGTGCGTCGAACGCGGCATGCTGGAGGTGAGCCCCTGCCAGGGTGTGAAGAAGCCAGCCAACAACAATTCGCGCGAACGCGTGCTCGATGCCGCCGAGCTGGCTGACGTATGGAAGGGCGCCGAGCTCGTCGGCTATCCGTTCGGACCGATCGTCAAATTGCTGATCCTGACCGCGCAGCGGCGCAATGAAGTCGCCAACATGCAGTGGAGCCAGATCGACTTCGAGGCCTGCACATGGACGCTGCCGAGCGAACTCACCAAGAACAAGCGCCA